>NZ_CP081943.1:2698542-4047813 GCF_020423045.1 Pseudomonas sp. MM213
CAGGCGAAAAGCAATCAACGCCAGTAATAAACCGGCCGGGCTGCCGAGTTGGGCGAATGATGCGTAGAACGTTTTGCGCGTGGCTGGCGCGTGTTCGCTGGCCATCAACACGGCCCCGCCCCACTCGCCTCCGACGGAAATGCCCTGGATCAAACGCAGCACGATCAGGCCGATCGGTGCCCAGATACCGGCGCTGGCGTAACTCGGTAACAGACCGATGCCGGCAGTTGCCACGCCCATCAGCGCCATCGTCACCAGCAACATTTTCTTGCGGCCCAGACGGTCGCCCAGATGTCCGAAAACCATGCCGGCCATGGGACGGGCGATGAAGCCGACGGCGAAACTGCCAAAAGCTGCCAGGGTACTCATCACCGGGTCGCTGCTGGGAAAGAACACTTGCCCGAGCACCAACGCCGCCGCGGTGGCGTAAATGTAAAAGTCGTAGAACTCGATGGTCGTGCCAATGAAGGCAGCGGCCGCCGCTCGACGCGGCTGTGCGGTGGTGTGCATGCAAGGACCCTGTGTATTTATAGTTTTGGGCAGGTACTGAAGGCTGTTTACGGTTGCGCTCTGTGGCGCTTGTGGGCTTTATCGCTTCCATGTCAGGATTAGTCAATTTTCATATTCTTATCTTTACTATTAGCGCTGCTACTACATGGGATTGTCATGACTTCCACTAACCCCTGGGTGGGCCGACGTTTTCTGAATGATCGTCTCGACTGGAACCTGCTGCGCACCTACCTTGTGATCGGCCAGGAAGGCAGCATGAGCCGTGCCGCAGCGCGGTTGCACATCACGCAGTCAGCCGTCAGCCAGGCGTTGAAACGGCTGGAAGAACAACTGGAATGCGTGTTGATTGCCCGTAGCGGGAGACGGTTTGACCTGACGGAAACCGGGGAAGAGGTCCTGCGCATTGCGACGGATATCTACGGCGATATTTCGCGATTGGGCACTGTGGTGGAGAGTCGTCACGATGACGTGGTGGGCAAGATCCGCATTCTGACCGTCAGCGGTGTTCAGGCGCGGCATTACGACGAGTTCCTCGCCGATTTCCATGAAACGCACCCGAAAATCGAGCTGGAAGTCGAGGTGATGGGCAGCTCGAACATCATCAGTTCGTTGCTGCAGAAGACCGCGACCATTGGCGTCGGCCTGTGTCGTTTACCGCAGCCGCGGCTGGAACAGCGGGTGCTGTTCCGCGAGCGTTATGCGTACTTTTGCGGGCAGCGTCATCGGCTGTTCGGACAAGAGAATCTGACGCTGGAACAGCTCGCCGCAGAAAACTTCGTCAGTTTCACCAGCGACCAGCTCGGCGGTAATCTTTCACCTCTGACGCTGTTTCGCGACCAGCAGGGTTTTACCGGCAAGATCGTTGCTTCATCGACGAGCTTCGAGGAGATTTACCGATTGATTTGCGCAGGTTACGGGATTGGCTGCCTGCCGACGCATTTGGTGAAAAGGGATGTCGAGCAAGGGTTGCTGTGGCGGTTGCCGCCGGAGGATGGGGTGGTGGATTTTGATATTCAGCTGCTGTGGAATCGTGAGCAGAAGATGAGTCAGGCGGAAACCGTGTTCCTCGAAAGCTTCCAGCACATGCTCAGCATTCGTGAGCCTGTGCTGTGAAGCCTTGATCGGTTAAACGTGAGGATCGCCAGGCGCTTTACTCGGCGTGGCGTATTGCGGTTTCAGGTGGCCGTCCTGATCGAGTAACCAGGCGTCCATGATCTGTCGCACCACAGGCCCGGCGACGCGACCGCCGGCCTCGCCGTTTTCGATCATCACCGAGATGACAATCTTCGGGTGCTCGGCTGGTGCGAAGCCGACAAACAAGGCGTTGTCGCGGTTCCGCTCCAGGGTTTTCGCCCGGTTGTAGCGCTCACCCTGTTTGATCGCGACCACTTGCGCGGTACCACTTTTCCCGGCGATGCGATATTGCGCACCTTGAGCCGCCGCTCGGGCGATCCCGCGAGCGTCGTGCATGACCATTTGCATGCCGTGGTTGACCTGCTCCCAGTCACGCGGGTCTTTCAACAGGATGTTTGGCATCGGATGCTCATCCACTGGCGTCACACCGTCCACGGTCTTGGCCAGGTGCGGGCGGTTCCAGACACCTTTGTTGGCGATCAGCGCGGTGGCTTGAGCCAGCTGCAGCGGCGTGACCTGCATGTAACCCTGGCCGATGCCGAGGATTACCGTTTCGCCGGGGAACCACGCCTGACGTCGCGTGGCACGCTTCCAGGCCTGAGACGGCATCAAACCGGCAGACTCTTCGAACATATCCAGCGAGACCTTCTCGCCAAGCCCGAACATCGCCATGTAGTCGTGCAGGCGATCGATGCCCAGCTTGTGCGCCAGGTCGTAGAAGTAGGTGTCGTTGGAGCGCATGATCGCCGCGTCCATGTCCACCCAACCGTCGCCGCTGTGGTTCCAGTTACGGTATTTGTGATCGAAGTCCGGGAGCTGGTAATAACCCGGGTCGAAGACGCGGGTCTGCGGGGTCACGACACCCGCATCCAGGCCGGCAATCGCCACTTCAGGCTTGATGGTCGAACCGGGCGCATAAAGACCGCGCAGCACGCGGTTAAACAGCGGCCGGTCGATGGAGTCATGCAGTGCCGCGTACTCCTTGAAGCTGATCCCGGTCACGAACAGGTTCGGGTCAAAGCTTGGCTTGCTGACCATGGCCAGCACTTCACCGGTCGATGGATCGAGCGCGACCACTGAACCGCGGCGATCACCCAAGGCTTCTTCGGCGGCTTCCTGAAGTTTGACGTCGAGGCTCAGGACGATGTTTTTACCAGGCACCGGATCGGTGTGTTTGAGCACTCGCAGCACGCGACCCTGGGCGTTGGTTTCTACTTCTTCGTAACCGACGTGGCCGTGCAATTCTGATTCATAAAACTTTTCAATCCCGGTCTTGCCGATGGATTGGGTGCCTCGGTACTCGACAGTGTCCAGGGCCTTGGATTCTTTCTCG
The DNA here is from genome assembly GCF_020423045.1 of Pseudomonas sp. MM213. Taxonomy (NCBI): domain Bacteria; kingdom Pseudomonadati; phylum Pseudomonadota; class Gammaproteobacteria; order Pseudomonadales; family Pseudomonadaceae; genus Pseudomonas; species Pseudomonas sp. MM213. The sequence goes on from NZ_CP081943.1 coordinate 2,701,520, forward strand.
TTGATTCGGCCGACGTAGCCGATGGAATGGGCGAAGTGCGCGCCCATCGGGTAATGGCGGACGAACTGCGGCTCAACGTCGATTCCGGGCAGACGGAATTCGTTGACGGCGAGTACGGCGATTTGCTCTTCACTGAGTTCGTAAAACAGCGTGACGGGCACAAAGGGGTGGCGCGCCTGCTTCATCGCCTTGTCAAAGAGCGTCCGGTCTTCAGCGGGCAGGTGCAGGAGATTGACCACCTCGTCCAGCTCTTCTTTGACGTCAGCGGCGCGTTCGCGGGTGATGGTCAGGTTGAAGCTGGGGCGGTTGTCGGCGAGGACCACGCCGTTGCGGTCGTAGATCAATCCGCGCGTGGGGGTGATCGGCAATACGTGGACGCGATTGTTTTCGGAGATGGTCGAGTGATAGTCAAACTCGACGACTTGCAGTACGTACATGCGCACCACCAGTGCGCAGGTGATAGCGACGACGAACAAGGCGCAAGCCATCAGTCTTTTGTTGACCAGGCGCGTCTCTTTTTCGTGGTCCTTGATCGGTATCGGTTGGGGCATTTCTGCAGCTGCTCTTTAACTAAAAAGGGGCGCCGATCCGTAGGCTTGAAATCAGTCCGTTAAAAAACGAGCTGCACCATACCAAAAACCGTGCGGTCACTTTAGTGCGATTTCCTCTAACGGTTGTCCTTGAGGGCCAAAACGACGGTTGGTTTTTTCTGACTCGTGCGATTTGTTCAAAATTGATATTCCGATTCATGCATTTTTCTTGCAGATAGGCCTGTGGATACTGGGTGCATGTCATTCCCTTTTTGGAGTCATTTCATGCACCCACGATTTACACGATTACTCGGTTCGAACGGTTTTTCCATCGGGCTGGAGCTGCCACTGGATAACGATTGGTCCAGCGACGGCCAGCGCCGACGAATTGCCGAAGACCGCCCTTTCGGTGTTCCGGATCTGAAGCAACATGCAGCGATGGCGAGGCTGGCGGACAAGGCTGGGTTCCGTGCTCTGTGGGTCCGCGATGTACCGGTTTACGACCCGAATTTCGGCGATGCCGCACAGGTTTTCGAAACCTTTTCCTACCTTGGATACCTGGCCGGAATCACCGACAACATCATGTTGGGTACGGCGGCGGTTGTACTTCCATTGCGTCAGCCTTGGCTCACCTTGAAGTCAGCAAACAGTGTTGATGAGTTGAGCGATGGGCGTTTACTGCTTGGCGTGGCCAGTGGTGACCGACCGATGGAATATCCGTTGTTCGGCGTGGATTACGATCAGAGGGGAGAGATTTTTCGCGACACGGTGGAGTTGTTGCGCGACCAGGGTGAAGGCCGCCTGCCTGAAGGTGCGCACTTGCTTCCGCAACGAGATGAAGCGGCTCCATTATTGGTGGCAGGTCTTGGTCAGCAATCACCCGCATGGATTGGTGAGCACATGGATGGCTGGCTCGCCTACCCGGGTACGCCAGATGAACATCGGCGTCGAGTCGGGTTGTGGCGCGAGGTAGGTGGGGATAAACCTTACATCAGCTTTGTCCACCTTGATCTGGCAGCCAATCCTCACGCCCCGATGCGACGTGTGCGTTTCGGCGGCATTTGCGGGCGGTTGGCGCTGATTGATGAGCTTCAGGCATTACGTGAAGCCGGGGTACAACATGTAGGTCTGCATGTGCGTCGTAGCGAACGCCCGGTTGCCGAGGTTATTGAAGAGATTGCTGAATACGTTCTGCCAAAGTTCCACTGACAATGCAGTGCCTTCAAGGGTCGCCAATGTGGCTGCCCTTTTTTTCGCCACTTTCCTGCGGGCAAAACAAAACCCCAACTGCTTTCGCAATTGGGGTTTCGGAATTTAATCTTGACGATGACCTACTCTCACATGGGGAAACCCCACACTACCATCGGCGATGCATCGTTTCACTGCTGAGTTCGGGATGGGATCAGGTGGTTCCAATGCTCTATGGTCGTCAAGAAATTCTTGAGCTGACGCGTCTTACGACGTTCCAGCGAATCGGGTATGCGATAGTTTGTGTGTTGCTCTCGAACTTTCGGTTCATTGCGTCTTCACACACCGCAATCTGATGCTCTTTCGAGTAGTCAAATTGCTTGGGTGTTATATGGTCAAGCCTCACGGGCAATTAGTATTGGTTAGCTCAACGCCTCACAGCGCTTACACACCCAACCTATCAACGTCGTAGTCTTCGACGGCCCTTCAGGGGACTCAAGGTCCCAGTGAGATCTCATCTTGAGGCTAGTTTCCCGCTTAGATGCTTTCAGCGGTTATCTATTCCGAACATAGCTACCCGGCAATGCCACTGGCGTGACAACCGGAACACCAGAGGTTCGTCCACTCCGGTCCTCTCGTACTAGGAGCAGCCCCTCTCAAATCTCAAACGTCCACGGCAGATAGGGACCGAACTGTCTCACGACGTTCTAAACCCAGCTCGCGTACCACTTTAAATGGCGAACAGCCATACCCTTGGGACCGGCTTCAGCCCCAGGATGTGATGAGCCGACATCGAGGTGCCAAACACCGCCGTCGATATGAACTCTTGGGCGGTATCAGCCTGTTATCCCCGGAGTACCTTTTATCCGTTGAGCGATGGCCCTTCCATACAGAACCACCGGATCACTAAGACCTACTTTCGTACCTGCTCGACGTGTCTGTCTCGCAGTCAAGCGCGCTTTTGCCTTTATACTCTACGACCGATTTCCGACCGGTCTGAGCGCACCTTCGTACTCCTCCGTTACTCTTTAGGAGGAGACCGCCCCAGTCAAACTACCCACCATACACTGTCCTCGATCCGGATAACGGACCTGAGTTAGAACCTCAAAGTTGCCAGGGTGGTATTTCAAGGATGGCTCCACGCGAACTGGCGTCCACGCTTCAAAGCCTCCCACCTATCCTACACAAGCAAATTCAAAGTCCAGTGCAAAGCTATAGTAAAGGTTCACGGGGTCTTTCCGTCTAGCCGCGGATACACTGCATCTTCACAGCGATTTCAATTTCACTGAGTCTCGGGTGGAGACAGCGCCGCCATCGTTACGCCATTCGTGCAGGTCGGAACTTACCCGACAAGGAATTTCGCTACCTTAGGACCGTTATAGTTACGGCCGCCGTTTACCGGGGCTTCGATCAAGAGCTTCGCGTTAGCTAACCCCATCAATTAACCTTCCGGCACCGGGCAGGCGTCACACCCTATACGTCCACTTTCGTGTTTGCAGAGTGCTGTGTTTTTAATAAACAGTCGCAGCGGCCTGGTATCTTCGACCGGCATGAGCTTACGGAGCAAGTCCTTCACCCTCACCGGCGCACCTTCTCCCGAAGTTACGGTGCCATTTTGCCTAGTTCCTTCACCCGAGTTCTCTCAAGCGCCTTGGTATTCTCTACCCAACCACCTGTGTCGGTTTGGGGTACGGTTCCTGGTTACCTGAAGCTTAGAAGCTTTTCTTGGAAGCATGGCATCAACCACTTCGTGTTCTAAAAGAACACTCGTCATCAGCTCTCGGCCTTAGAATCCCGGATTTACCTAAGATTCCAGCCTACCACCTTAAACTTGGACAACCAACGCCAAGCTGGCCTAGCCTTCTCCGTCCCTCCATCGCAATAACCAGAAGTACAGGAATATTAACCTGTTTTCCATCGACTACGCTTTTCAGCCTCGCCTTAGGGACCGACTAACCCTGCGTCGATTAACGTTGCGCAGGAAACCTTGGTCTTTCGGCGTGGGTGTTTTTCACACCCATTGTCGTTACTCATGTCAGCATTCGCACTTCTGATACCTCCAGCAAGCTTCTCAACTCACCTTCACAGGCTTACAGAACGCTCCTCTACCGCATCATCCGAAGATGATACCCGTAGCTTCGGTGTATGGTTTGAGCCCCGTTACATCTTCCGCGCAGGCCGACTCGACTAGTGAGCTATTACGCTTTCTTTAAAGGGTGGCTGCTTCTAAGCCAACCTCCTAGCTGTCTAAGCCTTCCCACATCGTTTCCCACTTAACCATAACTTTGGGACCTTAGCTGACGGTCTGGGTTGTTTCCCTTTTCACGACGGACGTTAGCACCCGCCGTGTGTCTCCCATGCTCGGCACTTGTAGGTATTCGGAGTTTGCATCGGTTTGGTAAGTCGGGATGACCCCCTAGCCGAAACAGTGCTCTACCCCCTACAGTGATACATGAGGCGCTACCTAAATAGCTTTCGAGGAGAACCAGCTATCTCCGAGCTTGATTAGCCTTTCACTCCGATCCACAGGTCATCCGCTAACTTTTCAACGGTAGTCGGTTCGGTCCTCCAGTTAGTGTTACCCAACCTTCAACCTGCCCATGGATAGATCGCCCGGTTTCGGGTCTATTCCCAGCGACTAGACGCCCTATTAAGACTCGCTTTCGCTACGCCTCCCCTATTCGGTTAAGCTCGCCACTGAAAATAAGTCGCTGACCCATTATACAAAAGGTACGCAGTCACCCAACAAAGTGGGCTCCCACTGCTTGTACGCATACGGTTTCAGGATCTATTTCACTCCCCTCTCCGGGGTTCTTTTCGCCTTTCCCTCACGGTACTAGTTCACTATCGGTCAGTCAGTAGTATTTAGCCTTGGAGGATGGTCCCCCCATATTCAGACAAAGTTTCTCGTGCTCCGTCCTACTCGATTTCATGACTAAGAGATTTTCGCGTACAGGGCTATCACCCACTATGGCCGCACTTTCCAGAGCGTTCCGCTAATCTCAAAGCCACTTAAGGGCTAGTCCCCGTTCGCTCGCCACTACTAAGGGAATCTCGGTTGATTTCTTTTCCTCAGGGTACTTAGATGTTTCAGTTCCCCTGGTTCGCTTCTTAAGCCTATGTATTCAGCTTAAGATACCTAACTTATGTTAGGTGGGTTCCCCCATTCAGACATCTCCGGATCAAAGTCTGTTTGCCGACTCCCCGAAGCTTTTCGCAGGCTACCACGTCTTTCATCGCCTCTGACTGCCAAGGCATCCACCGTATGCGCTTCTTCACTTGACCATATAACCCCAAGCAATCTGGTTATACTGTGAAGACGACATTCGCCGAAAATTCGCGATTAAACTCACAAATTTTACCTTAGCCTGAATAAACACCAGTGAAAGTGTTATCCAGTCTATCTTTCTATCACATACCCAAATTTTTAAAGAACGATCTAGCCAAAGACTAGAAATCAACATTCACCACCATCACGATGGAATGCTCATTTCTAAGCTTTATACAATCAGAAGCAGTAGTGGTGGAGCCAAACGGGATCGAACCGTTGACCTCCTGCGTGCAAGGCAGGCGCTCTCCCAGCTGAGCTATGGCCCCGTATTGCTACAGGATCCCACACAAAAATTGGTGGGTCTGGGCAGATTCGAACTGCCGACCTCACCCTTATCAGGGGTGCGCTCTAACCAACTGAGCTACAGACCCAATTTCGGGCTGCTTCTTATCGTCTTCTTCAATGAATCAAGCAATTCGTGTGGGAACTTATGGAGCAGCTGATGTCGTCGATTAAGGAGGTGATCCAGCCGCAGGTTCCCCTACGGCTACCTTGTTACGACTTCACCCCAGTCATGAATCACACCGTGGTAACCGTCCCCCCGAAGGTTAGACTAGCTACTTCTGGTGCAACCCACTCCCATGGTGTGACGGGCGGTGTGTACAAGGCCCGGGAACGTATTCACCGCGACATTCTGATTCGCGATTACTAGCGATTCCGACTTCACGCAGTCGAGTTGCAGACTGCGATCCGGACTACGATCGGTTTTATGGGATTAGCTCCACCTCGCGGCTTGGCAACCCTCTGTACCGACCATTGTAGCACGTGTGTAGCCCAGGCCGTAAGGGCCATGATGACTTGACGTCATCCCCACCTTCCTCCGGTTTGTCACCGGCAGTCTCCTTAGAGTGCCCACCATTACGTGCTGGTAACTAAGGACAAGGGTTGCGCTCGTTACGGGACTTAACCCAACATCTCACGACACGAGCTGACGACAGCCATGCAGCACCTGTCTCAATGTTCCCGAAGGCACCAATCCATCTCTGGAAAGTTCATTGGATGTCAAGGCCTGGTAAGGTTCTTCGCGTTGCTTCGAATTAAACCACATGCTCCACCGCTTGTGCGGGCCCCCGTCAATTCATTTGAGTTTTAACCTTGCGGCCGTACTCCCCAGGCGGTCAACTTAATGCGTTAGCTGCGCCACTAAGAGCTCAAGGCTCCCAACGGCTAGTTGACATCGTTTACGGCGTGGACTACCAGGGTATCTAATCCTGTTTGCTCCCCACGCTTTCGCACCTCAGTGTCAGTATCAGTCCAGGTGGTCGCCTTCGCCACTGGTGTTCCTTCCTATATCTACGCATTTCACCGCTACACAGGAAATTCCACCACCCTCTACCATACTCTAGCTTGTCAGTTTTGAATGCAGTTCCCAGGTTGAGCCCGGGGATTTCACATCCAACTTAACAAACCACCTACGCGCGCTTTACGCCCAGTAATTCCGATTAACGCTTGCACCCTCTGTATTACCGCGGCTGCTGGCACAGAGTTAGCCGGTGCTTATTCTGTCGGTAACGTCAAGACACCAACGTATTAGGTTAATGCCCTTCCTCCCAACTTAAAGTGCTTTACAATCCGAAGACCTTCTTCACACACGCGGCATGGCTGGATCAGGCTTTCGCCCATTGTCCAATATTCCCCACTGCTGCCTCCCGTAGGAGTCTGGACCGTGTCTCAGTTCCAGTGTGACTGATCATCCTCTCAGACCAGTTACGGATCGTCGCCTTGGTGAGCCATTACCTCACCAACTAGCTAATCCGACCTAGGCTCATCTGATAGCGCAAGGCCCGAAGGTCCCCTGCTTTCTCCCGTAGGACGTATGCGGTATTAGCGTCCGTTTCCGAGCGTTATCCCCCACTACCAGGCAGATTCCTAGGCATTACTCACCCGTCCGCCGCTCTCAAGAGAAGCAAGCTTCTCTCTACCGCTCGACTTGCATGTGTTAGGCCTGCCGCCAGCGTTCAATCTGAGCCATGATCAAACTCTTCAGTTCAAACATCTTTGGGTTTTTAAGAAACCCTAAACTTGGCTCAGCAATCGTTGGTTACATCTTTGATTTCTCGCGGAGTAACTTGTGATGCTGATAATCTTGTTGACTATCAGTCTGACTCCACAAGCACCCACACGAATTGCTTGATTCAGTTGTTAAAGAGCGGTTGGTTAAGATCTTTCGTCTCAACCGAGGCGCGCATTCTACAGCGTCCCCTGTATCTGTCAAGCGGTTATTTTCAGAAGTTTTCAAAGTTTCCTTTGCAACTTCAACCACTTGCGCTTCCGATCTCTCGTTAGCGGGAGGCGAATTCTACAGCGTTACTCGCTGCTGTCAACACCTCTTTTTCTCCGCTTTCGACCGAGAAGATCGAACCGCCAAAAGAGCCAAACAACACCGCTCCTTCAACTCCTTCTGGGCTTCGATGACCTGAAGCAACTCGCTATCGAAAACTGCGTAACTCTTTGTTTACCAAGGAGTTTTCCGTTTCGACTGCGCCGGAAGTGGGGCGAATTATAGACTTCCAGAATCTGCCGTCAACCCCTAATTTAGCCTTTCTATCAGGATGCTCAAAATCACTGCTTATATATAGACGCGAACACCTTGAATGCGCAGTATATTGCCCAACACTAGAACAATACGTTCGTTTCCTGCCTTGGACGATGCCACGCAATGAATGACCACCCCCGCAGCCTTGCCTCGACCCTGTTCTCGGTTGGCCTGCTATTGATAGCCATGGCGTCGATCCAGTCCGGAGCCTCCCTGGCCAAAAGCATGTTCCCGGTTATCGGTGCGCAGGGGACAACGACCCTGCGGTTGATTTTCGCCAGCGTAATCATGCTGATACTGCTGCGCCCATGGCGTGCGAAGCTCACCGCGAAATCCTTGCGCACGGTCATTGTCTACGGGATGGCACTCGGCGGCATGAACTTCCTCTTCTATATGTCCCTACGCACAGTCCCATTGGGAATCGCGGTAGCGCTGGAGTTCACCGGGCCGCTGGCGGTTGCTATTTATGCCTCACGTCGCGCGATCGACTTTTTATGGATCGCACTGGCCGCCATCGGGTTGCTGTTATTGATACCCACGGGAGCCACGACTGCCGGTATCGATCTGGTCGGTGCGGGTTATGCCTTGGGGGCCGGAGTCTGCTGGGCGTTGTACATTCTATTCGGCCAGAAGGCCGGCGCAGACAATGGCGTACAGACTGCTGCACTGGGCGTCATGATTGCCGCACTGTTCGTAGCGCCTATCGGTATTGTGCATGCCGGCACCGCGCTGCTGACGCCATCGCTGATTCCCATAGCGATCGGCGTCGCCCTGTTGTCCACTGCCCTGCCCTATACGCTGGAGATGGTCGCCCTGACCCGAATGCCAGCCCGCACCTTCGGCACGCTGATGAGTATTGAGCCCGCGGTCGGTGCCCTGTCAGGTCTGTTGTTCCTCCATGAATACCTCTCACTGTCACAGTGGATGGCTATCATCTGCATCATTCTGGCTTCCGTCGGCGCGACCATGACCATGGGCGGTGCCGCCAAACCTGCGGTTGCCGCGGATTAATACAGGATTTGACGAAGGTCTGGTATTTACCGCGCAATTAGGCCATGTTTAGGCCCGTAACCCAGTGTCAGACATGGATTTTTCACGATAGGGATATAAGAACGCTTCAAGCTAAAGCGAACACGGCCAGACCCGGGCGCAAAGATCCGGGGACGCTATAAGGACAGCAATGAAACGAATTTTGATACTGATCGCCATACTTGCAATTGCGGGCTGCGCGGCGACTTCGGAAACTCATACCAAACGTGGCAAGAAAGGATTGCATATCAACTGTTCCGGGCTGTCGTCATCCTGGGACAAGTGCTACACCAGCGCAGCAAACTCCTGTGCGCCCAAGGGATACAAGGTCATCGCGAAATCAGGGGATGGCGTGGAAGAACCTGGCGATTATCCGTTTGGTCTCAACCCGGCCGGCTATACCAGCCGCAGCATGATCGTCATCTGCAAATAGGCCGTCTCTTCAGGTCCGCGGGCCGGCGATCTGACGGCTGATCTCATCGTAACTGGACTTCAGTACCGTGCGCTGGATGTCAGGGGTGGCGAGCATTCGCGCCACAACCAACGCACCGATGCATTGCGACAGAATCGCCCATGCCAGGCTGTCGCTCTCCAGAATCCGCGCCCAACTCTCTTGTAGCCGACAAATCCAGTTCTCCGCCTGCTGCCGGACCAGCACGTCTGAACGGGCTATTTCGGCGCCCAATGCCGGCAAGGCGCAACCCGACTCCGGGTGTTCGACATGGGACATGCTTAAATAATGCTTCAGGCAGCGCTCGAGCCTGTCACGGTCCTGATCCGCCCCCAATCGTTCCAGACTTTGAACCAGCTCACGCTCGACAATTGAAGCGAACAGCTCATCCTTCGACGAAAAGTGGCTGTAGAAAGCCCCACCACTCAAGCCGATCGCCTTCATCAAGGCATCGACACCGACTGTTGCGAAACCCGACTTCTTCGCCGACAACGCACTGCTTTCCAGCAGCTTCTGTTTGGTTTCCAGTTTGTGATTGGCCGAGTAACGCATTGCCTTGCCCTCAGTATTGATCATCTTGACGCCTGCCGAATCGTAGCATAACGTTCGTTTAGTTAACGATCGTTTAGCAAAGAGAGCACCTCATGAATAATAAGAAGGTCGTACTGGTTGTCGGCGCCGGTGATGCTACTGGTGGAGCTATTGCCAAGCGTTTTGCTGAAGAAGGATTTGTCGCCTGTGTCACCCGGCGCAGTGCGGACAAACTCCAGCCATTGGTGGACGCCATCAAAGCCGAGGGCGGTGAAGCCCATGGTTTTGCCTGTGATGCGCGCAAGGAAGAGGACGTGATTGCGCTGGTCGAGCAGATTGAAAGCCAGATCGGCCCCATCGAAGCGTTTGTGTTCAACATCGGCGCCAATGTGCCGTGCAGCATTCTCGAAGAAACCGCTCGCAAGTATTTCAAGATATGGGAAATGGCCTGTTTCTCAGGATTTCTCAATGCCCGTGAAGTGGCCAAGCGCATGGCCAAGCGTCAGCGGGGCACGATTCTGTTTACCGGCGCGACTGCCGGCCTGCGGGGTGCCGCCGGATTTGCAGCATTCGCCGGTGCCAAGCACGGCATTCGCGCACTGGCTCAAAGCATGGCCCGCGAACTGGGGCCGATGAATATTCACGTTGCCCACGTCGTCGTTGACGGCGCTATCGATACCGACTTTATCCGCGACACCTTTCCTGAGAAGTACGCCACCAAGGATCTGGATGGCATCCTCAATCCCGAACACATCGCCGAAAACTACTGGTACCTGCACAGTCAGCCCCGTGACGCCTGGACCTTCGAGCTGGACCTGCGCCCCTGGAGCGAACGCTGGTAAGCCCTCCCCAATAACAATAAACAGAGCGCATTGAACATGAGCAAAACCGTTGAGTTCTACTTCGACCTCGGCAGCCCTGCCACCTACCTGGCCTATACCCAACTGCCGAAAATCTGCGAGCAGACAGACAGCCGACTGGTCTACATCCCGATGCTGCTGGGCGGCGTTTTCAAAGCCACCGGCAACGCTTCCCCTGCGACCATTCCGGCCAAGGGCCTCTATATGTTTCAGGACCTGGACCGCTACGCCAAACGTTATGGCGTGCCACTGAAGTTCAATCCGCACTTTCCCATTAATACATTGATGCTGATGCGCGCCGTCACTGGCATGCAGTTACGTCATCCCGAACGCTTCCAGGCATTCATCGACTGCCTGTTTAAAGCGCTTTGGGTCGAGGGACGCAGCCTCGATGACCCGGCGACCGTCGCTTCAGTGTTGACGCAGAACGGCTTTGACCCCAACGAAGTGCTGGCCTTGACCGCCGATGAAGACGTCAAGGCCGCGCTCAAGGACAACACCGAGAAAGCGGTGCAACGCGGCGTGTTCGGCGCCCCCAGCATGTTCATCGATAACCAGCTGTTCTTCGGCCAGGATCGACTGGACTTCGTGATTGAAGCCCTGCGTTAAATCTCGATGACCAACCGCCCCTGAGCCGCTCCGCAAAACTGCAGCTCATGGGCGGCCTCGGCGGTTTGCAGAGTGAACGCCCGAGGATCCATTATCGGCTTCAGCTTGCCCGCCTCGATCAAGAGAGCCGCCTCACGAAGAATCTCCCCGTGACGCTCGCGCCCCACGCCGGTGAGTAACGGCAATAACGTAAATACGCCGGAATAGGTTGCGCCACGAAACGAGAGCGGCGCCAAACTGTGCTGCCCCCAACCGAGGCAACTCAACACATGACCGTGATAAACCCGTACAGCCTTGAATGACGCATCCAGTGTCTCACCGCCCACCGTGTCGTAGACGATATCGAAGCCCTCCCCATCCGTGTGTTGCGCTACATATTCCTCGACCGAAGACTGGCGATAGTCGATAAACGTCGCACCGAAGCCTTCGATGATTGCCTGATGCCTGGCAGAACCGGTGGCAAACACCTGGGCACCGAAGGCGCGGGCTATTTGCACCGCCACATGCCCCACACCACCCGCACCGCCATGAATCAGCACCTTCTGCCCCGCACGCACCCGCGCCCGGTCCACCAACCCTTCCCACGCCGTAATCAACACCAACGGCAACCCCGCCGCCTCACGCATACTCAAATTGCCTGGCTTGCGCGCCAGCAGTCTGGCATCGATTGCTGCGTACTCCGCCAACGAACCCTGCGCCCCGCCAATGCCGGTGGCCATGGCATAAACCTCATCGCCCGGTAGCCATCCACTGACCCCTTCCCCCAACGCCTCGATGGTTCCCGCCAGATCAATGCCCAACACCGCCGGCAATGACTGACGTGCATGGGCGGCCTGGCCCGAACGGATTTTCCCGTCCAGTGGATTTACCCCGCTGGCTTTGATCCGGACCAATACCTGCCCTGCTTCAGGCACCGGTCGTTGAATGGAAACCAAGCGTAGCGGCGCGTTGGCCGAGTCGACAATCAGAGCGCGCATTTCAAGTGAGTCAGTCATTTCGCATATTCCCGTCAGAGGTGGCTGTGGGATAAATCTTCGGCCAACCGACTCATGCTGATAAGACGCTAAATAGCTATAGTGACCATGCCTATCTGGCATCAATGAGAACTCCCGTGGACAAACTCAATGCAATGGCAATCTTCGTAAGGGTCGTCGAACGCGGCAGCTTTTCTGCCGTTGCCCGAGAGATGCAGACCAGCCAGCCCACCATCAGCAAAGTGCTCAAGGCGCTGGAGACCGGGCTGGGCGGAAAACTGATTGCACGCAGCACCCGCCAGCTTTCCCTGACGGATGAAGGCCAGCGGTACTACAACGAATGTCGACAAATCCTCGCGGCCGTCGATGCGGCCGAGCACAGTTTCCAGTCCGGCAAGGAGCGCATTGCCGGCCACCTGCGCATCGGCTCCTCGGTCAGCTTCGGGCGTTTGCAGATTGCTCCACGACTGGCGCAATTCCTTGAGCGCCATCCCGGCATAGAAATCGACCTGCAACTGAGTGATCAAAACCAGGACCTGGTCAGCGAAGGACTGGATGTCACCTTCAGAATCGGCGAACTGAATGACAGCGGCCTGATCGCCCGCCACATCGGCACCACCCACCGCGTAACTGTCGCAGCGCCGGCCTACCTCAAAAAACACGGCCGGCCGCACACGCCGGCAGAACTGGGCGGGCACAACTGCCTGCAGTTCAATCTGTTGAACAGTCAGAATCTATGGGTTTTCGAGAAAAACAATCGACGCCACGAGGTGCGGATCAAGGGCAATGCGCAAAGCAACAACTCGGAGGCGATTCGCGAGATGGTGCTGGGGGGACTGGGGATTGCGTTGTCGCCGGTGTGGCTGTTCAGCGAAGACTTGAAAGCCGGGCGAGTGACCGCGATTTTGCAGGACTACACCGCGCAGTCACTGCCGATGCATGCCGTGTCCCCGGCGAATCGTCGCCAATCCGCCAGGGTCAAAGCCTTTGTCGACTACATGAGCCAGGCGCTGGAAGCAGCGCCTGAACTCAAGCCGATCAGATAGCAGCGGTCCGAGTGTTCAGCCACTCAAGGGCTGCACCGTCGACCAGCGGACTCAAGCGTTCGCGCACTTCGGCGTGATACGCGTTGAACCACTGTTTTTCGTCCTGAGTCAGCAACGACGGTTCCAGGCAGCGCGTGTCGATCGGGCACAGGGTCAGGGTTTCGAATTTCAGGAACTCACCGAATTCGCTCTTGCCCGCTTCACGGTTCAACACCAGGTTCTCGATCCGCACTCCCCAGCGACCCGGACGGTAGGTGCCCGGCTCGATGGAAGTGATCATGCCCGGCTGCATCGCGGTTTGCGGCGCAGCAACAGCTTGATAGGCAATCACTTGCGGGCCTTCGTGAACGTTGAGGAAGTAGCCGACGCCGTGACCGGTGCCGTGACCGTAATCAACGTTTTCCGCCCAGATCGGCGCACGGGCGATGGAGTCCAGCAACGGCGACAAAATGCCCCGAGGGAATTGCGCACGGGACAGCGCAATGACGCCTTTGAGCACACGTGTGCAATCGCGCTTCTGCTCAGCGGTTGGCGTACCGACCGGCACCATCCGCGTGATGTCGGTGGTGCCGCCCAGGTATTGGCCGCCGGAGTCGATCAGCAACAGACCGTCGCCCTCGATCACCGCGTGCTCTTCTTCGGTCGCGTGGTAATGCGGCATCGCCCCGTTGGCGTTGAACGCAGCAATGGTGTTGAAACTCAACGACACGTAATCCGGACGACGCGTGCGCGCTGCGGTCAGGTGTTCGTCGATGGTCAGTTCGGTGATGCGCTCGCGGCCCCACGCCGACTCCAGCCAGGCGAAGAATTCGCACAGCGCCGCGCCATCCTGCTCCATGGCCTTACGGATATGCTCGGCATCGGCCAGGCTTTTCTGCGATTTGGCCAATGTCGTCGGGTTCAGGCCTTCGACCAGTTTCACGCCGCTGTTCAGGTTATCCAGTAAACCAGCGGTGACGCGTGCCGGATCGACTTGCAGGCTCGCGCCGCTCGGCACTGCGCGCAAGGCGTCGGCCACTTCGCTGTAATCGCGCAGGGTCACGCCGTCCTGTTCGAGGACCGCACGCAGCTCGGCGCTGACTTTGCTCAAGGCCACGAACAGGGTTGCCTGTTGTTGGCTGATCAAGGCGAAAGAGACAAACACCGGGTTGAACGACACATCGCCGCCGCGCAGGTTGAACAGCCAGGCGATGTCGTCGAGGGTGGCAATGAAATGCCAGTCGGCGCCACGCTCTTTCAACACCTCACGCAGGTTGGCGAGTTTTTCGCCACGGCTGACCGTCGCCTGAGGCGGCAGGTGCTGATAGACCGGCTCGTTCGGCAGCGTCGGACGATCGCTCCAGACTTCGCTCAACAGATCGATGTCGGTGCGCAGACGGGCGCCGCGCTCTTCGAGCTTGCTACCCAACGTACGTGCCGAGGCCACGGCCATCACCGCACCGTCTACCGCGACGACGCCGCCTTCAGGGGTTTGCTCGGCCAGCCAGTCCAGCGGGCTGGGTTGACCCGGTTGCAGCTTGACCAGTTCGATGCCGCTGCCTTTGAGTTCCTTGGTCGCTTGCTCCCAATAACGGCTGTCGGCCCAGACGCCGGCAAAATCCGGCGTGACGATCAGCGTGCCCACCGAGCCATGAAAGCCCGACAGCCATTGCCGTCCTTGCCAGTAGCCCGGCAGGTATTCCGACAGGTGCGGATCGGCCGACGGCACCAGCAGGGCGTGAATGCCCTCCCGGCTCATCAGCTCGCGGGTGTGCGCCAGGCGCTGGGGCACCGATCCATTGATCGAAGGCTGCGTACTCATCATGTCTCCTGCTAATCACTTCATCATTATTGTTGAGTGCCGATCAACGTCGGCACTTGAGGCCTTATTGCCAGAATGCCGGGGCACTGGCGCAGGCCGCTTTAATCAGTTGTGCCGCCTGGTCGATGTCCTGCTCGGTCGTGAAACGCCCCAGGCTCAAGCGAATGGTGCGGCTCGCCGAACGGGCGTCATGCCCCAGTGCCAGCAGCACATGGGACGGCGCATTGCTCGCGGAATTACAGGCCGAGGTCGCAGAAAACGCAATCGATGCGCTCAACGCCGCGGAGTTGAACTCGCCTTCACTGAAGGTCAGGCTCAAGGTGTGAGGGATGCGCTGGGTCGCGCTGCCGTTGAGGCGAACGCCGGGTATGCCCGACAGGTGTTCGAGCAAGCGCTCGCGCAGGCGCGCAATCGTGGCTTTCTCTTCATCGAACAGTTGCGCGGCCAAGGCGAACGCCACGCCCATGGCGGCAATCTGGTGAGTCGCCAGGGTCCCGGAACGCAAACCACCTTCATGGCCGCCCCCGTGAATCTGCGCCTGCAAACGCTGTTGCGCGCGAGGCCCGACATACAGCGCGCCGATGCCTTTGGGACCGTAGATCTTGTGCGCCGAAAACGACATCAGGTCCACCGGCAATCGCGCCAGGTCGATGGCCACTTTCCCCGCGCCCTGGGCCGCATCGACATGGAACAACGCCTCGCGGGCACGCACGACCTCGCCGATGGCGGCGATGTCATTGACCGTGCCCAACTCGTTGTTGACCAGCATCAGTGACACCAGAAAGGTGTCCTCGCGCATCGCTTCGCTGACCGCTTGCGGTGTGATCAGACCTTGCGCGTCGGGCACCAGATACGTCACGGCAACACCGGCATCCTGCAATTGCCTTGCGGTGTCGAGAATCGCCTTGTGTTCGATCTGGCTGGTGATTATGTGCCCGCCGGGCACCCCGCGAGCCTGGGCCACGCCCTTGAGGGCGAGGTTATTCGATTCGGTGGCGCCGGAGGTCCAGACGATCTGGTCGGCTTGCGCCCCCACCAGTTGGGCGACTTGCTGTCGCGCCTGCTCGACCGATTGCCGGGCCTGTTGGCCGAATGCATGGGAGCTGGACGCAGGATTGCCGAAGTTCCCGGCAAACCCCAGACACTCGACCATGACCTTGATGACCCGCTCGTCCACCGGCGTGGTGGCGGCGTAGTCGAAATACAACGGACGTTTATTCATAAAAGACTCGCAGAGCTTGTTCCGGGATCAGGTGCTGGCAACCCGTGCACCAGCAATACCTGATCGGATGCGTTAAGAAAGTACGACTTCACTTGAAAGTGCGTAGGAACGCTCCTGAAGTCGAGCTTAACAGGCATCGGGCAACCGGTTGAAGCAATGCGTCAGCTAAAGCTTTCCAGCATCAACGGATACAGCGAAACCACCAGCAACGCGGCCATGCCCCAATTGAACACGCGCAACCAGCGGCGGTCCTTGAGCACGTTGTGCAGCAGCGTGCCGCACGCGGCCCAGACACCGACGCTCGGCAGGTTGATCAGGGCGAAAACCGCCGCAATCACGATGACGTTGGTGAAATAGCCCTGCATCGGCGTGTAGGTGCTGATTGCACCGATGGCCATGATCCAGGCCTTGGGGTTGACCCACTGGAATGCGGCCGCGCCGAGGTAGCTGATCGGTTTGCTTTCACCGTTCTCGCCGTCGGATACCGGACCGGAATGCGCGATTTTCCACGCCAGGTACAACAAATACGCCGCGCCAACGTAGCGCAGCACGGTGTAGAGCAACGGATAGCTTTGAAACACTGCGCCCAGACCAAAACCCACCGCCACCACCAGGACGAAGAACCCGCAGGTAATGCCAAGCATGTGGGGGATGGTGCGGTTAAAGCCGAAGTTCACGCCCGATGCCAGCAACATCGTGTTGTTCGGGCCGGGGGTGATCGAGGTAACGAGAGCGAACAGGGCGAAACCCAGCAGCAGATCGAGCGAGAGCGTCATTGGTGGCAGTCCGTCAGGGTCATTCAGGTATTGACCCTATCGCACGCCTGCCGGGAAACCCATGGACAGTTGGGTGAAACTTCGAGCAGTACAGTCGCTCAGCTTGGGCGACCGTGCAGTTGAACAGTGCGCTCGGCGTTCATTTCGCCTTGTTTGTCGAAGCTGAAGGATTTCTGTGGCTGACCGAGCAATTCAGCTTTTTTCGCGTGGTATTCATCGAAGGACAAACCGCGACGATTCAGCGATTCCAGTGCCAGTTCACGGGTTTCCTCGGCGGTGTAGGGCCGCAGTTCCGGGGATACGTGGCTGGCACATCCGGCGAGAACGGAGACGGCGAGCAGCAGGAAAGTGGCGAGTAGAGGTTTCATGGTCTGGCGTCCTGGCATCTGGGTTCGGGGCAATGAACACAGGCTACTCGCGCCTTTGGATGGGCAGAAATCAACGCTCTCGATAGTGGGTATTGAAGTGGAATCGCCCCACCCTGTAGGAGCCGGCTTGCTGGCGATGACGACCGTAAGAACACCGTATGACTCACGGGCCTCATCGCCAGCAAGCCGGCTCCTACAAGGGCGTGCATATTTCTTAATGATCTATAAATATCTTTCAATGATCTTTTGAGGAATAACAAACAGCCTTTATAACAACTCCATCGCCTTACACAACTGTTGCCCACGCAACTGTTTGCCAGGCAACAGTCATTCAACAAACAGTCCTTAAAATCGAACAGCACGCAGTCATCAATGCGCTGCAAGCCACGTAAATCGTGGGCTCGAAGGATTGGTACAGCTCTTGCTCAAGCCCTGTGACTACTCACTACTCACTGCTCGCTGAGCAACTGTTTAAAAAGGAACTGATCATGTCGCGTCCATTGAAAGTCGTTGCCCTCTCCGGCGGTACCTGGCGTCCGTCCCGCACGTTGGTGCTGACCCAAGCGCTGTTGGCCGAACTGGCCGGGCAATTGCCGATCGAGAGCAAGCTGATCGAACTGGGCGACATCGCCCGGCCACTGGGCGCGGCCCTGTCGCGCCAGGAACTGAGCGCCGACATCGAAGCCGAGCTGCAAGCCATCGAAAACGCTGACCTGCTGATCGTCGCCGCGCCGGTTTATCGCGGCTCCTATCCGGGCCTGCTTAAACACCTCTTCGACCTGATCGACTTGAACGCGCTGATCAATACGCCGGTGTTGCTCGCCGCCACCGGTGGCAGCGAACGGCATGCGCTGGTGCTCGATCACCAGTTGCGCCCGCTGTTCAGTTTCTTCCAGGCGCTGACCTTGCCGATCGGCGTCTACGCCACCGAAGCCGATTTTGCCAATTACCAAATAACCAGTGAACTTCTAAAGGCCCGCATTCAACTGGCTGCAGAACGCGCTGCGCCGTTGTTCGGCGTGCACCCCAAAAATCTGCTGAAAATCGCTTAAGGATCTTTTCATGGATGTTTTCTGGTTTCTGCCGACCCACGGCGATGGCCATTACCTGGGCACCACCCAGGGCGCTCGCCCGGTGACGCTCAACTATCTGAAACAAGTCGCGCAGGCCGCCGACAGCCTCGGCTATCACGGCGTGCTGATTCCCACCGGGCGTTCCTGCGAGGATTCCTGGGTCATCGCTTCAGCGCTGGTGCCGTTGACCGAACGCCTGCGTTATCTGGTGGCGATTCGTCCGGGGATTATTTCGCCAACCGTCTCGGCGCGTATGGCCGCGACTTTGGATCGTCTGTCCAACGGCCGCTTGCTGATCAACGTGGTGACCGGTGGCGACCCGGACGAAAACCGTGGCGACGGGATCTTCCTCGATCACAGCGAGCGTTATGAAGTCACCGACGAATTCCTGCAGATCTGGCGTCGCGTGCTGCAAGGCGAAGCGGTGGACTTCGAAGGCAAACACCTGCAAGTGCAAAACGCGAAGGCCCTTTATCCGCCGGTGCAGAAACCCTATCCGCCGCTGTACTTCGGTGGTTCGTCCGAAGCCGCCCATGAACTCGCCGCCGAGCAGGTCGATGTCTACCTGACCTGGGGCGAACCACCGGCCGCCGTCGCGGAAAAACTCGCCGATGTGCGTGAGCGTGCAGCACGCAACGGGCGCACGGTGAAGTTCGGGATTCGCTTGCACGTGATCGTTCGCGAGACGGCCGAAGAGGCGTGGAAAGCCGCCGACAAACTGATCGAACACATCAGCGACGAGACCATCGCCGCCGCGCAAAAGTCGTTCTCGCGCTTTGACTCCGAAGGCCAGCGGCGCATGGCGGCGCTGCATGACGGGCGTCGCGACAACCTGGAAATCGCCCCCAACCTGTGGGCCGGTGTCGGCCTGGTACGCGGCGGTGCCGGCACGGCGCTGGTGGGTGATCCGCAGCAAGTGGCGGCGCGGATCAAGGAATACGCGGACCTGGGGATCGAGAGCTTTATCTTTTCCGGTTATCCGCACCTTGAAGAGGCGTATCGCTTTGCCGAGCTGGTGTTCCCGCTGTTGCCTGAACCGTACGCAAGCCTGGCGGGGCGTGGCGTGACCAACCTCACCGGGCCGTTTGGCGAAATGATCGCCAATGATGTGCTGCCCGCCAAAGCCACGGCCTGACCCACCTACTACCTGTAGGAGCGAGGCTTGCCCGCGAAAGCGTCCGGACATTCAAAATGGATGTTGGCTGATACGACGCCTTCGCGGGCAAGCCTCGCTCCTACAGGGGACGGTGTCGAATTTATTGAGGAACCCCGCGTGACTGCCAAGCCGCTAAGCGCCCTGTTATCCCCCCTGCAAACCGCCCGCCAGTTGGCCGCCGAGTTTGCCTTGACCGCGGTCGAGCGCGACGAACGTGGCGGTACGCCGAAAGCCGAGCGTGACGCCCTGCGCCAAAGCGGTCTGCTCGCGTTGAGCATTCCCACCCAGTACGGCGGCCTCGGCGCCAGCTGGAGTGAAACCCTGACCATCGTGCGCGAGTTCGCCAAGGTCGACAGTTCGATTGCCCACGTCTTCGGCTTTCATCACCTGATGCTCGCCACCGTGCGCCTGTTCGCCCGACCCGAGCAGTGGCAGCCGTGGTTCGAACAGACCGCGCGCAAGAACTGGTTCTGGGGCAATGCCCTAAACCCGCTCGATACCCGCACCGTGGTGAAAAAACTCGGTGGCTGGCGCGAGTTTTCCGGCAAGAAAAGTTTCTGCTCCGGCGCCAGCGATTCGGAAATGCTGATCGCCTCGGCAGTGGATGAAAGCGCCGGCGGCAAGCTGTTGATCGCGGCCATCCCCAGCGGCCGCAGCGGCATCACCCTGCACAACGACTGGAACAACATGGGCCAGCGCCAGACCGACAGCGGCAGCGCTTCGTTCGAACGGGTGCGGGTCGAAGAATCGGAATTGCTGCTCGACCCGGGTCCGCTGAGCACACCGCTCGCCTGCCTGCGGCCATTGATCGCGCAGCTTACTTTTACGCACATGTTCCTCGGCATCGCCGAAGGTGCCTTCGAAGAAGCGCGGCAATACACCCTCACCGAAACCCGCCCGTGGCACAAATCCAGCGCTCAGGATGTGCGTCAGGACCCGTATGTGCTCGGCCATTACGGCGAATTCTGGGTTGCGCTCGAAGGCGTTCGTTTGCTGGTGGAACGCGCCGCCGACTTGCTCGACAAGGCCTGGGCGAAAGGCCCGAACCTCAGCGCCGAAGAACGTGGACACCTCGCCACCGCGATTGCCACGGCCAAGGTCGCCGCCACGCGCAACGGCCTCGAACTCTGTAGCCGGCTGTTCGAAGTAACCGGTGCGCGCTCGACTCACGCCTCGCTGCGCCTGGACCGCCACTGGCGCAACCTGCGCACGCAAACCCTGCACGACCCGGTGGATTACAAACTCCATGAACTGGGCGATTGGGCGTTGAACCAGTCCCTGCCGATTCCGACTTTCTATTCATAGCCTTCTCATGGAGCCTGCCCCCATGCAACTGCTGACCTTACCACCCTCGCCCGCCCTGGCCACGTCGATCCGCGCCACCGCGCAAGTGTTCGAAGACCCGAAATCCCAGGCCTTGCTCGCGCATTTGCAACAGGTCGCGCCGAGTGAAGCCAGCGTGCTGATCATCGGCGAAACCGGCACCGGCAAGGAGCTGGTGGCGCGGCATATCCACAACCTCAGCGCCCGGCGAAACCGCCCGTTCGTGGCGGTGAACTGCGGCGCATTCTCCGAATCCCTGGTCGAGGCCGAATTGTTCGGCCACGAAAAAGGTGCGTTCACCGGCGCCTTGAGCGCCAAGGCCGGCTGGTTCGAAGAGGCCGACGGCGGCACCTTGTTCCTCGATGAAATCGGTGATCTGCCGATGGCGATTCAGGTGAAGTTGCTGCGGGTGTTGCAGGAGCGCGAAGTGGTGCGCCTGGGTTCGCGCAAAAGCATTCCAATCAACGTGCGCGTGCTGGCGGCGACCAACGTGCAACTGGAAAAAGCCATCAACGCCGGGCATTTCCGCGAGGACCTGTATTACCGCCTCGACGTGGTCAGCCTGGAACTGAGCCCGCTGCGTGATCGCCCCGGCGACATCCTGCCGCTGACCCGGCACTTCGTCGAAGCCTACAGTCAGCGCCTCGGCTACGGCTCCATCACCATCAGCAAGGAAGCCGAGCTGAAACTGCGCAGTTACAGTTGGCCGGGCAACATCCGCGAACTGGAAAACGTCATTCACCACACCTTGCTGATCTGCCGTAACGGCGTGATCGAGCGCGATGACCTGCGCTTGTCGAACATGCGCATCGAGCGTCAGGACGACTATCACAGCCAGCTCGACGATTCACCGGAAGCCTTGCTCGACCGCGCGTTTCAAAAGCTGTTCGAGGAACAGGCCGGCGCGCTGCACGAGAAAGTCGAGGACGCCTTGCTGCGCGCGGCTTACCGTTTCAGCCATTACAACCAGGTGCACACCGCCGCGCTGCTGGGCTTGAGCCGCAACGTCACACGCACGCGCCTGATCAAGATCGGTGAGCTGGCGGTGAACAAGCGCCGGCCCACGGAAAACGTGCAGGGCGAGCGCTTGATGCAGCTGTCGATTTAGCTCACTAGATTGCAATGCAGCGCGTTGTCGTGGCTGCGTTCCAGGCTGTGCAGCACCTGGAACGAGCCGAACGTCACGGTTTTCGCCTGATGGGCGCGGATCAGTTGCCAGAAATCCTGCTCGCCGCTTTCAAAACCCTGAAACGCGGCTTCCCCCGCCTCCCGCGATTGCCATTGCAGGTAATTGAGCACCCGCCGGCCATCGTCGCTGGCCTGGATGCTCGCACTGAGAAAACCGCTGTAACGCTGGGCCAGGCGTTCGGTCTGTAACGACAGCGCCGACACCAGGGCGGCCTGTTGATGGGGTTCGATCTCGAATTCGATCAATTGGGTGAAGCTGCGATTTTTCTCTGGCGCTTGCATGAAGAGTCCCCACTGACGTGTAAGCCGGATCTTGCGATCCGAAGGCCTGCAGGGTAAAACCTCGAGTTAACTAGAGGTCAAGGGACATTTTTCACATGATCACCTCGCAACAACTGCATAAAGAGCTCACCGTCGGCCAGGTCGCCGCCCGCAGCGGCGTGGCGGTCACGGCGCTGCATTTTTATGAAGCCAGGGGGTTGATCAAAAGCACGCGCAATCAGGGCAACCAGCGGCGCTATCCGCGTGAAGTGTTGCGGCGGGTGGCGTTGATCAAAGTGGCGCAGCGCTTGGGGATTCCGCTGGCGGAGATTGGCGAGGCGTTGAAAACCCTGCCGGATAACCGCGCGCCGACGGCGGCGGACTGGAAGGTGTTGTCGGCGCAATGGCGCCGGGAGCTGGATGAGCGAATCAATCAGCTGACCTTGCTGCGGGATACGCTCAACGGCTGTATTGGCTGTGGGTGTTTGTCGATGGAGGCGTGTCCGTTGCGTAATTTTGGTGATGTGTTGGGGGATCGGGGGCCGGGGGCGCAGCTGTTGGAATCGTCGGCAGATCCGAAATAGCGGTGCGGCCTTCGCGGGCAAGCCTCGCTCCTACAAAAGCATCGCCGTACCTGTAGGAGCGAGGCTTGCCCGCGAAGGCGTCCTCAAGAATGGCTGGAGATCAGAACCCCGGCGCAATCTGCCCTTTGTAGCGGGTCAAGATGAACTGCCGCACTTCATCGGAATTCAACGCCTTGGCCAGTTTCTGCAAACCCGGGTCGTTGATGTTGTCCGGGCGGGCCACCAGGAATTCGATGTACAGGCTCTTGCCCTTCTCGACGATCAACGCGCTGTTGGTGTCGATCCCCGCTTCCAGTGCGTAGTTGGCGAACACGAACGCCAGGTCCACCTGACTCACCGAACGCGCCAGCAACGCACCTTCCAATTCACGAATTTTCAAATGCTTCGGGTTTTCGGCGATGTCGCGCTGAGTCGCCAGGGTGTTGCTCGGGTCCTTGAGTTTGATCAGCCCGGCTTCGTGCAGCAGCACCAGTGCGCGACCAGTGTTCACCGGGTCGTTGGGGATGGAAACGGTGGCGCCATCCTTCAGTTCGGCGATGTTTTTGATCTTGGTCGAATAGGCCCCGAACGGTTCGATGTGCACACCGACCACCGGCACCAGATCGGTGTGACGGGTCTTGTTGTAGTCATCGAGAAACGGCCGGTACTGGTAATAGTTGGCGTCGAGGTTCTTCAGGGCAAGCTGCTGGTTGGGCTGGATGAAGTCAGTGAAGACCTTGATGTCCAGATCCACGCCTTCCTTGGCCAGGGTGGGTTTGACGAACTCGAGGATCTCCGCGTGCGGCACCGGCGTGGCGCCGACGGTGAGTTTTTCGTTGGCGTGAACGCTCAACGACACAAGGGCAGCCAGAATGGCCAGGGTCTTTTTCATGTTGTGCTCCTAGGCAGATTGAGTGGCCGTCGTGGGGCGGACGTGAGGCCTGAGTTTTTTTGTTGAGTCGAATGTTTATCGTCGGCTGTAGCGCGCCACCAATCGGTCGCCGGTCATTTGCAGGGCCTGGACCAGGATCAGCAAAAGCACCACGGTGACCACCATCACGTCGGTCTGGAATCGCTGGTAGCCGTAGCGGATCGCCAGGTCGCCCAGGCCACCGCCACCAATCACCCCGGCCATCGCCGTGTAATCCACCAGCACGATGGCGGTGACAGTGACCGCCGCCAGCAACCCGCCGCGAGCCTCGGGCAACAAGGTGTGGCGGATGATTTGCCAGGTGGTGCCGCCCATGGCCTGGGTCGCCTCCACGACGCCGCGATCGACTTCGCGCAAGGCGGTTTCCACCAGCCGCGCGAAGAACGGCGTGCAGCCAACCACCAGCGGCGGAATGGTCCCCGGCACGCCCAGCGAAGTGCCGACCAGCAGCGTTGTCAGCGGAATCAACACAATCAGCAAAATGATGAACGGCAGCGAACGCAGCATGTTCACGATCACCGACAACACCCGGTAAACGCCGATGGCTTCGTGCAACTGGCGCTTACCGGTGAGGAACAGCACCACCCCCAGCGGCAACCCCAGCAGCACAGTAAAACCGAGGGCGGCGCCAAGCATGCTCAAGGTATCGAGACAGGCCTGGCCAATGTCCGCCCAGTAAATGTTTTTGAACCATTCGGCCATGATCAGGACCAGTCGTGACGCGGCGGTTTGACGCCGTTGAGCAGCCAGTTGCCGACCACGTGGTATTTCCAGCGCACCGGGTCATGCAGGGTGTGCACCCGCGCGTTGCGCCAGTGCCGGTCGAAGTTGTGCTTCTTCAGGGTCGAACGGGTGCCGCCGAGTTCGAACAGTTTGTTGGTGGCTTCGATGGCGATTTCGGTGGTCAGCACTTTGGCTTTGGCCACCGCGAGGGACGCTCGGGCGACGTTGTCTTCATTGGGTGCCGGGCGCGCCGCATCCAGCGCCCAACCGGCGCGTTCCAGCAAGGCTTCGGCAGCTTCCAGGCGAATCTCCAGGCCACCGACCTGAATGATGGTCAGCGGATCTTCACTGGCCTTTTCAACACCCGCATCAATCCATGGCCGGGCGAATTGCTGCACGAAGGCGATGGTGTCACGCAGCGCTGCGCGGGCGATGCCGGCGTCGATGGCGGCGGTGGTCAATTGCGCGAACGGGCCGGCCAGAGTCGGGCTTTCATAGGAACGATACGTCGGGAACACGTTGAATGCCGGGACGTGCAGATCCTCGGCCAGCACCGTGCCGCTGGAGGTAGTGCGCTGACCGATGCTGTCCCAGTCGTCGATGATCACCAGCCCTGGGGTGCCGCGTTCGACGAAGGACAACTGGCCCCTCTGCTCTTCATCCAGCGCCAACACCGCCAGCCAGTGGGCGTAAAGCGAACCGGTGCAATAACCCTTGCGACCGTTGATCACATGCCCGTCGCCATAACGGCGAATGGTCGCCTGAATGTCCTGCACGTTTTTGCCGCCGGTTTCCGACAACGCATTGGCAAAGCGATGACCTTGCAGCGCCAGGCCGAAAAAATGTGCCTGCTGCTCGGGCGTGCCTTGCAGGCGGATATCTTCCAGCAGGCAATAGTGGTTTTGCGGGATCTGCCCCAGGGACGGATCGGCCGCCGAGATGATCGCGATGACCTGCGCCAGCACCGCGTAGGACACCTGCGCGCCACCAAACTCCTTTGGCACGCTGATGCCCCACAAGCCACTGTTGGAATACAGGTCGACGATCTCGGCGGGCACCTGGCGCGTACGGTCGCGCTCGGCGTCCTGCTCCAGCAAGACCGCGGCGACGCGCTCGGCCACACGCAAGGCTTCGGCTTCATCGGCGATCCGATGGGCGGCCGGCGGGTTGATCGGATAAACGGCAGATTCAGGCATACAAGTCTCTCGGCAACAGTGTTTACCGGAGGACATTGCAGCTTCTGTGCCTGACCGCCCGGCCCTGTGTTTTCGGGCAGTTTCGGGGGTTTTCAACGGTTATTCAGTGAGAAACCCGAGCATTCTGCTGCTTCACTGTTTATGGCCGAACAGTGGCGCTGCTGCTCGTCGGGCACTCGGATGCGTAAAAGGTGCTGGCCTATAGTTATCCGGTCGGAAACCGGCGAAGGACTACCTTCAATTCAACAATAGACAGGGAGAATAGCCATGAGCGTCAAACCCATTCCAGAGGGTTATCACAGCATCACCCCTTATCTGGGCATTCAAAAAGCGGCCGAAGCCATCGAGTTCTACAAGAAAGCTTTCGGCGCGACCGAAGTCATGCGTCTGTCCATGCCCGACGGCAGCATCGGCCACGCCGAACTGCGCATCGGCGACTGCCCGATCATGCTCGGCACGCCGTGTGATCAGGGGCCGTTGAGCAATCCGGACAAGTCACCGTCCGTGGGCTTGCACCTGTATGTGAATGATGTGGACAAGTCCTACAAACAAGCGATTGCGGCGGGCGCCACGGTGGTGTCCGAGGTCAAGGATCAGTTTTACGGCGACCGTTCGGGGACGTTGAAAGATCCGTATGGGCATTTGTGGTTTCTGGCCACGCGTAAGGAGGATTTGACCCAGGCGCAGATTGAGCAGCGGGCAAAGGAGATGTTCAATCAGGGTTGAGATTTTCTGTGAATATCAGGGCCTCTTCGCGGGCAAGCCTCGCTCCTACAGGTCCGGTTGTGCTTTTGTAGGAGCGAGGCTTGCCCGCGAAGGCGGCCTCCGAGACAACACACTTCATGAACAAGCGCACCACGCTTTGCGCCTTGCCGTAGCCGCCGAACAATTTCAGGATGCAGGCAACTACAACAAGGAGTCATCCCATGTTCGCCGGATTCCTCAAAGACCAGCGCCACGTCAACGGTGTGGACATTGCCTACCGCATCGGCGGCAGCGGGCCGGGCCTGCTGTTGCTGCACGGTCACCCGCAGACCCACGTCATCTGGCACAAGGTTGCCGAACAACTGGCCGCACACTTCACCGTAGTCGCCGCCGACCTGCGCGGTTACGGCGACAGCGGTAAACCGCTGGCCAACGACCACCACACCAACTACTCCAAACGGGAAATGGCCAAGGACAGCATCGAGCTGATGAAGTCCCTGGGCTTCGAGCAGTTCTCGGTGCTCGCACACGACCGTGGCGCCCGGGTTGCCCATCGCCTGGCGCTGGATCATCCGCAGACCGTGCAACGCATGGTGTTGCTCGATATCGCGCCGACGCTGTCGATGTACACGCAAACCAATGAAGCCTTTGCCCGCGCCTATTGGCACTGGTTCTTCCTGATCCGCCCCGCTCCGTTGCCGGAAACCCTGATCGAGGCCGATCCCGAATCCTATCTGCGCAGCGTGATGGGCAGTCGCAGTGCCGGGCTCAAACCGTTCACTGCCGAGGCCTTTGGCGAATACCTGCGCTGCCTGAAACAGCCGGGCACCGCACGCGGGATCTGCGAGGACTACCGGGCCAGCGCCAGCATCGATCTGGATCACGACCGCGCCGACATCGACGCCGGCCGTCATCTGAACTTGCCGCTGCTGGTGCTGTGGGGTGCCGAAGGCACGGTCGGCCGCTGCTTCGAACCGCTCAAGGAATGGCAACACGTGGCCACCGACGTGCGCGGCAAAGCGCTGCCCGCCGGCCATTACATCGCCGAAGAAGCCCCCGAGCTGCTGCTCGCCGAAGTCCTGGCTTTCCTGCGCTGACAGCCGCGCCGTACTGATCTGAATCCACTTTCCGCCGCAGGCCGTCACGGGCCTGCGCGGGATCGTCATGCCCAAAAACCGTCTCGAGATAATAAAAATGACCATCAAGAAACTGCTGGGAACCCTCTACGTGCAAGTGCTCATCGCCATCGCGCTGGGCATTGTGATCGGCCATTCCTGGCCGCAGATCGGCATCGACCTCAAGCCGTTGGGTGACGGTTTCATCAAGCTGATCAAGATGATCATCGGCCCGATCATCTTCTGCACGGTGGTCTCCGGAATCACCAGCATGCACGACGTGAAACAGGTCGGCCGGGTCGGTGGCAAGGCGCTGCTGTACTTCGAAATCGTCTCCAGCCTTGCGCTGTTGATCGGCCTGCTGGCGGCGCATGCGCTGCATCCGGGCGCGGGGTTCAACATTGATGTGAAGACGCTGGATTCGTCGGCGATTGCCGGTTTTGTCGGTCAGGCCGAACACGGCGAAGGCATCACCGGTTTTTTGCTGCACGTGATTCCGACGACTTTTTTTGATGCCTTCTCCAAGGGTGAAATCCTGCCCGTGCTGTTCGTCTCGGTGCTGTTCGGCATTGCGCTGGTGATGGTCGGTGAAAAGGGCCGGCCACTGGTGAACGTGATCAATCAGGCCAGCGAAGTGTTCTTCCGCATCGTCGGCATCATCAGCCGTGTCGCACCGATCGGGGCGTTTGGCGCGATTGCGTTCACCATCGGCAAGTACGGCCTCGGCTCGTTGCTGCCGCTGTTGAAGCTGATTGGCACGTTCTACCTGACCGCGCTGATTTTCATTGCGTGCGTGCTCGGCAGCATTGCCCGTTATGCCGGCTTCAGCATTTTCAAACTGCTGGCGTACATCAAGGCCGAACTGTTGATCGTACTGGGCACCAGCTCTTCGGAATCGGCACTGCCGCAGCTGATCCAGAAACTCGAAAGCCTGGGCGCCTCCAAAGGCGTGGTGGGGATTGTCGTGCCGACTGGCTACACCTTCAACCTGGACGGCACCAACATTTACATGACGCTGGCGGTGCTGTTTTTGGCCCAGGCGACCAACATTGACTTGAGCCTGGAGCAGCAACTGACCTTGCTGGCCGTGGCGATGCTCACCTCCAAAGGCGCGGGCGCGGTGGTCGGCGCGGGGTTCGTGGCGCTGGCGGCGAGCCTGGCCGTAGTGCCGACCGTGCCGGTGGCGGCGATGGTGCTGATCCTCGGTGTCGACCGTTTCATGGCCGAATGCCGATCCCTGACCAACATCATCGGCAACGCCGTTGCAGCGCTGGTGGTGGCCGCCTGGGAAGGTGAACTGGACCGCAGCAAGATGGCGCCGATCGCCCTCAAACGCGGGCGCCACGCTCGGGCGGCAGCGGCGGCGGCCAAGCTGTCTGCTGAGTAAGTCGGCGTTCACACCGATGCTATGCTGGCGGCTCATGCCGCCAGTGCCCGTTCTGTCATGACCACCAAGAAAGACACCGTGCCCCTGCCCGAAGACCTGCGTGTATTACTTACCGTCATTCGTAAAAGCGGTTTCGCCGCCGCAGCGGATGAACTGGGCCTGTCGCCCGCCTACGTCAGCAAACGCATCCAGATTCTCGAAACCACCCTCGGCACGCGCCTGCTGCACCGCACCAGCCGCCGCATCGCCCTGACCGAAGACGGTGAACGTGTGCAGCGCTGGGCGTTGCGGATTCTCGATGATTTCCAGCAACTGCACGACGAACTCTCCGACGCCCACGACAGCCCTCGCGGGCGTCTGCATTTGTGCAGCAGTTTCGGCTTCGGGCGCAATCACGTGGCGCCGGCCCTGTCACTGCTGGCCGAACGTTACCCGGACCTGGAGATTCGCCTCGACCTGTTTGATCGGGTGGTGGACATCGTCAACGAAGGGTTCGACCTGGAGATCCGTGTCGGCGATGACATCCCCGGCCAGCACATCGGCCGGCGGCTGGTGAGCAATCGGCGGGTGTTGTGCGCGGCGCCCGGTTATCTGCAACGCCACGGCACGCCGCAGACGCTGGGCGATCTGGAGCAGCATCATTGCCTGGTGATCAAGGAGCGCGACAACGCCTTTGGCATCTGGAACCTGGAGCACGACGGTGCCCAGGAGAGTGTGCGGGTCAGCGGACCGTTGTCGTCCAATAACGGCGAGATTGTCTTGCAGTGGGCACTGGATGGGCGCGGGGTGTTGTTGCGGTCACTGTGGGATGTGAAGCCGTTGCTGGAGCAGGGGCGATTGGTGCAGGTGCTGCCCGGATACACCCAGAGCGCCAAC
Organism: Pseudomonas sp. MM213; assembly: GCF_020423045.1. Taxonomy (NCBI): domain Bacteria; kingdom Pseudomonadati; phylum Pseudomonadota; class Gammaproteobacteria; order Pseudomonadales; family Pseudomonadaceae; genus Pseudomonas; species Pseudomonas sp. MM213. The sequence continues at coordinate 2,731,269 of NZ_CP081943.1, forward strand.
GTCTGGGCGGTGTACCCGACGCGGCTGGCGTACTCGGGGAAGTTGCGCGCGTGTGTGGAGTTTTTGCAGGAGCATTTCAAAGGGTTGTCGGTTTGATTTGCGGTGTATGGGCGGGCCTCTTCGCGGGCAAGCCTCGCTCCTACAGGTGCGACTCAATCCCCTGTAGGAGCGAGGCTTGCCCGCGAAGGCGATTTCAGCTCAGCCAGGGGTTGGCGGTCAGGTGTTGGTGTTCGAAGGCTTTGATTTGTTCGCTGCGCTGCAAGGTGCTGCCGATGGCGTCGAGGCCCAGCACCAGCGCGGTTTTGCGCAGGGTGTCGATTTCGAATGGGATGACCTCGCCTTGAAGACGAATCTGCTGCGTTTCCAGATCAACGCTGATCAGCGCCGTTTCTGGCTGACTGACCACTTGCCCGAGCCGCTGCAACACGGACTCATCCAGCGTAATCAGCAGCACCCCGTTACGCTGGCAGTTGTCATAAAAAATCCCCGCAAAACTGCTGCCGATCAGCGCGCGGATGCCCATCTGCTTTAATCCCCAGACCGCATGTTCGCGGCTCGATCCGCAGCCGAAATTCGGCCCGACCACCATGAAACTCGCGCCCTGCCATGCCGGTTGATTGAGCACGAACTCAGGGTTGGGCTGGCCGTCAGGCAAAAAACGCAGATCAAAAAACAAACCCCGATCCAGCCCGGAACGGTCGATGCCCTTGAGAAACTGTTTGGGCATGATCACATCGGTGTCGATGTTGGCCGCCAGCATTGGCGCGGCTTTACCGCTGACTTGAGTGAAGGGTTGCAGGCTCATGCGCGGGCTCCAAAATGACGGATGTCGGTCAAGCGGCCAGTGATCGCCGCCGCAGCGACCATCGCCGGGCTCATCAGGTGCGTACGGGCACCGGCGCCCTGGCGGCCTTCGAAATTGCGGTTGGTGCTGGAGGCGCAGCGGTCGCCCGGCGCCAGCACGTCGTCGTTCATCGCCAGGCACATCGAGCAGCCGGACTGGCGCCACTCGAAACCGGCGTCGATAAAAATCGCCGCCAGGCCTTCGGCTTCGGCTTGATCGCGCACTTCGGTGGAGCCCGGCACGATCATCGCCCGCACGTGTTCGGCGACGTGTTTGCCGCGCACCACGCTGGCAGCGTCGCGCAGGTCTTCGATGCGGGCGTTGGTGCAGGAGCCGATAAACGCGTGGCTGATGACGATGTCACTCAGCGGCATGCCCGCTTCGAGGCCCATGTAAGTCAGGGCGCGGCGCATGTCCTGGCGCAGGATCAGGTCGCTGATGTCTTGCGGGTCCGGCACGCGGGCGCCGATCGGCGAGGCCTGATCCGGGCTGGTGCCCCAGGTGACCATCGGCTCCAGCGCGCTGGCGTCCAGCGACACTTCACGGTCGAACAGTGCGTCGGCATCGCTGTGCAAGGCGCGCCATGTCTGCACCGCTTGCTCCCACAGCGCACCTTTGGGCGCGCGGGGTTTGTCCTTGAGGTAGGCGAACACTTTGTCGTCCGGCGCCATGAACGCACCCCGCGCGCCCGCCTCCACCGCCATGTTGCAGATGGTCATGCGCGCTTCGACGCTCAGTGCATCGATGGTCGAACCGCGAAACTCGATGGCGTAGCCCGTGGCTCCGGACGCGCCGATCCGGCCGATCAGCGCCATGATCACATCCTTGGATGTCAGCCCCGGCGCCAGCTCACCGTCCACCGTCACGCGCAGGGTTTTCAAGCGTTTGTAGACCAGGGTCTGGGACGCCAGCAGGTGCTCGATCTCCGACGTGCCGATGCCGAAACCGAATGCGCCGAGGGCGCCATAGGTGGTGGTGTGGCTGTCGCCTGCGGCAATCACCATGCCCGGCAGGATGAACCCCTGCTCCGGGGCGATGACGTGCTCGATACCCTGGCGTTTGTCGAGGATGTCGAGCAATTCGATGCCGAAGTCCCGGCAGTTTTCCGCCAGGTACGACACTTGCCGCGCACCGCCGGCGTCCGGCATCGCCGCAATGCGGTTGGGTGCCGTGGGGTTGACGTGATCGACCACCGCCAGCGCGGTGCCGGGGCGCCAGACCCCGCGCTTGGCCTCGCGCAAACCGCTGAAGGCCTGGGGGCTGGTGTATTCGTTGATGACTTGGCGGTCGATGTACAACAGGACGTGGCCCTGGTCATCGAGGCGACACACCGTGTGGGAATCGATGTGTTTGTCATAAAGGGTTCTTGCTGAAGTCATGGGGATATTCGCTCAGGCTCGCGGGTTTCAGGCGTCTGCGCCCCATCTTAGGCAGTCGCCCGGCCCCATCAATGGCCGGAGAGTGATCCCTTGGAACATGGTTCGTGTTGGATCAAGGCACACCCGCAACCTGTAGGAGCAAGCTTGCTCGCGATGGCGGTGTATCAGTCGCCATAAGGGTGACAGACACGGCCCCATCGCGAGCAAGCTTGCTCCTACAGGGTTTTGCGTTCGCAGGAATACGAAACATTTACTTTCATATCGAGGTTCGGGATTTCTGATTCTCATTCGTCTTATATAGATGCAGGCGGTTCGCGTAGGCAAAAGCCACGACCGCACTTTTCATGGACCCCACGCTGGGAAGCCCGCAGCAGAGGCCCTCTCATCGATACAAGACCTTAATCATGTCGAAGAAATCCCGCTCAAAACTCTGGTTTCTGGTCCATAGCTGGCTGGCCCTGCCCATCTGGTTTTTTGTGCTGATCGTCTGTGTGACCGGCACGCTGGCGGTGATCAGCCAGGAAATCGTCTGGCTGGCCAACCCGCAAATGCGCGCCAGCCAACCTTCCGATGATGCGCCGCTGTTGAGCTATGACCAGCTCATCGCCGCGATCAAGCAGGCCGAGCCGCAGATCCTGGTCGAAAGCATCAGCCGACCTGACGAAACGCATTTCGCCCTGGACGTGGAAGTGACCTACCCCGACGGCCGTTCGGTGGTGGTCTACGTCAACCCGTACAGCGGCGTGATCCAGGGCACGGCTCCGCAATTCAACTTCAGGGCCTTCACCCGCGCCTTGCACGGTTGGTGGCTGGTGCCGTTCACCAATGGCTACAGCTGGGGCTGGTACCTGGTGTCGTTTCTCAGCCTGCCGCTGCTGGCTTCGCTGATTACCGGGCTGGTGGTCTACAAGAAGTTCTGGAAAGGGTTTCTGCGACCGACCCTGCGCCTGCGTCACGGCGCGCGGATTTTCTGGGGCGACTTTCACCGCCTCAGCGGCATCTGGTCGATCTGGTTCATCGCGGTGATTTCCGTCACCAGCACCTGGTTCCTGATCGAAGCGTTCATGTTCGATAACCAGATTACGATTTCCACCGCCCCGGTGGCGCCGGTGGTCCCGCGTGAGAGCGTGCCCCTCACCGCCGACGGCTCACCGGCACCGATGATCAGCCTGGAAACGGCAATCCGTGAAGCGAAGGCACGCATTCCCGGCCTCGAAGACAGCTTCATCAGCCTGCCCGCCAATGCCTACAGTTACCTCTCGGTGGGCGGCCGCAGCTGGTATCCGCTGATGTTCCAGACTGCCGAAATCAACCCGTACACCGGCGACGTCGCCGTCACCCGCCTGCTCTCGGACCGCTCGGGGCTGGAGCTGGTGACCGAATCGATGCGGCCACTGCACACCGGCGATTTCGGCGGGCTCTGGATCAAGCTGATCTGGTTCTTCTTCGGCCTGCTCCTGAGCATGATGGTCCTCAGCGGCCTGCTGATCTGGACCAAGCGCACTGCGTTGGCCACCGCTAACGCCCTCAAGCGCAGCAACAAACGTCCTCGCGCTGCCGATGCCACTCATGTCACGAGCCACGACACCACGGAGGTCAGCCAATGAGCCTGTTCGCCGCCGAAAAACCGGGGTCCAGACTGAGCCGCTTCTGGCACAAATGGCGCTTCCACATCAACGTTTTGCTGTTGCTGGTGCCGCTGGGTTTCATGCCCAAGTACTTTGCCGATGCCGCGCTGTTTCGCGGGGACACTGGCCTGGGTGAGCGGGAAATCGGTGAAGTTCAGGTCGGGCCGTGGAGCCTGCGCCTGGCAGAACTTCGCAACGAAGCACCGCGGCCCGATGGCCCGGCCGGTTACATGAAGAGTTTCAACGCGGCGCTGTGCGACAGCTGCCGCGAGCAGGTCAAGGCGACTTACCTGCGCATCGGCAAACCGCGCAGCCTGCGCGCCGCCGGGGTGATTTTCTTCGGCACGCCCTACCGCATGGGCGCCATGCTGCCGATCCCGGAAAAGACCAAGGCCGACGCCGAGCTGTGGATCACCATGGAAGGCTGGGACGGCGCGATGCATCAAGCGTCCATCCCGCTGAGCCAGGCATCCCCCGCCACCCTCGAGTGGCTGAACAAACAAGGAGGCAAACCATGAGCAATGCATTTCGCCCTCTCCACGCCGTGTTGCTGGTGCTGTGCGCCGGCTTCAGCGCCAGCGCCCTGGCCCACAACCCGATGTGCGAGTGCAAGGCCATCGACGCCGAGCAGATCCAGTGCACCGGCGGTTTCTCCGACGGCAGCGGTGCACCGGGCGTGACCCTGGATGTGATCGGCTACGACGAAACCATCCTGGTGCCGGGCAAGCTCGGTGCCGATTCCAAACTGACCTTCAAGAAGCCCAGCGCCGAATTTTATGTGCTGTTCGATGCCGGTCCCGGCCACGTCGTCGAGATCGACCAAGCGGACATCCAGGCCCCATGAGTACGCCAACTACCCATGTCGTCCGCCCGGCCGGTGCCGGCCATGAAACCCTGTATGTGTTGCTGCTGTGCTTGCTGATCCTGGCGGTCGCCGGTTCGGTGGTCGCCTGGCGCCACGAATCCCAGGAAATCAGCACCGTCAGCAGCCATCAACTGGATGCCCGTCGCGACCTCAGCGCCTCCGAGCAAGGCATCTACGCCGACCTGCGGGTGACGCTGGACGAGATTCACCTGCTGCGTCAGGAACAGCAAACCCTGCCGACACCTGAAGCCCTGGCGGACGAAGGTTTTGCGCCGTTTGCCCAGGACGCCAGTTCCGTCAGCCGTGGCGCTCATGCCTGGCAATTGCTCGACGCCAAGGCGTATTTCGGCCAGAGCCAGTCGTCCGCCGTGGCCGGTTCGTTTCTGATGCGCCTGACCGCCGACAACGATGCGCCAGACATCTGGCTCAACCGTGCCGCCGACCTCAAAGCCCCGGCCGACGTCACGGACGCCGCGCTCGAAAGCGCCGGCTGGCAGCAGATCGTCGCGCAATTCGATGCCGGCGTGACCCGCCAGCACCGGCACTGAACCCTCGCCTTCACCCGAGAGAAGACCGCTTTCCCATGCCTATTTCATCTCAACGTTCATTCTTGCGGCCGCTGCTGATCGGCCTGCTTGCCTTGCTGCTGACGCCACTGGCCAGCGCCGACGAAGCCAAGCGCCTGCGCATCGGCATCACCCTGCACCCTTATTACAGCTACGTGGCCAACATCGTCGGCGACAAGGCTGAAGTGGTGCCGCTGATTCCGGCCGGCTTCAACCCGCATGCCTACGAGCCCCGCGCCGAAGACATCAAGCGCATCAGCGGGCTGGACGTGATCGTGCTCAACGGCGTCGGCCATGACGACTTCGCCGACCGCATGATCGCCGCCAGCGAAACGCCGAACGTGGCCGTGATCGAAGCCAACGAAAACGTACCGCTGCTGGCCGCCACCGGTGTTGCCGCGCGCGGTGCCGGCAAAGTCGTTAACCCGCACACTTTCCTGTCGATCAGCGCCTCCATTGCCCAGGTCAACAACATCGCCCGGGAACTCGGCAAGCTCGACCCGGCCAACGCCAAGACCTACACCCAAAACGCCCGCGCCTACGGCAAACGCCTGCGGCAGATGCGCGCCGACGCCCTGGCGAAACTGACCCAGGCGCCGAACGCCGAACTGCGGGTGGCCACGGTTCACGCGGCTTACGACTACCTGCTGCGAGAATTTGGCCTGGAAGTGACCGCCGTGGTCGAACCGGCGCACGGCATCGAGCCGAGCCCGAGCCAGCTGAAAAAGACCATCGATCAACTGCGCGAACTGGACGTGAAAGTGATTTTCTCGGAGATGGATTTCCCGTCCACCTACGTCGACACCATCCAGCGTGAATCCGGGGTGAAGCTGTACCCGCTGTCGCACATTTCCTATGGCGAATACACCGCCGACAAGTATGAAAAGGAAATGACCGGCAACCTCAACACCGTGGTCCGGGCTATTCAGGAGTCTGGGCAATGACCGCTAAAGAAACACTCAGCGAATCCCCGGTGGGAGCGAGCCTGCTCGAGAAGGCGTCGAGTCAGCCGACATCATCGTTGAATGACACACCGCTATCGCCGGCAAGCCGGCTCCTACAGGTTTCCGGGCCAACCTTGGATTTTGCGGAGGTCAGTTTGACGCTGGGCCGCACGACGATCCTTGACCAGGTCACCTTCCAGGTTCAGCCCGGCAGCGTGCATGCACTGGTCGGTCCCAATGGTGGCGGCAAGAGTTCGCTGATCAAGACCCTGCTCGGGCAGATGCCGCATCAGGGTCGCTTGAGCCTGCAATGGCCCGGCGACCCCGGCACCATCGGCTACGTGCCGCAAGCGCTGGAGTTTGATCGCGGCTTGCCGATGACCGTCGACGATTTCATGGCCGCCATGTGCCAGCGACGCCCGGCGTTCCTCGGGTTGAGCAAGCATTACGCGGCAGCGATTGGCGAAGCGCTTGAGCGGGTAGGCATGCAGGACAAGCGCAAGCGGCGCATGGGCGCCTTGTCCGGCGGCGAGCGTCAGCGCGTGTTGCTTGCACAGGGACTGATCCCGGCGCCGCAATTACTGGTACTCGATGAGCCGATGTCGGCCCTCGATGAGGCGGGCATTCAGGTGTTCGAACGGTTGCTGGGTGACTGGCGTCAGAGCGGGATCACCGTGCTGTGGATCGAGCATGATCTGGAAGCGGTCGGGCGTCTGGCGGATCGCGTCACCGGGCTCAATCGCCGGGTACTGTTCGATGCCACGCCGAAACAGGCGCTGACCCCGGAACGTTTGCTGACCCTGTTCTCGACCCATCCACGGAGCGCTGTCTGATGAGTTACGAAGCCTTTCGCTTGATGGTTCAGGGTTGGGCGTCTTCGGGTTATCTGCCTGAGGCGCTGGCGTATGGATTTGTGGTCAACGCGCTGCTCGCCGGTTTGCTGATCGGCCCGGTGCTGGGCGGTCTGGGTACGCTGGTGGTGGTCAAGCGCTTCGCGTTTTTCTCCGAAGCGGTGGGTCACGCGGCGCTGACTGGCGTGGCCATCGGCATTCTGCTCGGCGAACCCTACACCGGGCCCTATGGCAGCTTGTTCGGTTACTGCCTGTTATTCGGCATTTTGCTCAACTACCTGCGCAACCGTACGGGCCTGGCGCCAGATACCTTGATCGGTGTGTTCCTGTCGGTGTCGCTGGCACTGGGCGCGAGCCTGCTGTTGATTCTGGCGGGCAAGATCAACGTGCACATCCTGGAGAACGTGCTGTTCGGTTCTGTGTTGACTGTCAACGGCAATGACTTGCTGGTGCTGGCCATCGTCGGTTCGCTGGTGATGGCGCTGGCCTTGCCGCTGTACAACCGCATCATGCTCGCCAGTTTCAACCCGCAACTGGCGGCGGTGCGTGGTGTGGCGGTGAAGACCCTGGATTACCTGTTCGTGATTCTGGTGACGCTGATCACCGTGGCGGCAGTGAAAGTCATCGGTGCGATTCTGGTGGGTGCGCTGTTGGTGATTCCGGCAGCGGCAGCGCGGTTGCTCAGCCAGTCGCTCAAGGGATTCTTCTGGTGCTCGGTACTGATCGCCACGGTCAGCACGCTGTGCGGGATTCTTGCGCCGATTGTGTTCGACCTGCCGATCCCGTCCGGCGCCGCGATCATTCTGGTGGCCGGTATCGCCTTCGCCCTCGCCGCCATTGCGCGCGGCGTCGTCCCCAGCCTGAAAGGGAACCTCGGATAAATGTCATTTTCTCTGCGTCAACTGACCCTGGCCGTCGCCCTGTGCGGGCTGGTCAATACCTCGTTTGCGGCGGACAGCGCCAAACCGTTGCATGTGCTGGCGTCCTTGCCGATCACTTATGGTCTGGGCGAAGTACTGCTCAAGGGCACCAACGTCAACCTTGAACGCGCAGCGCCGGCGAACCTGCCTGGCAGTCGTCAGACGGCTTACTTCACCGGGCGCGGCGCGCCGGCATTGGCGAAACTGGCAACGGACGCCGATGCGGTGATTGGTCTGCGTTCGTTGTGGGCGGATGATCCGCTGTACCCGATCGCCCGGCGCAGCAATATTCGTATCGTCGAAGTCGACGCCGCGCGCCCGGTGGACGGCGCCCTGCCCGGCATCGCCGTGCAGCCGGGCAACAAGGTCGATGGCTTGAACAGTCAGCCGTGGTTTTCCAGCAACAACATGGGGCGCATGGCGGATGTGATGGCGGCGGATCTGGTGCGCCTTGCACCTGCGGCAAAGCCTGTGATCGAGGCCAACCTTGCGACATTGAAACAGCGCTTGCTCAAGTTCAGCGCCGACAGCGAAGCGCGGCTGGCCAGTGCTGACAATCTGAGCGTGATGAGCCTGAGCGATCACTTTGGTTACCTGATTGGCGGGCTCAATCTGGAACTGATCGGTATCGATGCGCGGCCTGACGCCGAGTGGACACCGGAGGCGCTGAAGCAATTGGGTGTGACGCTCAAGGACAATGACGTGGCGGTGGTGTTGCATCATCGGCAGCCGTCGGACGCGGTGAAAGCGGTGATTGCCGAGGCCGGGAGTCGGTTGGTCGTTTTGAGTGTGGACGCGGCAGACCCGGTGGCTGACCTGGAGGGGAATGTGGATTTGGTGATCAAGGGGTTGAGTGGGGTTTAGCGTCGGCTGGACCGCATGATCATTCTCTACGGTGGGCGTTAGACAAATCCCCTGTAGGAGCTGGCTTGCTGGCGATGGCGGCCTGATAGCCGACCATTTTCTTTCAGGTGTACATATCCATTCCTGCGGTAACGGCTGATATTGGTTTCGCCCTTACGGCGAGTCACTTGGAAGAGCCCCAAGTAACCAAGGGCTCTTGCCCCTTTCGTTCGGTGCCTCGCCTAGGCTCGCCATACCCTCGCTCCGGTCCTGCTCCGTGGGCCCGCCGCCATCGGCCATCCATGGCCGGGGGCGGCTAACCCGGCATCCATGCCGGGTTGCCCACTGCGCAGAACCTCCACTCGGCCTCTCGAGGGGGCGCTCAGATCAAAAGCGGAAGGCGAGCTAACGCTCGGCCTGATGAGTGGTGGAAAGCAAAAGCGTACGCAGATCTCCTGTAGGAGCCGGCTTGCCGGCGAAAAACGTCTAGGCGACGCGTTCATTCAGACGCCCCGCGTTATCGTTGACGTCCATCGCCGGCAAGCCAGCTCCTACAATTTTGAATCGTGTGAACCCAATCCCCGTGTAGGAGCCGGCTTGCTGGCGATGGCGTCCGTTCAGTCAACAAACAGGTGTCTGACCCACCGCTATCGCCAGCAAGCCGGCTCCTACAGGGGGATGCGTACGATCAAAGAGCCAGGTCGGCTGGCAGGCCGCCTCGCTTTGGCTTTTGATTTTGCTTTGGCTTTTGATCTGCCCCGTCGGGAGGCCGAGTGGAGGTTCTGCGCAGTGGGCACCGCGGCAAGGATGCCGCGGTAGCCGCCCCCGGCCATGGATGGCCGATGGCGGCGGGCCCACGGAGCAGGACCGGAGCGAGGGAACCCTGAGCCTAGGCGAAGGGCCGTACGTCAGGGGCAAAGCCTTTTGGTTCCTTTTTGGCGTTTGAAAAAGGGACTCGCCGTAAGGGCGAAACCATCAGCGGCCGTTACCGCAGGAATGGATATGTACACCCTCAAAAAAGGCGCCTGATACACAGCCATCGCCAGCAAGCCGGCTCCTACAGGTTCCGCGCTCGACGCCACAACATGCAGACGCAAAAAAGCCCGCTGACCTTCTCGGTCCAGCGGGCTTCTCTTTGTGCGAAGACTTCAGTGAGCCACAGCCGCCTGCTCTTCCATCTTCTTGCGCAAACTCAGCGGACGCATATCGGTCCAGGTTTCTTCGATGTAAGCCAGGCATTCCTTTTTCAGGCCACTCTTGCCCACGGTGCGCCAGCCCTCCGGCACGGCCTTGTAGTCGGGCCAGATCGAGTACTGCTCTTCGTGGTTGACCACGACCTGAAAGAGGATGTCCTCGCGGTCGAATACTGACGTCATGGTGTCTCTCCATCGCTGTAAGGGTGGGCTGCACTGCGTGCGCAGCCGTTATGTAGAAAGAACGTTGCGGGGCCCGGAAAATTTAGAGGCTGGCAGTGGCCGCAACCATCGCCCGGCCAAAAACCTCCGCCACCCGATCGATTTCCGCAGCGGTAATCACCAGCGGCGGCAGGAAACGCACCACACCGCCATGCCGACCGCCCAGCTCAAGAATCAACCCACGCTTGAGGCATTCACGCTGCACCAGCGGCGCCAGTCGAGCGAAGATCGGTGGATGACCTTGCACATCCGGCACGCCGGTCGGGTCAACCAGTTCGACGCCAAGCATCAAGCCACGACCGCGAATATCGCCCAGTTGCGGAAAGTCCCGCTGAAGAATGCGCAAGTGTTCGCTCAAGCGCTCGCCCATGGCCGCAGCGTGTTCGCAAACCTTGTGCTCGGTCAGGTAACGCATCACCGCAGAGCCTGCCGCCATGGCCATTTGATTGCCACGGAAGGTCCCGGCATGCGCGCCCGGCAACCAAGTGTCGAGCCAGTCGCGATACACCACCACCGCCAGCGGCAAGCTACCGCCGATGGCCTTGGACATCACCACCACGTCCGGGATGATCCCGGCGTGCTCGAAAGCAAACATCTTGCCGGTGCGGGCGAAACCGCTCTGGATTTCGTCGACGATCAACGCCACACCCGCCTTTTCGGTGATGCGACGCAGACCACGCAACCAATCGAGATCGGCCGGGATCACCCCGCCCTCGCCCTGAACGGCCTCGACAATCACTGCCGCCGGCAATTGCACTCCAGCCTCGGGATCGTTCAACAGGTTTTCCAGGTAGTTCAGGTTGACCTGCACGCCTTGCGCGCCGCCGAGGCCGAACGGGCAACGGTAATCGTAGGGATACGGCATGAACTGCACGCCACTGCTGAGCAATGCGCCCAACGGTTTTTTCGGCCCCAGGCTGCCCATCAGACTCAGCGCGCCTTGGCTCATGCCGTGATAACCGCCCTGGAACGACAGCACGGTGCTGCGCCCGGTGGCGGTGCGCACCAGTTTCAGCGCGGCTTCCACGGCGTCGGTGCCGGTCGGGCCGCAGAACTGGATTTTTGCTTGCGCAGCCAAGGCTGGCGGCAGCAGACCGAACAGGTCCTGGACGAATTGATCCTTGACCGGGGTGGTCAGGTCGAGGGTGTGCAGCGGCAGTTCATCGGTCAGCACTTGCTGGATCGCTTCGATCACCACCGGATGGTTATGCCCCAGGGCCAGCGTTCCGGCGCCGGCAAGGCAGTCGATGAAGCTGCGGCCCTCGACGTCTTCGACATAAATGCCCTTCGCGCGCTTGAGTGCCAGGGGAATGCGTCGCGGGTAGCTGCGGGCATTCGACTCCTGCTGGCTCTGACGCGCCAGCAATGGCGATTCGTTGAACTGATAAAGCGTTTCGGCCGGCGCCGGAGCGATCCGGGCCGACTGATCTTCCATAAGGCTGGTAGCGACTGACATCTCTCGACCCCTCAATAAGGTTTTCCTGTTCTGGAAACGCATCAGGGCGCCGAGGATTTAGACCCTTGCCCGGCTTTCTATGAAGGCGGGGTCAGGCCCTTGTGCATGGGGATGGCGCGAAGCCCGGCTACGGTGAAGGTTTCGGCACAGGGCTGATAACCCAGATGCCGGTAAAAGGCTTCACTGGTCCGGGTGCTGTTGAGTCGAACCTGAGCCAGCCCGTTATCGATCAGCCAGCCTTCAAGGTCGCGCACCAGCGCTTGCCCGACGCCACGACGAAACCATTCCGGCTGCACGTAACAGAACGCAAGCTTGCCGCTGATCGCCGCCATCGCGACGCCGACCGGTTTGTCCCGCAACAGGGCGATGTTCAGGTACAGCCGTTGGTCGGTCAGCCACGGTTGAATGTGTTCGACGGTTTTGTTGTGGGTCCAGGTGGCGACGGTTTGCGGGTCGTTGCGATGATCAAGCGCGCAGCCGACGCGGATGGAACGCTCGACGATCCGGCTGATGATACCGGCGTCGGCGGGGGTTGCCTTGCAGATGTGTAGGGGGGTTTCCATGGCGCTGTAACCTCAATCCATTGAGAAAAAGCTACCGGGGACGATAGCGCTGGTGGCCGTCGAAATGCCAATGGCGAGACGTTACATTTGATGTGCAACACACCCCCTGTAGGAGCAGAGCTTGCTCGCGAAGACGTCCGTACAGTTAACATCAATGTTGAATGTACGGACGTCTTCGCGAGCAAGCTCTGCTCCTACAGGGATGTATGTCGTTTGTTAGACCGTTTGCAACGGCATCGTCAGCTCGACCCGCAAGCCATCCGGCCGGCTGTCGAAATGCAGCGTGCAGCCACAACGCTGAACAATCGCCTGGACAATCGCCAACCCCAGACCGCAGCCGGTGCTCTGTCCGTTGCGCCAGAAGCGTTGGGTCAGGTGTTGCATATCGTCCTCGGCAATGCCCGGTCCATGATCGCGCACGACAAACTGCACGCGGTTGCCGGTGGTTACCAGGCTCAGTTCTACCGCACCGTCGTTCGGGGTATGGCGCAGCGCGTTGTCCAGCAGGTTGCGCAACGCCGCGATCGACAGCACCGCCGGCATTTGCACCGGCGCATGGGAGAGCTTCGGCGGCAGCTTGAATTGGATCCGCTGACGATCACCGCTGGCGGCATCCTGAATCGCCAGTTTCGCCACTTGCTCGGCGCTGCATTGCACACCGTCGTCGAACGACAGACTGCCCTCGACCCGCGCCAGCAACAACAATTGCTCAAGCGTGCGGTGCAGACGGTCGGCGCCCTCTTCGGCCCGTGCCAGGGACTGATCCCGTGCCGCGCCATCGGTCATGCGCGCCACTTGCAGGTGGGTTTTGATGGCCGTCAGCGGGCTGCGCAGTTCGTGGGCCGCGTCGCCGGTCAGACGGCGTTCGCGCTCGATGGTCTTGCCGATGCGCTGGAACAGCTGGTTCTGAGTGTCCAACAACGGTTGCAACTCACTGGGCAGCGGCTGAATCTGCAAGGGTTCCAGCGAGTCGGCACTGCGACGCATCAAGGCATCGCGCATGCGGTTCAGCGGCGCCAGGCCCTGGCCGATCCCCAGCCACAGCAGGCACAGGCAACCGAGCAACGCCACGCCCACCGGCACCGACGCGGCCAGCAGGATCGACATGTTGAGCGCTTCACGTTCGATCTGCCGATCCGCCGTGGTGATGCGCAGATCGCCACGGGCCAGGGTGAAACTGCGCCACGGCGCGCCGTCGATCATCTGATCGTGGAAGCCCATTTTTTCGGCTTGCAGTGTTTGTTGTGGATCGGTGTGGCTGCGGGCGAGGATTTCGCCGCGCAGCGAGCTGACCTGACACGCCATCCCGCCCGGAATATTCAGTTGTTCCGCACTGAAATGGGTGCCCTCGCCCTTGGTCGGCAACGGCGGCAGTTGCTCCATCAGGCCGGCGACCATGCGCGCCGATGCCACCAATCGCTGGTCGAGAGAAAACATCATCTGGTTGCGCAGGTCGCTGAGCATCCAGGCCGCTGCCAGGGCCCAGATCAGCGCAAATGCGGCGCCGAGCGTCAGGCTCAGGCGCAAACGCAGGCTCATCACTTTTTCACTTCCTCTCCATCATCGGCCGGCCCCAGGCGGTAGCCCAGGCCGCGCACGGTCTCGACAATGCCATTACCCAGTTTGCGCCGCAGGTGATGGATATGCACGTTGAGGGCGTTGCTTTCCAGTTCGTCGTTGAACCCATAGACGCTGTCTTTCAACTGCTCGGTGGACAGCACCCGGCCACGGTTGTGCAGCAAGGCTTGCAACAGTGACTGTTCGCGACGGGAAAGGTCCACCGGCTGACCGCCAAGCATGGTTTCGCGGCTGCTCGGGTCGTACGTCAAGCGGCCGTGTTCGATCAGGTTGACGCTGCGCCCCGCCACCCGTCGCAACAACGTGTGCAGGCGTGCGGCGAGTTCACGCAGGTCGAACGGCTTGAGCAGGTAATCGTCGGCCCCCGCTTGCAGGCCGTCGACGCGGTCGGTCACCGAATCCCGGGCGGTGAGGATCAGCACCGGAATCTCCAGGCCATGATGGCGCAACTGCTGCAATAGCTTGAGCCCGTCTTCATCCGGCAGACCGAGGTCGAGCACCATCACGTCGAACTCGGCGACCTTGAGCATGGCCCGGGCCTTCGAGGCAGTGTTGACGTGCTCCACCGTCAGGCCCTGGGCAGTGAGGCCGGCGACAATGCCGCTGGCGATCAGCTCATCGTCTTCGCAAACCAGTACGTGCATGGGTGCTCCAGGAGAAAAAACGCGAGTCAATCAGGTGAGGATTAAGGCGCAATTATGGCAACTGTCGTGGCCGACGAACAGCGCAGCTTCCTGTCATCCTAATTAAGCCAGCCTGTCAGACCAACTTAGTTTCATGGCGAAACAATCAACTCTAAAATTCTTATTATAAAAAATACTTACCACGACAAGCTTACCCCCACAGCAAAACATGCAATACAACAATCAACCACACAAACCCAAGAAGACTTTATCAAACTGAAAGAATAGTCTTCACCCTGCTGAAAGGAGTCAGCCCATGCCAAATTTCAACAACTTCGTCGCCATAGATTGGCGCTCTGGCAAAGACCGTATTTACTTCTTCTTCAAAGACACGAACACATACACTCGATTTGATCTGGGTGATCATCGAGTCCCTGACGACTTCCCCAGAGAAACCACGCAATCCTCATGGCCCGGTTTTCACCAAAACGCCGAACATTTGCGGTTCGGCTTCACCACCACAGACCTGGACAACAGCGACGGATCTGACGACTTCGCCTGGTTGTTTTATTACCACGGCGAGATCCCGATGGTTTGTAAATACGACCAGGATCAAGATAAGGCAGTGAAGTACTATCGCGTTGAAAGTTCGATATGGGCACCCATACTCCCTTACTTCGACCGCATCGTAGCGGGGACCTGGTGGCAACTTGGGGGCAAAAAATTTCTGTTTCGATTCCTCCTCAATGACGGATACTACCTCTCTTTTGACTATCTAAAAAACCGACTGATCCACGAAGAAATCACCGCCACCTCAATGCCAGGATTAGAACGATTCAAACACCGAATCATTACAGCTGCACAAAACGATAGAACGTTTGCCGACAGCCACTACTACATCTTCCTGAATAGAGGCCAATTTCTCATCTACAACGTCCAGCAAAACCGACTGCAATCCGGTCCACACGGGATGAATGACGAGGCTTGGCCAGGTCTGTTCCGAGACTGAGTCCACATTGGGGCAGCGGTTAATCATCGGTTAATCGCCGCCCCACATTGTGCACCTCACTTGCACAGGGACAAGGCTTACCCAATGCGTCGATTGTTTTTGTTTTTTGCACTCTTGATCTCGGGTCTGGCCCAGGCAGGGACCAATCCGTTCGAAACCAAACCTGAATTCCTGCCAGTGGAAAAAGCGTTCGTCTTCACGTCCGAGCGCCTTGAGTCGGGTGAAACGCAACTCTATTGGCAGATCACCGACGGTTATTACCTTTATCAGAAACGCCTTAAGTTCGATGGGTTGCCCGCTGAGCTGCACCCTGTGTTACCTGAAGGCGAGTCTCACAGTGATGAATTCTTCGGTGAACAGCCGGTTTATCGCCAGGGCCTGGAGCTGAAGATCCCGGCGGGCGCGACCGGCCAGATCAAGGTCGGCTTCCAGGGCTGCGCCGATGCCGGATTGTGTTATCCGCCGCAAACCCAGGTCGTGGACCTGGGCGGCAGTGTTGTCGCTTCGGCGGCCAATGAAGCGCCGGATCAAGCCCTGGCCAGCAGCCTGCAACAACGGGCGCTGGGCTGGAGCTTGTTGGTGTTCTTCGGTTTGGGCCTGCTGCTGGCCTTCACCCCTTGCTCGTTGCCGATGCTGCCGATTCTGGCCGGAATGATCGTCGGCAGTGGCGCGACGCCCAAACGCGGATTTGCCTTGGCCACCAGCTATGTCGTGAGCATGGCGCTGGTGTACGCGGCGATGGGCGTTCTGGCGGCGTTGCTCGGTGCGAATTTGCAGGCACTGCTGCAAAACCCTTGGTTGCTGGGCAGTTTCGCCGCCGTGTTTGTGCTGCTGGCGTTGCCGATGTTCGGCTTCTTCGAGCTGCAACTGCCGGTCGCCGTGCGCGATCGGCTGGAAAACGTCTCGCGCAATCAGCGCGGTGGCAGCCTGATCGGCGCGGGTGTGCTGGGCGCGCTGTCCGGCCTGCTGGTCGGTCCGTGCATGACCGCCCCGCTGGCCGGCGCCCTGCTCTACATCGCGCAAAGCGGCAATGCGCTGCACGGCGGGTTGATTCTGTTTGCCATGGGCATCGGCATCGGTGTGCCGCTGTTGTTGCTGGTGACCGTCGGCAACCGCTTCCTGCCCAAACCCGGGGCGTGGATGAACCTGCTCAAAGGCGTGTTCGGCTTCCTGTTCCTCGCCACTGCTTTGTTGATGTTGCGGCCGGTACTGGATGAGTCGCTGTGGATCGGTCTGTGCGGTGCGTTGTTGCTGATTGCCGCCTACAGCGCCTGGAAGCAGTCGCAAGGTTTCGGGCGGGTCGCGCATCTGTTCGGTGCCAGCTCATTGCTGCTCGGCCTGTGGGGCAGTCTGTTGATGATCGGTGCGGCGGGCGGCGGTGATGACCTGTTGAAACCGCTGCAGGTCTATAGCGCCGCCAATGCGGGCAATGTCGCCCGCCCGGTCGGCCACGAGGCTTTCACCACAATCAAGGACCCGGCCGCTCTGCAACGGGAGCTCGATGCCGCACAAGCTCAGGGCCAATGGGTGCTGCTGGACTACTACGCCGACTGGTGTGTGTCGTGCAAGGTCATGGAAAAACAGGTGTTCGGCCAACCCCGCGTGCTCGACGCCTTGAGCGATGTGCGCTTGCTACGGCTGGACGTCACCGCCGACAATGCCGCCAGCCGCGAACTGCTTGGCCGTTATAAAGTGCCGGGGCCACCGAGTTTTCTGTGGATCGGCGCCGATGGCATCGAACGTCGCAGCCAGCGCATCACCGGCGAGGTCGATGCCGACACCTTCCTGCAACGCTGGACCACCACCCGAGACGCCCGTTAATGCTGACTTTTACCCTCGGCACGTTTGCCATCGCGCTTAACCACCTGCTGCTGATCAGTGCCCTGGCGCTGGCGACGTTTGTCGGCTGGCGGGCGGCCAAGCGTGGCGGTGAAAATCCCGAGTCGGTGCTGTTCAGCCTGTTCCTGCTGGGCATGCTGGCGGCCCGAATCAGTTTCGTCGCGCTGTACTGGAAGCATTATCGCGACGATCCGTGGCAAGTCATCGACCTGCGCGACGGTGGTTTTCTCGCCTGGCCGGGTGTGATCGCGCTGCTGCTGGCCGCCGTGTATCGAGGCTGGCGTCAACCGGGTTTACGTCGCCCACTGGGCTTTGGCGTGGCCAGTGGCCTGGCTTTCTGGCTGCTCGCGACATTCTCCCTGAGCATTTACGAACAAGGCACACGCCTGCCGGACATCACCCTGCGCAATGCCGCCGGTGAAACGGTGCAACTGGCCGATTACAAGGGTGGGCCGCTGGTGATCAATCTCTGGGCCACCTGGTGCCCGCCGTGTCGCCGGGAAATGCCGGTGCTGGAAAACGCTCAGCAACACCGCCCGGACCTGACCTTCCTGTTCGTCAATCAGGCGGAAAGCATGCAAAGCGTCAGCACCTTTCTGGAAACCCAGGGCCTGAGCCTGTCCAACGTACTGTTCGACGGCAGCGGTCGATTGGGTCAGGCCGTCGGTTCGATGGCATTGCCGACTACGCTGTTCTATAGCCCTGACGGTCGCTTGCTGGGCAGTCATCTGGGTGAACTGTCGGACGCCAGCCTGGCCCGCGCCCTGGAAAACTTTGACACCCCGAATCCGGCCACACCGTCCACTTCTTCAAGGAAACTGCCATGCCCCGCCTCCGCCACCTGCTGACGCTGACCTTGGGCGCCGCCCTGCTGCACCTGCCGTCGGTACAGGCTGCCGAAGAATTGCCCGAAGCGATCAAGAAGATCGAAGCCAAGGGCGCGAAAATCGTCGGCCAGTTCGATGCGCCCGATGGTTTGCGCGGTTATGCCGCGCAGTACCAGAACCGTGGCATGGCGCTGTACCTGACGCCGGATGGCAAACATGTGTTGCTGGGCAATTTGTATGACGCCGACGGCAAAGACCTGAGCAGCGCGCCATTGCAGAAACTGGTGTACGCGCCGATGGCCAAGGAAATCTGGGGCAAGATGGAAGCGAGCAACTGGATCGGTGACGGCAACAAGGATGCGCCGCGCGTGGTGTACCTGTTCAGCGATCCGAACTGCCCTTACTGCAACGTGTTCTGGGAACAGGCGCGGCCGTGGGTGAAAGCCGGCAAGGTGCAGTTGCGGCACATCATGGTCGGGATCATTCGTGAAGACAGTCCGGGCAAATCTGCGGCATTGCTGGCCGCCAAGGATCCGCAAAAAGCCCTGCAAGACCACGAAGGGGCTGGCAAGGCCAGTACGCTCAAGGCGCTGAAAGAAGTACCGCCGGCGATTCAGGCGAAACTGGCGGCGAACATGCAGTTGATGGAAGACCTGGAATTGCAGGCCACGCCGGCGATTTTCTACATGGACGACAAGGGCGAGCTGCAACAGCAGCAAGGCGCGCCGTCGCCGGACAAGCTGGTGAAGATTCTCGGGCCGAAATAGTTTCTTTCAGAGGTTTAGTGACCTCACCGCCCCCATCGCGAGCAGGCTCGCTCCCACAGGAGGATTGCATTCCAATGTGGGAGCGAGCCTGCTCGCGATGGGGGCGGTACAACCGACTAATTTCTCCGGGCTAGAAACTCCTGCAACACTTCGGTCACAAACCGCGGATTCTCCAGATTGGAGATATGCCCCGCCTCCGGCACCAGCACATACGGGCAACCGATCAACTCGGCCATTTCAATGGTTTCCGACGGTGGTCGCGGCTTGTCCTGATCACCACACACCACCAGCGTGGCCTCAGCCTCCAGCTCGCCCAGTCGCGGCAACACATCATCGCGCCCAAATGTGATCCGCCCCATCGGCACGATACTTTCGCGCAGACGCTCTGGCGGCAGCGCAGCCAGTTTTGCGCGGAAATCCTGATAAAGCGCCGACTGCGGGTCTATGCCCGGACGGAAGAAAATCGGCACGACGATGTCGAGCAGTTGCGGTGCAATCACGCCGCTGTCTTCGATCTGTTTGAACAGCGAGAAATAGTATTGGCGAGTGGGTTCAGGTTCGACACCGACGTAGGTGTCCATCAGCACCAGGCCGTTGATACGCTGTGGAACCGACAGCGCCAGGCGCACGCCCCACATGCCACCGACGGAAAGACCGACCAGCGTGACACGGTCGATGTGCAGATGATCGAGCAAGGCCAGCGCCTGACGTGCAATGTCATCCAGCGATTGCGTGCCTTCGGGTAGCGAGCCTGACTCACCGTGGCCCCACAGGTCCAGGGCGATGACCCGGTATTGCTGCGACAGGGCGGCGATCTGCGGCGCCCACATGGTTTGGTCCCAGAGGTAGCTGCCGGCGAGCAATACGGCAGGGCCGGTGCCTTGATCGATGTAGTGAAGGGGTTGTCCGTCAATCGTAACGAAGGGCATCAAACTGTCTCCTCTGCCAAAAAAGGGAGCGGGCAGACTGAGCCGCCAGCGATCCAGAGTCAACTTTGTGGTGGCTGAAATGACGCCTTCGCGGGCAAGCCTCGCTCCTACAGGATTTGTGTCGATTGCAATTATTATGAACGACACAAATCCTGTAGGAGCGAGGCTTGCCCGCGAAGGGGCCCTTACAGACGCTAGAGAATTACAGACCCTCCAACTCCGCCATCAAGTCATTCAACCGATCGACCTTGTCCTCGGTGATGTCACTCGCCGCCAACCCGTCGATATATTCAGCCAACTCCTCCACCGTGCTGCACTCGAACATCGCCCGCAGCGGCACGTCCCGTTGCAGGGCTTTCTGCACCCGCGACGCAATCTGCGTCGCCAGCAGCGAATGCCCGCCCAACTCGAAGAAGTTGTCGCGCACACCGACCTTTTCGACCTTCAACACCTCGGCCCAGATAACCGCCAACGTCTGCTCCAGTTCATTGCGCGGCGCCTGATAATCCTGGCTCTGCAACTGACCGATCTCCAGCGCCGGCAGCGCCTTGCGGTCCAGTTTGCCGTTGGCATTGAGCGGCATCCGTTCCAGCCACAACCAGTGCAGCGGCACCATGTATTCCGGCAGCTCGGCGCGCAGGCGTTGCTTGATGCGCTCCAGGCGCTCAGTCGGATTAAGTGAAGAATCAGTCGCGACCAAATAGCCGACCAGATGCTTGCCGTTCACGCCTTCCTGCACACCAACCGCCGCTTCGCGCACTTCCGGTTGCTCATGCAGACGCGCTTCGATTTCACCCAGCTCGATGCGGTAGCCGCGAATTTTCACTTGATGGTCGATGCGCCCAACGTACTCCAGCACGCCGTCACTGCGACGACGGGCGAGGTCGCCGGTGCGATACAAACGATCACCCGGCGCGCCAAACGGGTTCGGCACAAACACCTGCGCCGTACGCAGCGGATCGCTGACATAACCGCGCCCGACACCGGTGCCGGCCACGCACAGTTCGCCCACCGCACCCAACGGCACCAGGTCCAGCGCGCCATCGAGCAGGTACAAACGGTTGTTGTCGGTCGGCGTGCCAATCGGCAAGTAACTGCCGCGAGTCGACGCCATGTCGACACGGAAGAACGCCACGTCGTCCGAACATTCCGCCGGTCCGTAAGCATTCACCAGCCCGATGTCCGGGTAGCGCAGCAACCATTGATGGGCGAGTTCCGGCGGCATCGCTTCACCGGTCGGCAGCATCCAGCGCAGACCGTCGAGGCTCATGCGTTCCTGGGCGAGCATGCCTTGAATCAGCGACGGCACGCTTTCCAGCACGGTGATGCCCTGGGCCGATACATGCGCCAGCAAGCCTTGCGGATCGTGGGCGATGGTGTTCGGCACGATGTCCACCCGTGCACCGAACAACGGTGCGGCAAGGAACTGCCAGACCGAAATGTCGAAGCTTTGCGAAGCGGTCTGCGCGATCACATCGGCAGCGCTGAGGTTCAGGTACGGCAGCTTGCTCAATTGGTTGTTGAGCATGCCGCGTTGTTCGACCATCACACCTTTGGGCAGGCCGGTCGAACCCGAGGTGTAGATCACGTAGGCAAGGTTGTCCGGGCCGCTGTAGATGCCCGGATTCGCCACCGACACTTGGCTCGCCTGCACCTCTTCCCACACCAGCAACCGTGGCCGATTGGCGCAACCGAATTCCTCCAGCAACGCCACCGCCTGTTCGCGACAGGCCTGGGTGCAGACCAGCAACGGCGTGCGGCTCAGGTCGATGATCCGGCTCAGGCGCTGACTTGGCAGCCCCGGATCCAGCGGCAGATAACCCGCACCGGCCTTGAAGCTACCGATGATCATCCCGAGCAGATCGAGGTTACGTTCGGCCAGCAACGCCACCGGCTGATCCAGCCCGACACCGGCCGCGATCAACGCATGGCCGAGACGATTGCTGCGCTGGTTCAGTTCGGCGTAGCTGTGTTGCTGATCGAGGCAACTGGCGGCGATCCGTTGCGGATGCTGCGCAACCTGCGCTTCAAACAACGCAACGTAGCTCTGCTCCAACGGGTAATCGTGTTCGCTCTGGTTGCAGCCGTGAATCAGGAAATCCTGTTCCTCGGCACCCAGCAGCGGCAAGTCCGCCATGTCGCCATGGAAGCCTTCGACCAGTGCCAGCAACAGGCGCTTGAACTCGCCGAGCATGCGTTCAACGGTCGACTCATCGAAATAACGCTGGTCGTAAGACAGGTGCAAGCCCAGGTCATCGCCCGGATAGCACACCGCCGTCAGCGGGAAGTTGGTGTGGGTGCGGCCCGAATCCGAGGTCGCGTTGAGGCTCTGCGCACGGTCCAGTACCGAGACTTCCACCGGCGCGTTTTCAAACACGAACAAGCTGTCGAACAGCGGTTGGCCCTTCGGCAATTCGCTGTTTTCCTGAATGCTCACCAGCGGCAGGTATTCGTACTCGCGCAGTTGCATGTTGCTGTCGAGCAAGCCGCTCAGCCACTGGCGAACGCTGCAACGCTGGTCGTCTTCCGGCATCTTCACCCGCAGCGCGATGCTGTTGATGAACAGCCCGACGGTGCGTTGCATCTCCGGCATTTCCACCGGGCGCCCGGCCACCGTGACGCCGAACAGCACGTCGCGATCACCGCTCAAGCGCCGCAGCACCAGGGCCCACGCCGCTTGGGCGAAGGTGTTGATGGTCAGCTGATGGGCCTGCGCCAGTTCACGCAGTTGCGCGCCGTCGCGGGCATCGAGTCGGGTGTAGCGGTCGCCGACGATCATGCCGCCGCTGTCGCCGGCATGTTCACGCAGGAACGGCCGGTCACTCGGGATCGGCGTGGTCCGTTCGAAGCCTTGCAGGTTGGTTTTCCACCACTGCCGCGCCTCGGCCAGGCTCTGGCGTTGCAGCCAGCCGATGTAGTCGCGGTAGCGCGGCGGCACAGCCAGTTGAGCTTCGCGACCTTCACCCAACGCGGTGTAGATTTCGAAGAAATCGTTCATCAGCAACGAGCGGCACCAGGCATCGATGAGGATGTGGTGGTTGCTCATCATGAACCAGTAGCGCGCTTCGCCAACCTTGATCAAACGCAGGTGGAACGGTGCCTGATTCAGCAGATCGAACCCGGCTTCACGCTCGCTTTTCAGCAACGCCTGCAACTTGGGCTCTTGCTCGGCCTCGGCGATTGCCGTCCAGTCGAGGGACTCGATCGGCGTGCTGCCCGGCTTGTGGATAACCTGCAGCATGTCTTCGCCAACGTTCCAGCAGAACGATGCACGCAAGGCTTCGTGACGGGCGATCACCGCTTGCCAGGCCTCGGCAAAACGTTGCGGATCGAGCGCACTGTTGATGCGGTAGCGGTCCTGCATGTAATAGAGGCCGGTGCCCGGTTCGAGCAAGGTGTGCAGCAGCATGCCTTCCTGCATCGGGGTCAGCGGGTAGACGTCTTCGATGGCGGCGGCCGGAATCGGCAGTTCATCGAGTTGCGGCTGGGTCAGCTTCGCCAACGGGAAGTCCGACGGCGTCAGGCCGCCCGCCTCGTCATGCAGGCAATGCACGATCAGGCTCTGCAATTCGCCGAGGTAGGCGTCCGCCAGTTCACTGATGGTTTGCGGATCGTGGCGCTCGGCGCTGAAGGTCCAGCGCAGCACCAATTCGCCGCCGTAGACCTGACTGTCAATGCTCAGCTCGTTGGGCAGCGGCGCTTTCGGATCGTGGGCGGCACCGACCGGTTCATCCAGTGGACGGAACAACGCATCCGCGCCAAAGCTCTGGTCGAACTGGCCGAGGTAGTTGAAGGTGATCGGCGCCACCGGCAACACGGCCATGGCTTCGCGGCACAGGTCGTCGGCGAGGTAACGCAACACGCCATAGCCCAGCCCCTTGTGCGGCACGCCGCGCAGTTGTTCCTTGATCGCCTTGATCGAAGCGCCCTGGCCCGCGGCTTCTTCAATGTTGAAGGGTGTCAGGCGCAGCGGGTAGGCGCTGGTGAACCAGCCGACGGTGCGGGTCAGGTCGATCTCGTCGAACAGCGCCTCGCGACCGTGGCCTTCAAGTTGGATCAGCGCCGATTCATTACCGCTCCAGCGGCACAGCACGCGGGCCAGTGCCGTCAGCAACAGGTCGTTGACCTGGGTGCGATAGGCGCTCGGTGCCTGTTGCAGCAACTGGCGAGTGAACTCGCTGTCGAGGCGTACGCTGACGGTTTGCGCATGACGATTCTGCCGGCCGCCCTCAGGGCGATCACACGGCAATTCGACGCTCGGCCCGACCAGGTGCGACTGCCACCAGCTCAGTTCTTCACGCAGGGATTCGCTGCCGGCATACGCCTGCAAGCGGGCCGCCCAGTCCTTGAAGGCGCTGGTTTTCGCCGGCAGTTTCACCGACTGCCCAGCCGCCAGTTGGCGATATACCGTTTGCAGATCGTCCAGCAATACACGCCAGGAAACGCCGTCCACCACCAAGTGATGGATCGCGAAGAACAGCCGTTGCTGGCCCTCGGGACCATCGACCAGCAGCACCCGCATCAACGGCCCCTGTTCGAGGTCGAGGCTGCGCTGGGCATCGGCAAACAATGCCGCGCATTTATCCATCGCCGGCACATGCACTTGCCACAACACGGGGGCGCCTCCCACCTTCTGGTGCGCCGCCGTCCATGCGCCGCCGGCCTCGGTGAAGCGCAGGCGCAAGGCGTCGTGCTGCTCGATCACCGCCAGCAGCGCTTGCTCAAGGCGATGGGGTTCCAGCGCAACGGTCGGTTCCAGCAACAACGCCTGGTTCCAGTGCTGACGCTCGGGCATGTCGGTGTCGAAGAACCAGTGCTGGATCGGGGTCAGACGCGATTCGCCGGTGAGCAAACCCTGCTCGGCCGTAACCTGCTCGGTGCGGCTGGCCACGGCGGCGAGTGTTTGAACTGTCTGGTGCTGGAACAGGTCACGCGGGCTGAAGTGAATGCCCTGCTGTCGCGCGCGGCTGACCACCTGGATCGACAGGATCGAGTCGCCACCCAGTTCGAAGAAGTTGTCGTTGAGGCCGACCTGCGCGACGTTCAGCACTTCGCACCAGATCTGCGCCAACGTCAGTTCCAGCTCGTTGCTTGGCGCCACATAGTCCTGACGATTCAGCTCGGGGTCCGGTGCCGGCAACGCGCGACGGTCGAGTTTGCCGTTGGCAGTCAGCGGCATGCTCGCCAGCAGGATCAGGTGCGTCGGCACCATGTATTCCGGCAGTTGCGATTTCAGGTGAGCCTTGAGGGCTTCGCGCAGCTCGGCTTGTTGCGCTTCGTCCTGCTCAGCCACGTCGGTGACCAGATAGCCGACCAGTTGTTTGCCGCTCGGGGCGTCCAGCGCAAGCACCACCGCTTCACGGATCGATTCATGGTCCAGCAGACGGGTTTCGATCTCGCCCAGTTCGATGCGGAAACCGCGAATTTTCACTTGATGGTCGATGCGGCCGAGGTATTCCACCAGACCGTCGGCGCGCTGCCGCACGAGGTCGCCGGTGCGATAAATCCGCCCGCCATCCGTTGCAAACGGGTTGGCCACGAAGCGTTCCGCCGTGATGCCCGGACGGTCGTGATAACCCTGGGCCAGACCGGCACCGCCGACGTACAACTCACCGGTTGCACCTTGCGGCACCAGTGCCAGATCGGCATCGAGAATGTAGGCCACGCGAGCACCGATCACGCTGCCGATCGGCACACTGCCCAACCCTTCTTCAAGCTGCTGCGGTGCAAGACTGGCCAACGGCATGACCACGGTTTCGGTCGGGCCGTAGGCGTTGAAGAACAGGCTCGGTTTGAACGCTGCGCGAATGCGCTGCAAGTGCTCGCCGGTCAGGGCTTCACCGCCGGTGATGCACATGCGCACCGGCAAGGTTTCGCCCTGAGTCGCCAGCCACTGCGCCAATTGGCTGCCATAGCTTGGGGTGAAGCCGAGGATGTTGATGTTGTGGCGACGGATCAATCCGCAGATTTCTTCTGCGTCCCACTGCCCTTGAGCACGCAAGACCACTTGCGCACCGCTCAACAACGGCACCAGCAGACGCTCGGTCGCGGCGTCGAAGTTGATCGAATAGAAGTGCAGTTCGCAGTCGTCCGCACGCATGCCGAAACGCTCGATCACCGCGCGGCAGTGCATGGCGATTTCACCGTGGGACACCACCACGCCTTTCGGTTTGCCGGTGGAACCGGAGGTGTAAATCAGGTACGCCTGATGCTGCGGCAGGCTGATGAACGGCAGCTCGGTGGCCGGGTAGTTGACCAATTCGGCAGCGTCATCTTCAAGGCACCAGCGACTGACGGTTGTCGGCAGATCACCCAGGGCTTGGAACATCGCCGCATCGCTGAGCAGCAAACCGATGCCGCTGTCTTCGATCATGTAATGCAGGCGATCGAGCGGGTATTCCGGATCGAGCGGCACATAAGCGCCACCCGCCTTGAGGATCGCCAGCAGGCCGATGACCATTTCCAGCGACCGCTCAAGTGCCAGACCGACGCGAACCTGCGGCCCGACACCCCGTTCGCGCAGCATCCAGGCCAGGCGATTGGCGCGGCTGTCGAGTTCGGCGTAGCTCAGGGTTTGCCCGGCGAACGTCAGCGCCGGCGCATCCTTGCGCACCAGCGCCTGTTCACTGAACAGGTGATGAATGCACTGATCCAGTCGATGTTCACCCGGTTCGATGCCCAGGCTGTCGAGCAGCTTTTGCTGTTCCGTGGTTTCGAGCAACGGCAGTTCACTGAGGCGCTGTTGCGGATCGGCCAGCAACGCTTCCAGCAGATTGCGCCAGTGCCCGGCCATGCGCGCAATGCGCGGTTCATCGAACAGATCGGTGCTGTAAGTCAGGCAGCAACCCAACCGATGATCGAGGTCGGTCACTTCCAGGTTGAGGTCGAATTTGGTCGCTCGCGCATCGTTCGTCAGGTATTCGACCGTCATGCCGGCCAGCGTGCGGCTCTGCTGGAATTCCCAGCGCTGCACGTTGCACATCACCTGGAACAGCGGGTTGTACGCAGCGCTGCGCGGAGGCTGCAACGCTTCAACCAAATGATCGAACGGCAGGTCCTGATGGGACTGGCCTTCGATTACGGTGTGGCGCACTTGCTCGAACAGTTCGCCAACGGACATCTGCCCATCGAGCTGGCAACGCAGCACTTGGGTGTTGAGGAACGCACCGATCAGCCCTTCGCTTTCCGGGCGAATGCGGTTGGCCACCGGCGCGCCGATGCGCAGGTCGGTCTGGCCGCTGTAGCGGTAAAGCAGCACGGCCAGCGCGGCGGTCATGGTCATGAACAGGGTCAGGCCGTTTTGCGCGTTGAAGGCGCGGACCCGTGCCGCGAGATCATCGCTCAGGTCGAAACGGAACAGCTCGCCCTGATGGCTTTGCACCGCAGGACGCGGACGGTCAGCGGGCAATTCCAGCAGCGGATGTTCGCGGCCCAGTTGCGCGGTCCAGTAGTCGAGCTGGCGCTGACGCTCGCCGGATTCCAGCCACTGACGCTGCCAGACGCTGTAATCGAGGTATTGCACCGGCAGCGGCGCCAGTGGCGATTCGCGGTCATCGACGAACGCTTCGTAAAGCGCACTGAGTTCCCGGGCGAAAATGTCCATCGCCCAGCCTTCGGTGACGATGTGGTGCAGGGTCAGCACCAGGTAATGTTCCTGCTCGGCGGTCTTGACCAGGCAGGCGCGCAGCAGCGGTCCGGTTTCCAGATCGAAGGGTTGATGCGCTTCGCTGTCGGCCAGTGCCTGCACCCGCTGTTCGCGCAAATCGGCGTCCAGCGCGGAAAAATCCTTCCAGTCCATGCGCATCCCGGTTTCCGGGTGCACGCGCTGTTGCGCCACGCCGTCGATGCTCGGGAACGTGGTGCGCAAGGTTTCGTGACGCATGATCAGCGCTTGCAACGCCGTCTCGAAGCGCCCGATGTCCAGCACCCCGCGCAACCGCGCCATGCCGCCGACGTTGTAGGCCGGGCTGTCCGGCTCCATCTGCCAGAGGAACCACATGCGCTGCTGGGAATAGGACAGCGGCACCGGTTGGCTGCGGTCGACCTTTTCAATCGGCGGTTGTTTGTTGGTGTTGCCGCTGGCCTGAATCTGTTGAACCTGCCGGGAGAATGCCCCCAGCTCACTGTTTTCGAACAACGCGCGCAGCGGCAATTCGACGTCGCAGGCCTGACGGGTGCGGGAGATGATTTGCGTGGCCAGCAGCGAGTGGCCGCCTAGGGCGAAGAAGTCGTCGCGCAGACCGATCTGCTTCAAGCCCAGCACTTCGCGCCAGATCGCGGCGATCTGCTGTTCAAGTTCAGTGACCGGCTCAACGTGTTCGCGCACCTGCCATTGCGGTTCAGGCAAGGCACGACGGTCGAGTTTGCCACTTGGGCTGAGGGGCATTTCGTCAAGGCGCATCAGCTGCGCCGGGACCATGTACTCCGGCAGCTCGGCCGCCAGCGCGGCTTTCAGGCGAGCGGTTTGAGTGTCTTCGGATTCACTGGTTTCGATGGCCGTGTAGTAACCGATCAACTGCCCGCCAGCGGCGGTTTCGCGCACCAACACCACGGCTTGCGCGACCCCGTCCTGCGCCAGCAGACGCGCTTCGATTTCTTCCGGTTCGACGCGAAAGCCCCGCAGTTTGACCTGCTGATCGAGACGGCCGAGGTATTCGATCACGCCATCGGCGGTCCAACGGGCGCGGTCGCCGGTGCGATACAGACGTGCGCCCTGCTCGCCCAACGGGTCAACGACAAAACGTTCAGCCGTCAGCCCCGGACGCCCCAGATACCCCCGGGCCAGACCGATGCCGCTGATGCACAACTCACCGGGCACACCGGCCGGCACCGGGTAGAGCTCGCTGTCGAGCACGCGGCAAATCACGTTGCCCAACGGACGGCCAATCGGCGAGCGCTCGCCATCGGCCGTGCTGCAATGCCAATGAGTGACGTTGATCGCGGTTTCAGTCGGGCCATAACGGTTGTGCAGTTGCACGGCCGGCAGTTGCTCCAGCACGCGGTTGCGCAGTTCCGCCGGCAAGGCTTCGCCGCCCGAGAACACACGGCGCAGGCTGGTGCATTCGGCGGTGAGCGGCTCGTCGATAAACAATGAAAGCAGCGGCGGCACAAAGTGCAGCGTGGTCACCCCGTATTGCTGAACCAGTTGGGCAATGCGGTGCGGATCGCGGTGCTCACCGGGCCCGGCAATCAGCAAACGCGCCCCGGTGATCAGCGGCCAGAAGCATTCCCACACCGACACGTCAAAACTGATCGGCGCCTTTTGCATCAGCACGTCGGTGTCGTTCAGGCGATAGGTGTTCTGCATCCATTGCAGGCGTTCGGCGAGCGCCGCGTGAGTGTTGCCGACGCCCTTCGGCTGGCCGGTGGAGCCGGAGGTGTAAATCACGTAAGCGAGGTTGTCGCCGTGCAGATGCAGGCCCGGCGCCTGGCTCGGCCAGTTCTCCAGGTGCAGTGCATCCATAGCGATCACGCTGACACCATCGGTGGCCGGCAGCCGGTCGAGCAATTCGGTTTGGGTCAGGAGCAATTCGACGCCGCTGTCGCCGAGCATGTACGCCAGGCGCTCGGTCGGGTAATCCGGGTCCAGCGGCACGTAGGCACCACCGGCCTTGATGATCGCCAACAGGCCGATCAACAGTTGCGGCGAACGCTCGGCGGCGATGGCCACGCAAACGTCCGGGCCGACGCCTTTGTCGCGCAGGTAATGCGCGAGGCGGTTGGCCTGGGCGTGCAGTTCGGCGAAGCCCAGGCTGCCGCCGTCCCACAGCAGCGCGGTGCGCTCCGGGGTCAGGCGTGCCTGTTCGTTCAGCAGTTCCGGCAGCCATTGGCTGGCCGGTGTGCACGGTGCGACGCTCCACGAGGCTTGCTGATCGTGCTCGCTCGCGGTCAACAGTTGCAGGTCGCCGACGGTGGTGGCCGGCTGCTCGCAAATGGCCCGCAGCAGGTTGCTGAAATGCTCGGCCAGACGCTCGATGGTAGTGGCGTCAAACAGCTCGCTGGCATAGTCGAACGACAGACTCAGGCGACCGTTACGGTCTTCCTCGCTGTGCAATTGCAAATCGAACTTGGCTTCGCGGCTGTGCCACGGCAGTTCTTCGGCGAGCAACCCGGGCAAGCGACGCAGTGCGCTCAGGTCCCGTTGCTGATGGTTGAACATGACCTGGAACAAGCCTTGTTCGCGAGCCTGCGGGAACGCTTCCAGCAGTTGCTCGAACGGCAGGTCCTGATGCGCCTGGGCGCCCAAGGCCGTCTGGCGGGTTTGCGCCAACAGTTCAACAAACGGCAACCGCGAATCCACCTCGGCGCGCAGCACCTGGGTGTTGATGAAGAAACCGATCAGGCCCTGGGTTTCCAGGCGCGGACGGTTGGCGTTCGGCACGCCGATGCGAATGTCGGTTTGGCCGCTGTAGCGGTGCAACAGGCTCTGGAACGCCGTGAGCAACAGCATGAATGAGGTGGCGTCGTGGGCCTGGGCGGTCTGGCGAATCGCCTCGCTGAGGGGGGCAGCCAAACGCACGGTGTGGCGCGCGGCGCTGTGACGGTGTTGCGCCGAACGCGGGTGATCAGTGGCCAGGCTCAGGGTCGGATGCTCATCGCCCAACTGCGTTTTCCAGTAGGCCAGTTGCCGCTCGCCCTCACCTTGCGCCAGCCATTGACGCTGCCAGCTGCCGTAGTCGGCGTACTGGGTCGGCAATGGCGCGAGCGATGCCGTTTGCCCTTGGGACGCAGCGGCATACAGGCGCGAAAACTCGTCGATCAGCACGTTCAGCGACCAACCATCGGCGATGATGTGGTGCAGCGTCACCAGCAACTGGTGATCCTCGTCATCGAGGCGCACCAGCGTCACCCACAGCAGCGGACCTTTCTCCAGATCGAACTGAGTGCGCGCTTCATCCTCGCGGATTTGCTGCGCGCGGGCTTCACGCTCGGCGACGGGCAAATCGCTGATGTCGATCCGTTGCAGGTTGAATTCGCCAGCGGCAATGACCTGTTGCAGCGCCACGCCGTCACGTTCGAAGAAGCGCGTGCGCAGGGATTCGTGGCGTTCGATCAGGTGCTGGAAGCTGGCGCGCAGGGCGTCTTCATCCAGTTCGCCACGCAAACGCAAGGCGCCGGGAATGTTGTAGGCGCTGCTTTGCGGGTCCAGTTGCCAGGTAATCCACAAACGGTTTTGCGCGAGGGATTGCGGCATCGCTTCGCTGCGCGACAGCGTGCTGATCGCGCCCTGGGCCAGGCCGCCGTCCTGTTGCTGCTGCGCGACCACCGCGGTAAATGCACCGAGGGTCGGCGCTTCGAACAGCAGGCGCAGGTTCAGCTCCAGACCCAACTCTTCGCGCAGGCGCGCAACCACTTGCGTGGCGGCAATGGAGTTGCCGCCGAGCAGGAAGAAGTGATCATCGGCGCTGATCTGTTTCACCTGCAATTGCTCGGCCCAGATCTGGCCGATCAAGCTTTGCAGCTCGGAACCCGACTCGGTTTTGGCCTGGTTTTCAGGGGTCGCCGATGGGAACAGTGCGTAGCTGTCGAGGCTGCCATCCGCCAGCCGATTGCGGCACGCCGAACGTTGCAGCTTGCCGCTGGAGGTTTTTGGCAATGCGCCCGGATTGAGTAACACCACCACGCTCGGTGCTTCCTGATACGCCTCGGCCACCGCTTGGCGGATGGCTTTGATCAGTGACTCGGGCGGCAGGATTTTCTGCACGCTGCGGCTGATTTCCGCGGCGATGCCGATGCCTTCCTGACCGTCGATATTCACGGCGAACGCGGCGACGCGACCTTTGCGCACCACTTCCACTTCACGCTCGATGGTCTGCTCGATGTCCTGCGGGTACAGGTTGTGACCGCGAACGATCAGCATGTCTTTCAGGCGACCGGTGATGAACAGCTCGCCGTTGCGCATGAAACCCAGGTCGCCGGTGCGCAGCCAGGTTTTGCCGTCGTGTTGAACGAAGGTCTTGGCGCTGGCCTCGGGGTTGCGCCAATAGCCATGGGCGATGCTCGGCCCGGTGGCCCAGACTTCGCCGACTGTGTTGTCGGCCAGTTCGGTCAGCGCCAATGGATCGATAATCAGCACCGCGTGATCCGGCTGGCTGATGCCGCAACTCATGATCGCGCTGCCTTCACCCGCTTTGGCACGGTTTTGCGCCAACGCCTGATCATCCACGCGCAGGTTGCCGATGCCTTGACCACGGGGTGTGCCGGCGACGAACAACGTGGCCTCGGCCAAGCCGTAAGACGCCATGAAACTGTCCGGGGTGAAACCGCAAGTCGCGAACTTCTCGGCGAAACGGTCGAGGGTGTCGAGGCGAATCGGTTCGGAACCGGAATACGCCACGCGCCAGCCGCTGAGGTCGAGGCGTTCCAGCGCCGATTCACTGACACGTTCGCTGCACAGACGGTAGGCAAAATCCGGCCCACCGCTGATGGTGCCGCCGTACTCGCTGATCGCTTCGAGCCAGCGCAGCGGCCGACCGAGGAAGTACGCCGGCGACATCAACACGCACGGCACGCCGCTGAAAATCGGCTGCAACAGACCGCCGATCAAACCCATGTCGTGGTACAGCGGCAGCCAGCTGACGATCACGTCGTCAGGGTTCAGGTCGATGCCGAAACCGTGGCGAATGAGCAACTCATTGGCGACCAGGTTGCCATGACTGACTTGCACGCCTTTTGGCAGCGCGGTGGAGCCCGAGGTGTATTGCAGGAAGGCGATGTGGTCGCCTTCGAGATTCGGTTCAGTCCACTTTGCGGCCAGTGCACCGTCGAGGGTGTCGACGCACAGCAGCGGCGGCGCGCCTTCGATTTGCAGCAACGCATCGCGCAGGCCGGCGCTGGTCAGCAGCAGGCGCGGTTCGGCGTCGCTGATGATCGATAGCAGGCGCTCCTGATGATGACGCTTGGCCGACTCCGGCGGATAAGCCGGCACCGCGATCACGCCCGCATACAGGCAACCAAAAAACGCCGCGACGTAATCCGGACCGCTGGGAAACAGCAGCACCGCGCGATCACCAAAGTCAGTTTCGGCCTGCAACGCGCCGGCAATGGTGCGCGCCCGCTGATCCAGTTCGCGATAACTGAGCACCACCGTCTGATCCGGGGTTTCGGCGAGAAAACGCAAGGCCACCCGATCCGGCGTCAGGGCCGCGCGGCGCTGAAGGGCTTGGACCAGTGTGCCAGGTATTTTGAACGCGTCGGTCATGAGGTTTCCTGCCTGAATTCGGCTTGCAAGTGGAATCGGTTTTCTGCTTTCACGCCCCATCAGGGGCATGCAGGACGCGGTCTTCGCCGACCGCGCGAGGCATTGGGAATGCTGTTTTGGCCGGGGCTTGCGCCCGGAGCCATTCACCAATGAGAACGGATGGCGTCTTGAAATAATTAGTCGGCAGGCTTGATCGCCAACGGGGGCTGGGTGCGGCAGCGTGTCGCAGTTCTCACTGCGAACTTCAGAGAAGGATTAGTTCTCTTTCTCAATTGACAATCATTATCATTCAGAATAATTTGTCGCTCGATGTGTAGGACGGCTCCGATACACCCGTCGTCCCACGACCCCATTTGCAGCAAGGTGATTTCCATGACGGAACAAGTATCCACAAGCAGGTGCGATTCACCGCTACTTCAGGCATTCGTGGACAATCGACTGATTCTGGTCAAGATTGCCGCCCGTATTACCGGCTGCCGCTCCCGTGCCGAAGATGTGGTTCAGGATGCGTTCTTCCGCCTGCAATCGGCGCCGCAGATCACCTCCTCGATCAAGGCTCAGCTCAGTTATCTGTTCCAGATCGTGCGTAACCTGGCGATCGACCACTACCGCAAACAGGCGCTGGAGCAGAAGTATTCGGGGCCTGAAGAAGAAGGGCTGAACGTGGTGATCCAAGGCGCTTCGCCGGAAACCTCGCACATCAATTTTTCGACCCTGGAAAACATCGCCGACGCGCTGACGGAGCTGCCGAGCCGCACCCGCTACGCCTTCGAGATGTACCGCCTGCACGGCGTGCCGCAAAAGGACATCGCCAAGGAACTGGGTGTTTCGCCGACCCTGGTGAACTTCATGATTCGCGACGCGCTGGTGCATTGCCGCAAGGTGTCGGGCAGTCGCGCAGATACTTTCTCCCGCCGTTAAAAGCTTCGCGGGCAAGCCTCGCTCCTACAGTTCCAGCGTGAACCTTGTAGGAGCGAGGCTTGCCCGCGAAGACGGACTCAAGACCGATACGAATCTTGAGCCTACCCATCACGCCAACCCAAACCGCTCAAAAAACCGCTCCCGCCCCAACACCATCAACGCCGCGCGCTTGTGCGGGAAGTCGAACTCCTTCTCGCAATGAAACCGCTGACCCTGCATGTACCCGATCATCTTCGCGTTGTCGGCACGCGGCTCTGCAACCACCCGCTGGGTACGCGGATCATCGAGAAACAGGTAATGCGTCAACGCCGATAACCAGCTCGCCACCTTGTGCGGACCGCGATGGTTTTCTTCGCCGACCAACATGTGAATGCCACGGTCGTAATCATCGACATCGTAGAACGGTGCAATGCGGTCTTCCTTGGCCCAGTAGGCTTCGAAATAAGCAAACGGCTGGTCATCGAAACAACCGATCAACGTCACGGTGTGGGGATCGGCGTCGAGTTTGCCCAGGTATTCGCGATGCTGTTCGAGGCTGCCCTCCTCCTGCCAGAAACTCGCCACCCGCGCACTGTTCTGCCAGCGATTGAACCGCGCCAGGTCCAGGTCGATGTCCAGCGTTCGCAGGGAAATCCACGCCCCCAGCCGCGCATCGAAACGTCGATAGACTTCACCGCGCGGTTTCACCGGGCGCAATGGATGACGCTTGCCAGCGCTGATCACCATTTGCTGCGGGTAGCCGCTGGTCAGCGATGTCCCCAGCCAAGGCTGCGGCAACTGCCAGAACAGCGTGCGCTCGCAGCGATACTGGCCGGCGAGTTCGGTCGACACCAGCAACCCGCTGAGCAAGGCTTCGGCGGGAGCTTCATCGAGGTGCCAGGTCAGGCGCTGGCAAGCCGGGTCACGGGCAAACAGCCAATAACCGGCGGCCCACACGGCCTGAGTGTCGACGCGAGCCTCGACATGCACGTGCAACTCGGGCTCACGCGTCAGCCGCAAGGTAATCAGCGGTTGCGCGTCCAGGCTCAGGCTCAGGCGGTTTTCGGTTTCATCCGCGACAAGGCGGTTGCCTGTCGGCAAAGCCAGGGCAGTCAGGTCATTCAGATTGGGCATGGGGCGGGCTCACGATAATCGTCGACAGTTCAACGAAGTGACGTGAGCCAGTGGGGGAAATTTAAGGAAGGTCGGCAAAAACACCGCCCGGCGACGCGATCTCAGCTGCCGGGAACTGGCACGATGGCGATCTTGTAAGGATCGAAAATCCTCAGCATCTGGCCGTTGTCCCGCAACCCTTGCAGCAACTTGCCGAAGGCAACGCCACTGATGGGCGCCGTCGGACGGAGAATGGCGTAATGGTGATAGACCTGATCGATGCGCTCGGACACCAGCAACTGATCGGCGACCTTCTCGTTACGCAGCAGGTAATCGCTCAGGTAGGAGCGCGTCACCAGGGCAATGTCGGCGCGCCCGCGCAGCACCATCAGCAGGTTGCTGTCATGGGAATAGGTCAGCGTGGCGTTGTAGTTTTGCGCGAGAACCTTGGGGTCGGCATTGAAGTTGGCGAATTCGTAGTGATAGCCGCTGAACAGCGCCAGACGCTTGCCGGCAAGATCGGCGAAATAGTTCTGCTGACGATTGGGTATCCGTTGCGCGACAAAAATCTCGGCATCTTCCAGGCCCATGTCGACGCTGACGTGGGGAATGTCCTTCCAGCCCCAGTTCGGGTTCTCGAAAATAGCCATGTCCACCCGGCTCTGCTTGAAGTCACCGAAGCGTCGCGGAATGGATGTCGGCACGAGCACAAACTGGTAGTCGGTTTGCAAGGCGTTGAGCGCCTCCACCAATTGCGGCAGAAGCCCGGTGTCAGCACCGGATTCCGGGCGTACGGTGTAGGGCGGAAAATGCGCGGCACCGACCCGCACCAGTTGCGCCGCCGGAGACGGTAATACCCAAAGCGCTGCAAGCGCCGCCAGAAAAAGCCGCGAGGCCGTCCGAATTGGCGAAGACATCAAAACAACCCACTCCCCAAAAAAGTACGCATCAATTCATTCAAGCTAGGCGGTTTCGGCCACTTAGCCAGTTTCCTGCGGCTCCGGGCAACACTATTGTTTTTCTTCGAGCACCAGAATCAACGCCTCATCGGCCAATTGATCGAGGTTCACGCTGCCATCCGGGCGATACCAGGTCGTGGTCCAGGACAGCGCACCGGTCAGAAAACGCCGGGTGATAAACACGTCCCCGCGAATGAATCCCGCGTCCTTGGCCTCCCCCAGCACCTGCAGCCAGAGGTCTTCATAGATGTCGCGCAACGCCAACACCTTCGCTTGCCCGTCTTCGGACAGCGAACGCCATTCGTACACCAACACCGCCATGGCCTCGCCGCTGCCACCCATGATCGACTGCAACTCACAGCGAATCAGCGCCAGTACCCGTTCGCGCACGTTTTCGGCTTCGGCGATCGCCGCACGCATCAACGCGGTGTTGTAGCGAATGGTTTCCTCCATCACAGCCCGCAGGATCTCGTCCTTGCTTTTGAAGTGATGAAAAATGCTGCCCGACTGAATGCCCACCGCGCCGGCCAGGTCACGCACCGTGGTGCGCTCGTAGCCTTTGTTGCGAAACAGGTGAGCCGCCACTTGCAGCAGTTTGCCACGGGCGCTGTCCGGGTCGGTCAACTGGCCGTTGTCGACCAATTCGCGCATTACCCTCAGGGCTTTTTGCTCGTCCACCCGTTCTCTCCTACAGTCGTACTCACCGCTAAAACAGCGGGGTTGCGCGGGCAATTTAAGCTGACGAAGGCAACCAAGCAAGCGCTCGGGCAGAAGATATTTAAGTCGTTTACAAACCAAGCGCTTGCTTGGTAGTCTCGATACACGTCTGAGGGAGGTGGCTATGGAAAGGGCTGTGCCTGAAACTGTTCGCATCGGTTGCGCCAGCGCCTTCTGGGGCGACACCTCGACCGCCGCCGCACAACTGGTGGAAGGCGGACGCCTGGATTACCTGGTGTTCGATTATCTGGCCGAGATCACGATGTCGATCATGGCCGGTGCGCGGATGAAAGATCCCCAGGCCGGCTACGCCAGCGACTTCATCGAAGTGCTCAGCCCGCTGCTCACGCAGCTCGCCGCACAGAACATCCGCGTCATCAGCAACGCCGGCGGCGTCAACCCGCAGGCCTGCGCCGCTGCCCTGCAAGCGGCTTGCGACAAGGCCGGCGTGGCGCTGAAAATCGCCGTGTTGCGGGGTGATGACCT
This sequence comes from Pseudomonas sp. MM213, assembly GCF_020423045.1. NCBI lineage: Bacteria > Pseudomonadati > Pseudomonadota > Gammaproteobacteria > Pseudomonadales > Pseudomonadaceae > Pseudomonas > Pseudomonas sp. MM213. The sequence continues at coordinate 2,768,491 of NZ_CP081943.1, forward strand.
GCAACCGCAGTTCAAACACCTGAGCACCCGCGGCCTCCACGAAATGTTCAGCGGCGTGCCCTTGCCGTCGATGTGCGTCTCCACCAACGCCTACCTCGGTGCGCCCGGCATCGTCGAAGCCTTGCGCCTGGGCGCGGACATCGTCATTACCGGGCGCGTGGTCGACAGCGCTGTGGTCAGCGCTGCACTGGTGCATGAATTCGGCTGGTCCTGGCACGACTACGACAAACTCGCGCAAGCCGCACTCGCCGGTCACATCATCGAATGCGGCGCCCAGTGCACCGGCGGCAACTTCACCGATTGGCGCGACGTGCCCGACTACGAACACATCGGTTTCCCCATCGTCCAAGTCAGCGCCGACAGCCAGTTCATCGTCAGCAAACCCGAAGGCTCCGGCGGTCTCGTCACGCCACTCACGGTCGGCGAGCAGATGCTCTATGAAATCGGCGACCCGCAGGCCTATCTGCTGCCCGATGTGATCTGCGATTTCACCCAGGTCAAACTTCAGCAACAAGGCAAGAACGCAGTTCAGGTACACGGCGCCAAAGGCTTGCCGCCCACCGATCAGTACAAGGTCAGCGCGACGTATCCGGACGGTTTCCGCTGCACCGCCAGTTGCCTGATCGCCGGGATCGATGCGGTGGACAAGGCGCGGCGTGTCAGCGAAGCGATCATCAGCAAGACCTCGGAAATCTTCAGCCAACGCGGTTGGGCGCCCTACAGCGAAGTCAATATTGAACTGCTCGGCAGCGAGGCCACGTACGGCCCCCATGGCCAGCGTCAGGACAGCCGCGAAGTGGTGATCAAACTCGCCGTGCGCCATCCGGACAAACAGGCGCTGATCGTGTTCTCCCGGGAAATCGCCCAGGCCGCCACCGGCATGGCGCCGGGGCTGACCGGCATCGTCGGCGGACGGCCGACGGTGTATCCGCTGATCCGGCTGTTCTCGTTCCTCATCGACAAATCCGCCTGCACGCTGGACATTGATCTCAATGGTCAACGTCATCCGTGCGCCCTGCCCGCCCTCGACGCGCTCACCACCGCGGACCTGCCGGTGCCGTACGACCCACCGAAACCCAGCGGTCGCGCCGATGCCAGCGTGGCGCTGATCAAGCTCGCGGTCGCACGCTCGGGTGACAAGGGCAATCACAGCAACATCGGCGTCATGGCGCGCGAGCCGGAGTACCTGCCGTGGATCGCCGAAGCCCTGACCCCGGAAGTGATGGTCGACTGGATGAGTCATGTGCTCGACCCGGTTCACGGGCGCGTCGAGCGCTGGTACCTGCCCGCGACCCACAGCCTGAATTTCTTGCTGGAAAACGCCCTTGGCGGCGGAGGCGTGGCCAGTCTGCGGATCGATCCGCAAGGCAAAGCCTTCGCCCAACAACTGCTGGACATCCAGATTCCGGTGCCGCAGCGCATCGCCGACCAGGTCAACTAGAGGATTGCCGCCGTGGCCTACGATTCGATTTTCAAAGCTGATCTGTTTGCCGGCCAAAACATCATCGTCACCGGTGGCGGCAGCGGCATCGGTCGCTGCACCGCCCATGAACTGGCGGCCCTCGGCGCCCATGTGCTGTTGATCGGGCGCAATGCCGACAAACTGAAATCCGTGGTTGCCGAGATTACCGAGGATGGCGGCAAGGCCGATTGGCAGACCTGCGATATTCGCGACGAAGAAGCGGTCAAGCATCTGGTCAGCGAACTGATCCGCAAGCACGGTCCGATCCACGGACTGGTCAACAATGCCGGCGGCCAATTCCCCTCACCACTGGCCTCGATCAACCAGAAGGGTTTCGAAACCGTGATGCGCACCAACCTGGTGGGCGGTTTCCTGATGGCGCGCGAAGTCTTCAACCAGTCCATGAGCCAACACGGCGGCGCCATCGTCAACATGCTCGCCGACATGTGGAACGGCATGCCCGGCATGGGCCACTCGGGCGCGGCGCGCTCGGGCATGGACAACCTGACCAAGACCGCTGCGTTCGAATGGGGTTACGCCGGGGTGCGGGTCAATGCAGTGGCACCGGGCTGGATCGCCTCCAGCGGCATGGACACTTACGAAGGTGCGTTCAAAGCGGTGATTCCGACCTTGCGCGAGCACGTGCCGCTGAAACGCATCGGCACCGAATCGGAAGTCAGCGCCGCGATCGTCTTCCTGCTCAGTCCGGCCGCAGCGTTTGTCAGTGGCAGCACCTTGCGTATCGACGGCGCCGCCAGCCTTGGCGGTCGGGCGTGGCCGATCCACAAGGCCAAAATCAGTGAGTCGTACAACGGTTTCCACCGCGCGTACTTGCCGGACGTGCTCAAGGACAAGGAATAAGTCATGCCGGTGATTCAGTCGCAAGTCGACCCGTTCAGCGAACAGTTTGCCCAGAACCGTGCAGCGATGCTGGCCGGGATAGAGCAAGTCCGTCAGCTCGAACAGAACCTGCTGAACAAAGCGGCCGAAGCCAAACCCAGGTTCGACAAGCGCGGGCAATTGCTGCCCCGCGAACGCCTCAATCTTCTACTCGACCCCGGTGCGCCGTTCCTCGAACTGGCGAGCCTGGCCGGCTACAAATTGCATGACGACAAGGACGGCAGCTCAGCCGGCGGCGGTTTGATCGCCGGGATTGGTTACGTGTCCGGCGTGCGGGTTCTGGTCGTGGCGAACAACAGCGCGATCAAGGGCGGGACGATTTCCCCCAGCGGTTTGAAAAAGTCCCTGCGCCTGCAACAGATCGCCATGGAGAACAAACTGCCGGTGATCACCCTCGCCGAAAGCGGCGGCGCCAACCTCAATTACGCAGCGGAGATTTTCGTCGAAGGCGCGCGCAGTTTTGCCAATCAGGCGCGGATGTCGGCCATGGGGTTGCCGCAGATCACCGTGGTCCACGGTTCGGCCACGGCGGGCGGTGCTTATCAGCCAGGGCTCTCGGATTACACGGTAGTGGTGCGTGGCAAAGCCAAACTGTTTCTCGCCGGCCCACCGTTACTGAAAGCCGCGACCGGAGAAGTGGCGACCGACGAAGAACTGGGCGGTGCCGAGATGCACGCGCAAACCGCCGGCACCGCTGAATACCTGGCCGAGAACGATGCCGATGGCGTGCGCCTGGTGCGCGAGATTGTCAGCCTGTTGTCATGGAACGAGCAGCTGCAATGGTTGCCCGAACGGCAGTGGAAAGAACCCCTCTACCCTATCGACGAGCTGCTGGGACTGATCCCGGACGATCCGAAAAAGCCCTACGACGTGCGCGAAATCATTGCGCGGATTGCCGACGGCTCGAACTTCCTTGAGTTCAAGGGTGAGTTCGATCAGCAAACCATTTGCGGCCATTTGCACATTCAGGGGCGCGCCTGCGGATTCATTGGCAACAACGGCCCGATCACCCCCAAAGGGGCGAGTAAAGCCGCGCAATTCATCCAGCTGTGCGATCAGAGCCAGACGCCGCTGCTGTTCTTTCACAACACCACCGGGTTCATGGTTGGCACCGAGTCGGAACAGCAAGGCGTGATCAAGCACGGCGCGAAGATGATTCAGGCTGTGGCCAACGCCCGCGTACCGAAACTGACCATCGTCGTCGGCGGCTCCTATGGCGCCGGTAACTACGCCATGTGCGGTCGCGGCCTCGACCCGCGCTTCATCTTCGCCTGGCCCAACAGCCGCACGGCAGTGATGGGCGGCGCGCAGGCCGGCAAGGTGCTGCGCATCGTCACCGAAGCCAAACAACTCAAGGACGGCCTGGTGCCCGACCCGAAAATGCTCGACATGCTGGAGCAGGTCACCGCACAGAAACTCGACAGCCAGTCCACCGCGCTTTATGGCAGCGCCAGTCTGTGGGACGACGGGCTCATCGATCCGCGGGACACCCGGACCCTGCTCGGTTACTTGCTGGACATCTGTCATGAGGCCGATGTGCGGCCGCTGCAAACCAACAGTTTTGGCGTAGCCCGGTTCTGAACCGGCCAGAGGAGAACAATAAAAATGATCTTCACCCAGGAACACGAAGCACTGCGCCGCACCGTTCGCCAATTCGTCGAAAACGAGATCAACCCGCACGTCGAGGCATGGGAAAAGGCCGGGCGCTTTCCCATCCACGAAATCTTCCGCAAGGCCGGTGACCTGGGCCTGCTGGGAATTTCCAAACCGGAGAAATTCGGCGGCATGGGGCTCGACTACAGCTATTCGATTGTCGCCGCCGAGGAGTTCGGCACCATTCATTGCGGCGGCATTCCGATGTCCATCGGTGTGCAGACCGACATGTGCACTCCAGCGCTGGCGCGCTTCGGTTCCGATGAACTGCGTGAAGAGTTTCTGCGCCCTGCCATTACCGGCGAACAGGTCGGTTGCATCGGCGTTTCCGAAGTCGGCGCCGGTTCCGACGTGGCCGGGTTGAAAACCACCGCCCGCAAGGACGGCGACGACTACGTGATCAACGGCAGCAAGATGTGGATCACCAACTCGCCAAGCGCCGATTTCATTTGTCTGCTGGCCAACACCTCGGACGACAAACCGCACATCAACAAGTCGCTGATCATGGTGCCGATGAACACGCCGGGGATCAGCCTCAGTTCGCACCTGGACAAGCTCGGCATGCGCAGCTCGGAAACCGCCCAGGTGTTCTTCGACAACGTGCGCGTGCCGCAACGCAACCGCATCGGCCATGAAGGCGCGGGCTTCATGATGCAAATGCTGCAGTTTCAGGAAGAACGCCTGTTCGGCGCGGCGAACATGATCAAGGGCCTGGAATACTGCATCGACAGCACCATCGAGTATTGCAAGGAACGTAAAACCTTCGGCAATGCGCTGATCGACAACCAGGTCATCCACTTTCGCCTCGCCGAATTGCAAACCGAAATCGAATGCCTGCGGGCACTGGTCTATCAGGCCACCGAGCAGTACATCAAAGGTCAGGACGTCACGCGTCTGGCGTCGATGGCCAAACTCAAGGCCGGGCGACTGGGCCGCGAAGTCAGCGACAGTTGCCTGCAATATTGGGGCGGCATGGGCTTCATGTGGGACAACCCCGTGGCCCGCGCTTACCGCGATGTGCGGCTGGTGTCGATTGGCGGCGGCGCCGACGAAATCATGCTGGGGATCATCTGCAAACTCATGGGCATCCTGCCGGGGAAAAAGAAATGAGTACCCTGCCGGATTGCCAGACGTTATTGCTCGAACCGCATAACGGCGTGCTGCACATCACCCTCAACCGCCCGGAAAGCCGCAACGCCATGAGCCTGCTGATGGTCGCCGAACTGCGTGCGGTGCTGTTGGCCGTGCGCGATGACCGGGCGATTCGGGCCTTGGTGATCGGCGGTGCCGGTGGGCATTTCTGTGCCGGCGGCGACATCAAGGACATGGCCAACGCCCGTGCTCAAGGTGCGAACGCCTACCGTGATCTGAACCGTGCGTTCGGCGCGCTGCTGCAAGAGGTGCAACACGCGCCGCAAGTGGTGATCACCGTGCTGCAAGGCGCGGTGCTTGGCGGCGGTTTGGGCCTGGCCTGCGTCAGCGATGTCGCCCTGGCGGATCATCAGGCGCAATTCGGGCTGCCGGAAACCAGCCTCGGCGTGCTGCCCGCGCAGATCGCGCCGTTTGTGGTCCAGCGCATCGGTTTGACTCAGGCCCGGCGCTTGGCGCTGACGGCGGCGCGGTTCGATGGCAACCAGGCGCGGCGCATGGGGCTGGTGCATTTTGTCGAACATGACGCGCAAGCCTTGGCCGAGCGTCTCGGTGAAATTCTGGCGCACGTACTGTGCTGCGCGCCGGGGGCCAATGCGACGACCAAAAAACTGTTGCTGGCGAGTGCCGGGCAACCGTCGGATGCGTTGCTGGATGAAGCGGCCGAGTGGTTCAGCGAAGCGGTGATCGGAGCGGAAGGAGTCGAGGGCACGATGGCCTTCGTGCAGAAGCGTAAACCGGGGTGGGCGCCTTAAAAGCTTCGCGGGCAAGCCTCGCTCCTACAAGGTTTTTGGTGCCCCTGTAGGAGCGAGGCTTGCCCGCGAAGAGGCCATCACTTTCACCGCAAATACCAAGGGAATAAACCATGCCCGCCCTGAAAAAAATCCTGATCGCCAACCGCGGTGAAATCGCCTGCCGCATCCAGCGTACCGCCCAATCCTTGGGCTACCGCACCGTCGCCGTGTTCAGCGACGCAGATGCGGATGCCTTGCACGTACAAATCGCCGACGAAGCCGTCAACATCGGCCCGGCCCCGGTCCAGCAGTCGTACCTGAACATCCCGGCCATCCTCGACGCCGCCCGCCGCACCGGTGCCGATTCGATCCACCCCGGCTACGGCTTCCTCTCGGAAAATGCCGAATTCGCCCGCGCCTGCCAGCACGCCGGCCTCACTTTCATCGGCCCCAGCCCCGAAGCCATCGAACTGATGGGCAGCAAACGCCTGTCGAAACTCGCCATGCTCGACGCCGGTGTGCCCTGCATCAAAGGCTATCAAGGCACCGGGCAGGACGACGCAACCCTGAGCCTCGAAGCCGAACGCATCGGCTTTCCGCTGATGATCAAGGCCAGTGCCGGCGGTGGCGGGCGCGGCATGCGACTGGTGCACGATGCAGGGGATTTGCTCGCACAGATTCGCACCGCGCGCTCCGAGGCATTGAACGGGTTTGGCAGCGACGAACTGATCCTCGAACAAGCGCTGATCGATCCGCGTCACGTTGAGGTTCAGCTGTTCGGCGACCAACACGGCAACCTGATCTACCTCGGCGAGCGCGACTGTTCGATCCAGCGCCGCCATCAGAAAGTCATCGAAGAAGCGCCCTGCCCGGTCATGACCGCCGAACTGCGCCAGGCCATGGGTGAAGCGGCGCTCAAGGCCGGTCGCGCAGTGAACTATGTGGGCGCTGGCACTGTGGAGTTTCTGCTGGACGCGCACGGGCAGTTCTACTTTCTGGAAATGAACACGCGGTTGCAGGTGGAACACCCGGTGACTGAATTGATCACCGGCCTCGATCTGGTGGCCTGGCAGTTGCACGTCGCCGAAGGGCTACCGCTGCCATTGCGCCAGGAACAGGTGCAACTCAACGGCCACGCCATGGAAGTGCGGCTGTATGCCGAAGACCCGACCCAAGGGTTCCTCCCGCAGACCGGGCGCATCACCACCTGGGAACCGGCCTTGCAGAGTGGAGCGCGGATCGACCATGGGTTGATCGAAGGTCAACACGTCAGCCCGTTCTATGACCCGATGCTGGGCAAGATCATCGCCCACGGCGCTACCCGTGAAGAAGCCCGGCGCAAGTTGCTGCGCGCGGTGCAAGACAGTGTGCTGATGGGCTTGCCGAGCAATCAGCGCTTGCTCGCCAGCCTGCTGGAACATCCACGCTTCATCAGTGGCGAGTTCAGCACCGGGTTCATCCCGACGCATTTCGCCGACCATCCTTGTTTGCATCCGCATAACCCGAGTGCTGAAGAACTGGCGATTGCGGCGGCGCTGTTTTATCAGGCTTCGGCGCAGGTTCATCCCGCCGCACTGGCTGGCTGGCGCAACAACGCCAGTGTGCCGCTGCACTATCGCATCGGCCTGGAGGATCGGGACTGGCCGGTGCAATTGAACGCGGTACCAAGTGAACCGTACCGGATTGAAGTCGCCGCACAGGCCTTCGAACTGAACGTCATCCAGTGCGACGGACGCTGGGCCACCCTGGACATCAACGGCATCCGCCAGCGCCATGCCTATCGCCTGGAGGCCGGACAACTCTGGCTGTTCACCCGCCCCGGCAGCCTGCGCCTGGAGGATCGCACGCAAGCGCTGGTCAGCGGCCAGACCAGCGTCAGCTCCGGCACGCTCAAGGCGCCGATGGACGGCGCGATCGTCGACGTGCTGGTCGCACAAGGCAGCCCGGTCAGTAAAGGCCAACTGCTGGTGGTGCTGGAAGCAATGAAAATGGAGCATCCCCTCAAGTCCGGCATCGACGGCGTGCTCAAACGCTTGCAGGTCAAGGTCGGCGATCAGGTAAAAAATCGTCAGATTTTGTTGGAGGTCGAATAAGCCGCTAGGCGGATCCGTCGGGTTTGGCTACGCTCAAGCCCTATCAGGATGCGGATACCGGGAACCCTTCAATGCCTCACTGGCTGGTGATCGATCTGGAAGCCACCACCGATGAAGGTGGCTGGCCAGTTACGGAAATGGAAATCATCGAAATCGGCGCCACGCTGGTGGACCGCCAAGGGCGTGAGCAGGACCATTTCCAGCGCTTCGTGCGACCGCTGCGACGGCCCCTGCTCACGCCGTTTTGTCGCGAGCTGACTCGCATCACCCAGGCCAATATCGACAGCGCACAGGCGCTGACCGAGGTCTGGCCGGTCTTCGAGCGCTGGCTCGGCCAACATCATTCGCGGCTGGAAGGCTGGGCCAGTTGGGGCGATTACGATCGCAGGCAACTGCTTCAGGAGTGGGAGCGCTTGCAACTCGACAGCCAACTGAGTCGCGTGCCGCACATGAACCTCAAGCAGCGCTTTGCCAAGGCCCGACGGCTGGAACGCCCGCTTGGACTCAACGGCGCCCTGCAACTGGCCGGCATGCAGTTCACCGGCCAGCAGCACCGGGCACTGGAAGATGCGCGCAATACAGCGCGTCTGTTACCGCTGATTCTCCCGCTCTAGAGAGGTGACGGCGCCAAGGGCCTTGTGCATACTGGCCGGCCCTTTTTAGCCCTTTTCGAGGAATCGCCCATGTTTAAAGTCAACGAGTACTTCGACGGCACCGTCAAGTCGATCGCCTTTGGCACCGCTGAAGGTCCGGCGACCATTGGCGTCATGGCTCCGGGCGAATACGAATTCGGCACCAGCCAGCGTGAAATCATGCACGTGGTGACCGGCGCCCTGACCGTCAAACTGCCAGACAGCAGCGACTGGGAAACCTTCGCCGCCGGCAGCCAGTTCAACGTGCCAGCCAACAGCAAATTCCAGCTGAAAGTGGCCGTCGACACCGCTTACCTGTGCGAATACCGCGGCTAAAACCCCGGGTTTTCACAGCGCAAAAAAATGCCCGTGTCCTTGGACACGGGCATTTTTCATTCAGGGTCGCTTATTCCAGGATCGTGACCGGCATACCGACTTCGAGCTGGCCATTACCGTCATTGACCAGATTCTGGCCAAACATCGCACCGTCTTCCTGGGCACGATACTTCTGCAAGGTCGCGAGCGGTTCACGGTCATCGCTGCGTTCGCCGGTCTGCGGATCGATGGTGGTCAGAATGCAGCGCGAACACGGCTTGACCACACGAAACTCGACATCGCCGATACGAATACGCTTCCAGCCGTCCTCGGCATACGCCTCGCTGCCCTCGATCACCAGATTCGGTCGAAAACGCAGCATCTCCAACGAACGCCCGACCTTTTGCGACAGATCCTCAAGGGACGCCTGCCCGATCAGCAGCAACGGGAAGCCATCGGCGAAGGCCACCTGATCGTCGTCCTTGCCATAACCGGCCTGTGTGGTCCGAGCGCGATCAACCGGCACCTGCACCAGGCGAGTCGGCTTGCCAATGAATCTGCTGACCCAGGCCCCCGCCTCGTCACCGGCATCAGGCACACGCAAGGTGTCGCGCCAGATAGTCACGCCACGCAACTCAGCGTCGTTGGCAGGCAAGGCAATATCGATCGGCGTGTGGCCGGGAGCGCTGAGGGTCAAACCGCCCTGGGCATTCCACAACGCCGACAGCTGGCTCATCTGCGCCACCGCACGCTGGGTCAGGAAGCGCCCGCTGGCCTCGTCCACCAGCATCCAGCGTCGATCCCCGTCCAGCCCCAGTTTGTCGAGACTGACCTGTTGCAGGATCTCGCCCTTGCCGGATTTCAACGGATAACGATAAAGCGCGCTCAGACGCAGCATGACCAGCTCCCTGGAGGACAAAAATGCCACCCTATACGAGCTTGATCGCCGAATCAAAGACTGCGAACTGGATTACCAACCCTGTGGGAGCGAGCAGGCTCGTTCCCACAGGAAACTGTATCGTGATCAGGCAGGCACTTCGTCGAGCATCAGGCGCTGACGCACCACATCGACCAATTTGTCCGGCTGGAATTTGGAGAGGAAGTTGTCACAACCAACCTTCTTGACCATCGAGTCGTTGAAACTGCCGGACAACGAGGTGTGCAGAACCACGTAGAGGCCGCGCAGACGCGGATCGTTACGGATCTCGGTGGTCAGGCGATAGCCGTCCATTTCCGGCATCTCGGCGTCGGTAAAGATCATCAGCAATTTGTCGGTCATGTTCACGCCGGTATCCGCCCAGCCCTTGAGCATGTTCAGCGCTTTCAAGCCATCGCTGGCAATGTGCATCTTCACGCCCAACTGGCCGAGGGTGTCGCGCAACTGCGAGAGCGCCACGTTGGAGTCATCCACCAGCAGCACTTCACGGCCACGGGCGCGCTCCAGTATTGGATCGTCGAGTTTGTCGCGGGACACCTTGGCGTTGTACGGAACGATTTCGGCGAGGACTTTTTCGACGTCGATAATCTCTACCAACTGATCATCGACCTTGCTGATGGCAGTCAGGTAATGCTGACGGCCGGCGCTGGTCGGCGGCGGCAGAATGGCTTCCCAGTTCATGTTGACGATGCGGTCCACACCGCCAACCAGGAAAGCCTGCACGGAGCGGTTATACTCGGTGACGATGATCGTGCTGGTAGGGCTCGGCACCAGCGGACGCATGCCGATGGCCTGGGACAGGTCGATCACCGGCAACGTCTGGCCACGCAGGTTGACCACGCCGCAGACAAACGGATGGCGCTGGGGCATCAGGGTCAGTTTCGGCAGTTGCAGCACTTCCTGCACTTTGAAAACGTTGATCGCGAACAATTGCCGCCCAGCCAGGCGGAACATGAGAATTTCCAGGCGATTCTCACCCACCAGTTGCGTGCGTTGGTCTACCGTGTCGAGAATGCCGGCCATCAATGACTCCTGGTACTTGTTCTGATGAATTCACTAAAGAGGGTTATCGGCTGTTTTTTCAGGACCTTGACCCCGATGCAAAATGCCATGCTCAGGCATTGATGTCACATTAACATCATGCTTTACTGGCGCCATCACTTCATCTGCTTCACTCCCTGCGGCGCGACCCTGTTTCGTCCATTAGGTTCCCGTGCGTAAGGGATTCCCCTAGTAACAATCAGGCCCAACCTGATATTCGCAATATCCAATAGCCATTAATGTGACGCCATTCTCATTGCATGAACGGAGTCAGGCTTTTGTGTGCGATCGCAGGTCAGTGGCCATCCACCCTCTTGAACTCCTCCGCCTGCAGACAGCCCGGCTGGAGCGCGATCTCACGACGGCACGGCAACGCCATGGCGCAGATCATTCTCGCTGACACACACGACATTCCCTCATTTGACATGACGTTGTGGAGATAAGCATGCCGAACGACCGTAACGACTGGGCCAAGCGGTTCCCGGAGTTCCTCGCCGAAGCTGAAACACTCCTGGCCAAATCCGAGGAGTGCCTGAGTCATTTGCAACTGATCAGCAATGACAAGGACGCCATCGAATGCATGCTCAGCACCCTGCTCAAGCTGGCCAACAAGGCCGACGCCCTCGCCCTGGTCGCCGTTTCGGAGTTTTCGCTGCACATTCATGGCCTGCTGAACCATGCCCAAAACCACGTCGACCTGCATGCTCAGGCGCTGGATGCGTTGAAAGACTGCTTCACATTGATGGCCTGGCAACTCGAACTGATCGATCAGACCACCGGCCAACTCAGCCTCGACGACAGTGAACAAACCTCATTGATCGAAGCCTTTGCCTACCAGGTCGGGCAAAACCAGTTTCAGCCACCGGTTAATTCCAAACCGTTCCGGCTCGTTTCCTTTACGGAACGGCAGGCTTAATTTCACCCGATAATAACGCCGTGGTTCGTATTCATATTGCCAAGATGTCACTCTGTAACTTGATCACGCTCATGTCGCAATTGAATATTTCATGCCTGTCAACGACAGCCCGATACAAGTAACTATTCCCTTCCTGCCGATAAACTTTTCCATTGTGGAACTATCGTCCAAAACCTTTATTTCCTGACTCTATAGACATATATACCGAACGCGACCAACGGTATGTTAAGTGGTATTATGCCGACCATTAGTTGACGTCAATTAATGGCAGAGTGACTCAGACAGAGACCCGTCAGTCCATTAGACCGGTCTGCCCGCAGCGAACATCCATTGGCTCCATCCGTTATGTACGCCAGCCTCAAGTCAATCACCATGTGGCCCCCCTCCCGAGTAAACGCGCGTCGGTTCACGCTTTTGTTGTGTACCTGCTCGGCGCTCGGCAGCCTGCTGATCTATGGCCTGTCCACACGCTTGCCGCTAAGTCTGCTGCTGCTCAATATTGCAGCGCTGACGTGCGTCTGGGTGCAGCATCGCCTGTCGCGCAAGTCGATAAAGTTCGAGCCTCAAGAGCTCGCCGACCGTTTATTGAAGGTTCAGGAGAACGAGCGCCACCGGCTCAGTCGTGAACTGCATGACGATATTGGCCAGTTATTGACCGCGGCAAAACTTCAAAGTGATTGGCTCAGACGCCGAATGCCCGAAGAACTGCAAGAGCAATGCGCGGCGCTCTGCGACACGCTGGAAGAAACCCTGACCAAAGTGCGTGACGTATCGGCCATCCTCAACCCCAGACAGTTGACCAGCCTCGGGCTGGAAGCCAGCCTGCGTGCGCATTTGCTCAAGACACTGGGCAATACGACGGTGAACTGGAGCCTGGAATGCCATTCACGCTTGACCGGCATCCCCGAAGAAATGGCGGTGGCCGCCTTTCGAATCACCCAGGAAGCGGTGACCAACATACTGCGCCACGCCGAGGCGAAAAATCTGTTGGTCCGCCTGCAACGCCAGCCTCAAGGCTTGACGCTGTTGATCAGCGACGACGGCCTGGGGTTCGCGCCGGCGACGGATCCGGGTCGTGAGGGCCAGCGCGGAATGGCCGGAATGTCGGAACGTATCGATCAACTGGGCGGTACATTGACCGTCACCAGCGAACCGGGCAAAGGTACTCAAATCGAAGCTCTCTTCCCCTGGGCGCCACGTGCGCTCGAACGGGCCAGTACGAATAAGGTTATGCGTTGACTTGTAACTTACTTCTGGTGGATGACCACTCGCTTATCAGGGCTGGCGTGCGCGCTCTGGTGCTGGATATTCCCGGCTACGCCGTCATCGGCGAGGCCAATGACGGCTCGCAGCTGCTCGAAATGGTCGAGCATCTGTCCCCGGACATCGTGCTGCTGGATATTTCCATGAAGGAAACCGGTGGCCTTGAAGCCTTGCAGCGCCTCAAGCGCGTACGCCCGCAAAGCAAGGTACTGATTCTGTCGATGCACACCGACCCGGCGCTCATCATGCAAGCTCTGGAATCCGGCGCCCACGGTTACCTGCTCAAGGACACCACGGCCACCGAACTCGAACATGCCCTGGAAGCCCTGCGCAACAACGAGCGTTACCTGAGCCCGGCCATCGCCCATACGGTCATCAACCAGGCACTGACCCGCAACCAGAAACATCAGCCGGAACCCGCGGACTCGCACAACCTGACGGCACGTCAGCTGGAAATCCTGCGGCTGATTGTTCGCGGGAAATCCACCCGGGAAATCGCCAATGGCCTGGGTTTGAGTATCAAGACGGTCGAAACCCACCGCTCGCAAATCATGAAGCGCTTGCAGATTTACGACGTGGCAGGCCTGGTGCTGTTCGCCGTGCGCGAGCAGATCATCAGTCTGGACGACTGATCATTGCCGAAACGCTCAGCAGCGGCGAGTCCTCGGGCAAATGCACCCGCAGTGCTGCCGGGCGCGCCGAGAAACGCAAGCTGTCGCCTTCCAGTGGTTCACCATCGAGATTGATGTAAAGACCTTCCGAGACCTTGATCTCGACCCATGGCAGACGGGCGCGCACAAACATGCTGTCGATACCGAAGCCGTCGGAGAGCAAACTTTTCAACGTACCCACCACTTCCTGCGGTGCAGGCAGAATACTGATATCCAGCAGACCGTCATCCACCAGCGCCTGTGGGCACAGTACGTGACCACCGCCAGCCTGGCGGCCATTGCCGATGCCCAGTGCCAGCAGCTCGCCACTCCACTGAAAATCCGGGCCATGCAGCTCGCCATAGGCCGCATGCAACTCGCTGAAACGTGACAACCCCGTGAACAGGTAGGCCGCACCTCCAAGCACTTTCTTTAATTCCTCTGAGGTATTGGCCGTGACCTGACTGCCGAAGCCGCCCGTGGCCATATTCAGAAACACCTGCCCGCCGACCTCTCCCAGGTCGATGGCACACGGTTCAGTTTCCAGTAGATTCAAGGCTTGGGCGGGTTCCAGAGGCACACCGGCAGCGCGCGCGAAATCGTTGGCGGTTCCCAACGGCATCAGCACCAGGCTGGCCTGCGTCGACTGTGCAGCCATGGCTTCGGCAATATCACGCAACGTTCCGTCACCGCCCCCAGCGATGACCTGCCTGTAGCCCGCCGCCAGCGCCTCATCCACCAGGCGCCGTGCGTCGCCGGCCTCCCAGGTCAATCGAACAGCCAACTCCCAACCTTGTGCGCGCTTGCCCTCGACCGCCGCACGAACCTCCTCGTTGAGCGCCTGCTTGCCATGCAGAATCAACAGTGCCTTGCGTTCGCTCATTGTGATCACCCCCATGTTTGCATTCCGTATGGGAAATGTTGACCGCGATGCGCACCATAAAAGTCGCAGGAAACCGAATTATTTCAAGGAGTCCGGGATTGAGGTCCTACAAGGCGGGATTTTTTCTTACAAAACCTGAGGAATCGGCTCAATTGACCCACCCGTTTGATTGGTACACCTTGGTGGCTGCGGTTTATCAGTCATCAGCAGGAATTACAGGGACGTACCATGCAAAGCCATGACATCAGGTTACCGGGCATCCCGGTTGCACCACTCGCGGAAAGACGGGCCAAACAGCAAGCCGAATTCAATAAAAGTACAAAACCCACTGGAGAAGCCGAAATGGAACCTCGCGTCGTCGAACTGGAAACTCACCTCGAATACATCCGAAGAGACATGGATGAAGTCCGCAGTGACGTGAAGTCGATCAAACACCGGCTTGCCTATTCAGCCGGTGGCACTGCCGTGGTGCTCGGCCTTCTGGGCTGGATCGCCAACAGTCGTTTCGACCAGGTCGTGGCACTCATCGCACATTAGGCGTCAGCCATCAACGCAAACCCGGTTCGATCAACCGGGTTTGCGTGGCCAGCGTGAGACAGGTATCAGCCCAGAACTTCGCTCAGCGGGATGAAAGACACGCTGTCACCTTCGATCAGCGTGCGATCCTCCAGCACTTCAACCAGACCATCGGCCCAGGCTGCGCTGCGCAGTACACCTGAACTCTGATTTTTGTAGATGATCGCCCGGCCGTTTTCCAGACGTCCACGCAAGTACTCGCGTCGACTGCCGGCTTTGGACCAGTTAAACCCTGCCGGCACCTGAAATTTCAGCGGCTCAACCACTTTTACGCCTTGGCGGCGTAATAGATAGGGCCTTGCCAACAAGGCAAAGGTCACAAGGGTCGACGCCGGGTTACCGGGTAAACCAATGACCGGAACCCCACGGAAATGTCCGAAGGTCAGCGGTTTGCCCGGTTTGATAGCGAGCTTCCACAATGTCAGCTCGCCCTCCTCCCGTAAGGCAATGCCCAGAAAATCCGCTTCACCCACGGATACGCCACCGGTAGAGAGGATCAGATCGACGCTTGCCAAACTGGCAAGACGGGTACGAGTGGTCTCGAGGTCATCTGGAAGAATACCGGCGTCGATCACCTCACAACCCAATCGCTGCAACCAGCTGCAGAGCAACACACGATTGCTGTTGTAGATCTGGCCAGGTCCCAGCGGCTTACCCGGTTCAACCAATTCATCACCGGTGGACAAAACGGCGACGCGAACTTTGCGAATAACCTCCAGCTCTGCGCATCCCAGTGAAGCAGCCAGGCCCTGCTCAATTGGCCCAAGCCGCGTGCCAGCTGGCAGAATCATTTCACCGACGGTAGTTTCCTGGCCTTGTGGCCGGATGTTTTGTCCTGGCGCCAGGGCTTCGGTGAAACGGACTCGTTCATCCGCCTGGATTTCGGCGTTTTCCTGCATCTCTACGCAGTCGGCCCCAGCAGGAACCGGCGCACCGGTGAAGATTCGCGCACAGGTGCCGGGCGTCAAAGGCGGCGGAGCGTTGCCTGCAAAAATCTTCTGGCTGACCACCAACGGCTCTCCCGCCCAGTCGGCCGCGCGCAACGCATAACCATCCATTGCACTGTTGGGCCACGGAGGAAGATCAAGCGTCGAGATCAGGTCATCGGCCAGAACACGACCCTCAACCTGCGCCAGGGACAGGCGCTCACGCTCACGAATCGGCGTGGCTTCAGCCATTTCCAGCAAGCGCGCCAGTGCGACTTCGACAGCCATCAGACTGCCTGTCTTGCCTGGCTTACCCACGGGATTCACAGGGCTGTGCCTGTTTCAGATGAGGCACGAAATTGCATGGGCGGTGCCGCGAATCCAGTTGCTCAGCGAGAATA
This sequence comes from Pseudomonas sp. MM213, assembly GCF_020423045.1. NCBI lineage: Bacteria > Pseudomonadati > Pseudomonadota > Gammaproteobacteria > Pseudomonadales > Pseudomonadaceae > Pseudomonas > Pseudomonas sp. MM213. The sequence goes on from NZ_CP081943.1 coordinate 2,785,022, forward strand.
CCGTCCCAACCGGTTCGCACAGCGTTGGTCGAGCCGGGCAAGCAGCAGACCAGCGTGCCATTGGCCAAACCGGCCAAGGCGCGGGACTGAACAGTGGAGGAGCCAATATCCGCCACCGATATCTGCCGGAAAAGCTCGCCAAATCCATCGACCTGCTTGTCCAGCAGGCAGCTCACCGCTTCGGGCGTGCTGTCGCGCCCGGTGAATCCCGTACCACCCGTGATCAGGACAACCTGCACCACATCGTCGGCAATCCAGTTGGCGACTTGCGCGCGGATTTTGTAGAGGTCATCTTTGAGCAGAACCCGAGAGGCCAGGTTATGGCCAGCAGCGATCAAGCGGTCAACGAAGACCTGGCCTGACGTGTCGGTTTCCAGAGTACGGGTATCGCTGACAGTCAGCACCGCGATGTTGAGCGGTGCGAAAGGTACATCAGCCTTGGCTTTCATAGGCTCGTCCAGTTGTAGGAGAAACAGCCCGGTGTTATATCACAGCGCCTCCTTTTTTCGCCGCCCCCATGGAGACCTGCCATGACCTCGAATACACATTTGCCACCCTGTTCCATTCTGCTCCTGGCAGGGGGGCGCGGCCAACGCATGGGCGGCCAGGACAAAGGGCTGATCGAATGGCACGGCGCGCCACTGATCGCGCATTTGCATCGCAAGACCCGTCCGTTGAGCGATGACCTGATCATCTCCTGCAACAGGAACCTGGAAAAGTATGCGCCCTACGCCGACCAGTTGGTCCATGACGACGAAGGCGATTTCCCCGGTCCGCTGGCTGGCATGCGTGCAGGCCTGAAGGCCGCTCGTCATGCGTATCTGCTGGTATTGCCTTGTGACGTACCGCGCATCGATGCCGCGCTGCTCCACAGCATGCGCGAAACCGCCAGCCAGCATCCGGACAAACCGCTGATGCTGCGCCATGACGGACACTGGGAACCCTTGCTGTGCATCATTCCGGTTGCCCTGCGAGAAGCGTTCGAAAGTGCCTGGAATGACGGCGAACGCAGCCCGGGGCGCCTCATGCGCAAACTGGGCGCCACGGCGTTGCAATGCCCCGACAACGATCCTCGCCTGGCCAACCTCAATACACCGGAACTGTTAAGTGCCCACAACACTGTGTCAGACTGACACGAGAATGAACTTGCACGTGTCGCGAACGTCTCAAGCTCAGTTACCAAAAGAATTCATATTCGGAGACACACTCATGACTCAACGGACCCTCGCCGCTTTCATGCTCGCACTCGGCCTCGCTACCCTTGCCGGTTGCGCATCGCCTGCAGTGATCACCTTGAATGACGGTCGCGAAATCCAGGCTGTCGACTCGCCAAAATACGATAAGGAATCGGGTTTCTACGAATTTGAACAGTTGGACGGCAAACAAACCCGCGTCAACAAGGATCAAGTTCGTACCGTCAAAGAGCTGTAATCTTTGCGGCACCAACCGGATACAGAAAAGCCCGCTTTATGCGGGCTTTTTCGTGGCTGAAAAACAGCCATCACCATTGCAGGGTGATAGCGCTCTCGAAGTCTCTTTCCTCACCCGTGACCGGGTCCACAAACCGAAGCCCTTGTGCGAGCAACTTCAACGGATTGGCATAGTCGTCTTCGACATCCTTGAGCACTTGCGGATAGAACGGGTCATTGCAGATGCTGGCCCCCAAAGCCGTCATGTGCACCCGCAACTGATGCTTCTTGCCTGTCACCGGGTATAGCGCATATCGCCAGAGATCGCCGTTCTTCTCCCTGACCTCGACGGCCGTCTCGGTATTGCTGGCGCCCGGTCCCTCTTGCATGCGAAAGAAAGGCTCGCCATCAACGAGCCGACTCTTGTGGACCAAGGGAAAGGTCAGTTCCGGCAATGCCCTGGCAATAGCCTCATAGCGCTTTTCGATCTGCCGCGTTGGAAACAACGACTGATACGCGGAACGGCTCTGAGGATTGGCTGAAAACAGCACCAGCCCCGCCGTATGCCGATCAATGCGATGCAACGGTACCAGGTGCGGGTTATCCAGCCGACGGATCAACCGTCGTAGCAGCGTCTGCTCGACATATTCACCCGCTGGCGTCACAGGCAGGAAATGCGGCTTGTCTGCCACCACCAGGTGCTCGTCCGCGTACAGAATCGACTCGACCACAGGGATCGGCTTTTCGTCCGGCACTTCCCGAAAGTAGTGAATCCGCAGGCCTTCCTTGTAAGGAAGATCAAGGGCGATTGGCGTACCGTGCCCGTCGAGGACGCGACCGCGGGCGATTCGATCCAGCCATTGCTCGCGACCGATGGCACTGAAGTGCTCGCACAGGCATTCAAGTACGGTCTGCCACGGGCCAGGCGGCAAGTAGAGCGTACTGGCCTGGCTGTGCGCAGCAGAAAAAGATGAAGTGGACATACGGAAGTTCTGACCCTCAATGCAGGACGGCATTATCCAACAGAGGCCGGACCGAACCTAGCAGAGAATCCTCAGGCCGGAATCGACTGCGTGCGCGCCGCCGCTTCAGTGAACTCCTTGAGCCAGCGCAACACATCGACCGCCTCCCAGCGACCCGGATCGTAAAGTGCGTACAACAAGCCCTGATAGCCCACGACGTCCAGCTGCCGGTGATAACCCGCGCGCTGGAACAGTGCTTCGATTTCAGCGAAACAGGTATTGAAATGCAGCTTGTTGAACGGTGTTTTTCCTTCCGTGACCAGGCCATCCAGACGCAACTCGTGGACGGCCTCACGCACTACGTCCACCGACATCCGGTTCACGCTGTTCTTCAACTGTTCGACATTGACCAAGATTCATCCCTCTGACTTCCGGGATCACCTGCCTGAATCCGCAATAAAGAGAACACGACAGGTGACCGGAATAACTGTATGCACATACAGTAACCGAATAACCTGCATTTCGCCAATGACCGAAACGAGAACAGCGACAGATGGGAATCGAGAAAAATGTCGAGGTCAGCGCAGGAACGCCACGACCTGGTCGGCACTGAATGGCCAACCCAGCTCAGCGCCGGTATCGACTCGCCGTAACACCGGAATTCGCAGGCTGTAGGCTTCGAACCATGATTCATCGTCAGCGATATCCACCAGCTCGACCAGCAGACCGTGCTCGACAAATTCCATCACTATGGCTTCGGCCACTTCGCAGAGATGGCACCCAAGGGTGCCGAAAAGCTGACATTCAGGAGGCATGAGCACAGAACCCGGTAAAGTGAGCGTTTATTCTAGGCCCGCTATAAGAAGCAGTCGAGCCAATGACTCAGGCGCCTTGGCAACGACGCATTTCCAAAGTTTTCGGCAACTCCCTGACTCAAATCACTCAAGCGCAATGTCACTTGCGCGATGCTCGCGGCTTTTTTTGCCTCTACGCTTGAGTAACTCGCACCTTGACCGGAGTTTTTTGTGTTCGCCAACCTGTTGATCATCCTCGCCTCCTCTCTGGTGGTTATTGCACTGTTCCAGCGCCTGCGCCTGCCACCGGTGCTGGGCTATCTGTGCGTGGGGTTGATGATCGGGCCGACTGCGTTCAACTGGGTCAATGAAAGCGAGGAGTTGCCCGACCTCGCCGAGCTGGGCGTGGTGTTCCTGCTGTTCTCCCTCGGGCTGGAGTTTTCCCTGACGAAAATGCTCGCGTTGCGCCACGTGGTGTTTCGGCTGGGCGGCCTGCAAGTACTGGTCACCGCGACATTGCTTGGGGGGGTGCTGATGTTGCTCGGCATGTCGGTAACCCCTGCGCTGCTGCTCGGTGCAGGTCTGTCGCTGTCGTCCACCGCCATTGTCAGCAAGGAGCTGGGCAGTCTCGGCGAGATTTTCAGCAGCCACGGCCAGAACGCCATTGCGGTGTTGCTGTTCCAGGACGTCGTGGCGGTGTTGCTGCTGACCCTGGTGCCGGTGTTCGCCGGGAACAGCGATCAGGCCTGGTACTGGGCGTTACCTGTGACGCTCGGCAAGACCGTTGTGCTGTTCGTCGGGCTGTTGCTGACCAGTCGCTGGTTGCTGCCGCGGCTGTTCCATGAAGTGGCGGCGGCCCGCTCCGCCGAGCTGTTTGTGCTGCTGGCGCTGGTCATTGTGCTGCTGACCGCCTGGCTGACTCACCTGCTCGGTCTCTCTCCTGCCCTGGGGGCGTTTCTCGCCGGCATGCTGCTGGGAGAAAGTCATTACCGCCATCAAATCGAGGCCGATATCCGTCCGTTCCGCGACATTCTGCTCGGGGTATTTTTCGTCAGCATCGGCATGTTGATCGACCTGCAGTTGTTCGCCAGCCACGGCCTGCTGATCCTCGGTCTGACCCTCGGTTTGCTGCTGATCAAAGGCTGCGTGGTCGCGCTGCTGGTCAAATGGCGCGGCAGCGATGTCGAAACCGCCTGGCGCAGCGGCCTGGCTTTGGCCCAGGGCGGCGAGTTCTGCTTCGCGTTGATGGCCCTGATGCAACAAAACAAGATGATGCCCGCCGACCTCGGCGGGCTGCTGCTGGCCGCGACCTTCTGCTCGATGCTGCTGACACCACTGTTGTTGCGTTCGGCGCCCCGCATCGCAACGCGCCTGCACCGCAAGCCCAACGAAGAAGCCAAGCTCGACGAAATAAGCGCGCTGAACGCCGGACTGCACAGCCATGTGGTGATCTGTGGCTATGGTCGCGTCGGTCAGTCGATCGGGCGAGCGCTGCGCAATGCGCTGCAGCCCTATATCGCGCTGGACACCGATCCGGTGCGTGTCCAGGAAGCCGCCGTGGGTGAAACCTGTGTGCACTATGGCGACTCACGACGCGGTGAACTGCTGCTGGCGGTAGGACTGGCGCGCGCCAGGCTGCTGGTGATTGCCGTGGACCAGGCCGATATCGCGTTACTGATTCTCCAGGAGGCGCGCCGATTAAACTCGACCGTTCCAATTCTGGTACGTACTCGGGACGACAGCCAACTGGCCGAGTTGAAAGCAGCCGGCGCCAGCGAAGTCGTGCCCGAATTGCTGGAGTCGAGCCTGATGCTCGCCTCCCACGCGTTGATCATGCTGGGTATACCCGCGCATCAGGTCCAAGAGCGGGCCGACCAGATACGGCATGACCGCTATCGCCTGCTGCACGGTTTTTATCCCGGTGCCGACGATGAAGAAACCTGACTCAGTCCTGGCTCACGGCGCCGATCTTGTGCACCGACAGGTCCGCGCCGTAATACTCTTCTTCCTGACTCAGGCGCAGGCCATGGAACGCCTTGATCACGCCATACACGGTGAAGCCGCCGGCCAGCGCCACGACCACCCCGAGGGAGGTTCCGATCAACTGACTGACCAGGCTCACCCCACCCAGGCCACCCAGTGCGCTCTGACCGAAAATGCCACAGGCGATCCCGCCCCAGACACCGCACAGACCGTGCAACGGCCAGACACCCAATACGTCATCGATGTGCCATTTGCCTTGCGCAGCGGTAAAGCACCAGACAAACAGCGCCCCGGCGATGGCGCCGGTCACCAGCGCGCCGACCGGGTGCATCAGATCGGAACCGGCGCAAATCGCCACCAGCCCGGCCAACGGGCCGTTATGCAGAAAGCCCGGGTCATTGCGCCCAACGATCAGCGCCGCCACGGTGCCGCCCACCATGGCCATCAGCGAGTTCACCGCGACCAACCCGCTAACGCCCTGCAAGGTTTGCGCGCTCATCACGTTAAAACCGAACCAGCCCACGATGAGAATCCACGAGCCCAGGGCCAGGAAAGGAATGCTCGACGGTGCGAACGCCACCAGGCGTCCCTCGCGATAGCGACCTTGCCTCGGCCCGAGCAACAACACCGCTGCCAGCGCCAGCCAGCCGCCCATGGCATGGACTACCACCGAACCGGCGAAATCATGGAAGCTGGCACCAAAGCGCGCGAGCAACCAGGCCTGCAAGCCAAAGTTGCCATTCCAGATCATGCCCTCGAAAAAGGGATAGATGAACGCCACGATCAACGCCGTCGCACACAACTGCGGAACGAACCGGGCGCGCTCGGCGATGCCGCCGGAAATGATTGCCGGTATGGCTGCGGCGAACGTCAGCAGAAAGAAAAACTTCACCAGGCCATAGCCATGATCGGCATTGATCACCGCCGCCGGTTGCATGAAGGTGACCCCGTAGGAAATCCAATAGCCTATAAAGAAGTAGGCAAGGGTCGAAATGGCGAAGTCGCTGAGGATCTTCGACAAGGCGTTAACCTGATTCTTCTGTCGAACCGTGCCGACTTCGAGAAAGGCAAAACCGGCGTGCATGGCCAAGACCATGACTGCACCGATCAGAATGAACAACGTGTTGGAGCTATGGACCAGACTGTCCACAGCGCTTTGCAGATTTTCCATGGAGTTGGCAGACCTGAAGGCTAAAAAAGCACCAAAGCAGTTCGCGCAGACAATTCATGCACCAAGTTGCAACTTCGCCGGATCAGTCCATTGATCCCGATGAGTCACTTTGGCGCACAAGGTTGGAACCTTTGCGCGAGGTTTCATTATTTGAGATAAGGTTTTGCTCGATTCTTGCCCAGCAACAGCGCAAACACGCGGGCTGACGCACCACGACATAGCAAAAGTTGTACCAGTCATTTGTACTGAACCTTCGCGCAAGGCTCATACTCGAACGCAACAGAAGCCACTTACGGAGATCACCAATGGCCAGCATCAAGGCAAAGACTGCTCAAGAAATCCTGATGAACGACTTCCAGACCCTGGTCAGCGACACCGAGCGGTTGCTGGAACACACCGCCACATTGGCCGGTGATCAGGCGGATGAGTTGCGCGAACAGATCCACGACAGCCTGCTGCGTGCACGCGAAACCTTGAAACTGACTGAAGACTCCCTGCGCGAACGCGGCAAGGCCGCCGTCACCGCCACTGAAGACTATGTTCAGGCCAACCCATGGCAATCGGTCGGGATCGCGGCCGGCGTGGGTTTCCTGATCGGTCTGCTGGCAACACGGCGCTGATTATGGCGATCGGTGAATCCGGCTCGTCCGCGACGGGCCCAAGCTCCTCATCGCGGCGCCTGGGTGCCGCTTTCCTTGGACTGCTGCACAGCCATGTCGAACTGTTCGGCATCGAATTGCAGGAACAAAAAGCCCGCACCGTCAGCCTGCTGCTGTTCGCAGGCCTGGCGCTGGTGTTTGCCTTGCTGTTGCTGGTGGGGTTGTCGACGCTGGTGTTGATCCTGTTTTGGGACACCTATCGCCTGCCCGCCATCATCGGGCTCTGCGTGTTCTACACCCTCGCGGCCATCTTCTGCGCGATGCGCTTGAGAGCAGCGATTTTCGATGAATCCTCGCCCTTCAATGGCACCCTGGAAGAACTGGCCAACGATCGGGAGCGCCTGCTGCCATGAGCCTGCCTGAACTGCCTCACAACAGCTCGCGCACGGAAATGCGCAAGGCGCTGATCCGTCTGCGCATGGAGATGCATCGCCAGGAAATCCGTCACGAATCCGCGCAACTGCTGCAACCCTTGCAACGTGTGCGCGGGATGACACAAAACCTGCAAGACGGCTTCGGCATCAAGCACGCCCCGCTCTGGGGCGTAGCGGCCGTGACCCTGCTGGGCTTTTTGACCGGCAAGGGCGCCAAGAGCGGTGGCGTCAGCACCCTGACTCGACTGGTTCGGCTAGGCACCACGCTGGGGCCGCTGATCAAGCTGATCCTGCAAGGCAACTCGCCCAAACACTGAAGCCACTAGCTGGCTGCATTCTTGCAACATCTCCGGGATGAACCTCTTTATCGAGGGGTTCAAACCTGCGCGCCTACCCGGCATCAGGTTTAATCCAAAAACAAGACCTTACTAAGGAGGCCTCGTGATCGACGGGCAACCGCTCGCCTGCTTTCAGCCGTTCATCGATACCGCCACCGGCCGTATCGCCGGCGTCGAAGCACTGGGCCGACTGCGTCAGGCCGACGGTCAATTGGCCTCGGTGGGTCCACTGTTCGCCGACCCGAGAACACCCGCCATCGCCCTGCGTCGCCTGGACCGCCAGATCCGCGATAACGCCCTGAGCCGTTTGCATGAAGCGCCCCCGGAGTGGTTTCTCAGCCTGAACATGTCACCGCGCTGGATCAGTCGCTTGCGTGCAGACCAGGCACTGCCGAGCCTCAAGCAATTGAGCCGGCACGGCGTCGACCCGCAGCGAATCGTGTTCGAGATCACTGAACTGGGCGGTGACATTCAGCGTCTGGCCGACGTGGTGGCGCGATACCGACACGCCGGCGCGCGAATCGCCATCGATGATTTCGGTGCCGGTTACTCACAGCTTGATCGCGTGCTGGCCCTGCAACCGGACATTCTCAAGCTCGACATGCGACTGTTCCAGGCCGCGGCGTTGGGCGGCCCCAGCAGCGACGTGGTCAAGGCCCTGGCGCAAATGGCGGAGAAAACCGGGTGTTGGATCATTGCCGAAGGGGTGGAAACCGAGGCTCAATTGAATTTTGCCCTGGAGTGCGGATCGCGCTATGTGCAGGGTTTTCTGTTTGCCCGCGCGCAAGCAGACTTCTTCGCCACCGACGCCTTCGTCGAACGCTTCGCCCAGCTGCGTCAGCGCTATGTACAGCAAAAACTGACTGAGCGCGGTCGCCTGATGAGCATGCGCCAGCAACTTTGCGAGCTGATGGCGATTCTGCAAGCCTGGGCCCAGGCCAGCGCACCGCTCAGCGCATTGCCACAATTGGACGCCTTTCCCTGGCTCTTGCGTTTCTATCAATGCGACCGCCACGGCACCCAACTGACACCCAACCTCGAATGGCGCAACAGCGGCTGGGAAGCCGACGATCGCTACCTGGGCCATAACTGGTCATGGCGTCCGTACTTTTATCATTTGCTGGCGGAGGGTTGGGATGAGCGCCGACTGACGCTTTCCAACACTTACCGCGACGCCACCAGCAACCAGTACTGCCTCACCGCCGGGCAATTTTTCGCCAACGGCGAGCGACTGCTGCTCATCGACATCGACGCTGCGGGGCTGTAGTTCCGCTTGCAGGTCCTGACGCGAACCGGGAAGCTTAAGGCATCAGTCACCTGACGGAGAGAATCAGCCTTGGATTGGCAAACCCTGCTTACCCGCGAACGCCTCGGAAAGCCGCTGCACAGCCCGGAAGAACTCGGCCGCAGCCCTTTCCACAAAGACCACGACCGCATCATTTTCTCGGGAGCGTTTCGCCGCCTCGGACGCAAGACCCAGGTGCATCCGGTCACCAGCAACGATCACATCCACACGCGCCTGACCCACTCGCTGGAAGTCAGTTGCGTCGGCCGCTCGCTGGGCATGCGTGTCGGTGAAACCATCCGCAGCGCCCTGCCCGACTGGTGCGAACCCAGTGACCTGGGCATGGTGGTGCAATCCGCTTGCCTGGCCCACGACATCGGCAACCCGCCCTTCGGCCACTCCGGCGAAGACGCGATCCGTCACTGGTTCCAACAGGCTGCCGGCCGCGGCTGGCTGGATGCAATGAGCGAAGCCGAACGCAATGACTTCCTCAACTTCGAAGGCAACGCCCAAGGTTTCCGGGTGCTCACCCAACTTGAGTACCATCAGTTCGATGGCGGTACCCGGCTGACCTACGCCACGCTGGGCACTTACCTGAAATACCCATGGACGGCCATGCACGCCGATTCGCTGGGTTACAAAAAGCACAAATTCGGCTGCTATCAGAGTGAGTTGCCGCTGCTGGAGCAGATCGCCCATAAACTCGGCCTGCCGCAACTCGAAGAGCAGCGCTGGGCCCGCCATCCGCTGGTCTATCTGATGGAGGCCGCCGATGACATCTGCTACGCGCTGATCGATCTGGAAGACGGTCTGGAAATGGAGTTGCTGGAGTACGCTGAAGTCGAGTCCCTGTTGCTGGACCTGGTCGGCGACGATCTGCCGGAAACCTATCGCCTGCTCGGCCCGAGTGACTCGCGCCGACGCAAACTGGCGATCCTGCGCGGCAAGGCCATCGAACACCTGACCAACGCCGCCGCCCGCGCTTTTGTCGAGCAACAGGATGCATTGCTGGCCGGTACACTGCCCGGTGATCTGGTGGAGCACATGCACGGTCCGGCCAAGCGTTGCGTACTGAATGCCAAGGACATGGCGCGCAAGAAAATCTTTCAGGACAAGCGCAAGACCCTACACGAAATCGGTGCCTATACCACGCTGGAAATCCTGCTCAACGCCTTCTGCGGCGCAGCCCTGGAACAGCACAACGGGCGGGCACCTTCGTTCAAGAGTCGTCGCATCCTCGATTTGCTGGGTAACAACGCGCCAGACCCTCACGGTCCATTGCACACGTCGTTCCTGCGCATGATTGACTTCATCGCCGGCATGACCGACAGCTATGCCAGCGAAATGGCCCTGGAGATGACCGGACGTTCGAGCCACTGACGAGAGCAGGTTGATCAGCCATTACGCCGCCTGAAATGGCTGATCAGCCTCCCAACGCCCAAGTGCACTCAACGCTCGCTGAATCGCCCTACACCTCACGTCGAGCAAGCTGATCGATTACTCGGAATACTCGCGAAATAATCACGCGTCCCAGAGACGAAGCGTGAGTAACTCCATGTTCAAAGACGACCTGCGCATCCTGCTGGTGGAAGATCATCCCTTTCAACTCAGGGCAACTCAGTACCTGCTTGAAAGTTACGGCTTCACTCAAGTGACCACCACCGACAGTGCCAAAGGCGCGTTGCAGCAAATGTTCAGGGCTGTGCAACCGTTCGATATTCTATTGTGCGATCAATGTTTGCCCGACCTTCCCGGACTTGATCTTGTCCAGTTCGCCAGTCATCGAGGAATGATCAGGCAGGCCATACTGTTAAGCAGCCTGAGTTGTACAGAACTTGATGAAATTGAGAAAACAGCCAACGAGCGGGGGCTACCCTTACTTGGTTATTTGATCAAACCCTTGAAACAATCCGAATTCAGAAACTTATTGACCTTGGCCTCATTATAAAAACAGCACAAGTGCGATAACTGCTTTTCGATACACAACTTGAAAACAACAAATAAAAACTCCCAACAGACTGACTGACCACACGCAACTTCCAGCCATCTTCATTAAAAACCTAGTTGATTCGTAGCCCCTTTCCTATTCGCTTGTAGGATTATTCCTATATTGCTGCTTGAGGTCTGTCAGTTCATGCGTCCCCTCAACTATCTGAGCTAAGGTGCGCGCTTTATTAGAGCTCGTATGGGATTTGATTATGAACTCCGTTTTTATTGTCGACGATCACCCCGTCATCCGTCTCGCCGTCCGAATGTTGCTGGAGCACGAAGGCTACAAAGTCGTCGGCGAAACCGACAATGGGGTCGATGCCATGCAGATGGTTCGCGAATGCATGCCCGACCTGGTCATTCTCGATATCAGCATTCCGAAACTGGATGGCCTCGAAGTTCTCGCCCGCTTCAACGCAATGAGTACCCCCCTGAAAACACTGGTATTAACTGCACAGTGCCCGACACTTTTCGGTATTCGCTGCATGCAGTCCGGTGCTTCAGGTTATGTATGCAAACAGGAAGACCTGAGTGAACTGGTGAGTGCTATCAAAGCAGTATTGTCCGGTTACAACTATTTCCCGAGCCAGGCCCTGAATCCTGTTCGCGGCGATGAGGTGCGCTGTGCAGAACTGGAACTGTTCAAGTCAGTCAACGACCGAGAGCTGATGGTGTTGCAACTTTTTGCCCAGGGCCGCACCAACAAGGAAATTGCCAAAGGCATGTTTCTCAGCAACAAGACTGTGAGCACCTACAAAAAAAGACTCATGCAAAAACTCAGAGCCAAATCCCTGGTTGAACTCATCGAGATGGCAAAACGTAACGCATTGGTGTGAGACACAGGATGCCCAGTCGCATAAAGGATTATCTGCTACTCATGGCCGCCGTATGCCTGACCTCTTCGGTGCTTGCCGCACAGCCAGCCAGCGAGCACTACAACCTGCTCAGTCGCTCAACGGCCGGACACCTGGACGTCCAACTGGATCAAGCACAACAACAATGGATCAGCGGTAAACGGCAACTGATTCTCGGCACGTCAGCGCCGGACTACCCACCTTTCGACCTGACCGTCAGCGGCCAGGATTACGAAGGTTTCACCGCCGATTACGCGGGCCTCCTCGGCAAGGCCATCGGTTTGCCGATCAAGGTGCAGCGCTTCGCGTCCCGAGGGGCTGCGATCAAGGCGCTCGAAAAAGGCGAGGTCGATCTGCTCGGCACCGCCAATGGCTTCGAGGCTCACAACGCCGATATCGTGCTTTCAACCCCCTACGCCGTGGACCAGCCGGTTCTGGTGACACGGGAAGGAGAAACCCGATCCCTGACCGACGGCCTCGCCGGTCTGCGGCTGAGCATGGTGTATCACTATTTGCCGCTGGAGGAAGTCCGGGCCCTGTATCCCAAAGCCATCATCACGTCTTATCCGTCCTACCAGAATGCAATCAATGCCGTGGCTTTCGACCAGGCTGACGTCTTCCTCGGCGACACCATCTCGACCCACTACATGATCAACAAGGGTTACCTGAACAATATCCGCATGGCCAACTTCGGCAAACATGAGGCCCACGGATTCAGTTTTGCCGTGCACAAAGACAACCCGGAACTGCTCGCAATCATCAACGCGATGCTCATGGCCATCCCCGCCAGCGAGCGGGAAAACATTGCCGAACGCTGGAGTGCCGGCAGCGACATTCTGCTCACCGACCAGAAACTGCAGCTCACCCACCTCGAAGAACGCTGGCTCGCGCAACATCCGGTGGTGCGCGTGGTGGTCAATGAAGCCTATGCACCGCTGACGTTTTTCGACAGCGATGGCAACTTTCGCGGCGTTACCGCAGACCTGCTTGAACTGATCAGATTGCGTACCGGCCTGCGCTTCGATATCCGACGCAGCCGAAGCGATGACGAGATGATCAAACAGATCAAAGATCATCAGGCCGACGTGATCGCCGCCCTGCTCCCCAGCGATGAACGTGAAACGATCCTGAACTTCACCCGTCCCTATCTGCAAAACTCCTTTGTGTTGCTGACGCGCAAAGCCGCCGACAGCCCGACCAACCTTGAGCAACTGCAAGGCAAGCGCCTGACCATCGCCCAAGGCAATCCACTGGTGGATTACCTGCGTAGGGAGTTCCCGCGAATCAAGCTGATAGAGACGCCAGACACGTTCAGCGCGGTTGAGTTGCTCGCCGAAGGCAAAGCCGAAGGTGCGGTGAACTCACTGGTGATCGCCAACTACTTCATGTCATCGCGTCTCTTTGAACACACGCTTCAGATCAGCACCACCATCGGCACCCGCCAGGCCGCGTTCTCGCTGGCGACCGGGCAAGACGCCAAAGAACTCAACGCCATCCTCAACAAGGCGCTGCTGAGCATCGCGCCGGAAGAGCTCGGCATCATCAACAGCCGCTGGCGTGGCTATTCGGCTTCATCGCAAAGTACCTGGCGCAACTACCAGCGATTGTTCTATCAGATCGTTATCGGTGCCGGCGTGCTGCTGCTGATTTCCGCGGCGTGGAACGCTTACATGCGTCGCCAGATAAAACAACGCCAGGCGGCTGAGCGTGCGTTGAACGATCAATTGCGTGAACGGCGGCAACTGTTCGACGAGCTGCGCTGCGCGAAAGATCGCGCCGATGAAGCCAACCGGGCCAAAAGCACGTTCCTGGCGACCATGAGCCATGAGATCCGCACCCCGATGAATGCCGTCATCGGCATGCTCGAACTGACGCTGAGACGGATCGATCGCAACCATCCGGATCGCCCGGCCATCGACGTGGCGTACAACTCAGCGAAGGACCTGCTGGCACTGATCGGGGACATTCTCGACATCGCCCGCATCGAATCCGGGCGCTTGAGCCTGAGCCCGCAACACGTCAATCCGCTTGAAATCATCGGCTCGGTTGCAAGGATCTTCGATGGGCTGGCCCGCCAGAAAAACCTCGATCTGCGACTTGAGTTCAACCCGGCCAACCCGCCCGTCGGTGTCCTGCTGGACCCAATGCGTTTCAAGCAGGTGCTGTCGAATCTGGTCAGCAACGCCATTAAATTCACCGAGCAAGGCGAGGTCAGAATCACCGTTGAGTTGCTCCCGGGCACCGAGCCCGGGCACATCCGGATGCTGTTGCTGGTTGAGGACAGCGGCATCGGCATCAGCGAGCAAGATCAGCAACGCCTGTTCGAACCTTTCGCCCAGGCCAATGACCAAGGGCAGGCCGGCAGAGGCGGCGCCGGGTTGGGTCTGGTGATCAGCCGAAGCCTGTGCGAAATGATGGGCGGCAGCCTGCATTTGAGCAGCCAGCCGGGGGTAGGCACGCAGGTTCAGGTTTCGCTGCACCTGGCCACAGTGCCCGTCGAACAGGTGCCGAAAGCTGCCGAAGTGCCCATCCACACGACGACGCCCTTGAACGTTCTGGTGGTCGACGATCACCCGGCCAATCGCTTGCTGATGTGTCAGCAACTGGAGTTTCTGGGGCATCGATTCAGCGTCGCAGAAGACGGCGAAGCTGGACTGGAAGCGTGGAAAAACGGGCTGTTCGATCTGGTGATTGTCGATTCCAACATGCCGATCATGAACGGATACGAGCTGACCCGCGCCATTCGCCGCCATGAACAGCATTCGAAACGACCGCCCTGCACCGTGCTCGGCTTCACCGCCAACGCACAGCCCGAAGAGCTACTGCGCTGCAAACAAGCCGGGATGGACGACTGCCTGTTCAAGCCACTGACGCTGACCGCGTTAAGCGAATGGGTGGCCGGCATCAAACCGCCCGTTCGCGATCCCGCCTTCAGCCTGCAAGGTCTGCACCTGTTGACCGGTGGCAATCCCGTGATGGACAGGCGATTGTTGACCGAGCTGCAGAGCAGTAACCGCCAGGACCTGCTAGCGCTGCGGGCATTATCCCGGTCAAAAGACCCGCGGGCTTTTCTCGACATCGCCCACAAAATCAAGGGCGCCGCGCGCATTGTCCAGGCCACCCGTTTGATGGACAGCTGCGAGGCGCTTGAGCAGGTCTGCCATGGCGTCTTCCATCAAGAAGAAGTGGCGCAATGCTGCAAAGCCATGGAGCGCGCCATGCTTGAACTGGAACAGGCATTGCAGCAACAAATTGGGCAAAACGACAAAAGCAGAATGACGGAGCCTTAACTATGCTTGGGCGCTGAGCAGTGTGTTAAACATCATGGAGAGACCCCGCAATGACCAGCCCACTGCGCCCGGATCAACGACGGTTTCCCCTGCACGTCCATATCAGCGTGATGTTCACCTTCCTGTTGCTGCTGACTGGCGTGGTGCTGGGCATTTTCAACTATGGGCAAACCACGCAAATCATTCTGTCCAGCAGTGAGAAGCTCTTCGAGCGCATCGAGCAGGATGTCCGCCTGGACCTGCACGCCACCTATGGGCCCATTCGCCATCTGTTGAGCCTGTTGGTGTTCAACCCGGCGGCGCAGGCGCCTGACCTGGAACAGCGCCTGGCATTGCTCAAACCCTTCAGCCAGTCGCTCAAGGACAATCCTGACCTGGCCTCGCTGTATCTGGGTTACGACAACGGTGATTTCTTCATGGTTCGCCCCTTGCGAACCGCCGCCCTGAAAGCGCTGCTCAAAGCCCCGGACAAGGCGGTTTATCAAGTCTGGAGCATCGAGCAAAACCGCGGCCCGGTGCATTCCCAGTCATTGTTTTTCGATCAGGACCTGAACCTCCTCAGCCGTCACGACAACCCCGACGACACCTACGATCCGCGCACCCGCGCCTGGTACTCCAGCGCTCGCGGCGACAGCGATCAGATCACCACCGAGCCCTACCTCTTTTTCTCCACCCGCAATGTCGGCACCACCCTCGCCCGGCGCAGCGGCGAGCACGCCATCATGGGCGCCGACCTGACCCTGGCGGAACTGTCCGCGACGCTGGCCAAGCACGTTGTAACCCCCCATACCGAAATCGTGCTGTTCGATGCCCAGGGCAATGCCATCGCATACCCCGACAGCAACAAACTGATCGTCGACGATCAGACCGCACGCCTGAGCAAGGCCGCCGACCTGAGTCCCGGCCTTGGCGCATTGCTGAACAACCCGCCAACAGGCAATCGGCTGAGGGCCGCCGGCCGGCAGTGGATCGTTGCCCGCAGCAGCATGCAGGAAGGTGGTCCGCAGGGGCTGCAACTGGCGCTGCTGGTACCGGAAGACGAATTGCTCGCCGATGCCTACCGCATGCGTTGGCAGGGCGCGCTGATTACGCTGGCCACGTTGCTTTTGTGCCTGCCCTTGGGCTGGTTGACCTCCAGAATTCTGGTCACCCCCCTGCGTGCTCTGGTGCAGGAAGCCGATGCGATTCGCAGTTTCAATTTCAAATTTCCGGCCTCCCGTCGCTCTCCGGTACTCGAAGTCGACCAACTGAGCGTGTCGATGGCGCGCATGAAAGACACCCTGGCGAGTTTTTTCCGGATCACCGACAGCCTGAGCGCCGAGACCCGGTTTGCCCCCTTGCTGGAAAGGGTGTTGTTCGAAACCGTGAAAATCGGACAGGCCCAGGCGGGCCTGATCTATCTGCGGGAAAATGACGGCGATCGCATGACACCTCATGGCCTGGTCATCAACGACATTTCACAGGCATTGCCCTCATTCGACATTCGCAGCCATGAACTCCAGGACCCACAGAGCCCTGCCTGGCTACAGCAGCTGTCGCATGCCGACAACGTGGTCACCAGCCTCGGTTTCGAACAGGTGGGGGATTTGCAGAAAGTGTTGCTGACGATGGAATGCCCGCGGGTGCATCTGATCGGTATCCGCCTGCACAATCGCCATAACGAAACCGTGGGCCTGCTGGTCCTGTTGCTGGCGGACAGCGGCGATCAAAGTGATCTGGAAAAGCTTCGTCCGGACCGTATCGCGTTCCTTCAGGCTGTGTCCGGCGCGGCCGCCGTGAGTATCGAAAGTCAGCGCCTGCAAGCCAAACAAAAACAGCTGCTGGACGCGTTCATTCAACTGCTGGCCGGTGCCATCGACGCGAAAAGCCCTTACACCGGCGGCCATTGTCAGCGAGTGCCGGCGCTGACGTTGATGCTCGCCCAGGCTGCCGCGGCGAGTCAGGACCCGGCCTTCAGCAGTTATCAACCGACCGAGGACGAGTGGGAAGCGCTGCACATCGCCGCTTGGCTACATGATTGCGGCAAGGTCACCACGCCGGAGTACGTGGTCGATAAAGCCACCAAGCTGGAAACCCTGAACGACCGTATCCACGAAATCCGCACCCGCTTCGAAGTGCTCAAGCGCGATGCCTGGATCAGCTACTGGCAAGCCGTTGCCCTGGGCGGTGACGAGCAGCACCTGGCGGAACTGCGCGATGCCACTCTGGCGGCGCTGGACGATGATTTCGCGTTTGTTGCCCGCTGCAATCTGGGTGGCGAGGCGATGGCCGAGTCCGATTTGCAACGCCTGCGCAACCTGGCCCAGCGCACCTGGACCCGAACCCTTGATGACCGGCTGGGCGTTTCCTGGGAAGAGAACCGGCGTCAGGCGAGAACATCGGCGCCGACCCTGCCGGTCAGCGAGCCGCTGCTGGCGGACAAACCGGAGCACCTGTTCGAACGCGCCGAAGGCGAGCTGATGCCGGAAGACAATCCCTGGGGTTTCAAACTCGATGTGCCCCGCTACAAGTACAACCGGGGCGAGCTCTACAACCTGAGCGTTGCCCGAGGCACGTTGACGCGCGAGGAGCGTTACATCATCAATCACCACATGGTGCAGACGATCCTGATGCTCAGCCACCTGCCCTTCCCCGGCCACCTCAACAACGTCGCGGAAATCGCCGGCGGCCACCACGAAAAAATGGACGGCACCGGTTATCCAAAACAGTTGAAGCGCGAGGAAATGAGCCTGCCGGCACGGATGATGGCGATTGCCGATATTTTCGAAGCGCTGACCGCCGCCGATCGTCCCTACAAGAAAGCCAAGCCGTTGAGCGAAGCACTGGGCATCATGGCCACCATGTGCCGTGACGCCCACATCGACCCGGAGCTGTTCAGGCTGTTCATCAACGCCGAAATCTACCGGCAATACGCCGAGCGATTTCTCGATCCGCAACAGATCGATGCCGTAGACCCGCCAGGCCTGCTGGCCAAGGCAGGCTTGAGGGGGTGATCAGCAGTCGGTCAGGCGCAGGAAGATGGCCGCCAGCTTTTCAATCCCGGCTTGATCGTGTTCGGTGAAGCGCGCCAGTTTCGGGCTGTCGAGGTCCAGCACGCCGATCAGGCGGCCGTCCTTGACCAGCGGCACAACCAGTTCGCTGTTCGACGCGCTGTCGCAGGCGATGTGCCCGGGAAAGGCGTGCACGTCTTCGACCAACTGAGTCTGCAACGTCGCCGCCGCTGTCCCGCACACGCCACGACCGAACGGGATGCGCACGCAAGCGATCTGCCCCTGGAACGGACCCAGCACCAGCTCTTCATTGCGATTGAGGTAGAAACCGGCCCAGTTCAAGTCATCGAGCTGGTTGTACAGGAACGCGGAAAACTGTGCGGCATTGGCGATGAAATCACGCTCGTCCGCCAGCAAGGACTCCAGCTGCGCGTGCAGCATGCCGTAGCCTTCCAGGCCTTGGCCGCTTTGTTGTAAATCGATCATGCCTTGTGCTCCAACAGCTTGAGCCCGACCCAATAGCGGGCAAATTGATAGGCGCAACGTCCGTTGCGATTGCCTCGGCCGGTGGCCCAGCGCACCGCGAGGATGTCCAGTTCTTCGTCACGCTGCCACTTCAGGCCGGCCTTGTCGGCCAGCTGACCGATCCAGTGCTCGACCACATTAAGGAAGTGTTCCTGCGTAAACGGATAGAACGACAACCACAGACCGAAACGGTCCGACAGCGCGATCTTGTCTTCCACAGCCTCGCTGGGGTGCAATTCGCCGTCGACCCTTTTCCAGTTTTCGTTATCGCTTTCCTTTTCCGGCACCAGGTGGCGACGGTTGGAAGTGGCGTACAGCAAAACGTTGTCCGGCGCCTGTTCGAGAGAGCCGTCGAGCACGCTCTTGAGCACGCGATAGTCGCCCTCGCCCGCCTCGAACGACAGGTCATCGCAGAACAGCACGAAACGTTGGGGCAGTTTGGCGATTTGCTCGACCACACGCGGCAAGTCGGCCAAGTGATCACGTTCGATCTCGATCAGTCGCAGACCGGTCTTGGCGTGTTCGGCCAGCAACGCGCGCACCAGCGACGATTTACCGGTGCCACGCGAGCCCCAGAGCAACGCGTGGTTGGCTGGCATGCCGTCGAGGAATTGTTGAGTGTTTCGGCCCAGTTGCTCTACTTGGCGGTCAACACCGATCAGGTCGGACAACCGCGTATCGAGGCTGACCTGCAGCGGCAGCAGAAAACCGCTGCGCCCTTCCCGCTGCCAGCGTGCGGCCAGGCAATGCGTCCAGTCGATGGCTTGCCGAGGTGCGGGCAAGAGCGGTTCGATACGGGCCAGAACGGCATCGGCGCGTTCAAGAAAAGCATTCAATCGGGAATCCACGTCTTCTCCTCGGGCACGTTCACAGTAATGATGGCGCTACAGCGACGAAATACAGCATTCACAGACGTGTTCATCCCGTGCACAAGGGCTCGCGAGAACATCGGTATCCATGCATGATCGACTATGCTTGAGCAGCGAAGGGAAACGGAAGTGGTTCGACACCCCATGGATATCAAGTTCACCAACCGGCTGTCCTACAAGCAAGCCCGGCTTACCGTGCTGGTCGGTTTCATTCTGGGTACGCTGCTCAGCCTGCTGCAAATAGGCATCGATTATGCCAGTGAAGACGCCTCCATCAACCGTGAAATAGTGTCTTTGCTGGAAATCAGCCATAACCCCGCTTCGCGCATTGCCTACAACATCGACGCCGAACTCGCCCAGGAACTGACCCTGGGCCTGCTGCGTTCACCGGCGATCATCGCTGCGCAACTCACCGACAACAACGGCTCGGTACTGGCCAGCGTCAAGCGCCCGCCATCGCAGAGCAGCTATCGGGTGATCAGCGACTTCCTGTTCGGTGCCAACCGGGCGTTCGAAGACCGGTTGTATCTGGATCACTTGCCCAACGAATCCCTCGGCACCTTGCGCCTGGAAGTCGACACCTATTCTTTCGGCAACCGCTTCCTGCGTCGGGCCGAGGTGACCCTGCTCAATGGCTTTGCCCGCAGCCTGATCCTGACCGGCATCCTGCTGGCGCTGTTCTATGTGATGCTGACCAAACCGCTGGTGCGGGTTATCCGCGAACTCAGCAGCCGCGATCCGCGCAGTGTCGAACCGACCTGGCTGGAGTACCCGAGCGGGCATAAAAACGATGAGATCGGCGTGCTGGTCAAGGTTGCCAACCAGCAATTCGAGAACATTGCCACTGAAATCCAGCAGCGGCGCAACGCTGAAAACCGTTTGACCGATTACCTCGGGCAACTGGAAAACATCGTGTCGGCGCGCACCGCCGAACTCAAGGCGATCAATAGCCGGCTCAGCCAGTCCAACCAGGAACTGGAAGTCGCGCGCAGCACCGCCCTGGACATGGCCGAGGCACGCTCGGTATTTCTCGCCAACATGAGCCACGAGATCCGTACGCCCCTCAATGGCTTGCTGGGGATGATCGCGCTGTCCCTCGACGGCCCGCTCAATGCCGAGCAACAGCAACAACTGTCCATCGCCCACGACTCGGGCAAAGTGCTGGTGGAGTTGCTCAACGATATTCTCGACCTGTCGAAATTCGACGCCGGTCAGCTTGAACTCGAACACATTCCGTTCGACCTCGGTTCGCTGATCGAGGACACCGCCAACCTGCTGTCGCAAAACGCGGCGCCAAGCGTCGAACTGACGTGCCTGATCGAACCGACATTCCCGGCGCTGGTGCTCGGTGACCCGACCCGAGTCCGGCAGATCGTCAGCAACCTGTTGTCCAACGCCCTCAAATTCACCCGTTTCGGCCGGGTCGATGTGCGCCTGTCGACGTACGAAGACGGCGTCAGAATCGAAGTCTGCGACACTGGCATCGGCATCGCCCAGGACGCTCAGGTCAAGATTTTCCAGCCATTCACCCAGGCCGGCGCCGGCATTACCCGACAGTTTGGCGGCACCGGGCTTGGGCTGGCGCTGACTTACAACCTCTGCGAAGCCATGCAGGGGCGCCTCACCATCAGCTCGGAAGCCGGTTTCGGGAGCCAGTTCTGCGCCGACCTGCCGCTGCCGAGCCACACCCGCGCCTTCGCCCCGGCCACGCTGCACGGCAAGGTGATCGCGATCACCACCGCCAGCAGCGGCCTGGCGGAACTGTTGAAGAGTCTGTTGCCGGGTTGGGGGCTCGACTATCAGCAGCGTTCGATCGATGACGCGATGATTGATCTGAAGTCCGACGTGGTCATCACCGATTGCCCGGAATGCCTGTTTCGCCTGCGCCCCACCTGTACCGCACCGATTCTGCTGGTGACCGCTTACGGCAGTTTCATGCCCAGCGAACAGGCCAGCGCCCTGGCGCCATTACAACAACAGGCCCGGCCTCTGGCGCGCAATGCGCTGTACCAGACACTGCGGCGAGTGTTGCAGCCGGAAATCAACACCATCAACGATGCGCGACTGGAGGCGCTCACTCCCCAGCGGCGCGGACGGGTGCTGCTGGTGGAGGATAATCCGGTCAATCAATTGGTGGCCAAGGGCATGCTCGGAAAACTCGGCTGCGAGGTGATTGTCGCCGCCCACGGCGGCGAGGCCCTGGATCAGCTGGAGCAAAGCGAATTCGATCTGGTGCTGATGGACTGCAACATGCCGGTGATGGACGGCTACGAAGCCAGTCGGCAAATCCGTCGCAGCGGTCGCTGGCCGCAATTGCCCATCGTCGCCCTGACCGCCAACGCCATGTCCGAGGAACGCGAACGCTGCCGTGCGGCGGGCATGAGCGATTACCTGGCCAAACCTTTCCGCCGGGAAGAACTGGCCGCCCTGCTGGACCTGTGGATGCCCGCTACGACAGTGCTTTGATTTGTCCCAACAAGTGATCAAGGCCCTCGCGCAGATCATTCAAGCGATCCAGATCGACACCGCTGTCACACAACAGTCGGGCTTTGAGCGGCCCGACCTGATCGCGCAACGCCTTGCCCGTGGGCGACAGGCTCAGGTGCACTTCACGCTCATCCCGCGCTGAACGCTGTCGCTGCACCAGTTGCAGTTGTTCAAGTCGCTTGAGCAGCGGCGTCAACGTGCCGGAATCCAGCGCCAGGCGCTCGCCCAACGCCTTGACCGTCGGCTGCTCCGGCGCCGCCTCCTGCCATTCCCACAAAACCAGCATCGCCAGGTATTGCGGGTATGTCAGGCCGAGCTGATCGAGCATCGGCTTGTAAGCGCGGATCACCGCCCGGGAAGCGGCGTACAGCTTGAAGCAGAGCTGGCTGTCGAGCTTCAGGGAATCGACGGACAAGGTATTCATTTGAGCAGGGCTTCGATCTCGCGGCTGAGGTCTTGCGGCTTGGTCGCGGGAGCGAAGCGCTTGACCAGTTGGCCGTCCTTGCCGATCAGGAATTTGGTGAAGTTCCACTTGATGCCCTGAGAACCCAGAACACCCGGTGCGCGTTTTTTCAGTTGCACGAACAGCGGGTGGGCGTCGGCACCGTTAACGTCGATCTTTTTGAACAGCGGAAAGCTGACACCGAAGTTCAGTTCACAGAACTCGGAAATCGCGCCTTCATTGCCCGGCTCCTGCTTGCCGAATTGGTTGCACGGGAAACCGAGCACCACCAGCCCTTGATCCTTGTAGGTCTGCCACAGTTCTTCCAGCCCTTTGTATTGCGGCGTGAAGCCGCATTTGCTCGCGGTGTTGACCACCAGCACGGCTTTGCCGGCGTAATCCGCCAGGGTCTTTTTCTCACCCTTGATGGTGGTGCAAGGGATGCTCAGCAGGTTGTCGCTCATGATTCGGACTCTCGAATGAAAGAAGATGAGGTAAACATAGCAAGCAATTGAATTGTGTGCAATTTAAATTATTGGGTGCCGAATATCTGTAGGAGCGAAGCTTGCTCGCGAAGGCGTCGGGTCAGTCAACATCAGTGTTGAATGTTAAGACGCCTTCGCGAGCAAGCTTCGCTCCTACAAGGGCCCGCATTACGAACGCGGAACGAGATCCAGGCACACAGAGTTGATGCAATACCGCAGGCCGGTCGGCGGCGGACCATCCGGGAACACATGCCCCAGGTGCGCATCGCATTTGGCGCAGACCACTTCGGTGCGGATCATGCCGTGGCTGACATCACGGATTTCAGTCATGGCGCTGTCGCCGATCGGCGCATAGAAACTCGGCCAGCCGCAGCCGGAGTCAAATTTGGTTTTTGAGTCGAACAGCGGCTCATTGCAGCAGATGCAGTGGTAAACACCGTCGGTTTTGGTGCCGTTGTACTTTCCGGAAAACGGCCGTTCGGTGCCCTTGAGGCGACAAACGTTGTACTGCTCCGGATCGAGCATCGCCCGCCATTCTTCCAGGGTTTTTTCCAACTTTTCCATCATCACACCTCAGCAGCTGAAAAAGCCCGATCTGTACCTTTTCCACGGATCGGGCGGCACGTATGATTGCGCCTCGTCAAACGCCAGTCTGGCAGCCAGACCACGCGCATTCAAACGGATTTATGGGTGCTGCCTCTCAAGGCGCCAGGCCTGTGTGAATACGCAGGATTCCCAGTACGGTAGTTCATACACCGCCTGGATCGTTCATTTTCGGGAACACATCGCCATGCAGGTCAGCAAATCGAACAAGCTCGCCAACGTCTGCTACGACATTCGCGGCCCAGTGCTCAAGCACGCCAAACGCCTGGAAGAGGAAGGCCATCGCATCCTCAAGCTGAACATCGGCAACCCGGCGCCTTTTGGTTTCGAAGCGCCGGATGAAATCCTCCAGGACGTGATCCGCAACCTGCCGACCGCCCAGGGCTACAGCGATTCCAAAGGCCTGTTCAGTGCGCGTAAAGCCGTCATGCAGTACTACCAGCAGAAGCAGGTAGAAGGCGTCGGCATTGAAGACATTTATCTGGGCAACGGCGTTTCCGAGCTGATCGTGATGTCGATGCAAGCGCTGCTCAACAACGGCGACGAAGTGCTGGTGCCGGCTCCCGACTATCCGCTGTGGACCGCTGCCGTGAGCCTGTCGGGCGGCAACCCGGTGCATTACCTGTGCGACGAGCAGGCCAACTGGTGGCCGGATCTGGCTGACATCAAGGCCAAGATCACCCCGAACACCAAGGCCCTGGTGATCATCAACCCGAACAACCCGACCGGCGCGGTGTATTCGAAGGAAGTCCTGCTGGGCATGCTGGAACTGGCCCGTCAGCACAACCTGGTGGTGTTTTCCGACGAGATCTACGACAAGATTCTGTACGACGATGCCGTGCACATCTGCACCGCATCCCTGGCCCCGGACCTGCTGTGCCTGACCTTCAACGGCCTGTCCAAGTCCTATCGCGTGGCCGGTTTCCGTTCCGGCTGGATTGCTATCTCCGGTCCGAAACATCACGCGCAAAGCTACATTGAAGGCATCGACATGCTGGCGAACATGCGCCTGTGTGCCAACGTGCCGAGCCAGCACGCGATCCAGACCGCCCTCGGGGGTTATCAGAGCATCAACGATCTGGTCCTGCCGCAAGGTCGCCTGCTGGAACAACGCAACCGTACCTGGGAATTGCTCAACGACATTCCCGGTGTGAGCTGCGTCAAGCCGATGGGCGCGCTGTATGCGTTCCCGCGCATCGACCCGAAAGTCTGCCCGATCCACAACGACGAAAAATTCGTGCTCGACCTGCTGCTGTCGGAAAAGCTGCTGGTGGTTCAAGGCACCGCTTTCAACTGGCCATGGCCGGACCACTTCCGCGTCGTGACCCTGCCGCGTGTCGACGACCTGGACATGGCCATCGGACGAATCGGCAACTTCCTCAAATCCTATCGCCAGTAATCGGACTGGCCGCGTGCGACTTTTCCACGAAAGTCGCACGAGGATTAATTCAGCAACATATCTTTAAGCCTCGCCGGGCATCCCCTCCGCAATCGCTGCCCGGTCGCAAGCTTCGTGACCGCGCCCAACAATCACGGGGCCCGCAACGCGAATCGGCTGACAAACACTTCCCCTGCCCACGTCGGAAATGCCCTGCAAGCGACTAGACTGTTGCTGTAGGACACAGTTTGAAATAGTCACCCGGTTGAATAGCCCGTTGCAGCACCTTATATACCCCGCAGTACGCTACATCTTTAGCAAAAGGAGATTTCTACAACCATGATGCGCATCCTGCTGTTTTTGGCCACTAACCTGGCGGTCGTGCTGATTGCCAGCATCACCCTGAGCCTTTTCGGCTTCAACGGGTTCATGGCGGCCAATGGGGTTGATCTCAACCTCAATCAGCTGCTGATTTTCTGTGCGGTCTTTGGTTTTGCCGGTTCCCTGTTCTCGCTGTTCATCTCCAAGTGGATGGCGAAGATGAGCACCAGCACCCAAATCATCACCCAGCCGCGCACACGTCACGAGCAATGGCTGCTGCAAACGGTCGAGCAACTGTCTCGCGAAGCCGGGATCAAGATGCCGGAAGTCGGGATTTTCCCGGCCTACGAAGCGAACGCGTTCGCCACTGGCTGGAACAAGAACGATGCACTGGTCGCGGTCAGCCAGGGCTTGCTCGAGCGATTCTCGCCGGATGAAGTGAAAGCCGTTCTGGCCCACGAAATCGGTCACGTGGCCAATGGCGACATGGTCACCCTGGCGCTGATCCAGGGCGTGGTGAACACCTTCGTCATGTTCTTCGCGCGGATCATCGGCAACTTTGTCGACAAGGTGATCTTCAAGAACGAAGAAGGCCAGGGCATCGCCTACTACATCGCGACCATCTTCGCCGAACTGGTGCTGGGCATTCTGGCCAGCTCCATCGTCATGTGGTTCTCGCGTAAACGCGAGTTCCGTGCCGACGAAGCCGGTGCACGCCTGGCGGGCACCAACGCGATGATTGGCGCACTGCAACGCCTGCGTGCGGAACAAGGGCTGCCGGTGCACATGCCGGACACCCTGAATGCTTTCGGCATCAACGGTGGCATCAAACAGGGGTTCGCCCGCATGTTCATGAGCCACCCGCCGCTGGAAGAGCGCATCGACGCATTGCGTCGTCGGGGCTGACAGGCTCGGCACTAAAAGAAAAGGCCCGCAGTGATGCGGGCCTTTTTTTGTCTGTCCGAGTTTTGTGGTGCTCAATCCGGCCCCATCGCGAGCAAGCCTCGCTCCTACAGGATTTGTGTCGTTCACATAATCGGCGAATTACACAAAACCTGTAGGAGCGAGGCTTGCCCGCGAAGAGGCTGGTAGAAGCAACATCAATTACCGGGCAGAAACCCGATAAACCCGCTCCTCAAGCCGCGTCACGCCGCTTTCGACGAATTTCCAGCTCTCACCCAGAACGTCCTGATCCTCCAGAATCTTCAACGACCACACAGCCCCGAACAACCGCTGCACTTCATCATCAAGCACGGCAAACGGCGGTCCGTCTTTTTGCGTCTGGTCGTAATCCAGCGTGATCAAAAGCCCCAACGCGTCCTTTGGCAGAATCCGATTCAAATGAGCCGCGTATTGCTCGCGCATGGCCGGCGGCAGAGCAATCAGTGCCGCCCGGTCGTACAGGCCGGCGCAATCGGCAACATCGCCGGCCGTCAACTCGAAGAAATCACCACACCACAACTCGATCGAGCCTGCTCGATAGACCTTGAAGGGCCCCTGCTCAGTGACGTTCGGGTCAAAGTGATGTTCGCTGAAGAAATCTTCGACAGCCTTTTCCGACAGCTCAATTCCCAGGACTTCATGACCCTGGTGCGCCAGCCACAACAAATCCAGACTTTTCCCACACAACGGCACCAGTACGCGCGCCCCCTCCTCCAGCCCCAATTGCGGCCAGAAACGTTGCAGATAAGGGTTCACCTGCGGCAGATGGAAGCCGATCTGATTCGACTGCCATCGCTTGTGCCAAAACTCCGGCTGCATAAATATCTCCGAAAATTCGATCAAAACACCCTAAAACTTATATTAGATTTAGATCAATGATCTGACTGAAGATGGGCCCATCTTACTCTCAGGAGCTCCTTCATGTTCCCCAGCCTTTACATCTCTCATGGCTCACCCATGCTGGCACTGGAACCCGGTGCCAGTGGGCCGGCCCTCGCGCGCCTGGCTGCCGAATTGCCGAAACCCCGGGCCATCGTGATTGTTTCCGCGCATTGGGAAAGCAATGAATTGCTGGTCAGCGGCAATCCACAGCCTGAAACCTGGCATGACTTCGGCGGCTTTCCCAAGGCGTTGTTCGAGGTGCAATACCCGGCACCCGGCGATCCACAACTGGCCGTTGAGGTTGTCGAGTTGCTGAAGCGCAGTGACCTGCCCGCCCGCATCGACAGCAAACGGCCCTTCGACCATGGCGTCTGGGTGCCGTTGTCGTTGATGTATCCGCAGGCGGATATCCCGGTGGTGCAAGTCTCGCTGCCCACACGCGGCGGTCCTGAGCTGCAAACCCGCGTTGGCCATGCCCTGAGCAGCCTGCGCGAACACGGCGTGCTGTTGATCGGTTCGGGCAGCATCACCCACAACCTGCGCGAACTGGACTGGCACGCCGGACCGGAAAGCGTAGAACCGTGGGCGAAGGTGTTTCGCGACTGGATGATCGAGAAACTTGAGGCCAACGACGAAGCCGCGTTACACGACTATCGCCAGCAAGCACCGAACGCCGTGCGCAACCACCCGAGCGATGAACATTTGTTGCCGTTGTACTTTGCCCTCAGTGCCGGCGGGGCATTCAGCGTCAGCCACCAGGGTTTCACCATGGGCGCGCTGGGCATGGACATTTACCGCTTCGGATAATGAAAAACCGAGACCTGCGGCGGCCAGGCTCAGACCACATCAACACCGACATGGATCGCATCGTGCCGCCAGAACTCCAGGTCACAATCGATCAACCGTTCGTGTTGGTCGTAATTGACCCGCGCGATGCGCAATCCCGGACTGCCGACCGACACCCGTAACGCCGCCGCCGCATCCACCGACAACGCCGTCGGCACGATCTCGAAGCGCACCCGCCCGTAATGCAAATCGTAATGCCGCGCGTACAGCTCGGTAATCGACTGATTCAGATCAAACTCCAGAATCCCCGGGAAATACTGCGGATTGAGGTAGTGCTCCACATACAACACCAGCCGCTCATCAATTCGCCGTGCGCGGCAAATCTGAATCACGCTCGACAACGCCGGCAACTGCAACCAGGCACAGACCGCCGCCGACGCAGGCTGCAAGCGTGCCGAAATCACCTCGGTAGACGGCACCCGCCCTTGAGCGCTGACCATCGCGTGAAAGTGGCTGCGCTGCATCAGGTTGTAAGCCAGGCGCGGTGGCGACACGAACCAGCCCCGGCGTTCTTCGCGATAAATCTGCCCTTGGGCCTCCAGCTGCAACAACGCTTCGCGCACGGTAATGCGTGTCGTGCCGAACAACTCACTGAGCTTGCGCTCCGCCGGTAACTTGCTGCCAGGCGCCAACAGGCCGTGGTCGAGCTGTTCCTGAAGAACCTGCCCGATGGCTGTCACCGCTTTGGTTGTCTCGATGCGCATCAACGTTACCTATCTGGACTAGACCAGCACTGTTTCGGAGCAGAACCGTCATTTGAAACGACTCCGTCAACTTTCAGCAAGCCTAGGCACTGCACATGACTGACAGATGACAAAGGCGCTGAACGGTGCAGTCAAACGTGTGCAATTTAACGGCCAAGTCCTTTCATATCAGTTCTTTAGCCATGGTCTACGCTTACTCGCAAGCCTGAGCGTTGATCTGAAGAAAATGCAGACGGACCGCTGGTCGACATCAAAATGTCATCAGGGGCGCCTAGATTGGCTCAGGTATTGCTGACCTAGACCAACACAACCGCAATCGCAGCGTTGAAAACGCCCAAAGGAGCTTCGGATGAAAAAGCTTTTCCTGGCATCACTGTTAGGTTCGACCATTGCCATGTGCACCGCCGCCATGGCGGCTGATGATTTGAAAACCCTCGAAGCCGCTGCGAAAGCGGAAGGTGCGGTCAACAGCGTCGGCATGCCCGATGACTGGGCCAACTGGAAAGGCACCTGGGAAGACCTGGCCAAGATCTACGGCCTGAAACACATCGACACCGACATGAGCTCGGCGCAGGAAATCGCCAAGTTCGCCGCTGAAAAAGACAACGCCACGGCCGACATCGGCGACGTCGGTGCAGCGTTCGGCCCTATCGCGGTCAAGCAAGGCGTGGTCCAGCCGTACAAGCCAAGCACCTGGGATCAGGTGCCTGCCTGGGCGAAGGATAAGGACGGCAACTGGGCACTGGCCTACACCGGCACCATCGCGTTCATCGTCAACAAAAAGCTGCTGCACGGTTCGGAAGCGCCGACCAAATGGGCCGACCTTAAAACCGGTAAATACAAAGTATCCATCGGTGACGTGAGCACCGCTGCCCAGGCCGCCAACGGCGTTCTGGCGGCTGCACTTGCCAACGGCGGCGACGAGAAAAACCTTCAGCCTGCCCTGGCGCTGTTCGCTGACATTGCCAAGCAAGGCCGCCTGTCCATGGCCAACCCAACGATTGCCACCATGGAAAAGGGTGAAATCGAGGTCGGCGTGGTCTGGGACTTCAACGGTCTGAGCTACAAGGCCAAGATGGCCAATCCGGATGACTACGTGGTGTTGATCCCCTCCGATGGTTCGGTGATTTCCGGTTACACCACCATCATCAACAAATACGCCAAGAACCCGAACGCCGCCAAACTGGCTCGTGAATACATCTTCAGCGATGCCGGTCAGATCAACCTGGCCAAGGGTAACGCCCGTCCGATCCGTGCCGAGCACCTGACCCTGCCAGCCGAAGTCCAGGCCAAGCTGCTGCCGAACGAGCAGTACAAAAAGGTCACGCCGATCAAAGACGCGGATGCGTGGGAAAAAACTTCCAAGGCTCTGCCGCAGAAGTGGAACGAAGAAGTCATCGTCGAGATGAAGTAATGCTTCATTTGTAGGAGCGAGGCTTGCCCGCGAAGAGGGACTTTAATTCAACAGTTATGTTGACTGAAAGTACGCTTTCGCGAGCAAGCTTCGCTCCTACAGGTTTCTACGATATTTCCAGTCTCCCGGAGTCCCGCCCCTATGAAGCACAACGTCATCCTTGTCGTGCTCGACGGCCTCAATTACGAGGTTGCGCGCCACGCCATGGGGCACCTGCAGGCTTACGTCGGCGCAGGACGCGCGGCACTCTACAAACTGGAGTGCGAACTGCCGGCCCTGTCCCGTCCGCTGTATGAATGCATCCTGACCGGCGTCACGCCGATCGATAGCGGTATCGTTCACAACAACGTTTCGCGCCTGTCCAACCAACGCAGCATTTATCACTACGCCAGCGAAGCGGGCCTGAAAACCGCTGCTGCGGCTTATCACTGGGTCAGTGAGTTGTACAACCGTTCGCCGTTCGTGGCCGCCCGGGACCGTCACACCGACGCCCCCGAATTACCAATCCAGCACGGGCATTTCTACTGGAACGATCACTACCCGGACTCGCACCTGTTCGCCGACGCAGAACACCTGCGCCTGCGCCATGCACCGAACTTTCTCTTGGTGCACCCCATGAACATCGACGACGCCGGGCACAAGCACGGCCTCGACACCGCGCAATACCGCAACAGTGCCCGCTCGGCGGACATTATTCTCGCCGACTACCTGCAAGGCTGGCTCGACGCCGGTTACCAGGTGCTGGTGACCGCCGACCACGGCATGAACAACGACCGCTCCCACAACGGCCTGCTGCCGGAAGAACGCGAAGTGCCACTGTTCGTGCTCGGTGACGCCTTCAGCTTCAACGTCGGCGCCGAACCGAAACAGACAGACATCTGCGGCACCGTCTGCGAACTGCTGGGCGTGGCCCACGACAAACCAGTGTGCCGGGAGCTGCTCAAGTGAATGCCATGACTCGCGGCAAATGGCTGGCGGCCTTGTGCCTCGTGCCCTTCGCACTGTTTTTTATCGTGTTCGAGATCGCCCCGCTCATCTGGGTGATGATCAACAGCCTGCAATCGGAAGAGTTCGGCTGGGGCCTGGCCAACTTCACCAAGATCTTCAATTCGAAGTTCTATTTGCAGGCGATCCAGTACAGCCTCGAGATCAGTTTCTGGTCCAGCGTGTTCGGGATCATCATCGCGGTGCTCGGCGCTTATTCCCTGCGCCGTGTCGACTCGAAGCTGCGTAACTTCGTCAACGCCTTCGCCAACATGACCAGCAACTTTGCCGGCGTGCCTTTGGCCTTCGCGTTCATCATCCTGCTGGGTTTCAACGGCAGCATCACCATCATGCTCAAGCAGGCCGGGATCATTCAGGATTTCAACCTGTACTCGAAAACCGGGCTGATCATTCTCTACACGTATTTCCAGATCCCCCTCGGTGTGCTGCTGCTCTACCCGGCCTTCGACGCCCTGCGCGAAGACTGGCGTGAATCTGCCGCGCTGCTGGGCGCCAACGGCTGGCAGTTCTGGCGACACATCGGTTTGCCGGTGCTGACGCCGGCACTGCTCGGCACCTTCGTGATCCTGCTGGCCAACGCCCTCGGCGCCTACGCCACGGTTTACGCACTGACCACCGGCAACTTCAACGTGCTGCCGATCCGTATTGCGGCGATGGTCTCCGGTGACATTTCCCTGGACCCGAACCTCGCCAGTGCGCTGGCCGTTGTGCTGGTGGCGTTGATGACCCTGGTCACCATCGTGCATCAGCTGCTGTTGAAGAGGAGCTACCATGTCTCGCGCTGAATTGGGCCCCGTCGGTATCTATCACCGCGTCGTGGTTTACCTGCTGTTTGCCATTCTGTTGCTGCCACTGGTTGGCACGCTGATCTACTCGATTGCCAGCAGTTGGTCGGCGACCATTCTGCCCAGCGGCTTCACCGTCAAATGGTATGTGCAGCTGTGGAGCGATCCGCGATTCCTGAGTGCTTTTGGCCAATCGCTGCTGGTCTGCGTCGGTGCGCTGATCCTGTCGGTGGTACTGATCCTGCCACTGCTGTTCGTGGTGCATTACCACTTCCCGAAACTCGATGCGCTGATGAACATCCTCATCCTGCTGCCCTTCGCAGTGCCGCCGGTGGTGTCGTCGGTGGGGCTGTTGCAGCTTTACGGTTCGGGGCCGTTCGCGATGGTCGGCACGCCATGGATTCTGATCGGCTGCTACTTCACCGTGGCGCTGCCGTTCATGTACCGCGCGATCACCAACAACCTGCAAGCGATCAACCTGCGCGACCTGATGGACTCCGCCCAACTGCTTGGTGCCAGCACTTTTCAGGCGGCATTCCTGGTGGTGCTGCCGAACCTGCGCAAAGGTCTGATGGTGGCGTTGCTGCTGTCATTCTCGTTCCTGTTCGGTGAGTTCGTGTTCGCCAACATCCTCGTCGGTACCCGCTACGAAACCCTGCAGGTCTACCTCAACAACATGCGTAACAGCAGCGGCCACTTCACCAGTGCGCTGGTGATTTCCTACTTCTTCTTCGTACTGGTTCTGACCTGGGCGGCCAATATCTTGAACAAGGACAAAAGCGAATGAGCTATGTCAGCGTCCAACATCTGCAGAAAAACTATGCAGGCACCACCGTATTCAGCGACATCAACTGCGAAATCCAGAAGGGCGAATTCGTCACCCTGCTCGGCCCGTCCGGTTGCGGCAAATCCACGCTGCTGCGCTGCATCGCCGGGCTGACCTCGGTAGATGGCGGCAAGATCTTGCTGGATGGCGTCGACATCGTGCCGCTGAGCCCGCAGAAACGCGGGATCGGCATGGTGTTTCAAAGCTATGCGCTGTTCCCGAACATGACCGTGGAGCAAAACGTCGCCTTCGGTCTGCGCATGCAGAAGGTCAACAGCGACGACAGCCAAAAGCGCGTTGCCGAAGTATTGAAACTGGTGGAGCTCAACGATTTCGCCGCCCGTTATCCGCACCAACTGTCCGGCGGTCAATGCCAGCGCGTCGCCCTCGCCCGCTCATTGGTAACCCGTCCACGCCTGTTGCTGCTGGACGAACCGCTGTCGGCCCTTGATGCGCGGATTCGCAAGCATTTGCGCGAACAGATCCGTCAGATCCAGCGCGAGCTCGGCCTGACCACGATCTTCGTCACACACGATCAGGAAGAAGCGCTGACCATGTCTGACCGGATTTTCCTGATGAATCAGGGAAAGATCGTACAGAGCGGCGACGCCGAAACCCTCTACACCGCGCCGGTGGATGTGTTCGCTGCCGGCTTTATCGGCAACTACAACCTGCTCGACGCCGACAACGCCTCGAAATTGCTGCAACGACCGATTACGCATCGCATCGCGATTCGCCCGGAAGCCATCGAACTGAGCCTGAACGGCGAACTTGACGCACAAGTGCGCAGCCACAGCCTGCTGGGCAACGTGATTCGCTACCGGATCGAGGCCCGGGGCGTGGAATTGGTGGTGGATGTGCTCAACCGCTCGGCGGCCGATCTGCATCCCGATGGTCAGCGCCTGGCGCTTTCCATCGATCCGACGGCCCTGTGTGAGGTAGCCTGATGACTTTGCTGATGTTGAAGAGAGAACTGCACTGATGGCCCTGGCAATTTTTGATCTGGACGAAACCCTGATCCACGGCGACTGCGCCACCCTCTGGAGCGAACAGATGGGCCGGCTGGGCTGGGTCGATCCCGAGTCGTTCATGCGTCAGAACAACGAACTGATGGACGCTTACAGCCACGGCAAGTTGCGCATGGAGGAGTACATGGCCTTCAGCCTCGAACCGATGATCGGGCGCACACCCGAAGAGGTCGACCACTTGGTCGGGCCGTGGGTGGAAGACTTCATCGAACCGATCATCTTCAGCGACGCAACCAAAGCCATCGCAGCCCATCGCAAGGCCGGTGACCGGATACTGGTGATTTCGGCGTCGGGTACGCACCTGGTCAGGCCGATTGCCGACCGTTTGGGCATCGACGAGATTCTGGGCATCGAGCTGGAAGTGTTGCATGGGGTCTATAGCGGCAACACCGTCGGTACGCTGACCTACCGCGAAGGCAAGATCACCCGTTTACTGGAATGGCTGGATGCGGAGGAGGAAAACCTGGAGGGCGCGAGTTTCTATTCCGACTCACGTAACGATTTGCCGCTGTTGCTTAAGGTAGATTTCCCACACGTGGTGAACCCTGACCCGGTATTGCTCGAACATGCCGAAAAAGCCGGCTGGCCGATCCACCTCTGGAAATAACGCAAAACCTTGTAGGAGCAAGGCTTGCCCGCGAAGGCGTAATTACATTCAACACTTGTGTTGACTGATACACCGCTTTCGCGGGCAAGTCGGATCGCCGCACCGCTCGCTCCTACGGGCTCGGTGTTGTCAGGTCAGGCTTTCGTCGATCACCAACACCAACTTCCCCGCCACCTTGTTCGTCGCCAGCTCGGCAAATGCCGCTTCGGCATCCTTGATCGGGAAGGTCTTCGCCAACTGCGGGCTCAATCGCCCTTCGGCAAACAACGGCCAGACATGCAGGCGTAAATCACTGAACAAATCCGCCTTGAACTGATCGTCGCGACTGCGCAAGGTCGAACCCAGCAACTGCACGCGTTTGGCCATCACCTGCGCCAGATCCAGTTTTGCCTCACGGCCGCCCATCAGGCCAATCAACACCCAACGGCCATCGAGAGCCAGCAGCTTGAGGTTCAGCGCGGCGTAGTTGCCGCCGACCGGGTCAAGAATCACATCGAACGGCCCCAGGTCGCTCAAACTGTCCAGATCGTCGGTACGCACCACGCCACCCTGTGCACCCAATGCTTCGCAATAGGCCAGACGCTCGGCAGAACCGACGCTGACCCAGCACGGGTTGCCAAACGCCTTGCACAGCTGAATGGCAGCTGAACCGATTCCACTTGCTCCGGCGTGAAGAAGAACTTTCTCACCCGGTTTGAGCGCAGCCAATTGAAACAAATTCAGCCAGACGGTCGCATAGACTTCGGGCAGCGCTGCCGCCTCGGCCAGGGACAATCCTTCGGGGACTGGCAGCACATGCCGTCCGTCGACAACCACCTCTTCGGCCATCCCGCCCCCGGCCAGCAAGGCGCAGACCCGATCACCGACCTGCCAGGACGAGCCCGGGCCGACCTCACTGATCACCCCGGAACACTCAAGACCCAGTACCTGACTGGCCCCCGGCGGTGGCGGATAAAGGCCCGCCTTCTGTAACAAATCGGCGCGATTGAGGCCCGCTGCCGCCACGCGAATGCGAACTTGCCCTACATCGCATGTAGGACCGGGCTCTTCAACCCACTCCACTTGACCGTCAACGCCTTGCAATGCTTTCACAGTGCCTCCATAGTGAGTCTGGACTGAGCCCGAAGCTGTAGCGCCGGGCTTTTTGCATTATGCGACCGGCCCTTGTGGTACCGGCGACTTCAAAGACGGCCTAATATGCGTTATCAATTGTCCCCGCGTCGAATCAGCATGAAGCATCTGTTCCCCAGCACCGCCCTCGCCCTATTTATTGGTATCGGCCTGATGCCGATGTCGAGCAATACGTTCGCAGCCAATAGCTGGGACAAGCTTCAGCCAGATCGTGACGAAGTGATCGCCAGTCTGAATGTCGTCGAGTTGCTCAAGCGTCACCACTACAGCAAGCCGCCGCTCGATGACGCGCGCTCCGTGATCATCTACGACAGCTACCTCAAGCTGCTGGATCCGTCGCGCAGCTACTTCATGGCCAGCGACATTGCCGAATTCGACAAGTGGAAAACCCAGTTCGACGACTTCCTCAAGAGCGGCGACCTCAACGCCGGGTTCACCATCTACAAGCGCTACCTGGACCGCGTAAAAGCGCGTCTGGACTTTGCCCTTGCGGAGCTGAACAAGGGCGTCGACAAGATCGACTTCACCGCCAAGGAAACCTTGCTGATCGATCGCAAGGACGCGCCTTGGCTCAAGTCCACCGCAGAGCTCGACGACCTGTGGCGCAAACGCGTCAAGGACGAAGTGCTGCGGATGAAGATTGCTGGCAAAGAGCCCAAGCAGATTCAGGAAACGCTGACCAAGCGTTACAAGAATCAGCTCTCGCGCCTGGACCAGACCCGTCCGGAAGACATCTTCCAGGCGTACATCAACACCTTCGCCATGTCCTACGACCCGCACACCAACTATCTGTCGCCGGATAACGCGGAGAACTTCGACATCAACATGAGCCTGTCCCTCGAAGGCATCGGCGCTGTGTTGCAGAGCGACAACGACCAGGTGAAAGTCGTGCGTCTGGTGCCGGCAGGTCCTGCCGACAAGACCAAGCAGGTCGCACCGGCCGACAAGATCATCGGCGTTGCCCAGGGCAACAAAGAGATGGTCGACGTGGTCGGCTGGCGCCTGGACGAAGTGGTCAAGCTGATCCGTGGTCCGAAAGGCACCGTGGTGCGCCTGGAAGTGATTCCGGCCAGCAATGCGCCGAACGACCAGACCTCCAAGATCGTGCCGATCACCCGCGAAGCGGTGAAGCTTGAAGACCAGGCCGTGAAGAAGTCAGTCCTCAACCTGAAACAGGATGGCAAGGACTACAAGCTCGGCGTCATCGAGATTCCGGCCTTCTACCTCGACTTCAAGGCTTTCCGTGCCGGCGATCCGGACTACAAGAGCACCACTCGCGACGTCAAGAAACTGCTGACCGAGTTGCAGAAAGAGAAAGTCGACGGCGTGGTCATCGACCTGCGCAACAACGGCGGCGGCTCCTTGCAGGAAGCCACCGAGCTGACCAGCCTGTTCATCGACAAAGGCCCGACCGTGCTCGTGCGTAACGCCGATGGCCGGGTCGATGTACTCGAAGATGAAAACCCGGGCGCCTTCTACAAAGGCCCGATGGCGCTGCTGGTCAACCGCCTGTCCGCCTCGGCTTCGGAGATTTTCGCCGGCGCGATGCAGGACTACCACCGCGCACTGATCATTGGCGGCCAGACCTTCGGCAAAGGCACCGTGCAGACCATTCAGCCGCTGAACCATGGCGAACTGAAACTGACCCTGGCCAAGTTCTACCGGGTTTCCGGCCAGAGCACCCAGCATCAGGGCGTACTGCCGGACATCGATTACCCGTCGATCATCGACACCAAGGAAATCGGCGAGAGCGCCCTGCCGGAAGCCATGCCGTGGGACACCATCCGCGCGGCCATCAAGCCTGCGGTCGACCCGTTCAAGCCATACATTTCGCAGCTCAAATCCGAGCATGACGTACGTTCGGCCAAAGACGCGGAGTTCGTGTTCATCCGCGACAAACTGGCCCTGGCGCAGAAGCTGATGTCGGAAAAAACCGTCAGCCTCAATGAAGCCGAGCGTCGTGCCCAACACGCGGATATCGAAGCCAAGCAGCTTGCGATGGAAAACATCCGTCGCAAGGCCAAGGGCGAAGAGCCGCTCAAAGAGCTGAAGAAAGAAGACGAAGATGTCGCTGCGGCCGAGCCGGACAAGGTCAAACCAGAAGACGATGCCTACCTGAGCGAAACGGGTCGGATTCTGTTGGACTACCTGAAACTCAACACCGCGGTTGCCAAACACTAAGTTGTTACAAGCACGATGATGGCAATTTAATGCTGACGCCCCCTTAGCGTCATCAAACAGTCATCATTCTGTCGTGAAATACGGGACTGAGAGCTTTGGCTCTCAGTCCTTTTTTTTTCGCCAGAGACCGCCATGACCACTACCGAACAGCTGAGTGCGTTGAGTTCAATACTGACTCAAAGCGGTTTGCACAGCCTGTTCCAGCCAATCATTTCGCTCTCTGAACGACAGATCATCGGTTACGAAGCCCTCAGCCGTGGCCCCTCCAACAGCCCGCTGCACTCGCCCATCGCCTTGTTTGCCGTCGCCCGCCAGGCCGGTCGTTTGAACGAGCTGGAAATTGCCTGTCGCGAGAGCGCTTGCCGGCGCTTTAATGAGCAGCAACTGCCGGGCAAACTCTTTCTCAACGTGTCGCCGGAATCGCTGCTCGAAGCGGCTCACCAACCGGGTCGGACCCTGCAACTGCTGCAGGATTTCGGCATACCGCCCAGCCAGGTGGTCATCGAACTGACGGAACAGACGCCGACCGACGATTTCCAGCTGCTGCAGAACGCGCTGCATCACTATCGGGCGATGGGCTTTTCCATTGCGCTGGATGATTTGGGGGCCGGTTATTCGAGCCTGCGACTGTGGTCCGAGCTGCGGCCGGACTATGTGAAGATCGATCGGCACTTCATCGACGGCATCCATCAGGATGCGCTCAAGCGTGAATTTGTCGGTTCCATCATGCAAATCGCCAAAGCCTCTCGGGCACAAGTGATTGCTGAAGGGATCGAGCTGCCGGAGGAGCTCGCGGTGTTGACCGATATGGGCGTCGATCTGGTCCAGGGTTACTTGCTCTGCCGCCCTCAAGAACACCCGCCAAGGGAAGCGCGAAACCTGATGCCCAAACAGGACAGCTCTGCGGTGGCGCTGAACGACGAAGGCAGTGACCTCAGTGCTCTTTTGATCGATCAGCCAGCGGTCGCGCGGGGTACGCCGACTGCCACGGTGCTGGAAGCCTTCCGCCGCCAGGCCAACCTGAACTCACTGGCGGTGCTCGATGAGCAAGGCCACCCTTGCGGTATCGTCCATCGGCATTCGCTGTCGGACGCCCTGCTCAAACCCTTTGCCACCGACCTCTTTGCCCGCAAGCCCATCAGCCGGTTGATGAACGACGACTTTCTCGCCGTCGAGATGAGCCAGTCGCTGCAACAAGTCAGCCGCCTGATCACCAGCCGCGCCCGGCAGCGCATCGAGGAAGACTTCATCATCACCCTCAACGGCGGCTATCTGGGACTGGGTCGGGTCATCGACGTACTGAAGCTGATTACTGAACTGAAGATCCAGCAAGCCCGTTACGCCAACCCGCTAACCCTGCTGCCGGGTAACGTGCCGATCCAGCAATGCCTGACGCGCCTGCTGCAACAACAAAGGGAATCAGTGATCTGCTACGTGGACATCGACAGTTTCAAACCCTTCAACGACATCTACGGCTACGGCCGCGGGGACGAAGTCCTGCTGTGCCTGGCGCAATGTCTGAATGATCGCGTCGACCCGTCCCGCGACTTTGTCGGCCATATCGGCGGCGATGATTTCCTGCTGGTGCTCGGGCCGGAAGACTGGCGCAAACGTTTGAACCAGTTGCTCGACGATTTCCAAAGCCAATGCCGGCGCTTCTACCGCAGCGAACACCTGGAAGCCGGCTGCTTCATCGCCCCGAATCGCCAGGGCGTGCGCCAGGAATTTCCGTTGTTATCGCTGTCGATCGGCGTGGTGCATTTGCATCCACAGGCCTGTGGACAACTCGATGCGAGCCAGTTGGCGGAGATGGCGTCGCAGGCGAAACACCACGCGAAGAATGTGCCGGGGTATAGCGTGCATGTGATTGATAGTCTGACGGCGCCCAAGCGAGAGGATGAATTGTTGGTTGGGCAGCGGTGATGGGGCTGATGCCTTCGCGGGCAAGCCTCGCTCCTACGGGATGTGTGTCGTTATTAACGTTCACATCCCGTAGGAGCGAGGCTTGCCCGCGAAGGCGCCGGATCAACCACTAATTATCCAAAGGACCGCGAGCAGCCAACTCTTTCAATTTGATCTCAGCCAACGGATGTCCGGCCTTGGCAGCCATCGCCCAAAACCGGGCGGCCTCATCCGGATCCGGTGCCTTGCTCGCCGTCCCGGCCAGACTGATCACCCCCACCTGATACGCCGCCTTGCCATCCCCCGCCAACGCCGCCAGGCGCAGCAAGCGGACACCTTCCTCACGAGCCCCAAGGCCCACGCCGCGAAAGGCCAGAATGTGGCCATAGAAGCTTTGAGCGTCGACATCGCCCAGGTTCGCCATGCGTGCAAGCTGGCCTTCAAGCCAACTCCAGCCGCGTGGCTGACGCACAAACCACGACCAGTGAAACAACCGGCGAGCCAGCCAGTAACCGGCCCTCGCCTTGAGCTTGAAAAACACTCAGGCTTCCGCCGATTCGGGGTACTCGTATTCGAACACTCGCACCACTTCCGAGGCATGCCACGAGGCGGCGGCGACACCATCGGACGGCCCGGAGAAACGCCCCAGGCGCTCGACGCATTCGAAGAAACCGGTGCGCGGCAGGCGACTGGCGCCCTGGCTGATTACCAACGAGCTGCGCAGCGGCTGCTCGGCCTTGGCGTCCAGTGCGGCCAGGTGCTCAAGGGCCGCGGTCAAGGTTTGCATGGCCGGCGTCGGCAATTGCAGGCGCTCAAGCAACGCGCGGTAGGTCAGCAAATGACGCTGGCGGCGCGCCTGATCCAGCTCGCCCAGCAATCCGTCCCAATGTTGACGACTGATGCGTACGCTCACGATTCTTCCCTCCACCCCGGCACCGTCAATTCCCAGGCCAGGCTGCGGCGAATTGCAGCGTCGGGTTGACGCTCGCCACTTTCGATCAAGGCCAGATAGGACGGGCTGATGCCTACCGTGCGGGCCAGCGCCTCAATGGCGATGCCCTTCCCTTCGCGCAAACTGCGTAGTTGATCCAGACCCGGAAGAATCTGGTCTGGTGTGGCCACGCGCTGCACAGGGGCCTCGCGCGGCGGTTGTTGATCGATGCCTGCAGCTTTGAGTAGAGCCTGATACTGAGCCCACGGAACAACCGCATACTCGGGCTCGCCTTCGCGTGTGATTATCTGAATATCCATGACTTCCCCGTAGGACAACGACACTTAGCGAGTCGGCGCTTTTCCTTAGAAGTGTAATCCTAACAGCGGCCAAGGTCGCGGGGGTATGAATATAGGGATGATCCTGAATCGACTCAGGTTTTTTTCGGGCCCTGCAGTTGAAGTTGTTCCAGGGTATCGGGCAAGCGCTCGACCACCGCGAGCTTCTCTGGCACCTGGCGATTGCGCCAGGCGCGGAAGGCGTTGAGCTCGTCGTCGAGAACCTTCATCAGCCAGGCGAGCACGGCGATGTCATCGAACATGCCGAACACCGGAATGAAATCCGGAATCGCATCCACCGGGCTCAGGAAATACATCAAGCCTGCCACCACCGAGATCAGCGCTTTAGGGCTGATGGCCCGGTATTCACCGCGCCAGTAAGCCAGGCACAACGCCTGCAACAA
Organism: Pseudomonas sp. MM213; assembly: GCF_020423045.1. Classification (NCBI taxonomy): domain Bacteria; kingdom Pseudomonadati; phylum Pseudomonadota; class Gammaproteobacteria; order Pseudomonadales; family Pseudomonadaceae; genus Pseudomonas; species Pseudomonas sp. MM213. Next base: position 2,826,156 of record NZ_CP081943.1, read on the forward strand.
GCGCAGGTCGTCTTTGAGCTTGCCCAAACGGTTGCCCTGGCTGGCACCTTTGCTGGCTACCGCGAACAATAACGTCGGCAAACGCCCACGAGCTAACAGACGTCCGGCCAGTGGCAGGAAACGAGCGAAATTCCAGGGTGCTTTCATCATTCCTCCCGCTGAAATGTTATCCACACAAATTGTGGATAACCTTGTGAACAGAGCTGCATTTCACGGCTGAAAGCCCCGTTTCATAAGGGCTCAACTCAGATCGGGCGTTTTTTACTCACATAAAAAAACCCAAGATTTCATTGACTTGGCGCTCCGCCGCGGCTAGCGCAGGCGCTCTCAATGGCTATGACTCCAGCCTGAAACATCCGTTCGCTTTGTTTACCCTTGCCGGACGCCAGATGCAACAACGCCCCGCATAAGCGAGGCGTTGTTGTCAGGACAAACGCTAATTACTTGGCAGCGTCGTCTTGTTTTGCCGGGTCCTTGATCGCCAGCAGTTCCAGGTCGAATACCAGCACCGAGTTGGCTGGAATCGCCGGGCTTGGGCTTTGGGCGCCGTAAGCCAGCTCGCTAGGGATGAACAGTTTGTACTTCTCGCCAACGTGCATCAGTTGCAGGCCTTCGACCCAACCCGGAATCACGCCGCTGACCGGCAGATCGATCGGGCTGCCACGCTCGACGGAGCTGTCGAACACGGTGCCGTTGGTCAGGGTGCCGGTGTAGTGAACAGTCACCACGTCGGTCGGCTTAGGCTGTGCGCCATCAGCTTTCTTGACCACTTCGTACTGCAGGCCCGAAGCCGTGGTGGTGACACCGGCTTTCTTGGCGTTGTCTTCGAGGAATTTCTTGCCGGCGGCTGCCGACTCTTCACTCATTTTGGCCATACGTTCTTCAGCACGCTTCTGCAGTGCTGCGAAGGCTTCGACCAACTCGTCATCCTTCAGTTTCTGTTCTTTCTTGCCGATGGCATCTTCAATGCCCTGGGCAACGGCTTTGGAGTCCAGATCATCCATGCCTTCCTGAGCCAGGCTCTTGCCCATGTTCAGGCCAATCCCGTAGGAAGCTTTTTGCGCCGGGGTTTTCAGCTCTACGCTGGTCTGCGAGTCGCAACCCGCAAGTACCAGGCTAACCAGGGCCACCGCCGCCGCCAACCGATGCTGTTTCATGCTATTTCCTTGTTCATGCGCCTAAAGGGCAATCGAGTAAAGCCGCGAGCTTATCAGGCGGCCACGACCAATGGCTACCGGCATGAGAGCAGGAAACTTCTGATAAGTTCAGGTGTTTTAACGCATTTCCGGAATCGGATGATGAAGCTTCTGTCATCTTCGCCCCACAGGGACGACTGCTTCGTCCCACAACAACTGAAGTAATGGCCACTTGCCCCACGATTGCAGCTGAGGCATAAGAGAGCGACAACTCGACAAGGATGTTTAACTTGCGCCTCTTTTATCGCTTTCTGATTCTGATCGTTGCACTGCTGGGCCTCGCCCTCGCCGTGATTCTGTATTACGTCGCCAACCCGAAACTGCCGAACTGGTCGCCAGCACAACAAGTGCATTACCTGGAGCAGTGGAGCGCGGCCGACCGCCAGACCTACTACTTCACGCCCCAGGGCACTCAGGTCAAAGGCTTGCGCTACGAGTGGTTCAATGCGCTCGAACTGCCCTTTTCGCAACAACGATTCGCCAGCCCGGAGTACCTTGCGCGCTTCGGCTTCCTGGTCGATCCCGGCCAGAAAGCCACGCCGAACAACCCCGGCAACCTGCCCGTGGGTTTCGCCCGCCATCAAAACCCCGGCAGCCAGGATCAGTTTCTGGACATCACCTGCGCCGCCTGCCACACCGGCGAATTGCGTTTCAACGGTCAGGCCATCCGCATCGATGGTGGTTCGGCGCAACACGTCTTGCCGTCCAGCGTTCCGACACTGCGCGGTGGCAGTTTCGGACAAGCTCTGGTCGCCAGTCTGACGTCGACTTACTACAACCCATGGAAATTCGAACGTTTCGCTCGCAACGTGCTGGGCCAGGAATACGACGCCCGGCATCAACAGCTGCGCAAAGACTTCAAAACCTCTCTCGATACGTTCCTGAAAGTAGCCTGGAACGACACCCATCGAGGGCTCTACCCGACCGAGGAAGGCCCTGGCCGCACCGACGCGTTCGGGCGCATTGCCAACGCCAGTTTCGGCGACGCGATCTCACCGGCCAACTACCGGGTGGCCAATGCGCCGGTCGACTACCCGCAACTGTGGGACATGTGGACATTCGACTGGGTGCAGTGGAACGGTTCGGCGCAGCAGCCGATGGCCCGCAACATCGGCGAGGCGTTGGGCGTAGGCGCCACGCTGAATTTCTTCGACAGCAACGGGCAGCCACTCAAGGGCGACTACCGATATCCGTCCAGCGTGCGGGTGCGCGATTTGCACCTGATCGAAGAAACCCTGCAACGACTCAAACCGCCTGCCTGGCCGGAAGAGCTGCTGGGCGCTGTCGACAAGCCTTTGGCCGCCAAAGGTCGCGCACTGTTCACCGAGAACTGCGCCGGTTGCCACGTTCCGCGGACGATCCAGGAAGGCGAGCGCTGGGTGCAGCAGTTGCACATGCTGCCCGTCGACGTCATCGGCACTGATCCGACAGCGGCGAACAACATCGCCAACCACCGTTTCGACCTGACCGCGCTGCAATGGGACCCGACGGAGCTGGCACAGATGGACGTGAAGCTGCACCCGACCCCCGAGGAGCCGCTGGACCTGAGCCAGCTTTCGGTGGCCAAGGGGCTGGCCTACGTCACGGCGTTCGTCGAGGACCGGGCTTACCGGGAGGCCAAGGTCACAGCGGCAGAAAAGCCTCGGCTCGATGGCTTCGGCCTGCCGATCGGCGTTCGTGAAAAAGTGGCTTACAAGGCTCGACCGCTGTCAGGCGTCTGGGCGACCGCACCGTTCCTGCACAACGGCTCGGTACCAAGCATTTATCAATTGCTCTCGCCTCAGGACGAACGCGCGGGCACCTTCTATAAAGGCACGTTCGAGTACGACCCGAAACACCTGGGCTATCGCACCGAAGCCTTCACCAATGCATTCCTGTTCGATACGCGCATTACCGGCAACCACAACAGCGGCCATGAATTCCGCGCGGGTAAACGCGGCAACGGGGTGATTGGCCGACTGCTGCAACCCGAGGAACGCTTTGCGTTGCTGGAGTACCTGAAAGTGCTGGGCGGCCCGCTGGAGGCGCAATTGCCATGATCATGACCACCTTCAAGAAAGATTTGCCGCTGTTTGCCCGGTTCTGGTTGTGGCTGGGCCGCCTGCTCGGCAAAACCCTGCTGGTTTTGCTGTGCATCGGCTTGCTTGGCTGGGCGCTGGCCACTGCCTGGTTTGCCTGGCAGCACCGCGGACCGGTCTCGGCACTGGAGCAGATTCCGGATGGCGAAGCCGCCATGACCCAGGACGTGATCCAGACCGCCGTGCGGATTGTCGATCAACACCGTGAAAGCACCCGTTATCTGCGTGATGCCCATGCCAAGGCCCATGGCTGCGTAAAGGCCGAGGTGCAGGTGTTGCCGGATCTGGCGACAGAGTTGCGTCAAGGTGTGTTCAGTGAACCGGGCAAGACCTGGCAAGCGACGATGCGCCTGTCCAACGGCAATGCCTATCCGCAATTCGACAGCATCCGCGATGCGCGGGGCATGGCGATCAAACTGCTCGATGTGCCAGGCAAGCAACTGCTCAGCGATCAACAGCGTCGCGGCGAACAGGACTTCGTGATGTTCAGCCATCCGAACTTCTTTGTCAGCGATGTCGCCGAATATCGTCAGAATGTCGCCGCCCAGGCGGACGGCAAGAAGGTGATGGCGTTCTTTCCGGGCTGGGACCCGCGCACCTGGCAGGTCCGTCATCTGTTTATTGCCTTGGCGACACTTTCTCCGCCACCACCGAGCCCGACCCAGACGACATACTTTTCGGTTTCGCCCTACAAATTCGGCGAGGCCAATGCCAAGTTTCGGGTCATGCCCGACCCAACGAACTGCCCGACCTATGCTTTGCCCGCGCAAAACCAGAAGTTGCCGAACTTTCTGCGCAATGCGCTGAACCAGCAACTGTCGACCGATCGGGTGCCCGCCTGTTTTGTCCTGCAGATCCAGCGGCAGGATGCAGGCAAGTACATGCCGATCGAAGACACCAGCGTTGAATGGAAGGAAAGCGACGCGCCTTTCCAGACGGTGGCGCGGATCAACGTGCCCGCCCAGGACTTCGACACGCCAGCGTTGAACCTGCAATGCGACAACCAGTCGTTCAATCCATGGTTTGGTGTTGAGGCCCATCGCCCGATTGGCGGCATCAACCGCTTGCGCAAAGCTGTTTACGAGGCGGTCAGCGATTACCGACACAGCCGAAACGCCGAACAGTAGGCGGGCACAAACGAAAAAAGCGACCCGAAGGTCGCTTTTTTAATGGAAGTCGGCATAAAGCCAAACTCCAGACAGCAAAAAAGCCCGCTTAAAGCGGGCTTTTTCCGTGGTGACCTGACGTTCAGTGTTCCAGGTTACCGAATATGGCGCAGCGGACGGGACTCGAACCCGCGACCCCCGGCGTGACAGGCCGGTATTCTAACCGACTGAACTACCGCTGCGCGTAGCGTTGAAAGTAAATGGTGGGTGATGACGGGATCGAACCGCCGACATTCTGCTTGTAAGGCAGACGCTCTCCCAGCTGAGCTAATCACCCTTTACCTTCGTTGCGGGGCGCATTGTGCCACAGATTTTCATAACGTGTTGATTTAATTGATAAATAATTCAAAAAAATCTGAAAACCGGTGAAACGACGCATCCAGCAGGAACTTCAGGCAGAAAAAAACCCGCGTTAGCGGGCTTTTCCGTGGTGACCTGGCGTTCAGCGTTCCAGGTTACCGAATATGGCGCAGCGGACGGGACTCGAACCCGCGACCCCCGGCGTGACAGGCCGGTATTCTAACCGACTGAACTACCGCTGCGCGTAACACTTGAAGCGAATGGTGGGTGATGACGGGATCGAACCGCCGACATTCTGCTTGTAAGGCAGACGCTCTCCCAGCTGAGCTAATCACCCTTCACTTTCGGTGTGGCGCGCATTCTACGGAGCGACCTCACCTCTGGCAAGCACTTTTTTAAATAATTTTTTCAGGCCTTCCAAAGGCTTAGAGAAGGGTTGGCCTACGGCGCCACGAAGAGAATAATGCCCCACTTTGTATAAAGGAGAGACTCGCCCCATGTGGTTCAAAAACCTGCTTATCTATCGCCTGACCCAAGATCTGCCTTTTGATGCCGAGGCGTTGGAAACTGCACTGGCCACCAAACTGGCGCGTTCATGTGCAAGCCAGGAGTTGACCACCTACGGTTTCGTCGCGCCTTTCGGCAAGGGCGAAGATGCACCACTGGTGCACGTCAGCGGCGACTTCCTGCTGATCTCCGCCCGTAAGGAAGAACGCATCCTGCCGGGCAGCGTCGTGCGTGACGCCGTTAAGGAAAAGGTCGAAGAGATCGAAGCCGAACAAATGCGCAAGGTCTACAAAAAGGAACGCGATCAGATCAAGGATGAAATCATCCAGGCCTTCCTGCCGCGCGCCTTTATCCGTCGTTCGTCGACCTTCGCTGCGATCGCGCCGAAACAGGGCCTGATTCTGGTCAACTCGGCCAGCCCGAAACGTGCCGAAGACCTGCTGTCCACCCTGCGTGAAGTCATCGGCACCCTGCCAGTACGTCCGCTGACCGTGAAAATGTCCCCGACCGCCACCATGACTGAATGGGTCACCACCCAGAAAGCCGCCGATGACTTCTTTGTGCTGGACGAGTGCGAGCTGCGCGACACCCACGAAGACGGCGGCATCGTGCGCTGCAAGCGTCAGGACCTGACCAGCGAAGAAATCCAGTTGCACCTGAGCACCGGCAAAGTGGTCACTCAGCTGTCGCTGGCCTGGCAGGACAAACTGTCCTTCGTCCTCGACGACAAGATGGTGGTCAAGCGCCTGAAGTTCGAAGACCTGCTGCAGGATCAGGCGGAACAGGACGGCGGCGAAGAAGCCCTCGGCCAGCTGGATGCCAGCTTCACCCTGATGATGCTGACGTTCGGCGACTTCCTCCCGGCGCTGGTTGAAGCGTTGGGCGGTGAAGAGACGCCGCAGGGTATCTAAAGCCTGGTGATCTCTAATGTAGGAGCGAGCCTGCTCGCGATGGAGTGTCAGTCGCCTCTCTTTGCCTGACACACCCTCGCGAGCAGGCTCGCTCCTGCAGGGGTTTTGCAGTGTTACTTAAAATAAGGATCAGGCCATGCGTGCACTGGCTGCATTGAGTCGCTTTGTCGGCAACACCTTCGCTTACTGGGTTCTGATTTTCGCCGTCGTGGCTTTCCTGCAACCGGCATGGTTCCTCGGCCTGAAAGGCGCGATCGTGCCGCTCCTGGGCCTGGTGATGTTCGGCATGGGCCTGACCCTCAAGCTCGAAGACTTCGCCGAAGTCGCTCGCCATCCGTGGCGCGTGGCGCTGGGCGTGGTTGCACATTTCGTGATCATGCCCGGTGTGGCGTGGTTGCTCTGCCAGGTGTTCCATCTGCCGCCGGAAATCGCCGTCGGAGTCATCCTGGTCGGTTGCTGCCCAAGCGGCACCTCATCAAACGTCATGACCTGGCTGGCCCGTGGCGACCTGGCGCTGTCGGTGGCCATCGCCGCCGTCACCACCCTCCTCGCTCCACTGCTGACGCCCGCGCTGATCTGGCTGCTCGCATCGGCCTGGTTGCCGGTGTCCTTCATGGAATTGTTCTGGTCGATCCTGCAAGTGGTGCTGCTGCCGATCGTGCTCGGCGTGGTCGCTCAGCGCGTGCTCGGTGATCGGGTTCGCCACGCGGTGGACGTATTGCCGCTGGTTTCCGTTGTCAGCATCGTGATCATCGTCACGGCTGTCGTCGCGGCCAGCCAGGCGAAGATTGCCGAGTCCGGCCTGCTGATCATGGCCGTGGTGATGCTGCACAACAGCTTTGGCTATCTGCTGGGGTACTTCACCGGACGGCTGTTCAAGTTGCCACTGGCCCAGCGTAAATCCCTGGCGTTGGAGGTTGGCATGCAGAACTCCGGTTTGGGCGCCGCGCTGGCCAGTGCGCATTTCTCGCCGCTGGCGGCGGTGCCGAGCGCATTGTTCAGTGTGTGGCACAACATTTCCGGGGCGCTGCTCTCGACGTATTTCCGCCGGATGAGCGAGAAAGAAGATCGGGAAACCGCGGCTCGGCAAGTGACCGAGTAAGCGCAAAACTTGATCCCCGGGTTAATGATGGGCACCATACTGCGCAACGCGAGGACGACCTCGCGGCTCGATCGAGTCACTAATCTGGGGACGACCCCGTCAATCGATGGAGGTCTCTCATGTCCTGGATCATTCTGTTTTTCGCCGGCCTGTTCGAAGTGGGCTGGGCTGTCGGCCTGAAATACACCGACGGTTTCAGCCGCCCTCTCCCTACTGCGTTGACGATTGCCGCGATGGCCATCAGCCTTGGCCTGCTTGGGCTGGCGATGAAGGAATTGCCCCTGGGCACTGCCTATGCGATCTGGACCGGCGTGGGTGCCGTCGGCACGGTCATCGCCGGGATCATCCTGTTTGGTGAATCGATGGCGCTGTTCAGGCTGGCCAGCGTGACCTTGATCATTGCCGGGCTGATCGGACTGAAAGTCAGCGCCTGACGGCTTGCGACCAATACGACAAAGCCCGCCCCTCTATCGATAGAGGGCGCGGGCTTTTTCAATGGTGAGTCCAACCGATCAGCTTTCGGCCAATGCCATGCGCCCACGCGCGACCGGAGCCCTTTCCGAATGCTCAAGCTGGATGCACCGCTCCAGGAACAAGTACATGTAGTCGTAGCTTTTGCACACGGCCTCGCGCAATTGGGCCTGCAGTGACTTGCTCGGGTTCAGCCCCGCCAGCGTGCAGATGATTTCCAGCGCTTCCCACGGATGGGCGTCATCGTACTGGGCATGCATCTTCAGCCACTTCATGGCTCGCTTGCGATCCTCTTCGGGGAACGATGCCGCGTAGACGCCATTGGAACAGACCAGCGCCGACCACTCGCCGGTCGCGCCTTCAATGGCGTAGTTGGTGGCGGCAATGGCAACGATCAGCGAGTCCGCCGAACTGGTGTGCCAGCACCAATGACTCAAGGCGTGAAGTTCAGGGGCCACCTTTTGCGCCTGCAGTTCTTCCAGGCTGACACCGTGAGCACGGCTCCAGTGCACCCAGTAATCGGCATGGTTCAATTCCACACGAATGTTGCGCATCAACCATCGTCGCGCCATGTCCTCGCCGGGATGGCGGGCAAAACGGGTCTTGGTGAGGTTCTGTGCCATATATAACGCGAATTGCTCAACCACGGGCCAACCACCAATAAGGTAGTTGCGCATGGTCTTTGCGCTGAGTTTGTTATCTCGCATGCGCCTGTACAATTCGTGTTCGACAACCCGGCGTTTACTCTCGCTGCAGTCCTGGATCAGTTGCTGAGCCCAGGCGGGATAACTTGCAGCTTCCATGAGGGGTCCGGTTCTGTTGAATGTATCGATCACTGTCGGGTTCCTTTTGATTGTGATTGTAAGGATCAGCAAGAGATTTCAACGGAACGTGCCAGGCGCCTTGAACAACAACGGCTGAGGCCTGGCAGGACGACTTTGTAAACTATCGCAGGTAAACAAATGCGGGCGCTCAATCACATACCCTTGAGCGTAATCCACCCCGATTTCCAGCAATGCCTGTTCAATCTGGGGTGTTTCAACAAACTCGGCAATCGTACGCTTACCCATTACATGGCCGATGTGATTGATCACTTCGACCATGGCGCGGTTAATCGGGTCGTCCAGCATATCCTTTACGAAACTCCCGTCGATCTTCAGGAAGTCTACAGGCAAATGTTTCAAGTAGGCGAATGAGGACATACCGGCGCAAAAGTCATCCAACGAAAAGTGGCAACCTAAGCCTTTGAGTTCATTAATAAATCTAATTGCACTTCCAAGATTGGAAATAGCACTGGTTTCAGTAATTTCAAAACAAATCATTTCAGGCGGTATGGAATAAGTAATGAACTGTTGACGCAGGAAGTCCAGGAACGCCTCATCTCCTATAGTTGTGCCTGACAGATTAATCGCACACATCGCCAACGGCCCTTTGTGTTTCTCCGATATACATTGGGCAATGATCTTGAAAACATTCTGTACAACCCAACGATCAAGCGAAGTCATCAACCCATAACGTTCCGCCGCCGGAATAAAACTGTCGGGCAATATCATGCGCCCGGCTTCGTCATGCAGGCGCAACAGGATTTCGATATGCCCGCCGCCTGTTTCGACATGACCCAAGGCTGCGATTTCCTGGGCATACAGACAAAAGCGGTCCTCTTCCAGCGCCATGTGCAAGCGCTGCACCCAAGCCATTTCGCCAAAGCGCAGGGACAATTCCGAGTCATCGGCGTGATAGACCTGAACCCGGTTGCGGCCCTTTTCCTTGGCCATGTAACAGGCCATATCGGCGGCGCGCAGCGATGTTTCGAGGGTGGTCGGGTGCTGATTGATGTGTACCAGGCCGATGCTCACGGTGGTCACGAACGGCCGGCCTTTCCAGACGAAGTGCAGGTTCTGCACGGTCTGGCGCAGGCCCTCGGCGATTTTCTCCGCGGCTTCCGGTGCGCAACTCTCCAGCAGGATGCCAAATTCGTCGCCGCCCAGGCGGGCCAGGGTATCGCCTTCGCGCAAGCCCGATTGCAGCAACGCGCAGATGTGCCGCAACAACTCGTCCCCCGCCGCGTGGCCGCACGTGTCGTTGACCAGCTTGAACTGGTCCAGATCGAGAAACATCAAGGCATGACGCCCCGGATGTCGCGTCAGGTTGTGCAGCACCTGTTCCAGGCGATATTCGAATTCGCGGCGATTGGCCAGCCCGGTCAAGGCGTCATGGGTCGCCTGCCAGGACAAATTGGCAATGTATTGCCGCTCCTGAGTCATGTCGTGCAACACCAGCACGGTGCCGCTGACCTTGCCGGCATTGCGGATAGGCGCACCGACCAGCGTGACCGAAACCGTGCTGCCATCCAGCCGTTGAATCAATTTGGAGTGCTCACTGCCACCGCTGAGCTGACCGCTCAGGATGTGCTCGATCAGCGTAAAGCCGTCGGCCTGGGCATTCTCGTCCAGCAGATTGAACAGCGCGGCCAGGGGCAAGCCTGTCGCCTGCTCGGCCTTCCAGTGCGTCAACGCCTCGGCGGCCGGGTTCATGTAGGCAATCGCGCCGTCGACATTGGTGGTGATCACGGCATCGCCAATCGATTGCAGGGTGATCTGCGCGCGCTCCTTCTCCAACTGCAGGGCGTCGGCGAACGCATGGCGCTGCTTGAGCAATTTGTGCGTGCGCATCAGGGCCAGGACAATCAAGCCCAGGGCGGTGGCGAGGTTCGTCAACAGCAGCAGGCGCAGAATCACCCGCGAGCCTTCACCCAGGGCATCGCTGAAGGCCTTCGCCGCCGGCGTCACTTCATCGTTGATTGCAAAAATCTGATCTTTCCAGCGCTGGATATCGCCATTGGTGGCCTGACGGGAGGTGATGCGCTGATGCATTTCCCGAGCAACATCACCCAGGCGCAGCAGATACGCATCCCCTACCGTCCAGAGGTCGATGGCTTTCTCAAGGTAAGAGAAGTGGCGGAAATTGAGGTACAGCCAGATCAGGCTGGAGACGTCATCCGGATGGTTGCCCCCCTTGAGGATCGCCTGGCGTGCCGCTTCAATGTTCGGTGGTTGATTGTCCAGCGCCACACGTAACTCGTGGCCCCCTTGAGGCACGGCGATGGCGTTCTGGTATTTGAGGAATATCGTCTCGTCGCGACTGTCCGCGTAGAGATTCAGGTAATAGATGGCGTCTTTCTGGCCCTTGGACCAGAGGCTTTCGCCGGCAACATAGCCGCGCACCGCCGACAAAACATACAGGCTGAAACCGCCCAACAGCGCCTGAAATAGCACGACAGCGATAAATGGCCAGACAATGCCCAGCAACCGTGGCGTTCCGAGAGTCCGCGTTTGATTCATGAGGTCCCTTGTTTTAGCACTGCCAGATCATCATCCAACGTGATCGCTACAGCTAGACTAGGGTGCGTTCTCGATCCCGGCAAGCGAGAAGCCCTTTCTATGGGCAAGTGCCGGTAAATAACGGTTTCCAGTGAGAGGCGGACATACCGCGCGACACAGTTCATGGAGAAAAACCGCCATCACCTAACTATGTACCGCTCTCTCCTGCTCTTTTTCTCTTGAAATCGGACCACGGCTTCATCGCGTTGCGCGATGCGCCAATCCACTGACACTCAAGAGAAGCTCCCGAATGGAAACAACAGAACATTCCGAAACCATGCAATACGAAGGCGTTCTATCGGACTACAACGCCCTTCTCGCCTATTTGAAAAAAACAGAAAGTTCGACAGCCGATTTTGAAAAAACATTAATAGTCCCTGGCGCTCACTCCCCACTTTTACAATTTAGCGCTCGGGGGCGCGCATTATTACAACCCCTCCTGACGGCTCCAGGGTACCGCACACATTGCCTGAAATCAGGCAATGACCCGGACACACTGGAATTGACGGTAAAAGATGATGAAGTGAAGTATGAAATCTTCACGACGGACAAAAAACGAAAGTCGATTCTGAATATCCCCGCCCAGCAAAAATTTGAGAAAGACAACAGTGGGAATACGGTACTTGTTACCAGTGCTCCGAAATGGGTCAGCCTGATAACTGCCATCAACCAAGAGGCGAAAAAGATCGGGGGGGTTATTCGTGCCGACGGCGCCGTCAATCTGGTGCAGATGACTACTTACTACGGAATTCTCCCCTGGCACGCGGGAAACGCAGACGAACATCGCACTACGATCAACGCAGTGGAAGAGAAACGCGCTCGACATACATTGCGACTGGACAGTGGCCTAGATATCGACCTGTTGAATCGCGCCCCCACCAATGAAGACCGAAAAATCCTCAAAGCCCTGCGCCAAAGCAATCCGGCCCAACCAATGACCATGGAGGCTCTGATCACCCGACTGACAAACAGGGACATCAACGACATCGTCAAACAATTCCTACCTTCCACGGAAACTTCGCTGTTCACTCACCTGGAAAAAAATGCACTTCCCAGAACCACTACCGAGCAAGCCCGAGCAACACCTACGGTGTTTCTTGAAAAAATCTTGCGCTCTGCCGAGTCCGTGCGCCTGGGTAACGCGTTACTGAAAGGTCTGAAATGGTACGGCGGTGACCCGGACGAGAACACTTCGCCCGAAATCCGGATAAAACTTGTCAGCAGAGCCATTCGCTTATGGACAGGCGTGTCACGCGATAACAAGCCTGAGGATATCGCCGGTTACCCCTGGCACCAGCGTTCGAACTGGGGAAAGAGTTACCAGACGATCCGGGCAGAATTCGAACAACATCTAAGGGACTCCAAACGAGCGTCGTCGGTGACGGAGTCGATCTTGCTCGCTCGTCTGTTCCAACCCGAATTTCCGAGGGAATTCCAGGTTCCCGATATCCCGCCCGACCTGCCCTATAGAAGCTCGGCGGTCTGGGTCAACTTCGTTCATGGTGTAACGCTTGCAGATGCCATGGAACCAGATTTGATCCAGCGCATGTCCTTCCAGCAACTCGTGGAGTTTCCGCTTCATCAGTCGATGCAAGCGACTTCGCAAGAGCTGGGGCTTATCGCGCTGGCTCGAGTGCCCCCGACTCTGGAATGGGCAATCACCAACGGCGTGGTTCCTGAGAGGAGCGACTCGGATTACTCGTCTGAGGAGAAAGCCCAATCCATAAAAGCACTCGACGAGCAAATAGACGCCTTGAAAAAGGCCATTATTCAATTGGACGTCAGTTATCCCGAAAGAAAGGTCATCGCCGAGCGAGAGATTAAAAACTACTTCAAGGACGCGTTGCAGAAAAACCGTGAAGGAAAATTGGTAAAACCCTTTGGCTCGGCATCCCCCGCATTCATCTCCGACGGGCGAAAATTGATCGAGGACTATGGAGACATCGATGGAGGCGGTGCCCTTCAAACACCGCCTCTAAAGGACAAGGTCTACTCTTTCCTGGATGTTTATATGTCGGGGGGACTGACGCCAGAAAGAACCTGGTTCATAACCATGAGTGACGGAAGACAAAAGTCACCCTACCGAATCAGCATCAACAATGATCGCTCGGTAAAAACCAAAGCCCCGTGGCTTCCTGCAACAGTGACGCAAAAACCCTTGCCTGATGCAGGAAAATTATTTGAGTCAGCATTCGACAACTACCTTGAGCTGAGTAAAAAAGCTTATCAAACACTGCTGAAAAGTCAGTTTTCCTCACTCCCCCACGACGATCGACAAGGCATCGAACTGGGAGAGGTAAAGATCTACACCTTGAGAAAATCCACCGATGAAATCGCGTTCGACGAGGAAACGCCGGACATCACGCTACCCCTGCGGCTTCGCATGGGCTTCATTCTGAAAATCACCTATGAGTCCAACGTTGCCTACTACGAATGTTTACCGCGAGCGGGGATCATTCGAAAGCGCAAGGATGTCTCATCGGCCATGCTCAATGGCGTTCATCAGGCTCAACAGGTCGCAGGGCCGATCTATGGAGAGGCCAATGTCATCAAGGTGATACGCGGCAAACATGTTCCATTTGATTGGGAAGCCCATGAGAGGGGCAGCCCCCCAAAAGAAAAAGCGATGTGCACAGCCATCATTGACCCGTTTGGCAAAACGTTTACGAGCCCATCCATTAGTCCTGACCCCGAACAAACTTTGTATCCCGCCGCATCGTTTTCCCGCGCTTCCGAACTTGCCCAGTACATCGCCAACAACTTTTTCTTTTTTGACGAAGCATTGCTCAAGAAAGCAGCGAAAGGCGAAACCGGGATTGAACATCTCGCTGCCCATCCCCATTGGCTGGATTCGGCCAAGAGATTCATACCGTTCTGGGGCGGTATCAGCGACCTGCTGTCAGGCGATCCGAAAAAAAGGGTATGGGCCATTTTTGGCTTGATTGTCGATGTCGTCTCGTTCGCCTATCCACTGGGAAAGTTTGTCTGCGGATCAATAAAACTGGTTTCCACGGCAGTCCGGTCCGGCGTACGTGTTGCACTTCCCGAGTTCGGTTCGCTTTTTCAAAAACTGACCGTTTCACTCGTACAAAACACAATTCCGTTCTACGGCCTGCCGACACTGGGTTTTCGACTCGTACGGGGTTCAATAAAAGGTGTGTATGCCGGTCTGAAAAGTGTGCTCAGACCTGCGTACAAAAGCATTCGGACGGCGGTGGGCAGAACCGGCAGCCACAGCTTTATCGATGGCTTTACGTACATGGACAACCCGGATCACTGGCGTCCTTTGGTGGAGGGAGATCAGCTAGCAAGCTTGCGGGGGACGCACGACGTACCGGTGCGCAACGTTGCGTCGGCAGGCAAGGTCGACTACCGCTTTGTCGACCCATTATCGACACAGCCTTATGGCCCGGCATTGCTACCTCATTCAAACGAATTTTCGTTGGGAAAATCCCGCTACGGCACGCTGGAAAATACCCATCAGCACGTCACAGTCGAGCTACCCGAGAATACGCACGTAAACGACGTGCTCGAAGTGGACGGCCGCACCACGCTGTTCATCGATGACGTACCGTACCGGCTGAAGGGGGACACGCTGCACCGTGCCGACTTGATTGAATCCACTGACTCACTGAAATCGATACCTTGCCGACCACGACGCGCCCCCCGGAGCAGACGTGTGCGCAACCCGTTATGTGTGGCGAGGCCTGGCCCCGGTACCCGCGGTCGGCACGTTCGATGAAACCAAGGGTTGGGCTACCTGGTTCGGGGACAACATTTATACGCCGGGCGCTGCCGGCGCCCCCCTGACAAAGGCTTCGCTGGCCACTCACACAACACTCGACGCGACGATGGAGTTCCGCAAAGGCATTTACGGGCGTGTCAAAGTCAACGTGACCGAAAAAGGTGTGACCGATTCCTTCCACTCCGGAGCCATCATCGTGGACTCCATAGACGGTTCGAAACGGTATGTTTTCACACGTCTTGATGCGGGGGATTTTTACGTTGCCGAACTGGCAAAAGGGCAAAACCTGCGTAACGCACTGACCTTCAGGCAAGCGTCAACCTTGCCCGCCGAACTGCGGCGCGAGTTGATGGTGGTGTACACCGGCTCGTTGAATGCCAACAACATGGCGAGGATTTACGGTGTGACTCTCGTTGAGCGCGCCATGAGAGCGATGGACAACATCGCCATACCTATCGGCGGCCATGCCAATCCGCCCGATACACTCAGGCTGATCAAGGTCGATACCAGCCCCGGCGAGGCCGTGCTGTTCGATCACTCGACCCGAATGATCGTCAGGCACTCCACCGATGGCGCAACGACCTGGTCCGCGTCCAGGAATGCTCCGGAAAGTGTCCGTAAAACGACAGCGCAAGTCATCAATACACTGTTCCAGAGAACCGTCATCACCCTGGAATCGTCGGTTCGGGGTGGGCCCAAGGCGTTGAAAATCGATGGCGTCATGTTGGAGTTACAGCAACGCATCAGCAACATTCATAAGAGTGAATTGGGCAAGCTGCGCAATGTTGCATTCGCGGAAATCAAGACAAGACAGGGCATTCGGGAGGTTTATGTCAGCGTTTCCGGCAGACAGGGTGACACTGCTTACCTGCCATTGTTTGAGAGAAACAGAGGCTCGAAAGAGGTGATCGACGAAGGTACGAGTTACTTCAACATAGATCACGGCGCCAGCTTCCCGCAGACATCGCTGAACGTCTCCGCTTCTGGCAAGTTGCGAGCGATTCCGCACACGATCGACAACATCGAGACGTATACGCCCGCACTCACCCAACGCCCTACTTCACTGGACACCGAGAGCAAACTCATCAGCGTCATACGCCAGAAGTATCCGGACGCCCAGGAGCTTGAGTCCATCACGATAGCCACCACCATGGCCCCCTGCGACTCGTGCTCAGTCGTCATGAAGCAATTCGGTTATGACGGTAGTCCGGAGGCCTTGAACGTAATCTGGAAGTAGCTGCGCAGCACTGATCAGTGCTGCTGCAAATGCCCGTACAGCTTGGCGTACAAACCACCCTCGGCAATCAGTTGCTGATGGTCGCCATCCTCGGCAATTTGCCCGCCGTCGAACACCAGCACCCGGTCGGCCTGTTTTACGGCGGACAATCGGTGCGCAATGATCAGCGTGGTGCGGTGGCTCAGGAACCGCGCCAGTGCCTGGTGCAGGTTGTATTCGGTGGCGGCATCCAGCGCTGAAGTGGCCTCGTCGAGAATCACCACTTTTGGTTCGGCCAGCACCATCCGTGCAATTGCCAGGCGCTGGCGCTGACCGCCGGACAAGCGCACGCCGGAACGTCCGACAATGCTATCCAGGCCGTTGGGCAATTCCCGAACCGTGTTGTGCAGTTGCGCAATTTCCAGCGCCTGCCAGCAGGCTTCGTCACTGCGCTCACGGCCCATGGTCAGGTTGGCGCGGATGGTGTCGTTGAACAGCGCCGGGTGTTGCAGGACCACCGCTACGTTTTCACGCACCGTTTCCAGGCCGATGTCCTGCTGGGTCGAACCGCCGAAGCGAATGGTTCCGGCCAGGGGCGTGTACAGGCCCAGCAGCAATTGCACCAACGTACTTTTGCCGCCGCCACTGGCACCGACAATCGCGACTTTTTCACCAGGAGCGATGGACAGGTTCATCTGGTTCAACACCAGTTCGTCACCGTAACCGAAACTCAATCCCTGGACTTCGATACCCACGGTTTCGCGACCGTTGAACGGGTCGACACCGCCTGGGTATTCAGGCTCGTCAGCCCTTGCCAACAACTCATTGATTCGGGACAGCGCACCACCGGCGGCGTAATAGGCGTATTGCAGATTCAGCAGTTGTTCCACCGGACCGATCATGAACCACAGGTAACTGAACACCGCGAGCATCTGGCCGATGGACAGGTCGGAAAACAATACGGTGAGCATCGCCGCGGCGCGGAAAATATCGATGCCGAACTGGAACAGCAAACCGCTGGCCCGGTTCGAGGCATCGGTTTTCCACTGGGAGTTCACCGCGTAATCGCGCACTTCCCGCGCACGTTGGCCGAGGCGCCCGAGGAAAAAACCCTGACGGTTGCCGGCGCGCACTTCCTGGATGGCATCGAGGGTTTCGGTCAACGCTTGAGTGAATCGCGAGGTGCTGTCGTTCTCGAGTTTCTTCAGGTGCTTGACCCGCTTGCCCAGCAGCACCGTGGCATAGATCACCAGCGGGTTGAACAGCATGATCAGCAGTGCCAGCTTCCAGTGCATCCAGATCAGGATGCTCGCGGTGCCGATCAGGGTCAGCATGGCCACGAGGAACCGGCTGAGGGTTTCGCCGACGAATTTGTCCACCGTGTCCAGGTCGGTGACAAGGTGCGTAGTCACCGTGCCGCTGCCCAGGCTTTCGTATTCACCCAGCGAGATGCGCTTGAGGCGCTCGATCAGCCGCAGGCGGATGCGGTACACGATGTCTTTGGCCAGTGCCGCGAACAACTTGGCCTGCACCACGTTGAACAACAAGGCACCGCAGCGCAGCAACAAGGTCACCAGCAGCATCAGGCCGATGTAGCCCGCCGCTTTCTGCCAGCCTTCGGGCAGTGCGTGGTTCATGACTTTCAGCGCCGCGTCGCCATGGCCCAGCAGCACTTCGTCCACCAGCAAGGGCAAGAGCAAAGGAATCGGCACGCTGCACAACGTCGCCAGCACGGCCACGCCGTTGGCGATCCACAGGGATTTCTTGTGATGCAGGGCCAGGCGACGGATTTCCGCCCAGCTCAGACGGTCGACACGTGCAGCGGTTGGGGCGTCGTCAGGCAGATCATGCACAGGCAGCGCGCTCCAGCCAGCGGCCGAGCAGCGGTGACAATACGCTGAGAGGCTGATAGCCATTGGTCAACAACGCCAATTGACCATCACGCTCTGCCAGCAAGGTGGGGAAACCGGCGATGCCGAGGTCCTGCACCCAAGTGAAATCGGCCGCGGTCGCGGCATGTTGATCGGCGCGGTCGAACGCGGCAGCGAATTCGATGCGCGGCAAACCGGCCTGCTCCGCCAGTTCCACCAGCACACTGGCGTGGGTGACATCGCGCCCTTCTGCGTAAAACGCATGCTGGATCAGGCCAAGCAGTTTCCACGCGCAATCCGGCGCCAGGCTGCGCGCCGTCACCAACGCCCGACAGGCCGGCTCGGTGTCGTACACAAAGCCGTCGGGCAGTGCGCCTTCGATTTTGAACGGTTGACCGGTGGCCTCAGTGACCGCCTGCCAATGTTCAAGAATGTAGCGCCGGGTGGTCGGCTCCAGCGCCGAACCACTGCCGGTGCGCAAACCGCCCACAATCAAATGCACGTCCACACCCGCCGCCTGCGCCTGCTCGACCAACGCATTGGCCACCGGCGCAAAGCCCCAGCACCAGGAACACATCGGGTCCATCACATAGAGCAGGCGGCGTGCAGACATGGTTCAAGCCTCGGAAGGGGTTTGCTTGTAGTTGTAGCCGATCGGGTGCGGCATGTTGCGAGCCTTGGCCAGTTCGATCTGCTTCTGCCGATCGATGGCACTGCGACGGGTCTTCTCGCTCAGCTTATCCCAGCAATGCGGGCAGCTGATGCCCGCCACATAGTGCTCGGACGCGCGGTCTTCAACACTAACCGGTGTACGACAGGCGTGACATTGATCGTAGTCACCTTCACTGAGGTCATGACGAACGGTCACGCGGTTATCGAACACGAAGCAGTCGCCCTGCCATTTGGTTTCTTCCTGCGGCACCTCTTCGAGGTACTTCAGAATGCCGCCCTTGAGGTGGTAAACCTCATCGAAACCCTGGCTGAGCATGTAGCTCGAAGCCTTTTCACAACGAATGCCGCCGGTGCAGAACATCGCGACTTTCTTGTGCACGGCCGGGTCGAAGTTGGCTTTGATGTAGTCGGGAAATTCGCGAAAACTGGTGGTTTTCGGATCGATGGCGCCTTCGAAGGTGCCGATCGAGACTTCGTAGTCGTTGCGGGTGTCGATCAACAGTACTTCCGGATCGCTGATCAGCGCGTTCCAGTTCTCTGGATCAACGTAGGTGCCGACCTTTTTGTTCGGGTCCACGCCTTCGACGCCGAGGGTGACGATTTCTTTCTTGAGTTTGACTTTGGTGCGATAGAACGGCTGCTCGTCGCAGTACGACTCTTTGTGGTCGATGTCGTCCATGCGCGGGTCGTTCTTGAGCCAGGCCATCAGCCCGTCGATGCCTTCGCGGCTGCCGGACACGGTGCCGTTGATGCCTTCTTCGGCGATCAGCAGCGTGCCTTTGATGCCGTTGTCGACCATGGCCTGCAGCAGCGGCTCGCGCAGGTCGACGTAGTTTTCCAGGGTGACGAACTTATACAGTGCCGCCACGACAATCTGTTGTGTCATGGGTGATTCTCCAGGTGGCTACCCTCGTAAGGGGTGAACCGGATGCGAAAAAAAACGCGCCGGGTAAGCGGCGCGTTGCGGATTCTAGCAAAAATAAACGCTCCTCTGTAGGAGCCGGCTTGCCGGCGATGGCAATCTCGAGGACGCCATCGCCGGCGAGCCGGCTCCTACAAGGGGCGGGACATCAATGCGAGCCGCCAGCACAGGTCGGCGAGGCCGGAGCCGTGTCGATCTGTGCCCATTCCTCAGGCGTGTAGGTATGCAGCGCCAACGCATGGAACTCGCCCATCAGCTCGCCGAGCGTGCCGTAGACTTTCTGGTGACGCTTGACGCGGTTGAGCCCTTCGAACTGCTGGCTGACCACCACGGCCTTGTAATGGGTCTGCAACCCACGACTGTGCATATGGCTTTCATCCAGCACTTGCAGGTGCTCGGGCTGTAACAGGCCCAGCGTCGATTCGATGCGTTGTTGCATGGTCATACCGAACTCCGCTTAAGGCTTTTTCTTGGCAGCAGGTGCAGCGGCGTTAGCCTTAGGGTCCAGCTCGTTGGTCATGTCAGCCAACAGCTTGTTGACCACTGGCACGGCGCTTTCGAGCTTGGCCTGGGTCATCTGGGCCGATTGCTGGGTCAGCTGCGGCATTTTTTCCAGGACTTTCTTGCCCAGTGGCGACTGGTAGAACGCGACCAGGTCTTTGAGCTCGGATTCGCTGAAGTTGGAGGTGTACAGCTTGACCATGTCCGGCTTCAGCTTGTTCCAGCCAATGGCTTGGTCCAGAGCGGCGTTGGCTTTGGCCTGGTAGGTTTCCAGCAAGGCTTTTTTCGATTCAGGGGCTTTGGTCTGTTCAAAGCGCTGAGCGAACATTTGCTGCACTTGCATGTACACCGGAGTGCCCAATTTGTCAGCGTGCGCCAGGGTCAGGAAAGCTTCGGCACTGGCGTTGTGGCTGGCGGTATCGGCAAAAACAGGGCCGCTGGCGCAAACCAGTGCAACCGCGGTACAGATGGCACGAAGACGAGTCATCGAGTTTCCTTTTCTAGCAGGCGAGGTAAAACCCCAAGGGCGTCCATTCTGCGCCTAAAAAAGTGTGTCGCTCAACCCCAAGCCTTGTCGTGCCTGAATTAGAGGGGTTGAATGGTCAAAATACTGACCGATGGAACCACGGCCGGCGATCACGGCCTAAACTGCGCTATCAGACTGACAGGAGTGTGCATGATGAGCCGTATCGAAACCGACAGCCTTGGCCAGGTGGAAGTGCCGGATGAGGCCTACTGGGGCGCTCAGACGCAACGCTCGCTGATTAACTTCGCCATCGGCAACGAGCGCATGCCGCTGGCGGTGCTGCATGGGCTGGCGCTGATCAAGAAAGCCGCGGCGCGGGTCAATGACCGCAACGGCGATCTGCCCGCCGACATCGCCCGGCTGATCGAACAGGCCGCCGACGAAGTGCTCGACGGCAAACACGACGACCAGTTCCCGCTGGTGGTCTGGCAGACCGGTAGCGGCACCCAGAGCAACATGAATGTCAACGAAGTGATCGCCGGGCGTGCCAACGAACTGGCCGGCAACCCGCGCGGCGGCAAGGTGCCGGTGCACCCCAACGATCACGTCAACCGCTCGCAGAGCTCCAACGACTGCTTCCCCACCGCGATGCACATCGCCGCCGCGCAGGCGGTGCAGAACCATTTGCTGCCGGCGATCAGCGAACTGTCGGGCGGTCTGGCCGAGCTGTCCGCGCGGTACATGAAGCTGGTGAAGACCGGCCGCACCCACATGATGGATGCGACGCCGATCACCTTCGGCCAGGAACTCTCGGCGTACATCGCACAACTGGATTACGCCGAACGAGCGATCCGCAGCGCCCTGCCCGATGTGTGTGAACTGGCCCAGGGTGGCACCGCCGTCGGCACCGGGCTGAATTCGCCGCACGGTTTTGGCGAAGCGATTGCCTCCGAGCTGGCTGCGCTCTCCGGCCTGCCGTTTGTCACTGCACCGAACAAATTCGCCGCATTGGCAGGGCATGAACCGCTGACCACGCTGTCCGGCGCGCTGAAAACCCTCGCCGTGACCCTGATGAAAATCGCCAACGACCTGCGCTTGCTGGGTTCCGGGCCACGTGCCGGTTTCGCCGAAGTGAAATTGCCGGCCAACGAACCCGGCAGTTCGATCATGCCCGGCAAGGTCAACCCGACTCAGTGCGAAGCCCTGTCGATGCTCGCATGCCAGGTGTTGGGCAACGACGTGGCCATCGGCTTCGCCGCGAGTCAGGGGCATCTGCAACTGAACGTGTTCAAACCGGTGATCATCCACAACCTGCTGCAATCGATCCGTTTGCTGGGCGATGGCTGCAGCAACTTCCAGCAGCATTGCATCGCCGGCCTGGAACCGGATGCCGAGAAAATGGCCGAGCATCTGGAGCGTGGGTTGATGCTGGTGACGGCGCTGAACCCGCATATCGGTTACGACAAATCGGCGGAAATTGCCAAGAAGGCCTATGCCGAAGGGCTGACGTTGCGGGAGGCGGCGTTGCAGTTGGGGTATCTGACCGATGAACAGTTTGATGCGTGGGTAAGGCCGGAGAATATGCTGGAGGCTGGGGCCAAGGGCTGAGTATGCGGTGACTGTTAGTCAGTCTTCGCGGGCAAGCCTCGCTCCTACAGGGGTTGTGTCGATCACAAAATCTGCGAACGACACATCCCCTGTAGGAGCGAGGCTTGCCCGCGAAGAACGATAACGCGGTCTAACTGGCCGCCATCCGAACCTTCCGCGCCTTGAGCCCCGCAATCAACGAAGGCCCCAACGCCACCAGCGCCGACCCCAGCACCACCAGCACCGCCCCGCCATACCCCAGGCCATTGATCGTTTCGGCATGCACATACTCCGGCCATAACCAGGCCGCCATGGCCACCGCCGCGAACGTCACCAACGGCGTGATCGCCAGCGTCGCACTCACCCGCGAGGCTTCCCAGTGCGCCAGCGCTTCGGCAAATGCGCCATACGCAATCAGGGTGTTCATGCAGCAGGCCAGCAACAGCCAGCCTTGCAGCGGATTCAGTTGCAGCGCTTCCAGCGGGTGCACCCACGGTGTCAGCAACAACCCGCAGAACAGGTAAATCACCATCATCACCTGCAACGAATTCCACACCGTCAGCAGTTGCTTCTGCCCCAGGGCATAAAACGTCCAGACCGTGGACGCCAACAACACCAGCAGCACACCCGCCGTGTAGTCGCTCAGCGAGGTGAACAACTCAACCAGACGCTGGTTGAAAAACAGTCCGAAACCAATCAGCAACACCAGCAGGCCAATCCCCTGCCCCACGCTGAAGCGCTCCTTGAACACAAACAGGCTGGCGATCAGCAACATGATCGGGCCCATCTGCACCACCAATTGCGCCGTGCCAGGGCTGAGCAGATTCAAGCCCATCAAGTACAGGATGTAGTTGCCCACCAGACCGAGCACCGCCATCACCACCAGCCAGCCACCGCGCGGGCCGAGCACTTTGCGGCTCGGCAGGCGTCGGGTCGCTGCCAGATAAATGAACAGGCAGCCGCCGGACACCATCAGGCGAAACCAGGTCACCGTGACCGGGTCCATCACCAGCAGCACTTGCTTGAGCTTGATCGGCAGGATTCCCCACAAAAACGCAGTCAACAAGGCCAGGAACAAACCATAAACCCAGCGACCCGATGAAATGTGCATGCGTACCTCAAAGCCAGATGGCAAGAGCCGTCATTCTAGGCTCAGCGGTGCCTGGTACACAGGGACAGTTGGCTGCCGGACGCAAATGAAACTGTGCGGGTCGCAGCAATAAATTGGCGATGTGCCGCTGATCGGCTGGCCAGGCGTTGCAAGTGGTTCATGCATAAGCTCATTGGATCCGCCAACAGCAACCCCCTTCAGGAGACCGCCATGTACGGCATGCGCGCTCAGGACAACGCCCCCGCCGTGCACTTTCGCAGTGACCGGATGTGTCGGGTGAATGGGGAGTTGTATTTCAGTACCCGGGAAAACACCCTGGAGGGGCCGTTTGAAAACCCGGAGGCGGCTGCGCGGGAGATTGCGGCTTACATCGCGCGGATGCGGGGTTTGACCACAAAACTATAAATCGAGTCGCCTTCATCGCGAGCAGGCTCGCTCCCACAGTGGATCAATGTCGCACACCTGATCCCTGTGGGAGCGAGACCGGCTTGCCGGCGATGGCGATGTAATAATCACCACAAACTTTAAGGTTTACCGTACCGCTTCAAACAACCCGGTCGCGCCCATCCCGCCACCCACGCACATGGTGACGATGCCGTAGCGCAATTTACGTCGCTGCAATTCCCGCACAAGATGCCCGACCTGACGCGAACCGGTCATGCCGAACGGGTGCCCGATGGAAATCGAGCCGCCATTGACGTTGTACTTCTCGTTATCGATCCCCAGCCGGTTGCGGCTGTACAGGCATTGCGAGGCAAACGCTTCGTTGAGTTCCCACAGGTCAATGTCGGCCACCTGCAAACCCTTGGCCTTGAGCAGCTTCGGCACCGAAAACACCGGGCCGATGCCCATTTCATCCGGTTCGCAACCCGCCACGGTGAAACCACGGAAGAACGCCTTCGGCTTCAACCCCAGTTCCAGCGCTTTCTCCAGGCTCATCACCAGGGTCATGGACGCACCGTCGGACAGCTGCGACGAGTTGCCCGCCGTCACCGAACCGTCTTCGGCAAACACCGGCTTCAACCCCGCCAGACTTTCCAGGGTCGTGTCCGGACGGTTGCAGTCGTCGCGGTCAACGACGCCATCGAGGATCTGCACCTGCCCGGTGGCCTTGTCTTCAACGCGATACTTCACCGCCATTGGCACGATTTCGTCGTCGAACAACCCGGCGGCCTGCGCCTGAGCGGTGCGCTGCTGACTTTGCAGGGCGTACAGATCCTGTTCTTCGCGGCTGACGTTGTAACGACGCGCAACGATTTCGGCGGTCTGGCCCATGGGGAAGTAGATGCCCGGCACCTGCTCTTTCAGCAGCGGGTTGATCAGGTTGTCGGTGTTGACGCTTTTCATGGTCAGGCTGATGGATTCGACGCCACCGGCGACGATGATGTCGCTGCAGCCCGAAGCGATCTGGTTGGCAGCGATGGCAATCGCCTGCAAGCCCGATGAGCAGAAACGGTTGAGGGTCATGCCGGCGGTGCCGGTGCCCAGGCGCGACAGCACCGCGACGTTGCGACCGATGTTGTAGCCCTGGGCGCCTTCGTTGGAGCCGGCGCCGACGATGCAATCCTCGACGCTGGCCGGGTCGATGCCCGAGCGCGCCAGCAGTGCATTGACGCAGTGGGCCGCCATGTCGTCCGGACGGGTCTGGTTGAACTTGCCGCGAAAGGACTTGGCCAGGCCGGTCCGCACGCTGTCGACGATCACCACTTCACGCATGGCATACCTCATTATTGTTGTCGGTTGAGAGTGGATCGAGCATAAGTCCAGCCGTGACCGGTCGCGACAATCATTCACCCCGCGTATGCGTCACCATCGGCTCAAGTCTTGGGCTTTTTCAGTTTCTTTTCATGCTTGTCGGACTTTTCGAACGCCGCTTCCAGCGCCTGGTTGAGCGTGCGCAAAACCTTGACCCGGGCCCAGCGCTTGTCGTTGGCTTCCACCAGCGTCCAGGGGGAAATTTCGGTGCTGGTACGGTCGACCATGTCGCCGACCGCGCCGCGATAGGCCTCCCATTTATCCCGATTGCGCCAGTCGTCTTCGGTGATTTTGAAGCGCTTGAAGGGGATCTGTTCGCGTTCTTCGAAGCGCTCCAGTTGCGTCTGTTTGTCGATGGCCAGCCAGAACTTGACCACGATCACTCCGGCATCGGCGATCTGCTCTTCGAAGTCGTTGATCTCACCGTAGGCGCGCAGCCAGTCGGCCGGGCTGCAAAAGCCTTCGATACGCTCCACCAGCACCCGGCCATACCAGGAACGGTCGAACACGGTGAATTTGGCCCGCGCCGGAATATGTCGCCAGAAACGCCACAAGTACGGATGCGCCCGCTCCTCTTCGGTGGGCGCAGCAATCGGCACGATGCTGTATTGCCGAGGATCGAGCGCGGCGGCCACCCGGCGGATCGCCCCGCCCTTGCCGGCCGCGTCGTTGCCTTCGAACACGGCGATCAAGGCGTGGCGGCGCATGCGTTTGTCACGCATCAAACCGGAAAAACGCGCTTGCTCGGTGATCAGTTGCTCTTCGTAGTCTTCCTTTTCCAGGTGTTGGTTCAGGTCAAGGCTGTCGAGCAGGTTCACCAGATCGACACTGCTGGCCAGTGGTGCGGCGCTGACTTTATCCGGGTGAATCTTCGGCCGTTTCAACGCGCCTTGCAGGCCTTCAAGCAGAATCTTGCCGACCGCCAGGCTCCGATAGCGCGGGTCCATCCCGGCGATCACATGCCACGGCGCATAGTCGCGGCTGGTGCGGCGCAGAATGCGTTCGCCATACTTGACGAACCTGTCGTAAGTCTCCGATTGCTGCCAGTCCAGCGGGCTGATGCGCCAACTGTGCAGCGGGTCGTCGGCCAGGGCCTTGAGGCGGTCCTTCATTTGCTTCTTGGAAAGGTGAAACCAGAACTTGAAGATCAGCGCGCCTTCGTCGCACAACATCTTTTCCAGGCGTTCGGCACCGTTGATGCTCTGATCGAACCGGGGTTCCTTGATCACGCCATGAACCCGGGCCTGCAACATCTGGCTGTACCAGTTACCAAAGAAGATGCCCATGCGGCCCTTGGCCGGAAGCATCCGCCAGTAGCGCCAGGCCGGTGGTCGCGCCAGTTCTTCGTCGGTCTGCTGATCGAACGTGCGGACCTCGATCAGGCGCGGGTCCATCCACTCGTTGAGCAGCTTCACGGTCTCGCCCTTGCCGGCGCCTTCGATGCCGTTGATCAAAATGATCACCGGAAAGCGTTTTTGCTGCTGAAGTTCGAACTGTGCTTCGAGCAGTGCCTCACGCAGCGCCGGCACTTCGGCTTCATAGGTTTCTTTGTCGATGACGTGACCGATTTCAGCAGATTCGAACATGGGGCGGCTCCTTCCAGGATTGAACAAGACTAGCGGATTGACCTCTCCTGCGTGGGAGAAATCCCATTTTCACTGTCTGGCCAGATCCGGACGTTGCCATGGATCAAGCAGCGACTCGGCGATCGGCTAGAATGGTCGCCTTGCCGTTGCCGAGCCTGCCATGAAACCTGTACTGCCCCACGCCCAGCTCGACTGGGACGACCAAGGTCTCCCGCGCTCGCGGGTGTTCGATGATGTGTATTTTTCCAACCTGTCCGGGTTGGACGAAACCCGTTACGTCTTCCTCGAACAGAACGCGTTGCGTGAGCGTTTCGCGGCATTGCCGGTGGACGGGAAACTGGTGATTGGCGAGACCGGTTTTGGTACCGGGTTGAATTTCCTGTGCGCCTGGCAGTTGTTCGAGCAGCACGCTGTGGCCGGTGCGCGGTTGCATTTTGTCAGTGTCGAAAAGTACCCGCTGAGCCTGCCCGACCTGCAGCGGGCGCTCGCCTTGTGGCCGGAGCTCAAGCCGTTTGCCGATCAACTGCTGGCGCAATACGTGGCGATCCATCAAGGTTTCCAGCGCCTGATCCTGGACCACGGACGCATCACGCTGACGCTGCTGATCGGCGATGCGCTGGAACAGTTGCCACAGCTGGACGCGCAGATCGATGCCTGGTTTCTCGACGGTTTCGCCCCGGCGAAAAACCCCGACATGTGGACCGCCGAACTGTTTGTCGAGCTGGCCCGACTCGCGGCGCCCGGCTCGACGATCAGCACCTTCACCAGCACCGGTTGGGTACGTCGTCTGTTGAATGCCGCAGGCTTCAAGATGAAACGCACGCCCGGCATCGGCCACAAATGGGAAATCCTGCGCGGGGTGTTTCTCGGTTGGCCTGAGGAGGTCACGAAGCCCGTCATGGCAAAACCGTGGTTTGCGCGTCCGGCCCCCCTGACCGGCGAACGTCGGGCCTTGGTGATTGGTGCCGGTCTCGCCGGTTGCGCGACAGCCGCCAGCCTCGCGGCGCGGGGTTGGCAAGTCAGTCTGCTGGAGCGTCACGGCGCACTGGCGCAGGAAGCCTCGGGCAATCCTCAAGGGGTTTTGTACCTCAAGCTTTCCGCCCATGGCACCGCGTTGTCACAATTGATCGTCAGCGGGTTCGGCCACACCCGTCGCTTGCTTGAGCAGTTGCATCGAGGTCTCGACTGGGACGATTGCGGCGTACTGCAACTGGCCTTCAATGCCAAGGAAGCGGAGCGTCAGGCGCAATTGGCCGCAGCGTTTCCCGAGGACTTGCTGCACACGCTCGATCAAGCGCAGGCCGAAATCCGCGCCGGCATCGCGCTGCAATCGGGCGGCCTGTTCTACCCCGAAGGCGGCTGGGTGCACCCGCCCGCCCTGTGCCAATGGCAAGCGGCGCACCCGAACATACAGATCCTGACACATCACGATGTGCTGGAGTTGCGCCGAGCGCACGGACACTGGCAAGCCCTGGAGGGCGAAACCGTACTGGCCGATGCCCCGGTGGTGATACTGGCCGGCGCCGCCGAGATCAAGCGCTTCGCCTACAGCAGCGAGCTGCCGCTCAAACGCATTCGTGGGCAAATCACTCGCCTGCCACAGACCTCTGAAAGCGAGGCACTGGGCACCGTCGTCTGCGCCGAAGGTTATGTCGCGCCAGCTCGTTTGGGTGAACACACCCTGGGCGCCAGTTTTGATTTCAACTCCGATGACCTGACCCCGACCGCCGCCGAACATGCAGGCAATCTGCAAATGCTTGAAGAAATCTCGGTAGACCTGGTCGCTCGGCTCGGCGCGAATGCATTGCAGCCTGATGCACTTGAAGGCCGCGCAGCGTTTCGCTGCACCAGCCCGGATTACTTGCCGATTGTCGGCCCACTGGCCGACGGCCAGGCGTTCGCCGACGCCTACAGCGCCTTGAGCAAGGATGCCCGGCAAACCCCGGACATCCCTTGCCCATGGCTGGACGGTTTGTATGTCAACAGCGGCCACGGTTCCCGAGGTTTGATCACCGCACCGTTGTCAGGCGAGTTGCTCGCCGCGTGGCTGGATGACGAACCGCTGCCATTGCCAAGGGCCGTGGCCGAGGCGTGCCATCCGAACCGCTTCGCCTTGCGCCGATTGATTCGAGGCAAATGAGGCACCTGGCTACCGGGCATACCAGGTTTTGCACTTAAAGCCTTGGCACGCACCCAACACCTTTATTACTTATCGATCTAAAACTCCCACGATCCCACCGGGTCAGTTTCTGAGTACCTGCCTTTTGGGCGCGGTATCGATTGACCCTCCCCAACGGAAAAACCGGTAAGGACTTTATGTGCGGATTAGCTGGCGAGTTACGCTTTGATCATCAACCTGCAGACCTTGCAGCCATTGAACGAATCACTCATCACCTGGCGCCTCGCGGCCCTGACGCGTGGGGCTTTCACAGCCAGGGGCCGATTGCCCTTGGTCATCGTCGCCTGAAAGTCATGGACCTGTCCGACGGCTCGGCGCAGCCGATGGTCGCCCCTCAACTGGGCCTGTCCCTGGCCTTCAACGGCGCGATCTACAACTTCCCCGAACTGCGTACCGAACTTGAATCCCTCGGTTACGCCTTCTATTCCGGCGGCGACACCGAAGTGCTGCTCAAGGGCTACCACGCCTGGGGCGAAGCGCTGTTGCCTAAGCTCAACGGCATGTTTGCCTTCGCTATCTGGGAGCGTGACGCCAAGCGCCTGTTCATCGCCCGTGACCGTCTCGGCGTGAAGCCGCTGTACCTGTCGCGCACCGGCCAGCGCCTGCGCTTTGCTTCTGCGCTGCCGGCGTTGCTCAAGGGCGGCGATATCAATCCGATCCTCGATCCGGTGGCGCTCAATCATTATCTGAACTTCCACGCGGTGGTCCCGGCGCCGCGCACCTTGCTGGCCGGCATCGAAAAGCTGCCGCCCGCCACCTGGATGCGCATCGAAGCGGACGGCACAACCGAGCAGAAAACCTGGTGGACCCTGCCCTACGGCCCACACGAGGATGAGAAAAATCTGACCCTCGAAGACTGGCGCGACCGCGTACTCGACAGTACCCGCGATGCGGTGGCGATTCGTCAACGGGCAGCGGTGGACGTCGGCGTGTTGCTGTCGGGCGGCGTCGATTCGAGCATGCTCGTCGGTCTGTTGCGGGAGGTCGGCGTAGAAAACCTGTCGACCTTCTCCATCGGTTTCCAGGATGCCGGCGGCGAGCGCGGTGACGAGTTCCAGTATTCGGATCTGATCGCCAGGCATTACGGCACCCAACATCATCAACTGCGCATCGACGAAAAAGAGATCATCGAGCAACTGCCCGCCGCCTTCCGCGCGATGAGCGAGCCGATGGTCAGTCATGACTGCATCGCGTTCTATCTGTTGTCCCGCGAAGTGGCCAAGCATTGCAAAGTGGTGCAAAGCGGCCAGGGGGCGGACGAATTGTTCGCCGGTTATCACTGGTATCCGCAGGTCGATGGCGCGGCCGATCCGTACGCGGCGTACCGCGATGCGTTCTTTGATCGCAGCTACGAGGATTACGCCGCCACCGTACAGCCGAAATGGCTGACCGCGAATGACGCCGCCGGCGACTTCGTGAAGGAACATTTCGCACAGCCTGGTGCCGATGCGGCGGTGGACAAAGCCTTGCGTCTGGACAGCACAGTGATGCTGGTGGACGACCCGGTCAAACGCGTCGACAACATGACCATGGCCTGGGGCCTGGAGGCGCGCACGCCGTTTCTCGACTATCGCCTGGTGGAATTGTCAGCCCGGGTGCCGGGCAAATTCAAACTGCCGGACGGCGGCAAACAAGTGCTGAAAGAAGCGGCACGACTGGTGATTCCGAGCGAAGTCATCGACCGTAAAAAGGGTTACTTCCCGGTGCCGGGTCTCAAGCATTTGCAGGGCGACACGCTGAGCTGGGTACGCGAATTGTTGCTGGACCCGAGCCAGGATCGTGGCCTGTTCAACCCGGCGATGCTCGACCGTTTGCTGACCGATCCACAAGGCCAGTTGACCCCGTTGCGCGGCTCCAAGCTGTGGCAATTGGCGGCGCTGAACCTGTGGCTCAGTGAACAAGGAATCTGATCGATGAAACCTCACGCCACGGCGTACAGCCAACGCTTGTTGCGCGGTCAGGCGCCCTCCTACGAACGCTTGCAGGCGCGTCTGGCTGAAGACGGCAGTGAACTCGGTACCGCGCCGATTGCCGTGCATTGCGGCTGGGGCCGGTTGCTGATCGGCCATACGTTCCCCGACCCGGCAAGCCTCGCCCAAGAGTTGCTCAATGAGCAACCGGGCGAACGGGACATCGCCCTCTATGTCGCCGCGCCCCAGCAAGTGCTGGGGCTGGAGCCGGCCCAGTTGTTTCTCGATCCGTCGGACACCTTGCGCTTGTGGTTCAGCGATTACCGGCAGGCGACCCGTGTGTTCCGCGGCTTTCGCATTCGTCGCGCGCAAGGCGATGCCGACTGGCAGGCGATCAATCAGTTGTATCAGGCGCGAGGCATGTTGCCGATCGACGCCCGTCTGCTGACCCCGCGTCATCTGGGCGGCCCGGTGTACTGGCTGGCCGAGGACGAGGACAGCGGCGCGGTCATCGGCAGTGTCATGGGCCTCAATCATCACAAGGCGTTCAACGATCCGGAAAACGGCAGCAGCCTCTGGTGCCTGGCGGTCGATCCGCACTGTTCGCGGCCCGGCGTCGGTGAAGTGCTGGTACGGCATTTGATCGAACACTTCATGAGCCGTGGCCTGAGTTACCTGGACCTGTCCGTGCTGCACGACAATCGCCAGGCGAAAAGTCTTTATGCCAAGCTCGGTTTTCGCAACCTGTCGACCTTTGCGATCAAGCGCAAGAACGGCATTAACCAACCGTTGTTTCTCGGCCCCGGTCCTGAAGCCGAGTTCAACCCCTACGCGCGGATCATCGTCGAGGAAGCCCATCGGCGCGGCATCGATGTGCAGGTCGATGATGCCGAGGCCGGGATGTTTACCCTCAGCCACGGCGGACGGCGGGTACGTTGCCGCGAGTCGCTGAGTGACCTGACCAGCGCCATCAGCATGAGCCTGTGCCAGGACAAAAGCCTGACGCACAAAGTGTTGAAGGCGGCCGGTCTGAATCTGCCGAGCCAGCAACTGGCGGGCAACGCCGACGACAACCTGGCGTTTCTCGACGAGCACGAACGGGTGGTGGTCAAGCCGCTGGATGGCGAACAGGGTCAAGGGGTGGCGGTGGATCTGCGGACCATCGAAGACGTCCAGCAAGCCATCGAATCAGCCCGTCAGTTCGACAGCCGCGTGCTGCTGGAAAGCTTTCACGAAGGCCTCGACCTGCGGATTCTGGTGATCGGGTTTGAGGTAGTGGCGGCGGCGATTCGCCGGCCGGCCGAAGTGGTGGGCGACGGGCAGCATTCCATCGGTGCGCTGATTGACGCCCAGAGTCGGCGTCGGCAGGCGGCCACCAGCGGTGAAAGCAAAATCCCGCTGGACCACGAGACCGAACGCACATTGCAGGCAGCGGGTTACGACTACAGCAGCATTCTGCCGGCGGGTGAACATTTGTTCGTACGGCGTACGGCGAATCTTCATACCGGCGGTGTGCTTGAAGATGTCACGGCGATCCTGCATCCCACGCTGGCGGAGGCCGCCGTCCGCGCGGCGCGGGCGCTGGATATTCCGATGGTCGGGCTCGACCTGATGGTGCCGGCGGCGGATCAGGCGCAATACGTGTTTATCGAAGCCAATGAACGCGCCGGCCTGGCCAACCATGAGCCGCAGCCGACGGCCGAGCGGTTTGTGGATCTGTTGTTTCCGCATAGTCAGCCGGCGGTCTCTTAGTGATGTGGTGCCTGGGTTGGCGCCTTCGCGGGCAAGCCTCGCTCCTACAGGTTTTGCGTCGTTTGGAATATCGCGCACGACGCTATTCCCTGTAGGAGCGAGGCTTGCCCGCGAAGACGGCCTCACAGACACCGCAAATTACCCTCATCGAAACCATCGATGCTCTTTACTCATCAGGAGTTTCCATGACCTATATAATCCCGGAACCCGACCTCAACTACCTGCAAAAAGTCCTCCTGGAAATGCTCGCCATTCCGAGCCCGACCGGTTTCACCGACACCATCGTGCGTTACGTCGCCGAGCGGCTTGAAGAGCTGGGCATTCCTTTCGAGATGACTCGCCGCGGCACCATCCGCGCCACGCTTAAAGGCAAGAAAAACAGCCCCGACCGCGCCGTTTCCGCCCACCTCGACACCATCGGCGCCGCCGTTCGCGCAGTGAAAGACAACGGTCGCCTGACTCTGGCGCCAGTCGGCTGCTGGTCCAGCCGTTTCGCCGAAGGCAGCCGCGTCAGCCTGTTTACCGACAACGGCGTGATCCGTGGCAGCGTGTTGCCGTTGATGGCGTCCGGGCATGCGTTCAACACGGCGGTGGACGAGATGCCGATCAGCTGGGATCACATCGAACTGCGCCTCGACGCGTACTGCGCGACCCGCGCCGATTGCGATTCCCTGGGGATCAGCGTCGGCGATTTCGTCGCGTTCGACCCGTTGCCGGAGTTCACCGAAAGCGGCCACATCAGCGCCCGTCACCTCGACGACAAGGCCGGCGTTGCCGCGCTGCTGGCGGCACTCAAAGCGATTGTCGACAGTGGCGAAGAACTGATGATCGACTGCCATCCGCTGTTCACCATCACCGAGGAAACCGGCAGCGGTGCAGCGGCGGCGTTACCGTGGGACGTCAGCGAATTCGTCGGCATCGACATCGCCCCGGTCGCGCCCGGCCAGCACTCCAGCGAACATGCGGTCAGCGTGGCGATGCAGGATTCCGGCGGGCCTTATGACTATCACTTGTCGCGGCACCTGCTGCGACTGGCCAGCGACAACGAGTTGCCGGTGCGCCGCGACTTGTTTCGCTACTATTTCAGCGATGCACATTCGGCGGTCACCGCCGGCCATGACATTCGCACCGCCCTGCTCGCCTTCGGATGCGACGCGACTCACGGCTACGAACGCACCCACATCGACAGCCTCGCGGCGCTCAGTCGCCTGCTCGGCGCCTACATCCTCAGCCCGCCGGTGTTTGCCAGCGATGCGCAACCGGCCAAGGGTTCGCTGGACCGCTTCAGTCATCAGATCGAACATGACACGCAGATGGAAAGCGATACGCGGGTGCCTTCGGTGGATAGTCTGGTGGGGCAGCGGGCGGATAGCTGATCCGGAATTTTCATTGCATGGGCTGACGCTTTCGCGGGCAAGCCTCGCTCCTACAGGTTTCGCGTTGATCACATTACTTCGGATCGACGCAAAGTCTGTAGGAGCGAGGCTTGCCCGCGAAAGCGTCAGCCCAGACAACACATCGGGTCCAGACTAGCCGCCACCCATCATTCGCCGTAGCATCGCGCCATTGTTTAGCCGAGGTACCTATGCTGATTCCCCACGACCAACTTGAAGTCGACACCCTGACCCGCCTGATCGAGGATTTCGTGACCCGTGACGGCACCGACAACGGCGATGACACGCCGCTGGAAACCCGCGTATTGCGTGTTCGCCAGGCCCTGACCAAAGGTCAGGCGCTGATTGTCTTCGACCCGGAAAGCGAGCAATGCCAGTTGATGCTCAAGCACGACGTGCCCAAGCATCTGTTCGACTGACGCCTTCATCGCCCTTTGGTTTTTGCCAGTTTGACCTGGATGCGCTTGTAGACTTCGGCACGGTGCACATTGACGCTTTGCGGCGCGTCGACGCCGAAGCGCACCGTGTTGCCGTTGACGGCGACAATACGCACCGAAATGTCGTCACCGATGGAAATCATTTCGCCCACAACGCGGCTGAGTACAAGCATGGCATTCGTCCTTCAGGGTTATCGAACCCTGAAGATGCCCGGCACGCGGCGGGCCTTCAATGCGACGAGGGCAAAACAGTCCCGCCCTACAGTGCAAGACGAACACCTCTTAAGGAAACGTCTTACAAACCGTGGCTTTGCTTCAGGCAGCGGAAAAACGCGGGCCAAACAGGATGACGCTTGCGCCGATCACACACAGCGCCACGCCGATCCAGTCAGAGCCGAGCGGGCGAATCCGTTCGACCACGGCCAGCCAGCCAATCGACGCAATGATGTAGATGCCACCGTAGGCGGCATAAGCCCGCCCCGCGTAGCTCGCCTCGACACGGGTCAGCAGCAGCGCGAACAAGGTCAGGCTGAGCAGCGCCGGCACCACCCACCAGACGCTTTTGCCTTGGCGCAACCACATCCAGAAGGCAAAGCAGCCAGCGATTTCAAACAGCGCGGCAAGAAAAAACCACAGGTAATTGAGCATGCGAACGTCTCGCGAGGATGACCGATGGCGGCCACCCTAACGGCGACGTTGTGTGCGGGCAAGTTCAGCCTGCGGTCTGTTTGGCCTTGGCGCGCATTTTATCGGCCATGAGGGTCATTTCGTCGTAGAGCAGTTGCGGGTTCTTCTGCTTCAGCGCCCAGGCCATACGGCCCTGTTCGTGGGGCAGGATCATGAATTCGCCAGCGGCGACGTGCTGATAGATGTAGTCGGCAATGTCGGCCGCACTAATCGGCGAACTTTCCAGCAACTTGCCAACCTGCGCTTTCATGGCGGGTGTCGGACCACGGAAAGAGTCCAGCAGGTTGGTCTGGAAGAACGACGGGCACACCACATGCACGCCAACTTCCTGATGCGCCAGTTCGATCAGCAGGCTTTCGGACAACGCCACCACACCGGCCTTGGCCACGTTGTAGTTACTCATCGCCGGGCCTTGCATCAGGGCGGCCATCGACGCGATGTTGATGATCTTGCCTTTGCTTTTTTCCAGCAGCGGCAAGAACGCCTTGCAACCCTTGACCACGCCCATCAGGTTGATCGCGATCTGCCAGTCCCAGTCTTCCAGGGACAGCTCGCTGAAGAACCCGCCCGAGGCGACACCGGCGTTGTTGACGATGACATCGATGCCGCCGAGCTTGACTTCACAGGCTTGGGCGAACGCAGTCAGCTGACTGTAATCGCGCACGTCGCAACGCTGGATAAAGCCATCGCCGCCGGCTTCGCGAACCAGTTTCAGGGTTTCCTGCAGACCGGGTTCGCTGACATCCGACAAAGCCAGTTGCCAGCCTTCACGTGCCCAGCGCAGCGCGATTTCGCGACCCAGGCCCGAGCCCGCGCCAGTGATCATCATGCGATTTTGCATAGCAAACAGCCTTGTTGTTCCGGGGAAGATGCGTCGAGTGTAGCGAAGGACCTTGCGCGACCCACGCTCCATCAGATTGCTGAATGGCGCGAGCAAACCGTGAGCGCGCCTGTATCAACCAGGCCCCTGAAAACGAAATAAGCCTTTCTTCGAAAAACATTAAAAAAACTTGGAATTTTCTTTCAAGTGCACCAGTCGGAATTTACAAGCAGCTCGGGTTTATTGCAGTCCAGCTGACAATTAACACCAGGCAATTTCAGAACACTTCCGACAAGGAAATAGACATGGGCACAATACTAATCATTATTCTGATCCTCCTGCTGGTAGGTGGTCTGCCGGTCTTCCCTCATTCCAGAAGTTGGGGTTATGGCCCGTCGGGTATCATCGGCGTGGTGTTGGTGGTGCTGTTGATTTTGCTGTTACTCGGCAAGATATAAAGATCTGACAGGCAAAAAAAAGAGGCCCTTGAAGGGCCTCTTTTTTATTGCATCAACAGTCAGTCCGGCTTGCCGTCAACGACACCGGCGGTGTTGTCGATCAGGCTCTTGGTCGCCGTTTGCAGGAATGCTTCGAGCTTGAGTTTCAGCTCGGCAGTGCGAGGTGCATTCGGTACGATCTCGGCGTGTGGTGTCGCGCCCAGTTCGTACTGATACATCTTCGGCTCCATTTCCTTTTCTTTCGGCAAGACCAGAATCTGATCCGCCGTGATAATGGCCGTGGTCTGTTCGCTGCCCGACGGTTTGATCACGCCAAAACCGGTGTCGCCTTCCGGCAGGTCGAGCAGGTCACGCCCCCAGCACTGATGACGCACTTCGCCACCGATGCGACCCATGATGGTCGGTACGATGTCGATCTGCGTGCCTACCGTGTGGTCAAGTTTGCCGAATTTGTCCTGGATGCCCGGTGCGATCATCAGCATCGGCACGTTGAAGCGGCCCAGGTCCATTTCGGTGATCTGGCGCTCGTTGCCGAAACCGTGGTCACCGACGATGACAAACAGGGTTTCCTTGAAGTAAGGCTCCTTGCGGGCCTTTTCAAAGAACTGACCGAGCGCCCAGTCCGCGTAACGCATGGCGGTCAAATGCTCGTTCAGGCTGCCACGATCGGTCACGCGCTCGACCGGCAATGGCGTCGGCAAGGCGTATGGCGTGTGGTTGGACAGGGTCTGCAGCAAGGCATAGAACGGCTTGCCGTTTTCCCGTGCCTTGAGCTCGACCAGACCACGGTCGAACATGTCCTGGTCGGACACACCCCAGGTTGGATCGGAGAACACCGGGTTGACGAAGTCGTTACGACCAATGAAGTTGGTCATGCCCTGGCTGCTGAAGAAACCCGACTGGTTATCCCAGGCGAAGTCGCCGTTGTAGACGTACACGTCGTCATAGTCGCGGGCGCTGAGCAATTGCGGGAGGCCGGACAGTTTGTGGCTGCCTTCCGGGGTCTGCATCAGGTATTCGAAACCCGGCAGGTTCGGGAAGCAGGCCATGGTGGCGAACATACCCTGGTGGGTGTGGGTGCCGTTGGAGAAGAAGCGGTCAAACAGCAGGCCTTCCTTCGACAGCTTGTCGAGGTACGGCGTGATGTTACCCGGTGCACCGAGGGCGCCGA
Organism: Pseudomonas sp. MM213; assembly: GCF_020423045.1. Taxonomy (NCBI): domain Bacteria; kingdom Pseudomonadati; phylum Pseudomonadota; class Gammaproteobacteria; order Pseudomonadales; family Pseudomonadaceae; genus Pseudomonas; species Pseudomonas sp. MM213. The sequence continues at coordinate 2,863,507 of NZ_CP081943.1, forward strand.
CCGAGTGACCGGCCATGCTTTCCATCAGGATCACGACGACGTTCTTGATCGGCAGGGTCTTGTCGGCCGGCGGCGTGTAATCGCGACGCACCGCTGCGGTCTCGGCATCCACCAGTTTGTCGTTCGGCATCACCAGCATGTCACGCACGATTTGCTGAGCTTGCGGCTGCGGCAGCGTGGCTTTCCAGATGTTGTCGCGATCTTCGGACATCCGGCTCTTGGCCGCCGCGACCAGCGACAATGTGCCGTTGAGGCCCAACTGGTTGGCGAAGTTGGAGTCGGTGGTGTAGACGTCACCCCAACGCAGTGGCGGGCCTTGGCGCAGAGTGCCGCGAGCCGCGACCACGCAGACCAGCAGGCACACCACGAACACGACAATGCGCGCGTACCACGGGGCGATCTGGCGCGTGCCGATGCTGCCGCCGCTGAATGGACCGCGAGGACGGGTCGCGCGGTCGGCGCCCTTGAACGCCAGGGTCAGGATCAACGTGCCCACGGCCCAGGCCAGCAGGTAGCGAACCACCGGGAATCCGTACCAAAGCATGCTCATTACGGTTTTCGGGTCTTCCTTCACGTACTGGAAGACCAGGCCGTTGAGGCGCTGGTGGAACTCACGGTAGAAGTCCATTTCCATCAGGCCGAGGAACAGCGCGATGCTCGAAGCGATGGTCAACCAGAAACGGAAGAACCCGCGGGCCGCCATGGCCCGGGAGCTGAACAGCGCCAGCAACAGCGGAATGCTGAGGTAGACCACCAGGCGCAGGTCGAAGCGCAGGCCGTTGGCGAACGCTTCGAAGAAGGTCGAGGCCGGGGTGTCGAGGATCATCTCGCGGTTGTAGACCAGCAGCGCGACGCGCAGCAGGCTGAACATGACCATCATGACCAGGGCACACAACAGCGTGTAGGCCAGATGCGATTTGACGGTCGGTTGCAGCAGGCGACTAGAAGCTCGCTGCTGACTCAGGGCGTCCGGGATTGCCATGTCGTTTTAGGACCCATTGGAAGTTGAAGTTTCAAAATTACAGCTGCGCCCTGCCCTCTGTTGGCCAGTTCTCGGCCCCGGGGTTTGCGCGGTGCGCAAATGTTGCACGATCAACCGCGGCATTGCCATTGATTACTGATCTGCACGGCTGGCGCGGGCGAATTGTCTTGGAGGCTTTGTGAAAATTTTGTGTAGTGCATATTCGGAAACACAATAAAGTCTTTCAGAGTCCATAAGTTGGGTGTGGTCATATCCGTTTCTGCGGTAACGGCGGCTTATGGTTTCGCCCTTACGGCGAGTCACTTGGAAAAGCCCCAAGTAACCAAGGGCTCTTGCCCCTTTCGTTCGGTGGCTCGCTAATGCTCGCCATGCCCTCGCTTCGGTCCTGCTCCGTGGGCCCGCCGCCATCGGCCATCCATGGCCGGGGGCGGCTAACCCGGCATCCATGCCGGGTTGCCCACTGCGCAGAACCTCCACTCGGCCTCTCGAGGGGGCGACTACCGCCACAGCCGCCGAGGCGGCCTGAAAGCCGACCTGGCTCTTCAGTCGTGTGCACTCTCCCGCACTGTGGTGGCTGCACTAGTCTTGGATGTTTGCACATTCCCTCTGTAGGAGCCGGCTTGCTGGCGATAGCGGTGGATCAGTCATCTGTTTATTGACTGGACAGACGCCATCGCCAGCAAGCTGGCTCCTACAGGGGAAATGCATATGTGTCTGGATGAATACGATCAACTGTAGGAGCCGGCTTGCTGGCGATAGCGGTAGGTCAGTCAACCTGTTTATTGATTGGGCAGATGCCATCGCCAGCAAGCTGGCTCCTACAGGGGAAATGCATAGGTGTCTGGATGAATACGATCAACTGTAGGAGCTGGCTTGCCGGCGATAGCGGTGGGTCAGTCAACCTGTTTATTGACTGGACGGACGCCATCGCCAGCAAGCCGGCTCCTACAGGGAATCGCGTTTGCTTTTGATTTTCACCACTCATCAGGCCGAGCGTTAGCTCGCCTTCCGCTTTTGATCTGAGCGCCCCCTCGAGAGGCCGAGTGGAGGTTCTGCGCAGTGGGCAACCCGGCATGGATGCCGGGTTAGCCGCGCACGGCCAGGGATGGCCGATCGCGGCGGGCCCACGGAGCAGGACCGGAGCGAGGGCATGCCGAGCCACAGCGAGGCACCGAACGAAAGGGGCAAGAGCGCTTTGGTTACTTTCGCGCTTTTCGAAAGTGACTCGCTGTAAAAGCGAAACCATAAGCCGCCATGACCACAGCAACGGATATACACACCAATCAAACAAACCCGCAAAAAAAAGCCCCGATCAAATCAGGGCTTTTTATAGAAAGAAACGAAGCGATTACTTCTCGGCACGCTCTTTCAGGGCCTTCAAGGTATTGAACGGCGCATCAACCACAAACTTGTTGGCAATCATCGAAGGCACGCTACCACCCGGCTCAGTGTGAACCTGATAGGTCACTTCAATCTGGTCACCCTTGGGCACGAACTTCCAGAACCCATCAACCTTGGCAACCCGCACAAAACCCTTTTCTTCAGGAATGTACTTCGGCACACCCTCAAGCTTACGGGTCAGACTGCCATCGGCGCCTACGGTAGTCGTGATATGCAGCACCGAATCACGCGCGGTCACCGGCCATGGGGTATTGAACTGGGTGTAGGTCCAGCTCTGATCGCCTTCATGCTTGAGCAGCTTCTGCTGCTTGCATTCGTGAATCCACGAGCAGGCGCCCGCCACGTCTTCCTGGAGTGCGCGCAATTTGGCCATGGTGGTTTTCATCAGGGTAACGCCCTGATAAGCCTTGTAGTCAGAGCCGGCCACTTCACTCAAGGACACCTTGATGCCGTCTTCATTCTTGGCCACCTTCCAGTCTTCGGCCTGTGCGGTGGCAGTCGCCAGCAAAACCGTCAAACCACACAGCACAGCCATACGATGCAGCGAACCCATAGTCTTATTCCTTATTGTTGAAGTTCCGTTCGTTGACACATCACGCCGCCGTCATCTGCTCCCACCAGCCCAACAATCTGATCGCTTCGTCACTGCTGTTTCCGCAGACTTCGACGTCGGCTTCAAAGGCCGAACACACGGCCGGACGTTCCGGTTGGCCGAAAATACTGCACAGGTTTTCGGCAGAGAGTTGTACGCAACGTTCTCCGGCGGCTTTGCCATTGGGCATACCGGGAATCGGAGAACTTATGGAAGGGGCAATGCAACAGGCGCCACAGCCTTCACGGCATTTCATGACGACGAGCTCCTCGCGACGGGTGATGTGTTAAAGGACGGGGCACAGAGTAACCGCTAAAACAGTTGTTTTAAATTACCTGTCGCGGGGTTTTTACGCTCAAACCAGCGTGACTGACCAGTCTCCGACAAAGCGTCTGGCCTGCGGGTCACGCCGAGGAAGGATTTACTGCTTGAACTCCAATTCCAGCGCCGCGCCCTCGACTTCCCGACGCTCTTCGTTACGCAGTTGCAACTTCATTTCGTTGCTGATCAGTCGCCCGTTGAGCTGGAACGGAGAGCTGCCAGCCTTCTCACCGAACATTTGCGGCAACACGGCGTCGTGCCGGGGCAACGGAACTGTACCGACCGGCTTAAACTCTTCGGCCATTTCCTCAGGCAAGCTCAAATCCAGGTCAGCCGAAGGCAGTTTGGTTTTCACCACTTCACTGGCCGGTTTCGATTTGGAGGCAATGGGTGAACGTTTTTTCTGCGTAGCCGCTTTCTTTTTGACCGGCGTGGCTTTTTTTGCCGGTGCCGGTTTTTTCGATGTCGCGCTGGCGGCCGGTTTTTCCTGAACGGGAGCCGCCAGGACGCCTTCCGAATTGAAGGTTATCAACAGGCAGATCGACAACCAGGCGGCAGGAAAAATCGGTTTCATGGATCCAACGGAGAACGGCGCTATCGGCAGAGGGCCATATGCTCGCTCGTTGGACGCGACATGACAAGCTCGGGCAGGAATTACCCGCCCGCCCGTCATATTCCGCCGGCCATCTCCTGGCAAAGCTGGGTAGCCAGCATGCCCAGGGTCATCAACGCACGCTCGGCTTCGCGATTCCAGGGAATGCCGCAGTTGAGCCGAATGCAGTGATTGAACTGCTCAGTGTTACTGAAAATCAGCCCCGGTGCGATGCTGATGCCTTGCTGCAACGCGCGCACATGAAGTTCTTGTGTATTGACCCGCCCCGGCAGACTCACCCACAGAATGAAGCCGCCGGTCGGCCGGGTCATCTGTGTGCCTTCCGGGAAATACTGCTGCACGGCGAGCTGGAAAGCGCTGAGATTTTTGCGGTACTCCTGACGGATGTAGCGCAAATGCCGGTCGTAACCGCCATTTTCCAGATACGCCGCGATCCCCATCTGCGTAACGCTGCAAGCCGAATGCGTGCTGAAGGTCTGCAAGCGCTGGATTTCCTGCTGGTACTTGCCGGCAATCATCCAGCCAATCCGCACACCCGGAGACAGGGTCTTGGAGAAGCTCGAACAGTAGATCACCCGATCCAGCCGGTCGTAGGCCTTGAGTGCCTTGGTGCGGCCCTGCTCGAACATCAGTTCGCCGTAGATATCGTCTTCGACCACCTGAATATCGAAATCCGAGGCCAGGCGCAGCAGTTGTTTCTGCCGCTCTTCGGGCATGGTGCCGCCCAGCGGATTGCTCAGGCGCGTGGTCAGTACCAGCGCTTTGATCGACCACTGATTCGCTGCCAGTTGCAAGGCTTCAAGGCTCATGCCGGTGGCCGGATCGCTGGGGATCTCGATGACTTTCAGGCCCAGCAGATCGGCCAGTTGCAGCAACCCGTAGTAGGTTGGCGACTCGGCGGCGATCAAGTCGCCCGGCCGGGTCAGCACGCGCAGGGACATCTGCAAGGCATCGACGCAGCCGTGGGTGATGACCACTTCCGACGGATCGACCACCACGCCGGCATCGCGCATGCGAATCGCCACTTGCCGCCGCAACGGTTCAAAACCGGGGCTGAACATGTAACTGAATGCCCGCGGGCTATGGAATCGGGTGACTTTGGCCAACTGCTGATGCAGCGCCCGCACCGGCAGGTAATCGACGCTCGGCACCGCCGCGCCCAAGGGAAACACGCCCTCACGACGGGATTCGACCAACACTTGTTGAATGATGCTGCTGCGGGTGACCAGGCCGGGACGTTCGACCCGGGCGATGTCCGGTGTCGGCGCAGTCAGGGCCGGCGTCTGGTGCACGTAGTAACCCGACTGCGGCCGAGCACGGATCAGCCCCTGATCTTCGAGATTGGCATACGCCTGCAACACCGTCGCATGGCTGACATTGAGCTGCGAACTCATCTTGCGCACCGAAGGCACGCGCTCCCCCGGCTGATAGACCCCACGACGGATGTCTTCGGCCAGTTGTTGAGCAATACGTTGGTAGAGCAAGAGATTGGTCATGACGCAGCACTCGATTTCACGGGCATTTTATTCTTGTGTGAAACAATACCGGAACAGTTTAGAAGTGTACGGGGACAGTTGCCACAATAGTCGACGGTACAGTGCAGTGTCAGCAAAATCTGTACTGCTTTGCGAGGCAATTCGCAGACACAAAAAACCCGGCGCTGTCTGGCAGCCCGGGTTTGTAGGAGCCGGCTTGCATGGTTTCACAAGGAAGCGTCCATTACCGGGCGGCGCCGAGCAGGCCTTTTTCGTCGGAGAACACAATTTCCACCCGACGGTTCTGCGCCCGGCCCCGTTCCGAGGCGTTCGCGTCTACCGGGTATTCGTCGCCATAACCTTCGACCTTAATGCGTTTTTCGTCGATGCCCAGGTCCGTCAACACGTCCGCCACCGATTGCGCACGGTCACGGGACAGTTTGAGGTTTTCCTGCTTGCCGCCGGTGCTGTCGGCGTAGCCTTCGATGCGCACGACGCGCTTGGGATTAAGTTGCAGGAATTGCACGATCTTCAACACCACGCGGTTCGCCGAGTTTTTCAGCTCCGCTTCGCCGGTGTCGAACAGCACATCGCCGAGGGTCATCACCAGGCCACGGTCAGTCTGGGTCGTGGCCAGCGCAACAATCTGCTCTTCAAGCCACTTGCCCTGCTGCTGCACGCTCAGAAGTTTGGATTCGCGCAGGGCCAGTTGCAGGCGCTGACGCTCCAGTTCGAGCTTCGCCGCACGCTCTTCGTTGAGTACCTGATTGGTGTGCTCCCGAGCGATTTCGCTGTAGCGCCGGCTCAGGTAGGCGTAATGCAGCACGTCGGACCCGCTGCCCCAGTAGCTGGACAGTCGATCGGCACGGGCCAGGGATTCACCGGCACGGATCACGTCTTTCGGCGCGATTCGCAGCACGTTGGAATCTTCCTTTACCTTCTGAAAGTCGGCACCCGCTTCTTGCAACGCGGCTTCACTGTGCTGACCGGCGCAGCCATAGAGACTCGCACAGCCAACAAGGATCAAGCCGCCGATAGCTTTGGACGTGAGGTTCATTGGGCATCCCCCACTTGCTTGCGCAATCGAGTGATGCGGGTGTTGAGAAGATCCAGCTTCTCTTCACTTTTGAGCGTCAGGACCTTGGCTTCGGCCAGGCGCGCGTCAAGTTCGGCCTGTTCGGCGCGCATGCGTGCATGTTTGTAAGACTGATCGGCCATATCACCTTGGGCACGGGCGAATTTATCTTCGGCCAGTTTCATTTCCGGCACGTCGTCCGCGGTGGCGCCCACGGCTTTGGCTTGCACGAGCACCTGTTCGGTCAGGCGTATCTGTTCATTCGGCGCCGGATCGGCTGCACAACCCGCCAGAGCCAGAACGGCCAGGGCAGCGAAAAGAGGTCGAATACTCACTAAAAATCCCTACTGTTTTGGGGTACTGGCGGGGGGTTGCTGTGGCTGCTGTTGCTGCGCTTTCCAGCGCTCGATGTTGCGTTGCAGCACGGCTTCCGTCAGTCCGGACGCGGGCAATTCTGTCATCTTTTTGGCCAGCTGTCCGCGCAACCACGGATCGTTGCAGGCAGAGTTATGGGAAACCGCGAGGAACAGTCCGGGTTTGTCGACCGGCTGCGGGCGCGCGACGAGGTCATTGGCCATGCTCAGGGCCTGTGCGGCTGCCATGCCCGAATAGCGTCCGGCGAGGACAAATTCCACTTCCCCCAACAGCAATTTCTGAAGGGCCTGGGTCAGGTTTGGAGTGCGTACGAGGGTCAATTGCTGCTCGGCGAACGTAGCGAATTCCGAGGTCATTCGAGACTTTTCCGACAACGCGCCGGGATGACCGTGAAGGTCCTGCGCCTGGTTGTAGATCAGTGGCGAGTCTTTTCGGGTCCAGACCAGGTAATCGTTTTCCAGCAACGGCGGATGGATGTAATCCAGGGTTTCCAGCTCACTGACCGTCAACGGCGCGTCGGCCAGCATGTCCATGCGCCCACTGCGCACTTCCTCCAGCGCCTGGGCGCGTTTGCCGGCATAGAGCATCTCGACCTTGATGCCCAACTGCCCTGCTACTTGTTGCAACAGGTCGGCGCTGGCACCGATCAGGTGCTTGGGGTTTTGCGGGTCTTGCCACAGATACGGCGGTGCATCCGGGCTGCCGGTGACCACCAGTCGCTCACACTTGCCCGCTGCGATGGACAGCGTCGGCAACAGCGTCAGACCCAGCAGCAATGACCAACCGAACACTCGATGCAGATCCATACTCAAACCCCGTTATATCCCCTGTAGGAGCCGGCTGGCTGCGGGCGGCGTTCCGACGATGGCATCATCGCGGTGTTTCAGATGAACCGCAGTGATGCCATCGTCGGAACGCCGCCCGCAGCCAGCCGGCTCCTACAGGAAGAGCAAAAAAAAGCCCGACCAAAAGGTCGGGCTCTTTATAGGTCAAGCGGCTGGATTAGACCAGCTTCTCGAACTCAGGGATGGCTTCGAACAGGTCCGCCACCAGGCCGTAATCGGCCACCTGGAAGATCGGCGCTTCTTCGTCCTTGTTGATCGCGACGATCACTTTGGAGTCTTTCATGCCGGCCAGGTGCTGGATCGCGCCGGAGATACCGACCGCGATGTACAGCTGTGGAGCAACGATCTTGCCGGTCTGACCGACCTGCATGTCGTTGGGTACGAAACCTGCGTCGACCGCGGCGCGGGAAGCACCCACGGCAGCGCCCAGCTTGTCGGCCAGGGCGTACAGGTGTTTGAAGTTGTCGCCGTTCTGCATGCCGCGGCCGCCGGAAACGACGATCTTGGCAGCGGTCAGTTCCGGACGATCGGACTTGGCCAGTTCTTCACCGACGAAGCTCGAAGTGCCAGCGTTGTGCGCAGCAGCAACTGCTTCAACGGCAGCCGAACCGCCTTCAGCGGCAACCGGGTCGAAACCGGTGGCACGCACGGTGATCACTTTGACCGCAGCGTTCGACTGAACGGTAGCGATGGCGTTACCGGCGTAGATCGGGCGCTTGAAGGTGTCAGCGCTTTCAACCGAGATGATCTCGGAGATCTGGTCAACGTCCAGCTGAGCGGCAACGCGCGGCAGGATGTTTTTGCCGTTGGAAGTGGCGGCAGCCAGGATGTGGCTGTAGCCCTTGCCCAGCTCGGCAACCAGTGGCGCGACGTTTTCCGGCAGTTGGTGAGCGTAGGCGGCGTTGTCGGCCACCAGCACTTTAGCCACGCCAGCGATTTTCGCAGCGGCTTCAGCCACGGCGCCAGCGCCCTGACCTGCAACCAGCACGTGGATGTCGCCGCCGATTTTGGCAGCAGCGGCCACAGTGTTCAGCGTGGCCGGGGCCAGCACTTTGTTGTCGTGTTCAGCAATAACCAAGATAGTCATTTAGATTACCTTCGCTTCGTTTTTCAGTTTCTCGACCAGTTCAGCCACCGACTTGACCTTGATACCCGCGCTGCGTGCAGCAGGCGCTTCGACTTTCACGGTCTTGTTGGTGGAGGCGGTGGAAACGCCCAAAGCGTCCGGAGTCAGCACTTCGAGAGGCTTCTTCTTGGCTTTCATGATGTTTGGCAGGGACGCGTAGCGCGGCTCGTTCAAACGCAGGTCGGTGGTGACGATGGCCGGCAGTTTCAGGGAAACTGTCTGCGCGCCGCCGTCGATTTCGCGGGTCACGGCAACGCTGTCGCCGGACACTTCGACTTTGGACGCGAAGGTGCCCTGACCGTAGCCGCTCAATGCAGCGAGCATCTGGCCAGTCTGGTTGTTGTCGCTGTCGATGGCCTGTTTGCCGAGGATCACCAGCTGAGGCTGCTCCTTGTCGACAACGGCTTTGAGCAGCTTGGCAACGGCCAGGGAAGTCAGATCTTCAGCGGATTCGACGAGGATGGCGCGGTCGGCACCCAGAGCCAGCGCGGTGCGCAGTTGCTCTTGAGCGGTGGACGGGCCGATGGAGACGACGACGATTTCAGTCGCAACGCCTTTCTCTTTCAGGCGTACGGCTTCTTCCACTGCGATTTCGCAGAACGGGTTCATCGACATCTTCACGTTGGCGAGGTCGACGCCGGAATTGTCCGCCTTGACGCGAACCTTGACGTTGTAATCCACAACGCGTTTGACAGCTACAAGAACCTTCATGGATTCCTCGTTACTCTCCGGTGAAAAGAAAGTCGCCTAGGCGAACCTGGCGGTTGATGCTCATCGGGCGCAAGGGCACCTCTAAAAACGCCGGCATACGTGTCAAGTGACCATCGCTCATGACGTTGATGACCGTTCGTCAGTGGTGACCAACAAGTCATTAAATATCGTGGCGTGTAAACTGCGCGCCAACACTGCGCTGCACATCACCTTGTACTGCCATCGCCCTGTCTTTAGAGGTGCTCTTGAAACCAACAGTCAGCCTACGGCGAGCGCAAAACCGACCGTATCTTGACCGGAACGCCTATTCCGGTCAATACGGCAAAATGGCCAGTCATAAGCCGCGTGACTTTGATTTCTCTGGCTTTGAGCCGATTCAAACAAACGTTTGTATTGGACGCTAAGAGTGGTGTAGATATAATGCGCCACCCAAAGAGAAAGGTGGTTCATCGATTGTCCTCTTCCTGCCTCGTGCAGGAATTCATGGATGCGACACCAAACCTCCAATTAGAAAAAAAACTGTTGAGCCTTGAGTAGGAGATAACCTGTGGAACGCGAATACATGGAATTCGACGTGGTCATCGTCGGTGCCGGCCCCGCTGGTCTTTCCGCCGCCTGCCGCTTGAAGCAGAAGGCTGCTGAAGCCGGTAAGGAAATCAGCGTCTGCGTGGTCGAAAAAGGCTCCGAAGTGGGTGCTCACATCCTGTCCGGTGCCGTGTTCGAACCACGCGCCCTGAACGAACTGTTCCCGGACTGGAAAGAACTTGGCGCGCCGCTGAACACGCCGGTCACCCGCGATGACATCTTCGTGCTGAAAAACGCCGACAGCGCGCAGAAGATTCCCGACCTCTTTGTGCCCAAGACCATGCACAACGAAGGCAACTACATCATCTCCCTGGGCAACCTGTGCCGCTGGCTGGCTCAGCAGGCCGAAAACCTGGGCGTGGAAATCTACCCGGGCTTCGCCGCGCAGGAAGCACTGTTCGACGAGAACGGCGTGGTGCGCGGGATCATCACCGGTGATCTGGGCGTTGACCGCGAAGGCAACCCGAAAGAAGGCCTGTACACCCCAGGCATGGAATTGCGCGGCAAGTACACGCTGTTCGCCGAAGGCTGCCGTGGCCACATCGGCAAGCAGTTGATCAAGCGCTTCAACCTCGACAGCGAAGCCGATGCCCAGCACTACGGCATCGGCCTGAAAGAAATCTGGGAAATCGACCCGGCCAAGCATCAGCCAGGCCTGGTGGTGCACACCGCCGGCTGGCCGCTGGACATCATGGGCACCGAGAACACCGGCGGCTCGTTCCTCTATCACCTGGAAAACAACCAGGTGGTGGTCGGTCTGATCGTTGATCTGTCCTACAGCAACACCTACCTGTCGCCGTTCGACGAGTTCCAGCGCCTCAAGCATCACCCGGTGCTCAAGCAGTACCTGGAAGGCGGCAAGCGCATCAGCTACGGCGCGCGCGCCATCTGCAAGGGCGGCCTGAACTCGCTGCCGAAAATGGTCTTCAAGGGCGGCGCGCTGATCGGTTGCGACCTCGGCACCCTGAACTTCGCCAAGATCAAAGGCAGCCACACTGCGATGAAGTCCGGCATGCTCGCCGCTGAATCCGTGGCCGAGGCGCTGTTCGCTGAAAAGGACGGCACCGAAGAACTGACCACTTACGTCGATGCGTTCAAGAAGAGCTGGCTCTACGACGAGCTGTTCGCCAGCCGCAACTTCGGCCCGGCGATCCACAAGTTCGGCGCCATCGTCGGCGGTGGTTTCAACTGGCTGGACCAGAACATCTTCGGCGGCAAACTGCCGTTCACCCTGCACGACACCAAGCCGGATTACGCTTGCCTGAAACTCGCGGCCGACTGCAAGAAGATCGACTACCCGAAACCGGATGGCAAAATCAGTTTCGACAAACTCAGCTCGGTGTTCATCTCCGGTACCAACCACGAAGAAGAACAGCCTTGCCACCTGAAGCTGGCCGACCTGAGCATCCCGATCGCCAAGAACCTGCCGATGTACGATGAACCTGCCCAGCGTTACTGCCCGGCCGGCGTGTATGAGGTGGTCACCAAGGAAGACGGCGAGAAGCGCTTCCAGATCAACGCCCAGAACTGCGTTCACTGCAAGACCTGCGACATCAAGGACCCTGCACAGAACATCACCTGGGTGGCACCGGAAGGTGCTGGCGGCCCGACTTACCCGAACATGTAAGTTGAATCGCTGAACATCAAGGCTCCCGAATGGGGGCCTTTTTGTTGCCCGCAATTCATACCCCCACACGGTCCTTGTAGGAGCCGGCTTGCTGGCGATAGCGGTGCACCAGACAAGATAAATGTTCGCTGACACACCGCTATCGCCAGCAAGCCGGCTCCTACAGGGGGTTGTCAGGCTGCTCGCTCATCTCCCGGATTACGCTCAAAGTAGCGCTTGTACTCCCGACTGAACTGCGACGTGCTCTGGTACCCGACCCGATGCGCCACCTGCGCCACGCCCAAGCCCTCCGCCACCAGCAACGTCTGCGCCTTGAGCAAGCGCAATCGCTTCAAATACTGCACCGGCGACAACAACGTGCTGCGCTTGAAATGCTCATGAAAGGTCGACGCACTCATGTTCGCGCAACTGGCCAGGGTCTCGACGTTCAAGGGTTCGGCGTAGTGCGCATGCAAATGGCTGATCGACGCCGCGACACGGGCGAACTGCCCCTGCTGTTCCACCAGCGCACGCAACACATCGGCCTGCGGCCCGCGCAACGCGACGAACAACAACTCGCGCAGGTGTGACGGCCCCATGATCCGCGCCTCCAGAGGATCGTGCAGACAACGCAACAACCGCTCCACACAGCCGCGCATGCCGTCGTCGAGTACCACCGAGGTCATCGACTCCGGCGTCTGCGCCGCAATGTGCCGTCCCGGCGCCAGTCCCATCGCCAGCACCAATTCCCCCAGCAGCACCCGGTCAATCGCCACGGAAACCCCGAGCAGTGGCGCATTCGGCAAGGCAAAGGTTTCGCACTCGAACGGCACCGGCAACGCTTGAATCAAGTAATGCCCGGCGCCGTACTCCAGGGTTCGCGGCCCCAGATACGCCAGTTTGCTGCCCTGGGCGATGATCATCAGGCTCGGTTCATAAATATGCGGGCCACGGGCGACGTCACAACTCGCGCGCAGAACTTGCACACCGGGCAACCCGGTCTGGGTGAAACCGTCGCGGGTCGCCAGTGGCTCAATCAGCGAAACCAGCGTGGCATTGGCATCGAGATGACGGGTCAACAACATGGGAGCTCTTCACAAAATAATCACGGAAAAAGGGATGAAAGCATCATCGCAGGTCTGATTGCCCATTGGACCCAACGAACGCAGATGCCGGAGGAATAGGCATGACACCCGGAGGAATCGCCATGGCCGCGTAATGGTACGGCGCCCAAAATGCGCCGCCTCACCTGTCATGCTTTTTGCGAGGTCCACCATGTACACCGCCATCGGATACGCCGCCCAGTCGGCCACCACTCCCCTTGCCCCCGTGAAATTCGAACGCCGCAGCCCGCGTGCCGACGACGTGGCGATCGAGATTCTCTACTGCGGCGTCTGCCATTCCGACATCCATCAGGCGCGCAATGAGTGGGGCATTGCCGTTTACCCGCTGATGCCCGGCCACGAGATCGTAGGCAAAGTGACCGCCATCGGTGCGAATGTCACCCAACATAAAGTCGGCGATCTGGTCGGCGTCGGCTGCATGGTCGATTCGTGCCGCAGCTGCGAAGCCTGCCAGGCCAACCTCGAACAATATTGCCTCGAAGGCCCGACCATGACCTACGCCACACCCGACCGGGTCGATGGCAGCAACACCATGGGCGGTTACTCCGACAGCATCGTGGTCAGCGAGCACTTCGTGGTGCGCATCCCGGAAAAACTTGACCTGGCCAGTGCCGCGCCGATCCTCTGCGCCGGCATCACCACCTACTCGCCGCTCAAGCACTACGGCGTGAAAGCGGGCGACAAGGTCGGGATTCTCGGCATGGGCGGCCTCGGCCACATGGGCATCAAGTTCGCCAAGGCAATGGGCGCGGAAGTCACGCTGTTCACCCGTTCGGCAAGCAAGGCTGAAGAAGGTCGTCGTCAGGGCGCGGACCATGTGATCGTGTCCACCGATGCCGAGCAGATGAAGGCTGCGGCCGGCCATTTCGACTTTCTGCTGGACACCATTCCTGTGCAGCACGACCTCAATCCCTACCTCGACACGCTGCGTTTCGATGGCGTGCACATTCTGGTGGGGTTGATTGAACCGATTGATCCACCGGTCCACGCGGCCAAATTGGTGTTGGGCCGCCGTGTACTGGCCGGCTCGCTGATCGGCGGCATCGCCGAAACCCAGGAAGTGCTGGATTTCTGCGCCGAGCACAACATCACCTGCGACATCGAAATGCTCGACATCCGCCAGATCAACGAGGCTTACGCCCGCATGATCGCCGGTGACGTGAAGTACCGCTTCGTCATCGACATGGCGACGCTGAAAGTCTGATCAGACCTTAGCGGTTTATACCTTCAAGCCAAGCTCAGCCGAGAGCCGGGCCGTGACCCCTTTGATCAGGGGAATCAGCTCGGCCATTTTTTCCAGCGGCATGTACGGCACGGTGCTGGCAATGCTGATGCCGGCGACGATGCGCTTGCTGGCATCACGGATCGGCGCCGCCACGCAGCGGATCGACGGTTCGTTGTCTTCCAGGTCGAAGGCGTAACCGCCCGCCACGTACTCAATCATGCGCTGCTGGAACTGCTCCCAGGATTGCTCCGGGTGCTGCGGCCAGAACTGATTTTTCCCACCCGCCGGCAGGCTGACTTCATACAGCCGCTGCCATTCTTCCTGCGTGTCATCGAGCATCAGCGCCTTGCCGATCCCGGTACGCGCCAACGGCATGCGATGGCCAACCCGCGAACGCATTTCCGGACCATTGCGCCCCGGATTCTTGTGCAGGTACAGCACCTCGTCGCCCTCGCGAATCGCCAGGTGAATGGTGTCGCCGGTCAACGCCGACAACTCATCCAGATACGGACCGGCCAACGTGACCAGCGGCAATTCCTCACGCGCCTGAAAGCCCAACTCGATCAGCTTCGGCCCCAGCAAATAACCGACTTGCGGCACCACGCGCAGATAACGCTCGTCCACCAGGCAACTGGCCAGACGATGGGTGGTGCTGCGCGTCGTGCCGATCAGCCGGGCGATTTCCTTGAGATCGCGGGCGCCACTGGCCACGGCCTGAACCACACCCAGACCGCGAAGCAGGGTCTGAGTGCCGGTCGGCGCGGCGTCCTTGGCGATTTTTGGGGCGTCTTCCTGCATATCCAGCCTTTACCGTTGAGCGAGTGAACGGGCGGCATTATGGTCGCCCGACGGCTACGACTACAACTTGATACGCTCGACCTTCCCGACCAGCAGAATGTAGGAAAGCGCCCCCAACAACGCGAGAACCGAGATGTAGGTGATCGCCGGAGCGAACGAATCACCGCTGGCGAGGAAACCGATGACAATCGGCGTGGCAATCGCCGACAGGTTACCGATGAAGTTAAACACGCCGCCGGTCAGCCCCAACAAGCGTGCCGGTGCCAGCGTTGAAACCAGTGACCAGGTGATCGAAGCCAGACCGTTGCCGAAGAACGCCAAGGCGAGGAAGGCTATCACCAGCGGCGTCGACTCGACGAAATTGGCGCCGATGATCGAGGTGGAAATCAGCAAGCCGCCAATGATCGGCAACTTGCGGGCGAAACCCACCGTGTAGCCGCGACGGATCAAGAAGTCGGAGAAGAACCCGGAACAGAGTACGCCGACGAAAGCGGCGAGAAACGGCAACGACGCCAGCAGGCCGGACTTGATGAAATCCATGCCGCGATACTTCACCAGGTAGGTCGGGAACCACGTCAGGAAAAACCACAACGTCGAGTTGAGGCAGAACTGGCCAAGGTAAATGCCCCACAACTTGCGCTTGGTCAGGACGATGCCGAGGTCGGTCCAGCTGAATTTCGCCTTGACCTTCGCTTGCTCGGCCTGAATATCCACCAGCCCGCCGCCTTCGCGGATCAGGTCGATTTCAGCGTCATTGGCGCCTTTGAAATCCCGTGGCTCGCGATACACCGCGTACCAGATCACCGCCCAGAGAATGCCCACCGCACCGGTGCTGACGAACACCATGTGCCAGCCAAATTCATGCTGCAACCAGGCGAGTACCGGCGTCAGGAACGCCAACCCGACGAACTGGCCGGAGGTGTAGAAACCAATGGCCGTGGCGCGCTCGCGCTCCGGGAACCAGGTGGTGACTACGCGGCTGTTGATCGGATACGCCGGGGCTTCCAGCGCACCGACCGCCATGCGCAAGACGAACAGCGCAATGAAGCTGGCGGCGAAACCGAGCATCACCGTGGCGATCGACCACAGCAGCAAGGCGAGGCTATAAAGGATGCGCGGCGGAACACGATCCACCAGCCAGCCGCCGGGGATCTGCATGGCGGCGTAGGTCCAGCCGAACGCGGAGAAGATCAGTCCGACATGGATCGGGTCGATGCCCAGGTCACTGGTCAGCGCCGGGGCAGCGATGGACAGGTTGCTGCGGTCCAGATAGTTGATCACTACGGTGATAAACAGCAGGACCATGATGAAAAAACGCTTGCGGCTGGGCGCCACCAACGACGCCTGCCCGGTGAGGGTTTGCGGTTGCATGGGGAATGCCTCTTCTTATGTTTATTGAGGTCGATGTGGAACTGGAATGATGCCGATCTCCCTGTCCATGGAGATCAACCTGTGGGAGCCAGCCTGCTGGCGATCGCGTTGGGTCAGTCACCATGAATGCTGGATGTGCCGACCAAATCGCCAGCAGGCTGGCTCCCACAGGGATTTGCGGTGGGTCAGCGATCACTCACCACTCGGCAAAACTGCCGTCGGCATGGCGCCAGATCGGGTTGCGCCAGCGATGCCCGACCGCCGCGCGTTCGATCACGTATTCCTCGTTGATCTCGATCCCCAGGCCCGGGCCGTTCGGAATCTTCACGAAGCCTTTGTCGTAATCGAACACCCGTGGATCCTTGACGTAATCCAGCAGGTCGTTGCTCTCGTTGTAGTGGATGCCCAGGCTCTGTTCCTGGATGAACGCGTTGTAGCAAACCGCATCCAGTTGCAAACACGCCGCCAGCGCAATCGGCCCCAACGGGCAATGCAGCGCCAGCGCTACGTCGTAGGCTTCAGCCATGTTGGCGATCTTGCGAGTCTCGGTGATGCCACCGGCATGAGAAGCATCCGGCTGGATGATGTCGACGTAACCTTCGCTGAGCACGCGCTTGAAATCCCAACGCGAGAACAGACGCTCACCGAGGGCAATCGGTGTGCTGGTCAGCGGCGCCAGCTCCTTCAGTGCTTCGTAGTTTTCGCTGAGCACCGGCTCTTCGATGAACATCAGTTTGTACGGATCGAGTTCCTTCATCAGCACCTTGGCCATGGGCTTGTGTACCCGGCCATGGAAGTCCACACCGATACCGACGTTCGGCCCGACCGCATCACGCACGGCGGCGACGTTGGCCAGGGCCAGGTCGACTTTCTCGAAGGAATCGAGGAATTGCAGCTCTTCGGTGCCGTTCATTTTCACGGCGGTGAAACCACGGCTGACCGCTTCTTTCGCGGCGCGCGCAGTGTCTGCCGGACGGTCACCGCCAATCCACGAATAGACACGAATCTTGTCGCGCACCTGACCACCGAGCAGGTCGCTGACCGACACACCCAAGGCCTTGCCCTTGATGTCCCACAACGCCTGGTCGATACCGGCCAGCGCACTCATGTGGATCGCACCGCCCCGGTAGAAGCCGCCGCGATACAGCACGGTCCAGATGTCTTCGATGTTGCGTGGGTCTTTGCCGATCAGGTAGTCGGACAATTCTTCAACGGCAGCCGCCACCGTGTGGGCACGGCCTTCGACCACGGGTTCGCCCCAACCGGTCACGCCCTCGTCGGTTTCCACTTTCAGGAAGCACCAGCGCGGCGGAACGATGAAGGTGGTCAGTTTGGTGATTTTCATCTCTTCTTCTCTCTTATTAGATGCAGCGCGCTCGGCGCCAAAAAAGTCTTAACGCAGAGCGTTCCATGCAGCGACGTAGGCCTTGGCGTTGGACGCCACTTGCGCCGCCGTCATGCCCGGCTTGAACAACCCGGACCCGAGGCCGAAGCCCTTCACGCCCGCGTCGATAAACACCTGCATGTTCTCCGGGGTGATCCCGCCCACCGGCGCCAGAATCGTCCCGGCGGGCAACACCGCCAGCCAGGCTTTTACAACCGCCGGGCCCATTTGCTCGGCGGGGAACATCTTCAGCACGTCCGCGCCTTCCGCCAATGCAGCGAACGCTTCGGTCGGCGTCGCCACGCCAGGCGACAGAAACAACCCGGCGGCCTTCGCGGCACGCAGCACTTTGGGATCGCTGTGGGGCATGACGATGACCTGCCCGCCGGCGGCTTTCACTTGCTCGACCTGCTCCGGCGTCAGCACCGTGCCCGCGCCGATCAGGCAATCGGCAGGCAAGGTACTGCGCAGGATGCGGATACTTTCGTACGGCTCGGGGGAATTGAGCGGCACTTCGATGACGCGAAATCCGGCTGCGTAAAGGACTTCTCCGATAGCTGCCGCTTCCTGCGGGCGCAGGCCACGCAGGATTGCGATCAGACCGTTTTGCGCCAATGCTTGTTTGAGCATGTCAGACCTCCAGTCAGGTTTAACGGGATGGGTTTGGAGTGATCAGCCCGGCGGCGAGCGCCAGTTGCCACAACCCGCGTTCGGTAGCCTGTTCGGCCAGCGTCACTCGGGCAAAACCGCAGGCGTCGAGCGCCCGGCTGTAACGGGCACAGAGTTGGGAATTGCCGATGAGAATGATCGACGGCAGATGAACGCTGTTGCGCCGACGCCGCTGAACCGTGGCCAGCGCCGACAGCTCATGGCCGATCAACAGGCCGGACAAATAATCCGGTTGCGCACTGCCGCTCAGTTCGCCGGTCAGCCCGAGGCTGCGGGCACTGAACAGCGTCGACAGCGGGCCGATTTCGCCGTCCGCCGACAGGGCCACTTGCACGCCACGGTCAAACGCATCGCCATCGAAAGACCCACCGCGTTGCTGGGTGCGCCCCAGAATGCTGTGTTCGCTGAGCACCGCGAAGACTTCGCCAGTCATGAAGGTGTCGAAATGCACGATGCAGCCATCGGCCACTTCCACCCATTTCGAATGGCTGCCCGGCAGGCCGATCAACAGATCGCTGCCCGCCTCGCCCGCCAGGTTTTGCAGCACGCCGAGGACCTGGGTTTCTTCACCGCGCATCACGTTCGGCAGGCGCGAACGCTGAATCACGCCCGGCACGATGTGCACATCGACACCGCGAAGACTGCGAATGGTTTGTAGGGAGGTTCCGAGATTGGCAACGTTTGCCGGCGTGTCACGGTAGGCCGCTTCGCACCAGCCTTGCGCGCTGCCAACCATGCCGCAGGCAATCACCGGCAAACCGGGTTGCTCATCGAGCCAGTCACCGCAGGCCTCGTCAAAGGCCAGTTCAAAACCGTCGGTGCATGCCAGACCGTTAATGATTCGCGGCGTCCGGGGCAGCTGCATGATTCCCGATGACAGCGAACGCTGTTCGAGCACCTGGCCACTCGCGGCGAGTTTGTAAGCACGTAATGAGGTTGTCCCCCAATCGAGCGCGATCAATTGCGCCAGCATCGCTTCACCTGTTTTGTTTATTGGCAGTGAGTGAGCTGGACTATAAACCCTGACACAGGGAAATCTCAATATATAAATATACATCCCATATTTTGGGATATACCCAAAAAAAGATCGCAGCCTTCGGCAGCTCCTACAGTGGGTCATCTACACCCTGTAGGAGCTGCCGAAGGCTGCGATCTTTTAAGTAATCAATTGCCCGCAGCAAAATCCCTTAGCACCGCGCCATCCATCCGATACCGCACCCACTCCTCCTGAGGCTGCGCTCCCAAGGACTTATAGAACTCGATAGCCGGCTTGTTCCAGTCCAGCACGCTCCACTCAAAACGCCCGCAATCATTGGCGCAGGCGATTTTCGCCAAGTGGCGCAGCAGGGTTTTACCGGCGCCGCCACCGCGCTGCTCGGGAGTGATGTAGAGGTCTTCGAGGTACAGGCAGTTGCTGCCGAGCCAGGTGGAATAGCTGAAGAAGAACACCGCAAAGCCGATCGGCAAACCGTCGCGCAGGCAGATCAGGCCGTGGGCGGTGGCGCCTTCGCTGAACAGGCTGCGCTCGATGTCGGCGACGCTGGCGATGACTTCGTGGCGGGCACGTTCGTAATCGGCCAGTTCAGTGATGAACGCGAGGATTTGCGGAGCATCGCTGGGGGTCGCCGGGCGGATTTCGATCGTCATGGACGTGCCTTCGTCAAAAGTGGAAAACGCCATACTAAGTCGGCGCGCAACGCTCGTCACACTGGAAATTCAAAGCTGATCTATGGAGGATGTGGAGCCGCTGCCCCAACCGTTTTCACTTAACAGGACGTTTATGACGACTGATGCTTTCGCGCCGCTGCCAATCCTCGCCGCCAGGTTGCTGCCCCACGCACTGGAACCCTCGGAAGACGGCGCCCACGATCTGTCGCACCTGCAGCGGGTCTGGCACAACGTGCGCACTCTTCATGCCGAGGAAGGTGGCGATATTGAAGTGCTGCTGGCAGCGGTGCTTTTGCATGATTGCGTGTCGGTGGAGAAGAACTCGCCGTTGCGTTCGCAAGCATCGCGGCTGGCAGCCGAGAAGGCCTCTGCAGTGTTGACCGACATGGACTGGCCCAGCGCAAAAATCAGCGCCGTTGTACACGCCATCGAGGCCCACAGCTTTTCTGCCAACATCACCCCAAGTTCCCTCGAAGCGAAAATCATGCAGGACGCCGACCGTCTCGATTCCCTTGGCATGCTCGGCGTTGCGCGCACCTTTTACATCGCAGGTCGCATGGGTAGCGCGCTGTATGACCCACAAGACCCGGAAGCAAATGCGCGGGAATACGATGACAAGCGCTTTTGCCTCGATCATTTCCAGACCAAGCTGCTGCACTTGGCAAACGGCTTCCAGACCCTCACCGGTCAACGCCTGGCCCGCATCCGGCATGAACGTTTGAAAAATTTCATGGAGCTGTTCAAGGAAGAAATCGGTATCGGCTGAGTGCATTACTCCGCCCACCACTAACCCTGGAATCGATAACCTCAGACCTAACATCGGCGCCTTGCATGATAGATAGATGACACTCTCCGTTATCGGGTCAAGGAAGCGCGTCATGTCTACTGCTCCACCTCAGGTCTCCAGCAAACTGTTCGGCCTGTTTTGCCTCGCCAGCTATTTGCTGTCGCTGTCCTACGGCTCGACGTTTTTGCTGTCGCTGTTGATCGGCTCGCGCGGCGGTAATGAACACGATGCCGGGAGCGTGATTTCGGCGGCGATGCTCAGTACGTTTGCGGCGGTGATCGTTTCCGGGCACTTGTCCGACTGGCTTGGCGCGGCGCGTTCGATTGCGCTGTTCGGCGTGCTGCTGGTGGCGGCCAGCCTGGGTTTTGCACTGACGCCGGGCTTCGGCCATCTGCTGCTGTTTTTCGGCTTGCTGCTGGGTTTGGGCTGGGGCGTTTTCTACACGCTCGGGCCGATCATCGTCGCGAGCCTTGTGACGCCTGCCCAGCGGGCCAGATATTTCGCGCTGCTGTCGGGCAGCATGATGACCGGGATCGGCAGCGGCCCGTTGCTGGGCCGCGCGGCCAGTGCGCTGGGCTATCCCGTAACGGCGGCGTTTTACCTCGCGGCGCTGGCCAGCCTGATTGGCGTGTTGCTGTTCTGGCGCCTGGATGCGCAGCTGAAAAAAGCGCCCTCGCCTACCGCTGCGGTCGCACGCATTTCCTGGCGCGCAACCCGGCAGATTTTGTCGTCCCGCGCAGTGTTCCCGATCCTCATGGTCGGCCTCGGCGGCTGCGTGTTTGGTGGTCTGTCGAGTTTCCAAACCAGCTACGCGGCGTCTCGTTCGCTGGATTACTCGCTGTTCTTTTTCGGCTTCATGGGCGCGGCGATCAGCAGCCGGATGGTGATTGCCGGGTTCGTGGTCAAGCGCGATCCGTTCCGCGCATCCTGCCTGTTGTCGGGGCTGATGATGGTTTCGATTGTGATGTTCGGTTTCGTGGTCGACAGCGGCTTCAGCTACGTGCTCGCGGCGATGATGCTCGGGGTCGGTTACGGGCTGACGTATTCGGTGATCAATGGCCTGGCGGCGAATGAAGCGCCGCACGGCACCACCGCGCAAGCGTTGCTGCTGTTCAGCCTGTCGTACTTCATTGGTGTGTTCGGCTTTCCGTTGCTGGCCGGAAAGATCATCGTCGAACACGGGATGGCGACACTGTTGCTCACCGTTCTCACCGTGGCGCTGTTGAACTGGCTGATCACCGTGGGCCGCCTGATCTGGCGGCGCTACACGGTCAAAACGTTGCAACAGGCCTGAACCGTTCGTCGTTCATCAGTATCCATGAACGTCGATAAAAACCGATCAAGCTTGGTGCGGCTGGGGTTGAGGCGGCGCGCAAGCTGGACGTGTAAACGTTTGAGGGCCCCTTCGCGGGCAAGCCTCGCTCCTACAGGAACTACGCGATCCCTGTAGGAGCGAGGCTTGCCCGCGAAGACGTCAAATCAGGCGCAGAAAGTCTCGCGGATCAACGCATCCACCTCATCCGCCCCAGGCGAAGTCGCCGGCCCCCACCGAGTCACCGCCAGCGCCGCTGCCGCATTCGCCCGCCGCGCCGCTTCACCCGCAGACAACCCTCGCGCCAACCCGGCCACAAACACTCCGGCATGGGCATCCCCGGCGCCGTTGCTGTCCACCGCCTCAACCTTGAAACCCGGCACGTGCTGACGCTCGCCATGCTGATGAATCCAGCACCCTTGCGGACCGTCGCGAACCACCATCAACACCTTCGACGGCAGATGATCGGCCAGTCGATCCAGCGCCTCGGCAATGTCCGACGCCCCGGTAAACCGCAGCGCCTCGACGCTGTTGCTGGTCCACACATCGATACGCGGCAACAACGCCTGCATCAACGGCGCATCGGGTGATTCCACCAACGGGCCCGGGTCAAATACGACATTGATCCCGGCGGGCAAATCCAGCACCCAATCCACCAGCGCCTGAGCCTTGCCGACATGCAACAGGCTGTAGCCGCTGACGTAGACATAGTCGCCCGCCTGCGCCGCTACGCTGTTCAAATCCTCTACGGACACTTCACCTTCGGCGCCGATGTAGGAAACAAAACTACGTTCAGCCGAGGCGTCCGTGATCGCCACGCACAACCCCGTGTCTCGTTCAGCACTGTGAGCAATGCCGATGCGAATGCCTTCAGCCTTCATCGCTTCCCGCGCCAGGTCGCCGAAACGACCGTTGCCGTGACGGCCCAGGTAAACCACCGGCAAGCCATTACGCTGAGCGGCGGCCATCACATTGAACCCGCCACCGGCTTCGAAACTGGCGGATTGCGCCAGTACGTCGCCGCCGGGCTGAGGCAGTTTATCCACGGCCATGACCAGGTCGATGATGACCTGGCCGGTGTGCAACATTTTAGGCATGAGCATTCTCGAGCGACGCGGCGCGGCGATCCCTGGCCCCGCCGAGTACAAAATAAATCCCGCCGGCGACCAGGAACGTCACGATCCAGCCGAGGCCGTTATGGCCCAGCCACGAGTCGGAGAGGAACCCACGGAACCAGACGGTTTGTTCGGTGGTGCCAATGGTGGTGAAGCTGAAACCCAGCACGATCGCCAGGGCCCACGCACCGAAAGCACGCCACTCGACGCCGCCGCGATACCAGTAGGCGCTGCTCGGGCTGACGTCCAGCAGGTCTTTGGGGCTGTAGTAATGACGATGAATCAGGTCAACGACGAAGATCCCGACCCACGCCGTGATCGGCACGGCCAGCAGCGAAATGAAGGTGATGAACGGGCCGTAGAAACTGTCGGCGATCAGCATGAAGTAAATCGAACCGGCGAAAATCGCCACGATGTCGACCACCACGGCGTAGACACGCTTGACCTTCAGGCCGAGGGTCAGCGTGGTCAAGCCGGCGGAATACACCGACAGGTTGTTCGACAGCAGCAAGCCGCCGAACGCGGTGATCAGGTACGGCACGGCCATCCAGGTCGGCAGCATGTCGCGGATCGCAATGATCGGGTCAGTGGCCGACGCCAGGTCGTTGTTGCCCACCGACAGCAGGCCGCCGAGGGTGATCAGCAACACCAGCGGGATCCCGGCACCAAACGCGGCGGAAGCCACCAGACGTGCAGCCTTGACGCTGCGATGCTGATAGCGCGACATGTCCGCGCCGGCGTTGGCCCAACCGATCCCGGTGCCGGCGGCCATGGTGCCGACGCCGATGATCATTGCGCTAAGCGGTGCAGGCGTGGCGTTGAACACGGCGCTCCAGTCGATGGTGGCGCAGAGGAAACCGCCGACCAAAATGTTCAGCGCGCCGAACACATAAGTCGCCCACTTCTGAATCACCAGCAACGTCGCGTGACCGAGGCCGGACACCGACAAGGTCAGCAGCACGAAAATCGCGATGAAGATCAGGGTCAGCACCGGTGCGCTTTTGGCTTCCACCGGCGAGCCGAACAGGATCGAACACAGCGACAGCAACACGAACGCGGCGGTGGTGGTGTTGACGGTTTCCCAACCCAGCCGCGACATCAACGAAACCAGGGTCGGGCCGATGTTGCCGCGTACGCCGAAGATCGCCCGCGACAGCGTCAGGCTCGGTGCGCGACCACGGCGACCGGCGATGGAAATGATCCCGACGACGGCAAAGGAACCGGCAGCGCCGAGGATCGCGACGATGATCGCCTGCCAGATCGCCAACCCGCGAAACGCCACCAGCGTAGCGCCGAGCGGCAGGCCGAGGATGGAAATGTTAGCGGCGAACCAGACCCAGAACAGCTGCAGCGGATGCCCGTTGCATTCGGCTTCCGGCACCGGCTCGATGCCACGGGTTTCCAGTTGCCCGGCGCTTTGCCCGGCGTTCGATGAACTCATGTGAAATGCTCCTGTTGCCTTTGTTGTGGTTATGGGCAATTGCGGAAGTCGACATAACATCCCGGCGATCCTGGCCGTAGTTGTGCGATCCATTGCGGGTTATCAAATTAAATCGGCGGCGCGCCCATCGCCGGCAAGCCGGTCTCGCTCCCACAGGTATTGGGAACACCGCAGATCACTGTGGGAGCGAGATCGGCTTGCCGACGATGGCGTCAGCCCAGTCAACGCAAAGCCAAAAGCCCCTGCACCAACGGTTCCAGCTCCAACGCATTAACAGCTTTGACCTTGTCGATCATCGCCACCGGCCAACTCTCAAGCCCCAGACAAGCCCCGAGCATGGCCCCCAGAATCGCCGCGATGGTGTCGGTGTCGCCCCCCAGACCTGCGGCCATGCACAGCGCGTCGAAGGCATTTATTTCACCGATGGCCACTTGCTGCGCCAAGGCAAACGAAACCACCACCGACTCCTGCGAAGCCACCGACGTGCCGATCACGTCGTACATCAAGTCCGCCAGCATCGCCTTGTCGCTGTCGACGCTGATCGTCCGCGCCCAACTGATGCGCGAGGCAATGCGTCCGCCCGCGACCCAATGGCCGTGGCTTTCCGCTTGCTGGGCGATTTGCTGGCCGAGGTTCAATGCCTCGCCGAGGTCCATGCCGTTGATGCCGGCCGAGACCACCGCCGCCACCGCCGCCGCGCTGGAAATGCCCAGCGTGGTGTTGTGGGTGACCTGGCAGGCCTGCACCACGGCGTTGATGAAACGCTCGGGATCGCGGACATCCGCCGAAATGCCGACGGGCGTGATGCGCATCGCCGCGCCGTTGGTGGTGCCGTAGCGCCCCGCTTCTTCCGGCGAATGACCGGCGAGGATCATCTCGATCGCCCGTTTGGTCGACGGCCCGAGCAAGTCCTGCGAGCCCTTGGCCTGCATCGCGGCTTCCCATTCGATCAGCCGTTGCGCCAGTACCGACGGTTCGATCCTGCCCTTGCCGTCGATCAACAACTGACCGACCAGAATGGCCTGTTCGGTGTCGTCGGTGATCGAGCCTTTAGGCATGTTGGCCGCAATCGGTTGATTGGGGCCGGCGTCTTGCAGATCGGTGATTTCACCGAAACGCGCCTTGATGACGGCGCGGCTCAGCGATTGCGTCGGCATGCCCAGCGCATCGCCCAGGGCCAGTCCGTAAAACGCGCCCAGTGCACGATTGAGCGCGGTCATTGTGGGTTTCCAAATTGCAGGTGCAGGCGAAAGTGCACGGGATCGAGCAGGCTTTCGACCTGCTCCATGAAGCGGTTCTGCCGATCGTAGGTGGTGCGCAAGGCTTTTAGGAACACCGTGCCGACCGGACGACCGAGCAGCTCGGCATCTTCGGCATTCAAGGGTTCGGCGCCGATCCATTGATCGCCGCGCTCGCCGATGTAGCCGTACGCGGCCAGGGTGATGGTCAGGGAATTGTCGATCAGGCCGACACGCGGCAGGCTTTCCAGGCCCCCGGTGGCGGGCATCAATGAGCGTTCGAGGGAAACCAGCTTGCCGTCGGTGGAACGACGGCGGCGGTCGAGGGTGATGAATTGGTCAGTGCCGAAACGCGGCAGCAGGTCGGGGCGAGTCACCGCCTCAAGCCGCAGCACTTCGGTATTGATCAGCGCCCCGCTGTCGGCCAGCGCCTGCGCCCAACCGCTGCGCTGATCGAGCACCACCCCGTCGAACGTGACGATGGAACCGACACCACTTTGCGTCGCGATGTAGTTGCGCCGTTTCAATTCGGCCAGGGCTTCACGCAGCGTACCTCGGCTGACTTTGAATTCTTGAGCCAACTGATGCTCGCCCGGCAACTGAAAGCCGTCCTCCATGAGGCCGCTTTCAATGCGCCGGATGAGTTCGTCGACCACCCGTTGTTTCTTGTCAAATCGTACCTGTCTAATCATGTACAAATTGATACCTGAAACGACTTGTAACAGGCAAGACATATTTAGGGGGGGTGACGGAAGGATGCGGTCGCGAGGTGAATCAGGTACATCGCCTTCGCGGGCAAGCCTCGCTCCTACAGGTTATATGTCAGTCGCGTAATCCATGCACGACACATAACCTGTAGGAGCGAGGCTTGCCCGCGAAGGGGCCAGCACAGACAACAAAAATCTCAGCGTTGTTTCAGACGGTCGATAACCACAGCCAGCAGCAAGATCGAACCACGAATCACGTACTGATAAAACGTATCGATGTTCTTCAGGTTCATCGCATTCTCGATGATCGCCAGAATCAACACCCCGGCGATCACATGCCGGATCATGCCGATCCCGCCACTGAGCGAAACCCCGCCAAGCACACACGCCGAGATCACCGTCAGCTCGAAACCCTGGCCGATCATCGGCTGGCCGGAAGTCATCCGCGACGCCAGAATCACCCCGGCCAACGCCCCGATCACACCGTGCACGGCGAAGATGATGATCTTGGTCCGGTCAACGTTGACCCCGGCCAGCAGCGCCGCTTCCTGGTTGCCGCCGATGGCCATGGTGTTGCGCCCGTAGGTGGTGTAATTCAGCAACCAGCCGAAAAACAGGAAGCAGGCAATGGTGATCAGGATCGGCACCGGCACGCCAAACAACTGGCCGTTACCGAAGACGAAGAACGACTCCTGCGACACGCCCACCGCTTTGCCATTGGCAAAAATGTAGGCCAGACCGCGAACGATCTGCATGGTCGCCAACGTAGTGATCAATGCATTGACCCGCAGCTTGGCGATCACGATCCCGTTGATCAGCCCGACGATCAAGCCCATGAACAGCGCCGCCACCACACCGAGAAACACGCTGTCGGTGTCGCGCATCACCACCGCCGCGACCACGCCGGCACAGGCAATCACCGAGCCCACCGACAAGTCGAAATGCCCCGACGCCAGGCAATACAACATGGTGCATGCGGCAATCCCGGTGGTGGAAATCGCCAGGCCCAGACCGCGCATGTTCAGCGGCGAAAGGAAGTTGTCGATCAGTAAGGTGCAGAGCACAAAGATCCCGACGGCCGCGAGCAGCATCACCCAGTCATCGAGAAAGCGCCGCAGGTCCAGAGGTTTGCGCTGGGTGGGCAGAGCGTTGTTTTGGGTTGTCATCATAGTCACCTCTCAGTTCGCCACGCCGTCAGCACGGTGGCGCGGCAAAGCCAGTTGCAGCAGGTTGGATTCGTTGGCTTCGTCACGGGACAGTTCGCCGCGCATCGCCCCTTCGCAGAGCACCAGGATGCGGTCGGAAATACCCATCACTTCCATCAGGTCGCTGGACACCACGATCACCGCGATGCCGCTTTCAGCCAGGTTATGGATGATCTGGTAAATCTCGGCCTTGGCGCCGATGTCGATGCCGCGAGTCGGTTCATCCAGAAGCAGCACTTTCATCGGCATCGACAGCCAGCGGCCGAGAATCGCCTTCTGCTGATTGCCGCCGGACAGGTACATGATTTTCTGTTCCGCGCTGGGCGTCTTCACTTTCAGCGCCTTGATCTGCTTGTCGGCGTTGTCCTTCTCCCACAGGCCGCGCAACAGGCAACCGAAGGTGGAATGGGCGCCGCGCGCGCTGATGTTGATGTTCTCGGCAACGCTGGAGAGCGGCATGATGCCCTCCTTCTTGCGGTCCTCGGGACACAGCAGAATGCCGGCGGCAATCGCATCGCGGGGTGAACGCAGTTTCAGTTCATGACCGCGCAATTCCAGGCGCCCCGCGGTGTTGCGCTCAAGGCCGCTGAGCATGCGAAACAGCTCGGTTCGCCCTGCCCCCACCAGACCGAACAGCCCGAGGATCTCGCCTTTGTGCGCATCGAAACTCACCGGCTCACGCAAGCCCGGCCCGAGCAGACCGTCGACCCTCAACGCCACCGCGCCACGCTTGCGCGGGCGGTAATCGTAGATGTCCTGAATGTCGCGCCCGACCATGCACGTGACCAATTGATCGTGGGTCAGCTCGCTCATGTCCTCGAAGGTGCGCACGTACCGGCCGTCCTTGAACACTGTCACCGCGTTGCAGATGCGGAACACTTCTTCCATGCGATGGGAGACGTAAAGCACCACTTTGCCTTCGTCGCGCAGGCGCCCGATGATCGCCATCAAGCGATCGATCTCCCGCGCCGAGAGGCTGCTGGTCGGCTCGTCGAACGCGATCACATGCGCGCCACGGGACAACGCCTTGGCGATTTCCACCAGTTGCCGCTGCCCGAGGGACAGGCGCCCGACCTTCTCCTGCGGATCGATTTCATCGGCCAGGCCCTTGAGGCAGGCCAGCGCTTGTTGTCGCAGTGCGCCGCGATTGATCAGGCCGAAACTGGCGGGCAAATGACCGAGGAACAGGTTTTCCGCCACGGTCATTTCCGGCACCAGATGCAGTTCCTGATGGATCACCGCCACCTTGTTGCCGATGCTGTCGGCGGTGGACTTGAAGACCATCGTTCGCTCGCCGATCTGCAGGTCGCCGCTGTTCGGCGTGTAGGCGCCGCCGAGGATTTTCAGCAGGGTCGATTTGCCGGCGCCGTTCTCACCCATCAAGGCATGAACCTGACCCGGATGGGCGACGAAGCTGATGCCGTCCAGCGCCCTCACCCCGGGAAAGGTCTTGCCGATCCCGTTGAAGCGCAGGCTGCCGCCGACGCTGTCGTGTTGTGTCTGTACTTGCGCGTGCATAAAACACCTCATCACACAGATCAGGCAGCCCCGTCGCCAGGGCCGCCGATGAAATCAACCGCGCCTCAGTTCCAGAGGCCGATCTTTTCCAGCTCCTGCTTGAAGTTGTCGCGCGTGATCAGGGTCACGTCGTCCATGGCGGTGTACTTCGCCGGCTCTTTGCCGGTGGTGACCCACTCGAACATCATGCTGGCGGTGTTGTAACCCTCGATGTGCGGGCTTGGCAGCATCGAGCCGAAGAAGCCGCTGTTGGGCTTTTTCAGTTCGCCGATGGCGTCGGTGCCGTTGATGCCGATGCCGATCACGTTGGCCGCAGCAAAACCGGCGCTCTCGGTGGCGCGTACGCCGCCCAGTACGGTGTTGTCGTTCATGCCGCCGATGATCAGGTTCTTCGCCGCGCCCGGCAGTTTCACCAGCGCCGAGTTGGTGGCGTCCATGCTGCCCGGCACGTCGAGGGTTTTCAGGGCCGAGAACAGGATGTGGTCTTTTGGCATGCCGGCGTCTTCCAACGCTTTGACTGAACCGTCGGTGCGCTTCTTACCGGTGTCGAGTTCGTTGTAGGTGTTGATGACCGCGTAGGTGTCTTTCCAGTCCCAGTTGCGTTTTTTCGCTTCGGCGGCCATCGCCGCGCCCTGCTTCTGGCCGACTTCGAACGCCGCCATGCCGAGGTACGGAACGTCTTCCATGAACTTGCCGCTGGCATCGACGAAACGGTCATCCACGGCAATCACTTTCAAACCGTTGAGTTTGGCTTTGGCCATGATCGCCGGGCCGAGGGACACGTCCGGCGGGCAAATCACGAAGCCCTTGGCGCCGTTGGCAGCCAGGCTGTCGATGGCGGACAGGGTTTTCTCGCCGTCCGGCACGGCGATCTTGATGACCTTGAAGCCTTTCTCTTTGCCGGCCTTTTCGGCGAAGGCCCATTCGGTCTGGAACCAGGGCTCTTCCGCCTGCTTGACCAGAAAGCCGATCTTCACTTCCTCGGCCGCCAGCAAGCTGCTGCTGAGGCTGACCGCGGTGACCGCCAAAGCGGCACAGCACAGGGAACGGATCCCACGACGACGATTCATAAGCTGACTCCTTGTTATTTTTTTTGAGCGTTATTTTTCAAAGCCGGTGCAAACGTTGTAGCAAATAGTCATATCGTATGATGATTGGATTTCAGACGTAATTCCGCGCCTGAAACCCCGGTTATTCAGTCGTGGTACATCACCGAGCGCCCACCATCGATGGTGATGCACGAGGCGTTGATGAACGGCGCTTCATCGCTGGCCAGGAAGACTGCCGTCATCGCCACTTCAATCGGCTGGCCAATGCGCCGCGGCGGATGCAGATCGAAAGCGCGCTGACGTTCGGCCTGCGGGTCGGCAAAACCGTTCCAGTAATCGACGTTCAGTTGGGTTTCGATGTAGCCCGGTGCAATGGCGTTGACGCGAATGCCTTTCGGCGCGTATTCGATGCCCAGTGCGCGGGTCAGGCCGAGCAAACCGTGCTTGGCCACCGGGTACGGGAAGCAGCCGGGAATGATGTGCGTGGAATGGGTCGAGGCGATGTTGATGATGCTGCCGATGCCCTGCTCGATCATCTGCGGCAACACCGCCTTGCAGCCGAACCAGGCGCCATCGAGGTCGATGGCAAAGCAGCGGCGCCAGTCTTCTTCAGTCATTTCCAGCGGATCGCGGAACACATTGACGCCGGCGCAGTTGACCAGCACGTCGATGCGGCCATGCAACTCGACGGCCCTTTTTGCCATCGCGTGCAGGTCTTGTTGATTGGATACGTCAACCTTGATCGCCTGAACATCGAAGCCTTGGGCGCGCCAATGCGCCGCGACGCTTTCGACTTTCTCGCCCTGGATGTCGCTGATGATCAGCCTGGCTTGCTGGCAAGCGAAGGCCGCAACAATCGCCTCGCCAATGCCCTGAGCGGCACCGGTCAGCAGCACGACCTTGTTTTTCAGGCGCTCGCCCTTCGGCGGTTCGGGCACTGGAGGCAGGGAGAGCGCTTCAGCCATGGATCAGCGCTCCCTTTCGCGGGCACGACAAAAACCGGGCATCTGTCGATGTCCGGCCAAAAAACGTGTTGGAAAATCGCTGCATCACTTCACCTGTTTTGTTTTTTTAAGTGTGAGTGCGTGTAACTGATTGGAGCCGACTATAAACCCGACCGCCAAATAATCTCAATATATAATTTTACATCCCATATCTTGGGATTTAATCAGCAAATCTCGTACAGGGCTTTCCGGGTATATCGACCCGGATCGACAACACCG
This sequence comes from Pseudomonas sp. MM213, assembly GCF_020423045.1. Lineage (NCBI taxonomy): Bacteria > Pseudomonadati > Pseudomonadota > Gammaproteobacteria > Pseudomonadales > Pseudomonadaceae > Pseudomonas > Pseudomonas sp. MM213. The sequence goes on from NZ_CP081943.1 coordinate 2,895,048, forward strand.
CGCCGTCCAGCGGATGGTTGAGCGGGCTCGCAGCGCTGGTGATGTAGAGGGTTTTCAGGTCCGCACCGCCGAAGACACAACTGGTCGGGCGACTGACTGGCAATTCGATGATGCGATCGACATACCCATCCGGTGTCAGCCGGATCAGGCAGTTGCCGTCCCAGCGCGCGTTCCAGATATAACCTCTGGCATCCATCGCCGAGCCGTCGGGGCCGCCACGTTGATGCGGGCCGAACCAGACCAGCGCGGGATCGAGGCCGCCGTCGGTGCGGATGAAATGCTGGTAGAGCGTGCCATCCAGACTGTCGGCGAAATAAAGCGTGGTGGCGTCATCGCTCCACAACAACGTATTGGGAATGCCCAAACCGCGCAGCAGCGGCGTGACCCGGGCATCCCGGTCGATACGAAACAAGCCGCCGGAACGCCGCACAACGGGCAGGTCTTCGCCATTTTCGCCGATGTTGTTTTGCATGGTGCCGAGCCAGAGTCGCCCCTGGGCATCGCAACGGGCTTCGTTGCCGCGATTGCCCGGCTGCGGGTCGGCGACGCAGAACAAGGTCAGCCGTGGCTCAAGGCCTGGCGAATCCAGATCGAGCCGATACACGCCACTGCTCAACGTCACCAGCGCATCACCGCTTTCGCAGGGAATGAAAGCCGACACGTGCTCGGGCATCTGCCAGATCTGCACGTTGGCACCGATCAGGCGCAGTACCTGTTTGCCGGCGATATCCACCCAATAGAGGGCTTGCGTCGGCGCATCCCAGAACGGGCCTTCGCCGAGGCGTGCCCGGTGTCCGGTGACTGCGGTCCATTCCATGAAACCTCCTGCGTTGTTCTTGTTTGTAGGAGCGAGCTTGCTCGCGATGGACGTCAACGGTAACGCGTGTCCGCTGCATAAACGCGCTGCCTTGAAGTTTTTCGCGAGCAGGCTCGCTCCTACAGGGTTCTATGTTTTTAGCCGGCTTTTTTGTCGGCCATGACTTTTGGGTAGAAGCGTTTGATGGCCATGTCGGCGTTGTCGATCAGCGTCATGCAGGCCCACACACCGCGTGCCGCGTCGCGGGCGGCGATGGCGTCGGCCATGTCTTTGTGAATTGGCAGCGTGCGGCGCAGTTCGTCAGGGTCGGCGGCGGAGACTTCAAAAGACACCGCCAGCAACGCGCCGAGGGCCGGGACCATTTGTTCGATGAATTGATTGTGGCTGGCCGCGAGGATGCACTCGTGGAAGAACTGGTCGGCGCGGTTGTAATCGATGCCGCTGTGCACCGCGCGCTCCAGTGCGTTATAGGCCTGAAGCACCGCCTGCACCTGCTCGACGGTCGCCCGCTCGCAGGCCCAGCGCACGGCCATCGGCTCGATGGTGCGGCGTAAATCAAGGAGGTCGTCGACGAAGTTTTCCGGCAGGCCGCTGCGGGACAGCCAGCCGACGACTTGCGGATCGAAGAGGTTCCAGCGTCGCACCGGCAATACCCGCGTGCCGACCTTCGGCCCGACTTCGAGCATGCCTTTGGCGACCAGGGTTTTGATGGCTTCGCGGATGACGGTGCGACTGACGCCGAGCTGCTCGCCCAGGTCGGCCTCAACCTTGAGGGTTTCGCCGGGTTTTACCTGGCCCGCCGCAATCCAGCAACCCAGCCAATCGACCGTCGATGCGTGAAAACTGCTGGACATGGGCACCTCGATGCAGGGACGGCACAATGCCGTTCGCGATTGTTGCCCACGCTAATCATCATACGATTGGGTGTCAATTTGATTTTGAAGCTGAGTAGCGAGATCGCGTTATCGTTCTTCGCGGGCAAGCCTCGCTCCTACAGGCGCCGGCGAACTCTGTAGGAGCGAGGCTTGCCCGCGAAGGCGTCAGCACTGACGACTCAAGGCTCGAGGCCGATGGGGAAGAAGATGCCGCCGCTCCATACGCCCAGCCAACGCTGCCCATCGATTTCACGAGTCACCGCCAACTCCACCAATTGGTAAAACACATTGCGATGAATCAGCGCTTCGAGATTGGAGCGCACATGCACGTAAGGCGCAGGCTCTTGTGTCACCGGATCAATCACCACGCGGATCGCATGGTCGGCACCGGCCTCGGCGGTTTCATCCACATGGGTGGTGAAGCGCAAGACCTGGGCTTCACCCTCGCCTTCAACATCCACGGCAATCGCCACGAACGGAGCATCGTCAACCTTGATGCCGACTTTCTCGACCGGGGTGATGAGGAAATAATCATCGCCGTCGCGGCGAATGATGGTGGAGAACAGTTTGACCATCGGCTTGCGCCCGATCGGCGTGCCCAGGTAATACCAGGTGCCGTCGCGGGCGATGCGCATGTCGATGTCGCCGCAGAAGTCGGGGTTCCACAAGTGGACCGGTGGCAAGCCTTGGGTCTTGGGGATTTGCCCCAACAGGTCGTTGGCTTTTTGCGGGCCACTCATGGCGTTCTCCTTGGAATTACTGGTCGCCGAGCCCCAGCAGGCTGCGCGCGTATTGCCGCAGCGGCGGGCCCATCAGGTCTTCTGGCTTTTTGTCGTAGAACGTCAGTAAACCGCCACGACTCTTGATACGTGCAGTATCAATCAAATACTGGGTGCTGGTCTCGATCAACATGATCTGAATCACGCCGGAGTCGATACCCAGACGATCCACGGCTTCCTGGTCGAGCCATTCGTCCGTGTTGCCGATACGGTCGTCAGACTTGGCGAAACGGGTGTAGAGCAGGTAATGCGCACCGACCGCACGGGCTTCGCCCATGGCCTGCTCGAGGCCTTCCGGCGTGTGTGCGCGGCGGACCATCGGGAAGTATTCGATAAAACCGTCGAAGGCGACTTCGGCAATCACGTTAGGTCGCGGGTAGACCGCACTGCCCGGCGGCACAAAGGCGCCTTGGGCGATATAGACGAACGAATCCGGCTGAATGCGCAGGTTGTTCACGCGGCGGCTGTCGCTGTGGTCAAGCAGCCCCACGTCGCTCATGTGGTAGCGAGCTTCTTCAGCCATATCGCTGACATTCATGCAGCCACCAAGCGCCAAAACGGCCAGCAGCAAAACCAGGCTACGCATCCTACCCTCCAGAGGCCGGTGACGGAAAACCGGCGAATGGCCATGGGATGCAGCTTCCGCGCCAGCTCATGTTCATCGTCGCCTGACAGATTGCCTTCGCGGGCAAGCCTCGCTCCTACAGGGATTTGCGAATAACTGTAGGAGCGAGGCTTGCCCGCGAAGAGGCCGGTTCAGCCGCCGATAATCTTCATGACGGTCGCACCACCGGAAAACGCCACCTCCTGCTTGTCACCCAAGGCCTTCACCAGGAGTCGCTGCAAAGCCGGCAATGCCTGGTGACGAGGTTTATCCAGCAGATCGCCGACATAGTGACGATTGCTCGACGACAGGCAGCCATGCAGCCACCCGGTTGAAGACAGGCGCAGCCGCGAACAGGTTCGGCAGAACGGAACACTTTCGTTGGCGATTACCCCGAAATAGCCCTGCCCCGGAATTTCATAGCGCACCGCCGTGGCGTCAACCGGAGCATCGGCCTGGAGATACTCATAGCGATCACCGATCAGGCTCAACAGCTGTTGCAGGCTGACGAATTGTTGCAGGAATGCGTTGTTGTCGTTGGCCAGGTGGCCCATGCGCATCAGTTCGATGAAGCGCAGTTCATAGCCACGCTCCAGGCAATAATCGAGCAGCGGCATGACTTGATCGAGGTTCTGCCCGCGCAGCGGCACCATGTTGACCTTGATCTTCATGCCAGCGGCGCTGGCCTGGTCCATGCCATCGAGCACAGTCGCCAGATCGCCGCCGCGAGCAATGCTGCGGAATGCGCCGGCATCCAGGGTATCAAGGGAAACGTTGATGCGACGAATGCCGGCATCGACCAGCAGGGGCAGTTTTTTCGCCAGCAATTGACCATTGGTGGTCAGGCTGATGTCTTGCAGGCCCATCTGCCCGACGGCGGTCATGAAGGCTTCGAGTTTGGGGCTGACCAACGGCTCACCGCCGGTGATGCGCAGCCGTTCGATCCCCGCCGCCTCGATCAAGTAGGCAACGCCGCGTGCCATGGCTTCGGCCGACAGTTCATCCTGCGCAGCAACCAGCCGCTTGCCGTTAGGCACGCAATAGGTACACGCGTAATTGCAGGCGGAGGTCAGGCTGATTCGCAGATTACGAAAACGCCTGCCTTGACGGTCAACGATCATGGTCACTCCGGCACAAGGAATTCGGACGACGTAAAACTTGACTCACAAATCAAGTTTTAGCAAGTCCCATGCCTGAGTATATTACTGAGGTACTGCGCCATATAGCGAAATCATGGCGCAATAAGGCAACTGAATGACTCAGCTACTCGGCGTGTCGGTGTCGCGCTTGCGCTTGTTGCCCATGCGCACGCCGATGTCCATCAGGAACTGGAAGAAGCCTTCCTGATCTTCCAGCACATTGCTCCAGAACGGCGAGTGATACAGCGCCACGGCGCCGTGCACCAGCGCCCAGGATGCGCAGTAATGGAAGTAAGGCGGCACGTCTTCGAGCTTGCCTTCGCTGATCCGGCCCTTGATCAGCAGGGTCAGGCGTTCGAAGTTCGAGGCGCGAATCTTGTGCAGCTCCTCGATCATCTCCGGCACCTGATTGCCCTTGACCACCTTTTCTTCCAGGCGATCGAACAAGCGGTAACGTTGCGGATCGCGCATGCGGAATTCGAAGTAGGCCCGGGACAGCGCTTCCTTGTCCTTGTCGACATCGGCCGAATGCAACAGCTCGTTCAAATCACGCTCGTAATCGAGCATCAGGCGCAGGTAGATCTCCGCCTTGGATTTGAAGTGCTTGTAGATTGTGCCTTTGCCGATACCGACGGCATCAGCAATCATCTCGACGGTGACACTGTCTTCACCTTGGTCGAGGAACAGCTTGAGCGCGGTATCGAGAATTTCTTGCTCGCGGCGACGAAATTCACGGACCTTACGAGGTTCTTTATGCATAAGAAAAGGTCTGTCGGGGTCAAAATTCGAAGCCGCGTATTATGCCTAACTTGCGGCAAAATGCACGGATCATCCTTCCATATCTGTGTTTCTAGATGAATTCTGTCAGCACCAGCTTTTAATGAGAACTCTTCCGAAGCGCCTGTATTCCAAAATTGTTTAAAAACCTGGGCCGGTAAACTGGACTCAGCGCAATACTGATCAATACTTCAACTGTCGGCGGGGCATCTCCCCCAAGTGCCGCGTCGATATTGGTACCAACGGACCGCGTACCATTGTTTTACTCCTAATGGTCTTAACCCGGATTCACCCCCCAGAACCCGGGTTTTTTTTGCCTGCGATTTAACCTTTCACATGCGCCAGCGGGAACAGTCGCTTGAAGTTCTCGGTCGTCTGCGCGGCAAATCGATCGTAGGATTCACCGCGTAGCATTGCCAGAAACTCTGCCACTTCCCGCACATATTGCGGCAGGTTCGGCTTGCCGCGATAAGGGATCGGCGCCAGGTACGGCGAGTCGGTTTCCACCAGCAATCGGTCGGCAGGCACTTTACTGGCCACGTCACGCAGCGCATCGGCGTTGCGGAAAGTGACGATGCCAGACAGGGAAATGTAATAACCCATGTCCAGCGCCGCTTTGGCCATGTCCCAATCTTCGGTAAAGCAATGCAAAACGCCGGCCTGGGGCAAAGCGGCCTCGCGCAGCAGGTTCAGCGTGTCCGCCCGGGCACCGCGTGTGTGAATGATCACCGGTTTGCCGGTCTGCTGCGCGGCTTGCAGGTGCAAGCGAAACGACTCCTGCTGCAACTCCGCCGCTTCAGGTTCGTAGTGGTAATCCAGGCCGGTTTCACCAATCGCGACCACACGCGGATGATTGAGCTCCTGCAGCAGCCAATCCAGCGCTGGCGCAGCGCCCGGCTGCACGTCCAACGGGTGCACGCCGACCGAACAGTCGACATCGTCATAACGTTCGGCCAGGGCTTTGACATCGGCGGCGTTGTCGACGCTGACGCCGATACACAGAAAGTGCCCTACCCCGCGCTGGCGGGCCGCATCGAGTGCGGCATCCAGCGAGCCGTCATGGGCGGCGAGGTCAAGGCGATCAAGGTGACAATGGGAATCTACGAGCATAAAAAGGGCTGCAACTTACATCGTATGAGTGGGACGGTCGGACTTCAGGGCTCCGGCCAGGTGGGTTTCGATTCGACTGCGCGCGGTGTCGTCACCGTCGTTGAACTGCACGCCGACGCCCGCGGCCCGGTTGCCTTGCGCGCCTTTGGGGGTGATCCAGGCAACCTTGCCGGCGACCGGAATTTTCTCCGGCTCGTCCATCAGGTTCAGCAGCATGAATACCTCATCGCCCAACTTGTAGCTCTTGTTGGTCGGGATAAACAGGCCACCGTTCTTGATGAAGGGCATGTAGGCCGCGTAGAGCACGGAGTTGTCCTTGATGGTCAGGGACAAAATGCCGTTGCGCGGCCCCGGATTGACGGCTTCATTCATGCTGACCTCCACTGCTGATGTTCAGAGGATAGGCCCAGTCGGTCACTTCTGGGTAGGCAACGACGCCCATTGCACCAGCAGCGCTTCAAGCAACAGCACCCGATTGAGGTTGGCCTTGCTCATGACTTTCTGGCGCTGGGCGAGGATCCAGTCCTGAATGTTCAGGACTTTGTCTTGAGCGCTTTTCTGCGCCAGGTATTGAATCACCTTGCGCATATCGGCCAATCCCAGCCCGTCTTCATCCTGAGTCAGCTGATACCGCAGGATCAGGCTCGACCAGTCGCAGAACCAGTCAAACAGCAATAACAGCGGAATCGCGTTCCAGCCTTCGGCCAGTTGCGTCGGCGATTGCTGCTGCTTGAGCAACTTCTTCACACCGTCGACCACCAACGCCCGCTGCTCGCGCACGCCCTGGGCCTGCAAATTCACCGCCGCCAGCGGTGAGCCGGCGGCGAGGGTCAGCAGTTCGACGCGCTCTTCTTCCGAACTGTCCGGTAACGCCTTGGCCAGCCACGCAAGGCTCATGGCCTCGCTTGGCAGTGGACAGGCTTGCTGCACGCAGCGGCTTTTGATGGTGGGCAACAGTCGACTGGTCTGGTGACTGACCAGTAACAGCACCGTATCGCCGGACGGCTCTTCAAGGCTTTTGAGCAAGGCGTTGGCGGCGTTGATGTTCATCGACTCGACTGGCTCGATCAACACCACTTTGCGCCCACCCATCTGCGCGGTCTGGACCACGAAGCTGACCAGCTCACGAACCTGATCGACCTTGATCGCCTTGTCGGCTTCTTCCGGCTCGAGGATGTAGTTGTCAGGGTGGCTGCCGGCTTTGAGCAGCAGGCAGGATTTGCATTCGCCGCAAGCATCCTGCGCGGTCGGGCGCTGGCACAGCAGGCTGGCCATCAGGCGCTCGGCCAGCGCTCGCTTGCCGATCCCGGCCGGGCCGTGCAGCAGATAGGCGTGCGCATGTTGTTTGCGACCTGCCAACTGCTGCCAGAGGCTGTCCTGCCACGGATAGGCTTCAGCCACGGGTCAGCTCCAGCAGACGCGGCAACAAGGCGTCCAGCGACTGTTGAACCTGCGCCAGCGGCTGGGCAGCGTCGACCAGCACATATCGCGCCGGGTCGGCTTCAGCGCGTTTGAGGAACGCACTGCGCACCGCATCGAAAAACGTCCGGCCTTCGAGCTCAAAGCGATCCAGACGACCGCGAGCGCTGGCGCGGGCCAGCCCCACTTCCACCGGCAGATCGAAAATAAGCGTCAGGTCCGGGCGCAGCTCGCCCTGAACGAAGCTTTCCAGCGTAGCGATGCGCTCCAGCGACAAACCGCGACCGCCGCCCTGATAGGCGTAGGTCGAGTCGGTAAAGCGATCGCACAACACCACCGCGCCACGGGCCAGCGCCGGGCGGATCACGCCGGACAGGTGCTGGGCACGCGCGGCAAACACCAGCAACAGCTCGGTGTCGGGGTCCATGGTTTCCTCGACTGGCGCCAACAGCACCTCGCGGATCTTCTCGGCCAGAGGCGTGCCGCCCGGCTCGCGGGTCAGCACCACTTCAATACCGGCGGCGCGCAGGCGCTCGGCGAGGTATTCGCGATTGGTGCTCTTGCCGGCGCCTTCGGGGCCTTCCAGGGTAATAAACAAGCCAGTCACAGGCAGTCCTTAGTCAGAATCATTGCGGGCTTTGCGGCACGGTTGCATCCGATTCGGGCGCGGGTGCAGCAGCGGGCTCTTTAGCAGGTTCTTCAGTCGTTTCTTCAGCCGGCTCTGGCGGCGTCACTGGCGCCAACGCCTCCGGGGCCGGGTCAGGCGAAGCCGCCGGGATCGGAGCCTGCTCATTCGTCGCCTCTGGCGCGGTGACCGGCGCCGGGCTGGAGCGGTAATCGGCGCGACGCTTGAGCTGGAATTCACGCACCGCGCTGTTGTGAGCATCCAGATCATCGGAGAACACGTGGCTGCCATCGCCGCGCGCGACAAAATACAGACTGTTGCCGGCCACCGGGTTGAGTGCCGCATGGATCGCTTCGCGGCCGACCATCGCGATCGGCGTCGGCGGCAGGCCGGAGATCACGTAGGTGTTGTAAGGGGTCGCTTCCTTGAGATGGGCGCGGGTCAACTTGCCGTTGTAGCGATCACCGAGACCGTAGATCACGGTCGGATCGGTCTGCAACAGCATGCCCATTTCCATGCGCCGCACGAACACGCCAGCAATCTGGCCACGCTCTTGCGGTACGCCGGTTTCCTTTTCCACCAGCGAGGCCATGATCAACGCCTGGTAGGGTTCGGTGTACGGCACGTCAGCCGCACGCTGCCCCCACTCCTTGGCCAGGACTTCGTCGAGGCGGTCGTAGGCTTTTTTCAGCAGCTCGACGTCCGTCATGCCACGCACGAAACGGTAGGTGTCCGGGAAGAATCGCCCTTCCGGGAAGATCCCGGCGTGACCGAGCTTGTCCATCACTTCGCTATCGCTCAAACCGTTCAGCGTCTGCTCAAGTTTTTCATCCTTGGCCAGCGCAGCACGCACTTGATGGAAATTCCAGCCTTCGACCAGCGTCAGGCTGTACTGCACCATTTCCCCGCGTTTCCACAGGTCGATCAGGTTTTCCACCGTCATGCCGGGCTGCATGCGGTACTCACCTTTGTGCAACGGTTGCCCGGCCAGGTTGAAGCGCCAGTACACACGCAACCAGAAAGCGTCCTTGATGACGCCATCGGCTTCGAGTCGATAGAAAGTGCGGGTGGGTGTCGTGCCTTTGGGCACTTCCAGGAGTTGTTCCTGGGTAATGTTCAGCGGCTGTTCCAGCGCCGAATGAATCTTCCAGGCCGAAGCGCCCAGACACAGCCCTGCCAGAACCAATCCGGTTTCCAGCAGCAGCAAGAATTTACGTCTCACGTATCAAGCATCCAGTAGCGCGCGGGCAATGGTTTGGAGTTTACGGGTGAGCGGCCCAACCGGCCAGCTCAGAGCTGCATAGGCGCGCACCGGCCAAACGCCATACACGCTGTTGCAGATAAAGACCTCATCAGCCCATTGCAGCTGTTCGAGGGTGATGTCGGTGATTTGCGTGGGAATCCCCAGCGACTCGGCTTGAAACAATAATTCGGCGCGCATCACACCGGCCACGCCGCAGCGCTTGAGATCGGCAGTGATCAACACGCCATCGCGAACCAGGAACAGATTACTGAACACACCCTCAATCACCCGCCCGGCCTGATCGAGCATCAAGCCTTCGGCATGCTCGGTGTCTTGCCATTCGGAACGGGCGATGACTTGCTCAAGACGGTTCAGGTGTTTGAGCCCGGCGAGCAAGGGTTGTCTGGACAGTCGTGTGGCGCAAGGAAACAGGCGAACGCCCTGCTCCGCATGTACGACAGGGTAAGCGGCAGGCGGGTTGCCCTGAAGAATGCGTCGGGCCTGGGCCGCAGGATCTGGCGCGTAACCGCGCAGGCTGTCGCCGCGGGTGAGGATGAGTTTGAGCACGCCCTCGCCCAGTGCTGCAGCGTAGGCCAGCAGCTCGCTGCGGATCAGCGCGTGATCGGCCGTGATCGCCAGGCGTGAACAGCCTTGCGCCAGGCGCGACAGATGCCGGTCCAGCAACAGCGGCTGCCCGTTCCGCACGGCAATGGTCTCGAACAGACCATCACCGTAAGCCAGGCCGCGATCCTTCAGCGACAGAGCGTCAGCCGGCTGACCGTCGACCCAGCTGTCCATCAGTCAGCGAACCGGCGGAACACCAGCGAGCCGTTGGTACCGCCAAACCCGAAGGAGTTGGACAGGACCACATCGATGTCCATGTTGCGCGCAGTGTGCGGCACGAAGTCCAGGTCGCAGCCTTCGTCCGGCTCGTCGAGGTTGATGGTCGGCGGTGCCACCTGGCTATTGATCGCCAGCACACTGAAGATCGCCTCGACTGCGCCCGCCGCACCCAACAGGTGACCGGTCATGGACTTGGTCGAGCTGACCGCCAGCTTGTAGGCGTGATCGCCGAACACCGACTTGATCGCGCAGGCTTCGGCAAGGTCGCCGGCCGAAGTCGATGTACCGTGGGCATTGATGTACTGGACTTGATCGCTATTGATCTTCGCATCGCGCAGGGCGTTGGAAATGCAACGAGCAGCACCCGCACCGTCAGCCGGCGGCGACGTCATGTGGTAGGCATCGCCACTGGTGCCAAAGCCGATCAGCTCGGCGTAGATGGTTGCGCCGCGAGCCTTGGCGTGTTCCAGCTCTTCAAGCACCAGCGCACCGGCACCGTCGGACAGGACGAAGCCGTCACGGCCCTTGTCCCATGGACGGCTGGCGCGGGTCGGCTCGTCGTTGCGGGTCGACAGCGCGCGGGAGGCACCGAAGCCGCCCATGCCCAGACCGCAAGCCGCCATCTCGGCGCCGCCGGCAATCATCACGTCGGCTTCGTCGTACATGATGTTGCGAGCTGCCATGCCGATGCAGTGCGTACCGGTGGTGCACGCTGTGGCGATGGCGTAGTTAGGTCCCTGTGCACCCAGGTGGATCGACAGGAAACCGGAAATCATATTGATGATCGAGCCAGGCACGAAAAACGGAGAGATCCGTCGTGGGCCGGAATCATGCAGCGTGCGGCTGGTTTCTTCGATATTGGTCAGACCGCCAATACCAGAACCCATGGCCACGCCGATGCGCTCACGGTTGGCGTCGGTGACTTCAAGACCGGCGTTACGCACCGCCTGAAAACCTGCGGCCAGACCGTACTGAATGAACAGGTCGAGCTTGCGAGCTTCCTTGACCGACAGGTATTCCTCGACATTGAAGCCCTTTACCGAGCCGCCAAAACGGGTGGAATAGGCAGAAAGGTCGGTGTGTTCGATCAGACCAATGCCACTACGGCCAGCCAGAATGCCCTGCCAACTGCTCGGCACATCCGTGCCCAGTGGCGACAACATACCCATACCGGTGACTACGACGCGTCTACGCGACACAGCACTCTCCTTTTTCAAATGACGACTTTGCATCAGGCCTAAAGAAAAAACCGCACGCCATGATGGCAGTGCGGTTTTTCCATGACAGCAAGCAACGATTACAAACTATTACGCCTGGTGGCTAGTAACGTAGTCGATTGCAGCTTGTACAGTAGTGATCTTCTCAGCTTCTTCGTCAGGGATTTCGGTCTCGAATTCCTCTTCCAGAGCCATCACCAGCTCAACGGTGTCAAGGGAGTCGGCACCCAGGTCTTCAACGAAGGAAGCAGTGTTGACCACTTCTTCTTCTTTAACGCCCAGTTGCTCAGCAACGATTTTCTTGACGCGCTCTTCGATGGTGCTCATACCTTGTTTTCACTCCTAATGGACAAATTCAGGCAGCTGGCCAGTGGGTAAGTGTATAGAAAGACTTTTCAGTTTTTCAACTGAAAGCTTCACTCCTCAAACCCCGTGACCCTCTGCCTATAAAAAGATTGCAGCTTTATAACGGATTTTAGACAGCTCGTATGACATTTTTTTGAAGCAACCCGTCACATTTAACTCATGTACATCCCGCCGTTCACCGGGATTGTAGCCCCAGTAACGTAAGCCGCACCGTCGGATGCAAGAAAAGCGACCACAGACGCGATCTCTTGAGCTTGCCCCAGACGACCCAGCGGAATTTGCGCCTGCAAGGCTTCACGCTGTGCCTCGGGCAGTTCGCGGGTCATATCGGTGTCGATGAACCCAGGGGCCACCGAGTTTACCGTAATCGAACGCGAACCGACTTCACGCGCCAGGGCACGACTGAAACCTTCCAGACCTGCCTTGGCGGCAGCGTAGTTTACTTGGCCTGCGTTGCCCATGGCACCCACAACCGAGCCAATACTGATAATTCGTCCCCAACGGGCTTTGGTCATACCGCGCAGAACGCCCTTGGACAGGCGGAACAGACTGTTCAGGTTGGTATCGACGACGTCATGCCACTCGTCGTCTTTCATGCGCATCATCAGGTTATCGCGGGTGATGCCGGCATTGTTGACCAGGATCGCCGGCGCACCGAACTGCTCCTGGATGCTCGCCAGCACAGCGGCAACGGATTCGTCGCTGGTGACATTCAGTTCCAGGCCAGTGCCTTGAATACCGTTTTCTTTCAGGGTAGCGGCGATGCGCTCGGCACCCGAGGCGGATGTCGCGGTGCCCACAACAATGGCGCCCTGACGACCCAGTTCCAGGGCGATGGCCTGGCCGATACCGCGGCTCGCACCGGTGACCAGTGCAACTTTACCTTGCAGACTCATGCAAGCTTCTCCTGATTCAGGCCAGCGCTGCACGGGCGGCAGCGAAGGCGTCTGGGGTATTGAGGTTGGATGTCGACACGCCTTCGGCGCAGCGTTTGTTCAAGCCGGCCAGCACTTTGCCAGGGCCGCATTCGACCAACTGGGTCGCGCCCTTGGCGGCCAGCGCCTGGACCGATTCGACCCAGCGCACAGGCTTGTAGAGCTGTTCAAGCAGATCGCGCTTGAGGGTTTCGAGATCGGCCGGCACGTTCGCGCTGACGTTTTGTACCACAGGAATCTGTGGTGCCTGCCAGTTGATCGCAGCGATCGACTCGGCGAAACGCTCGGCGGCTGGACGCATCAGCTCGCAATGGGACGGTACGCTGACTGGCAACGGCATGGCGCGCTTGGCACCACGGGCCTTGCAGCCTTCGATGGCGCGTTCGACGGCCGCCTTGGCACCGGCGATCACGACTTGACCCGGAGAGTTGAAATTGACCGCGCTGACCACTTCGCCTTGCGCCGCTTCGGCACAGGCTGCCAGTACGTCAGCATCGTCCAGGCCGAGAATGGCAGCCATACCGCCCTGCCCGGCCGGAACGGCTTCTTGCATCAACTGACCGCGACGCTCCACCAGTTTCACCGCGTCACCCAGGCTCAGGCTGCCCGCAGCGACCAGGGCGCTGTACTCGCCCAGGCTGTGACCGGCAACATAAGCCGGACGCGCACCGCCTTCCGCCAGCCACAGACGCCACAAGGCGATCGAGGCGGTCAGAATGGCCGGTTGGGTTTTATCGGTTTGATTGAGTTGCTCTTCCGGCCCTTGCTGGGTCAGTGCCCACAGGTCGTAACCGAGCGCGTCGGATGCTTCTTTGAATGTTTCGAGGACCGCCGGATGTTGCGCGCCCAACTCGGCCAGCATGCCGAGGGACTGCGAACCCTGTCCTGGAAAGACGAATGCGAGGGAAGCAGACATGTAACAAGCCCCTAATGATCTTGTCGTCGGAGAATTGACGTCCCGCTTGGGGGACGCAAGAAACTGACAGTTGGATGGCAAATTGAACTGAGCGGTCACATTTAAGCATTGTCCGACGAAAACGCCTAAAGCAACAAATCCTCCAGACGACCGTGAATGCGCTCCGGCAGGTTTTCCTGGATCTCGATCAAGGCTCGCTGAATCGCACTCTGGAAGCCCTGAACCCCTGCCGAACCGTGGCTTTTCACCACAATCCCCTGCAACCCGAGGAAGCTTGCGCCGTTATGCCGAGCAGGCGCCAGATCAGCCTGAAGACGCTTCATCAGCGGCAGCGCCAGGGCCCCCACTACTTTCGATGCGAGGTTTTTTTGAAAAGCGCTTCAATTCGCCCGGCAATCATGGTCGCCAGACCTTCACTGGACTTGAGCAAAATATTGCCGACAAAACCGTCGCACACCACCACATCCGCCTCGCCACGGTACAAACCGTCACCTTCGACAAAACCGATGTAGTTGATGCCGCGAGCGCTCTGCAACAAGGTCGCCGCCAGCTTGACCTGCTGATTGCCCTTGATGTCTTCGGTGCCGATGTTCAGCAATGCGACCCGTGGACGAACGATGCCCAGGGTTTGCGCCGCGACCGAGCCCATCACCGCAAACTGCAGCAGATGCTCGGCGCTGCAATCGACGTTGGCGCCCAGGTCGAGCAACTGACAGTAGCCCTTCTGCGTCGGAATCGCCGCGACCATGGCCGGCCGGTCAATGCCCGGCAAGGTCTTGAGCACGAACCGTGACAAGGCCATCAGCGCGCCGGTATTGCCGGCGCTGACACAGGCCTGAACCTTGCCATCACGCAACAACTCGAGCGCCACGCGCATCGACGAGTCCGGCTTGCCGCGCAAGGCTTGGGCAGGCTTTTCGTCCATGGTGATCACTTCGGATGCCGGGGTAATCGACAGGCGCGAGCGATCCACAGCCGATTGGCCAGCGATCAATTCTTCAAGAAGGGAGGGTTGACCGACAAGGGTCAGGTGCAGCGAGGGCGTAGCAATCAGACAAGCAAGGCTGGCCTGAACAATGCTGCGGGGACCGAAGTCCCCGCCCATTGCGTCAATCGCGATGACTTGAGCGGACAAGTGATTACTCGTCAGCGCCCTTGTCGATCACTTTACGGCCACGGTATACGCCTTCTGGCGATACGTGGTGACGCAGGTGAACTTCACCGGTGGTTTTTTCTACAGACAGGGTGCTAGCCTCGAGAGCGTCGTGCGAACGACGCATGTCACGGGCGGAGCGGGATTTTTTGTTCTGCTGAACAGCCATAATTGATTAACTCCTAAACGTTTGGGTCACGCTTTAACTGCGCCAATACACTGAACGGGTTGGACCGCGTTACCTCGTCCTCGCTCGGTTCGGGCTCATCGAGACCCGCCGGCTGCTGGCATTCTTCCGGATGATGAGCAGGCACAATGGGCAAGGCGAGCAGAAGCTCCTCCTCGATCAGTGACTGCAGATCCAAAGGATCTTCGCCCAGTTCCAGCACGTCATAACCTTTCGGCAACGACTGGGTATTCGCACCCTCCTTCACCACAGCATAACTGCATTCGCTGTGGATCGGCAGGGTGACCAGCTCAAGACAACGCTGGCAAACCATTTTGACTTCGGTGTCGATAAAGCTGTGGATTACCACAGACTTACGTTCATCTCGTTCAAAAACGAATTTAGCCTGCACCGTACCGACATTGTCGGAAAGCGGGTCGCAGAGTCTCTCCAAATCGGCCAGCAGCAGTTCACCTTGAAGGGTGGTGCCACGGTCAGCCAATTTGCGCGGGTCAACGTGAGGTGGAATCGGGTCATTCAACATAGGCGCAGCATTATAGGGATGCACCCAGCCATGTCAAAGGAAATTCAGCCCTGTCCGTCACCTGGAAGCCTCGCTAGAATTCGCGCCTGTCTTCTGGAGATGCGCATGCTGCCTTTATTACTCGCTTCAAGCTCAGTGTATCGCCGAGAATTGCTGGCCCGCTTGCAGCTGCCGTTCACCTGCAGCTCGCCGGACATCGACGAAAGTCATCGGCCGAATGAGGCCGCCGTCGAACTGGTAAAGCGCCTCGCCGAAGAAAAAGCCCGGGCCCTTGCCGGCAGCCACCCCGCCCATCTGATTATCGGCTCCGATCAGGTCGCAGTGCTCGGCAAGCGCATTATCGGCAAACCCCACACCTTCGAAAAGGCTCGTGAGCAGTTGCTGGCCTCAAGCGGCACCAGCGTAACCTTTCTGACCGGCCTGGCCCTGCTCAATAGCCAGACGGGACACTGCCAGGTCGACTGCGTTCCGTTCACCGTGCACATGCGCACACTCGATACCGCACGCATCGAACGCTACCTGCGCGCCGAACAGCCCTACGATTGCGCTGGCAGCTTCAAGGCGGAAGGATTGGGGGTGAGCCTGTTTCAGCGCACCGAAGGCCCTGACGCCACCAGCCTGATCGGCCTGCCGCTGATTCGTCTGATCGACATGCTGCTGGCTGAAGGCGTGCAAATCCCCTGACGGCTGTCGAGTCCTTCACCGATCTTGAGGACGCCATCGCCGGCAAGCCGGCTCCTACAGGATGTGGGCGCCAACAAAAAACCGGCCACTCGGGCCGGTTTTTTTTATGTAGCCGGAAGATCAGCGCAGCGACGGACCCTGGAAGCCCATCCACATCGCCAACTGCTCAGCCACGCTGGCACCCAGTTTCTTCGAGAAGCGATCGAACGGCGATTCCTGAACGGTGAAGTCCACCAGCTCTTTCTCGCCAATCACATCACGCGCTACCGAACTGGCATTACCCAGACCATCGATCAGCCCCAGTGGCAGCGCCTGCTCACCGGACCAGACCAACCCGGAGAACAACTCCGGATGCTCTTTATCCTTGAGTCGGTCGCCACGACCCGTCTTGACGCTGTTGATGAACTGCTGGTGCGTCGTATCGAGCACGCCCTGCCAGAACCGGGTTTCCTCAGGCTTCTGCGGCTGGAACGGATCGAGGAACGACTTGTGCTCGCCCGACGTATAGGTCCGACGCTCGACACCCAGCTTCTCCATCGTGCCGACAAACCCGTAACCCGCCGCCGTCACACCAATGGAACCCACCAGGCTCGCCTTGTCGGCATAGATCTGATCCGCCGCACTGGCAATGTAATAAGCACCGGAAGCCCCCAGATCGGAGATTACCGCGTAAACCTTGGTGTCCGGGTTCAAGCCGCGCAACCGGCGAATCTCGTCATACACGTAGCCGGACTGCACCGGACTGCCGCCCGGACTGTTGATGCGCAGGATGACGCCTTTGACCTTCTTATCTTCGAAGGCGGCACGCAGGCTGCCGACGATGTTGTCAGCGCTGGCGGGCTCCTTGTCGGCGATCATGCCCGTCACTTCGATCAGCGCAGTGTAATTGGCGCTGCGAGTGGCGGCTTTCTCCATGTCCATCAGCGGCGTGAACAGAATCAACGCGCCAAACAGGTACACAAAGGTCAGCAACTTGAAGAAAATCCCCCAGCGACGCGACCGACGCTGCTCCTGCACGCTGGCGAGCAGGGTCTTTTCCAGCAGCTTCCAGCTTTTCTCGTCACCGCTCTCTGCGCTCGGATTGGCGGGCGCTTTCCATTCGTCGGTCATGGCCATCTACCCCGGAAAAAACGTATTAAGCCCGCTGACTCAGCCAGGCATGCAATTCTGAAAAACGATCAATAGCCAGCGCCGGCTCGAACAACTTCAGCGCTTCAATCGATTGCGCGCCGTAGCTGACCGCCACCGAATCCATGCCGGCATTGCGCGCCATCTGCAGGTCGAATGACGAATCGCCGACCATCAACGCTTGCTCCGGACGAACTTCGCAATGGGCGAGGATCTGCTCAAGCATCAGAGGATGGGGTTTGCTGGCGGTTTCGTCGGCGGCACGGGTGATGTCGAAATAATCTTCCCAGCCGTGCGACTTCAGCACCCGATCCAGCCCGCGACGCGCTTTGCCGGTGGCAACCGCTAAATGATAGCCCTCGGCGCGGAACGCCTCCATCGACTCGACGACGCCTTCGAACAACGGCGAAGGCACGGCTTCAGAGGCGATGTAGTGGTCCGCATAATGCTCGCGAAACGCCACCAGTTCGGTATCGCTGATCTCGGGGTACAGCGTGCGAATCGCTTCCGACAGGCCCAGACCGATGATGCCTTTGACAGCAAAGTCATCGCGCAACTGAAAACCGGAACGCTCGGACGCAACGTGCATCGCCTCAACAATCCGACCAATGGAATCAGCCAGCGTGCCGTCCCAATCGAAAATCAGCAGCTTGTAATCAGAGGGGTGCACTCAGGCGCTCCACAGTCTTGGCCCACATCTCGTCGACAGGCGCCTGCAACTTCAGTTCGCCGCCATCCGGCAGCGGCACGGTCAGCATGTACGCATGCAGGAACAGGCGCTTGCCGCCCAGATCGCGGATTTCCTTGCTGAAATCGTCATCGCCGTACTTGGTGTCGCCGGCAATGCAATGCCCGGCGTGCAAAGTGTGAACGCGAATCTGGTGAGTCCGGCCAGTGATCGGCTTGGCCTCGATCAAGGTGGCAAAGTCGCCGAATCGACGCAGGACCTTGAACACGGTCACCGATTCCTTGCCCTCCTCCTCGTCGACCTCGACCATCCGCTCGCCGGAACGCAGATTGCTCTTGCCCAGCGATGCACGGACTTGCTTGATCGATGCCGCCCAGTTGCCGCGAACCAGCGCCATGTAGCGCTTGTCCACGCCATCACCGCGCAAGGCCGTGTGCAAGTGACGCAGCATGCTGCGTTTCTTGGCGATCATCAGCAGGCCGGAGGTGTCACGGTCCAGGCGGTGAACCAGCTCGAGCTCCTTGCAATCCGGACGCAACTGACGAAAGGCTTCGATCACGCCGTAAGTCAGGCCGCTGCCGCCGTGAACCGCAATGCCGCAAGGCTTGTTGATCACGATCAGCGCTTTGTCTTCATAGACAATCGAGGCTTCAAGTCGCTGCAGCAAGCCCTGGGCCAGCGGCACAGGTTCGTCGCGTTCAGGCACGCGAACCGGCGGCACGCGCACGATATCGCCCGCCTGCAGCTTGTATTCGGGCTTGATCCGGCCTTTGTTCACTCGCACTTCGCCTTTGCGCAAAATGCGGTAAATCAAGGTCTTGGGCACGCCTTTGAGCCGAGCGAGAAGGAAGTTATCAATACGTTGGCCGGCATATTCCGGCGAGACCTCAAGCAGTTGTACGCCTGGGGTCGAGGGGGCAGTAGTCGTCATGGCGCGGATGATATCAATTTTTTATGGAATTGAAGCACTTAATCATTACTGCTATAGTCGCGAACGCCGCCAAAAGCGGCCTGGACAGCGGACAAACGGTCAAAAACCGGCCCTGACCAATGCAATTCACCAGGACGCGAGGCCGTCCTACGGCGCTTTCGCTACGTAACGGTGGAGTTTGCAGGTGTAACGAGCGCAGGTGACATGAGGCCTGAATCACGCCGCAAAGCAGAGTTCTCACTCGCTACGCGAGCCCATATTCACGGCCAGTTCACAAAGTGCAGTCAGCTGCGAATGACCCCGAGCGAATGCTTCGGAAACAACGCCTAAATTAGCCATGATGCGTGACCTCCCCTTTCGGAGCTCACGGTAAATGCCAACCCGCTGCGGATTCTGCGCGCGGCAGCACCCGAATTATCAGGGATACGTGTAGGGTGGAGATGCACAACCGCTGGACTGTGTAGCAATAGGCTTTATCAAGACGCTTCATCTCGTCCACAGCCGCCGGTTGATTCCTCCTCCTGACTGAGTGCTTAAGTAGCCACAGCAAGCAGGACGCGTACGTCGCGACGAAGGCCCACATTGGCCGGACTTCGCTAGACACGGGAATGGCCAACCACTCCCGACGCACCTGACACCGACCATGAGAAGTCGTGTGTGCCGAACGCCGTTTCCGGCAGCCCGGAAACCGACGGTACTACATGAAAAGAATGCTGATTAACGCAACTCAACCCGAAGAGTTGCGTGTTGCACTGGTAGATGGCCAACGCCTCTACGACCTGGACATCGAATCCGGTGCACGCGAGCAGAAGAAGGCCAACATCTATAAAGGCCGGATTACTCGCATCGAACCAAGCCTTGAGGCTGCCTTTGTCGATTTCGGCTCCGAGCGCCACGGCTTCCTGCCCCTCAAAGAAATCTCCCGCGAATACTTCAAGAAAGCCCCTGAAGGCCGCGTCAACATCAAAGACGTCCTGAGCGAAGGCCAGGAAGTCATCGTTCAGGTCGAAAAAGAAGAACGTGGCAACAAGGGCGCAGCCCTGACCACCTTCATCAGCCTGGCCGGTCGTTACCTGGTTCTGATGCCGAACAACCCGCGTGCCGGCGGTATCTCCCGTCGCATCGAAGGTGAAGAGCGCAACGAACTGCGTGAAGCCCTGAACGGTCTGGTTGCACCGGCCGACATGGGTCTGATCGTGCGCACTGCCGGCCTGGGCCGCAGCAGCGAAGAAATGCAGTGGGACCTCGATTACCTGCTGCAACTCTGGACCGCCATCAAAGAAGCCTCGCTGGATCGCTCCGCGCCGTTCCTGATCTACCAGGAAAGCAACGTGATCATCCGCGCCATCCGCGATTACCTGCGCCAGGACATCGGCGAAGTGCTGATCGACAGCGTTGAAGCCCAGGACGAAGCCCTGACCTTCATCCGCCAGGTGATGCCGCAGTACGCCAGCAAGATCAAGCTGTACGAAGACAGCGTTCCGCTGTTCAACCGTTTCCAGATCGAAAGCCAGATCGAGACCGCTTTCCAGCGCGTCGTCGAGCTGCCTTCCGGTGGTTCCATCGTTATCGATCCGACCGAAGCCCTGGTGTCCATCGACATCAACTCGGCGCGCGCCACCAAAGGCAGCGACATCGAAGAAACCGCCCTGCAGACCAACCTTGAAGCCGCCGAAGAAATCGCCCGTCAGTTGCGCCTGCGCGACATCGGCGGCCTGATCGTCATCGACTTCATCGACATGACCCCTGCCAAGAACCAGCGCGCCGTGGAAGAGAAAGTCCGCGAATGCCTGGAAGCCGACCGCGCTCGCGTGCAAGTTGGCCGCATCTCGCGCTTCGGCCTGCTGGAAATGTCCCGTCAGCGCCTGCGTCCATCGCTCGGCGAAAGCAGTGGCATCGTTTGCCCGCGTTGCAACGGCACCGGCATCATCCGTGATGTTGAATCGCTGTCGCTGGCGATCCTGCGCCTGATCGAAGAAGAAGCCCTGAAAGACCGCACCGCCGAAGTTCGCGCACAAGTGCCAATTCCGGTCGCAGCCTTCCTGCTTAACGAAAAACGCAACTCGATCACCAAGATCGAACTGCGCACCCGTGCCCGCATCGTCATTCTGCCGAACGATCACCTCGAAACGCCGCACTTCGAAGTTCAGCGCCTGCGTGATGACAGCCCGGAAGCCAGCATCAACCAGTCCAGCTACGAAATCGCTGCTGCCGCTGCCGAAGTCGAAGAAGTCCAGCCAGCCGCTGCGACCCGCACCCTGGTTCGCCAGGAAGCCGCGGTCAAGACTGCGCCGGCCCGCGCCAACGCTCCGGTTCCGACCGAAGTCGTCGCCGCACCGGTTGCTGCACCGGCCGCCGCGCCAGAGCCAAGCCTGTTCAAAGGCCTGGTGAAGTCGCTGGTCAGCCTGTTCGCTACCAAGGAAGAGCCTGCTGCTCCGGTTGTGGTTGAAAAACCAGCAACCACCGAGCGCCCGGCCCGTAACGAAGAGCGTCGCAACGGCCGTCAGCAGAGCCGCAACCGTAACGGTCGCCGCGATGAAGAACGCAAGCCTCGCGAGGAACGTGCACCGCGTGAAGAACGCGCACCACGTGAGCCACGCGAAGCCCGTGAAGAAACCCCGGCAGTCGCTCGCGAAGAACGCGCTCCACGTGAAGAGCGTGCACCACGCGCCCCTCGCGAAGAACGTGCACCACGCGCACCTCGTGAAGATCGCAAGCCACGTGGCGAGCGTGAAGAACGTGTTCGTGAACTGCGTGAACCGCTGGACGCCGCCGCTCCGGCTGCTGCTGCCGCTACCGCTACCGCTGCTGCTGAAGAGCGTCCAGCTCGTCAGCCACGCGAAGAGCGTGCGCCACGTCCTCCGCGTGAGGAGCGTCAACCACGCGCCGAGCAAGCCGCTGCCGCCGTTGCTGAAGAAGAGCTGACTGGCAACGAAGAGCAACTGCAGGAAGACGGTCAGGAAGGCGCCGAAGGCGATCGTCCACGCCGCCGCTCCCGTGGCCAGCGTCGTCGCAGCAACCGTCGCGAGCGTCAACGCGATGCCAACGGCAACGTGATCGAAGGTTCGGAAGAATCCGAGTCCGCCGAAGGTAACGAAGGCGCCGAAGCACCAAGCGCTGCCGATCTGGCCGCTGGCCTGGCTGTTACCGCAGCCGTTGCCAGCACCGTGATCAGCGCTCCGGCCGAAGCACAGGCCAACGAGCAAGCCGAACGCGCCACTGCCGCCACACTGGAAACTGCTCCAGTCGAAGCGCCAGTCGTTGAAGCGACCACGCCTGTAGAAGTAACTGCCGCTCCGGAAGTCGAAGTGGCACCGGTTTGTGAAGCACAGCCTGAAGTCGAAGCTGCCGCTGAGCCTGCCGTTGTTGCTGAAACGCCTGCCGTGGTTGCAGAGCCGGTTGTTGAAACCGTCGCTGAAACCGTGACCGAAACCGTTCGTGAAGTTCGCGAAGAGCAAACCGCTTTCAACTGGGTTGCCGAGCCGGTAGCGGTCGAAACGCCAGCGCCAGTCGCTGAAGTTGCGGTTGTCGAGCCTGTTGTTGTGGCTGCCGAACCAGAGCCTGCTCCGGTCGTTGAAGCCCCTGTTGTCGCCGAAGTGGCTGCACCAGTGGTTGAAGCTGCCCCGGCCAGTGCCCTGACACCAAGTGGCCGCGCACCTAACGACCCGCGTGAAGTGCGTCGTCGCAAGCGTGAAGAAGAGCGCCTGCAGAAGGAAGCCGAACTGGCTGCCGCTGCTGCTCCGGTCGCTGTCGAAGTGGCACCGGTTGTTGCTGAAGTCGTCGAGGCTGCTCCTGCCCCGGCTGCTGAAGTGGCTGCCGAACCAGCTGACTCCGTGATCGACGAAGCTCCACGCTCCGTTCAGGAAGCGGTAGAGCAACACGAGCAAGCCCAGGAAAAAGAGCACGAGCCTAAACCTCTCGTCTGATTCCATCGGCTACTAAAAAGCCCCGCCTGGTAACCCAGGCGGGGCTTTTTTATGCCGGCGGTTCCACAGTTAGACCGCGTTATCGTTCTTCGCGGGCAAGCCTCGCTCCTACAGGTTTTCCGCCGATCACTGTAGGAGCGAGGCTTGCCCGCGAAGGCGGTGTATCAGGCGAAAACCAACGCCTCAGGCACATCCACATCCCACAACACCCCGGCATCCTCCACCGCCACCTCAACCACCCTTGCCGACGCAAACAACAGCTTGGCCCCACGATCACCCGATAACGCCATCAAACCCGGTCCAAACGTTCGCCCGAAACCAACCGGATGCCCGTATTCGCCATTGATCACCGGAACACTGATCCCATCATCAGAAATCCCCGCCAACACCTGCTCAATCGTCGACGGCAGAATGAACGGCATATCCCCCAACACAATCAACCAGCCACCGAGCTGCGGGCACGCCGCCACCCCAGCCGCAATGCTGTCGCCCATACCGGAGGATTCCACCAGCACAATCTCAAAACCATAAGCCTTGGCCATGCGAATCACTTGCGGGCGATCTGCAGTCGTCACCAAAACGCGCCTCTCAAGACTGGCCGGCAAACTCACCAACACCTGCTCGATCACCGAACGAACGCCGCCATCGCGCCCCGTACAGTCAGCCAACAACTTGTCCCTGTCGGCACCCGCCACCTGTCGAAACCGAGTGCCCTGCCCCGCCGCCAACATGATGACGCCGTTTGGCCCGCTCATGCCTCCTCCTGCAACGGCTTCTTCTGTTTCAGCTCGACGCCGTTCTTGATCGCGACAATTTCCGCCAGCAGCGACAAGGCGATTTCCGCCGGGGAATGGCTGCCGATGTGCAGACCGATCGGGCCGTGCAAGCGCTCGATGGCCTCTTGGGACAAGCCTAGCTGAGCGAGGTTTTCCCGGCGCTTCAGGCTGTTGATCCGCGACCCCAGCGCACCGACATAAAACGCCCTGGAATCGAGCGCCGTCAGCAACGCCATGTCATCCAGGCGCGGATCGTGAGTCAGCGCGACGATGGCCGTACGTTCGTCGGTCTGGATGTTCAGCACCGCTTCGTCCGGCATTCCGGATACGAAGCGCCCATGCTGTTCTTCCCAGCCGTAAGCGAACTCGGTGCGTGGATCGCAGATCAGCACTTCGAAATCCAGCAGCCGCGCCATCTCGGCGACATAACGGGATAGTTGCCCTGCACCGATCAACAACAACCGCCAACGCGGACCGTAAATGGCGCGTAGCGTGGTGCCGTCAAAACTCAGCGCGTCGTTCTTGGTCGCCGGCTGCAACGTCACTTCACCGCTCGCGATATCCAGCGAGCGCGCCGTGATTTCATGGGCCTCGCAACTCGCCAGCAACCCGGCAACCCAAGCCGGGTCGCCGACTCGCTCCTCGGTCAGGCGCAACGTGCCGCCGCACGGCAAACCAAACCGTGCGGCCTCCTCACGAGTAACGCCATAAGTGATCAACTGCACCGGCGGCCCGTCAGCCGGAATCCGGCCATCGTGCAACCGGGCGATCAAGTCATCCTCGACACAACCACCAGACACCGAACCAATCACCACCCCGTCTTCGCGCAAGGCCAACATTGCGCCCGGCGCCCGGGGCGCGGTGCCCCAGGTCTGGACCACGCTGTACAACACCACTCGCTGACCGGCGCGGCGCCATTCCAGCACGCTGCGCAGGACATTCAGATCGACGCTGTCCATCAAGCCTCGGCCTTCTGCCAACCTTGCAATTGATAACGAACCGGCAAGTTGCGGATGCGTTTGCCGGTGGCGGCGAAAATCGCATTGCACAGCGCCGGCGCAATCGGCGGCACGCCAGGTTCACCGACACCACCCAACGGCACCACGCCCGGCGGCGTGACCAGATGCACGGCGACTTCCTTCGGCGCCAGGGACATGCGCGCCACTTCGTACATATGGAAGTTGTCTTGCTGGACCTTGCCGTCCTTGAAACTGATCTCGCCCAGCACCGCGTTGCCCAGCCCCATCACACAAGCACCTTCGAACTGCGAGCGAATCCGCTCCGGGTTGATCTGCGGGCCGCAATCCACCGCTATATCGGCCTTGTGCACGATCAACGTGCCGTCATCTTTGACTTCGACCTCGATCACCGCCGCCACGTAAGTGACGAAGCTGTAATGCACTGCCAGTCCCAGGCCTCTGCCCTTCGGCAACTCTCGCCCCCAACCCGCGGCTTTCGCGGCGGTTTCAAGGACGGTGCGCATGCGCCCGGTGTCGATCGGATAGCGTTCGGGCGACTCGCCGTAGTTCCACTCTTCACTCAACGTACGCGGATCGATCTGACGGTCCGGACCGAGCAATTTGATCTGGTACTTGAGCGGATCCTGTTTGGCCTTGTGTGCCAACTCATCGACAAAGCACTGGATCGCGAAGCCGTGAGGAATGTTCGACACCGAGCGATACCAGCCGACCCGCGTATGAATCGCCGCTTCCGGGTTCTCCAGGCGCACGTTGGGGATCGCGTAAGCCATGTTGGTGAAGCCCATGCCCAGCTCGAAAGCGGCCTCATGGTTCATGCCCGGCGCGAACAGCGCGGTGATACTCGGCGCTACCGTGCGGTGCAACCAACCCGACGGCAGGCCGTCCTTGTTCAGGCTGGCCTTCAAGTATTCAGCCGAGACGGTGTGGAAATACGAACAGTGGATGTCGTCTTCACGAGTCCATTGCACCCGCACCGCCTTACCGGGGAATTCCTTGGCGAGGATCGCCGCTTCGATGATGAAGTCCGGCTTGGACTTGCGGCCGAAACCGCCGCCGAGCAGGGTGACGTGGAAGGTGACGTTATCGAACGGAATGCCCAGGCGTTCGCCGATTCGTTCACGGGTGACCTGCGGCGCCTGGCTTGGCGCCCAGGCTTCGCACACGCCATCCTTGAAACGGGCGATGGCGACCATCGGCTCCATCGGCGCTTGCGTCAGGTGCGGCAGATAGTAAGAGGCTTCGAGGGTGCTGTCGGCGCCGCTCATGGCCTGGTCGATGTTGCCGGTATTGCGCACCACTTTGCCGGGCTTGAGCGACGCCGCTTCAATTTCCTTGCGGTAGGCGATCGAGTCGTAACTGGCGTTGGGGCCGTCGTCCCATTCGATTTTCAGTGCATCGCGGCCCTTGATCGCCGCCCACGTATTGCTGGCCACCACCGCCACGCCGCCCAACGGCTGAAATTCCGAGGGCAGCGGACGGCCTTCGATCTGGATGACTTTGACCACCCCGGGGACTTTCAGCGCCGCGCTGTCATCCACGGATTTGACCTTGCCGCCGTACACCGCCGGACGTGCAATTGCGGCGTACAGCATGCCGTCGATATGCACGTCGGCACCGTAGATCGCGCGGCCGTTGACGATGTCAGCACCGTCGATGGCCTTGGTGCCTTCCTTGCCGATGTAGCGGAATTCTGACGGTTCCTTGAGCCGCAGGCTGTCACGTGCCGGTACCGCCAGCGCACCGGCAGCGACGGCGAGCGCACCGTAACCCAGTTCACGACCGCTCGGTTTATGGATGACTTTGTGCAATTGCGCGTGGCACTCGCCGACCGGGACTTTCCACTGTTCGGCGGCCGCCTGTTCGAGCATGGTCCGCGCGGCTGCACCGCAGCGGCGCATCGGCTCGTACCAGTGGCGCATGCTGCGCGAACCGTCGGTGTCCTGGTTGCCGAAGCGCACTTCATCGCCCGGCGCCTGCTGCACTTTCACCTGCGCCCAGTCGGCTTCAAGTTCATCGGCCACGACCATGGTCAGGCTGGTGCGTACGCCTTGGCCCATTTCCGAACGGTTGCAAACCACGGTCACCGTGCCATCCGCAGCGATGCTGACGTACACCTTCGGATCATCGATCCAGCCGTTGGGCATGCCGTCGGCGCCGAATTTCTTTTCCTTCTCGGCTGCGAACGCGTCCTGCCAGCCCCAACTCGCGGCGACCACCAGCGCACTGGTGGCACCGACGCCTTTGAGGAAGCCGCGACGGCTGAGGTTACTCAGGGCGAAATCATTCGGGAACTGGCTCATGCCTTGGCTTCCTTCAGGTGAGTGGATGCCTGGCGGATGGCGGTCTTGATGCGGTTGTAGGTGCCGCAACGGCAAATATTGCCGACCATCGCCTCTTCGATCTGTTCGTCGCTCGGGTTCGGGTTGGTCTTGAGCAGTGCGGTGGCGGACATGATCTGCCCGCCCTGGCAGTAACCGCACTGGGCGACGGCGGTGTCGAGCCAGGCTTGCTGCACGATTTGCCCGACCGGGTCGGCGTGCAGGTTGTCGATGGTGCTGACGTTCTGACCGACTACCGAGCCGATCGGCGTGATGCAACTGCGCGCCGGAGCGCCTTCGATGTGAATGGTGCAGGCGCCGCACAGGCCCATGCCGCAGCCGAACTTAGTGCCGTTGTAACCGGCCACGTCGCGGATGGCCCAGAGCAGCGGCATGTCCTCGGTGACATCGAGTTGATGGTCTTGACCATTGAGTTTCAGGGTAATCATGGGCACGCCCGCATAGTGGTATGGGTTATGGGGTCGAGCAATCTGCCGCTGGGGGATTAGCGGTTGGCATCACGCAGATCGACTCAGGCTAATGAGGCTCTCTTATGCGGACGGAGATGTCTGCATCGGGCCCTTGATGGAGCAAATGCTTGCATCGTTAGGGGGCTAAGTTAACCCAGCATTAACAAAAAAAGCCCTGCACAATCGAAGATGTGCAGGGCTTTGAGATCAGCCTTGAAAGCGTAGCCTCAATACTGATTGGGCTCCATTTCCAGATCGACATGGAAGCGTTCTGAAATGTCTTTTTGGATGCGCTGTGCCAGGTTCAGCAACTGCAGGCCAGTCGCGGCCCCGTAGTTGACCAGCACCAGCGCCTGCAACTTATGCACGCCAGCGTCGGCCTCGCGAAAACCTTTCCACCCTGCCCGCTCGATCAACCAGCCCGCAGCCAGCTTCATCTGCCCGTCGGGTTGCGCGTAAGCCACCAGGTCCGGGTATTCGCCTTTGAGCCGAGCGACCAGTGCCGCCGGCACCAAGGGATTTTTGAAGAAGCTGCCGGCGTTACCGAGCACTGCCGGGTCCGGAAGTTTTTCGTTGCGGATGCTGCAAATCGCCTGGCTGACGTCAGTGGCGGTCGGGTGATCGATGCCTTGCTCGGTCAGACGCTGACGCACCGGGCCGTACTCCAGATGCAAGTGCTCGGCACGGTCCAGGGCGAAACGAACCCGCAGGATCAACCAACGCCCCGGTTCCTGTTTGAACAGGCTGTCGCGGTAAGCGAAGTTGCATTCGGCCAGCGTGAAGTCACGTAGCTCGCCAGTCTGGCGATCCAGCGCGGTCAGGCCGGCAAACACGTCCTTGATCTCCACGCCATAGGCGCCAATGTTCTGCATCGGTGCCGCGCCGACGGTGCCGGGGATCAGGCTGAGGTTTTCCAGACCCGACAACCCCTGCGCCAGGGTGTGTTGCACAAACGGATGCCAAGGCTCGCCGGCCTCGGCTTCGATCACGACCTTGCTGCCGTCGTCGCTCAGGATACGAATCCCACGTGTCGCCATGCGTAGCACCAGCGACTGGATGTCGGCGGTCAGCAGCAGGTTGCTGCCACCACCGATCACCAGCAGCGGCACGTCATGCTCCACCGCATAGGCCAGCGCCTCGCGCACGTCGGCATCGCTGTGAGCCTCGGCAAACAAGCGGGCCTGAACGTCCACGCCAAAGCTGTTGTAAGGCTTGAGCGAAACCTGTGGCTGAACCTGCAAACTCATAACCGGCCCTTCAATTCGATCACCAGTCGATCACAAGCGCTTTCGATCAAGTCGAGCACCTGCTCAAAGCCCTGGTTGCCATCGTAGTAAGGGTCCGGCACTTCATCGACTTGCGACTGGTAGCGGCGCAGAAACAGGTCCAGTTCGGCCTTGGACTTGCCCTTGGCAGGTTGCAGCGCCATGAGGTCGCTCAGGTTGCTGTTGTCCATCGCCAGGATCAGGTCGTACGTGGAAAAATCGGCGCGGCTCACTTGCTGGGCGCGTTGGCTGGACAGGTCGTAACCGCGCAGCTTGGCCGCGGCCTGGCTGCGTTTGTCCGGAGCCCTGCCGACGTGCCAGTCACCGGTGCCGGCGGAGGCAACTTCGACTTGATCGGCCAGCCCCGCTTCGCGCAATTTGTGCCGCAGCACACCTTCGGCCGTGGGTGAACGGCAGATGTTGCCCAGGCAAACGAACAAAACCCGCATCAGGCCTCCAGCAGGCGACGAACGCGCTCGAGGTCTTCAACCGTATCGACGCCGGTAGGCGGTGCGATCAGCGCGTCGGCGACGTGAATCCGCACGCCGTGCCACAGCGCACGCAGCTGTTCCAGGGATTCGGTGTTTTCCAGCCAGCACGGGCCCCAGCTGACGAAGTCATGCAGGAAACCGGCGCGGTAGGCGTAGATGCCAATGTGGCGGCGATACGGCACGCCTTCCGGCAACACGTCTCGACTTTTCGCGAACGCGTCCCGAGCCCATGGCAACGTCGCACGACTGAACGTCAGTGCCAGGCCATTGAGGTCGCTGACCACCTTGACCACGTTGGGGTTGAACAGGGTTTCGACATCTTCGATCGGCTCGGCCAGCGTGGCCATGCGCGCTTCGGTGTGGGCTGCGAGGTTGGCCGCGACCTGATCGATCACGCTTGGCGGGATCAGCGGTTCGTCACCCTGCACGTTGACCACGATCGCGTCGGACGCCAGACCGAGTTTTGCAGCGACTTCAGCCAAACGGTCCGTGCCGGAATTGTGGTCTTCGCGGGTCAGCACCACGTCGGCACCAAACGCGATGCACGCCTCGACAATGCGCGCATCGTCAGTGGCAACCACCACACGCTCGGCGCTGCTTTTGCACGCTTGTTCCCAGACGTGCTGGATCATCGGCTTGCCGGCGATCAGCAGCAGCGGTTTGCCCGGCAGGCGGGTCGAGGCGTAACGCGATGGAATGACAACGGTAAAGGCGGTGGTCATTTATCCAGACGCTCGTCGGTGGTCAGCGTGCGAGCTTCGGTTTCGAGCATCACCGGGATGCCGTCGCGAATCGGGTACGCCAGGCCGGCGCCCTTGCTGATCAGCTCGGTTTTGTCGGCGCTGAGCTTGAGCGGGCCTTTGCAGACCGGGCAAGCGAGGATGTCGAGCAATTTGGTGTCCATGAGCATTCCCTGGATATAAACGGTTTAAGGCAAAAGTCGAGCCGGCAACAGGCGCATCAACTGCGTATCGAACCAGGCCACGAAGGCCGGCGATGGCGCAGCATCGACCGCCAGGTACCACCAATCGGCGGCGGCGAAGGCACGGCACTTCACCGCGTCCTTTTCGGTCATCACCAACGGCAATGACGGTGTGAAATTCAAGGCCTGCACGCTGTACTCGGCGTGGTCGGCAAATGCATGCGGGACTGGCTGCCAGTGTAGCGTTTCGAGGGTCGTGAAGAAACGCTGCGGATTGCCGATCCCGGCCACGGCGTGCAGTGCCTGGCCTGCTGGGAAGTGGTCGAGGGGACGGCGTTCGCCGCTGTGCAGGTTGACCAGTTCCGTGGGTTGCAGCTGGAAGGCAAAACCGTTGTCGCGATCATCGGTGGCGCCGTTGTACAGCACCGCGTCAACGCTTTGCAGGCGTTCGACCGGTTCGCGCAACGGTCCCGCAGGCAGGCAGCGCTGGTTGCCCAGGCCTCGGGCGGCGTCTATCAGCACCAGCTCAAGGTCGCGGGCCAAACGGTAATGTTGCATGCCGTCGTCGGAGAGAATCAGGTCCAGAGGTTCGCTCGCCAGCAGCGCTTTGACCGCACTGCTGCGGTCCGGGTCGATCATCAACGGAACGCCGGTACGCTGGACGATCAGCAACGGTTCATCGCCAGCGATGTCGGCGCTTTGATCGGCCTCGACGCGCCATGGCAGTTGCGGCGGTTTGGCGCCATAACCACGGCTGACCACGCCGACCCGCAAGCCGCTGCGCTGACAATGCTGGATCATCCACAGAATCAGCGGCGTCTTGCCGGTGCCGCCCACCGTGATGTTGCCCACGACGATCAGCGGCACCGGTGGCTGATAAATCTCGCCCTCACCCGCCAGAAAGCGTTTGCGCTTGTTCATGACCAGGCGCCGGTACAGCCACTCCAGCGGCTGCAACAGTTTCAGGGCCGGATGCCCTTGGTACCACGCGGCGAGCAAGCGATCGGACATGGCCATCAGGGCGCGGGCTGCGCCGCCTCGACAGTGGTCATGCGCAGGTGACTGAAGCCGAGTTTGCCGGCGGCGTCCATGGCGGTGATGACCGATTGATGCTGGGTCTTGCCATCCGCACTGATCGACAGCGGCAGGTTGGTGTCACCGTTGGATTCTTTTTGCAACGCGTCCATGAGCGCGGTCAGATCGTTCTTCTGCAAGACCTGATTGTTCACCGAGAACACGCCTTCGGCGCTGATGGCCACGTCCAGGTGTTTAACCTGCTGGTCTTCGGCAGGCGAACCGCTGACCGCTTCGGGCAGATCGACGCGCAACTGGGTTTCACGGGTGAAGGTAGTGGTCACGACGAAAAACAGCAGCAGGATAAACACCACGTCGATCAGCGACGCGAGGTTGATGTCGACCGTTTCCCGCGGTTTGCGGCGGAATTTCACGCTTTTTTGCCCTCGGTCAGGTCCACGTCACGATCACCCTGCACCACCTCGACCAGCTTGATCGCTTCCTGCTCCATGCCCACCACCAGCTCATCGATGCGGCGTTGCAGGAAACGGTGGAAAAATACCGCAGGGATACCGACCATCAGACCAGCAGCCGTGGTGATCAAGGCCTTCGAAATACCACCGGCCAGCACGGCGGCATTGGTGCCCATGCCCGTCCCCATGAACGCGCTGAAAATATCGATCATGCCCAGCACGGTGCCGAGCAAACCCAGCAACGGCGCCATGGCAGCGATGGTGCCCAGCGCATTGATGTAGCGCTCGAGCTCATGAATCACCCGCGCGGCGGCTTCTTCGATGCACTCTTTCATGATCTCGCGACCATGTCTGGAGTTGGCCAAGCCTGCCGCCAGAATCTCGCCCAATGGCGAATTGGCGCGCAATTCCTTGAGTTTTTCTTTATTGAGTTGCTTGTCCTTGATCCACACCCAGACCTGCCCGAGCAAGTGCTCCGGGGTCACACGACTGGCGCGAAGGGTCCAGAGACGCTCGGCGACGATCGCCATGGCCGCGATGGAACTCAGAATGATCGGCAGCATCATCCAGCCGCCGGATTTGACCAATTCCCACACAGTGACAGTCCCCTCGAAAAAGTGCGCCACTCTAACATAGGGGGTCGATGCACCGAAGACCGTGATGTCGCATCTGGTCGGGCTTTCATAACTCGCGGTTATTGCGTGGAACGCCAGAAACGCCGTTCTTGACGCATCGTCCACGGGGGATCGAAGCGTCCGAGGTGCAGACGGATGGCGCCCTGCTCGGCGCTGTCATGGATTTCCATACCGCGTTTTTTATAACGGGCCATGACCGTGGGGTGCGGGTGACCGAACGAATTGCCGTTGCCGCGAGAGATCAGCACGGCTTTGGGTTGCAACGCAGTGAGCAACGCCATCGACGACGAGCTGCGGCTACCGTGGTGCGGCGCCTGCAACCAATCGGTGGGCACTGCGAGCGGGCTGTCGAGCAGGGCGCGCTCGGCGGCGCTGTCGATGTCTCCGGTCAGCAATAATCGCTCGCCTTTGGCTTCGATTTGCAGCACGCAGGACTTTTGATTGCGGTCCGTGGCCGAAGGCCATTGCCAGAGCTGAAACCTCACGCCGTCCCAGGTCCATTGCTGGCCACTCTCGCAGGCATCGGCGTGCAATTCGGCGGGCAGCGCCAAGGGATCACCGCTGAGCACCAGCTTTATCGGCAAACCATTGGCAACCGCTCGCGCACCACCAGCGTGATCGGCGTCGGCGTGGCTGATCAACATCAGGTCGAGTTCGTTCACGCCGAGTTTGCGCATCGCTGGCAGGACCACTCGCTCGCCTAGATCGAAGTCGCCGAAGCGTGGTCCGGTGTCATACAACAGCGTGTGATGGCGAGTTCGCACCAGAATCGCCAACCCCTGGCCGACATCCAGCTGCCAGACTTCAGCGATGCCCTCCGGCAAAAGTGGCCGTGGTGGAAAAACCAGCAACAGCAACAACGGCCAACCCAGCGGGCGCAGCGGTACACCGCGAGGCATTAACAGCAGAAACGCGCCGAGCATGCCCAGTGCCCATATCCACAATGGAATCGCCGTGGGCACCCACGCTGGCAATTGACCGGCCATCAACCCAAGGCCCTTGAACAGCCAGTCGATCAGCCCACCTGCCAGCCACAACAAGCCCTCGCCCACATACGGCAGCGGCAACAACAGGGTTCCCAGCAAGGCCGGTGGCAATACCAGCAAACTGATCCAGGGCACCGCCAGCAGATTGGCGACCGGCCCGCTGAGACTGATCGGCAATCCCAACACCAAGAGCAACGGGCCCAGTCCGATCGCGATCAGCCATTGAGCACGGGTCCAGGTTTGCCACCATCGCCACGGCCCCAAGCGACCGCCGAAGGTGAAGATCAACACCGCCACTGCGGCGAAGGACAACCAGAAACCTGGTTGCAGGCTCGCCAGCGGATCCAGCAACAAAACAGCGTTGAGCGCCAGCAACAGCGGCCACCAGGCGCCGAGGTGACGAAATCGCAGGCGCCACAACAGCACCAGGCCGATCATCACGCAAGCCCGCCGCACCGGTACTTCGAACCCCGCCAGCAGTCCGTAACCAAGGGCGGCGGCGAATGCCAGTGCGCAGGCCCATGGCAGCCACGGCAAACGGCTCGGCCACACCCCATAACGAGCGAGTCCGGCAATCAGCAGGTAAACCACCCCCGCCAGCAAACCGATGTGCTGTCCGGAAATCACCAGCAAATGCACAGTGCCGGTGTCTTG
This sequence comes from Pseudomonas sp. MM213, assembly GCF_020423045.1. Taxonomy (NCBI): domain Bacteria; kingdom Pseudomonadati; phylum Pseudomonadota; class Gammaproteobacteria; order Pseudomonadales; family Pseudomonadaceae; genus Pseudomonas; species Pseudomonas sp. MM213. The sequence continues at coordinate 2,928,917 of NZ_CP081943.1, forward strand.
CAACACCTGCCAATCCTCACGACTCAGCCCGGCGCCATCCCCCAGCACCAGCGCAATCAACGCCCCGGTTCGCCCCTGGGCATCCACGGTTTGCAAACGCTGGCGGATGCTGTCGCGCCAGGCCCATCGGGCTTCCCTGAGCCGCTCACCGTCCTTGATCGTTCCGGTAGCGCCGATGCGTTGTGCCAACAGCCAGGCGTCGTAATCGAAGGCATGAGGATTGAGCAGCCCGGCAGGACGTTTCAGCTTCACCGCGAGCCGCCAGCGTTCACCACTGTTGACCGGCGGTCCGTCATACCAGGCCAGGCGCATCCGTTGCGGCACCTCGGCCTGTCGCGACCGGACGTCTGTCAGTTCGAAGCGCACAACCCCGTCATTGTTCTGCGGCAAACCGGTAACCCGCCCTTCGACCCAACGGGTTTCGCCATCGAGATGCGCTGGCAAACGATCATCCAGCGCCCACTGCGCATTTGCGCCGGCCCAACTGATGCCGAACAGAAAAAAAGCCAATGGGTACGTGCGAAACGGCAGCGCCATCAAACCCGTTACGGGCAACACCAGCCATAACCAGACCGGCGGTAATACCGGCAAAAAACGCAGGGCCAGCAGACCCAACGCCAGCGCCATCATCCCTGTGCGCATACGCCCGTCCTTGAGAGTCCCCTCCTAGGCATAGCCGGCTCACAGCACGTGCATCGTTATTAATTGTCACAAAGTCTGAATGGGCGGCTCATAGAATCCAGACATACTTGCCGCCTTAACCGACCGAGAAGCCCTATGCCCCGGCGCTTATTCAAACGTTACATGCCAGACCCGATCAGCATCAGGGAACACAAATCCTTACGCTTTCTCGGCACGCTGTTGCATGACCCGAACCTCTGGCATCTCAACCGTCACTCGGTCGCACGGGCGATGGCGGTGGGTTTGTTTGCGGCGTTCCTGCCGATTCCGCTGCAGATGCTGGTGGCGGCGGTTCTGGCCATTGTCGTACGCGGCAATATGCCGATTGCGGTCAGTCTGGTCTGGCTGACTAATCCGATCACCATGCCTGCGGTGTTTTTTTGTACGTACCAGACTGGGGCGTGGTTGATGGATGTCCCGGCTCGTCATCTGCCGGATGAGTTGACCTGGGAGTGGATCAGCGGGGAGCTGTCTACGCTGTGGCAGCCGTTTTTGCTGGGGTCGGTTGTGGTGGGGCTGGTGTTGGGGGCGCTCGCTTATTGCCTGGTGATGATGTATTGGCGGTGGTGGGTGAGTCGGCAGTGGGCTCGGCGCAAGAAGAAGCGGATGTTGTGAATGCGGTAGCTGGGCGGGATTGGGTCGGGGGTACATATCCATTACTGCGGTAACGGCGGCTATTGGTTTCGCCCTTACGGCGAGTAACTTGGAAGAGCCCCAAGTAACCAAGGGCTCTTGCCCCTTTCGTTCGGTGGCTCGCTAAGGCTCGCCATGCCCTCGAGGGGGCGCTCAGATCAAAAGCGGAAGGCGAGCTAACGCTCGGCCTGATGAGTGGTGAAAATCAAAAGCGCACGCGATTCCCTGTAGGAGCCGGCTTGCCGGCGATGGCGGTGGGTCAGTTGACGCATTTGTCGCCTGAAAGGACGCCATCGCCAGCAAGCTGGCTCCTACAAGGGAAATGCATATGCATATGCATTTGGATAAATACGATCAACTGTAGGAGCCGGCTTGCTGGCGATAGCGGTGGGTCTGTCGACGCATTTATTGACTGAACGGACGCTATCGCCAGCAAGCCGGCTCCTACAGGGGTTTGTGTACATGTCGGGAATGAGTGAACGCAGCAGAGAAGGACAACGCGTACCCCAAAGAGCCAGGTCGGCTTTCAGGCCGCCTCGGCGGTTGTGGCGGTGGTCGCCCCCTCGAGAGGCCGAGCGCAGGTTCTGCGCAGTGGGCAACCCGGCATGGATGCCGGGTTAGCCGCGCACGGCCAAGGATGGCCGATCGCGGCGGGCCCACGGAGCAGGACCGGAGCGAGGGCATGCCGAGCCTAGGCGAGGCACCGAACGAAAGGGGCAAGAGCCCTTTGGTTACTTTGGGGCTTTTTGTACGGACCGGACACATGGTTGACGGGTGTGCGGGGACATGGTGGACACTTTTCGGCGAGCCAACTTCGCCGGGAATCCATCATGCCCTGGGACACGAGAGATACCATGAGCCTGAAAGAAGAGTTTGTTGCCTTAGCACGGCAACCCGGCAGCAATAAACGAGAACTGTGTCGACGGTTCGGCATCAGTCCGCAAACGGCCTACAAGTGGCTCAACCGCTACGAGACACACGGTCAGTCGGGACTGCAAGAGAAGTCCCGCAGACCTGCAACCAGCCCCAAGCTGACCCCTGCTGCTTTGGAGGCCGAAGTCTTAGCCCTCAGGCAAGAACATCCCGCATGGGGCGGACGCACAATCAGCATCATCTTGAAAAAGCAGATCGCTCCCAGCACCGTCACCAATGTCCTGCGCAGGCACGGGCTGATTCAGCCTGCTCAGAATGAGCAAGAGGCCAAGCTGAGATTTGAACACGATGCGCCTAACGATCTGTGGCAGATGGATTTCAAGGGGCACTTCTCAACGCAAGAAGGCCGATGCCACCCCCTGACTTTGTTGGACGACCACTCACGATTCAATTTGGCTATTCAGGCCTGCGATAACGAGCGCGGAGCCACGGTGAAGGAAAAGATGATTGAGGTATTCCAGCGCTTCGGATTACCAGCACGCATCAATGTTGATAACGGCCCGCCATGGGGCTCACCGCGCAACCCAGGTGAAATCACAGAGCTGAGTATCTGGCTGATTCGTTTAGGAATCCGGATCAGCTTCAGCCGCCCTTACCATCCCCAAACCAATGGGAAGATCGAGCGCTTCCACCGTTCACTCAAAGCCGAAGTGCTTGAGGGGCGTCAATTTTCCACGGTCAAGGAGGCTCAATCCGCGTTTGATCGATGGCGGGAGGTTTATAACCTGCAACGGCCTCATCAAGCGTTGAACTATCAAGTGCCGATGGACCGGTATCGCTCTAGCCCCTGGGCTTATCCGCAGCAACTATCGGAGTTTGAATACGGGCCGGACGATGTGTTGGCCAAGGTTTATCACAGCCGATTTCGCTTTCAGAAACGCTATTTCAGCATCGCCAAGGGCTTGGTTGGGCAGCACATCGCAATACGGCCCAACCCTGAAAGAAATGGACTCTTTGACGTCTACTTCTGCCATCACTTCCTAAGAACGTTCGACGTGAGCAAACCTGACTATGGGTCATAATGTGTCAACCATGTCCCCGCACATGTGTCCACCATGTGTCCGGTCCGTACAGGCTTTTCCAAAGTGACTCGCCGTAAGGGCGAAACCAATATCAGCCACTACCGAAGCAACGGATATGTACCCTTAAGTCCGCATCCCGCGACCACTAACCAACAACCGCGCACACCCGATATACAACACCACCGTCGCCACCAGCATGAACGTAATCGCCACACTGATCCTGATGTCCGAAACACCCAAAATCCCGTACCGAAACGCATTGACCATATGCAAAACAGGGTTCGCCAACGACACCGTCTGCCAAAACGGCGGCAACAACGAGATCGAGTAAAACACCCCGCCCAAATAGGTCAGCGGCGTCAGCACAAACGTTGGAATGATCGAAATATCATCAAAGTTGCGCGCAAACACCGCGTTGATGAAACCCAGCAACGAGAAGATCGTCGCCGTCAGCACCACCACCAGAATGGTCACGCCCAGGTGATGCACCTGCAACTTGGTAAAGAACAGCGACAGCAACGTCACAATGAGCCCGACCATCAACCCGCGCAGCACACCGCCCAGGGTGTAGCCGATCAGAATCGTGTGCGGCGACACCGGCGACACCATCAGTTCCTCGATGGAACGCTGGAACTTGCTGCCGAAGAAACTCGACACCACGTTGCCGTAGGAGTTGGTGATCACCGACATCATGATCAGCCCCGGCACGATGTATTCCATATAGGTGAAACCACCCATGTCACCGATCTGCCGGCCGATCAGATTGCCGAAGATCACGAAGTACAAAACCATGGTGATCGCCGGCGGCAGCAGCGTCTGCGGCCAGATCCGGGTGAAGCGTTTGACCTCGCGATAAACGATGGTATTGAGCGCGACGAGATTGGGCTGCAGCTCGGAACTCATACCGCCACCTTCGACAGATTTTTCTCCACCAGGGACACGAACAACTCCTCGAGGCGATTGGTTTTGTTACGCAGGCTCAGCACTTCGATGTTCTGCTGCGCCAGTTGAGTGAACAGCGCGGTGATGCCCATGGACTTGTCGACCTGGACTTCAAGGGTATGGCCGTCGAGCAAACGGGTCGGGTAACCCAGCAACTGCGGCGCAACGCTCAGCATGTTTTTCGTGTCGAGCAGGAAGGTTTCCACATGCAGCTGGCCAAGCAGCTGTTTCATGCTGGTGTTCTCGACGATCGTGCCGTGGTCGATGATGCCGATGTTGCGGCACAACTGCTCAGCCTCCTCCAGATAGTGCGTGGTGAGGATGATGGTGATGCCTTTCTGGTTCAGCTCGGTGAGGAACGTCCACATCGAACGACGCAGCTCGATATCGACCCCCGCCGTCGGTTCGTCGAGGATCAGCAGACGCGGTTCGTGAACCAGCGCGCGAGCGATCATCAAGCGACGCTTCATGCCGCCGGACAACGAGCGCGACGGTACATCGCGTTTGTCCCACAAGCCGAGTTGGGTCAGGTATTGCTCGGCGCGCTCCTTGGCGATTTTCGGCGGGATGCCGTAATAACCGGCCTGGGTCACGACGATGTCGAAGGTTTTTTCGAACTGGTTGAAGTTGAATTCCTGGGGCACCACGCCGATGGAGCGCTTGAGCTGCGCAGGATTCTTGTCCAGGTCGTTGCCGAAGATATTCACTGTGCCGCTGGTTTTGTTCACCAGGGTCGAGAGAATGCCGATGGTCGTGGATTTGCCGGCGCCGTTGGGGCCGAGCAAGGCGAAAAAGTCACCTTCGGCGACGTCCAGATCGATACCACTCAGGGCCTGGAAACCGTTGCCGTAGGTTTTGGTTAGCTGCCGGATGGACAGAGCGGAACTCATATCGGATTTACGCACCAAGAAGGGAAGAAAGGGATCAATAAGGGCGGGCGGCGAGCATTGCAACCGCGGCGCATGAGCGCAATGGTGCTTGTCGCCGCCACACAAGTACAGTCAAGTGTGTCGATAGTGAGTATTAAGTCAACGCGGTCATAACGGCTTTCTTGTACGCCGCACGCTGCTTCAGCCGTGCATACCAGGCCTCCAGATGTGGCTGCGGGGCACGCTCGATCGGCATCTCGAACCAGGCATAAATGAAGCTGCCGAGGGGAATGTCGCCCATGCCGATTTCATCGCCGGACAAGTACGGTTTGGCCGCCAGTGCCTGATCGGCCATTGCCAGCAAGCCATTGCACTCTTTGATTGCGGCGTTGATGGCGGGCCAGTCCTGCTGGTCTGCCGGTGTGCGCAAGACACCCCAGAACACGGTGCGGAACGGCCCGGCAAAACTTGAAGTGGCCCAGTCCATCCATTTGTCGGCAGTGGCGCGGGCTTTCAGGTCCGAGGGATACCAGGCGGTGTCGTTGGCGTGGCGAGCCATCAGGTAACGCACGATGGAGTTGGATTCCCACAGCACGAAGCCGTCGTCTTCAATCACAGGAACGCGACCGTTGGGATTCATCGCACGATACTCGGGCGTATCGACCACACCAAAGGCGCCGCCCGCATCGATGGCTTCATAGGCCAGGCCCAGTTCTTCGGCGGCCCACAAAGGTTTTCTGACATTCGACGAATTTTTCCGACCCCAGATCTTCAGCATGACCGCCTCTTGATTGATGAATGCGCAGGCAGCATACGCCGGATCAGCCGCGACTCAAATCGCTCTGCATGTCCCCCAACAGTGGCGGCAACTGTTCGCTGAACAAGTGCGGATAGCACTTTTCCAGGTGTTCGAAAAAGAACGCCTCCGGCACATCGGTGAACTGACCGTGATCGATCAAGTACTCCATCAGTTGCTCGCCGTCACGATTGAACGGGTGGAAAACGCTGTCGTTGATCCCGTCGAATTCCAGCGGCGCAACGTTGAACATTTCGCAGAGTTTCTGGTTGAACGCCGGCGTGGCTTTGACCCAGCGATCGTTCAGGTACAGCTCTGTATAACCATGCATGGCGAACACGTCACTCTTGAGCAATTCCAGCAAACGCGGGGTCGACAAGTGATTGCGCACATCCGCCAGACCGATCCGCGCGGGAATCCCGCAATGCCGCGCCGCACCGGCGAGCAGCGTGGCCTTGGGCACGCAATAACTCTCACCGGTCGCCAGCGCATAACTGCCGCGCAAGGTCTCTGGATCGCGGCTGAACGTGTAAGGGTTGTAACGCACGGCCTCGCGCACCGCGTAATAGAGATTGATCGCCTGCTCGAGCGAGTCGCGGTTACTGCCGCGATGTTTTTCGGCGAACTCCACCACCGACGGGTGGTCACTATCGATGAAGCGGCCGGGACGCAGATACTCGTGCATGAGGACAATCTCCTGGGGAAGCCACGAGTCTAGCGACAGGTTCAGCACAGAGATAACGACGTTTCGGCCAAACATGGACGCTTTGCCGCCCGCCCGGCGAACGATTTGCCCGGCCCGATGCCAACCGGTCCTACAAAACTCATCGAAGGTTTCCCACGATTTCAATCACCTCGCTCTGACCACCCTGTTTTGCGGATGCCGTCTAAGCTCTGAAGGTTGGTTTTGCTCTGGTTTCACGGAGGATTAAATATGCTGCTGTTGTGGATACTGGTTCTGGTTGTCGGGATTGCGTATTTAGCCCACCGCCGTATCGCCCCCCTACCCGCCCTGTGCATCGTTGCCGTTTATGTGGTGGCGATGGGGGCCTTCAGTCGTGCGCCTGGCTGGCTGCTGCTGGTGCTGTGGGTGTTGATCGCAGCGGTGGCGGCCCCCTTGTTGCTACCCGACCTGCGCCGCAAATACTTCAGCGCGCCGCTGTTCAACTGGTTCCAGAAAACCCTGCCGCCGATGTCGGAAACCGAGCGCGATGCCATCGACGCCGGCACGGTGTGGTGGGACGGCGAACTGTTCAGCGGCCGCCCGGACTGGGACAAACTGCTGTCCTATCCCAAAGCTCAACTGACCGAAGAGGAACAAGCCTTCATCGACGGCCCGACCGATGAGCTGTGCGCGATGGTCACGGACTGGCAGATCGGCCAGGACATGGACCTGCCGGCCGCAGCCTGGACCCACATTAAGGAAAACGGTTTCTTCGCGCTGATCATTCCCAAGGAATACGGCGGCAAGGGTTTTTCTGCCTACGCCCACTCCCAGGTCGCGATGAAACTGGCGACCCGCAGCGGCGACCTCGCGTCTACTGTGATGGTCCCCAACTCCCTCGGCCCGGCTGAATTGTTGCTGCATTACGGCACCGACGAACAACGCAACCATTACCTGCCACGACTGGCGCGTGGCGATGACATCCCGTGCTTCGCCTTGACCGGACCATTGGCCGGCTCCGATGCCGGCTCGATGCCCGACACCGGGGTCATCTGCAAAGGTGAATGGGAAGGCAAGGAAACCCTCGGCCTGCGCCTGAACTGGGAAAAGCGCTACATCACCCTCGGCCCGGTCGCCACCCTCCTCGGCCTGGCCTTCAAGGCGTATGACCCGGATCACTTGCTGGGCGATGAAGTGGATCTGGGCATCAGCCTCGCGCTGGTCCCGACCGACACCGCCGGTGTCGAGATCGGCCGTCGTCACTTGCCATTGGGTGCCGCCTTCATGAACGGCCCGAACTCCGGCAAGGACGTGTTCATTCCGCTGGACTTCCTCATCGGAGGCCAGGACATGCTGGGCAAAGGCTGGATGATGCTGATGAACTGCCTGTCGGTCGGGCGCTCGATTTCGTTGCCTGCGGTCGGCACCGGCGCGGCGAAGTTCACCAGCCTGGTGACCGGTCAATACGCGCAGATTCGTGAACAGTTCAACGTACCGTTGTCGGCGTTTGAAGGTATTCAGGAAGCCATGGCGCGCATCGGCGGCAACGCCTGGATGATGGATGCGGCGCGGATGCTCACCGCCAACGCGGTGGACCTCGGCGAGAAACCGTCGGTGCTGTCGGCGATTCTCAAGTACCACCTTACCGAACGTGGTCGCGAGTGCATCAGCCACGCCATGGATGTGCATGGCGGCAAGGCGATCATCATGGGGCCGAACAATTACCTCGGGCGCAACTGGAATGGCGCGCCGATCTTCATCACCGTCGAGGGCGCGAACATTCTCTCGCGCAACTTGATGATCTTCGGCCAGGGGGCGATTCGCTGCCATCCATTCGTCCTGAAAGAAATGGCTCTCGCCGGGCGTGAAGACAAGGATCAGGCCCTCACCGAATTCGATGGCCTGCTGCTCAAGCACATCGGTTTCGCCGTGAGCAACGCTGCCAGCACACTGGTGCTGAACCTTGGTTTTGGTCAATTCGAACATGCACCGGGAGACAAGCTCAGCCAGGGGTACTTCCGTGCGCTCAACCGTCAGGCGGCTGCGTTCGCCCTGCTCGCGGACTTGAGCATGATGTTGCTGGGCGGTGAACTGAAACGGCGCGAACGTCTATCGGCACGCCTGGGGGATGTGCTCAGCAACCTGTACCTGGCCTCCGCCGCGCTCAAGCGTTACCACGATCTCGACTCACCGGAACACATGGCGCCGCTGTTTACCTGGGCCATGGAAGAAAGCCTTGGTCAGTCGGAACGCGCGCTGGATGAATTGCTGACCAACTTCCCGAACAAGGTTTTGGGCTGCCTGTTGCGGGTGATTGTGTTCCCGCTCGGTCGCCGTCACAAAGGTCCGTCGGACAAACTCGGTGCAGAAGTGGCCGCGGTGATTGGCCGGGCCAAGGGCGATCCAACCCTGGAAGAGCTGCTCGGCGGATGCTTCCGTCCGCAGTCGGCCGATGACGCCGTTGGCGCCCTGCAACACGCGTGTGACCTGTTGAACGCGGTGCAGCCGGTGCAGAAAAAACTCCACATGGCGCTCAAAAGCGGTCAGGTCAAACCGGTCGCCGGGGAAAACGTTATCGAAGCCGCGCTGGAGGCTGGTGTGTTGCAGCCGGTGGAAGCGCACAACCTGCGCAATGCCGAAGTGGCGCGGCGCAAGGTGATCGATGTCGATGATTTCGACAAAGAAGAGCTGAAGCTGGCCGAAGGAAAGGTCCGCTGATCCTGCTTGCGATGTAAAAAAGGGCGCAGGAGCTTTATACTCCCGCGCCCGTTTTGCTCTTGAGGACTTATCTCGTGTCCAACATCGTTGCCGATCATCTCGTTTTGCTCGACCACCTGCGCAGTATCCTGGTCGCCGTGGGTGAGGCCGATCAGGTTCCCGAAGAAAGCCATGCCTTGTTCCTGGAGCGCTTCGACGAACTGCGTGCGTTGCTGCCGGTCGACCCGATCGAAAGCCAATACCTGGGCCAGGACATCCTGTGCCAGGTGATCACCCGTTACCCGCAAATCGCTCACCTGGTCCCGCGTGACCTGTTGTGGTATTTCGCCGGTGACTGCCTGCACTACATGCCCGATGATGAAATCGACTTGTATCAGGCGCTGGAAGAACGTCGCTTCGAAGCTGAACAGAACGACGAACCGTTCGACTGGAATCAGGAAAAGCAGTTGCTGGCGATGTCGAACGACGACAGCAAGCACTGATCCCCGGTCAGAAATGCAAAAGGCCCGCATGGTTAGTCATGCGGGCCTTTTTTGTGGCATTGCGCAGTGATGTGGTGTCTGGGCGGACGCCTTCGCGGGCAAGCCTCGCTCCTACAGGTCCTGCACAAAAACCGTAGGAGCGAGGCTTGCCCGCGAAGAGGCCCGTCAGAGCAACCCATCACTTTCGGGCAATTCGTACTCCGCCGCGACCTTTCCCAACACACCGGGTTTACCCGGCTTGCTCAACGTCGGCTCCTTCCCAAGACATTCCACCAGATAGTCGATCAACACCCGCAGCTTGGGCGGCATATAACGGGTCGGCGAATGCAGCAACCACGCCCCGCCGTGGTACGACGCCAGAAACGTCCAGTCCGGCAACACCTGCACAATCAAGCCCTGCTCCAGCGCATAACGCGCGGTGAAGTACGGCAGGCTGCCAATCCCGATGTGTTGCAACACTGCGCCCAGTCGCACACCGGTGTGATTGGCGGCATAACGCCCACGCACACCGACGGTGACGGCCTTGGTGCCTTTCTTGAATTTCCAGCGCGCATCACTCGGGGTCTCGCCCAGGTAGATGCAACTGTGGTTGAGCAAGTCATGGGGATGGGTCGGCGTACCGTGCTCGGCCAGGTACTGCGGGGTGGCGCAGAGCAAATGGTCGATGGTCAGCAACTGCCGCCCGACCAGCCCGGCAGGCGGCCGATCAGTGATACGAATCGCCAGATCGACGTTGTCGTCGATCAAATCCACCTGACGGTCTTCGAGTAACAGTTCCACATCCACTTTGGGGTAACGCCGCAGAAATTCCGGCATATGCGGGTGAATCACGAATCGTCCTACGGCTTTGGGCACGCTGACTCGCACCAGCCCTTCCGCTTCATGGGTGAACTGACCGCTGATTTCCATCACCGACTTGGCTGCGCTGACCATCTCCTGGCAACGCTTGAATACTTCCTCGCCTCCGTCGCTCAGCCGCAGTTTGCGCGTGGTGCGTTGCAACAGGCGCGTGGCGAGTGCCTTCTCCAGACGCGAGATGCTGCGACTGACCGCCGACGGTGAAGAGCCCAGCTGACGCGCCGCTTCGGAGAAACTGCCGGTCTCGACAACCTTGACGAATATCGCCATTTCACCGAGCAACGGCAGAGGAAGATTTATGCTCACAGCGCAACAGTCCTTTGATGTTTGAACGGATTATCACGCAATTCCACGCTTCATATAATAAAAAACAAAATTTTTAATGAGGACATGGAATATGACGCTTCGCCTCTTTTTCCATAGTGATGACCTCAAGGCTAACGTGGAAGTCCTCGATTGCACGCCGCACGAGAACGAATTCGCTGTGGTGCTACGCGCCACACTCTTCCACCCTCAGGGCGGTGGACAACCCTTTGACACCGGCTGGATCGGCGAAAGCCAGGTACTGCGCGTGGTCCAGGACCCAGACCGGATCATCCATTTCGTCGACCGCCCCGTCCCTCTCGGCATGACCCAGATTCGCATCGATGAGCAACGTCGCCAGTTCAACGCACGAATGCATTCCGCCGGCCATTTGATCGGCCATATCGTCCAGGCCATGGGCTGGATGCCGATCAAGGCGCATCACTGGCCGGGCGAGGGACGCGTGCAGTTCAAACCGGTGGATTGCGCGCAGGAGGTTGACGCCCGGACCATCGAGTCCGGCATAGAACAATGGATCGCCCACGACCTGCCGCGCCTGACATCGTTGCGCGAAGGCGCCCGGGAAATCGGTTTCGGTGAACTGCCCGCCTATGGCTGCGGCGGCACCCATGTACGTAGCCTGAAGGAATTGGGCACGGTCACGATCGCTTCCGTTTCGCAGAAGAAAGGAACGCTGTCAGTCCACTACAGCGTGGACTGAGCATTTGGACGATGCCGATTCCGGCATCGCCTGGCGCCGGGGGGCCTGCATTCGCGGGCTCCGTTGACTATCCGATAGATGGACCTGAACCATGATGCTTGACGTCGAGCGTCTCGATGAGACGTGCATAAAAAAACTGGCCAACGAAGAAGTCCTCGCCATCCGGGTCAAAAGTTTCCTGGCCCCACCGCTGGCGATTCAGATCGGCGACAAGATTCTCGAGCCCGGTTTCGAAGGCTATATCAACGCACCGAGCATCGGTCGTATCGGCATGGCGTTTTATGAGGCTGAAAACCAGCCGCTGCTGATCGAAGACTATTTCGAACGCGCCACGCGCAACATCGCGGAACTGCGCAACCGTTGCGCGCCCTACTCGTCCCCGGTCGACACCCTACGCTGCATGCTCGATGAGTCCTGGCCGGCAGGTGCGCATCTGGAAAACCTCTACGGCCGCAAGATGTATGTCGGCTTGTCCCGAGTGGTGAAACCCGGCGTGTGTTTTCTGGCCCACCACGACATCTTCGCCAAGGACGCTCCCGACAGTTACCAGGCCAGAAGCCTCGATGCGCAATTCGCCTGCAATGTTTACCTGAACATGCCCACCGAAGGCGGCGCGCTGCAGATGTGGGACCACGACATTTCTCCCGACCAGTTCGACGAAATGCGTGGCGACAGTTACGGCATCGATCCGGCGTTGCTCGGCGCTCCAATCCTGGAGGTCCTTCCGCAACCTGGTGATTTCATCATGTTCAATTCGCGCTGCATGCACTCGGTGACACCGGGCGTGGCCGATCCGCGCCTGAGCCTTTCTTTCTTTGTCGGCTATCGCGGCAATGCTTCCCCCCTTACTTTCTGGAGTTGAGATGCAGTTTTCGAATTACCTGGGCGAGTTCCTGGCGCTGGCGACAATTCACTTTCTGGCCGTGGTCGCCCCCGGACCGGATTTTGCGGTCACCATCCGCCAGAGCGTGCGTTTCGGTCGGTGGGTAGGTATCTGTACGGCGCTGGGCATTGGCGCGGGCATTTCCGTGCACGTGCTTTACACCCTTCTTGGCGTCGGCGCGCTGATGCACACCACGCCCTGGCTGCTGACTGTGGCCAAGGTCATCGGCGGTGCCTACATTTTGTACCTGGGTGTGAGCCTGTTGCGCAGCAAGCCCAAATCCGCGCTGGAAGGTGATAAAGAAGCCGACGAGCCGGTCGTCGAACAAACGCTGCTGAAGGCGTTCACCACCGGGTTTCTGACCAACGCGACCAATCCCAAGGCCACGCTGTTTTTCCTGGCGATCTTCACCACCCTCATCAGCGCCACGACCCCGCTGAACATTCAGGCGCTTTACGGCCTCTGGATGTGTTTCGTGAACGCACTGTGGTTTGTCATCGTTGCCCTGTTCTTCTCCAGCAGCCGGGTGCGCGTGCTATTCATGCGCATGGGGCATTGGTTCGAACGCACCATGGGGGTAATTCTGATCCTGTTCGCCGGGCGCCTGATTCTGTCGATGTAAAAACCCGCCCACGCAAAAGGCCCGCTCAGTCTGACTGGCGGGCCTTTTTTTTGGCTTGGATATAAATTTTGCACAAACAAAAACGCCGCTCAATGAGCGGCGTTTTTGTGAATTTGGAGCGGGAAACGAGACTCGAACTCGCGACCCCGACCTTGGCAAGGTCGTGCTCTACCAACTGAGCTATTCCCGCAAATGGCGTCCCCTAGGGGACTCGAACCCCTGTTACCGCCGTGAAAGGGCGGTGTCCTAGGCCACTAGACGAAGGGGACACGCTGCCCGGAACACATGGTGTGTGTTTCGGTGCCCAGACCCGCATCCGAAGACTTGGTTCTGGTTTCACTCAGCCCTGCCCGAAAGCAACGCTGTTTAAAATTGGAGCGGGAAACGAGACTCGAACTCGCGACCCCGACCTTGGCAAGGTCGTGCTCTACCAACTGAGCTATTCCCGCATATTGGCGTCCCCTAGGGGACTCGAACCCCTGTTACCGCCGTGAAAGGGCGGTGTCCTAGGCCACTAGACGAAGGGGACACACGTACAACATTCACTCCCTACCGCGTTTCGCTGTGTGCTTTACGCTGTAAGTGGCGCGCATTCTATGGATGGATTGAGGGGTCGTCAACCCCCAGATATAAATTTATTTAAATCAATGACTTCGCCCTGCTTTAAGCAGCGAATACGGCTTTTTGCTCGCCCTGTGTTTGACGCCTATATTCTGACACCCGCCAAGACGTTATAGTCCACCCACGCAACAGATGATGGCAATGTGCACCAAGCACACTATTACTTATATAAGCAGGTTTGCGGTCGATACAGGCATAAGTCTGTTCGTTTCAACCCGTCGAGCGGCCCTATGCGCTCCCCTGCCAAGCCACTACACTCGCACGCGAATCCCATAAAGAGGTCTTACCGGTGACACCACTCATGATCACCCTGCTAGTCGTAGCCGGGATCGCACTATTGATCGCCATTGGGTACATGAACCATGTGGTGGAAAACAACAAACTGGAAAAGGCCCGCACCAAGGTTGAGCTCAACGACCGCCTGCGTCGCTGTGGCGAAATTACCGAAACGTTCCCTGGCCAGCTGATGACTCCGGCTCTCAAGCTGTTGTTGACTCGCCTGGAACTGAACGTCTGCCAGCGCCTGTTGAATCTGGAAAAATCCAGCGCCAACCTCAAGGTGCGGATCAGCGAACTGAACACCCTGGTCGCGCAGGGCGAATCGATCCCGGTCAACAACCCGCCGGCACCGATCCAGACCGAAGCCAAGGCCAAGGATGTACGCTTCCTGCTCGAGGCCCTGCACGGTCAGATCACCCGCGCGGCACAGGACGGTTTCCTGCCAACCAACGAAGCCAAACGCTGGATCCGCGAAGTTCGCCACATCCTGGTTCTGTTGCACATCGAATTCTTCAACAACCTCGGCCAGCACGCCCTGCAACAAAACCAGCCTGGCCAGGCTCGCCTGGCGTTCGAACGTGGTGTGCAATACCTGCGCAAACAACAGGAACCACAGGTCTACGCCGAACAACTCGAATACCTGGAAAAGCTCCTGGCCCGTGCGAATGCACAAGTCATGGACAAAACTGCGCCGGCTGAAGGCGAAGTGAACCAATTGACCGAAGGCCTCAAAGACGTCGAGGCGGATGCGGACTGGAAGAAGAGAGTGATTTACGACTGATCACGCAAAGATGAAGAGCCACCGACAAGGTGGCTTTTTTTTGCGTTGGGTTTTAGCGGCGGGTACATCCGGGGAAGATTGGGCGGCTGTCAGGCCGTCATCGCTGGCAAGCCAGCTCCTACAAAGGGCGTGGCACATCCGCGAGAATCAGGTCGGTAGTCAGGCCGCCATCGCCAGCAAGCCGGCTCCTACAAAGGGCGTGGTACATCCGCGAGAATCAGGTCGGTAGTCAGGCCGCCATCGTCGGAACGCCGCCCGCAGCAAGCCGGCTCCTACAGAGGGCATGGTACATCCGTGAGAATCAGGTCGGTTGTCAGGCCGCCATCGCCAGCAAGCCGGCTCCTACAGGGGATCGCGTTTGCTTTTGATTTTCACCACTCATCAGGCCGAGCGTTAGCTCGCCTTCCGCTTTTGATCTGAGCGCCCCTTCGGGAGGCTGAGTGGAGGTTCTGCGCAGTGGGTAACCCGGCATGGATGCCGGGTTAGCCGCGCACGGCCAGGGATGGCCGATCGCGGCGGGCCCACGGAGCAGGACCGGAGCGAGGGAACGCCGAGCCTTAGCGAGGGGCCGGACGCCGGGGCGAGACCTTTTGGTTCCTTTTGGGGCGTTTGCCAAAAGGGACTCGCCGTAAGGGCGAAACCGTGAGCGGCCGTTACACCAAGAATGGATATGTACACCAACAAGAGATAGGTCGGCTGTCAGGCCGCCATCGCCGGAACGCCGCCCGCAGCAAGCCGGCTCCTACAAGGGCCAGACCTGTCAGAGCCGGAAATGCCCGACCATCCCCTTCAACTCAACCCCCAACTGCGCCAACTCGATACTCGACGCCGCATTCCCCTGCATCGCCAACGAAGACTGATCCGCACTCGCACGAATACTGGTCACACTGCGATTGATCTCCTCAGCCACAGAACTCTGCTCCTCGGCAGCCGCTGCAATCTGCTGGTTCATCTGCTGAATCAACGACACCGCCGCAGCAATACTGCCCAAGGCACTTTCGGTCTGAAGCGCATCACTGACCGCCAGTTTCACCAACTCGCCACTGCTCTGAATCTGATGCACCGACGACTGCGCCGCCGAACGCAAGGCACTGACCAGACGTTCAATCTCCTCGGTCGATTGCTGAGTCCGCTTCGCCAAGGCCCGCACTTCATCGGCAACCACCGCAAACCCCCTGCCCTGCTCGCCGGCCCGTGCCGCCTCGATGGCCGCGTTCAGCGCCAACAGGTTCGTCTGCTCGGCCACACTCTTGATCACGCTGAGCACCGTGCCAATATTCTGAATCTCCGCACTCAGGCTCTCGATGCTGGAACTGGCCGAGGACGCCGAGTCGGCCAGCTGCTCGATCCGCGCCATGCTCTGGCGCACGACCACCTGGCCACTTTCGACCTTGTCGTCCGCCGTCTGCGCAGCCTGGGCAGCTTCTTCCGCGTTACGTGCAACATCGTGCACGGTGGCGGTCATCTGGTTCATTGCAGTTGCGACCTGCTCGGTTTCTTCTTTCTGACTGCTGACTTCAAGATTGGTCTGTTCGGTCACCGCCGACAGCGATTGCGCGGAACTGGCCAATTGCTCAATGCCCGCCTGCAAACCGCTGACAATGCTGCTGAGCCCCGCGCCCATTTGCTGCATGGCCTGCATCAGCTGGCCTATCTCGTCCCGGCGGGTCACTTCAACCGTCGCACTCAAATCGCCCGCGGCAATCTGCTGAGCCACACGGATCACACTGCGCAACGGCCCCACGATCAATCGGGTAATCACCCACGCCGCGATCAGCCCGACCAGCAAGGCCAGGGCCGATGAACCGATAATCAGCAGCGAATTCTTTTTCAGCTCGGCCTGCATCGACTGGTCTTCGGCAACATAGGCCTGATCCACCCGCTCCACCACCTGCGCGGCGCGCTGATGCAGCTGTTCATAGACGGTTTTTTCCTGGGCCAGCAGGCCGGTGTACTCGGCAAGTTTTTCGCTGAAACCGCCAATGTGCCCGACCACCTCATTGAGGACCGTCTGATAGCCCTCGTCCTTGACCGTGGTTTTCAACTGCTCGGCCTGAGCCAGCGCCTGGTCGGCCTGCTCGATCTTGCCCTGGCTGGCACTGTCATCGCCCTTGCGGCTCTGGTCCAGACGCACGCGCGCCTCGTTCATGGCTTGCAACATCAGCCGCGATACCTGGCTGACCTGATTGGCCTGTTCGATGAACTGGCTACCGTCCTTGCCCTCGGAGTCCTTCAAGGTATAAGCGCCATCGTCGGCGAGACCGGCCTGCAACACATCAAGGTTGTTGGCCACGCTGGACACCGACCAACTGGCCATTTCCAGCGCCAGGTCCTTGGCCTGACTCAGCGAGACAAATTCGTCAAACGCCTTGCGATAAGCTCCCAGCGATTGCTCGACGTCGTTCATCACCGGAACGTTGGCCGGTGATTGCGCCTTGAGCTGATTCGCCAGGACGACCAGGCCTTCAACGCCCTCGTGCAACGCAGTGACGATTTTCGGGTTGCCGTGCAAGGCGTATTCCTGCTCAAGCAACCGCACCTTGAGCAGGCCACTGTTGAGCGACGACATCTGTTTGAGCCCGTCGAAGCGCTGGCTGATGGTTTGCAGGGACCATACGCCGATGGCCGCCACCAGGGCTGTCAACAGCAGCACCAGCAGAAACCCGACACCCAGTTTTTTTGCCATACCGAGGTTGGCAAAACGTCCTTGCACGGCCGAAATCATTGCACTTAGTCCCCTGACATAGTCTGTTAACGCAGATTCGCAACGGGCCTGTGTCAACACAAGTCTCTGGCGTCGGAATAATGGCAAAAAGCTACGCCAACGTCGTTTTCAGAACGCTTGAGGTCGATTCAAAGCGGTGGCCTGAAAAAACGCCCGGGCTCGCGGATCACAGGCATAGGCCACATTGATACGCTGCCAGTCACCGGCCTCGCCGGCAGGACTGAAGGCTGTCGCGCAAGACAGCAGGACACCGTGGCGTCGAGCCTGAATCCGCAGGTGAGCGTAGTCGGACTTGCGCGATCGCGCCCAGATGAACAGGCCCCCGGCGGGTTTGCCGAAGACCTCCCACTCGGCGTCTTCCAGCATCTGCAATGCGGCCTCTCGGTCACCGCTCAGACGCTGCCGCAGGCGCAGCACCAACTTGCGATAGGCACCGCTCGCCAACAGGCAGGCCAGCACCGACTCGCAAAACCCGGAAGTACCCAGGCTGCTGATCCTCTTGACCTCGGCCAGTCTCGATATGACTTCCGCGCCAGCCACTACAAAGCCGACCCGCAACGAACTGCTGAGAATCTTGGAATAGCTGCCGAGGTAAATCACGTTGTCATCGGTCTCCAGGGCAGCGAGCCGCACGCCCGGGCCACTGTGCAAATCCGCGTAGACATCGTCTTCGATCACCAGCGCGCCATGGGTTTTCGCCAGTTGCAGGACCCGCTCCGCCACCGCCGGCGCCAGGCTGCTGCCCGTCGGGTTGTGATAGAAGCTGTTGATGAACAATGCCCGGGGCTTGTTCTCCCGCAGCAGTACCGTGAGCGCTTCGATGTCCGGCCCGCGCGGCGTGCGCGGTACCTCAAGCATGTTGACACCCCGCAGCCTGAGCAACTCGAACAGCAAGGAGTAACCGGGGCTTTCTACCACCACGCAATCACCTGGCTTGAGCAAGGTGCGCACGATCAGGTCAAGCCCCTGACTGGCGCCCGCCGTTGTCATGATTCGACTTTCTTCTGCGGCGATATCCAGCAGCCTCAGGCGCTTGAGGATTTGCTGACGCAACGCCCGCAAACCCAACGGCGTGCCGTAGTTGAACAGCGCAGCCATGTCCGTGCGACTGACCTCACGGATCGCGTAGCTCAGGTCGTCGGTTTCACGCCAGCTTTCGGGGAGCCCGCCACTCCCCAGCGGCAGCTCACTCTCCCTGCTGCGTGAATTGACCTCTGTACCTTCTGACCACGGCGAGTCCGCAGCGACCAACGCCGGGGTTGCGACGACGAACCCCGCGCCATGACGTGGCGCCAGCATGCCTTGAGCCACCAGCCGCTCACAGGCCTCAACGACGCTGGTCTGACTGAGCAAGTTGACCCGTGCGATTTGCCGCGCAGAAGGCAGACGCGTCCCAGCCTCTATTTCGCTCTGACGCAGCCAGCAAGCCAGTGCGTCGACGATTTGCTGTACGACCGGCACCATTGCCTGTCGATCGATTCTCAATTCCATGAGCAAGCAAACTCCTGTTTGTTTCGCGGAAAACAGTTAATCACAGCAACGCGGGATGGGCTGTGCGACAACGCCGCCAAAACTCACGGATCTAACCATTTGAAACACATTGCCCGAGCCATTCCCCAGGCAAAAAAAACCCGCACACGTGGCGGGTTTTCTTGCGGTGCATGGCCAGGCTTCAGAACGCCGTGACGCCACCGTCCACCGCCAGCGAATGACCGGTGGTGAACGCGGCACCGTCGCTGCACAGGTACAGCACGGCACTGGCGATTTCTTCGACCTTGCCGATGCGACCCACCGGGTGCATGGCGCTGGCGAACTCGCCCTTCTTCGGATCCGCTTCATAGGCGCGGCGGAACATGTCGGTGTCGATCACCGCCGGGCACACCGCGTTCACGCGAATCTTTTTCTTGGCGTATTCGATTGCCGCCGATTTGGTCAGGCCGATCACCGCGTGCTTCGACGCCGCATAGATGCTCATCTTCGGCGCGGCACCGAGGCCAGCCACCGACGCCGTGTTGACGATCGCGCCACCGCCCTGAGCCAGCAACAACGGCAACTGATACTTCATGCACAGCCAGACGCCTTTGACGTTGACGCCCATGATCGCGTCGAATTCGTCGACCGTGCCTTCGGCCAGTTTGCCTTTCTCGATTTCAATGCCCGCGTTATTGAAGGCGTAGTCGAGACGGCCGTAAGTATTCACCACTTCGTCCATCAGATTTTTTACATCGCTTTCCAGGGTGACGTTGCAACGCACGAAGGTCGCTTCGCCGCCCGCCGTACGAATCAGCGCCACGGTGCCTTCACCGCCTGCGGTGTCCATGTCGGCCACCACCACTTTCAACCCTTCGGCGGCGAACGCTTGGGCGGTCGCGCGGCCGATACCATTGGCGGCGCCCGTGACTACAGCGACCTGGCCGGAAAACGTCATGCTCATTGTGATGCCCTCGAAGTGAAGAATGTGCAAGTTAGCGTGCGACCAGTCTAGCCACAGGCACGACCCGCGCGGCAGCACTATCAGAAGCCCGGTTAAGCGACCATGAGTTGCAGTGATAAAACCACCGGACCGACTATCACTGCACTGGATCGATGTGCATTCGCCGCATCAGCCAAACTTGCGGGGTCGTCCATGAAGGTCTATCAACAAGGCTTCATTCATCTTGAGTGCCTGTCATGACTACCCAGACCAATCGCCAGTTCCTGCTCGCCAAACGTCCGGTGGGCGCGGCGACCCGCGAGACATTTACCTATCAGCAAGTCCCGGTCGGCGAACCGGCCACGGGTCAGATCCTGGTCAAAAACGAATACCTGTCCCTGGACCCGGCCATGCGTGGCTGGATGAACGAGGGCAAGTCCTACATCCCGCCAGTCGGTATCGGCGAAGTCATGCGCGCACTGGGCGTAGGCAAAGTCGTGGCGTCCAGCCATCCGGGGTTTGCGGTCGGGGACTACGTCAACGGCGCCCTGGGTGTGCAGGATTACTTCCTCGGCGAGCCGCGCGGCTTCTATAAAGTCGATCCGAAACTGGCACCGCTGCCACGTTACTTGTCCGCGCTGGGCATGACCGGGATGACGGCCTACTTCGCCCTGCTCGATGTCGGCGCACCAAAGGAAGGTGACACCGTGGTGCTTTCCGGCGCGGCCGGTGCGGTAGGCAGCATCGCCGGGCAGATCGCCAAGATCAAAGGCTGCCGCGTGATCGGCATCGCGGGCGGCGCGGACAAGTGCAAGTTCCTGATCGACGAACTGGGTTTTGACGGTGCCATCGATTACAAGAGCGAAGACGTCGTCGCCGGCCTCAAGCGCGAATGCCCGAAAGGTGTGGACGTGTATTTCGATAACGTCGGCGGCGATATTCTCGACGCCGTGCTGAGCCGTCTCAACCTGAAGGCACGGGTGGTGATCTGCGGCGCCATCAGCCAGTACAACAACAAGGAAGCGGTCAAAGGGCCGGCCAACTATTTGTCGCTGCTGGTTAACCGCGCACGCATGGAAGGCTTTGTGGTGATGGACTACGCCGCGCAGTTCGCAGCGGCCGGGCAGGAAATGGCCGGGTGGATGGCCAAGGGGCAGCTCAAGAGCAAGGAAGACATTGTCGAAGGGCTGGAGACGTTCCCGGAGACGCTGATGAAGTTATTCAGCGGCGAGAATTTCGGCAAGTTGGTGTTGAAGGTTTAACACCAACCTGTAGGAGCCGGCTTGCTGGCGATAGCATCACTGTGGTTTGTCTGAAACACCGCGGTGATGCGATCGTCGGAACGCCGCCCGCAGCAAGCCGGCTCCTACAAAGGTGATTACGCGATTTCGGCTACGACGTCAGCCAATGCCTTGGCCGGATCCGCCGCCTGGCTGATCGGACGGCCGATCACCAGGTAATCGGAACCGGCATCCAGTGCCTGACGCGGCGTCAGAATGCGGCGCTGATCGTCCTGGGCGCTGCCCGCCGGACGAATCCCCGGGGTCACCAGTTGCAACGACGGGTGAGCCGATTTCAAGGCCTGGGCTTCCAGCGCCGAGCACACCAGACCGTCCATCCCGGCTTTTTCCGCCAGCGCAGCCAGGCGCAACACTTGCTCCTGCGGTTCGATGTCCAGACCGATGCCGGCCAGATCTTCACGCTCCATGCTGGTCAGCACGGTCACGCCAATCAGCAGCGGTTTCGGGCCGGTACGCTGATCGAGCACTTCACGGCAAGCAGCCATCATGCGCAGACCACCGGAGCAGTGCACGTTGACCATCCACACGCCCATTTCCGCCGCGGCTTTTACCGCCATGGCGGTGGTGTTCGGGATGTCGTGGAACTTGAGGTCCAGGAACACTTCGAAACCCTTGTCGCGCAAGGTGCCGACGATTTCCGACGCGCAGCTGGTGAACAGTTCCTTGCCGACTTTGACCCGGCACAGCTTCGGGTCCAACTGGTCGGCCAGCTTCAGTGCGGCGTCACGGGTGGGGAAATCCAGGGCGACGATGATAGGAGTCTGGCAGACGGACATGTGCGGGCTCTCAGGCAGGACGAAATCGGCGCGCATTGTAGCGGAACCAGCGCGGCTGCGGGACCCGATGATCGGTAAATCGTCGTCGGCGCTCAGCCAAGCCTAGCCCTTTCGCCGATTGTGTCGAGACCGATACACTCACGACACGCCCACAACACCCTTCCCCGCTACCCTTGGCAGCCGCAACACGTCCTTACAGCACTTCCCGCCTCCGGGCCGGACGCCTATGCTGAAGCCACAACCTCGCAGCCCATCTTTGTGGTTGGCAGCCTACCTGGCAGATGAACGCACGCATGCACAACACCCACGCACCTGTGAACGACGATCAAAAAGCGCCCGGCGATGACAAACGCTGGAGCATTCGCGCCCTGATCGTCGACGATGACGTCCCGATCCGCGAACTGATGATCGACTACCTGGCCCGCTTCAACATCCACGCCAGCGGCGTCACCGATGGCGCGGCCATGCGCCTGGCGCTGCAAGCGGAGCATTTCGACGTGGTGGTGCTCGACCTGATGCTGCCCGGCGAAGACGGTCTGTCGCTGTGCCGCTGGTTGCGCGCCGAATCGGACATTCCGATCCTGATGCTCACCGCGCGTTGCGAACCCACCGACCGGATCATCGGCCTGGAACTGGGCGCCGACGATTACATGGCCAAACCGTTCGAACCACGGGAGCTGGTCGCACGGATTCAGACCATTCTGCGTCGGGTGCGCGACGATCGCACCGAACAGCGTGCGAATATTCGCTTCGACAACTGGCGCCTGAACAGCGTGCTGCGCCAGTTGATCGCGGCGGATGGCCTGGTGGTGCCGCTGTCCAACGCCGAGTTCCGCTTGCTCTGGGTGTTCATCGAACGTCCGCGCCGGGTGCTCAGCCGTGAACAACTGCTGGATGCGGCGCGCGGTCGTTCGATAGAAGCCTTTGATCGCAGCATCGACCTGCTGGTTTCGCGTCTGCGCCAGAAACTCGGGGACGACCCGAAAGCCCCACAGTTGATCAAAACCGTTCGCGGCGAGGGTTACTTGTTCGATGCACGAGACATCGGCTGATGCGTGCGCGCTTCGATACGCTGTTCGGTCGCCTGTTTGGCGTGCTGCTGGTGGCGATCATCCTGGCGCATCTGCTGGCGTTTGCCTGGTTTCATCATTACGGCCCACCTCCGCCGCCCCCGCCCGAGTTCGCCCAAGGCTTCGACGGACCGCGCCCGCCGCCGGACCCGCGTTTCGAAAACCGGCCACCACGGCCATGGTTCGGCGGGCCGCTGGTGCCACTTACCTTCCAGCTGATTTCGCTGATCATCGCCGCCTGGTACGGCGCCAAACTGTTGAGTCGGCCGATCCAGCGCCTGAGCGACGCCGCCGAGCGCCTGAGCGAGAACCTCGACAGCCCGCCGCTGGATGAGTCCGGCCCACGGGAGGCCCGGCAAGCGGCCTACACCTTCAACCTGATGCAAAAACGCATCATCGAACAGATGCAGCAGCGTTCGCGGATGCTCGGCGCGGTGTCCCACGACCTGCGCACGCCGCTGTCACGCCTCAAGCTGCGGCTGGAACAGATCGACGACGACAAACTGCAAGGCCAGATGCGCCAGGATCTGGACGACATGATCAGCATGCTCGACGCCACCCTCACCTACCTGCACGAGCAGCGTACCAGTGAGGCACCACAGTGGATGGACGTGCAGGCGCTGGTCGAATCCTTGAGTGAAAACGCCCAGGACCAGGGCTCCGATGTCCAGGCCAGCGGCCATTGCGCACCGTTGCAAGTGCAGCCGATGGCGTTGCGCTCGTGCATCAACAATCTGCTGGATAACGCACTGCGTTATGCCGGGCAAGCGCAGATCGTGCTTGAGGATAATCGCGAACACCTGGTGATCCGGGTCATCGACCATGGGCCGGGGATTGCGGCAGATAAACGTGAAGCCGTGTTTGAACCGTTCTTCCGCCTGGAAGGTTCGCGCAACCGCAACTCCGGCGGTGTCGGTCTGGGCATGACCATTGCCCGTGAGGCAGCTGAACGATTGGGTGGTCAATTGAATCTGGAAGAAACGCCTGGTGGCGGTTTGACCGCCGTTATCTGGTTGCCCCGCACCTGAGCCCCACAGGTTCTGAGCCTGACCCGAGACCTGTGTGTACCAATCGGTACAAACCCCACATACCCACGACAACTTGCTCCTTGAGGCTGCATAAGCCGGTGCACCCACCGGTTTTCCATTCCAGGGAGTGAGCCCAATGATCGGTAGCGTCAGCAACTACACGAGCTATACCAGCACCAGCAGCACCACAACCAGCAATGCTCGCAGCCAGCAATTCCAGAAAGAACTGCTCGCCAGGCTCGACACCAACAGCGACGGTTCGGTGGATCAGGACGAGCTCACCAGCGCTCTGTCACAGAAAACCGAGGACGGTTTGCTGGTCAGCCTGAGCAAGAACTTCGCCGATCTGGACAGTGACGACAGTGGCAGCCTGAGCAGCGAAGAAATGGCTGCGATGGCACCACCGCCACCACCACCACCACCACCACCACCACCACCACCACCACCACCACCGCGTGATCAGGCACCCAACAGCGAACTGGCCGACGCGCTGATCAGCGCACTGGACACCGACAGTGACGGCGCCATCAGCAGCGATGAGCTGAGCAGCGGCCTGACCAACGCCGGCAGCAGTGCCGACAGCACAGAGATTTTTTCGGCGCTGGATAAAAACGAAGACGGCGTCGTCAGCAAGGACGAACTCGCCGCCAGCCTCGCCCCGCCGCCGCCACCTCCGCAACAGGTGTCCAGTGACGAATTGTTCAGCCAACTCGACGCGGACAGCGACGGCAGTGTCAGCGCCGGCGAATTGAGCAGTGCGTTGCAGGCCAGCAGCACGTCAACCACCAGCAGCGACACCAGCGCCGCGTTGCTCAAGGTGCTGGACAGCGACAGCAGTGGCGGCGTCAGCAGCGACGAATTGGAAGCCGCGTTGCAGGCCGGTCGCGAGAAAAACAGCAACAGCGCAACCGATCAGGCGAACGTGACTGAAGCGCTGAACAAAATGATCGCTAACCTGAGCAAGCAGTACTCGCTCGACAAGGTGGCGACGGTAGGCAAGTACCTGAACGTTACAAGCTAAGGCAAAGGCTTCGCGGGCAAGCCTCGCTCCTACAGGTATTGTGTCGTTCGAGGCATTTGTGAGCGACACAATACCTGTAGGAGCGAGGCTTGCCCGCGAAGGGGTCATTCGCCTCAACACAAAAACTCACGGTCGGCGATCTTCCACCCGCGCCTGACTCTTGCTCCAGTCGGTCAACAGGCTGTATGCCACGGCCAGCAACGTCGGTCCGATAAACAGACCGATGAACCCGAACGCAATCAACCCGCCAAACACGCCCAACAGCACGATCACCAACGGCAAATTGCCGCCACGACTGATCAGGTAAGGCTTGAGCACGTTGTCGACCCCACTGATGATGAACGTCCCCCACATTCCAAGGAACACCGCCATCCCGTATTCGCCCTTCCAGGCGAGCCACGCCGTGGCCGGAATCCACACCAGCGGTGGCCCCATGGGAATCAGGCTCAGCAAGAAGGTGACGATGCCCAGCACCAGCGCCCCCGGCACCCCGGCAATCAGGAAGCCGATCAGCGCCAGCACCGCTTGCGCCGCCGCAGTCCCGATCACGCCGTTCACCACCCGTTGCACCGTACCCGCCACCAGTTCGATGTAATAACCGGCGCGGTCACCGATCAACCGTTGCAGCAGCCCATGGACAAACGCCGCCAAACGCGGCCCGTCCCGGTAGAAAAAGAACACGAACACAATGCTGAGTGTCAGCTCGAGAATGCCGCCGCCAATCTGTGCACTGCGCGCCAGCAACCAGTTGCCGACCTGCCCCAGATAAGGTTTGAGCGACACCATCATCGCCGCGCCCTGCTGATCGATGCTGTTCCAGATCACCACCAGACGCGCGCCCACCAAAGGAATACTGCCCAGCCATGCCGGCGCCTCGGGCAGGCCATCCATCTGCACGTCCTTGATAAACGCCGTGGCATCACGCACATGGTCCGCGAGGTTGAAACCCAGCCACACCAGCGGCACCGCCACCAGCAACATCCAGCCGAGGGTCAGCAATGCCGCCGCCAGGGATTCTCGCCCATTGAGCCAACGGGTCAGCAAGCGCATCAGCGGCCAACTGGCGAACGCAAGCACCGCGCCCCAGAACATGGCCGACCAGAACGGCGCCATCACCCAGAAGCTCGCGCCAAACAGCACCAGCAGCAGGATCTGCACCAACAGTCGATCGTTATTGATCATCCACGTCTCGAAAAAATGTCAGTCAGCCAATAAGAGTAGGCGAACGCGGCAAGCACGTCCGCCTGCCACAGCTTATCGCAACAGTTCGATGTGCAGGCCAGAGCCTTCGACGCTGCCGGTTTCCATCCTGGCCGTACGCACACCCTGGCCGATCAGGGCCTGGCGCCAGGCTTCGGCCTTCGGCCCGGACACACTGACCCGCAACGTGGTGTCCAGGTTCAGTCCACGGGAGATCAGGCGCAGCCAGGTATCGTCAGGGTCGCCGGTCAGCTTGGGGAAATCGAGCTCGCCGGTGCTCTTGAGTTCTCGAAGCAAGGTGGCGGAAGTCGGCAGCAAATCACCCAGCGGCGCTGCGGCGTCGAACTGCTCGACGTGCAAATAGGCTTTGCGATTGCCGCGAGTGATGCTGTAAAGCGCCACCAGGGTGTTGTCCCGCGGCGCCGCCAGACGCAACAACAGGTAGGCCTGCTGATCGTCGGCCCCATAGAGTTTGGCATTGCCGAAGACCTCATTGGCCCACAGGCTGCTCTCGCCGCAATCGCGGGCCTGGCACCAGAACAGCAACTGGGCGTCCTGCCTCTGCAAGGCTTCGCGAGCGGCAGTGAAGGCTTCGGTGGAGGAATGCTCCGCAGGCAGCTCGTAGGTCACCGAGGTGGTTTGGCCGCGGGCGCTGACCTGACCGTCGAAGCGCAACTGCCCGCTGATCTTGCGGATCGAACCCAGCGGGTAGATCCGTTCGAGTTCAGCGGTCGGGCGAAAGTCGACGATCTGCGAGTCGGCCAGGCGCGGCACGATCGGCAGGTCCTGACTGCCCGGCACATCGGCGGCAAACAGAGAAGGACTGAAACAACACAGCATTAGCAGACTGAGTGATCGCATGGACAGGCTCATCGGATCAGCATGGCCTGGGCACCCTTGACGACACTGGCGTCGTCGATGCGCTCGGGCACCAGCAAACCGCGCTGCACCGCCGGACGCGCCGCCATCGTCGCCATCCAGCGTTGCAATGCAGACAAGCCGTCCACTGCCACACCGGACCACTCGTGACCACGGACCCACGGATAGGTCGCGATGTCGGCAATGCTGTATTCGTCCGCCAGAAACTCTACGTCTTGCAGGCGCGTGTCGAGCACTTCATACAGGCGTCGGGTTTCATGCTGATAACGGTCGATGGCGCCCTGGAGCTTTTCCGGAAAGTAACGGAAAAACACGTTGGCCTGGCCCTGCATCGGACCGATTCCACCCATCTGGAACATCAGCCACTGCAGCACCACCGAGCGCCCCTTCGGGTCCTTGGGCAACAGCTTGCCGCTCAGTTCTGCCAGATAAATCAGGATGGCGCCGGATTCGAACACGGCAAAATCGCCGTTGGCGCGGTCGACAATCGCCGGGATCCGGCCATTGGGGTTGATCTTGAGGAAGTCCGCGGACTTCTGTTCCTTTTTGTCGAAACTCAACGCATGCACCGTGTAGGGCAGGCCGAGTTCCTCGAGCACGATAGAGACCTTGTGGCCATTCGGGGTCGCAGCGGTGTAGAGATCTATCATGGTTGTCTCCCATTTCAACCCGCCCAGCCTCGACAGTTGCCCGGCGCAAGTCAAGGAACGGCGAAGAACCGATTGAAACAGTCTGCGACAAGGTCGGCACCGGATTCGTCATTCAGGTGCAAATGATGACCGCCAGGCAGCTGTTCACGGCTAAAGGGTAGACGCTCCAGCAACTCGGGATGTTTGGCGAGCATCCCGTCGGCCGCGACGACCAGCAGCGCAGGACAACTGACGCGCTGGACGAAGGCCATGGCTTGTTCGGTGGTCAGACGCAGCGGCGATGGCAGCGTCAGACGGCTATCGGTGCGCCAGGTGTAACCGCCCGGCACTGGCATCAAGCCGCGTTGCGCCAGCAGTTCGGCGGCCTCGCGACTGACCGCCACCAGGCCTTTCATACGCGCTTCGATGGCGCGATCAAGGGTGTTGTAGACCGGTTTGCTTTTCTCTCGCAGGTCCAGTTGCGCTTGCAGGGCCATGCCCATGCGCTCGGCAGCATTTTCGCCTTTGTCTGTAGGAGGAATGATGCCGTCGATCAACGCCAGATGCGTAACCCGCTCCGGCAGCGACCCGGCGATGATCAACGAAGCGATCGCCCCCATGGAGTGCCCCATCAGCGCAAAACGCTTCAAGCCCAGCTGTTCGGCGACTTGCAGCACGTCATGGGCGTAATCCCACATCGCGTAGCCGGCACCCGTCGGGCGATGCCCGGAATGACCGTGACCGGCCATGTCCAGCGCGATGATGCGCAGCCCTTTGAGCTTCGGCGCCAACCGGGCAAAGCTGTTGGCGTTGTCCAGCCAGCCGTGCAAGGCAATCACCGGCAAGCCGTCTTCGGGGCCGAACAGGTGCGCTGCCAGCTCAATGTGCGGCAGGCTCAGGCGAACTTCCTCGACGGCATGGTTCATGCGCAATCCTGCTGAT
The DNA here is from genome assembly GCF_020423045.1 of Pseudomonas sp. MM213. NCBI lineage: Bacteria > Pseudomonadati > Pseudomonadota > Gammaproteobacteria > Pseudomonadales > Pseudomonadaceae > Pseudomonas > Pseudomonas sp. MM213. Next base: position 2,957,709 of record NZ_CP081943.1, read on the forward strand.
GACGAGCGTCCCAGCGGCTGAACAGGTTTTTCAGCAGCGTGGCGGTGTCCTGGGGACGTTCGAGGGGAAACATGTGGCCGCCGGGCATGGTCAGGGATTCGCCCAACGGCATGCGCCCGACAGAATTGGCGTGATGGCGCATCACCACTCGGCTTTTGTGCCCACGCACCACCGCCAGCGGCACTTTCAGTTGCCGTGCGCGACCGGGACTGGTGTGGGGAACGCCCCGGTAGATGCTGATTTCCGTGGCGGGATCGAAACGCAGACGCAGTTTGTCGCCGACCTGATGCAGGCCGTGTTGCAGGTAAGCGTCGAAACATTCAGGGTCGAAACCGCGAAACAGCGTTTTACCGGCGAAATAACGGCGGGCACTCTCGATATCGGCGAACTCTTCGCGCCGTCCCAATGTGCGGCCGGCCGGGGTCAGGCGGTCGATAAAACCGAAACGCTTGGCCGCGAGGATCACCCATTGATCGGCGCGGGTCAGCACCGGTGAATCGAGCATCACCACGCCGCGATACAGCTCGGGACAACGCAATGCCGCATGCAGGTGCAGCACGCCGCCGAAGGAATGGCCGACGCCCCACACCGGTTCCGCCTGTTGCTTGAGGTGATGAATCAGCTCGTCCACCAGGTTGTGCCAGTTGTCATCCGCCGGGAAACGCGGGTCATGGGCATGCTGCTCCAGATGCGTCACCTGATACTCGGGCGCCAGCGCCGCGAACAACTTGCCGTAGGTCCCGGAAGGGAACCCATTGGCGTGGGCGAAAAATATCTGCTGCGACATACCGGTCGTTCCATCAAACGAAAAACAGAACCTGATTGTCCGCAAGCCCACCGGGAACCGCAATGACCGTAACTGCCAGGAATGATGACAGTCGTGCCGTGGCTATGAGCGGCACGTTGGGTCGGACCTGTTATTTATGACAGTTGACAGTCAATCCTCATGACGTGGATAAGAGCACTGTCGCCAAGCCTCAGGCAATGCCTGTCATGACCCACGCCAACACGCCCACTATTGCAGTGATCGACTCCCGCGGTCTGGGTGTGCGTGCCGTGGCGTATCACCGCCGCGACAATTCTGCAGTCGAAAGCTGTATTACCCAGCAGGTCCACGATGTTGCCGGACGTGCCGTGCTGAGCCGCGATCCACGGTTGTTTCGTTTACATCAGACAGGCCAGAGCGCCGCCAATCAAATCAGCGTGTTCAGCCTGTCGGGGGCCCTGTTGTTGTCCGAAAACAGTGATGCCGGCTGGCGCCTGGGCTTGCTCGGCGAGGACGGACAAGGCGTCGAAGGATGGGATCAGAAACTCACCCATAGCCGCCGGCACTACGACGGGCAGCGCCGGCCGATCGCTTCATTCGAGAACGCCCACGGTGAAGCGCAACGCTGCATCGCAAGGTCTGCCTACGCGACTACCAGCGCCGATGAAAGCCTTAACCTGTGCGGCCAACTGATTCGCCAGGACGACACCGCAGGCACTTTGCGCTACCTCTCGTTCGGCATTGGCGGCACACCGCTGCAACACAGCCGTACTTTTGTAGAAGATCCGCATTGGTCCGTGGATTGGCCCGCGACGGAAAGCGAACGCGATGGTTTTCTGGAGGATGATCCAGCGATCACTAGCCTTTACTGCAACGCCGTGGGCGACCCCATCAGGCAGACCGACGCAAAAGGTAATGCTCAAGCGTTCATTCAGACCCGTGCAGCCGAGCTGAAAGAAGTTCGCCTGACACTGGCCGGGCAGACCGAGGAAAAAACCCTGGTCAGTGACATCCAGTACAACGCTTTCGGTCAGGTCGAGCGGCAACGCGCAGGGAATGGCGTTGTTTCGTGTGCGACTTTTCGCCCTGAAGACGGGCGACTGGAACATCTGAAGGCTTACGTGCCAGATCAACCTGCGATCCAGGACCTGACTTACGAGTACGACGCCACAGGCAATATCACTGGCCTGACCGACACTGCCGACCCGACTCGCTATCACCGCAACCAGCGGATCGAACACACCCATCGCTACCGTTATGACAGCCTTTACCGACTGATAGCCGCCACCGGCCGACAGCTTCGCAATGCCGGCGGCGGGCCGCAGTTACCGGCGTTCCAATCTGCGCCCGACCCCGGGCAACTGGAAAATTACTCGCGCATTTACACCTACGATGCCGCCGGCAACCTGGAGGTCATGCAGCACCAGGCCGACAGTGCCAGCCGCACCGAACGTACAGCCATCGCCGCTTCCAGCAATCGCAGCCTGCCTCAAAAGACCAATGGCGAGTTACCCGACGACAACGACATTGCCGCCGGTTACGACCTGAACGGCAACCGCATGACCCTGCAACCGGGACAAGACTTGCTGTGGAATCTGCGCAATCAATTGCGCCAGGTCGATCGAGTGGTTCGCGAGGACAAGCCTCACGACGCCGAGATTTACCTCTACGACGGCAACGGCCAACGCCTGCGAAAGATCCGTCAGGCCTACACCGGCACGTTGACCCGCACCCACGAAACCCGCTACCTGCCGGGTGTGGAAATTCGCTCGTGCGCTGACGAAACCCTTCATGTCATCACGGTGGAGGCCGGGCGCGGCAAGGTGCAGATACTTCATTGGGAGAAAAAACCTGCGTCAGGCATTCCCCAGGACCAGCATCGCTACAGTTTCACCGATCATCTGAAGTCCAGCACCGTCGAGCTGGATGAAGCTGCGCGATTGATCACGTGGGAAAGCTACTACCCGTACGGTGGAACCTGCTGGTGGGCGGGGCGCAGCAAGCTGGAAGCCAGTTACAAAACCATTCGTTATTCGGGCCAGGAACGGGATGCCACGGGTTTGTATTACTACGGGTTTCGCTACTACATGCCTTGGTGTCAGCGGTGGTTGTGTGCGGATCCAGCGGGGACTGCGGACGGGTTGAATCTGTATGCGATGGTTCACGCAAATCCGGTGGGGCATGTAGATATCGCCGGACTGATAGATGACCACACGGTACAAACCAGAAACCTGCGCGATGCGTCTTCATCTGCCTTTGTGCGTGATTTCGTTTCCAGGGGTATGTCCGGCGTGGTGCAAATGTCGACCATTGCGGCGTTGAACACCTTGCCAGCCAGCCGTGCTACTAACGCGGCACTGGAGGTAACCGCCGGCCTGCTTGATGGGATTGCCGTCGGGATTGTCGGTGGTGGTTTGGCTGCACGGTTTCATCGTAACGCAATGGTATTCGGTGCCATCGGCGGCGCTTTGATAGGCGCTTTACCGGCGGCATTGAGTCATGACAGTGATTCAACGGACGAATCAGAGGTGGAGCTGAACCAGACAGCCATCAACCGAATAGGCGCAGATGCAGGCGCTATCACTCGAGAACTCTTTCAACAGGTATTCAGGGGGCATGGAACAAACTTTTCCTGGGGCGACGTCAGCCTGGGAGATCGGGTTCCGGCCTTTAATCGAACAGCTTCGGCCTATGCGGTAACTAACGCACTCAATGGCGCGTTCGGTCGATTTGTCCCAGAGTCCATTCGCAGTTGGCTAGGTCCTTTGATTGAAGGGGCGGACGGGTTTGTCGGCACGTGGCTGCGGGGAAATCATCCAGAAACAAACTATACAGCCGGTACTTCGCCGATTCAGAGTCCACCGCTCCTCGATACAGCCTTAGGGGCGACCGGCAGGATTGCCTCCAGCCTGTTCATTTACGGCGTAAATACCGCGGTTGAAGCTGCGACGGCCAGCATCACCGGCCTGAGTGCCTCCGAACGCGGGGATTCGGTGAACATGCTAAGTGGAGCCATCACCGGCGCCTTTATCGGGCTCGCTGACTATCGAGCTGTGATCATGCCAGCCGCTCTGGACGGATACAGTGTATTTAATCCGCAGGCCGCAGCTCGTATTAGTCCAGACGTCCAGTCAACGGCGCCTAGATTCAGCAGCCGATCTGTCGTCCGGCGCCATAGCGTTCATGACATCTGAAACCGTCAGTCGAGACCCGGCTCGAAAGGATTATCGGGCCGGCGGGCTCTCCCCCAACGGCACCACCGCCATGGTCAACCGCGACACACAACTGGCCTTGCCCTCATCGCTGGTCAACCGAATGTCCCAGACATGGGTCGTGCGCCCGATGTGAATCGGCTTGGCCACCGCCGTCACCCGTCCGCTGCGCAGCCCCCGCAAATGGTTGGCGTTGATCTCAAGGCCTACGCAGTAAAACCTGCTGGCATCGATGCACAGATAACTGGCCATGGAGCCGACTGTTTCAGCCAACACCACCGAGGCACCACCGTGCAGCAAACCATAAGGCTGGTGAGTGCGGTGATCGATGACCATGCTCGCCGTCAGCGACTCTTCGTCGAAGGCTTCGAAGCGGATATCCAGCACTTCGCCGATGGTGTTTTTCTGAATCGCGTTCAACTGCTCGATGTTGGGAGTGGTACGCCACAAACTCATTGCACACATCCTTTGTTGGTTTTGTTCGTGGCTCAATCCTGCCACAGCACCGCTTCGCTATGCTCGCTCCATTCTTCGAACCGGGGGCCGTAAGCCGCTTCGATCACGTTGCGCTTGATCTTCAGGGTTGGCGTCAGGAAGCCGTTTTCCACGGCCCAGCTGTCTTTGACGACAACGAGCCGGCGCAGGCGCTCATGTTTGTCGAGGGCGCCGTTGACCTCTTCGAGAAGTTTTTCCAGGCTGGAATGCAGGCCGGCACGCGCGGTTCCGCCGGCGTCCTGCTGCCCGACTGCCGAGAGCACGCACAACCCCAGCGGCGCGCTCAACCCATCGCCGACCACGCACACTTGCTCGATGCGTGAATGCACCGCCAAACGATTTTCGATCGGCGCCGGTGCCACGTATTTGCCTTTGCTGGTCTTGAAGATTTCCTTCAGGCGACCGGTCAGGCGCAGGTTGCCTTCGGCGTCCTGTTCGCCCTTGTCACCGGTGCGCAGGAAGCCGTCCTCGGTGATGGTGTCGGCGGTTTTTTCCGATTCCTTGAAATACCCGAGCATGGTTGCGCCACTGCGCACCAAGACCTCGCCCGATTCGGCGATCCGCACTTCAACGTCGGGGCAAGGCTTGCCGATCCAGCCCGGTTTGTTGTCGCCGGGCCGGCCGATGTGGGAATACCCGCAGCTTTCGGTCATGCCGTAGACCTCCAGCACGTCCAGCCCGAGTTTGCGGTACCACAGCAACAACGTCTGCGGCACCGGCGCGGCGCCGGACAACGCGACGCGCAAGGCGTCCAGCCCCAGCCCGGCGAGCACTTTGTGCCCTACCCGTTTGCCGATGAAGGGCAGCCCGAGCAGGAAGTCGAGGCGTTTTGCCGGGATCTTGCCGTACACGCCCATCTGGAATTTGGTCCAGATGCGTGGCACGCCGAACAGCGCAGTCGGCCGCGCCCGCTGCAAATCAGTCAGGAAGGTGTCGAGGCTCTCGGCAAAGAACACGGTTTGCCCGGTGTAGATAGACGCCAGTTCGACGAACATGCGTTCGGCGACGTGGCACAGCGGCAGGTAAGACAGCAATCGATCCGACTCATTGAGGCCGAACAACTGCGTGCCACGGGTGGTGGCGAACCCCAGATTACCGAAGCTGTGCATGACGCCTTTGGGCATGCCGGTGGTGCCGGAGGTGTAAATGATGGTCGCCAGTTGGTCAGCGGCAGGCTTGGGGTCGTCCTGGATCGGTGAGCAGGCTTGCAGGTCGGCCCAACTGAAATCGAAGGTGCCCGGCGGGTGCAACGGCAGGCTGATGGTCGGCAAGTCGGGATTGACCCCGCGGGACATGCCGGGCCAGTCGTCGAGTTTGCCGATGAACACCAGCGCCGCTTCGGAGTGTTCGAGTACTTGTGCGACGGATTCGGCAGTGAGGTTCGGGTACAACGGCACCGACACATGCCCGGCCATCCAGATCGCCAGGTCGGCGATGATCCAGTGGGCGCAGTTTTTCGAGATCAGGGCGATGTGGCTGCCTTGCGGAAGTTCACGGGCGCGCAGCCAGTGTGCAGCGCAGCGGGCCTGATGGCCGACGTCTTCCCAGGTCAGGGTCTCGACCTGGCCACCACCCGTGGGCTGGACCAGAAAGCGCTGGCGGGGATGACGGGCTTCGCGCTCGTAGAAGACGTCCAGCGGCAAACGAAAAGCAGCAGACATGCGACTCGCTCCTTTATTTTTGGTCTGGAGCAAGCGTAGTCAACCAAGCGGTTGCTTGGTTGACTATTTCATTACAAAAAATCAGTAACGCAGCCGAACACTGTAGGAGCGAGGCTTGCCCGCGAAGGGGCCCTTGAAGGAGTTAAAAGCTTCGCGGGCAAGTCGGACCGCCGCACCGCTCGCTCCTACAAAAGCAAAACAATCGTTACGGGTGCTTGAGGCTGTTGAGCTTCATCGATCCGATCAACAACTCATTGTGCTCAAGTTCGGCCAGGCCGGCGGTGCTGACTTTTTCCGGTGGATAGCCGGCGCCATGTTGCAGGTAGCTCAACAAGTTACCCACCAGCGGGTTGTGACTGACCAAAAGGACGTCACTCACCGACACCAACTGCTCGGCCACTTTATCCGGGTCGGTTTCCGGGGTCAGCCAGTCGACTGTACGAATCTCCGGTTCGAAGCCCAGAGCCTCACGGACCAGTTGCGCAGTTTCCTGCGCTCGCAGGTAAGGGCTGGCATAGATCGCGGTGACGGGCTGCCCCATCAACCGCGCAGCGCTGCGCAGCACTTCTTCACGACCGTGGGTAGTCAATGTCCGTTCGGAGTCCGGACGCGAGCCGTAAGGCTCGGCTTCCCCATGACGCAATACCCAGAGTTTCATAGCTTGGGTTCCTCATCTCGGGCCGGATGCGGCGCAGGCGCCACGACGTGTGGCGCTTCACCTTCCGGTGTACGCGGCGTCGGCCAGTCGGCGAACGGCCAGGGTTTCTGGTCGCTGTGAAACGTGCCGAAACGACCGATCTGCGCCAGGAACTGGCTCAGGCTGTCGCCGAAATTCATCAGGCTGGCGCTCGGGGCGCCATAGATCAAACGATAGACCAGTTGCACCAGCACCACGGCGCCGAGGATGAACTGCGCCACCTGCCAGACCAGCAGGAAGACGATCATCCACAACACCCGCAGCAGGATGGATTCGTATTGGGCTTCTGTTTTCGGATCGTTCATGTCTCGCTCTCCTGCTCCTTATGAGGAGCGTGATCAGTTAAAACCACTGGTGGAAATAAAGTCGACGTCGGTTTTCGGTTCGCCACGCATCAGCAGTTCAATGACCTGATTCAGCGTGCGCCCTTCGAACAGGATCGCGTGCAGCCCGGCGACCAGCGGCATGTAGACGCCTACTTCCTGGGCCTTGGCCTTGAGCACTTTCAGGGTGTTCACACCTTCGGCGACTTCGCCCAGGCGTGTCACCGCGTCTTCCAGGCTCAAGCCCTGACCGAGGGCGAAGCCAACCTGGTAGTTACGGCTTTTGGCGACGAACAGGTGACGATCAAGTCCCCCACCCCGGCCAGTCCCAGAAAGGTCATGGGGTTGGCGCCCTGATTCACCGCGAAGCGGGTCATTTCCGCCAGCGCCCGGGTGATCAGCATGCTCTTGGTGTTTTCGCCCATGCCCAGCGCCACCGCCATGCCGGCGATGATCGCGTAGACGTTTTTCAGCGCCCCGCCCAACTCCACGCCGAAACGGTCGGCGCTGGCGTACACGCGAAAGGTGCGCCCGTGCAGCGCTTCCTGAACCCGTTGGCAGAGTTCTTCGTCTTCGCTGGCGACTACCGTGGCGGTCAGCGCGTGCTCGGCGATTTCACGGGCCAGGTTCGGGCCGGACAGCACGCCGATGCGCGCTTGCGGGGCGATTTCTTCGAGGATCTCGCTCATCAGTTTAAAGGTGTGGGCTTCGATGCCTTTGGTCAGGCTCACCAGCAACTTGCCGCTCAAGCGATCGGCGTGCGGAACCAGCACCGCACGCAGCGCGCTGGAAGGCAGCGCGACAAAACACAGATCGCAGGCGTCCAGCGTGGCTTGCAGGTCGGTGACCGCTTCCACTCCCGGCAGAATCTTGATGCCCTTGAGGTAACGCGGATTCTCGCGATTGACCCGAATGGCCTCGGCCTGCTCGGGGTCACGCATCCACTGCCGGACCTGATGCCCGTTCTCGGCCAGCAGATTAGCCACGGCGGTACCAAAACTTCCGCCTCCCAGGACCGCAATTGGGCGCTGTTCAGTCATATGCAATCCGTTAATCCATACCAATGGCGATGTCGGCATTATACGGAGCGGCCCAGTGGCGGCCAGCCCCCGCGTCAATTACCGGCACTTGTAGAAAGAAGACGGATAAATCCGAGGAAAATGCCGGCATCGTGACTGAAAAAGTCGACCCGCTCGGTTAACATGCGCGCCCATTAATCGCTATCAAGGATGTGTTGTGTCGTTTGGCCCCGCTGCACCTCGCTCTCCGCTGGTCCTGGCGCTGATATTCAGCCCGCCATTGCTGGCCGACGACCTGTTTCTCGACAACGAGCCAGTGCCGCAAGTGCTGACGGCTACGCGTCTTAAACAGTCGCCGGCGGCGGTTCCGGGAAGCATGACGGTGATCGACAGCGAACTGATCAACGCCAGTGGCGCCCGTGACATCAGTGAATTGCTGCGACTGGTGCCGGGGATGATGGTCGGCAACATCAGCGGCAATCAGGCGGCGGTGAACTATCACGGCACCAACGCCAGCGAAGCGCGGCGCATGCAGGTGCTGATCGACGGGCGCTCGGTGTACCGCGCCGGCCTGGCCACGGTCGACTGGAGCGACATTCCGGTGGCCATGGAAGACATCGAGCGCATCGAGGTTTTCCGCGGCCCGAACACGGTCAGCTATGGCGCCAATGCGTTGATGGCGGTGGTCAACATCATCACCCGCAACCCGGCCGACAGCCATGGTACGCGGGTCAAAGTCACCCGTGGCCAGCGCGGCATCGATGACTTTTACGCCAGTCAGGGCGTGGGTTGGGACGGTGGCGACATGCGCCTGTCGCTGTCCGGCCAGCAGGACGACGGCTTTGACTCGGACCGCCGCGGCGCCGATTACCGCGACAGCCGCCGCTTGAACCGTTTCAACCTCGCCGTCAGCCAGGCGCTCAACGAACAGCAAAGTCTCGATTGGCAATTGAATGCCAAGGATGGGAGCAACCAGCGACCTTATACCTACCGCCCGGTGTTTTCGGGGATTACCGCCGCCGGGAACAATTCCGACGTTGTGGCCAAGGACTATGCCGGTTCCCTGCGCTGGAACCTCGATGTAAATCCTGATCACAGCCTTTATATCCAGGGCTCGGCCCAGCACTGGGATCGTCAGCAGACCTGGCGCGCCTGCGACGCCGAGGTTTCGTTCAGCCCTGAACTGACCGAACTCTGGCAGCTCAATCCGAATTACACCGAGCGCCTGGCGCGCAATATCGAGCGTTACGTCGGCCCCGGCGCACCGTCCGGCACGCCGGCAGAACAAGCCTTGGCGAATAAAGTGCTCGACCAGTGGCGCAACGGCGCCCGCCAAACCTTGTGCGGCGACATCGACCAGAGCACCCGCGAGACGCGCTACGACCTCGAACTGCAAGACACCCTCAGCCTGTCCGACAGTCTGCGACTGGTCAGCGGCCTGAACTATCGTTACGACCGGGCAGATTCCGAGACCTACTTCAATGGCACGCTCGACGACACGACATGGCGCGCGTTCGGCCAGCTTGAGTGGCGCGCAAGCGAACACTGGCTGTTACAGGGCGGTGCAATGTTCGAAGACACGCAATTGATCGGCAGCTCGCTGACGCCGCGCGTGGCGGTCAACTATCTGATCAATCCGCGCCACGGCTTGCGTGCGGTGTATTCGGAAGCCATCCGCTCGCCGGACATGTTCGAGAACAACGTCAACTGGAGTTACCGGGTGACCAACCTGCAACCCGCTGCCTACGGCCAGAACAGCGCCCGCTATTTCGTCAAGACCCGCGGTCCCGGCAATCTCGACCAGGAACACATGCGCTCGCGGGAACTGGGCTACAACGGCTACTTCGCCGAGTGGAGGCTGGCGGCGGACGTGAAGGTGTTTCACGACGAAATCACCGGCATGATCAGCGAGCCGCTACGCAACAATCAGTACATCGCCAGCAACGCCAACAGCTCGCGCTTCACTGGTACGGAAACCCAGCTCGACTGGCGGCTGAGCAGTGCCGATCGCTTGCGCCTGACCTACGCCTATGTCGATGCCGAGGCGAGCAACCCGCTGGATGCGCAACAGACCGCGCGCAACAGCGGCTCCGCCGGTTGGCTGCGCGATTGGGGCCACGGCTGGAACAGTGCGCTCTTCTACTATGGTGACGACGCGCTCAACGGCTATCGCTTTGAACGGGTCGACACGCGCATCGCCAAGCGCGTTGGCCTGGGCAAGGCCAGCCTGGAACTGGCCGGCGTCCTCCAACAGCGCCTCGACAACCAACCCACGACGTTCATCGACAACCGCTACGACGAGCGGCGAGTGCTCTACTTCAGCGCGGAGCTGGCGTTCTAAATGTTGCGCTCTCTATCACGGATGATGCCAAACCCTGGCCGCCTGCTGGCCGGGTTGTGCCTGGTGTTTGCCGGGTGGCTGGGTAGCCTTTCGGTCAACGCTGCCGAGATTCTGCTGACCGGCGCCGACGACAGCGCGGGCATGCAGTCTTTCGCCAAGGCCCTGAGCGACCTGCGCCCGGCTGACAACGTTCGTTTTCAGCCACTGGCCAATCTGCCGACACCGGACAAGTTGCCCGCCGGCACCCGGTTGATCCTGCTGGATCTGCCGAGCCTCGACTGGCGCCTGCAAGACGCCCGAGGCCCGGCGACGCTGGTGCTGCGCATCAGCCGCCTACAAGCCCGTCAACGCCTGGGGGCAACTGTGCCGGCGCATTTGAGCCTGTTGTGGAGCGACCCGCCGCTGGATCGGCAATTACGCCTGACCCGAATCCTGTTGCCTCAGGTCAAACGGGTCGGGGTGCTTTACGACAGCCACAGCGAATTTCTCCTGGGCGAACTGCGCGAGATCGCCAAGCCCCTGGGTTTCGAAATCGTCACCGAGCGCTGGGACAATACCCATGACAGCCGACCGTTGCAGACGCTGCTGAAAAACAGCGACGTGCTGCTGGGGCTCGACGATCCCGACCTGTACAACCCCAAAACCGCGAAAAACCTGCTGCTCAGCAGCTACACACGGCAAACCGCACTGATCGGCCCCAACGCCGGGTTCGTCAAGGCCGGAAGCCTGACCAGTACCTATAGCGACCAGAGCGACTGGCTGGCGATTCTCGACGACCTGCTCGACCGGCCACCGGCCACGTGGCCGCGCACGCACTACGCCAATCGCTTCAAAGTGTTGAGTAACCCACAAGTGGCTCGTTCGTTAGGCATTGAACAGATTAATGAAGCGTTGGTCGCAACACAGCTGGCCGAAGGAGAACGCCGCCCATGACTTTCCGTCGTCGTTGGGACATCAACACGCGAACCCAGATCATCAGCCTCGGCCCTGCCCTGCTGCTGACCTTGCTGCTGATCAGTTTCTTCACCTTCGTGCGGATCCAGGACCTGCGTCAGGAGCTCAATCACACCGGCCAACTGATCGCCAACCAACTGGCGCCGGCCGCCGAGTACGGGGTGATTTCCGGCAACAACGAGGTGCTTGAAAGTTTGCTCAAGGCCACCCTGGCCACGCCCAATGTGCGCTTTCTGGAAGTCCAGGACAGCGCCAACCGGATTCTGGTGTACGTCGAGCACCCCTCGGAAACCTACACCCGCTCGCAACAGGTCGAAGTGTTCCAGGCGCCGGTGCGCTTGCAACGCATCGCACTGCACAATGATTTCTTCCAGGGTGGCAAAGTCACTGGCGCCGCCCCCGCCGAAGATTATCTGGGGCGGGTGATCGTCGGCCTGTCGAACGACGCCTTCAGCAAGCGCCAACAGGAAATCCTGTTCAAGGCCGGTGTCCTCGCGCTGTTCGCCTTGCTGTTCACCTTCCTGATTGCCCGGCGCCTGGCCGGCAGCCTGTCGCAGCCGATCCGCGACATCGGCAACGCGGTCAAGGCGATCCAGAGCGGCGACTACAAAACGCCATTGCCGATTGTCGACGACACCGAACTCGGCGCGCTGTCGCAGCACATCAACAACCTCGCCAGCGGTCTGGAACAGGCCAGCCGCGAACAGCATCAGGCCATGGCGCAGTTGATCCAGACGCGCGAAGAGGCGGAAAAAGCCAACAACGCCAAATCGGACTTCCTGGCGATGATGAGCCATGAATTGCGCACACCGATGAATGGCGTGCTCGGCATGCTGCAACTGCTGGAAACCACCGATATGACCGCGGAGCAGGTCGAGTACGCGGCGCTGGCCTCGGAGTCCACCGAACACTTGCTCAAAGTCATCAACGACATTCTCGACTTCTCGCGCATTGAACGTTCAGAGCTGGAACTGGAGCACATCCCGTTCAACCTCGCGGACCTGATCGGCAGTTGCGCCCAGTCGTTCTCGCACAGCGCGATACAACGCGGGCTCGACCTGGCGTTGCTGATTCCCGAGGACATGCGTGACTTGCAGGTGCAGGGCGACCCGACGCGGATCCGGCAAATCCTGGTGAACCTGGTGGGCAATGCGCTGAAGTTCACCGAAAAGGGACGCGTCAGCATCGAGCCGCAGTGGCAGTCGCTGGATCACGAACTGTTGTGGTTCACCTGCACCGTGCGCGACAGCGGGATTGGTATCTCGGCCGAAAGCCTGGAATTGATGTTCAACGCGTTCCAGCAGGCCGACAGTTCTATTTCAAGGCGTTACGGCGGCACCGGGCTGGGACTGCCGATTGCCCGCACCCTGGCAGAACGCATGGGCGGAACCTTGCGCGCCCAGAGCGAGGAAGGTCGCGGCTCGGTGTTCACCCTGGAAATCCCGCTGGCGCTGTATAAACAGAAGCTGCCGGTACTGACACCGCGCACACCGACCGGCAGCGGTGACGGTGAAGGACGCAATGTGCTGTTGGTCGAGGACAACCCGGTCAACCAGACCGTTATCGAAGCAATGTTGCGCAGTCTGGGCTTTACTGTCAGCGTCGCCACCGATGGCGCTCAAGCGGTGCGAAGTGCCGAAAGTCTGATTTTCGAAGCGATTCTGATGGACTGCCGACTGCCGATCATTGACGGCTACGAGGCCACCCGCCAGATCCGCCAATTGCCCGGCTGCACTGACCTGCCGATCATCGCGCTGACCGCCAACGCCTTGCAGGGCGACCGCGAAGCCTGTTTATCGGCGGGAATGAACGATTACCTGGCCAAGCCCTTCAAACGCACTGATCTGCAGCAGATTCTGCAGCGATGGGTGCAGTAGTGCAGGCCTTTCGACCATCTGCGACTGGCGTGAAAGGCGAAAGTGCGGCAGTCTTAGGCACCCGAACAGGCCCGAAAAGGGGCTTGAATAATAATTTCAGTGCACAAGTGTACATTCATGTCCTTGGTGCTGTGACTTTCACCACAACGCAATAGTCTATGAGTAGGCTGCCGATTCGAGGCATGAACGCTTCGATCGGTCGGGAAGATTTGCCCCACCTGCCGCATGGGACTATTGAGGAGCTCGCATGACCAAACAAAACGCCTTTACTCGGGAAGACCTGCTGCGCTGCAGTCGCGGTGAGCTGTTCGGCCCAGGTAACGCGCAACTGCCCGCCCCGAACATGCTGATGGTGGATCGCATCACCCTGATCAGCGAAGAAGGCGGCAAGTACGGCAAAGGTGAATTGGTCGCCGAGCTGGATATCACTCCGGATCTGTGGTTTTTCGCCTGTCACTTCGAAGGTGACCCGGTGATGCCAGGCTGCCTGGGCCTCGACGCCATGTGGCAACTGGTCGGTTTCTTCCTCGGCTGGCAAGGCCTGCCGGGCCGTGGCCGCGCCCTGGGTTCGGGCGAAGTGAAGTTCTTTGGTCAGGTTCTGCCGACCGCGAAGAAAGTGACCTATAACATTCATATCAAGCGCGTCCTCAAAGGCAAGCTGAACCTGGCCATCGCCGATGGTTCGGTGACTGTCGACGGTCGCGAGATCTACACCGCCGAAGGCCTCCGGGTCGGCGTTTTCACCTCCACTGACAACTTCTAAGGGTTATCCGCATGCGCCGCGTCGTTATCACTGGTCTGGGCATCGTTTCGTGCCTGGGCAATGACAAAGAGACCGTCTCCGCTAACCTGCGTGCAAGCCGCCCTGGCATCCGGTTCAACCCGGAATATGCCGAAATGGGTCTGCGTAGCCAGGTTTCCGGCTCCATCGACCTTCCCCTCGAAGAACTGATCGATCGCAAGATCTATCGCTTCGTCGGCCACGCGGCGGCTTACGCCTATCTGGCCATGAAAGACGCCATCGCCGACTCCGGTCTGACCGATGAGCAAGTCTCCAACCCGCGTACCGGCCTGATCGCCGGTTCCGGTGGCGCCTCCACGCTGAACCAGATGGAAGCGCTGGACATCCTGCGCGAGAAAGGCGTGAAGCGCGTTGGTCCATACCGCGTGACGCGGACCATGGGCAGCACCGTTTCCGCCTGCCTGGCCACGCCGTTCCAGATCAAGGGCGTGAACTACTCGATCTCCTCCGCCTGCGCCACCAGTGCTCACTGCATTGGTACTGCGGTCGAGCAGATCCAGTTGGGCAAGCAGGACATCGTATTTGCCGGCGGCGGTGAAGAAGAACATTGGAGCCAGTCGTTCCTGTTCGACGCCATGGGCGCCCTGTCCACCCAGTACAACGAAACCCCGGAGAAGGCCTCCCGCGCCTACGACGCCAAGCGTGACGGTTTCGTCATCGCCGGCGGTGGCGGCATGGTGGTGGTCGAGGAGCTGGAACACGCTCTGGCTCGCGGCGCGAAAATCTACGCGGAAATCGTTGGCTACGGCGCGACCTCCGACGGCTACGACATGGTTGCCCCAAGCGGTGAAGGCGCCATCCGTTGCATGCAGATGGCCATGTCCACCGTTGACGCACCTATCGACTACCTCAACACCCACGGGACCTCGACTCCGGTCGGCGACACCAAGGAAATGGAAGGCGTGCGTGCGGTATTCGGCGACAAGGCTCCGGCCATCAGCTCTACCAAGAGCCTGTCCGGTCACTCCCTGGGCGCCGCTGGCGTTCACGAAGCGATCTACTGCCTGCTGATGATGGAAGGCAACTTCATGGCGGGTTCCGCCAACATCGACGAGCTGGACCCAGCAGTGGCAGACATGCCGATCCTGACCAAGACTCGCGAAGACGTCGCCTTCAACACCGTGATGAGCAACAGCTTCGGCTTCGGTGGTACCAACGCTACTTTGGTACTGAAGCGCTGGCAGGGTAAGTAATACCCCGCCGCTACGCTGCACACAAAAACGCCCCGACTGGTTCGGGGCGTTTTTTTGTCTGAAGAAAATAAATTCACCGCGATTTCTTCTGTAGGAGCCGGCTTGCTGGCGATCCAGTCGACGCGGTTGTTCAGACGCATTGCGTTATCGTTCATCGCCAGCAAGCCGGCTCCTACAGGCTTTGTTTGCTGGAAACATGAAGCTTTTGTCATGAAACTCAAAGCCCTGCGACCGAATGTCGCGTATTACGCGGGCTGCAGCACTTTTACAGAATTGGCAAGAGTGCGTTACCAAACGCAGTCGTTTACTTAGCAAGCTAACCAAATATATAACTGAGTCCTGCACACGCCTTGCTGCAGATATCACAGAGATTGGAGCTAGCAGATGACTGTAAAAGTAACTGAACGCGACGATTCACATAAATCCCACGAAGGCGTAGCCGCCGGCATCCGGATCTGGGACGTGCACCAACAAGGCATGTTGGTTGGGATGTTCCACTCCGAAACCGACGCCCACAGCTACAAGGCCGAACTGGAAACACTGGAGCAACAACGAGAGCTCCGATCCGCATAAGCAACGACAGCATTGAAAACGACAAACCCCGCCATGAGCGGGGTTTGTCGTTGTAGCAGTCGTTAACCGCTTACCACATCAGATCATCAGGAATCTGATAGGCCGCGTACGGATCGTCTTCAGCCGCCGCTTCTTCGGTCTGCACATTCAGCTGCACGATGCGCTGCGGATCGCGTTCCTGGATCTTCAGGGCCGCCTCACGCGGGATCACTTCGTAGCCGCCGGCATGGTGCACGATCGCCAGCGAGCCGTTGCTGAGCTTGTTGCGCATCAGCGCGTTGACCGACAGGCGCTTGACCTTCTTGTCGTCAACGAAGTTGTAGTAGTCCTCGGTGGTCAGCTTCGGCAGGCGCGAGACTTCGATCAATTGCTTGACCTGCGCGGCACGGGCCTTGGCCTCGGCTTTCTCCTGCTGCTGACGGTTCAGCTCCTGGTCACGCTTGACCTTCTCGGCCAGTGCTTCCTGCGCCAGACGCTGCTGGGTGTCGTCCTGTTCAATCTGACCTTTATGGACCAGACGCTGCTGCTTCTGCTTCTCTTTGCCGACCTGTTTGGCCTGCTTTTGGTTGACCAGCCCTGCCTTTAGCAACTGGTCGCGAAGGGAAATGCTCATGGTGCTTATTTCTCACTTAGGCCACTGCTCAACCGCAGCTGGGCAAATTCTTTTCCTGACGTTTGGCTTCGCCCCACAAGGCGTCCAACTCTTCGAGGGTGCAATCTTCTATGGGACGGTGGGTGTCGCGCAATGCCTGTTCGATAAAACGGAAGCGTCTTTCGAATTTGCTGTTGGCACCGCGCAAGGCGGTTTCCGGATCGACCTTTAAATGACGCGCCAGATTGACCACGGAAAACAGCAGGTCACCGACTTCATCGGCAATCGCTGCCGAGTCGTTGTCGGCCATGGCTTCGAGCACTTCATCGAGCTCTTCGCGGACCTTGTCCAGCACCGGCAACGCATCCGGCCAGTCGAAACCGACCTGCCCTGCGCGCTTTTGCAACTTGGCCGAACGGGATAACGCCGGCAACGTGGCGGGCACGTCGTCGAGCAAGGACAGTTGTTGCGGCGTCGCAGATTTCTCGGCGCGCTCTTCAGCCTTGATTTCTTCCCAGCGCTGCTTGACCTGCTCTTCACTCAGACGCGGAACATCCAGCGGCGCGTACAGATCGCCGGTGGGGAACACGTGGGGATGACGACGGATCAACTTGCGGGTGATGCTGTCGATGACGCCGGCAAATTCGAAGCGCCCTTCTTCCCGGGCCAGTTGGCTGTAATAAACCACCTGGAACAGCAAATCGCCCAGCTCGCCTTGCAAGTGATCGAAGTCACCGCGCTCGATGGCATCGGCGACTTCGTAGGCTTCCTCAAGGGTGTGCGGGACAATGGTCGCGTAGGTTTGCTTGATGTCCCACGGGCAGCCGAACTGCGGATCGCGCAGACGGCTCATCAGGTGCAACAAATCTTCAAGTGAATACATCTTTTATTAATCTCTACGCTCTGTAGGAGCGAGGCTTGCCCGCGAAAGCTGCATGTCTGACACACCGTTTTCGCGGGCAAGCCTCGCTCCTACAGATATCACCATCAATTTCCGTGAAGGTTTCTCACGGCGTGCGGTTACGCCGGGTTTCGATGATGTTCGGCAACTGGGATATCCGCCCCAGCAACCGCCCAAGCGCATCCAGCCCCGGAATCTCGATGGTCAGGGACATCAACGCGGTGTTGTCCTCTTTGTTCGAGCGGGTGTTGACCGCCAGCACGTTGATCCGCTCGTTGAGCAACACTTGCGAGACGTCACGCAGCAAACCGGAACGGTCGTAGGCACGGATGATGATGTCCACCGGATAGGTGAGCACCGGCACCGGGCCCCAGCTGACCTGGATGATCCGCTCAGGCTCGCGCCCGGCCAGTTGCAGCACCGAGGCGCAGTCCTGACGGTGAATGCTCACGCCACGGCCCTGGGTGATGTAACCGACGATGGCATCGCCCGGCAACGGCTGGCAGCAGCCCGCCATTTGCGTCATCAGGTTGCCGACGCCCTGGATCTGAATGTCGCCGCGCTTGCCCGGTTTGTAGCCGGTGGCCTTGCGCGGAATCAGTTCCAGCTGCTCGTTGCCGCGTTCCGGCTCGACCAGTTGCTGTGCCAGGTTCACCAGTTGCGCCAGGCGCAAATCGCCTGCGCCCAACGCGGCGAACATGTCCTCGGCAGTCTTCATGTTGGCCTTGTCGGCCAGCTTGTCGAAATCCACCGCTGGCAAGCCAAGGCGACTGAGTTCGCGTTCGAGCAGGGTTTTACCGGCCGCGACGTTCTGATCGCGCGCCTGCAATTTGAACCAGTGAACGATCTTCGCCCGCGCCCGCGAGGTGGTGATGTAACCCAGGTTCGGGTTCAGCCAGTCGCGGCTCGGGGTGCCGTGCTTGCTGGTGATGATCTCGACTTGCTCACCGGTTTGCAGGCTGTAGTTGAGCGGTACGATGCGCCCGTTGATCTTCGCGCCACGGCAGTTGTGACCGATCTCGGTGTGCACGCGGTAGGCGAAGTCCAGCGGCGTCGCGCCTTTCGGCAAGTCGATGGCGTGACCGTCGGGGGTGAAGATGTACACCCGATCCGGCTCGATATCGACCCGCAGCTGTTCCGCCAGGCCGCCGATGTCGCCCAACTCTTCGTGCCACTCGAGCACCTGACGCAGCCAGGAGATTTTCTCTTCGTAGTGGTTGGAGCCGGACTTGACGTCGGTGCCCTTGTAGCGCCAGTGCGCGCAAACGCCCAACTCGGCCTCTTCGTGCATGGAATGGGTGCGGATCTGCACTTCCAGCACCTTGCCCTCAGGCCCGATCACCGCCGTGTGCAACGAGCGGTAGCCGTTCTCTTTCGGGTTGGCGATGTAGTCGTCGAACTCTTTCGGGATGTGCCGCCACAAGGTGTGGACGATGCCGAGCGCGGTGTAGCAATCGCGCATTTCCGGCACCAGCACGCGAACGGCGCGAACGTCGTAGATCTGGCTGAACTCCAGACCCTTGCGTTGCATTTTGCGCCAGATCGAATAGATGTGTTTGGCCCGGCCGCTGATGTCGGCATCGACGCCGGTGGCCTGCAATTCGACTTTCAGCTGGTTCATCACATCGGCGATGAAACGCTCGCGATCCAGGCGCCGCTCGTGCAGCAACTTGGCGATCTGCTTGTACTGATCGGGCTCGAGGTAGCGGAAGGACAAGTCCTCCAGTTCCCACTTGATGTGACCGATGCCGAGACGGTGGGCGAGCGGCGCGTAGATGTCGAAGACTTCCCGGGCGACGCGGTTGCGCTTCTCGTCGTCGGCGGTTTTCACCGCACGGATCGCGCAGGTGCGTTCGGCCAGTTTGATCAGCGCGACACGCACGTCGTCGACCATGGCCACGAGCATCTTGCGCAGGTTTTCCACCTGGCCCTGAGTGCCCATCACCATGGATTTACGCGGGCTCAGGCTGTCGCTGATCGCCGCCATGCGTTGCACGCCGTCGATGAGTTTGGCCACCACGGGACCAAAGCGCTGGCTGACCGCCGGCAACTGGATCTGACCTTCGCGCACGCCTCGGTACAGGACCGCGGCGACCAGCGAATCCTGATCGAGCTTGAGGTCGGCGAGGATCTCGGCAATTTCAAGGCCGGTGCGGAAACTGGAGTTTCCCTCTGACCACAAATTCTTCGCCGCATTGGCTTGTTGTTCTGCCTCGCGAGCGTACTCGCAGGCTTCTTTCAAGGCTTCGCGATCCAGTGCCAGATCGACACTGACCGCATGATCGAGCCAAGCCTCGAGATTGATACTGCCGTCGGTGTTGATCGGCTGGTGTGCTCTCACCTGTACCATCTTGCTTACCTTCCCTACGACGCAGATTCAATGCGTCAAATCGCTGACCTTCGCTGCCCATGAGCCCACGTCGGGCTGGTACGCGGCTGCACGGGCGGGCCAGTCGGACCAGACGAGCCTTCCTAACTCGCTTCAAATAACGCCATGGCTTCGACATGCGCCGTCTGAGGAAACATATCGAGAATCCCGGCACGTTTTAACCGGTAGCCCTGCTTGATCAATTCCACTGTGTCGCGCGCCAGCGTTGCCGGATTGCATGACACATACACCAACCGCTCGGCACCCATCGACTTGAGCTTGCGCACCACCTCGAAAGCACCGTCACGGGGTGGGTCCAAGAGTACCGCACAAAAGCCTTCGCGCGCCCATTCGGCATCGGTCAAAGGCTGGGATAAATCGGCCTGAAAAAACTTCGCATTATGAAGATTGTTGCTAGCGGCGTTCGCGGCTGCGCGCTCAACCATCGCCTGCACACCTTCGACTGCCACCACTTCGCGAACCGCCTTGGCCAGCGGCAAGGCAAAGTTACCCAACCCACAGAATAGATCGAGAACGCGCTCATCCGCTGTCGGCTTCAACCAGTCCAGCGCCTGGGCAACCATCGCTTCGTTGACCGCCGCGTTGACCTGAATGAAGTCTCCCGGCCGGTACGCCAGGTTCAAATCCCACTGTTCAAGGCGATAGCCCAAAGACTGATCGGCTTGAACCGGTTGTGGCTCGCCCTCTCCATGCAGCCACAATTGAGCTTCATGAAACGAGCAGAAATCCTTGAGGATCGTCAGATCGGATTCGGACAACGGCGCCATGTGCCGCAGCAAAACCGCCAACGACGAACCACTGAACAATTCCACATGCCCCAACGCCTGAGGCTTGCTCAAGCGGCGGAGCATTTCCGGCAAGCGGGTCATGATCGGTTGCAAGGGCTGTACCAGCACCGTGCATTCGTTGATCGCAACGATGTCCTGACTGCCAGCGGCGCGGAAACCGACTTCGAGCTTCTTCGCTTTCATGTCCCAGCGCACCGCTACACGGGCGCGACGGCGGTAAGCGAATTCCGGACCGCTTAACGGCGCGGCCCATTCTTCGGGCTCGACACCGGCGACCTTCGACAATTGCTCGGCGAGCATGCGCTGTTTCAGGGCAAGTTGTTCGGTGTGCGGCAGATGTTGCACGCTGCAACCGCCACAGCGACCGGCATGCGGACACGGTGCCGGGCGACGCAGTTCGCTGGCCTGGAACACACGCTCGGTGCGCGCCTCGACTACTTTGCCGTGGGCGCCCAACACGCGCGCCTCGACCTCTTCACCGGCCAATGCGCCGATGACGAACCAGGTGCGACCTTCGAAAAACGCGATACCGCGACCGTCATTCGCCAGGCGCTCTATAGTCAGGCGCTGCTTTTTGCCGGTCGGAATTTGCGGGGCCTTGCTGCCGCCGGTGGGCTGGAAGCGCAGGCCTCTCTCGTGCTTGGCCATCAGTTGGGCGCGTCGAAAATGCCGGTCGACAAGTAACGGTCGCCACGGTCGCAGATGATCGCGACGATCACCGCGTTTTCAACTTCTTTGGACAGGCGCAGCATCGCTGCCACGGCACCGCCCGAGGACACGCCGCAGAAGATGCCTTCTTCGCGAGCCAGACGACGGGTCACGTCCTCGGCTTCGCTTTGCGCCATGTCGACGATGCGGTCCACACGATCGGCCTGGTAGATCTTCGGCAGGTATTCCTGCGGCCAGCGACGGATGCCCGGGATCGCCGAGCCTTCCATCGGTTGCAGGCCGATGATCTGCACGTTGTCGTTCTGCTCTTTCAAGTAGCGCGACACGCCCATGATGGTGCCCGTGGTGCCCATCGAACTGACGAAATGAGTGATGGTGCCCTCGGTCTGACGCCAGATTTCCGGGCCGGTGGTGGTGTAGTGCGCTTGCGGGTTATCACCGTTGGCGAACTGGTCCAGCACCTTGCCACGGCCTTCGGCTTCCATTCGCTGAGCGAGGTCGCGTGCGCCTTCCATGCCTTCTTCCTGGGTCACCAGGATCAGCTCGGCGCCATACGCCGTCATCGCGGCCTTGCGCTCGGCGCTGGAGTTGTCCGGCATGATCAGGATCATCTTGTAACCCTTGATCGCGGCGGCCATGGCCAGGGCGATCCCGGTGTTGCCCGAGGTCGCTTCGATCAGCGTATCGCCGACGTGGATCTGCCCGCGCAACTCGGCGCGGGTAATCATCGACAGCGCCGGCCGGTCCTTGACCGAACCCGCCGGGTTGTTCCCTTCGAGCTTGAGCAAAAGGGTATTGCTGGTGGCGCCGGGCAGGCGCTGCAAACGAACCAGCGGAGTGTTGCCGACGCAATCGGCGATGGTTGGGTACTGCAAGGTCATGGCGTATTCGCAATCCAGACTGCGGGGGCGCCTATCATACCGGCAAACGTTGGAAGGCCATATCACGCAAAGTGCGGTGCTTATGGCTTATGGGAATAAGCGACTGATTCAGGACTCTGCTGCCTGCGCAACATAGACCTGGGCAGCGCCTCAAAACTCTAACTGAACAACTCCCGTGCCGAGGGACAGGGTTTGTGTCAGCAGCGCTCACACTTTTGCCGGCTGGATTTCGCTGCGACCGAACAGCGCAGCTTTGAACGAGATTTTACACTGGGGAGAAAATGATCAGGTTGTGGGTCCAGGAAAATTGTCTCACCAGCGGTGAGACTTTTTCGTGGGGCTGACCCGAAGGGCCTCTTCGCGGGCAAGCCTCGCTCCTACAGGGAATAGCGTTGATCACACCATTTGCGGTCGGCACACATCCACTGTGGGAGCGAGCCTGCTCGCGATGGCGTCATCAGCCACCAACCGCATGTTCAGCCGCAACCCTGCCCCAGTGTTCTCAGCCCAAAGCCGTCCGCCCTGGCGCTGCACCGCATTCCTTGCAATGCTCAGCCCCAACCCGAACCCGCCATTCCCCGGCCGCGAACCATCGAGTCGAGTGAACGGCGAGAAGATCCGCTCAAGATCCTCTTCAGCCACTCCGCCCCCTTCATCCTCCAGCCACAGATGCCAGTAACCGCCTTCACGTCGTCCATCCAGACGCACGATGCCACCCTTCGGTGAATGGCGAATGGCATTGCGCAGGATGTTTTCCAGCGCCTGGGCCAAGGTGTTGAGATTGCCGCGCACCCAGCAGGATGAATCCACCGCGCACTGCAATTGCTCGGTGGGGCAGCAACTTTCATAGCAGGCGTTGTCCGTGAGCATTTCCCACAGTGCCTGAATCTGGATCGCCTCGTCGGGCAAGGGCGTACGCTCGGTGTCGAGCCAGGCCAGTTGCAGCGTGTCTTCGACCAACCGTTGCATGCCATCGACTTCGCGACCAATGCGTTCGCGCAGTTGCACCAGACTTTGCTCACCCTCGCTCGCCACGCGCAAACGGCTCAAGGGGGTGCGCAATTCGTGGGACAGGTCGCGCAGCAGCTGTTGTTGCAGGGCCACCGTGCTTTGCAGGCGCTCGGACATGTGATCGAACGCGCGGCCAAGCTCACCCAGTTCATCGCAGCGATTGGTCGTGCGGCTCGACAGGCGCACACCCAACTGGTCGGCGCGCCACGCATTGGCCTGCTCGCGCAGTTGATTGAGGGGCACGACCAGCAATCGATACAGCCCGACGCACAACAGCAAGGTGAACAGTCCGGGAATCACACCATTGGTGATGACGCGCCAGAACACCCGGTAGCGCCCCGGCTTGAACCGCTGGGGCAGTTCGATCACCACGCTGCCAACGGATGAGTCGCCGGGAAACGGTACACGCAGCCACGGCAGGCGTTTTTTGTGAATGGGCCAGTCCAGGCCACGCAGAAAAGTCAGGCGCTGGATTTCCTGGTCCGTCAGCGATTGGCTGCTCAACGACTGCAAATCGCCGCCAATCACACCCACCCAGCCCTTTTCACGCTGTCGCATATCCTGCAGCCAGGCATCGACACCTGCGCTCTGCCCCTGCTCCCATGCCTGTTCGGCTTCGGCGGCATAGCGCGTCAGAGTGCCTCGGGCTTCGTCAGAGAGAAACTGGTTGCGCTGTTCCATGTAGCGGCCCCAGGACCAGCTCAGCCAGATCATCAGCAGACAGAACGCCACCAGCAGACAGGCGAGTTTCCAGAATAGCGAATGCCTGCCCGGCAGGTCAGACCACTTCATGGTCAGCACTCAGGACATAGCCCTTGCCCCACACCGTGCGCACTTCCCGTTCGGTGTAGCCGATGGCCTTGAGTTTGCGACGGATCTGGCTGATGTGCATGTCGAGGCTGCGGTCGTGAGCCGCGTAACCCCGTTGCAACACGTGCTGATAAAGGAAGGCTTTGCTCAGCACCTCATCGCCGTTGCGGTGGAGAGTGTCCAGCAACCGGTACTCGCTGCGGGTCAGGCCGGCGGCGTGTTCGCCATAGAACACCTCGAAGCATTCATCGTCGAAACGCAGACTGTCCGCCACCAAGGCAACCGGCGCCACGGCCGGGCGACGATCCAGTGCGACGCGCCGCAGGATCGCTTCGATGCGCACGCGCAACTCGGCCATGCTGAAGGGCTTGGGCAAATAATCATCGGCGCCGAGGCGGAAACCGCTGATGCGATCGGCTTCGGCGCCCAGTGCCGACATCAGCACCACCGGGGTGGAATGGCTCTGGCGCAATTGGGTCAGCACGTTCAGTCCGTTCATGCCCGGCAGCAGAATGTCCATCAACACCACATCGAAGGCTTGCTCACGGGCAATCGCCAGGCCTTCCTGGCCATTTTGGCACCAGGTCACCTGGAAACCGTTTCGGCCCAGTTGCTCATGCACATAAGCACCGAGCACCAGGTCGTCTTCGATGGAGAGGATTCGGGGATGGCCAACAGAGATGGGAGTCATGAGTATCTGCAAATAATTCTCAGTTGATGATTATTCAAGATTGCCTCGCCGGGGGCAACCCAAGGTTTGCCAGCCACGCAAAAGCGCTGGACTGCCCGACGAATGACGTCATCAATTTTACGAGGATTGCCCGCAAGCAAATCGCTACACTGCGCAAGTGGCGTGTACCGGATGTACGCGCAGGTTCTTAAATGGCTGGATGCAGGAGAGAGGCGTGCTCAAGAAACTGGGAATAAAAGGCCGCGTGCTGTTGCTGACCTTGCTGCCAACCAGCCTGATGGCCTTGGTGCTGGGCGGCTATTTCACCTGGATGCAGCAATCCGACCTGCAAACCCAACTCATGCAGCGTGGCGAAATGATCGCCGAACAGCTCGCGCCCCTTGTCGCGCCGGCCATGAGCCACAAGGACACCGAACTGCTGGAACGCATCGCCACCCAAGCGCTGGAAACGCCCGATGTGCGCGCGGTGACGCTCCTCGCCCCGGACCGCTCGTCGCTGGCGCATGCTGGCCCGACCATGCTCAATCCGGCGCCGCTGGGCAATGGCTCGCAAATGCTGCGCCGCAGCGGCAACGATGCGACGCGTTACCTGCTGCCGGTGTTCGGCAAGCACCGCAACCTGGCCGGTGACCTGATACCCGAGGAATCTGACCGCCTGCTGGGTTGGGTCGAGCTCGAACTGTCCCACAACGGCATGCTGCTGCGCGGTTATCGCAGCCTGTTCGCCAGCCTGCTGTTGATCGGCGCGGGCCTCGCCGGTGCGGCGCTGCTGGCATTACGCATGGGCCGTACGATCAATCGGCCGCTGAGCCAGATCAAGCAAGCGGTGGCGCAACTCAAGGACGGTCACCTGGAAACCCGCCTGCCGCCGCTCGGCAGTCAGGAGCTCGATGAACTGGCGTCCGGCATCAACCGCATGGCCGGCACCCTGCAGAACGCCCAGGAAGAATTGCAGCACAGCATCGATCAGGCCACCGAAGACGTGCGCCAGAACCTGGAAACCATCGAAATCCAGAACATCGAGCTGGACCTGGCACGCAAGGAAGCCCTGGAGGCGAGCCGGATCAAATCCGAATTCCTCGCCAACATGAGCCATGAAATCCGCACGCCGCTCAACGGCATTCTCGGTTTCACCCATCTGCTGCAAAAAAGCGAACTGACCCCACGTCAGCTCGACTACCTGGGCACCATCGAAAAATCCGCCGACAGCCTGCTGGGGATCATCAACGAGATCCTCGACTTCTCGAAAATCGAGGCCGGCAAACTGGTGCTCGACCACATTCCGTTCAACTTGCGCGATTTGCTCCAGGACACCCTGACCATCCTCGCCCCGGCCGCCCACGCCAAACAACTGGAACTGGTGAGCCTGGTCTATCGCGACACGCCGCTGTCGCTGGTCGGCGATCCACTGCGTCTGAAGCAGATCCTCACCAACCTGGTGAGCAACGCGATCAAGTTCACCCGCGAAGGCACCATCGTTGCCCGCGCCATGCTCGAAGACGAGCATGAAGACAGCGTGCAACTGCGCATCAGTATTCAGGACACCGGCATCGGCCTGTCGAACGAGGACGTGCGCGCGCTGTTCCAGGCCTTCAGCCAGGCCGACAATTCGCTGTCCCGGCAACCCGGTGGCACCGGCCTGGGGCTGGTGATTTCCAAGCGCCTGATCGAACAGATGGGCGGCGAGATCGGCGTCGACAGCACGCCGGGCGAAGGTTCGGAATTCTGGATCAGCCTGAGCCTGCCGAAAACCCGCGACGACGCCGAAGACCTGCCCGCTCCGCCGTTGCTCGGACGCCGCGTCGCCGTGCTGGAGAACCACGAACTGGCCCGTCAGGCGTTGCAGCATCAGCTGGAAGACTGTGGCCTGGAAGTCACCCCGTTCAACACTCTGGAAAGCCTGACCAATGGCGTGACCGGCGCACACCAGACCGATCTGGCGATCGACCTCGCCGTGCTCGGCATCACCAGCAACGACATGCCGCCGGAGCGTCTCAACCAGCATATCTGGGACCTTGAGCACCTCGGCTGCAAAGTGCTGGTGCTGTGCCCGACCACCGAACAGACACTGTTCCACCTCTCGGTGCCGAACCCACACAGCCAGCTCCAGGCCAAACCGGCCTGCACACGCAAGTTGCGCCGGGCTTTGTCCGATCTGGTCAATCCGCGCCAGCAACGTAGCGATCCCGGCGAACCGGTGTCCAGCCGCGCACCGAAGGTGCTCTGCGTCGACGACAACCCGGCCAATCTGTTGCTGGTGCAAACCCTGCTCGAAGACCTTGGCGCCAAGGTGCTTGCAGTGGAAAGCGGCTATGCCGCCGTCAAAGCGGTGCAGACCGAGACCTTCGATCTGGTGTTGATGGACGTGCAGATGCCTGGCATGGATGGTCGTCAGAGCACCGAAACCATTCGCCAGTGGGAAAGCGAACGGCATTGCACGCCGCTGCCGATCGTAGCCCTCACCGCCCACGCGATGGCCAACGAAAAACGCGCGCTGCTGCAAAGTGGCATGGATGATTACCTGACCAAACCGATCAGCGAGCGGCAATTGGCTCAGGTGGTGTTGAAGTGGACCGGCCTGGCGCTGCGCAATCAGGGGCCCGAGCGTTCCAGCGACAGTCACGGCGGCGGCCACGAGTTGCAAGTGCTGGATCACGAAGAAGGGTTGCGGCTGGCGGCGGGCAAGGCGGATCTGGCGGCGGACATGCTGGCGATGTTGCTGGCATCGCTGGAAGCCGACCGCGAAGCCATCCGCTTCGCCCGGAAAACCAACGATCACAACGCATTGATCGAACGCGTACACCGCCTGCACGGCGCCACCCGTTATTGCGGCGTGCCGCAGCTGCGCGCTGCCTGCCAGCGCAGCGAAACCCTGCTCAAGCAACAGGACCCGAAGGCTCCGGGCGCATTGGAAGACCTCGACCGGGCCATCAATCGCCTGGCGGCGCATGCCCGTATCAATGCTTGATGCAACGCAATCCGTTTGATTGCCACGGGCGTAAGCTCACCGCAATCCCTTGTAGGAGCATGGCTTGCCAGCGAAGGGGCCCTCAAACCCTTCTTCATTCTGGAGGACGCCTTCGCTGGCAAGCCATGCTCCTACAAGGTATCCGGCGGGCCTGAAGTTTTCGGCAACAGGCATACCGCGTGTTTTTTCCAGGAGGACGCCATGCGCACCATTCTTTTCAGCAGCCAGACCTACGACCGCGACAGTTTTCTCGGCGCCGACCTCCCTGCCGGCATCGAGCTGCACTTTCAATCGGCGCGACTCAGCCTCGACACGGCAGCGCTGGCGGAACATCACGAAGTGGTCTGTGCCTTTATCAATGACGACCTCAGCGCCCCGGTGCTCGAACGTCTGGCAGCGGGCGGCACACGCCTGATTGCCCTGCGCTCGGCCGGCTACAACCATGTCGACCTGACGGTGGCGAAGCGCCTGGGGTTGTCGATTGTGCGGGTTCCGGCCTACTCGCCCCACGCGGTGGCCGAACACGCGGTGGCGCTGATCCTGGCGCTCAACCGTCGTTTGCACCGTGCCTACAACCGCACCCGCGAAGGGGATTTCAGCCTCCACGGGCTGACGGGTTTCGATCTGGTGGGCAAAACGGTCGGCGTGGTTGGCACCGGGCAAATCGGCGCGACCTTCGCGAAAATCATGAACGGTTTCGGCTGCCGGCTACTGGCCTATGATCCTTACCCCAATCCACAGGTCGAAGCCCTCGGCGCACGTTATTTGAGTTTGCCCGAGCTGCTGGCCGAATCGCAGATCATCAGCCTGCACTGCCCGCTCAACGAGCAGAGCAAACACCTGATCAACCGCGAGTCACTGGCGCACATGCAAGCAGGCGCCATGTTGATCAATACCGGTCGCGGCGGTCTGGTGGACACGCCGGCGCTGATCGACGCGCTGAAGGACGGCCAACTCGGTTACCTGGGACTGGATGTGTATGAAGAAGAGGCGCAGCTGTTCTTCGAGGACCGTTCCGACCTGCCGCTGCAGGACGATGTGCTGGCGCGCCTGCTGACCTTCCCGAACGTGATCGTCACCGCACATCAGGCCTTCCTGACCCGTGAAGCCCTGGGTGCAATTGCCGCGACGACGTTGCAGAACATTGCAGCCTGGGCGGCCGGCACGCCGCAAAATCAGGTCGAGGGCTGAGCGGATCAGGCCTTGGACAACAGGATCATCAAGGCCAGCCAGCCAAAACCGAGCAAGCGTTGGCCTGTTGAATGCCCGCGACGCAGCAGGAACCAGACAAAAAACGGTGGCAGAAAGAAAATCATCAGTTTCAACCACAGCTCCACCGGACGCGGGCCGT
The DNA here is from genome assembly GCF_020423045.1 of Pseudomonas sp. MM213. Classification (NCBI taxonomy): domain Bacteria; kingdom Pseudomonadati; phylum Pseudomonadota; class Gammaproteobacteria; order Pseudomonadales; family Pseudomonadaceae; genus Pseudomonas; species Pseudomonas sp. MM213. Next base: position 2,986,673 of record NZ_CP081943.1, read on the forward strand.
TGAGCGGCGGAGCGGGAATCGCTGCTTCGACGTCGGCTTTGCGTTTACGCCCGAACGCGGCCGGCGAAACCTTGGCCACACTCTCGTCTTGCGGTAAACGTCCGAAAGACAGTGGCGCCTTCGACGTTGCCGCTTGCGCCTCTCGTGTCGGCGCACCGCAATGAACACAAGCAGGCGCCGTTGAACTGATGCGTTGCTTGCACTCAAAACATTCGATTAACGCCATGTCCGTTCCTTAGAAATGCAAAAGCGGCAGTTTGCCATGAGTCGGCAGGTCATTTGAACCTGATCGAAGGTCATCTGCTTGCGCAATGCTGCGTGCAGGCCCGTGCTAGCATACCGCGCATATTTGGAGGACCCATGGTCGAACACGATTTCCGCTATAACCTGATGAACCCGCAACACACCCTCACCGAATGCCGCGCCCTCGTGCCGGGGCGTTATCAAGTCACCGGCAACGGCGGCTCGATTCGCAACAATGACGTGCTGGTCGTGACCCTCAAAGGTGCCAAGGACTTGTCCATGCGCCTGACCGTCGAAACGGTTCGCCATTTGATCAACCCGCCCGGTCAATGGGTCGCGGTGGCCAGTGGTCCGGTGTTCGGTGAACTGGCGATCCACACCTGGAAAGTCAACTGCGACAGCTGCGCCAAAGAGCTGAGCTTCGAGTTCGCGGTCGACGCCAAACTGGGTAACAAGGCTGAAAAGCCTGCTGCCACTGCGCGGATTGCCGAGTTGGGCTGGACCGCCGTCGGTGAGAAGCACCTGTGCCCGAAATGCCAGGAGCCTGCGTGATGAAACGCCTTGCTCTGACCGCAATGGTCGGCGCCAGCCTGCTGGGCTGTGCCGCCGAGCCGGTAAAATTGCAGCAGAACCGCAGCTACATTCTGGAATGGATCGGCGAACGCCCGCTGATGGATTACAGCCACCTGACCGTCACCCTCGGCGAAGATGGCCGGGCCTATGGCAACGGCGGCTGCAACCACTGGTTCGCACCGTATACGCTCGAAGACGACAAGCTGAGTTTCGGCAAAGTCGGCAGCACGCGCAAACTGTGCGCGCCGGCGTTGATGGAACAGGAAAAGCGCTTCCTCCAGGCCCTGGAAAACGTGCAGCGCTGGGATGTTTCGCCAATCGACCAGATGCGCTTCTGGCCGGCCGAAGGCAAGCCGCTGCGTTGGTGGCTTGAAGAAGGCTGAACCCGTGCCGGCGACAACGGCGGGTCATTCACCATTGATGTCGCCTGATACGATTTCCCCTGTAGGAGCCGGCTTGCTGGCTCCTACAGGTCCGTGTGAATCAGTTCGTTGCTTTTAGCGCCTCAAGCTTCGCCATCAGCCCCGCCGCTGTCTGCTCACCCATCAACTGTTCCCGCACCTTGCCCTTGTTATCGATGATGTACGTCACCGGCAACGCCTCGCTGCGCGGCAGTTCAAACAGCTCCGCCGGATCCGAAGCCAATACGGTGAACCTGATCCCCAGTTTCTCGCTGGCGCTTTTCAGCTCTTCGCCCTGCACGTTGTCGAAGTTGACCCCGAACACACCGATCTTCTTGTCCTTCAACTGCTCGGCCAGCCCGTTCAATTCCGGGATCTCGGTTCGGCACGGGCCGCACCATTCGGCCCAGTAATTAAGCACCAGCCATTGTTTGTCCAGACGTTCGGCGGCGACTTTTTGGCCGTTCTGATCGATGCCATAGTCATTGCCGCAGCCCCCCAACATCAGCGCACCGATGATCGCCAATGCCGCTGCCAATCGCCTTGTCATGTCGTGATCCTTGTTCAAAATTGAATGCGCCTGCGACCCATCGCCTCCCAAGGTTCTGGATTACGCGCTGCACAGTTAGAATAGCCGTCACCTTACGCAAGATGCGACCCGCACATGACCGATCTGACGCTTTATCACAACCCGCGCTGCTCGAAATCCCGCGGTGCGCTCGAACTGCTCGAAGCCCGTGGCCTGACGCCGACCGTGGTGCGCTACCTCGAGACCCCGCTGGACGCCGCGCAATTGCAGAGCCTGCTGAAAAAGCTCGGCCTCGGCGCCCGGCAATTGCTGCGCACCGGTGAGGACGAGTACAAGACCCTCAACCTCGCCGACGCCAGCCTGAGCGAGGCGCAATTGATCGCCGCCATCGCTGCGCACCCGAAACTGATGGAGCGACCGATTCTCGAAGTCGGCGACAAAGCCGTCATCGGCCGTCCGCCGGAGAACGTGCTGGAGTTGCTGCCGTGAGCGCGCCGTACATCCTGGTTCTGTATTACAGCCGTAGCGGCTCGACCAATGAAATGGCGCGGCAGATCGCCCGTGGTGTCGAGCAGTCCGGGATGGAAGCGCGCCTGCGCACCGTGCCGGCTATTTCCACCGAGTGCGAAGCGGTGTCGCCGGACATTCCGGACGAAGGCGCGCTGTACGCCAGCCTCGACGACCTGAAGAACTGCGCAGGCCTGGCCCTCGGCAGCCCGACGCGTTTCGGCAACATGGCCGCACCACTCAAATACTTCCTCGACGGCACCAGCAACCTGTGGCTGACCGGCGCCCTCGTCGGCAAACCGGCCGGGGTGTTCACCTCCACCGCGAGCCTGCACGGCGGTCAGGAAACCACGCTGCTGTCGATGATGTTGCCGCTGCTGCACCACGGCATGCTGATCACCGGCCTGCCGTACAGCGAGTCCGCGTTGCTGGAAACCCGTGGCGGCGGCACGCCTTATGGCGCCAGTCATCACGCCGGCGCCGATGGCAAAAGCGGCTTGAATGAACATGAAGTGGCGCTGTGCCGGGCCTTGGGTCTGCGCCTGGCAAAGACCGCACAAAAGTTGGTGAGCTGAAATGGCGAAAAAGCCGAAGATCCTGCCTTCCATTGAATGGCTCGAACCACGGGTTCGGGCGATGCGCGTCATCAGTCTGCTGTGCTACTTCGGCCTGGTGGGATTGCTCTGCGCTTATTACCTGGTGGTCGCCGACCTGCATGGCGCGCGGCCGTGGGTGATTCTGCTGATCGAACTGGTGCCGCTGCTGTTGCTGGCGCCGGGGATGATCGTCGGCAGCGCGCGCGGGCATTCGTGGATGTGTTTTGTGGTGAACCTGTATTTCATCAAAGGCGCACTGGCGGCGTATGACCCGAACCGGCAGCTGTTCGGTTTGCTGGAAATGGGCGCGAGCCTGGCGGTGTTCTGCTCGGCGCTGTTGTATGTGCGGTGGCGGTTTCAGTTGAATCGCAAACTGGCGGGTGAAGGCGAAATCTCCGTCGCCTGACAGATTGCAATCGCTAGCAGGCTAGCTCCCACATTGGATTTGTGTACGCCACAGATCCAATGTGGGAGCCAGCCTGCTGGCGATTGGCCGGGCGACTCGGTGTCAATGATTGGCGGTGTACGCCAGCATCATCGAGATCTGACTCATCGGCCGCCCGCCGCTTTCTTCATGCCACTGGTTGAACACGCCCTGCACCGTGGCCAGGTCCCGCAGGCTGGTGGGCACTTTGTCGACGATCTTCTGCGCATTCAGCGCCGCCACCACGTCATAACTCGGCACAAAGGTGTCCTTGCCGACCATCCGCAAAAATCTCGGCGCCGACAAACCACCCAATTGATGACCGTGTTTTTTCAGGTAGGTCCACAAGCCGACGATATCGGTCACCGGCCAATCGGCGATCAACTCGCCAAAGCTGCCTTTCTCATGGGCCACGTCCAGCACGAACTGCGCATTGCGCGGCACGCTCTTGAGCTTGCCCAGGTGGCGGATGATCCGCGCGTCCTGCATCAGGCGTTCAAGGTGTTCGGCGCTCATCAGCACGACTTTTTCCGGGTCGAACTTGAAGAACACTTCTTCGAAGGCCGGCCACTTGGCGTCCACTAGGCTGTGCTTGAGCCCCGCGCGGAACACACGCAGCGCCATGGTCGAGAGGTAGCGATCGTCGCTGATATCGCGCAATTGCGCGGCAGTCTTCGGAACGGGCAGATGGGCTTCCAGTTCGGCTGCGGAACCGAAGCGGTTCAGACAGTATTCGTGCAGCCACTTGTAATCGCGCATGCCCTCTCCTGAGGAGTCAGTGAGTAGACCAATGTGGGAGCCAGCCTGCTGGCGATAGCGGTGGGTCAGTCAACGTCTGACTTACCGCTATCGCCAGCAGGCTGGCTCCCACAGTGATGGTGTTTAGAGGTTTACTACGTTAACGAACCGCGACATGGCGGTTTCGTCGATCCGCAGGTTGGTGAAGTCGAACAGGTTGCGGTCCGCCAATTGCGACGGGATCACGTTTTGCAAGCTGCGGAAAATGCTTTCGGTGCGGCCCGGCGTCTTGCGCTCCCACTCCTGCAGCATTTCCTTGACCACCTGACGCTGCAGGTTTTCCTGGGAACCGCAGAGGTTGCACGGGATGATCGGGAATTGCTTGAGGTCCGAGTAGGCCTGGATGTCTTTTTCGTTGCAGTAGGCCAACGGGCGGATCACCACGTTGCGGCCGTCGTCGGCGCGCAGCTTCGGCGGCATGGCCTTGAGCGAGCCGTTGAAGAACATATTGAGGAAGAACGTTTCGACGATGTCGTCGCGGTGGTGACCGAGGGCCATTTTGGTCGCGCCGATTTCGTCGGCAAAGGTGTAGAGCGTGCCGCGACGCAGGCGCGAGCACAGCGAGCAGGTGGTCTTGCCTTCCGGAATCAGCTCCTTGACCACCGAATACGTGTCTTTCTCGACGATGTGGTATTCGATGCCCAGGGTTTTGAGGTACGCCGGCAGCACGTCCTCAGGGAAACCCGGCTGCTTCTGGTCCATGTTCACGGCCACGATCTCGAACTTGATCGGCGCGACCTTCTGCAAATGCATCAGCACGTCGAGCATGGTGTAGCTGTCCTTGCCGCCGGACAGGCAGACCATGACCTTGTCGCCGTCTTCAATCATGTTGAAATCGGCGACAGCCTCACCGGCCTGACGGCGAAGGCGCTTTTGCAGTTTGTTCTGGTTGACCGTGAGAGTGCCCATGACGCGAGATCCGTGAGGTGTGACGAAAGGCCGGCATTTTACGCAAAAACCCGCCTCCGGCGAAGTACCCACGATCCCCTGTGGGAGCGAGCCTGCTCGCGATGGCGGTGTGTCAGTCCAAACAGTCATGCCTGATACACCGCCATCGCCGGCAAGCCGGTCTCGCTCCCACAGGGATAACGTTGACAGTGCCAGTGGCGATTAACAGAGGGATTTACAGCGCGATTTGCTCTAACGCCCTACAACCTGCGGGGTTAAGACCTTTCTATACTGCGTCATAAGGTCGCACACATATCCAGACCTTTACTTACTTGGCCACTTTGGTCTGTAGGCGCTCCACTGGGGGGCGACGGTAAAAACAAGAGGAGTGACTGGCATGATCCATCACGTAGTGGGGCTCTTCACCCACCCCGACCAGGAATGGAAAGAAATCCGTGGCGACCAAGAGGAAAGCATCAGCCACATGTACCTGACCCACACGCTGATTCTGGCGGCGATCCCCGCCGTGTCGGCGTTTATCGGCACCACGCAGGTCGGCTGGGTAATTGGCAGCCGGGCACCGGTGATGCTGACGCAGGAAAGCGCGCTATGGATGACGATCATGTCGTACGTGGCGATGCTCGGCGGCGTTGCCGTAATGGGCGCGTTCATCCACTGGATGGCCCGCACCTATGACGCCAACCCGAGTCTGGCACGTTGCGTTGCGTTTGCGACCTACACCGCGACCCCGCTGTTCATTGGCGGCCTCGCGGCACTGTACCCACACATGTGGCTGGGGATGATCGTCGGGACGGCGGCCATCTGCTACACGGTGTACCTGCTGTATGTGGGGCTTCCAACTTTCATGAACATTCCATCTGACGAGGGATTTCTGTTTTCAAGTTCGGTGCTCGCCGTCGGTTTAGTCGTACTGGTGGCGATCATGGCGTTCACTGTCATTGTCTGGGGACTCGGCGTGGGGCCGGTCTACACGAACTAGTTACGCTCTCCACCCAAAATCAAGATCTGCCAACACAGGCCGCCGCAAGGCGGCCTTTCAATGTGGGGGGGTAACGACCATTCGGCGCCCTGGCGATTCGCAAGGCCCGAGCGTTGCGGCATACTCGACGTCTCTGGAGATCCATCAAGCATGCCCGAGCAACTCAATACCCGCGTCGAAGACTGTTACCAACAAGCCGAATCCTTTTTCAAACGAACCTTCAAACGCCCCGTGGTGAGCCTCAAGCTGCGCGGGCAAAAAGCCGGTGTCGCGCATCTGCACGAGAACCTGCTGCGCTTCAATCCGCAGCTGTACCGCGAAAACACTGAAGACTTCCTCAAGCAGACCGTGGCCCATGAAGTCGCCCACCTGATCGCTCATCAGCTGTTTGGCGATCGCATCCAGCCCCACGGCGAAGAGTGGCAACTGATCATGCGTGGCGTGTACGAACTGCCGCCCAATCGCTGCCACACCTACGACGTCAAGCGCCGCAGCGTGACGCGCTATATCTACAAATGCCCGTGCGCCGACAGTGATTTCCCGTTTTCGGCGCAGCGCCATAGCCTGGTGCGGCAGGGGCGGCGGTATTTGTGTCGGCGGTGCCGGAGCACGTTGGTGTTCAGTGGGGAGATGCGGGTCGAATAAGTCGGATTTGTGGTGTTTTGGCGGGCCCCTTCGCGGGCAAGCCTCGCTCCTACAGGTGATCTCGATGCGTCTGTAGGAGCGAGCGATGCGGCGATCCGACTTGCCCGCGAAGAGGCCATCGAAAACCCTACATAATCACCTTGGCACGCCGCAATTCTTCAATTCGCAGCGAACTAAACCCCAACTCCCCCAATACCTGATCCGTATGCTCACCCAGCGCCGCACCGATATGCCGAGGCTCGGGCAACCCATCCGAGAACTTCAACGGACACGCCATCTGCGCCTGGTTCGTGCCATCCCCTCGCGGCACGTCGGTCACCAATTCCCGCGCCTGCAACTGCGGATGCCGAATTGCCTCACCCAAGGTCAGCACCGGCTCGACGCACGCATCGAGCTCGGCAAACAGTGCGCACAATTCGGCAAAGTCGTGTTTCTCGAATTCAGTCTGCAGCGCGTCCTTTAGCTTCTTTTGCTGGGCAGGCTGAGGTGACAGGCCCAACGCCGCCAACTCCTCCAGCCCCAGTGCCGTGCACAGTTGCTTCATGAACGGCGGCTCCAGGCTGCCCACCGATAACCAGCGGCCATCCCGCGAACGGTAATAGTCGTAAAAGCTGCCGCCGTTGAGCATCTGGTCTTCCCGGCCCGGCTCCTCGCCGCAGGCCAGGTACCCGGCCCCGGCCATGGCGTTCAGGCTGAATGCGCAGTCGGTCATGCTCACATCCAGATGCTGCCCCAATCCGCTTTGTTGCCGGGCGATCACCGCCGCCAGCAGGCCGATGACGCCGTGCAGCGAACCGCCGGCGACATCCGCCACTTGCACGCCCAAGGGCAGCGGGCCGTTGTCGGCGCGGCCGGTGTAGCTCGCCAGCCCCGCCAACGCCAGGTAATTGATGTCGTGGCCGGCGCGATCCTTGTAGGGGCCGGTTTGCCCGTATCCAGTGATCGACACGTAGATCAGCTTTGGGTTGATGGCTTTCAACGCTTCATACCCCAGGCCCAATCGTTCCATGACACCAGGGCGGAATTGTTCCAGGACGATGTCGTAGTCCTGCACCAGTTGCTTGATCACCGCCAGCGCCTCGGGCTGCTTGAGGTCCAGCGCCAGGCTGCGCTTGTTGCGATTGAGGTACGCGTGGCTGGCCGACACGCCTTGGTCATGGGGCGGCAGCACGCGCAACAGGTCCATGCGGGTCGGCGATTCGATGCGCAAGACCTCGGCGCCCATGTCAGCCAATAACAGCGAGGCGAACGGCCCCGGCAACAGTGTCGAGAAATCCAGAACCTTGAGTGATGCCAATGGGCCGGGCATGAGCGATCTCCGTATTCGATGCCTCCAGCCTAGGCAGCCAATCGCGTTGCAGCAATCACCTGATGTGTCAGCAACTGTGACCGTTACGCTCAAATTCCAGGCATGAAAAAACCCGCCGAAGCGGGTTTTTTCATGACAACGCGTGTTACTTGACGTTGCTTGGGGTTGGGCCTTCGGCCACACCCAGGTCGTCTACTTCACGTTCATCGGAGATACCGCGACCGCCGGAAGCCAGCTCGACTTGCAGCTTGTCTTCGTCCAGCTCTTTCACCCACTTGGCCACGACCAGGGTCGCAACAGCATTACCAACGAGGTTGGTCAGCGCACGGGCTTCGGACATGAAGCGGTCGATACCGAGGATCAGCGCCAGGCCGGCTACTGGCAGAGTACCCACGGCCGACAGGGTGGCTGCCAGCACGATGAAACCACTACCGGTCACACCTGCCGCACCTTTGGAGGACAACAGCAGCACCAGCAGCAAGGTGATCTGGTGAGTGAGGTCCATCGGCGTATCAGTCGCCTGAGCGATAAACACAGCCGCCATGGTCAGGTAGATCGAAGTACCGTCGAGGTTGAAGGAGTAACCAGTCGGGATCACCAGACCCACTACCGATTTATCCGCACCCAGGCGTTCCATTTTGATCAGCATGCGTGGCAGAGCCGATTCCGACGAGGAAGTGCCCAGTACGATCAGCAGTTCTTCACGGATGTAGCGGATCAGCTTGAGTACGCTGAAACCATGCGCGCGGCAGATGGCGCCCAATACCAGAACCACAAACAGGATGCAGGTGATGTAGAAGCAGATCATCAGTTGACCGAGCTGTACCAGCGAGCCAACACCGTAAGCACCAATGGTGAAGGCCATGGCACCGAAGGCACCGACCGGCGCGAGCTTCATGATCATGTTGATGATGTTGAACATCACGTGAGCGAAGCGATCGATAAAGTCCAGGACCGGCTTGCCGTATGCACCCAGGCGATGCAGGGCGAAACCGAAGATCACCGAGAACATCAGAACTTGCAGGATATCGCCGTTGGCGAAAGCGCCGACGATGGTGTTCGGGATCACATTGAGGATAAAGGCGACGATGCTCTGGTCTTTACCGGCCGAGATGAAGCCAGCGATTTTGCTGGTGTCCAGAGTCGTTACGTCGATGTGCATGCCGGCGCCCGGTTGCACGACGTTGACCACGACCAGACCGATCAGCAAGGCAATAGTGGAAACGATTTCGAAGTACAGCAGCGCATAACCGCCGGTCTTGCCGACCGATTTCATGTTCTGCATGCCGGCGATACCGCTGACGACCGTACAGAAGATGATTGGCGCGATGACCATTTTGATCAGTTTGATGAACCCGTCACCCAGCGGCTTGAGGGCCACACCGGTCTGCGGGTAGAAGTGACCAAGCAGGATGCCGATGGCGATGGCAACGATCACCTGGAAATACAGGGATTTGTACAGTGGCTGACGAGTCGTCATTGCAAAGTTCCTCAAGAGTGCGCGCTAACAACATCCATCTGTTGCCCACGACACCTGAATTGCGAACCCTCCTGCACTGGAGGGATTTGTTTTTTCGAGCTGCACGACGGCAGGCATCTGCTCGTTGTAGCGCAAGCGGCGTGCCACTTTTGCAAAACCCGCTGCGAGCCTTTTGACATCAGGGTTTACAGGTTCAACGTACCTTGGGTGCGCTATAAAACAGTGGCGGATTTCCGCCCATCCGCCAAACCTCGTCCTGCAATTTGGCGGATATCCGCCTTGTCCATTGCCTGACCCGACGACTACCATCCGTCGTTCAATAGACGGACCTGCCTTCTATGCGCGAACGTACCATCGCCAGCCATTTCGCCCGTGCCGCCCTCGGTGGCGCGCGTCGGCTGGGTCATGACTGTTCAAACCTGCTGCAACAACTCGGCATCAGCCCCGAGCTGCTGGAAGAACCGCGTGCGCGGATTGCGCCTGAGCAGTTCACCCGCTTGATCCAGGGATTGTGGCTGGCACTCGACGACGAGTACCTGGGCTTCGGGCCGGTCCCGAGTAAAACCGGCAGTTTCGCGATGATGTGCCACGCGGTGATTCACTGTCGCAATCTCGATAAGGCACTGCATCGCGGCTTGTTGTTTTATAGCCTGTTCCCCGGCGGCCCGCGCCTGACCCTGACCCGCGAAAACGAAATGATCCGCCTGAGCCTGGACGATTCGCAGTTTCAGGACCCGGACCATTTCCTCACCGAGAGCCAGTTGATGGTCTGGCATCGCCTCGGCAGTTGGCTGATCGGCCAGCGCATCCGCCTGGAACAAGCGACGTTCAGCTACCCGAAGCCCGAGCACGGCGCGGAATACGAGTTGCTGTTCCCCTGCCCGATGGAGTTTTCAGCGGCGCAGAGCAGCCTGCTGTTCCACAGTCGCTACCTGAACATGCCGTTGCTGCAGGACGAGCGGACCCTCAAGCATTTCCTCGAACACTCCCCCGCCGACCTGTTGTCGCGCCCGGATGACGGCGACAGCCTGAGCAGCCAGTTGCGCCGCTTGCTCAGCCGCGACAGTGCGCGCTGGCCGGACCTGGAAGCGGTGGCCGCGCACCTGCACATCAGCCCGCAGACGCTACGCCGGCATTTGCGCGAAGAGGGTTCGAGTTTTCAGGAGTTGAAGGATCAGTTGCGCCGGGACATTGCGATTTATCATCTGGGGCGCGCGGACCTGTCGTTGCAACAGATTGCCGAGCAGCTGGGGTTTTCCGAGCCTTCGGCGTTTCATCGGGCGTTCAAGAAATGGACCGGGCTTACACCCGGTGCCTACCGCGCGCAGGAGAATTGATTGTTGCGGTGAATTCACCGGCCCCTTCGCGGGCAAGCCTCGCTCCTACAGGAAAGCGCATTCCTGTAGGAGCGAGGCTTGCCCGCGAAGGGGCCCGTAAAAACGCTGAAGAACTCAGGTCAAACCACCGGAAAATGAATCCGGAACGCCGCGCCGCCCATCGGCGAATCGCCCAGGGTCAGTTTCGCGTTGTAACTCTCGATGATGTCCTTGACCACCGCCAACCCGATCCCCTGCCCCGGGTGCTGACGGTCCAGCCGTTCGCCGCGCTGCAGAATCCGTGCACGCTGATCCGGTGGCACACCCGGCCCATCGTCCTCGACACACAACTCGACGCCGCTCAAGGTCTCGCGCACGCTGATGCGCACTTCGCCCAGGCACAGGCGATAGGCGTTTTCCAGCAGGTTGCCCATCATTTCCAGCAAGGCGCCCTGCTCGATCGGCACGTAGCATTGCTCCGGCAGATCGAAGGCCACCCGCACGCGTTTGTCGCGGTAGACCTTGTCCAGCGTGTCGCAGAGGCTTTGCAGCACCGGCCGCAACCGCACCTGATGGCGCACCAGGCCGCTTTTGCGCAGGCTGGCGCGCTGCAATTGATAGCTGATCTGCTGGCTCATGCGCTCGATCTGGGTTTGCAGCACCCAGGCCTGATCGCGATCCGCCGGGCGTTGCGCCATGTCTTCGCTGACGCCTTGCAGCACGGTCAACGGGGTTTTCAGGCTGTGGGCCAGGTCGCCGAGGGAATCGCGATAGCGGCTGCGCTGTTCGCGCTCGCTGTGCAACAAGCGGTTGAGCGAGCCGGTCAGGCGCAGCAATTCACGCGGGTGCTGTTCGCTGAGGCTTTCACGGGTGCCGCTTTCGATTTCGTCGAGCTCCTGACTGAGTCGGCGCAACGCCTGCAAGCCCCAGGTCAGGCCGATCCACAGCAACGCCAGCAGCACCAACAAAGCGGCGCCGAAACCCAGATAGAGATTTTCCCGCAGACCTTCGAGGGTGTCTTCGTACTCGCGCACCGGTTGCAGCGCGACGATGCTGAACGCCGCGCTTTTGCCGCCGAGCAGTTTGACTTCGACGTCATAGACGAAGAATTCCTGGCCGTTGGCTTCGCTGATCCTCGCGAACTCGTTACCGCGCCCGTCGTAACGCGGTTTGTAGTTGATGTCCTCTTCCTGAGTCCCCTTCGAGCGCCAGACCAGGTGACCTTCACGGTCATAGATGTAGCCGAGCAAACGGCTGTCGGTGAGGTTGAAACGCTCGTCGGGCAACTGCGCCGGCATCTGCAAGTGGTTGCCCTCGACCCGGGCGGCGGAAATCAGCGTGGTGACGTCCGACGCCAGGCGCTGCTCGATGGAATCCTGCAACGCCAGGCTGAACGCGCCCTGCATCGCCGGCAGCAACGCCAGCATGAACAACACCGCCAGGATCGTGGCGGCGAGCATCAAACGGACACGAAGCGAACGAATCAAGTGCAGCGCTCATTGAACAGGTAGCCGAGGCCCCGCACGGTGTCGATCGGCTTGAAGCCGGCCGGGCCTTCGAGTTTGCGGCGCAAGCGGCCGACCAGCACTTCGATCACGTTCGGATCGCGCTCGTCGTCATCCGGGTAGAGCTGCTCCATCAAGCGGTCCTTGGCCACCACTTGCTGATGATGGCGCATCAGGTATTCGAGGATCCGGTACTCGTAGGCAGTCAGCGCCAGCGGTTGTTCATCGAGGGACGCCTGCTTGCGATTGAGGTCGAGCAGCAGCGGCCCGGCGACGATGGTTGACTGGGTGAAACCGCTGGAACGACGCAGCAAGGCATTCAGGCGCGCATCCAGCTCTTCGAACTGGAACGGCTTGACCACGTAATCGTCGGCGCCGGCAGCGAGGCCTTCGACCTTATCCTGCCAGTTGCCGCGCGCGGTGAGGATCAGGATCGGGAAGGTCTTGCCCCGCGAGCGCAGCTGACGGATCAGGTCGAGCCCGCCCATGCCGGGCAGGCCGAGGTCGATCACCGCCAGGTCATGGTTGAATTGCTCGGTCTGGTACAGCGCCTCCTCGGCGTTGGCCACGGACTCGACCACGTGGCCACTGTCCGTCAGGCGGGTTTGCAGGTGATGGCGCAACAGCGCTTCATCTTCGACGACCAGCAATTTCATAACGCTCTCCCGGGCAATTCAACCTCTCCAGAGGTGCAACGGCGTATTTCAAGACAGATCATAGCGGCCCATGAGGTTCTCCTGACGGAGTTTAATGCCATTGTGAAAGACCGACACGTTCGCGTAAGCAGCGCAGTAATCGGCCTGAGGGTTCGGGCGGCCCAACTGCGCGCCCCAGGCACTGTCATGACTGACCACGCCGTTCGTGCCGATGCTGTGCAGGGTGAGGGACTTTTTGGGTCGCTCGCCGGTCTTCCCAAGAGCAAGGCTGGCGACATTATCGTCGGAAGCGAACGCCGCGGTGCTCGCGCTCAAAACGGTGAATGCCAGCAGCAGGTTTTTAAAGCCAGTCATAGGAAAATGTCCTCATGCGCAGATGCTTTGGGTACGGCGCTACATTACGCACCGGCCCCTGAACTCCCCCTGAACGCACTCTGAACCCGAGCTGAACCAGATCGACTAGGCTGTGTTGACGACTTTTTTCAGGAGATCCGACCATGCGTATATTCCTTGCCCTGTTCTTGCTGGCCGTGAGCGGGCTCAGCCAGGCGGCCATCAAGACCCAGGAAATCCCCTATCAAAGCCCCGACGGCACCAAGCTGATCGGGTATTACGCTTACGACGACGCGGTTAAAGGCCCCGCCCTGGCGTTGTGGTGGTTCACGAGTGGTGGGGGCTCAATGACTACGCCAAGCGCCGCGCCCGTGACCTCGCCGGCCTGGGCTACAGCGCCCTGGCCATCGATATGTATGGCGACGGCAAAAACACCGAACACCCCAAGGACGCCATGGCGTTCATGCAAGCGGCGATCAAGGACAGCGACGCTGCCAGTGCGCGGTTTCAGGCCGGGCTGGATCTGTTGAAGAAACAGCCGCAAACCGATCCGGATAAAATCGCCGCGATTGGCTACTGCTTCGGCGGCAGCGTGGTGCTGAACGCGGCACGTCAGGGCTTGCCGCTGGCGGGCGTGGTGAGTTTCCACGGGGCGCTGGCGACCAAAGCGCCTGCAACACCGGGCAGCGTGAAGGCGAAAATCCTCGTGGAGCATGGCGCGCTGGACAGCATGGTGACGGCGGAAAACGTCGCGGCGTTCAAGGCGGAAATGGACAAGGCCGGGGCCGATTATCAATTCGTCAACCTTGAGGGCGCCAAGCATGGGTTCAGTAATCCGGACGCGGATCGCTTGAGCCATGGCGATCATGGCGGGCCGGATATTGGTTACAACAAGGCGGCGGATGAGAAGTCGTGGGCGGATATGCAGGCATTCTTCAAGAAGATATTTGGTTGAGCAGGTAGACCGAGGTGCGGCCTTCGCGGGCAAGCCTCGCTCCTACAGGTTAGCGTTGTTCCCTGTAGGAGCGAGGCTTGCCCGCGAATGGCCGCACTGCGGTTCTGAACCTTTGCACTACCCAGCATCAAGGCAACCCGGCAAAATGCCCGACATGAATCCCGTCCCCGCCCTGCCCGCCTGCTGCACCCCACTCGATGCCCATTGGCCGCTGCCGTTCGTGTTGCCCGATACGGTGCTGCTGAGCACGCACTTCAACACCTCGCAACTGGCCGCCGATGACTTTCAGCGCAGCGCCATCGAGCCACCCGCGACCATCCAGCGTTCGGTGGCCAAGCGTCAGGCCGAGTTTCTCGCCGGCCGGGTTTGCGCTCGCGCCGCGTTGCAGCGGTTGGAAGGGCTGAATTTTACCCCGGCCATTGGCGAAGACCGGGCGCCGGTCTGGCCCGCGCACATCTGCGGCTCGATCACCCACAGCACCGGCCGCGCTGCGGCGATTGTCGCGCAGAAAACCCACTGGCGCGGCCTGGGGATGGACCTGGAAAACCTGCTCAACCCTGAACGGGCCGAGCGCCTGGCCGGGGAAATTCTCACCCCGCCGGAGTTACAACGCATGGCGGCAGGCCATCGCGATCAACTGGCGCTGCTGGTGACGCTGACGTTTTCGGTGAAGGAGAGTCTGTTCAAGGCGCTGTATCCGATTGTTCAGCAGCGCTTCTACTTCGAGCATGCCGAGGTGCTGGAGTGGTCCGAGGCGGGTGAGGTGCGGTTGCGATTGCTGACGGACCTGTCCAGTGAATGGCGCCATGGCACCGAGCTGGATGCGCAGTTCGGGGTTAAGGATGGGCAGTTGTTGAGTTTGGTGAGTATCAAGGCCTGAAGATTTACGGCGTCGGTTCGGGCCTCATCGCGAGCAGACCATTCACCGCCAATCTCAACGCTTCTCCTGATTGCGCGGCCAACTCAAACTGAAACACGCCCCACCCAGGCTCTTGCTCTTGCTGATCAACGCTCGCCCGTCATGCCAATGGATGATCCGCCGCACGATCGACAGCCCCAACCCATGCCCGCCCGAAGCACGGGTTCGGCTGTCATCGAGACGCAGGAACGGCGTAAAGATTTTCTCCCACGCGGATTCCGGCACACCCGGCCCGTCGTCCTCGATGTCCACTCGACAACGCTGCTGCCCGACCTGATAGCTGACGGTCACCCGCGATGAGGCATGACGCATGGCGTTGCTCACCAGGTTCTGGATCGCCCGGTGCAGGTAACGGGGTTCGGCCTCGACCCAGGCATCGTCGCAATCGGCGGCCGAGAGGCACAAACCGCGCTGCACCGTGACGTCGGCGCGCAAGGGCGCCAATTCTTCGATAACTTGATTGACCAGCGCATCCAGGTCAATCCGCTGGAAATTCAGCGCGGGCGAACCCTGTTCCAGCCGCGCGTAAGTGAGCATCTCGTCCACCAGCCGATCAAGGTCTTCAATGTCGTGATCCATGCCCTCGCGGTACTTCTCCAACGCCTGCGGCGTGGTGGCCGAGCCGATCATCTCCAGGCCGAAACGCAGCCGCGCCACGGGCGTGCGCAATTCGTGGGACACGGCGCGTACCAGTTCACGCTGGATCGCCAGCAACTGCTGCAAGTGCTCGGCCATGCCGTTGAACGCCGAGGCCAGGCGTCCCACCGAGTCGGCGCCGCGCGCCGGCACGCGGGTTTCCAGGCTGCCTTTGGCGATGCGCGTGGCGGCCGCTTCGAGCCCGCGCAAACGACGCTCCAGTTGCCGCACCAAGAGATAGACGATCAACCCGATCAGGCTTAAGCCCAGCGCCGCGATCAGCACCAGCCACTCCGGCGGGTAAGGATTCATCTGATATAGCGGACCGATTTCCAGTACCCACGGCGTGCCGACCATGCCGGCAAACACCCGGATCGAATCGCCGCCCTTGCCCAGCGCCATTACCGTATCGCCTTCGGCCACCCGACGGCTCTGGTCTTCGTCCATGTCCGCTTCGCCGACCGTGACCAGCCGCAAGTCGAAACCAAACCCCTTGTCTTCTTTCAACTGCGCCAGGCGCTTGGGCTGCTCGGCCACCGGCACGCGCACCAGCTCATCGGCGAGCAGGTAAATAGTTGCGCGGGCCAGTTGCTCGCTGATCTGCTGCACTTCCCCCGTGAGCACCAACTGCTCCTTGTCGCTGATCAGTCGATAGACCTTCGCTGCATGCGGACCGGTCTGCTCCACCAGCGCCTGACCACGCAGCACGCGGGTGCGCTGAGTCAGGTCGAGGTCGGTCTGGGCGAAGGTCTTCAGCGCCAACGGAATCCCGAGCAGGCGTTCCCACACCAGCAAGGCGCGGTGACGCTGGGTTTCGTTCATCGGTTGCAGGTTGTCGGCCATCAGCGAGAACGTGCCATGGGCCAGGCGCTCGCGGTATTGCTCGCTGCGCACCTGGTTGAGCATGTGCAGGGCCAGCACGCCGAGCACCGCCACCAGAATCAGCGCCGCGCACATGCCGCCATAGATGCGCAGGAAGATCGAGTTCACAGCGACGGGTCTACGCAGGCTTCCGGCACGAACAGGTAGCCTTTGCTGCGGATGGTTTTGATCAGTCGCGGATGATCCGGGTCATCGCCGATCTTCGGCCGGATGCGCGAAATGCGCACGTCGATCGAGCGGTCCTGGCCGTCATAGCCGATGCCACGCAGTGCGGTGAAAATCTCTTCACGAGAGAGGATGCGCCCGGCATTGGCCACCAACAGCCACAGCAGGTCGAACTCGGCGCTGGTCAGTTCGATGCCGTTGTCGTGCAACCAGGCTTCACGCAAGGCGTTGTCCACCACCAGCGGGCCGAATTGCAGGCGCCGTTGTTTTTCCGGAACGGGTTCAGGCGCTTCACTGCGCCGCAACAGGGCCTGGATGCGGGCCAGCAGCAGGCGTGGGCGAACTGGTTTGCAGACGTAGTCGTCGGCGCCCAGGTCGAGGCCGAGGATCTGATCGGTGTCGTCGGTACGCGCGGTGAGCATCAGGATCGGCCCGTCGTACTTGTCACGGACCTTGCGGCAAATGCTCAGGCCGTCTTCGCCCGGCAGCATCAGGTCGAGGATCACCAGGTCCGGTTTCTCCTTGATGATGCGCGCGGCCGCCAGGGCGCCGTTGCCTTCGATCGACACACGCAGGCCATTGGCCTCCAGGTATTCGCGGGTCAGTTCGGCCAGACGCTGGTCGTCTTCCACTATCAATACCTGCCAGGCTTCTTGCTCCACGGTGACCTCTGCTTGCCAACAACACTAATAAGGAAGGATCCGCCCGTCTTTTTGTAATGATTGGGGAGGATAAGAATGCGTAACCATCGGCCGATTGTATAAACGTCGCCCGCCGAGAACACAAGCCGGCAAATGCGTTCAGACAACCCGGTTTTTTGTGATAGGGTTCGCGCCCTTAAAAATCCGAATGACTGTTTTCAATCGCTGAAAATCAGTGAAAAACAGTCCGCTCCAGCTAGGTCGCGGCCTACACGCTCGTTCCACCTTTCACACACAATTTACGCACAGGTTTATCCACAGGTAGTACGTTGCAACACCCTCCGAAACGCATTATCTTGTACCCCGGCGCGAAAAAAACCCTACATGTAGGGTTTTACGCCAAAAACCAAACACAAACCGGACACCGATTTCAAGCGCTTTTATTGCCTCTTTCCGGTTGAACCAAACGTATTTTCGAAAGACCAAACCGCGCGTGCGGATGGCTACTGTTTTTGAGCCGGAAACGGCGTTAACGGTACGGGTGTTGCAGTCGATTACTGTCACCCAAAAGGATCCTGGTGTCAGGCTCAAGGCCTGGGACCAAAGACTTCGGCATGGAAGCGGCGCCCCAACAGCCCCCTTCCTGATCTGTCCCGAAGTTGGTATGCCCGGCCCAGCCGGTTGTAGTGCTTCAGGACGGAACGGTGGGCACCGTGATGGTGCCCAAACAAACATAGAGAATGTGGAGACAACCCCCCATGCAAACCGACACAACTCGCGAGAACCCGCAGGGCACTTTGCCGCAGGCCGCTGATTCGACTTCGGATCTGTCCGCCACCGCGCCTGGCCAACTGCGCGTGATCAAGCGTAACGGCACTGTCGTTCCTTACACCGATGACAAGATCACCGTCGCGATCACCAAAGCGTTTCTCGCAGTTGAAGGCGGCACCGCTGCCGCTTCGTCGCGAATCCATGACACCGTGGCCCGCCTGACCGAACAGGTCACCGCGACCTTCAAGCGTCGCATGCCGTCGGGCGGCACCATCCACATCGAAGAAATCCAGGACCAGGTCGAACTGGCCCTGATGCGTGCCGGTGAGCAGAAAGTGGCTCGCGACTACGTGATTTACCGCGACGGTCGTTCGAAACAACGCGCTGCCCACGCTCCGGCAGAAGAAGCGGTCAACGCTCACCCGTCGATCCGCATCACCCGCGCCGACGGCACTTTTGCACCGCTGGACATGGGTCGCCTGAACACCATCGTCACTGAAGCGTGCGAAGGCCTGGAAGAAGTCGACGGCGACCTGATCCAGCGCGAAACCCTGAAAAACCTGTACGACGGCGTGGCCCTGACCGACGTCAACACCGCCCTGGTGATGACTGCCCGCACCCTGGTCGAGCGTGAGCCGAACTACTCGTTCGTGACCGCCCGCCTGCTGATGGACACCCTGCGTGCCGAAGGCCTGAGCTTCCTGAACGTTGCCGAAAGCGCGACCCACCACGAGATGGTCGACCTGTACGCCAAGGCATTGCCTGCGTACATCGCCAAGGGTATCGAATTCGAATTGCTGAACCCGGTCCTGGCCACCTTCGACCTGGAAAAACTCGGCAAGGCGATCAACCACGAGCGCGATCAGCAGTTCACTTACCTGGGCCTGCAAACCCTGTACGACCGTTACTTCATCCACAAGGACGGTATCCGCTTCGAACTGCCGCAAATCTTCTTCATGCGCGTGGCCATGGGCCTGGCGATCGAAGAGAAGCAGAAAGAAGACCGTGCGATCGAGTTCTACAACCTGTTGTCGTCCTTCGACTACATGTCGTCGACTCCGACCCTGTTCAACGCCGGCACCCTGCGTCCACAGCTGTCCAGCTGCTACCTGACCACCGTGCCGGATGACCTGTCGGGCATCTACCACGCGATCCACGACAACGCCATGTTGTCGAAATTCGCCGGCGGCCTGGGCAACGACTGGACCCCGGTTCGTGCACTCGGTTCGTACATCAAGGGCACCAACGGCAAATCCCAGGGCGTGGTTCCGTTCCTGAAAGTCGTCAACGACACCGCCGTTGCCGTTAACCAGGGTGGCAAGCGCAAAGGCGCTGTATGTGCCTACCTGGAAACCTGGCACATGGACATCGAGGAGTTCATCGAACTCCGCAAGAACACCGGTGATGATCGTCGTCGTACCCACGACATGAACACCGCCAACTGGATCCCTGACCTGTTCATGAAGCGCGTCTTCGATGACGGCAAGTGGACCCTGTTCTCGCCGTCCGAAGTACCGGACCTGCACGACCTGACCGGCAAGGCTTTCGAAGAGCGTTACGAGTACTACGAAGCCCTGACCGAGTACCCGGGCAAGGTCAAGCTGTTCAAGACCATCCAGGCCAAAGACCTGTGGCGCAAAATGCTGTCCATGCTGTTTGAAACCGGCCACCCATGGCTGACCTTCAAAGACCCGTGCAACCTGCGCAGCCCGCAGCAGCACGTTGGCGTGGTCCACAGCTCGAACCTGTGCACCGAGATCACCTTGAACACCAACAAGGACGAGATCGCCGTTTGCAACCTGGGCTCGATCAACCTGCCGAACCACATCGTCAACGGCAAGCTGGACACCGCCAAGCTGGAACGCACCGTGAACACCGCTGTTCGCATGCTCGATAACGTTATCGACATCAACTACTACTCGGTGCCGCAAGCGAAGAACTCCAACTTCAAGCACCGTCCGGTCGGCCTGGGCATCATGGGCTTCCAGGACGCTTTGTACCTGCAGCACATTCCTTACGGTTCCGACGCTGCCGTCGAGTTCGCCGACAAGTCGATGGAAGCGGTCAGCTACTACGCGATCCAGGCGTCCTGCGACCTGGCCGACGAGCGCGGCGCGTACGAGACGTTCCAGGGTTCCCTGTGGTCCAAAGGCATCCTGCCGCTGGATTCGCAACAGATCCTGATCGAGCAGCGCGGCCAGAAGTACATCGACGTTGACCTGAACGAATCCCTGGACTGGGCACCGGTTCGCGCCCGTGTACAGAAAGGCATTCGTAACTCCAACATCATGGCCATCGCACCGACCGCGACCATCGCCAACATCACTGGCGTCTCGCAGTCGATCGAACCGACCTACCAGAACCTCTACGTGAAATCGAACCTGTCGGGCGAATTCACCGTGATCAACCCGTACCTGGTTCGCGACCTGAAGGCTCGCGGTCTGTGGGACTCGGTCATGATCAACGACCTGAAGTACTACGACGGTTCGGTGCAGCAGATCGAGCGCATCCCGCAAGAACTCAAAGAGCTCTATGCGACTGCCTTCGAAGTGGACACCAAGTGGATCGTCGACGCGGCAAGCCGTCGTCAGAAGTGGATCGACCAGGCTCAGTCGCTGAACCTGTACATCGCCGGCGCCTCGGGCAAGAAGCTGGACGTGACCTACCGCATGGCCTGGTACCGTGGTCTGAAAACCACTTACTACCTCCGTGCCCTGGCCGCGACCAGCACCGAGAAGTCGACCATCAACACCGGCAAGCTGAACGCTGTTTCCAGCGGCGGCAACCACGGTGAAGATTCGGTCCTGGCAGCTCCTGCCGGTCCTGCTCCAGTGCCGAAGGCTTGCGCCATCGACGAGCCGGATTGCGAAGCTTGCCAATAAGCTGAGCCGGTAGGCGCTGAAAGGCGCTTACCCGACAACCCCCGATCAGTCCTCTGGATTGGTCGGGGGTTTTCTTTTGCCCATGGAAATGTGGTGACTGGTGTGACGCCTTCGCGGGCAAGCCTCGCTCCTACAAGGTCTTGTGAACGACAAAGAGCTTTGTAGGAGCGAGGCTTGCCCGCGAAGAGGCCATCCCTGACAACACAAAATCCCGGCCACAAAAAAGCCCCTCTTCCGAGGGGCTCCTTGTGTAGCGCTTTCAACCAACCCGTATCAGGTCATCTGAATGATGGTCTGCATGATGGTGCTTTGAGTCGAGATGGTCTTGGCGTTCGCCTGGTAGTTGCTCTGCGCCTTGATCAGGTCGACCAGCTCGCTGGTCAGGTTGACGTTGGACTCTTCCAGGGAGTTGGAGTGGATCTCGCCCAAGGTGCCGGTGTTCGGCGCATCGTAGCCCGGGATACCCGACGCGTAGGTTTCTTTCCAGCTGGTGCCGCCTACTGGCTGCAGACCTTGCTCGTTGGTGAAGCTGGCGAGCGAGATCTGGCCGATGGCCTTGGTCTGGCTGTTGCTGAAGTTGGCCAGCATGATACCGCTACCATCGATGGTCAGGTTGGTGATCTGGCCGGTGGCGTAGCCGTTCTGCGTAGGAATCGAACGTGCGGTGTCAGCATTGTATTGCGAGGTTTTGGCCATGGAGACCGTAACGACGCCGGAAGTAGCGCCGTTCGCTGTCCACACGCCATTTTTCACGTCACCGGGAATCCAGCCGGTGACCCTCAGGTCAGGGCTCACGATCGGCGCCGGAACGGCCGGAGTGGTAACCGAAACCAGATTGCCCGAGGTATCGAACACCATGGTCGAAGCGACCGGCAGGTTCAACGGAACCGCGGTAGGACTAGGGTCGGTGCCATTCGGGTTGCGACCATCAATCAGGGTGTAGGTTTTCCAGGTGTTCGCCCCGGTCTTGACCATGTATTGGTCCATGACGTGCTTGTTACCCTGAGTGTCATAAATCGGGGTACTGAACTGTTTGGTGAAGGTGGCTTCTTTGGTCGAATCAAACGGGGTGGCAACCTGATCGATAACCGGTGCGGTGGAGTTCAGGTTGATCGTCGACGACACCGTGGAGGTGTTTTTTGGCGCCAGGTTCGAAGTATCGATACGCAGGTCGGTCAACACGCCGTTGATGATCTTGCCGTTGGCGTCCACGCCGTAACCTTGCAGACGCGAAGTGCCGTCGGTGTTGGTGACGTAACCGTCCTTGTCGACCTTGAACGTACCGGCACGGGTGTAGGACAGCGAGCCGTTGTCGTTCAGCACGAAGAAGCCGGAACCGTTGATGCCCATGTCCAGCACGTTGCCGGTGTTGTTGACGTCGCCCTGGGTGAACTGCTGGGAAACGTTGGCCAGGCGCACGCCGTTACCAATGGTTTTGCTGCCGGAACCCAGCTTGGTGGCCGAGTAAACGTCCGAGAATTCCGCACGGGACGATTTGAAACCGGTGGTCGCGACGTTGGCGATGTTGTTGCCGGTCACGTCCAGTTGTTTGTTGGCTGCATAGAGACCGCTAAGGCCGATATTGAAAGACATATTCCACTCCTTTGTGCCGTGTTAGTCGGCTCTACATACCAATTGTTTGTACTTTGGACAGGGCGATGCTGCCCCCACCGGCGAGATTGAGCATCAACTCACCACCGGTCTGGCTGATGGTCACGCTGCTGACAGTCGCCGGCAGGTACGTCACCAGCGAAGTCGCCTTGCCGTCGTAAGTTGCGGTGGCGCCGAAGGTGTACGTACCCGCCTTGGCCACTTCGCCTGCATCGTTCTTGCCGTCCCAGATGAAACTGGCGCTGCCGGCTTTTTGGCTGCCCAGGTCGATGGTGCGGATGACCTTGCCATCGGCGTCGGTAATCTTCACTTTCACCGGGTCCACCGAGGCCGGAACCGCGATGGTCCCGTTGAAGCTCTTGGAGGTATCGACCACGGCCTTCTCGCTCGGCGCGATGACCGAACGCCCGACCAGCGACGAAGCCTGCAGGGCCTGGGACGAGTTGTAATTGCTGGCCAGGCCACTCACGGTGGTGTTGAGCGTGGTGATGCCTTCCAGGCTGCTGAACTGCGCCAGCTGGGCAACGAACTCGCCGTTGTCCTGCGGCTCCAGCGGGTTCTGGTTCTTCAGCTGTGTCACCAGCAACTGCAGGAACGCGTCCTTGCCCAGGGCCTTTTTGCCGGTGGCGCTGTTCGTGGCGGACGCCAGGCCATCGGCGCTGGTGTTGGTCTTGATCGAGGAGTTGGCCAGGATGTCTTTGAGGCTAATGCCGCTAGTGGTATCGGTAACACTCATCTGAGTCGCCCCTTATCACTGACCGAGGGTCAGGACCTTCTGCATCATGGTTTTGGCGGTGTTCATCATTTCGGCGTTGGTCTGGAACGAACGGCTCGCGGAAATCATGTCGGCCATTTCTTCAACCACGTTGACGTTCGGGTAGTAGACGTAGCCCTTGGCGTCGGCCGCCGGGTGGTTCGGCTCATAGCGCGCTTCAAGATTGCTCTGGTCTTCGACCACGCCCAGCACTTGCACGCCCTGACCGGCCGCGTCCTGGTTCTGGAACAACGAATCGCTGCCGCCGCTCTGCCCGCCCTGGAACATGGTGGCGAACACTGGATGACGTGCGCGATAGGTCTGGTCGATGCTCGACGAGACGGTCTCGGCGTTGGCGATGTTCGAGGCCACGGTGTTCAAGCGCGTGGTTTGCGCACTCATGCCGCTACCGGCAATGTTGAAAACACTGGATAGAGACATGTCTTACTCTCCGCGAATGGCTGACATCAGCCCTTTGAATTTGCTGTTGAGCAAGGTGAAGCTGGCCTGGAAGTTGATCGCGTTTTCCGCGTAGTTCGACTGTTCCAGCTGGGCGTCCACGGTGTTCTGGTCAATCGACGGTTGCATCGGCGTGCGATACAGCAGCGACTCGTCGCCATTGCCCATGCCTTCGGCTTCGATATGACGGTTGTTGGTCATGTTCAAGGCGAATGTGCCGCTCTTGGTTTTCTCGTTCTGCTCGGCGAGCACTTTCGAGAAGTCCAGATCCCGAGCCTTGTAGTTCGGGGTGTCGGCGTTGGCGATGTTGTTGGCCAGGACTTCGGCACGCTGGGCGCGGAAGCCCAGGGCTTGTTCGTGGATACCGAGCGCTTTATCGAAGCTGATGCTCATGTCGGGAAACCTTCGGGTGACCTGATTTTTCGTACGATGGATATAGCAAGCGGCGTGCCAATTCAAAAAAGCCCGTAAACCGGGGCTTTGCGGGCTTGGGCAAGGCGGCAATGCCAGAAAAGCGGCAACGGGTTTCCGCCGTCTGCCGCTTTTCTGCCGCTTTCGGTTTGGGGCTAGGGTTGTGTGCATATCCGTTTTGGGGGTAACGGCGGCTATTGGTTTCGCCCTTACGGCGAGTCACTTGGAAGAGCCCCAAGTAACCAAGGGCTTTTGCCCCTTTCGTTCGGTGCCTCGCCTAGGCTCGGCATACCCTCGCTCCGGTCCTGCTCCGTGGGCCCGCCGCCATCGGCCATCCATGGCCGGGGGCGGCTAACCCGGCATCCATGCCGGGTTGCCCACTGCGCAGAACCTCCACTCGGCCTCTCGAGGGGGCGACCACCGCCACAGCCGCCGAGGCGGCCTGAAAGCCGACCTGGCTCTTTGGTCGTGTGCACACTTCCGCATTGTGATGGCTGCACTAATTTTGGATATTTGCACATTCCCCCTGTAGGAGCCGGCTTGCTGGCGATGGCGTCCGTCCAGCCAATACATGCGTCGACTGATCCACCGCTATCGCCAGCAAGCCGGCTCCTACAAGGGATTGGGTTCACACGATTCAAAATGGTAGGAGCTGGCTTGCCGGCGATGGGCGTCAACGACAACGCGGGCTGTCTGAATGAACGCGTTGCCCCGACGCTGTTCGCCGGCAAGCCGGCTCCTACAATGGATTGGGTTCACACGATTCAAAATTGTAGGAGCTGGCTTGCCAGCGATGGACGTCAACGATAACGCGGGCTGTCTGAATGAACGCGTTGTCCAGACGTTTTTCGCCGGCAAGCCGGCTCCTACAGGGAATCGCGTTTGCTTTTGATTTTCACCACTCATCAGGCCGAGCGTTAGCTCGCCTTCAGCTTTTGATCTGAGCGCCCCCTCGAGAGGCCGAGCGCAGGTTCTGCGCAGTGGGCAACCCGGCATGGATGCCGGGTTAGCCGCCCCCGGCCATGGATGGCCGATGGCGGCGGGCCCACGGAGCAGGACCGGAGCGAGGGCATGCCGAGCCACAGCGAGGCACCGAACGAAAGGGGCAAGAGCGCTTTGGTTACTTTCGCGCTTTTCGAAAGTGACTCGCCGTAAGGGCGAAACCAATAGCCGCCATAACCCCAGAAACGGATATACACACCAACACAGCAGACAAAAAAAAACGGGAGCCCCAAGGACTCCCGTTTTTCAAACTACCGCCAACCCATCACTTAGCCTGGTAAATGATCCCCGGGCTGCACTGGACCATCTGGTAATGATCCGGCAAACCGTTCAGCGCTTCAGACGCGCCAAGGAACAGATAACCGCCAGGCTTCAACGTGCTGTGGATGCGCAACAGGATGTCTTTCTTCACCTCGGCGGAGAAATAGATCAGCACGTTGCGGCAGAACACGATGTCGAACTTGCCGAGGCTCGCGTAGCTGTCCAGCAGGTTGAACGAGCGAAACTCCACCCGACTCTTGATCGGCGCCTTGATGGCCCAGCGCCCCGGCCCTTTCGGGTCGAAATAACGTTGAAGACGCTCGGGCGACAACCCGCGGCCGATGGCCAGGCTGTCGTACTCGCCAGTCTTGCAGTTGGTCAGCATGGTGCCGGACAGGTCAGTGGCAACGATCTGCACACCCATCTTCAACTGGCCCATATTGACCCGCTCGAACTCGTCGATGGACATCGACAGCGAATACGGTTCCTGACCCGACGAGCAGGCCGCCGACCAGATTCGCAAGCGTTGCCCCGGAGCCGCCTTGATCGCTTCGGGCAGTACCTTGTTCTTCAAGACTTCAAACGGATAGGTGTCACGAAACCACAGGGTTTCGTTGGTCGTCATGGCATCGACCACCAACTCGCGCAAACCGCTGCGCGGCTGGGTCTGGATGCGCTGAACCAGCTCACCCAGGGACTTGATGCCTTGCTGTTCCATCAGTTTGTTGAGACGGCTCGAAACCAGGTACTGCTTGTTTTCACCGAGCAAAATGCCACAGGCTTTTTCCAGGAAGACCCGGAACTGTTCGAAATCCAAATTACCCGTAGACAAAGATGCCGCCTCTTAAATCGTGTTAACCACCAAGGGCAAAAGGCCCCTAGCTGATGTCTGCTGCTTTGATCCGGTCAACTACCCGGGATGCCAGGTCATCAGGACGGAATTTGGCCAGGAAGTCATCGGCACCGACTTTCTTGACCATCGCCTGATTGAACACACCCGACAACGAAGTATGCAGGATGATATGAAGCTTTTGCATGCGAGGGTCGTTGCGGATCTCGGCCGTCAGGGTGTACCCGTCCATCTCCGGCATCTCGATGTCGGAGATCATCATCAGGAACTCTTCTTCCGGCTTCTTACCCTCGTCGGCCAGTTTGCGCAGATAATCCAGCGCTTGCCGTCCGTCGTTCAACGCCACCACTTCGACACCGACCGTTTGCAGGCAACGCGTGACCTGCTTGCGCGCCACCGACGAGTCATCGACCGTCAGCACCCGCAGCGACAGCGCCTTGTGCTGGGTTTCGACATCGACCACGCCGACGGAAATCGCTTCCGGTGTCGGCGCCACTTCCGCCAGGATCTTCTCGACGTCGATGATTTCGACTAACTGATTGTCGACCCGAGTCACAGCCGTCAGGTAATGATCGCGTCCGGTGCCCTTGGGAGGCGGATGAATCTCCTCCCAGTTCATGTTGACGATGCGTTCCACCGAGCGCACCAGGAAACCCTGGGTCTTGGTGTTGTACTCCGTGATGATCACGAAAGGATTGCTTTGATCTTTAAGCGCCCCGGAACCAGTCGCCATTGCCAGATCAAGGATCGGAATGGTCGCCCCCCGGATATTTGCCACACCGCACACGACAGGACTGGACTTGGGCATCAGGGTCAGCTTGGGGCATTGCAGCACCTCGCGAACCTTGAACACGTTGATCCCGTACAGCTGCTGGCCGTCGAGACGGAACAACAACAGCTCCAGGCGATTCTGCCCTACCAGTTGCGTGCGCTGGTTTACCGAATCCATTACACCAGCCATGCCCAGACTCCTACACCAACGCTAAGTGTGTTGCGACGCACATTCATCACTAAACGGCACGGCGCTTGCTTTTTAACTTTTATGAACACAGAACCGACATTTTTCCGACGCCTGACATCACCTATCCGCAGATTGCTCTGTGCAGTGTCGGCCGTTTGCCTGTTCAACGCTGGCAGCCCTGCCTTTGCTGACGCAGTTACCTTGCCTGACATGCTTATCGGCGTCACCCAGGGCTTTCTTGAATTCACCGTAGAAGACTATCTGGCTACCAGTCAAACGGAAGGTCGCTACGAAATCCAGGTCAACCAGCTCGACCAGCGACTGCGCATGCCCATGTGCGACAAGGAATTGACAGCCAGCCTCGAGAGTCCGGCCAAGCCGCTGGGCCGGGTCACGGTCAAGGTTCGCTGCGAGGGGGCATCGCCCTGGACAGTCTTCGTACCCGCTCAAGTCCGCCTGTTTCGCGACGTTGTGACCGTCACCCGGCCCCTGCGCCGCGCAGGGATTGTCGAGCCCGATGACGTGACGCTGCGCGAGCGTGACGTCAGCCTGATTGGCCAGGGCTACTTCACATCCGTAGACCAGGCGATCGGCCAGCGACTTACCCGACCAATGGTCACCGACCAGGTGATTACCCTGGTTCATCTCGAACAGGCGGAAGTCATTAGCAAAGGCGATCAGGTGGTGATTACCGCCCGCAGTGGTACGCTCAGCGTGCGAATGCCCGGCGAGGCCCTGTCCAATGGCAGAATGGCCGAGCAGATACGGGTGAAAAACCTCAACTCCAGACGGGTCATCAAGGCGCAGGTTACCGCGCCAGGTCAGGTGGAAGTGTCCATGTAGGATTCTCTGTTCGTGAAGATGTGGCGTTGCCCGAGGCTGTTCCCTAAACTGTGCCGCATGCAGGAGAAGTGCTGGCGCATGCGGGCCCATTTGATAAATGGGTCTAAAGTTTTCACAGGGAGAGCCGAAAACATGGCAAGCGTCCAAATACTCAGAGGTTTTTTACCATGGTCATCGATTTCAGCCGTTTGAACAGCTCCTCGCCACTTACGGGCAGTACACGTACCAGCGTTGCCAAGGAAACTGCCGACGCCGGCAAATCCGCGCCGCTGAATACCCCGGCCGAACAGGCCACTGCCATCAAAAGCGGGGAATCGGTACACCTCAGCAATGAGGCTCAACAGTTGCAACAGGTCACTGACAAGCTGCGCGATCAGCCTGCCGTCGACAACGCCCGTGTGGCCGAGTTGAAAGCAGCGATTGCCGATGGCAGCTATAAAGTCGACAGCAGCCGTGTAGCCAGCAAACTGCTCAACTTCGAAGCCCAGCGCTAGGCTACGGCCCGCGCCAGGCTTTTGGACGCTTAAAACCCAAGGCCAGCCATGCAAGACACTAATTTACTGCAACTGATCACCGACGACTTTGCTCCAGCGCAACACTTGCTTGAGTTACTGCAAACCGAGTCCCTCGCCTTGCACGGTCGGGACATGCCACTGCTCGAAGAGATTCTGGCGCAGAAACAGGCATTGATCATTCTGCTTGAACAGCATGGCCGCAAGCGCAGCGAAATCCTCGCCAGCCTCAACCTGCCGACCAATCGCAACGGCCTGGAGCAACTCGCCAGCCATTCGAGCATTGGCGAGCAGTTGCTGGCCCAGAGCGATGTGCTGACCGATCTACTGGCTCAATGCCAGGCGGCGAACGCCAATAATGGCCAGTCCATCCTGGTCCAACAGGCCGCCACGGCCAATCAGCTGAAAATCCTGACCGGCGGTGAACCGCCAGCGCTTTATGACGCCCGCGGATCAACCGCCAAGCTTGCGAAGCCGCGCCCGCTCAGTCAGGCTTGAGCCCGCAAATGACCGCGCCCTATCAAGACTCGCAACATGCTGGCAATATACTGGCCAGCCGTAGTCATATTTTGTCTGGAGATTGATGAACCGTGTCCAATGCCTTAACCGCGGAAGATGCCCCGCAGCCACCCAAGGTGCTTACCACACCGTTGGAAATCTCCGGCAACCTGCGCCAACTGCAAGAAAGCCATGACCCGCTGATCATCACGTTCCATGAGCGCACCCAGCGCTTCCAGAGCTATCTGGTGGACGTGGACCGCGAGCGCGGGACCATCGCGCTCGACGAAATGATCCCGCGTGACGGTGAGCGCTTCATGCTGGCCGGCGAACCGTTCAAGGTCGAAGGTTTTCACGAAGGCGTGCGCATTGCCTGGGAAAGCAACGGTCAACTGACCATCGACGAGTCCGGTGACAGCCGCTGCTATCGTGGCCCGCTGCCGGATGAAGTGGTTTATCACCAGCGTCGCAATGCCTTCCGCGCAGCCTTGAAGCTGGCCCAACTGGTCAACGTCGATCTGGACGGTGAAAAGCTCAAGGCGCCGATCAGCGGCAAGCTGTTGGACATCTCCGCCACCGGCTGCAAGTTGCGCTTTGAAGGCGACATCACCGGCAGCCTGCAATTGGGTCAGGTCTACGACCGCTTCGCCGCCGCCCTGCCCTTTGGCAAAATGACGGCACCGGTCGAACTGCGTTATCTGCACTTCGAAGAAAGAATCTCCACCACCTTCGCCGGCATCCGCTTTCATAACATGAGCGGCCTGGTGCAGCGTCAGGTCGAGCGTTTCGTCTACCAGCTTCAGCGCGAAGCACGACGTTTCGACAAAGACGACCTGTAATTCAAGCACCCATAAAAAACGGGCAGTCCCTTGCGGTGACTGCCCGTTTTTTTATGCCCCGATTTAAGGCCTGGCCTCGGTGAAGCTTTGCTCGCGGCCCGCGTCAGGGTCCTCCGGAGGTGGAGTGGTGGGTGTCTCGGCCTCCGACTCAGGAGCCGGATCAGGATTGGCCGGGGTCTGCATCTGGTCCTGCACCACTTGCTCATCAACCCGTGGATCAAGGCAAGCCACCAGCGGCGAACTCGACATGCTGTCCGGCATGGCGACGTGATGCAGCGGCGCGTCGTCGACCTGATGCAGGTTGGTCACCGCTTTCGGGCGGATCCGCCACACCAGCACCAACGCAAAGAAACTGAAGAAGGCGTAGAGCATCTGACTGCCGAACATCTTCATCAGTACCCCGGCGACCAACGGCCCGATACTCGCGCCGACACCGTAGGTCACCAGCAACATCGCCGTCAGTGATACCCGCCGATCAGCCTCGACGTGGTCATTGGAAAACGCGACCGCCAGCGGGTACAGGCAGAATTTCACCAGCGAGCAGATAAAACCGGTGATGAACAACACCTCCAGCGGCACCTGCTTCATGATCGCCAGCGGCAACGCGGCGAGGGCCAGCACCAGCGCAAAACAGCGGATTAACAGCGCCCGGTCATAACGGTCGGACAACCAGCCCAACGGCCACTGCACCAGCAGGCCGGCAAAAATGCAGCTACCCATGAACAGACCGACCTGCTCCGTGGACAACCCTTGCTGCGAGGCATACAACGGCGCCAGACCGTAGAACGAGCCGATGATCAGCCCCGCCCCCAGCACCGTACTCAACGACTGCGGCACACGCTTGATAAAGAAGCGCGGCTCCATCGGCGCCGGATGCAGCGGCGCCGGGTGAATCCGCCGCGTCAGGGCCACCGGCACCAGGCACAGGGCAAAGCACAGGGCGACCAGCATCAGAAGCTCCAGACCGAGGCCCGGGTGCATGACCAAAATGAGCTGCCCCAGCACCAGGCCAAGATAAGAAGCGATCATGTAACCGCTGAACACCGTGCCACGCTGCGAGGCTTCGGCCTGCTCATTGAGCCAGCTTTCGATGACCATGTACTGGCACATCATGCCGAGACCGACGATGACCCGCAGGAATATCCACGCCGGCAGCCAGTCCACCAGACCATGGCCCAGCACCGCCGCGCCGACAATCCCGGCGCAGGCCGAATAAGCCCGGATATGCCCGACCCGGGCAATCAACCGGTGACCGATCTTGCCCCCCAGCACGAGGCCGAAATAGTTGGCCGCCATCAACGCACCGACCCACAGGCTGTCGACATGGTCGGCCGCCAGGCGCAAGCCCAGGTAAGTACTCAGCAAGCCGGAGCCGATCAACATCATCAGCGAGGCGAAATACAGCGCTCGAAAGGGTTTCCAGATTTGGCGCATCGGCGTTCCGAGCGGCTCCTTGCGGTAAGAAACGGGCTATCCGAAAGATAGCCCGAAGACGAAGGTTCGTCAGGCCTGGGCGGCTAAAACACGGCGCTCCCAGGGCGTAATTTCATCAAAGAAGCTGGTCAACTCCATGGTCTTCGAAGCGACGTAGCCTTCGATGAACTCCTTGCCGAACAGTTCCTTCGCCAATTGGCTACGTTTCAGACGCTCGAGCGCGGCATGCAAGGTACACGGCAACGAAAGATTATCCGGCACCTCGAACTCACCCTGGATCGCTTCACTCGGCTCCAACCTGTTTTCAATGCCATACAACCCGGCCGCCAGGCTCGCTGCAATCGCCAGATACGGGTTGGCATCAGCCCCCGGCAGGCGGTTTTCCACCCGACGCGCCACCGGCGAGCTGGCCGGGATGCGCAAACCGGCTGCCCGATTGTCGTAGGACCAGCAGGCATTATTCGGTGATGCGAACGGATGGCACAAGCGCTGATAGGAGTTCACGTTCGGTGCAAATAATGCCGTGAAATCCGCCATGCCGGCCTGCTGGCCACCGATGAAGTGACGGAAGGTCGCCGTCGGCTCACCGGCCTCGTCGCTGAAGACGTTACGCCCGGTGGCGATCTCGACGATGCTCTGGTGAATATGCATCGAGCTGCCCGGCGTGTGCGCCAGTGGCTTGGCCATGCAGACCACCGTCAACCCATGCTTGAGCGCCACTTCTTTAAGCAGATGCTTGAACAGCAATGTCTGGTCGGCCAGCAACAAGGGATCGCCGTGCAGCAGGTTGATCTCGAACTGACTGACGCCCATCTCGTGCATGAACGTATCGCGCGGCAAACCGAGGGCCGCCATGCACTCATAGACTTCACTGAAAAACGGCCGCAAGCCGTTATTGGAACTGACACTGAACGCCGAATGACCGTCCTCGCGCCGCCCGTCCAGGCCCACCGGCGGCTGGAACGGTTGCGTCGGGTCGGTGTTGGGTGCGAAGACAAAAAACTCAAGCTCAGTGGCCACCACCGGCGCCAGCCCAAGGGCGGCGTAACGCGCGATAACTGCTTTGAGTTGACCGCGAGTCGACAGAGGGGAGCTTTCGCCGGTCAGTTCGTCCGCATCGCAAATGGCCAAGGCACGCGGCTGCTTGCTCCAGGGCAAGCGATGGATCTGCGCAGGGTCGGGCACCAGCGCCAGGTCGCCGTCATCGCTGCCGTAAAAACGCGCTGGCGGATATCCGCCCATGATGCATTGCAGCAGCACACCCCGCGCCATCTGCAAACGCCGCCCCTCGTGAAAGCCTTCGGCCGTCATGACCTTGCCACGAGGCACGCCGTTCAAATCCGGCGTAACACATTCAATCTCATCAATGCCCGTCAATCGCTGCGCGAGTGAGCGCTGGCCACCGGTTGTCATGACGCAATCCTTTGTAGTTGTGCAAGCCGCGAACGGCGACCGTACAAAATAGGCTCCGCGTGTTCGGAATATCAAGCAGCGACTTGCAAATACACCCTCACGGATCACGCCCACTCCCTGTAGGAGCGAGCGGTGCGGCGATCCGACTTGCCCGCGAAGGCGTTGTACCAGCCAATACTTGAATTAACTGACACATCGCCTTCGCGGGCAAGCCTCGCTCCTACAGGGGGATGCGGTGTTTTCAGGGGAGATAGAGGCTGAACACACCACCGCCCAACGGGCCGCCGTTGCTGATTTCTGTGCGCCCACCAATCCCGTTGCGCTGATGCAACGCGGCAATCCGTCCGGCGAAATACAGGCCCAGGCCGGTGCTGCCGCTGCTGTGGTTGATGCCCTGCACGTAATCGGCCTGACGCTCGATCATCTCGGCCGGGTAACCCTCGCCATCGTCGTTAATGGTCAACACCAATTGCCCGGCCTCGTCGCTCACCGTGATCAACAATGCGTGACGGGCGTAACGGATGGCGTTGTTGATGCTGTTGGCCAGCACCGACGCAATCAGCTCACGGTCGAAGAAACCCAACGGGCTCAGCGGGTCCACTTCATAGGTCGCCATGATGCCGCGACTGGCGAACACGTCCTGATGACAGGCCAGTTGTGCTTCGATGAAGTCATCCAGTTCGTGGTAAGCCGGCTGCAATGGCATCTGGTTGACGCCAAGTTTGTACAGCCCCAGCAACTGCACCAGCATGCCGTTGAGGTGGGCGAACTCAAACTCGATCACACCCTGCTCCGGGGTGTGCCGCTCCGGGTCGGGCAAGCGCGCCAGCCATTGGCTGTGTGCCTGCATCAGCATCGCCAGAGAGTTCTTCATGTCGTGCACGGTGGAAGCAATCACCGTGGAGAAATCCAGTGCCGGGTTGTCTTGGTTCATCCGCTGAACGCCTTGATTTTCAGTTTCTGATAACGCGCATATCGCGCATCGGTATCGGGCATCAGGCCGACCGTTTTCAGGCAGGCGCGACATTCTTCAAGCTCCGCCGATGGCGCGCTGGTGTCGGTGCCATGCAGCAGCGATTGCGCCATGTTCAACGCAATACTGATGTTCTTCGGTTGCAACGCCAGGGCTTTGCGGAACACCGCCCGCGCCTCCACCAGGTTGCCGGTCTTGTACACCCGCACGCCTTGACGGTTGAGTTCCGCCGCATCGTTGCCGGAGTTGAGGATGCTCGGGTCGTCGGTCAGCTTGGCGATGCCCTGCATCACTGTCGGATCGTCACCGTAGATTTCTGCGCAGTTTTTCAGCATCGACTTGCCTGCATCAGCCTGCCCAAGCATTTGCAGCTGCTTGGCCACCAGCAGCGCGGCTTCGGCACTCATGAATTGCTCCATGCCATCGAGGCGCAACATCGCCTGCTCGGTGAGCTTTTCCGCGGTTTCGGCGTCGTTGAGCAACAGGCTGGTGGCCTTCATCAGCCGCGCACGAATCTGCAGGCCCGGGTCGGAAGGGTTTTCCTTGGCCACGGCACTCAGCGTGGTGTTGATTTCCAGCCGGGTCCGGGTGTCCAGGCCCTTTTCGCTGCCCTTGCTGATCAACGCATGGGCGAGGCCGAGGTTGCTTTCGGCGTCCTTGAAACGTGACTGGGCACCCTGGCTGACGGCCTGACGATAAGCTTTGGACGCGGTATCGAAATCTTCGTTGGTCATCGCCAGCTTACCCAGCAGCGCTTGCCGGCGTACGGCCAGCGGCGACAAACGAATCGCCTCCTCCAACACCTGTTGCGCAGCCTTGGTGTCGCCCTCGGCGACCAGCACATCGGCCATGCCGTCATAGAGCGCCGGCATCATCGGGAACACTTTCAACGCTTTTTCGTAGACGCCCTTGGCCTGGCTGACCTGACCCCGCTTGAACAGCAACTGGCCCAGCCCGGCAAAGGCCCATGGCAAAGGCCGATCGGCAATGATGCTGTCGTAGAGTCGCTCCAGCGCTTCGTTCTGGTTCAAGTCGCGCAAGGCATCGGCGCGGTAGCGCAAACACAGCGGCGAGTAGCGGATGTCCTGCTTGCACAAGGCGATGCAGGCATTGAGCACTTCAACCGGTTTACCGCGATCGAGCGCCTGCAGGATCGGCTTGAGCAAGGTCTTGCGCTGCTCCAGACGTTCCAGGCGCTGAGCCAGGCCGGAACGGTTGAAGGGTTTGGTCAGGTAAGCATCGGGCTCATGTTCCAGGGCGCTGAGCACCATCGCCTGGCTGGTCTCGGCGGTGACCATGACAAACACGGATTCGTGGCTGATCAGCTTCTCGACCATCAGGTCTTCGAGAACCTGCTGACCGTTCTTCTTGCCATCGCCGAGGTGGAAATCCTGGAGGATGAAATCGTAGGACTTCTGCGAACACATGCGCAGCGCCTGCTCGCCGGTGTCGGCGGTGTCCACGTCCTTGACGCCCAGCTCACGCAGCATGGACCTGACGGAACTGCGGAAATCCGAGAAATCATCGACGATCAAAAAACGCTTTTGGTGATACGACAGCATCGAAGATTTCCAGGCAATTTTAAGAAGAAGATCATGACTGTCCGGGTTATCGGCCAGCAGGGCCATTCACTTGAAGAATTGGAATGCATTTGCGCCGCTGGAGTCCAAATTTAAAAGGGCCGCGAATGCGGGCTAAATATTTGAAGGCGTTATTGAAAAACGGGATTATCCTGATTTATTGCAACGCGTCTGCTACCCCTCTTTCAGACCCAGACGCTCCCGTCGTCGGCACAGGCAAAAGTTATGACCACCACTCCCAATCGCTCAGCGAATTCCAATGAGCGAAAGACCCTGATCCCCAGTACCCTGGATTTTCCGGTGGTGGGAATTGGCGCGTCGGCAGGTGGGCTGCAAGCCATCAAGCTGTTCTTCGAAAACATGCCGCAGGACAACGGCATGGCGTTCGTGATCATTCTTCACCTCTCCCCCGATCACCAGAGCATTGCCGACAGGATCGTCCAGGAATCGACCGCGATGCCGGTTCTGCAAGTCACTGAAAGGGTGTCCATCGAGAAAAACCATGTGTACGTCATTTCACCGGCGCAACGCCTGTCGATGAACGATGGTTTTCTTGAGGTCAGTACCAGCGATACCCGGGAATCCCGGCACGCCTCGATCGATCTGTTCTTCCGCGACCTGGCCGATGTCCATCGGGAACGAGCGTTCTGCCTGGTGCTGTCGGGCACCGGCTCCGACGGTGCCGTCGGTCTTTCGCGCATCAAAGAACAGGGCGGCGTCACGCTGGCGCAGGCACCGGAAGACGCCGAGTTCGACGGCATGCCCCGCGCCGCCATCGATACCCGCATGGTTGACCTGGTTTTGCCGGTCGTTGAAATGCCGCAAAAACTGCTGGAGTTGTGGCGTAACTCTCAGGAAATCAGCTTGCCCATTGCCAACGACCCCGAACCGCAGACCATTGTCGCCATCTCCGAACGCGAAGCGCTGGTGGCGGAGCAAATGCTGCACGACATTCTGATCCAGTTGCGTACCGGCACCGGCCATGATTTCAAACACTACAAACGCGCCACCGTGTTGCGCCGGATCGAACGGCGGATGCAGGTCACGTCTCAACCGGATCTGGCGTCCTATTTCCATTACCTGCAAAACAATCCCGAAGAAACCAAGGCCCTGCTCGGCGACATGCTGATCGGCGTGACCAACTTCTTCCGCGATCGCGAGGCCTTCGAAGCGCTGGAGCGCGATGTCCTGCCGCAACTGGTCAGTGCCGCCGTGTCGGCGCAGCCAGAGAAAGAAGAAATTCGCGTCTGGTCTGCGGGTTGTTCCACCGGCGAAGAAGCCTACAGCCTGGCGATGTTGCTCAGCGATCAGTTGCAACTGGACGCCAGTGCGGCATCGCTGCAACTGTTTGCCACTGACATTGACGAGCGCGCCATCAGCGTCGGCCGGGCCGGGCTGTACCCGCAAGCCATCGTCACCGACGTGCCGCCCACACGACTGCGGCATTACTTCCTCAAGGAAGATGACCATTACCGGATTCGCAAGGAAATCCGCGAAAAAGTCCTGTTCGCCAAACACAGCCTGCTGTCCGATCCGCCGTTCTCGCAGATCGACCTGATCGTGTGCCGCAACCTGCTGATCTATCTCGATCGCGAAGTGCAGCGCGAAATCCTGCAAATGTTCCACTTTGCCCTGCGCCCCGGCGGGTTCCTGTTTCTCGGCTCCTCCGAAAGCGCGGACGCATGCCACGAACTGTTCGCCCCGGTGGACAAGCGCAACCGGATCTTCCGCGCCAAGACCGGTACGGCCAACAGTCGCCGCACGCCGACCATGCCGCGTGGAGGCTACGTGCGGACCAACATTTCCCAGCAGCCGACGCACAGCGGTGTACAGCGCAAAACCTCTTTCGCCGACATCCATCAACGCGCCCTCGAACAGTCGGCGCCACCGAGCGTGATCGTCGACGCCAACGCCGACATTCTGCACATGAGTGAAAGTGCCGGGCGTTTCCTGCGGCACGTCGGTGGTGAGATGTCGCGCAATTTACTGACGTTGATCCTTCCAGAGCTGCGCCTGGAACTGCGCACCACGTTGTTCCAGGTTCAGCAGAGCAGCCTGTCGGTCAAATCCCGCGAGGTGTCGATCAAGCGTGATGAGCGGCGTTATCTGATCGATCTGGTCGCTCATCCCTACAAGGATGAAGGCTCGGACAGCGAGTACGTGCTGGTGATTTTCGAGGAGGTCGAAGTCGATCCTTCAGAACTGGCGGCGACCACCGTGCTGCAGAACGAAAACCAGGTGCTGTCCAACCTCGAACGCGAACTGCAACGCACCAAGCTGCATTTGCAGGACACCATCGAACAATCGGAAGTCTCCAGCGAAGAGCTCAAGGCCTCCAACGAAGAAATGCAGGCGATCAACGAAGAACTGCGCTCGGCCACCGAAGAGCTGGAGACCAGTAAAGAAGAGCTGCAATCCATCAACGAAGAGTTGCTGACGGTCAATTTCGAGCTGAAAACCAAGGTCGAAGAAACCGACAAGATCAACGACTACCTGACCAACCTGATCGCCTCCACCGACATCGCCACGGTATTTGTCGACCGCAGCATGCGCATCAAGTGGTTCACCCCGCGTGCCACCGACATTTTCAGCATGCTGCCGGTGGACACCGGGCGCTCCCTGCTCGACATCACCCATCGCCTGCATTACGACAACCTGGCCGGTGATGCCGCGCTGGTGTTCGAATCGCTGAACATGATCGAGCGTGAAGTCAGCAGCACCGACAATCGCTGGTACATCGCCCGCCTGCTGCCCTACCGCTCCAGCGAAGACCACATCGACGGCACCGTGCTGACCTTCATCGACATCACCAAGCGTCGGGCGGCCGAAGAAGAGCTGCGCCTGGGCGAGGAGCGCATGCGCCTGGTCGCTGAAAGCACCCGCGACTACGCGATCATCACGCTCGATGAACAAGGGGTGATCACCACCTGGAACAAAGGCGCGGAGTTGATCTTCGGCTACAGCAAGGCCGAGGCCGAAGGCGCCTACTATGACTTCATTTTCTCTGCGGAGGACCGCGCGGCAGGCGTGCCGGAAAACGAGCTGCTGACGGTGCGCAACCACGGTCGCAGCGACGATGAACGCTGGCATTTGCGCAAGGATGGCAGCCGCTTCTTTTGCAGCGGCGAAGTGACTCTGCTCAGCGGCGATAACCTGCAGGGCTACGTGAAAATTGCCCGTGACCTGACCGGCCATAAACGCCAGCACGAAGAACAGAGTCAGGAGCTGGCCGAGACTCGTAACACCAACAACCTCAAGGACGAGTTCTTTGCGGTCATGTCCCACGAGCTCAAGCACCCGCTGAACCTGATCCAGCTCAACGCAGAATTGCTGCGGCGCTTGCCGGTGACCAAGTCGCTGGCACCGGCGGCCAGGGCGGTGAACACCATCTGCGACGCGGTCACCAGCCAGGCGCGGATCATCGACGATCTGCTGGATGTCGCCCGGGTCCGCACCGGCAAGCTCAAGCTGCAAACGGTCGCCGTCGACCTCGCCAGTGTGCTGCGCGATGTCCACACTGTCGTGCTCAATGACCAGCATGACGTCACGGTCGAACTGCTGGTGCCGTCCGATGCATTGATGGTCCAGGCCGACCCGACACGGCTGGAGCAAATCATCTGGAACCTGGTGAACAATGCACTGAAATTCACCCCGACCAAGGGGCGTGTGCAATTGATCGCCAGCCAGGCCGGGGACATGGCGCGGCTCGACATCAAGGACAATGGCGTCGGCATTGCCCCGGAAAACCTCGATCACGTGTTCGACCTGTTCGGCCAGGCCGAAAAACAACATGCCACCCATAACCGTGAAGGGCTCGGGATTGGTTTGTCACTGGTCCGTCAGTTGACCGAGGCGCAACGCGGTGCAGTCGAGGTGAGTTCGGCCGGTGTAGGCACAGGCTGCACGTTCACCGTCTACCTGCCATTGGCCAAAACCGACGGCGAAGCGCAAGCCGCTGCCCAGACCGAAGAGAGCTGCGGCAGACTGAGCGGACTGACGATTCTGTTGGTGGACGATTCCGCGGACGTGCTGGAAACCCTGAAAATGCTGCTGGAGATGGAAGATGCGCAAGTGATTGCCTTTGACCGCCCGGTGGCGGCGCTGGACGCGGCGAAAAGTACCCGATTCGACCTGATCATTTCCGACCTCGGCATGCCGGTCATGAATGGCCACGAGTTGATGAGCGCACTGCGTGAGTTGCCGCTCGCGAAGGATGTGCCGGCCATCGCCCTGACCGGCTACGGGGCTCACAGCGACATTCAGAAATCGCGACAGTCGGGCTTTGACCAGCATGTTGGCAAACCGGTGTCCTACGATGACCTGATCCAGACCATCGAGACGCTGCGCAACCAGCGCTGAAGCGCGCTCAGTTCAGATAGTCGCGCTGCACGCAGGCGCGCCGATCAATCGCCTGCCTGAGCCGCTCCTTGTGATCGGCCCAGGCCATAGGGTCAACCTTGGTGGAGCGCATCAAGACGAGCATGGCCTCCTTGGCGTCCAGGTACTCTGACCAGGCATCGGCAGACCTGAGCTTCAAGCGTTCACGCTCAGTCATCTCCATCCGGCGCAACGCGACGACCGACTCATCGGTAATCACCGGACTCAACGTCAGTTGCACCCGGTGCGGCGCGACGAACTCCTGAGTGTCCGCCACAATCTCCCTCGCCCGCTGGGTACCCCACTTCAATGCGGCGCAGTAATGCTCACCCGCCTTGAGGTCATGATGCTCCTCGCAAATCGGCCAGCCATCAGCGCCGTAGACACCTACAAAAATCTGGGTAACCCCTTCAACACTGATCCGCGCATGCACCTCGATTTGCACGCCACTGCCCAGCACTTCTTCGTGGGTGTGCAGAGGCAATCGCGTGTTGGTCCACAACCAGAATTGGGCGCCCCTGCGTCGCATCGATTTCGCTCCCTGTGTGGTCTTTGGAGTAAGGCACAGCAATGCGCGTCTATCAAATGTTGGTCGTCAGGTGATCGCACACGAAAAAGCCCCGCCGGATGCGAAATCCTGGCGGGGCTTTTTTGACAGCCACAGGGCTGGAAATTGATGGTGTCCCAGGGCAGGTTCGAACTGCCAACCTTCCCCTTAGGAGGGGGATGCTCTATCCAATTGAGCTACTGAGACACAAGTCGCCCGCGAGAAATGCGATGCGATGGACGGCGTGCATGTTAACGGGCGGGTCTGATTTTGTCATGTCGTCCGTAGGCTTTTTAAGTGTAGGCAGATGCCCCTCTACAGCACGGGATTTGTTAACCGTGCAAATTGCATCACCGCAAAAAGCCATCATTGCAAATTGCAATGAGACCACCTTGCACGATTATCTTAATTCTTTGTTTTTAAAGGATTTAATAGCCGTTAGACTCTTGGCACGTCGGCTGCTTCAGCTGTTCTCAAAGAACAACGGAGGTCAGCCCTCATGAACCGCGCCCTTTTACTCTCGAACGCGATCGCTTTGGCGGTTTTTTTGGGTTTTCATTTTGTCCCGCAGAGCGGTGCCGAGCCGGTTGCCCAACGAATGCCTCATTACCTCCAGGTACAGAAGGCACCTCAATTGGCGGTGTTGGGTAATCAGCAGGGTTTTGTCGGTCAAGAAGTGAGTCAGGAAAATGTCCTGCTGCCAGCGCAGTCTTCAGAACGCCTGGCATTTTGAACAACCCATCAGGAGCACAGCATGTCCAAATCAGCCGCAGGATTTTTCGTCCTCGCCCTGCTCAGCGGCATTCTTCATTTATCACTGGTAGAGGACGCAATCGTCACTCTGCCGTTGATTGCCTGCGGCGTTTTCAGTGCGTTGTTTGTGCTGGCGCTGGTCGCTGGGCGCAAGATCAAGTTTGATCCGGTGTTGCGCTGACTTGTAGCAGCTTCAACAGGCCGGCCACTGTGTCCGAAAGTTCGCCTGAATTGTCGAGTTGGTGGATAAGCGTCTCACCGACTGAGGCGTCCGCCGTGAACAGTTCATTTCTGCGCAATCTCGCCTCAATCTCCGCCAGACTTTCACGCCCCCGCCGCAGCAAGCGCTCTCGCAGCACGTCCTCCTTGACCGTCAACAGAATCGGCACCAACGCTGGATAGCAGCGTAGCGCCTGGGCCAAGTGCCCGCGGGAGCCGTTGATCAGGACATCCCTGCCCTCCTTGAGCCATTGATCGATCACGACGGGAATACCGTAATCCAGGCCATTGGCATGCCAGCACAGCGCGAAGTCGCCCTCTTCTTTGCGGCGCGCGAACTCTTCACGGGAAACACCGATGGCATCCTCGCCCACGGATTCGGCTGAACGCGTAATGACCCGACGCACCACTTCGCAGTTGATTGCCTGCAAAGGCTCGCGAGCAGCCTCGATGAGACTGTCCTTGCCGGATCCGGAAGGCCCCATCAGGTAAATCAGTCTGCCATCCATCCTGAATTAGCCCCCCATGTCGTGGTTGCCACTAGTAAATCGGCCAATTGCCACTATTCTGTACGAAGTAAGGAATCGTGATCGAAATCCGCACAGCATGCACCTTCAGGTGTCTCAGGACATCTCCTGTTGTGCAATAGGACGCGGCCAGCGATACGGACATGGGTAGTCTTTTCAAACCAGTCCGCATTTCTGATAATTGGTGCTGGCATAACGCCTTTATCCAGTTCAATATTTGTCACAGAATTGACGCCAATGATCTGGCTTCTTTGAGGCATGATGCGAGCCTCTATCAATTCAGGTTGAACATTTGGCCAGAGTCCTTGTCCTATCAGACATCGCGCGGCCAATCCCGAGAACCGCTCCCCTGAACTAACCGGTTAAATATATGCGCCCATTGAAACAGGCAATTTATTCCAGCCGTACGGCTGACAAGTTCGTCGTACGTCTGCCAGACGGAATGCGTGAACGCATTGCCGAGGTGGCTCGCAATCATCATCGCAGCATGAACTCCGAAATCATTGCGCGCCTTGAGCAGAGTCTCATTCAGGAAGGCGCACTGGGTGAAGAGTTGAGCATGCGACTGGACAGCCCGGAGCTGTCACTGCACGAACGCGAACTGCTGCAGCGCTTCCGCCAACTCTCCCACCGTCAGCAGAACGCACTCGTTTCGCTGATTGCCCACGACGCCGAAATGGCCGCAGACGCCTCCTGATTCATCCGAACGCTCAAGCCAGCTTAATCGCTGGCTTTTTTTTGCCTGAAATTCAGGCACAAAAAAACCCGCCGATTGGCGGGTTAATTGCTCTTGTAGGAGCCAGGCTTGCCGGCGAAGGCGACCCTGAGATCGCCTTCGCCGGCAAGCCTGGCTCCTACGAGCTGATTTGCGGGCTTCAGGCAGAGGGCAATCAGAGCAGGAAGATGGTCGCCAGCCCGAGGAAGATGAAGAAACCACCGCTGTCGGTCATGGCCGTAATCATCACGCTGGCGCCCATCGCCGGATCGCGGCCCATCTTCGCCAGGGTCATGGGGATCAACACCCCCATCAACGCTGCGAGCAACAGGTTAAGCGTCATGGCGGCGGTCATCACCACGCCGAGGGACCAACTGCCATAAAGCAGGTAGGCGACCGCACCAATCACCCCACCCCACACCAAACCGTTGATCAAACCGACGGCCAGCTCCTTGCGCATCAGACGCGAGGTATTGCCGGTACTCACCTGGTCCAGCGCCATGGCGCGAACGATCATGGTGATGGTCTGGTTACCCGAGTTGCCACCGATGCCCGCCACGATCGGCATCAATGCCGCGAGCGCCACCAGCTTCTCGATAGAACCTTCGAACAATCCGATCACGCGAGAGGCAATAAAGGCGGTGATCAGGTTGATTGCCAGCCAGGCCCAACGGTTACGCAGGGACTTCCAGACTGACGCGAAAATATCTTCCTCTTCACGCAGACCCGCCATGTTGAGAACTTCGTTTTCGCTCTCTTCACGAATCAGGTCGACCATTTCATCGATGGTCAGACGGCCGATCAGCTTGCCGTTCTTGTCGACCACCGGGGCCGAGATCAAGTCGTAACGTTCGAACGCCTGTGCAGCATCGTAGGCGTCTTCGTCCGGGTGAAAACTCACCGGGTCGCTGGCCATGACTTCCGATACTTGTTTTTCCGGGTCGTTGACCAGCAGACGCTTGATCGGCAGCACGCCCTTGAGCACGCCGTCGTAATCGACCACAAACAGTTTGTCGGTATGGCCCGGCAGCTCCTTGAGCCGACGC
The DNA here is from genome assembly GCF_020423045.1 of Pseudomonas sp. MM213. Classification (NCBI taxonomy): domain Bacteria; kingdom Pseudomonadati; phylum Pseudomonadota; class Gammaproteobacteria; order Pseudomonadales; family Pseudomonadaceae; genus Pseudomonas; species Pseudomonas sp. MM213. The sequence continues at coordinate 3,030,312 of NZ_CP081943.1, forward strand.
AGGTAGCGCAACACCACTTCGAGACTGACGTCCTCACGGATCGTCACCATCTCGAAGTCCATCAGCGCACCGACCTGCTCCTCGTCATAGGACAACGCGGAGCGGACGCGCTCACGCTGTTGACCGTCGAGGGTTTCCATCAGCTCGTGGACGACGTCTCGCGGCAGCTCGGAGGCCAGGTCAGCCAGTTCGTCGGCATCCATGTCCTTGGCCGCCGCCAGGAGCTCGTGATCGTCCATGTCGGCGATCAGGGTTTCACGTACCGAGTCGGACACTTCGAGCAGGATGTCGCCGTCGCGGTCAGCCTTGACCAATTGCCAGAGCGTCAGACGATCGTCCAGCGGCAAGGCTTCAAGGATGTAGGCAACGTCGGCGGAGTGCAGGTCATCGAGCTTGCGTTGCAGCTCGACGAGGTTTTGCCGGTGAACCAGGTTTTCAACCCGATCGTGATGCGGACCTTCCTGGCGATGAGTCAGGTCTTCGACCACCCGCTGACGCTGCAACAGCTCAATCACTTGAGCGAGGCGGTCCTGCAGGCTTTCTTGCGTTTTCTTTACTTCAACTTCGGACATAGGCGAACTCCACTCCCAGCAGCGGGGCACGCCGGAAGGATCAATCAGTCAATTCATGATTGGAAAAGCGGTTTACTGAATTACTACTGGGTAAGTCCATGGAGGTATTCCACAAGCCCCGGCGGGGCTGACGGGCGCAATGATACACCGCCCAACGGTTTTAAATGTTAAAAAATCGCGGCTGAAACAAGCGCTTGCGAGACAAACCTGAGCGCCGTCCTGATCCGTGAAAATGCGACGACTCATTCTGAAAAGAAAACACACCAGCACTGAAAAATGTAGCGGCTACCCTTGAGTCAGACCGTCATGGAGGACGTTTGATGCCATTGAATGCCTGTTATTTTCTGCTGATCGCCCTGCTCTGCCTGCCGCCCGTGGCACTTGCCTCAACCGTTCACCGCTGCGAGGCAGCAAACGGCCGCATCACCTTCACCACGCTGAGTTGTACGGCCGGAGAAAGCCTTTCGCTCCAGGAAGTGCGCACGTTTACCCCCGGCAGCACAGTGTCGCTGATGCCGGAAGCGGACTTTCGTGAAACATCACGTATGAATATCAAAAGGAGGGAGCCGACAGTCGTCGGCCAGGCAGAGGACAACTGTGGAAACCTGATCGATGCCAGGGAACGCAGGGAAGCAATCATCAATCAACGGATTGTCGCCGGCATGACCCGGCAAGACGTCGAAAGCGCCCTCGGCAAGCCAGACAAGATCAGCATTCGCAATTCGGCCACGAGCTACCGATACGACACCAAGCGAGGTCGTAGCGCACACGTCGAATTCGATGAGAGAGGTTGTACCAGAGGAAAAGCCAAATCCCAGACGGCAAAAAAGCCCGCGTTAAACGCGGGCTTTTTTGTTGTTTGGTGCACTCGACAGGATTCGAACCTGTGACCGCTCGGTTCGTAGCCGAGTACTCTATCCAGCTGAGCTACGAGTGCAATTTGTGTTTTTAGACCAGATCACAACTGGTTGAAACAGAGTAGCTCACATCACTGCAAACAACTCTTAAATGGTGCACTCGACAGGATTCGAACCTGTGACCGCTCGGTTCGTAGCCGAGTACTCTATCCAGCTGAGCTACGAGTGCATTTGTTGCCGCGCATTATAGGCCGTCGAATCTTTTTGTAAAGCGCTTTTTTCTAGTAATTTCAACAACTTACCGAAGAAGCCAGATTACAACGTACTACGCAAATAATGGCGGAGAACGGGGGATTCGAACCCCCGACACCCTTTTGAGGTGTACTCCCTTAGCAGGGGAGCGCCTTCGGCCACTCGGCCAGCTCTCCGCAACACGGGGCGTATATTAACCAGCTTCTTCCCCGTTTGCAAACATAAAAAACGATAAAAATTAATGGCTTGGTTCTTCGTCCTTCTCTTTCTTTATACGCAGGTAAATTTCCTCACGGTGGACCGCAACCTCTTTCGGGGCGTTGACACCGATACGCACTTGATTTCCTTTAACGCCGAGCACGGTCACGGTGATTTCTCCATCACCAATAATCAGGCTTTCTGCGCACCGACGAGTCAGAATCAGCATACCTTTCTCCTCACGCATTTCATTTCAGGGACAACAGTCTGCAAAAAAAAGGCACTCGACCTACAACCTGAAAGATCGTAGCCCTACATGCCTGAGTATTGACCAGCGCGGGCAAAAGAACAGCTTCGAGCCGCACCATTCAAAAAAACAAAAGGGCGCGGTCAGACCGCGCCCTTCGGCAAACGCATCACTCGCCCGTTCGGGCCGGCGCGTCCAGTTCGAAAGCCGTGTGCAGGGCGCGCACAGCCAGTTCCAGGTACTTCTCTTCGATCACCACGGAAACCTTGATTTCCGAAGTCGAGATCATCTGGATGTTGATGCTTTCTTTCGCCAGGGATTCGAACATGCGGCTGGCCACACCTGCGTGGGAGCGCATGCCGACACCGACGATCGAGACCTTGGCGATCTTGATGTCGCCAACGACTTCACGGGCACCGATCTCGCGAGCGGTGTTTTCCAGCACGGTTTGCGCGGCCTGGAAGTCGTTGCGGTGTACGGTGAAGGTGAAGTCGGTGGTGTTATCGTGCGCAACGTTCTGCACGATCATGTCGACTTCGATGTTCGCGGCGCTGATCGGGCCGAGAATCTTGAATGCAACGCCCGGGGTGTCTGGCACGCCACGGATGGTCAGCTTGGCTTCATCGCGGTTGAAAGCGATGCCGGAAATGATCGGCTGTTCCATGGTTTCCTCTTCATCAATAGTAATGAGGGTGCCCGGACCCTCCTTGAAGCTGTGCAGTACGCGCAGCGGAACGTTGTACTTGCCGGCGAATTCCACCGCACGGATCTGCAACACCTTGGAACCGAGGCTGGCCATTTCCAGCATCTCTTCAAAGGTAATCTTGTCCAGGCGCTGGGCCACGGACACCACACGCGGGTCGGTGGTGTAGACGCCGTCGACGTCGGTGTAGATCTGGCATTCGTCAGCCTTCAAGGCTGCCGCCAGCGCCACGCCGGTGGTGTCGGAACCGCCACGACCGAGGGTGGTGATGTTGCCGTGCTCGTCGACGCCCTGGAAACCGGCGACAACCACCACACGACCTGCTTTCAGATCACCGCGAATCTTCTGGTCATCAATCTGCAAGATACGCGCTTTATTGTGCGCGCTATCCGTCAGAATCCGTACCTGGTTGCCGGTGTAGGACACCGCTGGCACGCCGCGCTTGATCAGCGCCATGGCCAACAGGGCAATCGTCACCTGCTCACCGGTGGAGACGATCACATCCAACTCACGCGGAACCGGTTGACCGTCGCCACTGATTTGCTTGGCCAGATCGATCAGACGGTTGGTTTCGCCGCTCATTGCAGACAGCACAACCACCAGGTCATCGCCGGCATCGCGGAATTTCTTAACCTTGTCGGCGACCTGCTCGATTCTCTCGACAGTGCCGACCGAGGTGCCTCCAAATTTCTGTACGATCAAAGCCATTTCAAAGCCGCCTCTGCCCATGAAGGGCGCCCAAATAATCACTCAAACAGCGTTCCGGCCCACCACTAGACTGTGGGCCGGACACACTGCCTTATAAACCCTGCTCTACAAATGGAACAGTCAGGGCCAATGCCGCATCCAGTGCGCCAGCGTCAGTACCACCGCCCTGCGCCATGTCTGGACGACCACCGCCCTTCCCGCCCACTGCCGCAGCGGCTTGCTTCATCAAATCACCGGCTTTGAGTTGGCCAGTCAGGTCTTTGGTTACGCCTGCAACCAGAACGACCTTTTCCTCATGGACACTGCCGAGCAGGATCACTGCGCGGCCGAGTTTGTTTTTCAGTTGATCGACCAGCGCCAGCAGCGCCTTGCCGTCCTGACCGTCCAGACGCACGGCCAGTACTTTCACGCCTTTGACGTCCAGGGCGGAAGCCGACAGATCGTCGCCCGCCGCGCTGGCAGCCTTGGCCTGCAACTGCTCGAGTTGCTTCTCCAGCAGACGGTTGCGCTCCAGCACAGCCGACAGCTTGTCGATCAGGTTGTCGCGGCTGCCCTTGACCAGGTTGGCCGCTTCCTTGAGTTGTTCTTCGGCAGCGTTCAAGTATGCCAGCGCTGCAGCGCCGGTGACCGCTTCGATACGACGCACACCGGAAGCCACACCGCCTTCGCTGATGATTTTCAGCAGGCCGATGTCGCCGGTACGGTTGGCGTGGATCCCGCCGCACAGCTCGACGGAGAAATCGCCGCCCATGCTCAGTACGCGCACGTTGTCGCCATACTTCTCGCCAAACAGCGCCATGGCGCCTTTTTGCTTGGCGGTTTCGATATCGGTTTCTTCGGTTTCAACAGCCGTGTTCTTGCGAATCTCGGCGTTGACGATGTCTTCCAGCGCCTTCAGTTGCTCAGGCTTGATGGCTTCGAAGTGGCTGAAGTCAAAGCGCAGGCGCTGACTGTCGACCAGCGAACCTTTCTGCTGAACGTGATCGCCCAGCACCTGACGCAATGCCGCGTGCAGCAAGTGAGTGGCCGAGTGGTTCAGCGAAGTCGCGTGGCGCACGTCGGCTTCGACGTGGGTCTCGACCGGCGAACCGATAGTCAGGCTGCCCAATGCCTGCACACCGTGGTGCAGGAACGCGCCACCGGTCTTGGTGGTGTCGCGCACGTCGAAACGGCCGATGTTCGATTGCAGGTAACCGCAGTCGCCAACCTGACCGCCGGATTCAGCGTAGAACGGGGTCTGATCGAGAACGATCACGCCCTCTTCGCCTTCACTCAAGACGTCGACGGACTTGCCTTCTTTATAGATAGCGACAATTTTCGCCGAACCACTGGTGGCCTTGTAGCCGGTGAATTCGGTGGCCACGTCAACCTTGACCAGCGTGTTGTAGTCCAGACCGAACGAACTGGCGGAACGGGCACGGACGCGCTGGGCTTCCATTTCACGCTCGAAGCCGGCTTCGTCGACGGTCAGGTTGCGCTCGCGGGCGATGTCCGCGGTCAGGTCCATCGGGAAACCGTAGGTGTCGTAGAGTTTGAACACCACGTCGCCCGGCACCACGGTGCCTTTGAGTTCCAGCAGATCCTGCTCGAGAATTTTCAGGCCGTGCTCCAGGGTCTTGGAGAACTGCTCTTCTTCGGCCTTGAGCACGCGCTCGATGTTGGCTTGTTGCTTCTGCAGTTCCGGGAACGCCTCGCCCATCTCGGCAACCAGCGCCGCGACGATCTTGTAGAAGAAGCTGCCGGTCGCGCCCAGCTTGTTACCGTGACGGCACGCACGACGAATGATCCGGCGCAGCACGTAGCCACGACCTTCGTTGGACGGCAGCACGCCGTCGGCAATCAGGAAACCGCACGAACGGATGTGATCGGACACAACCTTCAGCGAAGACTGATCGTCATTGGTGCAGCCAATGGCCTTGGCCGATGCGCTCAGCAGGTTCTTGAACAGGTCGATTTCATAGTTGGAATGAACGTGCTGCATCACCGCACTGATCCGCTCCAGGCCCATGCCGGTGTCGACCGACGGTGCTGGCAGCGGATGCAACACGCCATCGGCGGTGCGGTTGAACTGCATGAACACGTTGTTCCAGATCTCGATGTAACGGTCGCCGTCTTCTTCCGGCGAGCCCGGTGGGCCGCCCCAGATGTCGGCGCCGTGATCGTAGAAAATCTCGGTGCAAGGACCGCACGGGCCGGTATCGCCCATGGTCCAGAAGTTGTCGGAGGCGTAAGGCGCGCCCTTGTTGTCGCCGATGCGGATCATGCGCTCGACTGGCACACCGATCTGCTGGGTCCAGATGTCATAGGCTTCGTCATCCGAGGCATAGACCGTTACCCAGAGTTTTTCCTTGGGCAGCTTCAGGACGCCGGTCAGGAAGGTCCAGGCGTAGGTGATTGCGTCGTGCTTGAAATAGTCACCGAAGCTGAAGTTACCCAGCATTTCGAAGAAGGTGTGGTGACGAGCGGTATAACCGACGTTTTCCAGGTCACTGTTCTTGCCACCGGCACGCACGCATTTCTGGCTGCTGGTCGCACGGGTGTACGCACGTTTTTCCTGGCCCAGGAAACAGTCCTTGAACTGGTTCATCCCCGCGTTAGTGAACAGCAGGGTTGGGTCGTTGCCCGGAATCAAAGAGCTGGAGGCTACACGAGTGTGGCCTTGCTCTTCGAAGAAGCGAAGGAAGGCTTCACGGATTTCTGCGCTTTTCATTAGGTTCTTCCACGGAGGCTGCGGCCAAAGGCCTGTGCGAAACGTCAACAGACGAAGCGACGGCAAAGGGCCGCATTATATCGGCCCAGCGCGCGGGGTACAGCGTGTTTATACGATAGAAACGGTCAATTGGACGGCTAACGCTGTCAGTTGCGCGAAAACTCGACGAATGTCGCGATGACTTGCTCGATTTGCGCGCGGCTCACGTCCATGTGCGTGACCATTCTAAGACGACCGGCGGCGCTGAGTTTGATCCCGCGCTCAGCGGCAAACGCCTTGATCGCCTCGGCCTTGTCGCCCATCTGCACATAAACCATGTTGGTTTGCACCGGTTCGACTTCGTAACCGGCTTTTCGCAGTCCGTCCGCGAGGAATTGCGCGTTGGCATGATCGTCCGCCAGACGCAGGACGTTGTTATCCAGTGCGTACAGCCCCGCCGCCGCCAGAATCCCGGCCTGACGCATGCCGCCGCCGACCATCTTGCGCAGACGGCGCGCCTTGCCGATCAACTCGACCGAGCCGCACAACACCGAACCGATCGGCGCGCCCAGCCCCTTGGACAGGCAGACTGACACCGAATCGAAATGCTGGGTGATTTCCCGGGCATCGACACCCAGTTTGACCGCCGCGTTGTACAGGCGAGCGCCGTCGAGGTGCAGTTGCAACCCGTGTTCGCGAGTGAAACTGCGCGCCCGGGCCAGATACTCCAGCGGCAGCACCTTGCCCTGCATGGTGTTTTCCAGCGCCAGCAAGCGGGTGCGGGCGAAATGGAAGTCGTCCGGTTTGATCGCGGCGGCCACCTGAGCCAGGTCCAGCGAGCCGTCGGCCTGCACTTCCAGCGGTTGCGGCTGGATCGAACCGAGCACCGCCGCGCCGCCACCTTCGTACTTATACGTGTGCGCCTGTTGGCCAACGATGTATTCGTCACCGCGCTCGCAGTGCGCCATCAGGCCCAGCAGGTTGCTCATGGTGCCGGTCGGCACGAACAGCGCCGCGGCAAAGCCCAGGCGTTTCGCCAACTCGGCTTCCAGACGATTGACCGTCGGATCTTCACCGTAGACGTCGTCACCGGTGGCCGCGTTGGCCATCGCGTCGAGCATCCCTGGAGTCGGCTGAGTGACGGTGTCGCTGCGAAGATCGATAACGCTCATGAATCTGGCCTCGGTAAGCAGGGGAAAATCCCTTTCGGAATGGAATTACTGCGGTCATGTCGACGAATAATCAACCCTTGGGCGAGGAAAAGACGCAGCAAGTGAGCGAAAAAGTCGATAGCAATCATCAGATAGCAGCAATGCACGGCTGAGAAATATGTGTTAAAAACGCTGCGCCGCCAGACAATCTGTCGGCAAAACGTTCTCAGGGCGGGGTGCAACTCCCCACCGGCGGTAATTGCGCGCAATGCGCATAGCCCGCGAGCGCTTGGCGACAGGCACGGCTTCGGCGGTGTTTGACGGCAAGGTCAGCAGACCCGGTGTGATCCCGGGGCCGACGGTCATAGTCCGGATGAAGAGAGAACGGGATTGGCACCAAAGGGCCGTCCGCAGGCATTCGTGCGAGCGTGCGTACCCTTAAATCCCATTCGATTCATATGCCCTGTTTTTTACATAAACAGGAGTCAGAACATGCAACCCACCGCAATCGACAGCAAAAGCAAACACCATCAGGGCGAGCGCGTTGCGTTCATCCAGGCCTGCTGGCACAAGGAAATCGTCGATCAGAGCCGTAAGGGCTTCGTCGCAGAAATGATTGCTCAGGGTTATCAGGAATCCGACATCGACTTCTTCGAAGTCGGCGGCGCCTTTGAAATGCCCCTGCACGCCAAGTTGCTGGCCAAGACCGGCCGTTATGCCGGTATTGTCGCGGCAGCCCTGGTTGTGGACGGCGGGATCTACCGTCACGAATTCGTCGCCCAGTCTGTGGTCAGCGGCCTGATGCAGGTTCAATTGGAAACCGAAGTGCCGGTGTTCTCGGTGTCCCTGACCCCGCACCACTTCCATGCCGGCGAAGAGCATCAGAAGTTCTTCTTCGAGCATTTCGTGCACAAAGGCCAGGAAGCGGCGAAGACGTGTGCGGATACGCTGAGCAAGATTCGGGCGTTGCGTCGTACTGAGCCACGCGCAGTAGCCGTCTAAACACCGCTCCCCCTGTAGGAGCGAGGCTTGCCCGCGAAAGCGATTTAACATTCAACATCATCGCTGAATCTGGAATCGCTTTCGCGGGCAAGCCTCGCTCCTACAGAGTCAGCGTCGTCAGTTAGGCCAGGTTTTCGTCGGTGGTCGGCACGATCAGGATGCCGGCGCGCAGGCCGTTCTTGACCTTGGGGTTCGGGAAGATAATCCGCGCGCCCTCTTCTTCGATGATCCAGCGCGTCTGGGCGATGTCTTCGGCCAACAGATAACCCACTTCCAGTTCCGAAAAATTCTCGATGTCCGCCGGCAGGTTCAAGCGGAAGCTATCGCTGTGCTTGATGATTTCCCGTGCCACGCTGAACAACTGCAACCCATTCAGCGCCTCTTCGGTCAGTTCCGGCTCGGTGCCTTCGATGATCTGTTTAAGGCGGGTTTCCAGCAGGGAGACGTTGACCCCGTCGTTCTGTCCGAACGGCCGCGCCTTGCCCAACTCCAGGGTGAAAGACTCGGCACCCAGCTTGTCGTAGGTGTAGGAACTGAAAACGATGGACGGCTTGTTTTGCAGCAGCACCGCTTCCATGCCGGCGGCGCGCAGGCGAGCCAGTTCCTGACGGGAATGCTGGCGATCTTCTTTCCACGGATACAACGCAAACTGCTCGATCTTCGAGCCTCGAATCGCCGTATGCAGGTCGTAATGCAGACGATCGCGATCCGGCAGGCTGAAGAAACTGGCGGCCAGCCGCTCCAGTTCACAGGCGCGCAGGGCTTCGGAGCCGCTGGTTTGTTCGTGACGGCCGTTGAACAGCCGATTGACGTCCTGTTCGATGAAACGCTCGCCCTTGCGAATCGCTTCCGGGTTGCCGAACAGGAACAGAATACGTGCGCGCGGCTTCAAATCGCCGCGAGCGATGTCATGCAACAGGCGATCGAGCAACTCGATCGGCGCTGTTTCGTTGCCATGGATCCCGGCTGACAGCAGCAGGTCCAGGCCATTGTCGCGAGCTTCAGGTGGCCGGACTTCCAGCGCACCTTCGCTCAACCAGCGCATGCGTACGCCTTCGACAGTCAGTTGAGTCTTCTCCGCCGGTTCGCGGCCGGCGAGGGTCAGTTCAAGCAGTTTGCCGAGGGCGAGCATAGAGCGGTTTCCTTAGTGGTCGTGGGCGCAATCCGGGCCGTGCACGTGGTCTTCGTCGCCGACTTCAGCCGGTTCCATTTCCAGTTGCAGACTTACCAGATTAGTCGCCAATGGGCGCAGCAGCAGGTTGGCGTATTCAGCGTCACCTTCTTCGACGTCCACGCCGATCAGCAATTGGCCGCGGCCATCGTGCTGAATCCACAGCTCTTTGCCTTGCCAAATGACAGCGACGCGGGTGCAGGAAGTTTCCAGTTGCGTGCCGTCGGTGTCTTCAAGGATCAGCTGCAGGGTATCGCTCATGTGTTTTACGCTCTCGACGTTCAATTGATCTGGAATGGATAAACCGCGCCCAGTTTAAGGATTTGCGTCAGTTCATCCAGTGCCGTCCGGCACTCAAGCAGCAATTGCGGGTCCGCAAGGTCGGTTTCGGCCATGCGGTCGCGGTAGTGCTTTTCGACCCATTCGGTCAGCGTGCCGTACAACGGTGCCGTCATGATAACCCCTGGGTTGACGGCCGCCAGTTCGGTTTCATTCAGTGCCACGCGCAAACGCAGGCACGCCGGGCCACCGCCGTTCTGCATGCTTTGCTTCAGATCGAAGACTTTGACTTCGCGGATCAGGCCGCCAGAACTGGTCAGGCTTTGCAGGTACTGCCAGACGCGTTCGTTGCCACGGCACTCTTCCGGCACGATCAACAGCATCGAGCCGTCAGGACGCGACAGCAACTGGCTGTTGAACAGGTAGGAACGCACCGCGTCTTCCACGGTAACCGCCGAACGGGGTACGCACACCGACTGGAATTTGCCGCCGACCTTGGCGAGTTTGCTTTGCAGCTCGGCCAGCATCTGCTCGGTGTCGAGGAACGCGTCCTCGTGATAGAACAGCACCTCGCCGTTACCCACCGCGATCACGTCGTTGTGGAACACGCCCTGATCGATCACCGCAGGATTCTGCTGGGCGTAGACCACGCCGTCATCGCTCAAACCGTGCAGACGAGCGACAGCTTGCGAGGCTTCGAGGGTCTGGCGCGCCGGGTATTTCTGCGGTGCCGGGTAGCGGTTATCGAACGCGCTGCGACCGAACACAAAGAACTCGACGCCGGCTTCACCGTATTCACGGCAGAAACGCGTGTGGTTGGCTGCGCCTTCGTCACCGAATTGCGCCACGGCCGGCAACGCCGCGTGGTGAGCGAAGTGCTTCTGGTCAGCGAACATTGCACCCAGTACACGACTGGTGGTCGGGTGCTCGATGCTGCGGTGGTATTTGCAGTTGAGGTTGGCGGCGGTGAAATGCACGCGACCGTCGGCGGTATCAGCGCTCGGGCTGACCGTGGCGGCGTTGGCCACCCACATGCTCGACGCCGAGCAACTGGCGACCAGCAACGGCATCGCGTCTTTCGCAGCCTGCTCGATCACTTGCGCGTCGGTGCCGCTGAAGCCCAGGCGACGCAGGGCGGCGACATCAGGACGCTCTTGCGGGGCCAGAACGCCTTGTTGAAAGCCCATTTCCATCAGCGCTTTCATTTTCGCCAGGCCTTGCAGCGCAGCTTCCTTCGGGTTCGAAGACTGCTGGCTGTTGCTCTGGGACGCGACGTTGCCGTAGGACAGGCCGCCGTAGTTATGGGTCGGCCCCACTAGACCGTCAAAATTGACTTCATAGGATTTCATCAGCGAGGCTCCACGAGAATCTGTTTTTATAGGCTTCAGTAACTATTCAGTACGACCGCGTTGCGGCCTTCGCGGGCAAGCCTCGCTCCTACAGGTTCAATGGGATCCGTAGGAGCGAGGCTTGCCCGCGAATGGGCGCTACGCCATCTTCACGCCAGGCGTAAGGGCCGCTGGCAACGTCAGGCTCGGCGTTTCCAGCGAGGCCACCGGGTACGCGCAGTAATCTGCCGCGTAATAGGCGCTGGCGCGGTGGTTGCCCGAGGCGCCGACGCCGCCGAACGGTGCGCTGCTCGCAGCACCGGTCAGTTGTTTGTTCCAGTTGACGATACCGGCACGGCTTTCCAGCCAGAACTGCTGATAACGCGCTTCGGAATCCGACAGCAAACCGGCCGCCAGGCCATAGTCGGTGTCGTTGGCTTCAGCGATGGCCGCTTCAAAATCAGCGTAGCGGATCACTTGCAGCAACGGGCCGAACAGCTCTTCGTCAGGACGATCGGCAACGGCGGTCACGTCCAGAATACCTGGGGTCAGCAACGCGGCTTGTGCCTCAGGCTGAGTCATTTCCAGCAACGCCACGGCGCCATTGGCCAGCAGATGTTCCTGCGCATCCATCAGCGCTTTTGCCGCGCCAAGGGAAATCACCGAGCCCATGAACGGCGCTGGCTGCTGATCGAACGCACCGACTTCAATCGTCGAGCTGACCGCCACCAGACGCGCCAGGAGCGTGTCGCCCCAGGCGCCCTGCGGCACCAGCAAGCGGCGGGCACAGGTGCAACGTTGACCGGCAGAAATGAAAGCGGACTGAATGATGGTGTACACCGCTGCATCCAGATCAGCGACCTCATCGACCACCAACGGGTTATTACCCCCCATCTCCAGCGCGAGGATCTTGTCCGGACGACCGGCGAACTGCTGGTGCAGGTGATTGCCGGTGCGGCTCGAACCGGTGAAGAACAGACCGTCGATACCCGGGTTCGCCGCCAGGGCGATACCGGTTTCGCGAGCGCCTTGCAGCAGGTTCAACACGCCGGCTGGCAGGCCGGCTTCGATCCAGCACTTGACCGTCAGTTCGGCGACTTTCGGGGTCAGCTCGCTCGGTTTGAACAGCACGCTGTTACCGGCCAGCAGCGCCGGCACGATGTGACCGTTGGGCAAGTGACCCGGGAAGTTGTAAGGACCGAACACCGCGACCACGCCATGTGGCTTGTGGCGCAATACGGCGGTGGCGTCGCCCAGCGGGCCGCTCTTCTCGCCGGTGCGTTCGCGGTAGCTCTGCACCGAAATCGCAATCTTGTTGACCATGCTGGTCACTTCAGTCGCCGCTTCCCACAGCGGTTTACCGGTTTCTTCACCGATGCAACGCGCCAGTTCGTCAGCGTTGTTTTTCAGCGCGCCAGCAAAGGCTTCCAGCACCGAAATACGTTCTTCCAAAGTACGACGGGCCCAACCCGGAAACGCCTGACGCGCGGCTTGCACGGCAGACTCAACCTGAGCAGCGGTAGCGCCCTCGCCGGCCCACAGCACTTGCTGGGTCACCGGGTTCAACGATTGGAAGGCTTCACCCTGACCGGCCAGCCATTCACCTGCGATGTATAGCGAATTCATTATTTCGACTCCCGAGCAGCAGACAACGGAACGGCGCGCACTTGATCGCCGGCGTTGAGTTGAAGACGTTTGGCGGTCAGCGGATCGACTACCAGCGTACCGGCGGCAAGACGTGCGGGAGCGGCAGTGATCCGGCAGTCTTCGCGCTTGCGGTTGTGAATGATGAATGGCGTGGCGTCGTCACCCGGCGTGCCAACGGCCAACACCAGCGCCTGACTGTCTCGCACGGCGCGGATCTTGCCGGTTTCGCATTCGATGGCCGGGCCGGCGTCGAAAATGTCGACGTAACCCTGGTAGCTGAAACCTTCGCTCTTGAGCATGGCCAGCGCCGGCTCGGTGTCCGGGTGAACCTGACCGATCACGTTACGTGCATCCGGCGACAGGAAGCAGGTGTACAGCGGGAATTTCGGCATCAGTTCGGCGATGAACGCCTTGTTGCCCACGCCGGTCAGGTAATCGGCCTGGCTGAATTCCATTTTGAAGAAGTGTCGACCCAGGCTTTCCCAGAACGGCGAACGCCCTGCTTCGTCGGAGACACCGCGCATTTCGGCAATGATCTTGTTGCCGAACAGTTGCGGGAACTCGGCGATGAACAGCATTCGCGCCTTGGACAACATGCGGCCGTTGAGGCCGGTGCGGAAATCGGCGTGCAGGAACAACGAGCACAATTCCGAGTTGCCGGTCAGGTCGTTGGCCAGAAACAGCGTCGGGATTTCGCGGTAGATGTTCAGCTCTTGCGAAGCGCTGACCGTCAGGCCGACCCGGAAGTTGTACCAGGGCTCACGCAGGCCGACGGCGCCGGCAATGGCGGAAATGCCCACCACACGACCGTTGTCGTCTTCGAGGACGAACAGGTAGTCCGCATCGCCGCGCCCGGCCTCGCCGCGAAAGGTCTTCTCGGCCCAGCCGACCCGATGGGCCAGACGCTCTTCGTTGGCCGGCAAGGTGGTCAGGCCGGTGCCGGTGCTACGGGCCAGGTCGATCAGAGCGGGTAAATCGCTGCTGCGTACGGGACGAACGATCATGCTATCTCCTCAAACGGGCCGCTTGCGCCACCCGCGAAACACTTGCTGCTTTCCAGGTTGAAAGCAGGCGTTAAACCGCCACCAGGCGCACGCTTGCACCTTCACCGACGCCCAGGGCTTCGGCCGCTTCCAGATCCAGGGTCACGGGTTTGCCCGGCGCGTAATCGAGCTCGAGCAACACGGCGCGGTAATCCTGCAACTGCGCATTGGCCACCAGGTACTGACGCCCTGCGCCTTTGACCGGCTCGCCGATTTTCACCGGCACGACACGGCTCTGGGCGATCGAACGGATCCCCGAAACACGCGCATGCAACGTCGGACCACCGTCGAAAATGTCGATGTAGTGATCGGTCTCGAAGCCTTCGCGCATCAGGATGTCGAAAGTGATCTGCGCCCGTGGGTGCACCTGGCCCATCGCTTCTTGCGCGGAGTCCGGCAGCAACGGCACGTAGATCGGGTAATGCGGCATCAGCTCGGCGAGGAACGTGCGGCTCTTCAGACCGCACAGACGCTCGGCTTCGGCGTAGTTGAGGTCGAAGAAGTTGCGACCGATGGCGTCCCAGAACGGCGAGTCGCCATTTTCATCGCTGTAACCGACGATCTCGGTCACCACGGAATCGGCAAAGCGCTCCGGATGGCTGGCCACGAACAGCAAGCGGCCACGGGAGTTGAGCTCGGCCCACGGCGAACCCACCAACTCGCGCTGCACGTAGAAACTGGTCAGCAAGCTGTTGCCGGTCAGGTCGTGGCACTGGGAGAGCACGTGAATCTTGTTATGAATCTTCAGCTCGCGGGAGGCGTGCACGAAGGTTTCATTGCGGAAGCTGTAGAACGGCTCGGAATAACCGGCCGAGGCGACGATGGCCGAGCAACCGGCCAGCTTGCCGGTGGCGGTGTCTTCGAGGACGAAGAAATAGCTCTCTTCACCGTTGAAGCTGACTTCGGCAGCGAACGAGGCTTCGCTCGCGGCGATCTTGTCGCTCAGGCGTTCAACGTCATCCGGCAAGGAAGTGACACCAATCGGGCTGTCCGCAGCCAGACGCTGTACCTCGCCCAGATCAGCCATTTGCGCGGGGCGCATCACCAGCATGGTGTCACTCCTTTCTCATACTCTTTGAGGAAAATAAGCCGGCCCTTGTAGGAGCGAAGCTTGCTCGCGAAGGTGTGTCAGTCACAGTGATGTCGACTGACACACCTTCGCGAGCAAGCTTCGCTCCTACAGAAAAGCGGGGCCGGCATCAAAATTGGGTTCGACGCCTGAAATCATCAGGCGTCGAAGGGTCTATCAGGCTTGCGTCAGTTTTGCCGCAGCGC
This sequence comes from Pseudomonas sp. MM213, assembly GCF_020423045.1. NCBI lineage: Bacteria > Pseudomonadati > Pseudomonadota > Gammaproteobacteria > Pseudomonadales > Pseudomonadaceae > Pseudomonas > Pseudomonas sp. MM213. The sequence continues at coordinate 3,045,434 of NZ_CP081943.1, forward strand.
GCTCGAAACGATCCAGGCCGGCATCGATATCGGCGTCTTCAACCACCAGGCTTGGCGCAAAACGCACCACGTCCGGGCCGGCTTGCAGGACCATCAGGCCTTCGCGCTCGGCGGCGTTGAAGATGTCCTTCGCCTTGCCTTTCCAGGCCTCGCTCAGCACGCAACCGATCAACAGGCCCATGCCACGAACCTTGGTGAACAGGCCGTACTTCTCGCCGATCTGCTCCAGGCGAGCCTTGAACTTGTCGTGTTTGGCGTTGACGCCGGCCAGCACTTCAGGGGTGTTGATCACGTCGATCACCGCTTCGGCGACGGCGCACGCCAGCGGGTTACCGCCGTAGGTGGTGCCGTGAGTGCCGACGACCAGGTGTTTGGCCAGGTCTTCGGTGGTCAGCATGGCTGCGATCGGGAAACCGCCGCCCAGGCTCTTCGCGCTGGTCAGGATGTCCGGGATCACGCCGTAATGCTGGTAGGCGAACAGATGGCCAGTACGGCCCATGCCGGTCTGCACTTCGTCGAAGATCAGCAGCGCGTTGTGCGCGGTGCACAGGTCACGGGCGCCTTGCAGGTATTCGAGTTCGGCCGGGATAACACCGCTCTCGCCCTGGATCGGCTCCAGAACCACAGCGCAGGTCTTGTCGGAAATGGCGGCTTTCAGCGCGGCCAGATCGTTGTACGGCACATGGGTGATGCCGGTGATTTTCGGACCGAAACCGTCGGAATACTTCGACTGGCCACCGACGTTCACGGTGAACAGGGTACGGCCGTGGAAGCTGTTGAGCGCGGCGATGATTTCGTACTTCTCGCTGCCAAACCGATCATGGCCGACACGACGGGCCAGCTTGAAAGCGGCCTCGTTGGCTTCGGCGCCGGAGTTGCAGAAGAACGCACGCTCGGCAAAGGTTGCGTCGATCAGCTTGTGCGCCAGGCGCAGGGCAGGCTCGTTGGTGAACACGTTGGACACGTGCCACAGCTTGTTCGCCTGCTCGGTCAAGGCACCGACCAGCGCCGGGTGCGCATGGCCCAATACGTTAACGGCAATCCCGCCGGCGAAGTCGATCAGCTCGCGGCCAGACTGGTCCCATACGCGGGAACCGGCGCCACGCACAGGAATGAAGGCGGCAGGCGCATAGTTGGGAACCATTACCTGGTCGAAATCGGCGCGTTCTACCGCAGCGTGCTCAACGGACATCGGAGTCTCCTGAAGAGGAACACTCGCCGGAAACTGGCGAGCGATGGGGGGATTGTAAGGACAGTTTTCAGCCCGGCCTTGCCGCCAAGCGACAACTTCTTATAGCGCAAACCCCGGTTTCAGCCGGGTTTACGGCAATGCGACATATAGCGTCGCAAAGGCGCAGTTTAAACCGGCGGCACAGGTTATAGGCAGGCTTGTCGAACGGTGCGGTAAATATGTACCGCACACCGTGCTTCATCGTTTGTTTTCCTTGGGTTCCATCCAAACGCTAACGGACTAGCGCCATGATTCAGCATGACCCCGAACTTACGGCTCAGCCAGACGCGCATTTCCAGCATGCGTTCCACAATCTGCCCGACTGGCTATTAACAGCATCGCCCGCTACGCGCACTGCACTTAAAAGCGCGCGGCTGGACCTCCCGGAATGGCACGCCCGGGCAACCCGCCAGCAGCACCAATCATTGAAAGCGGCCAGCACGCACTATCTGGCCCAGCGTAACCACCTGGAATCCATGCTGGATAAACTGCAGAACGCCCGGGACTTTGCCGAACCGCTTCTGCGTGACGCATTGAAAACCCGGTACGGCCTGGAACTGGACGTCAAGACGACCTTCCTGCGCCTGTACATCCCGCAGACCGTTCCGTGGTTCCCGATCAAGACCGGTGCCGCGCGCACCTGGACGGTCTCGCTGCTCGACGCCGCCCTGCACAACTTTCAGGATTCGGAAACCGAAGCGCAGGCTTACGAATCTGCCTCGACGTTCATCACCGAACCCTCGTCCACCGGGCAATTCGATACATTGCCGGCGATCAAGCGCCAACTCTCCATTCAGCACTTCACCCGGTTGTGCAGGGAACTGGATATCGGCGCTCGATACGAGGCCCACCTCAAGGAAAACCTGGGGTTTACCAACCCGGTCGCCGCTGCCGTGTTGAAGTCGAGCGTGATCAAGACGCACAAGGCCGCCCTGCTATCAGCCCTGCATCTGGCCCAGGTCCGTGGCGACCTGCCGCTGGATGCAGGGCAATCGATTCTCGACATGATCGAGGGCCGCGAAAACGTGGGGCTGGACAACTGGCGACTGCACTGTCACGACCTGAGCCTGATGTCTTCATTGCTGACCGGCATCGTCATTTTCGCGCCGCGACTTGAACTCACCTCCCAACGCTCGCGAATCATCGCCTACATCCCCGACGATCCGGAACACCCGCTCAAACAATACCCCGACACCCTGGCGTTCATGACCGAGCTGACCCGCAAACTGCGCTCGCCTGCTTACCAGGCGTTCTTCAGCCGGTTCATCGATCATCAGGAACGAGGCCACTTTTTCGCCGACCTCAACAGTCGCCTCCGCGCCGTGACCTGGCATGAACACCTGCGCGGCGATCCGCTGCCGAGCTGGCGCGACACCCCCATCGACAAGCCCAACCTGCAATTCTCGGTGAACCCGATCAGAAACGATCTGTGGACTCACCTCTACCAGCAGCAATTGAACAAGCTGCTCAATGACGCACGCACCCTTGCGGTTTCTACCGCCAGCGCCGACCGAGCAGCGCGATGGGCGGCGTGGGACGCCTTCAGCAATGTCGCCAAAAAGATCCTTGAAGTGGCGTCGTTCGTGGCCCTGCCCTTTGTTCCGTTTCTGGGCGAATTGATGCTCGCCTACATGGCCTACCAAGTGCTCGACGACACGTTCGAAGGCATCATCGACTGGGCCGAAGGCCTGAAAACCGAAGCGTTCGGGCACTTGATGACGATCGCCGAGACGGTGGTTGAACTCGGGACGTTCGCGGTGGGCGGTGTCATGGCGGCCGGTGCGTTCAATGGCCTCATGTCTCGCGAGGCGGTGACGCTGATTTCCCCGCTCAAACCCATCAAGACAGCCGCAGGTAAAACCCGATACTGGAAACCGGATCTCACCCCTTACGAACAGTCCGTTGATCTGCCGGACGCTGCCAGCCCCGACCCTCTCGGTTTGTATCAGCATGAGGGCAAAACACTGGCGCGCGTTGAAGGCAAACTCTACTCGGTAAAACCGGACAGCAAGACTGGCCGCTTTCAGATTCAACACCCGCGCCGGGCCGACGCCTATCAGCCGGCCCTGCGACACAACAACCACGGCGCCTGGCAGACAACACTGGAGCGACCGCTGACGTGGGACCGGGAAACCGTGCTACGCCGCCTCGGCCAGAGCGTCGAATCGTTCAATACTGCCGAGCGTGAGCAACTCCTGCAGATCAGCGGTTTTCACGACAACGTGTTGCGCGAGATCCACGTCGAGAATCAGCGCCCGCCTTCGCTGCTGACCGACACGATCAAGCGCTTCAGGATCGACCGTGACATTCAGGCACTGGTCGAGCAGACCGGCAGTGACCATCCCGACCGCTATCAGGCGCTGAACCAGCGCAGATCGCTCTTCCAGTCTCGCTACCGTGAACTTGAAAAAACCGACAATCGCCATGTTCAGCTACTGCAAGGCGAAGTACAGGGACTGCCCACGGACATCGCACAAGAACTGGTGAGCAACGCAAGCGGCACCGAACTGAAGCAAATGCACAACGGCCGCTTGCCCCAGCGCCTCAAGGATGTAGCGCTGAAAGCCATGGACGCGGTGCGTGTCGCCAGAGCCTATGAGGGGTTTTATCTGGAGGACATGGAAACGGTGGACACCCATCGCCTGGCCCTGCATAGCCTTGAGTCACTGCCCGGCTGGCCTGCTCGCCTGCGCATCGAAGTCAGGGAGTTCTCCCCTGAGGGGACATTGCGCGACAGCATTGGCCAGCCCGACGCACCGCTCCTCAAGACATTGGTGCACGCCGAGGACGGCACGTATCGGGTCCATGAAAACACGGCTCTGCCGGGCGACTTTTATCAGGCCATCCTGCAGGCACTTCCCGACGCTGAGCGCACGGCATTGGGTCTTTCTGCCGAAGACGGTCAGCTACTCAAACAACGCATTGCCGAGCATGCGCAGAACAAACCCGCATTGCGCACGCTACTGGTGAAACATCCCAACCGAAAACCCTTTTATGACCCGGCGACCATGCGCCTGCCCGGCGGATCGGAGGGGTACAACCGAACAGGTCGCCCCACCCCAACACTGAATGACAGGGTTCGCGAGGTCTATCCAGGCCTGCCCCAGGATGAACTCAGCGTCGTCGTCGCCCGCTTGCAACGCCACCCCGATGGCGCTCGCGTGGAGCTTTCGCGCCTGAGCAATGAACTCGAACGGCTGCATGAAGACCTGGATACCTGGATAAAGGAAGCCCCCACCGTCCACCCCGAAACCAGACAACCATTGAGCGAGCTGGAGCAACAGGCCCAGCAGCACAACCGCCGGTTGCTGGCTCAGGAGATCCAGCAGAGTTGGCGTCGGCAAACGCCACGGGATCTCGAATCGACAGAGCACAGTGACCGCTATGTGCTGCGATTCGCCGAGCCGATTCTGGGTGAGCTGCCTGTGCTGACGGCGGACTTCAGTCACGTCTCGATGGTCGCCCTGGAGGGCAGTCACGCGGAGCAAGGCATTCACGGTTTCCTGCAGAATTTCAGCAACCTTCGTCGCCTCGACTTGCGGCGCTTCTCCCTGACCACCCTGCCCGACGCCATCCCACGGATGATCAACCTCGACACATTGGTGCTGAACGAATGCGCGATCAGGATTGATGCCGATGCGTGGTCGAAACTGTCCTCTTTGAACAAACTGGTGATGCTGGACCTGTTCCGTAATCCGGTTGATGTGGTACCCGATGTCGGCGCATTTCCCGAGCTCGTGCACCTGGACCTGAGCGCTACCGGGCTGACTGAAATCCCCGTCAGCGCTATCACGCACCTCAAACTCGATACGCTCATGCTGATCAATAACCGAATCACCGAGCTGCCTGCCGGGTTGTTCGACAGCGTGGTCTACGACAAGCGCGGCGTGCACCTGTCGGATAACCCGCTCGTCGACAGCGCTCGACAACTCGTCAAGCTTCAATACTTCGAAACCTCATACGATCTGGGCGTCTATGCCCCCGAGGCGGATATCGAACGAGCCAGGGCGCTCTACCCGAACATGGAAGTCGAGCAGGCCAGCGACTTCGTCTACGAACTGCCTGGCACACTGGAAGAGGGCCGAGCGACGCTGACCCAACTGGAGGACGAACTGGCTCAATTGAGCAACGATCTGACGACATGGACAGCCGATCTGCCGCCGCACCACCCGCTAACGGGCGAACCCTTCAGTGACATGCAACTGTTTGTCGAACACGCCAATCGCGATGAATTCAAAGAGGCAATGGAACGCTGCTGGCGGCATGACGCAGACCTGGATGATTTCAATGAGTCGCTTGAGCCGACATTCGAACTCTCCATCCGCCCGGTCATCACCGGGGAACTGCCGACCCTCAGCGCTGACTTCAGTCATGTCTCGGCGCTGGAGCTGCACTGTGTCGATGGCGTGACGCGCATCGGGCGTTTTCTGGAATCCTTCCCGAACCTGAGAAGCCTGAGGCTGCGCGACTTCAACCTCGGTGACATTCCCGATGCGGTGTTCAAGATGGGGCGACTCAGGTCGCTGTCGATTCCCAACTGCCGCGTCAGTCTGTCAGTGCAGTCGGTCGGCGCATTGGCGGGAATGGAACAGCTCGAATACCTCGATCTGGGCCTCAACCCCTTGGGGCTGACACCCGACCTGAGTCAGATGCCGGACCTGGCGACCATTCTGCTCAACGACAGCGGCATCACCGACATACCCGATGGCCTGCTACAACTGGCCGAACTGGACTGGGCAGACTTGAGCGGCAATGCAATCACCAACGTATCCAGCGACCTGTTGGAGTTGCCCGTGGAAGTGGCCGAGAACATTACGCTGAGGGGCAATCCGTTTACGGAGGAAAGCCTGTTGCGGCTGATCAGTTACTTCGAACGCACACGTGCCGACTTTGGCGTGGAAGAGGTGATCAATCGAGGTGAAATGTACGTATCCACCTCCGAGGGTTCCGAGATCGACGAATAGATCAGCCGCGCTCGGACGGCACCGACGACAACTCGAACGGGCTGCTGCTGCGCCGCTGGTTACGATCTTCCCGCGGCGTGGCGCCGAAGAAGTTGCGGTAGGCGCTGGAGAAATGTGGCCCTGAGGAGAAGCCGCAGGACAGGCCGATCTGGATGATCGACTTGCTGGTTTGCATCAACATCTGCCGGGCCTTGTTCAGGCGCAGTTCCAGGTAGTACTGGCTCGGCACGCGGTTGAGGTATTGCTTGAAGATCCGCTCCAACTGCCGACGGGACACGCACACGTGCTGGGCGATTTCGTCGGTGGTCAGCGGCTCTTCGATGTTGGCTTCCATCAGCAACACCGCCTGGGTGAGCTTCGGATGACTGGAACCGAGGCGGTTCTGCAGCGGAATGCGTTGGCGTTCGCCGCCTTCGCGGATGCGCTCGACCACCAGTTCTTCGGATACGGCGCCAGCGAGTTCGGCGCCGTGATCACGGGCCAGCACTGCCAGCAACAGGTCGAGCACCGACAGGCCGCCACACGCCGTCAGGCGATCGCGATCCCAGTCGAACAGATGGCTGGTGGCGATGACTTTCGGGAAACGCTCGGCGAAATCGTCCTGCCAGCGCCAGTGCACGGCAGCGCGATAACCGTCGAGCAAACCGAGTTGCGCCAACGGATAAACACCGGCGGACAAACCACCGATCACGCAACCGGCACGCACCAGTTGTTTCAGCGCACTGCTGAGCGCCGGCGCGAGAGTGGTCGGCGGCTCATCGGCGAGCAGGAACAGTTTCTGCAGGTTTTCGAGCTTGCCGGCCCAGGGTTCACCCGGCAATTGCCAGGCGCCTTCGGTCGACGGTTCGGCCTGCAGGAACGACAGTTCGTAGACCACGTCCGGATGCACACGCTGGGCAACACGCAAGGCCTCCTCAGCCAGCGCAAGCGTCAGTGCTTTAGTGCTGGGCCAAATCAGGAAACCAATTCGATGGGCAGTCATGGCGGGCAATCCGAAACGAAACAGTGATGAAGGCATGGGCCAATGCTAGCCCGTAAATGAACGCAAATCTCAAAACCAACAGCGATCCCTTGTAGGAGCGAGGCTTGCCCGCGAAAGCGGTGGCTCAGACAGCAATGATGTTGACTGATACACCGCTTTCGCGGGCAAGCCTCGCTCCTACAGGGATCGGGGGCCGGCCTCTAAATTGCGAAGCATGCACTATCCCGGTGCACAACGGCAGTCTTGATTATTTCAGGCTGCCAGAGAGGAATTGTTGCAGACGTTCGGACTGTGGATTGACCAGCACCTCACGCGGGTTGCCGCTTTCTTCGACGACACCTTTGTGCAGGAACACCAGCTGGTTCGACACTTCACGGGCGAAGCCCATTTCGTGGGTCACCACCACCATGGTCCGGCCTTCCTGGGCCAGGGCCTGCATCACCTTCAGCACGTCGCCGACCAGTTCCGGGTCGAGGGCCGAGGTCGGTTCGTCGAACAGCATCACCTCAGGTTCCATCGCCAGTGCACGGGCAATCGCCACGCGCTGCTGCTCGCCACCGGACATGTGGCCAGGGTAAGCGTCTTTACGATGTGCCACACCGACCTTGTTCAGGTAGTGCTCGGCTTTCTCGCGGGCTTCGGCCTTGGACATGCCGAGCACGTGGACCGGCGCTTCCATGATGTTTTCCATCGCGGTCATGTGCGACCACAGGTTGAAGTGCTGGAACACCATCGACAGACGCGAACGCATGCGTTGCAGCTGTTTCGGGTCAGCGGCTTTCAGCGCGCCGTCCTTGTTGGCAACCAGTTTCAGCTCTTCGTTGTTGAGCAGGATCTTGCCCGCGTGCGGCTGCTCCAGCAGGTTGATGCAGCGCAGGAAGGTACTTTTGCCGGAGCCACTGGAGCCGATGATGCTGATCACATCGCCAGCCGCCGCTTTCAGGGACACGCCCTTGAGCACTTCGTGACTGCCATAGCGTTTATGCAGGTCTTGGACTTCAAGTTTGTACATGCGGTCGGTTCTCACAAAAACAGTCAGTCAGTCGTTGAGCAAGCGCCCGTGACGCAGCGCTTCGCGCCCCGCCACCTTGGCCAGCCAGAAACCGGGTTGGGCATAACGCAGCCGTTCAATGGCAAACAGCACCCCGGACGTACCAGCACACACCGTGCTGACCCGATCCGATAACGGATCGATCACTTCAAAAATCTCGTCGCCGGCTTCGATCCACTCACCGGGTTTACGCAGAAAACTGATCACGCCCGGATGCGGCGCAAACAGCAATTCGGTGCCTTCGAACGGCATGCCTTCACACGCTTCCTGCGCAGGTTTCGGCCATTCGCCGCTGATCAAGCCTTGCTCGGCGAGGAACGCGAGAATGCCTTCTGCGTAAGCCTCGGCGTCAGCGCGAGCGGTATCGGCCTGTCCCCCTAATTCAATAGTAGTCGCCAGGCACGCCAGTGGAATCTGCGCCTCAGGAAACTGACGAGACAGACGCAACCATGGCAGCGAGCAGGCTTCGTCGAAGGAGCTGCCGCCGGAATCTTCCGCCAGCAGGCCCACTTTTACATTCAGGTGCGCGGCGAGCGAACGCCACTGCGGCCAGTGTTGCGGCAACGCGTACATGTGCAGCGCGGCTTCGGCATCGCAGTGCAAATCGAGCACCACATCGGCAGTGCAGGCATGGCTGAGCAACACGCGCTGCATGCCTTGCAACTGACTGCTCGCCTGCGGCAATGCCGCCAGGTGATCGCTCATGGCCTGACGGATCAAGCGGATGTTGGCGTGCGGATCGTCACCCAGATGTCCTTCGAGTTGGGCAGCCACTGGCGCGCTCAGCTCGACGAAATCGCGGTTGAAGTTCTTGCCGCTGCCCGCTTCGAAACGCCCTTGATGATTGCCTTGCAACAGCTGACCGAGGCCCAGCGGGTTGGCTACCGGCACCAGTTCGACCACACCGTTGAGCAGGCCCTGGGCTTCGAGTTCGGTCAGGCGCTTTTTCAGCTCCCAGGCCGTGCGCATGCCCGGCAATTCATCGGCGTGGAGGCTGGCCTGGATGTAGGCCTTGCGCTCGCCGCTACCGAAGCGGAACACCGAAATCTGGCGTTCGCTACCGAGGTGGCTCCACGGCAATGGATGATCGATGCGTTCCATATCAGTGCTTCCGCGGGGCCAGATAGCCCAGCCAGCGACGCTCGGCCAGTTTGAACAGTTTCACCAGAATGAAGGTCAGGCACAGGTAGAACACACCCGCGGTGATGTACGCTTCGAACGGCAAGTAGAACTGAGCGTTGACCGTGCGCGCGGCACCGGTGATGTCGATCAGGGTCACGATGGACGCCAGACTGGTGGTCTGCAGCATCATGATCACTTCGTTGCTGTACTGCGGCAGCGCCCGGCGCAGGGCCGATGGCAGCAGAATCCGCTTGTACATCTTGAAGCGCGACATGCCCATGGCCTTGGCTGCTTCGATCTCACCGTTCGGCGTAGCGCGCAGGCTGCCGGCGATGATTTCTGCGGTGTAGGCGCTGGTGTTGATCGCGAAGGCCAGGCACGCACAGAACGTCGCGCTGGACAGCCACGGCCACAGGAAGCTTTCCCGCACCGCCTGGAATTGCGCCAGACCGTAGTAGATCAAAAACAGCTGCACCAGCATCGGCGTGCCGCGGATTACGTAGGTGAAGAGCCAGGCAGTCATGTTGACGGCCGCGTTCTTCGAGACGCGCATCAGCCCCAGCGGCAAGGCCGCCAGTAGACCGAAAAACAGCGACAGCGCGAGCAATTTGAGGGTGGTCACCAGGCCGCCGAGGTACAGCGGCAGGGCCTCCCAAATGACGTTGTAGTCGAAGATCATAGATCAGCCGCCCTTACGCCTACCGAGTAGCGCTTCTCAAGGTGACGCAATGCCAGCAACGAGACACTGGTGATCACCAGGTACATCGCGGCCACTGCGAGGAAGAAGGTGAAAGGCTCGCGGGTGGCATCTGCCGCCTGCTTGGCCTTGAACATCATGTCTTGCAGACCCACCACCGAAATCAGCGCGGTAGCCTTGGTCAGTACCAGCCAGTTGTTGGTGAAGCCCGGAATCGCCAGGCGAATCATCTGCGGCACCAACACCCGGAAGAACACCTGGAAGCTGCTCATGCCGTACGCCATACCGGCTTCGGCCTGACCCTTCGGGATCGCCATGAAGGCGCCACGGAAGGTTTCCGACAGGTACGCACCGAAGATGAAACCCAGGGTGCCGATACCGGCGGCCAACGGGTTCAGGTCGATGTAATCGTCATAGCCGAGCATCGGTGCGACACGGTTGAGCAGGTCCTGACCGCCGTAGAAAATCAGCAGGATCAGTACCAGATCGGGAATCCCGCGGATTACCGTGGAATACAGATCGCCCAGCCAGGCCAGCCAACGCACCGGCGACAGACGCAGCGCAACGCCGATCAGCCCCAGGACGATGGCCAGGGCCATGGACGACAAGGCGAGCTGAAGCGTCAGCCATGCGCCATCGAGGATGACAGCCCCGTAGCCTTTCAACATGATTCAGATCCTCGAAAGTTGGGATGAAAAAATGGCGCAAACCTCAGAGATCCTGCTGCTTGCGCCATTCGGACTTGTCGCCGGGACGTGTTACTTGCCGTAGATGTCGAAGTCGAAGTACTTGTCCTGGATCTGCTTGTACTTGCCGTTCTCGCGAATGGCAGTGATCGCGGTGTTGACCTTGTCTTTCAGCGCATCACCCTTGCGAACAGCAATACCTACGCCATCGCCAAAGTATTTGACGTCGGTGAAGGCCGGGCCCACGAAAGCAAAACCTTTGCCGGCGTCGGTTTTCAGGAAACCGTCATTCAGCAGCGTAGCGTCTGCCACGGTGCCGTCGAGGCGACCGGCAGCGACGTCGAGGTAAATTTCGTTCTGCGAACCGTACGGCTTGACCTCGGCACCCAGCGGGGCCAGGACTTCGCGGGCGAAACGCTCGTGGATCGAACCACGTTGCACGCCGATGTTCTTGCCCTTCAGCTCGGTCAGGCCTTCGCTGACTTGAGTGCCGGCCTTCATGACCAGGCGAGCCGGGGTGTTGTAGTACTTGTTGGTGAAGTCCACGGACTTCTTGCGGTCTTCAGTGATCGACATCGACGACAGGATGGCGTCGATCTTGCGCACTTTGAGTGCCGGGATCAGACCGTCGAACTCTTGCTCGACCCAGACGCACTTGACCTTCATTTCTTCGCACAGTGCGTTGCCGATGTCGTAGTCGAAACCAACGATGCTGCCGTCCGGTGCTTTGGAAGCAAACGGAGGGTAAGCCGCTTCGATGCCAATTTTCAGAGGCTTTTCATCGGCGAAGGTTGGCAGGGACAGCACGGACAGTGCCAGGGCGCCAAGCAGCACGAGTTTCTTCATCTTGGGACTCCATCGGTAAAGGGCTAAAACGGCAGAGTGAGCAACAGCCCATTATGCGAATGAGTAAAACCGGAAAGCGGTTGCTGCGTCCTGGGAAACCGGCGTTGTTTTCAACGCGAGCAACGACGAGCGAGTGATCGGCATTCTAACGACAGGCCCGAAGCCGATATTTCTTCAATGCGACAACAAATTACAGAAGCACCGAGAAAGCCGTTTAGGCACGTTGACAGCCTTGCAATTTCATGCAAGAGCAAAAGACAGTGAACCGATCTATATTGCAAATTGCGGGCCTATTATTCGCAAAGCCTTCTAATCCGGCAAGCGCAGCGTGGGTTCTTATTTTTTTGCGGGGCTGAAACGCATTGATGCGGGGTTATGGCGTTTCGCAATGCCCCGTATCGGCGCGGGCGGTTACACATTCAGTTACTTGAAGGGTGGCGGGTAACAGTGGGAAATGGACTACAGGGGAAGCCGATAATTATTGGCTGGTGTTTATTCGGTGCCTGATAGATTGCTTTCGCGGGCAAGCCTCGCTCCTACAGGATTCAGGTACTCCTCCCCCCTGTAGGAGCGAGGCTTGCCCGCGAAGAGGCCCTAACTGCCAATACAAAACCTCAGGCAATAAAAAGCCCCACCAGACTCATCACCTGGCAGGGCTCCAATAACGCCAAACGCTACTTACGCAACATTCATCGTCTTGTGCGTATCAATCAAATGCTGCACCACACCCGGATCCGCCAGGGTCGAAATATCCCCCAACCCATCATATTCAGCGGTCGCAATCTTGCGCAGAATCCGGCGCATGATCTTGCCCGAACGCGTCTTCGGCAGCCCCGGCGCCCACTGGATCACATCCGGCGAAGCAATCGGGCCGATCTCTTTACGCACCCAGTTCTTCAGTTCCAGACGCAATTGCTCGCTCGTCTCTTCGCCAGCGATCAACGTGACATAGACATAAATGCCCTGCCCCTTGATGTCGTGCGGCACACCGACCACGGCGGCTTCAGCGACTTTCGGGTGCGCAACCATCGCACTCTCGATCTCGGCGGTGCCCATGCGGTGGCCGGACACGTTGAGCACGTCGTCCACACGGCCGGTGATCCAGTAGTAACCGTCCTCGTCACGACGTGCACCGTCGCCAGTAAAGTACATGCCACGGAAGGTCTTGAAGTAGGTGTCGACGAAACGGTCATGGTCGCCATACAGCGTGCGCGCCTGACCTGGCCACGAATCGAGAATCACCAGGTTGCCCTCGGCGACGCCTTCGATGATGTTGCCCAGGTTGTCCACCAGCGCCGGCACCACGCCGAAGAACGGACGTGCAGCCGAACCCGGTTTCAACGCGTGAGCGCCTGGCAACGGGCTCATCATGTTGCCGCCGGTTTCGGTCTGCCACCAGGTATCAACGATCGGGCAACGGGATTGACCGACGTTTTTGTAGTACCAGTCCCACGCTTCCGGGTTGATCGGCTCACCGACCGAACCCAGCAGACGCAAGCTGCTGCCGTCAGCGCCTTCAACAGCGGCCTTGCCCGACGCCATCATCGCGCGGATCGCGGTCGGCGCGGTGTAGAGGATGTTGACCTTGTGCTTGTCGACGATCTTCGCCACCCGGGTGATGTCCGGGTAGTTCGGCACGCCTTCGAACAGCAGCGTGGTCGCGCCGTTGGCCAGCGGGCCGTAGACAATGTAACTGTGGCCGGTGACCCAGCCGACGTCGGCGGTGCACCAGTAGATTTCGCCCGGGCGGTAGTCGAACACGCGCTCGTGGGTCATGGCCGCGTACAACAAGTAGCCGCCAGTGGTGTGCTGCACGCCCTTCGGCTTGCCGGTCGAACCGGAGGTGTAAAGGATGAACAGCGCTTCTTCGGCGCCCATCTCTTTCGGCGCGCAGACACTGCCCGCCACTTTCATCAGGTCTTCGAACCAGATGTCGCGGTGCTGGTTCCACTTGATGTCGCCACCGGTGCGCTTGCACACGATGACTTTCTGGATGCTGCTGGTTTCCGGGTTGGTCAGCGCGTCGTCGACGTTGGACTTGAGCGGGATTTTCTTGCCGGCACGAATGCCTTCGTCAGCGGTGATCACCACTTTCGAGCGGCAGTCGATGATGCGACCGGCCAGGGCTTCCGGGGAGAAACCACCGAACACCACCGAGTGAATCGCGCCGATCCGGGTGCAGGCCAGCATGGCGACCACGGCTTCGGGGATCATCGGCATATAGATAGTCACCACGTCGCCGCGGTGCACATCCTGGCCGCGCAAGGCGTTGGCGAACTTGCAGACTTGTTCGTGCAGTTCGCGGTAGGTGATGTTGCGGCTTTCGGAAGGGTCATCCCCTTCCCAAATGATCGCGACTTGATCGCCGCGCTCGGCCAGATGACGGTCGAGGCAGTTGTAGGAAACGTTCAGGGTGCCGTCGGCGAACCATTTGATGTCGACATGGTGATCGTCGAAGGACGTCTGCTTCACCGTGGTGAAAGGCTTGATCCAGTCGAGGCGCTTGGCTTGCTCGCGCCAGAAACCGTCAGGGTTGACGACCGACTGCTGGTACATGGCTTTGTAGGTTGCCTCGTCGGTCAGCGTGTTGGCCGCTACCTCGGGACGAACGGGATACAGAGAAGCCGCACTCATCTTTCTTACCTCGGTGGAATAGTTGTTTTTGTATGGCCCTGTTGTAGCCCGGGCCGGGCCTATAGAACCATTCGACGATGGTAGTAACAAGCCCCTACAAATTATCGTGATAAGCCAGCACAGATGTACGCAACCCCTGTAGGAGCGAGGCTTGCCCGCGAAGAACGATAACGCGGTCAACCTGAAAACCGCGTTATCGTTCTTCGCGGGCAAGCCTCGCTCCTACAACCGTATTCCACGATTGTTACGAAATCTGTCAAAGGTGTTTATCAAAACCCCACCTATATGAATGCCACCCCCACGCCTAAAATCCACCTCGCCAACAAGGCAAACCCTGATTAACCAAGTTGCAGCCCCCACGAAGGCAGTTAATCAAAACACCGGCAACCAAGTTCCACACGCAACCCCAAAAAGGTTGCGTGACCCCACTCGACCTCTAAAAGGTAAAACCGAAATGAAAGCTTTATTAGTTCTGGCCCTCTCCAGCCTGTGCGCAACCGCCATGGCAGACGAGGTCCCGACTGATGTCGCACAGCAACAACCCGCTATCGAGGAATACACTTACTCCACTCACCTCGATATCGCCAAAGTTGTCTCCATGAGTGAAATCCCCAATGTGTGCGAAGTTGTCCCCATGAAAATGGAATACGACGACTCCAAAGGCCAACGCCACATTCTGCGCTACAGCATCATGGGTAACGGCTGCTCCAACGGCTAAACACCCGCACCCCCCTAAACGGTTCGACCCAATACCTGATCATCACACCGACTTGTAGGAGCCAGCCTGCTGGCGATAGCAGTCGATGCAATGTTCCAGACAGTCAAAGCGCCGAACCGCTTAGATCGATATATTCGATAGCTTTAAGCACTTATTTGCGCTTTTTAATCGAATCCATCGGCGTAGTATGAATCCCACACCAAGGCACACAACGCCAACGAACCTGGAGCAACGACCATGAAAACCAAACTGATCCTCGCCCTGACCCTGTCTGTACTGGCCGCCAACACCTTCGCCGCCGACGGTTACGACCGCACGGGCTCGGCCACTTTCACCACCGAAGCCGCTGTCGCTTCTGACGGTTACGACCACACCGGCTCGGCCAAAGTCGCCGCCGATGGTGCCGATCACGTCGGTGCAGGCAAACTCGCTTCCGATGGCTTCGATCACACCGGTGCCGCCAAAGTCGCCGCCGATGGCGCCGACCATGTCGGTGCAGGCAAACTCGCCGCCGATGGCGCAGACCACGTCGGTGCCGCTCGCCTGAGTTGATCATCGAGCGTGACTGACAGCCCGACTTCGGTCGGGCTTAGTTGTGTCTGAGGCCAGCGAAAACCGACTCAAAACACAACATGTAGTGAAAAACCCGATTTTTTGGCTATTTTTTGAACAAAAAAGTAGCACGTCAAAATTTAAGAAAAAAAATCTGCGCCCGCGATCTCCAGCCAAAGCCCTGTAAACCCTCGCTCCGACCGAAAAACCCTCCTTCTCGACCGCTCCATGCGCGGATTCGCCCCACCACGGCCGCAAAAATTTCCCTATAATGCCGGCTTAAACGGGCCTGCAATATTCCCTTACAGGGAAGACAGCCAGTCCGAAGCCCAGGCCGACGTCGTCAACGACTGCAGCGCCATCAGCGGCTCTCGGAACCCCGTACAAAATTATGTTTATTTGCCTGCGTGTACCGCTGCAAAAAACGCTATCAAACGCGGCCAGACCGGTCGTGTGAAAAACCAACCAATCAGTTTTCACACGGGCATCTGGCCCTCACGCAGGAGACGACACGTCATGCTGAGCTGGGACGAATTCGACAAAGAAGACAGCGGCGAGACCGTGGTAAAAGGCGCCAACGCCGGCCACGCGACTGAAGCAAACATGGACCGCCTCGACACCGCCGGTGGTGTTGCCGCTCAAGAAGCTCGCGCTGTAACCGCGTCCGACTCCGCCGCCATCGCTCGCGCCAAGGCTGCCCTCGACAACCTCGACATCGCCGAAGGCCTCGCCGAACTCGAAGGCGCCTCCGCCCGTGTCGCCGTTGACGAAAAGCGCATGATCAACTGCCGCGCCGACCTCAACCAACTCGTACCGTTCAAGTACGACTGGGCCTGGCAAAAGTATCTGGACGGCTGCGCAAACCACTGGATGCCGCAAGAAGTCAACATGACCGCCGACATCGCCCTCTGGAAAGACCCGGAAGGCCTGACCGACGACGAACGCCGCATCGTCATGCGCAACCTCGGCTTCTTCTCCACCGCCGACTCCCTGGTTGCCAACAACCTGGTCCTGGCCGTGTACCGCCTGATCACCAACCCGGAATGCCGCCAGTACATCCTGCGCCAGGCTTTCGAAGAAGCGATCCACACCCACGCCTACCAGTACTGCATCGAATCGCTGGCCATGGATGAAGGCGAAATCTTCAACATGTACCACGAGATCCCATCGGTCGCGAAAAAAGCCACCTGGGGCCTGAAATACACCCGTTCGATCTCCGATCCGAAGTTCGAAACCGGCACCGTCGAAACCGACAAAGAACTGCTGCGCAACCTGATCGCCTACTACTGCGTCCTGGAAGGCATCTTCTTCTACTGCGGCTTCACCCAAATCCTCTCCATGGGCCGCCGCAACAAAATGACCGGCGTCGCCGAGCAGTTCCAATACATCCTGCGCGACGAATCCATGCACCTGAACTTCGGCATCGACGTGATCAACCAGATCAAAATCGAAAACCCGCACTTGTGGGATGCTGAGATGAAGGAAGAAGCGAGCCAGATGATTCTGCAGGGGACTCAGCTGGAAATTGAATACGCGCGTGACACCATGCCTCGTGGGGTGTTGGGCATGAATGCGGCGATGATGGAGGACTACCTGAAGTTCATCGCTAACCGTCGTTTGTCGCAGATTGGTTTGAAAGAAGAGTATCCAGGGACGACTAACCCGTTCCCTTGGATGAGCGAGATTATGGACTTGAAGAAAGAGAAGAATTTCTTTGAGACTCGGGTTATTGAATACCAAACCGGTGGTGCGCTTAGCTGGGACTAAGCAAATAGAATGCAGCTGGCTAAATTTTAGCCTACAGTAGTTTCAGCCTGACAAGATGTGGGGCGACAACTTAAAGCCCCGATTTTTCGGGGCTTTTTCTTTAAATGCAGAGGTAGTCATGGAACGTAAGCCTACACTGATTGAAAACCAAAAATGGATTTATCATCTCTCAAGCATGCAAAACTTTGAAAGCATTCTAATCAACGGGCTTTTAAGCAGATCAGCCTTAATCAAGGCAAAAGGTAAGTTTTCAGACGTTGCTGACCCACAAATACTAGAAGGCAGAGCGCAATATGGATTGGACAACCATGTTCCCTTTCATTTTTTTGCCAACAACCCCTTCGATGGCAATGTCCAAACAGCTCACAAAGACGAAGATTTTTTCTATGTCTGCGTCTCAAGAGAACTAGCAAAAAATCGTGGCTATAAAATACTTGCAAAACATCCGCTCGCCAAAGAAAGCCCCTCTCTATTTGAGTTTGCCGATGGGTTTCAGCGAATAGATTGGCAGCGAATGAACACAAGAGACTACAAAGACCAGGAAACAAAACTAATCTGCATGGCAGAATGTTTATCACCTAGCACAGTTCCCAACAGAGACTTCACAAAATTAGTTTTCCGTCAGGAATCTCACGAAAAACAGGCCATAGAAATAGCTAAGAAATATGGAATCAACATAAATACTTGGCTAAACCAAAATTTCTTCCTAAAAAGAAGCTAGCCGATGATACGCCTAACGACTGGAAACATCCTAGAGTCCACCGCGGACGCAATAGTTAACACTGTTAACTGCGAAGGCTATATGGGCAAAGGCATTGCATATCAGTTCAAGCTAGAGTTTCCGCTAAATTTTGAAAGTTATGCTCAAACTTGCAAACAGAAGCTTTTGAGACCAGGAAAGCTTCATATATTCAAAGAAAACGGAAAGATAATTATAAATTTCCCAACAAAAGACAAATGGAGAGCAAAGTCTAAATACGAATACATAGAGGACGGCTTAAAAGCATTAAAGACGGCTATAAAAGAATGGAAAATCGACTCTATATCCATTCCACCTTTGGGCTGTGGAAATGGCGGATTAGAATGGGGAAAGGTCAAAGAGATTATCATTTCCGAGCTTATCGATGAGAGCAATATAGATATTACTCTTTATGAGCCAAGCAAATCCTACAAGAGCCAACCAAAAGTAGAACCTAGTCTTTCTCTATCACACTATCTTGCAATGGAAGTAAAAAACCATTTAACTAGATTTTCTAGATTCAGATTGCAGAAAGCGTTATTCCTAGTTGATTTTTTAAACAACGACAATTACTTTCGATTTGATGCTCATAAATTCGGCCCATACTCTCACTCTCTAGATATCGTTTCAAAGCAAATATCCGAATACCAGGACTACCACAAATCGGATACAAAAACCGCCCAAGAACTTTTAGAAAAAAAACTACAAAGCGACAACTTCTACAAATCAAAGACATCACAAGCACACCCAATAAACATGGCAACAGCACTAGTTAACAATATAGATACAGATTGGGAGCTAGAACTAACAACCAGCATACTCTATGTAATCCATGAAAAACAAATAACCACCACGCAAGAAATCCATAGCACAATATCGAACTGGACCGAAAGAAAAAACGAATTATTCAAAGAAGCTGACATTGACAAAAAAATACACGAACTAGTAGAAAGCAAACTAATCACTATAGATTTTTTAAACAACATAACAAAAACATAAACACATTAAACTTAAGCAATCTTTATGCTAAATATTACCGAACGGCCTTAAGCCACTACTTGACCACAATGTCTCTGCCCCATACGCTCTGCCACTGGTGCCTAAGAAACACCTCACACAGCGGACTGACCGCACCCGACAGTAGCGGCTTTTTTGTGCCTTCGGTTTCCCCGTGCGCATCAAAAACTCTGTTATGCCGGGAGTGGGCGAATAAAAGACCCGAAAGGGGAATATGTCCGGCCCTCTGTGTGGGGTTTCTTAACTCCCGGCACCCAGCCCTAAGAAAGCTGACATCACACAGAGGTAAAGGATATGCCTAAAAATCTCTCCTTCTATCCGAAGGAAATCCGCGTTAGCTGCTTCATTTTCTGCGCGCCTCCATCCCTGGAGGCTTGCGATGTCTGATCCATACATCCCCACCGTCTTCATTCGCCAAAACCTCGACCTTCACGCTCTCCTCCTAGAAAACCAGCCATGGTTCTGCGCCCGAGACCTGGGGCGTTTGATGGGTTTCCATCTGAGTGATCGCGTAGTCAGCAAACTGGATGAGGATCAGCGGCACACGCTGCTAATCGACTACCACGGCCAACCGGAAAAGCGGCTGATGCTCAGCGAGTCAGGCGTGTATGCGTTGCTGGTTTATCACTACGCGCCAGGAAATCGGTTATTGCGTGAGTGGTTGACCCATCAAGTGGTCCCAGCCTTACGCGATGCGGGGCAGTCTAAAAATGCTGATCGACCGATGTTGAGTTTGTTGGACTGGCCAGAGATGTCATTGAGTCTGTTGCATTGGCAGGATGAAGGTTGGATTCGGCTGCGAGACATGCCCTTTCTGCTACTCGGTCGCACACGGCGGCGCGTGCCAACGGTTAAGCCTTGGTGGAGAAAGGTTTTGGAGGCGTTTCAGTCTTCAAAGCATTCTGTTGGTTAGGTTTTGTAGGACCGACCGAAAGAAGCGTCGGCATTTTCTGTAGGAATTTTCGTAGACAGTCGTAATGGCCACTCAGTATCGTCCGAGGGTTTTCAGCCCTCGGCGATTCTATGGACACGGAAAAGAGCAACAGCGATTGGAGTGACGCGGAGATTCAGGCTGCGGTCGACGCCTATCTCAGCATGCTGTCACGCGAGCAAAGCGGTCAGAAGGTCAATAAAGCACACGAGAATCGGGTCCTGCGCGAAGGTGCTTTAGCGGGTCGCACCAAAGGCTCGGTTGAGTTTCGGATGCAGAACATCTCTACCGTGTTGGTCGAACTCGAACGAGATCGCATTCAGGGATACAAACCGGCTAAGAACGTCGGCGCGAATGTTGCGCGCAGCATTCGTGAAGCGCTGAACGTAACGAGTACTTTAACGCTGGAAGACTTTGCCCCGACCGCCGATGAGGCAACGCTAGAACAACGTGCTGCCAAACTTGAGAAGCAACCGTTCAAAGGCGAGCCGAAGGGGATTTTGAAACCACAACAAGTACCAAGTTCGGGCAACTCTTTTGTACGCGATCCTGAGGTTAGAGCCTGGGTGCGCAACGAGGCCAAGGGTATCTGCGAGGGTTGCGGAAAACCGGCGCCGTTTGAGAAAGACGGCAAGCCGTTTCTTGAAGTTCATCACGTTAAGCATTTGGCGCAGGAAGGTTCGGATCGCCCGAGCAATGCCGTGGCGCTGTGTCCGAACTGTCATCGACGTTGCCACCATTCGAGTGATCGGGATGAGTTCACTGCTTCGCTGTTTCAGAAGGTGAAGCGGTTGAAGTTTGAGTGATTGGGCCTGAAAAACCTACGCGCACGAAGGCGCCGAGTCCTAAGGACTGCGCTGCAATCCCGATAAAAAGAGAAACCGCTTAGAGTCATTCAGGATCCGTCCTACAGCCACGATTAGCCACGTTCGTTAACGTCGCGCAGCCCCTTTCCGGGGCTGTCGATGGATGAACGAAAGGATGATCAGTGGCTGGCAACAAGGACATTCCGCGGGTTAAGAATCCGCCCTCCGGCGATGGGCATCACGTCACCTATCGCTACATGACTGCCACCGAGTTGGCCGAGCGGGACGCTAGACAAAAAGCCTATGAGGCCATGCTGGCCAGGCAAGACGCCTTCGAACGCGGCCGTCAGGTCATAGCGGAAAAGCAAAGACCCACTCAAGCTGGATGTGTCTTCGCCAAGTCCTGCAAGCTGCCGGACGCCATCATCGATTACTCGAATCCCTCAGAGATGGTGCCGACCGATAGCCTGAAAGACTACGGTGACCTGATTCTGCTAGGTGCTCGCGAAGCGGACGAATCAGGCGCGGTGCCACTGAAGAAGATCAGTGGCACTGCGATTCCCGCTGGGCTGGGTTCTCTCGCCTTGGCCGGCTCGGCATTCGCCGCTGCTCCTGTGGTTGCGGCGAGCGCCGTAACAGCAACGCTGGTTGGCCTTGTTGCGCTGTTCACACCATCGAGTCTGGGCGACAGCTCGCTTTACACCGACGACCAACTCCGTGCGCTCAAACAGGCCCGTACCCGCGTTCGCCTGCGGGTCGAGCAACAGACTGACGGCAGCCTCAAGGGATATGGTTTCTACACCGGCAAAAATCGCGATTGGGAAATGGTTGATGTCGTGCAGTTCACATTGCGTGGCAGCCAGCAGGTGGCTGACCTGGGTCACGGCATTGAACTGATCTGGACGCCGGCCGTGGATGGCTCCGACATCCTGGGCATTCCGGCGCTGGAGGCTGCCCCGCAAGCGCCACATATCTGGGTTTACCCGCCAACGAAAGCGGCTGACAGCATCATCGTGAACCCGGTTTATCCGCCGGAGTACAAGGATTTCATTCTGGTGTTCCCGGCGGATTCGGGGATTAGGCCGGTTTATGTTGTGGTGAGTGTTGCTGACCACAATTACCATCCCGCACCGAAGGGGCTAATTGCCTTTCCCGATGCAACGAGAGCGAAACGTAAGACCCCGCTAAAAGGCGGCGGTGGCCTTCGAAAACGATGGAAAACGTCAAAAGGGACAATTTTTGAATGGGACTCGCAGCACGGCACTGTGGAGATGTACGACAAACGCGGCCGCCATCTCGGAGAATATGATCCGACTACCGGCAAGCAAACCAAACCTGCAGACAGCTCCAGGAGTGTGGAACCATGATTTATGTAATCGAAGCCTTTCACAAACATAACGAACTGCTGGCATTCGAAGTGGAGCTACCGGCTGGGTGCGATCAGGAAATTAAAAACATTATGGGTTGGACTGCTGAGCAGCAAGGATGGGAAGGATACGACCTTACGGACGAGCAGCTTGGAGCCTTGGAGGCTTTGTTGGGAAAAAAGTGTATGACGCAGCCTACCTATTTCAACTTAGCTGCAACGCTTGAACATATGAGTGGGACACCAATTTGGCACCTCCACTGAGTTAGCCAAGCTAGATGAAGTCGGAGACTTTCGATAGGCGAGCTATCGAGGTTAGTCGCCGTCAAAAATGACGCCTCAAACCTCTCTGTCTCGACCTTGCTCTTAGCACCCAAGTCACCTGCTCATTCAACTGATCAAGCCCAAGTATTGTAGGAACGAGCTTGCTCGCGATGGTCGTGAACGGTAACGCGTGTAACCAGATGCCCCGTGGTGTTCTTGGGTTTTTCGCGAGCAAGCTTCGCTCCTACAGGGGACGGTGTGTTGCCGTTGATTTTGTGGTGCTTTAAAAGAGTGGGTGCAACCCGCCTCGCCTCCCGCTATTAATACCCTCCCCACTCAAGGACCCGAGCCCGCCATGAAATTCGACCTCGCCTACTGCCTCAGCCTCGACGACAAGTTGTCGATCTATGACGTGCGCGATCTGAATTTCGACGAGACCATGGATTTCGATTCCGCCAAGGAACATTTCCAATGCCCCAATGACGCATGCAGGGCGGCCTTCGATGCGGCAAACGTGCTGACGACGTTCAACGCCAAAAACGTGAATTACGTTCGCACCCCGCACTTCAAGAACACGCCCAGCACCCGGCATGTCGCGGATTGTCCTTATGTCAGTCTCAAGGCGCCGGCGCCGGGTGTGGATGCGGACGGTGCGGAAACGGATGACAGTCGCGAGGAGCATTTCCCGTCGGAGTTGTTACTGACTCGGCGTCAGTATGTGCGTAAGCCGTCTAACCCGGCGGTTGCGGCGGATGTAACGCGGGACGATCCGAAACCTCTTACACAGCCCAGCGATACCGAGCACCCAAGCCACGAATCAGCGCCGGACAAAACCAGTGTCTTCGCCCACCCGGTGGAGTGTTTTGTGTCGAACTTCGAGGACAAGGAGCTGCTCAAGCGCGTGCCGCTGAAGATTGGCGAGCACACGGCGCCTTATGGGTCGTTCTTCAAGAAGATCGAATACCTGACGGACAACAAGGGGCTGATTTACTGGGGCAAGATCAAGGAGATCAAGGATTACACGCAGAGCTTTCGCATCGATTTCGAGCAGAAGGTCTGGTTCAAGCAAGCGGATGAGGCGAAGAAGAAGCCTTATTCGGTCAACGTTTACCTGAGCAAGAAGTTGATCGAGAACTACCGCAAGCGCAAAGCGTTTCTGGAAGAGATCAAGCACGCCATCGACAGTGAAGCGGAGCTGTATTGCTTCTTTTATGGCGTGACGCCGGAGTTGAAGCAGGTGCCGAGCAAGAAAAACCCCGAGCAGACGTTCGGGGTGTTCAGTGCGAATATCGAGAACCTGGATCACTTCATTATTCGTGAGGCGCCGGGGTTGGAGGCGAAGTGACGGTGTTCAATTCAGACTCATGCTGAGCATCACCACGACCAGCAAACCGATGTACACCCGCGCATGTATCCGATCCGGAATCCGCCCGATCCACGGCGTGGCCAATCGAATCCCTACCAACGAGCCCATCGTCAAAACCGCAAACGCCAGCAGATCCACATAACCGACAAACCACGCCCCCAAATCAAAATCGCTAAACCCCGCCATCGCCATGTAAGTCACGGTCCCGGCCAACGCAACGGGCAGGCTTAGTGGATTAGCCATGGATGTTGCCTGCGACATGCTCAACCCGCATCGACGCAACAACGGCACGGTCATGACGCTGCCGCCTACGCCGAGAAACGTGGCGATGGCGCCGATTCCTACGCCGCCACCAGAAACTTCCGCCCTCCCCAATCGCCGTGGGATTCCATTACCTGCGTGCGTAAGAAAACCGCGTCTAAACAGGCAATCCACAATGGTCACGCCCAGGTAGGCAATGAACGCATACCGAATCACCTCGCCACTCACCCACATCGCCGCCACGGCACCGACCACCGCGCCCAGCCCGATAAACCCGCCCAACGGCCACAGGTAATGGCGAATCAGATTACCGGCGCGGTGATGTTTTCCGGTGGCGACCAGGGCGTTGACGATCATCACGCAGGTCGAGGTGGCGACGGCGATGTGCATCGCCGATTGGCCGATGGGGTCGTCGGCACCGTGGCTGGCCATGAGCATGCGGTACAGCAATGGCACGACGACGAAGCCGCCGCCGAAGCCGAACAGCACGGCGGTGATGCCGGTCATGCAGCCGAAGAGTGTCAGCAGGAGGTAGAACATTGTGCGTCGTCCGTTGGTTGAGAGTGGTCGACGATAGAGCGATGTGGCTTGGCCTGCTTCAGCAAGTGAGCCAATAATGTTTGCGTTTACGCCAACTGCTGGAAGCCGCTTGATGCGCAATGTTTCGATTAATGTGCTGGATGACACGCCACGGTCGGTGGTGGCGATCGGTACGGATTATTCCTACGGGCATGTGCTGCCTAGTCATACACACCGACGGGCGCAGTTGTTGTACGGCGCGACCGGGGTGATGCAGGTCGGCACGCACGATGGCAACTGGGTGGTGCCGCCGCAGCGGGCGGTGTGGATTCCGGCGGGGGTGGCGCATGAGGTGTTGATGCTGGGGGTGAGCACTCGCAGCTTGTACATCGAGCCGGGTGCTGTGGACTTGGGCGAGCGTTGTCAGGTGATCAGTGTTTCGCCGTTGATGCGGCATTTGCTGATGGAGGCGGTGGAGGTTCCGCTGGCGTACGACGAGGCCGGGCGCGATGGCGCGTTGATCGAGTTGCTGCTGCATGAGCTGGCGCGCAGTGCTCACTTGCCGTTGCACATTCCGCTGCCGGTCGATGCGCGGCTGCTTGGGTTGTGCCAGGGCTTCTTGCAGCGACCCGATGTTCATCAATCGCCGCAGCAATGGGCGGATCAGATGCACGTCAGTCTGCGCACGTTCAATCGGCTGTTCCGCCAGCAGACCGACCTGAGTTTCAGCCAGTGGCGGCAGCGCGCCTGCGTGGTGCTGGCGTTGGCGCGATTGGCGGTGGGTGAGCCGGTGACGCGGATTGCGCTGGATTTCGGTTATGACAGCCCGGCGGCGTTTTCGACGATGTTTCGTCGTGTGTTGGGTCAGGCGCCGTCCGTCTGGTTGGCAGGGGCGAAATAGCAGAATTCAAAAAATGAGTTTGATCCGGGCGCAAAACAACTGTACAAAAACACAGTATATTTTGAATCAGCACTCTCGAGCCCGGAGAACACCATGGCCTCTTATGCGATGAAAATCACCCTGGAACGTATCGCCCTCTTCCAATTCACCCCCACCCATTGCGCCCAGGCCCGGGCGATGTTGGGTTGGAGCGTTGATGAGCTGTCTCGGGAGTCTGGCGTTTTGGTTGATGTGATTGAGCGATTTGAGGCCCGGCGCGATGTGCCGGATGCTGATCGGCTGGCGTTGGCGTATCGGTTTGAATCGGAGGGGTTGGTGTTCTTCCCGGGGTTTGCGCCGGGGCGAGGGATGAGTGTTAGAGGGACTGAGTCGAATTCGGTGGGGCGGACGGATTTTGCGATGGTTGAGTGAGGTGTCGGCACGAGCCGCTTGCATCACAAGCGGCCGGGCTTCGATACGTCATGCGTTCTGGATTTCCACCTGATCGCCGACGTTTTCCATCCCCAACCACCAAGCACTCCCCCGCTGCGGATACATCACGTTAAACGCCTCACCCATCTGCGGCGTGGTAATCGAAACACTGCGCTCCCAGGCCAATGCCAGTATCCGGTCAAACGGTTCGAACCAGGCGTGCATCGACAGATCGAAGGTGCCGTTGTGAATGGGCAGTAACCAGCGGCCTTTCAGGTCGATGTGCGCTTGCAGGGTTTCTTCGGGTTGCATGTGCACATGCGGCCACTCGACGTTGTAGGCGCCGGTTTCCATCAGTGTCAGGTCGAACGGGCCGAACTGTTCGCCGATGCGTTTGAAGCCGTCGAAGTAGCCGCTGTCGCCGCTGAAGAAGATTCGTGTGTCGGCGTCGATCATCACCCACGAGGCCCACAGCGTGCTGTTGCCATCGAACAGCCCACGGCCGGAAAAGTGTTGCGACGGGGTGGCGACGAATTGGATGCCGTCGACTTCGGTGCCTTGCCACCAGTCGAGTTGGCGCACTTTGCTGGCGTCGATGCCCCACTTGATCAGGGTGTCGCCGACGCCCAGCGGCGTGAGGAAGTATTTGGTTTTGTCCGCCAGTTTGAGCACGGCCTGATAGTCGAGGTGGTCGTAATGATCGTGGGACAGGATTACCGCTTCAATCGGCGGTAGTTCTTCGAGGCTGATCGGTGGTTGGTGAAAGCGTTTCGGGCCGGCCCATTGCACCGGTGAAGCGCGTTCGGCGAAGACCGGGTCGGTGATCCAGAATTTGTCCCGCAGTTTCAGCAATACCGTGGAATGACCGAGGCGATAGACGCTGTGGTTGGGCGCGGCGATCAACGCGTCGTGGGTCAGGCGCTGCACCGGAACGGCCGCCGTCGGGCGGGTGTTACGGGGTTTGTGGAAGATCATGTTCCACATGATGCGCACCATTTTGCGCAAGCCTTCTCGTTGCACGGGCGCATGGTTGCGGAAGTGCCCTTCGGCCTGACGGGACGCTTCAGGTGCAGAAACGTTAATGGAATTGGCCATGACTGAATGACTCCAGGAAACCGCACGATGTGCAGTTTCTACGGTGGGACGATAAATGGCCAAGGCACGCACGCATCAGCCGAACACTCTATTTTTGGCTGCGCAGGATTAACGAAACATTACACTGCACAGTGTAGTTTCTAGGTTGCATCAAAGCTGATCACAAGTAAACTGCCAAGTGTAATTCTTAATTTCTTCTGCCGAAGCGTACTTATGACAGCTCCACAGCGCCTGACCGACCGAAAACGCGAAGCGATCATTCAAGCGGCGATTGCCGAATTCCGGGCCAACGGTTTCGACATCACCAGCATGGACAAGATCGCCGCCACCGCTGGCGTGTCGAAGCGCACGGTGTACAACCACTTCCCCAGCAAGGAAGAGTTGTTCGCCGAAATCCTCAATCAATTATGGGCCCGGGTGACGGCGGAACAGGAAACAGCCTACCGCCCTGACTTGCCGCTGCGCGAGCAGATGCGCCGCATGCTGATGGCGAAATTGCAGATGCTGGGCGATGACAATTTTCTCGACCTGGCGCGGGTCGCCATCGCGGCCACCATCCACTCCCCCGAGCGCGCGCAGAACATGGTCGAGAGAATGGGCAAGCGCGAAGAAGGTTTGACCGTGTGGATTCGCGCCGCTCAGGCCGATGGGCGATTGAAGCCGGTCGACCCGGAGTTTGCCGCGCAACAGATTCAGGGGATGCTCAAATCCTTTGCATTCTGGCCGCAGATTTCCATGGGGCTACCCGGCCTGTCGCCTGAAATGCAGACCACCGTCGTGGACTCCGCGCTGGACATGTTCCTCGCCTGTTACCAGCTCTGAATCAAGCGCCTGCAAGCATTACAGCAATTTCAACGCCCGCCCCAACTCATCGAACAACGTCACCACCGAACGCAAGGCGCGACAGTCCGGGCGGGTCAGCAACCACAACGCGGTGTCGTAACCGTGCAACGGCTCACTCAACGGTTGCAGCCCGTCATCGATCAGAAAGTCCGGCAATGCTGCGACACCGAGCCCGGCTCGCACCAGCTCAGTCACCGACAACATGCTGTTGCAACGATAACCCGGTGTGACGCCGGGCAATTGCTGACGACGCCACGCGACGGTGGGGTGATCGGGGAGGAAGTCGTCCGGGGCGATCCATGTCAGCGCGGCCAAGTCTTCGGTATCGACCGTTTTCAGATACGCCGTGCTCGCACAGACGCGATACGACACCTGCGCCAGGCATCGGCCCACCAAGTGTTCCGGCGGATTCCGGGTCAGGCGCAAGGCGATGTCCGCGTCCCGCCGGCTGAGATTGGCGAAGTCGTTGGACGTGCTCAGCTCGATCGTCAGCGCCGGATAGCCGGGCATGAACTGCGCCAGCGCCGGCAGCAACAAACCTTGTAAAACCGAATCGGTGCAGGTCAGGCGTACGGTGCCGCTGATGACTTCACCGCCCTGCTCCACGCCGATGCGCGCAGCCTCCAGCGCTTGCTCGGCGCGCTCAGCCTGTTCGGCCAAGGTCTGCGCAAGACTGGTGGGCAAGTAGCCGGCGCGGCTTTTTTCGAACAGTTGCTGGCCCAGCGCGGCTTCCAGTCGGCGCACGGCGCGGAACACGGTCGAAACGTCGACCTTCAACAGCGCCGAGGCCCGGGCCAGCGAGCCGCCGCGCACGAGGGCGAGGATCAGGGACAGGTCGGGGTAGTCCAGTCGATAGTGCGCTGCTGCATTGATCACTTGGGATAACGCCAATGTTGAGTGCGTGAGCGCCAATCTATAGTGGGCTCCAGAAATCAACAAGCGTCGAGAGCCCTCATGGAAAACAGCGCCATCCACATCGCCCTGATCGGCGATTACGACCCGCAAGTCACCGCCCACCAGGCGATTCCCGTCGCCCTCGGCATGGCTGCCGAACACGCCGGACTGGACGTGCAGTTCCAGTGGCTGGCCACCGACGGCATCAACGACGAAACGTCGCTGCAAGACTTCGACGGTTTTTGGTGCGTGCCCGCCAGCCCTTACCGCAATGAAGACGGTGCGCTGCGAGCGATTCGCTTTGCCCGCGAACAACAGCGACCTTTCCTCGGTACGTGTGGCGGTTTTCAGCACGCGGTACTCGAATACGCCCGCAACGTTCTGGGATGGGGAGATGCCGAGCACGGCGAGACATCACCCGATGCCACGCGTGCGTTGCTCACACCACTGACTTGCTCGCTAGTGGAAGCCATCGACAGCATTCAACTGGTTGAAGGTTCGTTGATCGCCAAGGCGTACGAAAACCCGGAGATTCGTGAAGGCTATCGCTGCCGTTATGGTGTGAATCCGCAGTTTGAGCGGGATTTGCTAAGCCTGGAATTATCCGCGGTGGGGCACGATTCGACGGGGGATTTGCGAGCGGTGGAATTACGCGGGCATCCGTTTTTTGTCGCCACGTTGTTTCAGCCTGAACGTGCCGCGCTCAAAGGAATTGTGCCGCCGCTGGTGAGTGCATTGATCGAAGCGTGTGTGAGGCAGAAATCATGATTGCCCAGACACCGGAACCGCCCTACTACGCGGTGATTTTTACTTCGTTGCGCACAGACGGCGATCAGGGTTACGCCGAGGCTGCCGAGCGCATGGTTGAACTGGCGCGTGAGCAGCCGGGGTTTCTCGGTGTGGAGTCGGCGCGGGGTGAGGACGGGCTCGGGATTACGGTTTCCTATTGGGCCAGTGAGGCGGCGATTGTGGCGTGGAAACATCATCCCGAGCACAGCGCGATTCGTGAGCGTGGGCGCTCGACCTGGTATGCGGCGTGCAGTACGCGAGTGTGCAGGGTTGAGCGGGCCTATGAGTTCAAGCTGTAAATCATGCGGTGTTTTTTAGGCCGCCATCGCCGGCAAGCCGGTCTCGCTCCCACAGGGGATAGGTGTCGTACACAAAACCAGTGTGGGAGCGAGCCTGCTCGCGATGGGGCCATCAAAAACACCACAAAAATTCAGCCCCGCACCAAACTCCGCACCGCCGAAATCTCCGGCACTTCCCGCCGATTCATGTACACCCGCAACGGCTCGGTAATGTTGATCCGGTCGTCGATGTTCTGGTCCAGCAACAACTGAATCAACTCGCGCTTCAGCGTCATGACCTGCTCCGGCCCCGACGCCCAGACGAATTCACTTACAGGAATGATGCCGTCATCCGCCACGTCCATGCCGAAGGAATCTTCGCTGAAACGCACGATGTATTGGCCGGTCTTGCGATTGAGACCGACGAAGCCTTTGAGTTGGTCGGCGGCCTGGCAGATGAGTTCGGAAGTGATGCGCATATAAACCTCACACAAGTGATCGATGGTTTACACGCAGGGCAAGATAAAGGGCGTTCCCTCTGCCGGGGAAGCTGCCGGGGCCAAGAGTACTGCAAAGAACCGCACAAATGCGCTGAAAAAATCCGCTTTAAACACGTTTATGTCGGTCTCGCGATAGCGCAAGCGGCGTTCAGTTGTTAAAAGGGACGTCTTTGAAAACACTCTGCGAAAGGATCTCGACCATGCCTGTAACTTTCACCAAGAGCGCCCTGCTGCTGAGCATGCTGCTCGGTCTCGGCCAGGCGCAGGCCGCCAGCGAGCCAAGCCCAACTTCACTGGCCACACATGCAGGCATTCCGCACCCGGCGGTGATTGCCCACCGTGGCGCGTCCTTCGATGCACCGGAATCCACCGCCGCCGCCTACAAACTGGCGCGCGACCTGGGTGCCGATTACCTGGAACTCGACCTGCAACGCAGCAAGGACGGCGTGCTGTTTGCCCTGCACGACAACAACCTGCAACGCACCACCGACGTCGCCAGCAAATTCCCTGAGCGCAAGGACAGCCCGGCCAATGCGTTCACCATCGCCGAGCTGAAAACCCTCGACGCCGGCAGCTGGTTCAACACGGCTTACCCGGACCGCGCGCGTCCTTCCTTTGCCGGCCTGAAAATCCTGACCCTCGATGAAATCATCGACATCGCCCAGGGCAATCCGCTGCACAAGCCTGGCCTATACATCGAAACCAAGGAGCCGAAGCAATTCCCCGGCCTCGAACGTGACCTCAAGGATAAATTGCAGGATCGCGGATGGCTGAGCCCGGCGGGTTCGAAACTGGCGAAAAGCGAACTCGCCGTCGGCCAGGGCAAAGGTAAGGTGGTGCTGCAAACCTTCGAGAAGAGCAGCCTCGAACTGCTGGAAAAGGAAATGCCGCAAGTGCCGAAGATCCTGCTGTTGTGGGTCGGCGAAGGCAGCATCGAGCCCAAGTCCAAGGTGACGTTCGCCGAGTCCGGCGACAAGGACAAAGCCACGTACTACGCCAAACAGGAACCGAAGGACAAAGCCGAATTCCAGCAATGGGTCGAGTACGCCAAGGCTCAAGGCGCGATCGGCACCGGCCCTTCTGCCGCACTGACCAAGGGTGGCGATCAGAGCTACTCGGACCTGGTCAAACCGTGGATGAACCAGTACACCCACGATCAGGGTTTGCTGGTGCACGTCTACACCATCGATGATGCGGTGGATTACCAGAAGGTCATGGACGCCGGGGTTGATGGCATCTTCACCAACCGCGCCAGCGAGTTGTTGAAGTTCTACAAACGTCCGGCGGCGGGTACGGTTGCGCAGTTGTTGCAGAACAACGGGTATTGATCCGCGGCAACAAATGCACCGTGTTGAATTCTTCGCGGGCAAGCCTCGCTCCTACAGGTTTCTCAGACTCCTGTAGGAGCGAGGCTTGCCCGCGAAGCTTTTACAAACGACACGTTATGGGAATTAAGGGTGAATTAAGTTGCCCCAGTTAATCTGGCCCCACTTAAACAGCTCACCAAGGAAAGAACCTCATGAAGACTTTGACTGCCCTGTTCACCGTTGCCGCCCTGACCCTCACTGCTGGCCTGGCGCAAGCTGATGTCCGCGTCGACCAGATCCCTGAGCTGGTCAAGAGCGGCAAGATCAAGCCGCTGGAAGAAATGAACCAGGCTGCCCTGAAACTGCACCCGGGTGCGACCATCACCGACACCGACCTGGACAACCACTTCAATGGCTTCGAGTACGAAGTGGAACTGAAAACCGCTGACGGCAAAGAATTTGACGTGGATTTCGATGCCACCACTGGCAAAGTCCTGAGCAACAAACAAGACACCTGATACGCGCACAACAAAGCCGCACGATTTTCGGATCGTGCGGCTTTTTTGTGTTTTCGAATCAGGCCGACGTACTGACCATCGATCCAGCAGTGCTGCTGCCTTCTTCCTGCAACGCCGCCAACAACGCCGCCGTTGCGGTCTGCAACGAACCTGAGGTCGTCGCAATCTGCGACTGAGCCGCTGCCACATCGGCAGCCTTGGCGTCTGCACTTTCCTGTTTGGCCTGGGCCGCTTGCAGTTGTTGCTGTTGTTCCTGCAATTGCTTTTGTAGCTCGGCGATCTGCTTGCGCAGTGCTTTCACCGAGTCCGATTCTTCGCTGCTGCTGGAGCTGCCGCCACTCGCTGCCGGTGCGCCGCCGGCGGACACTTTGGTGGTGTCGCTGGACGCCTCGGCGCTGGCGGTGACAGACGTGTCGTCTGTGCTTGCTGTGGCTTTGGCCGAAGCAGTGGCGACGGGCTGGATGATCGAAACAGACGAGATGCTAACCATGGCGTTTTCCATTGAGGTGATGGGAATACGCTCATCATCGACATCGGGGCAGCGGACTTGAGATCGACTGTGTACCCACTCGGTAAGCAAGCCGGTACACAACCATTTCCCTTAGGCGCTCAAGCGCGCCGTCACTTCATTCAACTGCCCCGACAACCCGTGCAGGTTGTGGCTGGCGGCTTCAGTGCGTTGCACGTTGTCGAGGTTGGTACTGGCGATGCTGGTGATCTCGGTGAGGTTGCGCGAGATGTCTTCGGCGACCGAAGTCTGCTCTTCGGCGGCGGTGGCGATCTGGCGGTTCATGTCGCGAATCGCTTCCACGGCATGCGTGATGCGCTCCAGCATGGCGCCGGCCTCGGTCACTTGCTGAACGCTTTCCTCGCTACGCGACTGGCCGCTTTCTATCGCCTGAGCCGCGTCCACCGCACCGGTTTGCACGGTCTGGATGATCTGGTTGATCTCGATGATCGACGCCGCCGTGCGCTGGGCCAGGCTGCGTACTTCATCGGCCACCACGGCAAAACCGCGCCCCGCCTCACCGGCACGCGCCGCTTCGATGGCGGCGTTGAGTGCCAGCAGGTTGGTTTGCTCGGCGATGCCGCGAATCACTTCCAGCACCTTGCCGATGCGGCCGCTGTCGGTTTCCAGTTGGCGGATGACGGTCGCCGTGTTGGCGATTTCGCCGCGCATGCGAGTGATGGTGTGGATGGTGCCCTGCATGACTTTTTCGCCTTGTTGGGCGGACTGGTCGGCATCGTCGGCGGCACGTGCCGCATCAGCGGCGTGACGTGCGACTTCCTGAGCAGTGGCAGACATTTCGTTCATCGCTGTGGCCACCTGATCAGTGCGGTTGAACTGTTCGTTGGTGCCACTGGCCATGAGGCTGGCGATCGAATTCAACTCACTGCTGGCGCCGTCCAGATCCTTGGCACTGACCTGTAAGCGGCTGAAAGTTTCAGCGAGGAAATCACGCAGCGTATTGGCCGCAATCGCCAGTTTGCCCAGCTCGTCCTGGCGGGTGCTGGCCACGCGTTCGGCAAACTTGCCCTGGGCAAGTTGCGCCACGTAGTCGATCAATTTGCGGATCGGTTCAACCAGGTTGCGATTGACCAGCCACAGGCTCAACAGCCCGATCAACAAGCCCGAAGCGAGCATCACAATGATGCCCAGCAACACGGTGCGATCTGCGCTGGCGCTGATCAGCTTCGACTGCTCGACGCCCTGTTTGCGCAATTCGCTGACCAGTTCACTCATCTGATCGCTGGCTGCACGGTCGACACCTTTGACTGCCGTGTCGCCCGCCGTTGGATCGGCACCGGCCGCCACGTAGGCATCGCGACCCTTCTGGTATGCCGCGCCCAACTGACGATGCTCGTCACGCAGGCGTTCGATGCGGGTCTTGAGTTGCGGCTCAATGCCCTTCTGCCCGGCCAGTTCGCCGAGGATGCCCTGCACCTCGCGCTGACGGTCTTCGAATTGCTTCCAGTATTTGTCCAGGTCTGCCGGTTGCTTGCCACGCA
Organism: Pseudomonas sp. MM213; assembly: GCF_020423045.1. NCBI lineage: Bacteria > Pseudomonadati > Pseudomonadota > Gammaproteobacteria > Pseudomonadales > Pseudomonadaceae > Pseudomonas > Pseudomonas sp. MM213. The sequence goes on from NZ_CP081943.1 coordinate 3,079,499, forward strand.
GCAGAACGTTTTTCCATTCCTGCACCTGCACCTTGAATTGCAGGTTGGCTTCATCGATCAATTGCGAAGTGTGCAGCGGACCGTCAATGAGATTCGCGTAGCTTTGAACGCCATTCGACAGAAAGTGAAAACAGGCCAGAGCGATCAACAGCATCGCAAACAGGCTGCCGCTCAACAGGGCGAGAATTTGCGCTCTCAAGGACTTTTGCAAAGACATCGGAAGGTACTCGTGACAGGAATGAGGCACGCCTTGGGGGGCGTGAAAGTAATCCGGACATTCCCTGTCTACAGCGTCGAACGCATGCTTTTGTAGGAGCCGGCTTGCTGGCGATAGCGTCCGGTCAGTCGGGAAATCTATTGACTGGCAGCACGCTATCGTCGGAACGCCGCCCGCAGCAAGCTGGCTCCTACGAGATCGGCGTGTCAGGGCCGTTCTTGAGCGGTTCCGACCGCCGGTAGAAGGCACTTGGCCAGCCACACGAAGCTGTCACAAAACTGTCAAGACGCCTTGCGATGATGCGGCTCAAGTGAACCTGTGAAACCCGCGACAGGCCGCCTCCTCACAGCGAGACCTCATGAACCACAGCATCGACCAAAGCCATCGCGACCCGGACCTGTTCGGTCTGCTGTACGGTTTCAGTTTTCGTCCCGGCGAACGCGGTCGGGAAATCGATTCGGCCATGGCGTTGCGGTCCCTGCAACAACCGGACGACAGCGACGAATTTCTCTGGCTGCACCTGAACCTCGCTCATGCCGCGTGCGAGCGCTGGATGAAAAGTCATCTGGAATTGCCCGACAAGTTTTTCGAAGCCTTGCATGAAGGCTCGCGTTCGACGCGCATCGAGCATGTCGATTCGGCGTTGCTGGCGGTGGTCAACGACGTGGTGTTCAACCTCAGCAGCATGGTCTCTTCGGATGTGTCGACGCTGTGGGTGTGTGCGCGCAGTCGGCTGATCATCAGCGCACGCCTGCAACCGCTGCACTCGGTGGACAAGTTGCGCTCCTCGGTGAAGGCCGGTGAGCGCTTTCGCTCGCCGCTGGAATTGCTCGTGCATTTGCTGCGCGACCAGGGCGAAGTGCTGACGCAGATCGTGCGCAAGACCAGCCTCAGTGTCGATCAGATAGAAGACGAACTGCTGTCCTCGCGGCTGTCGACCAACCGCGCAGAGCTGGGCGCCAATCGCCGGGTGCTGGTGCGCTTGCAACGGCTGCTGGCGCTGGAGCCGGGCTCGTTGCTGCGCCTGCTCAATCGCCCGCCGCAATGGTTGCAGAAGGAAGACGTGAAGGAGCTGCGCAAGTCCACCGAGGAGTTTGCGCTGATCATCAACGACCTCACGGCGCTGGGTGAGCGGATCAAGCTGTTGCAGGAAGAGATTGCCGCCAACCTCAACGAGCAAAGCAACCGCACGCTGTTCACCTTGACCGTAGTCACAGTGCTGGCCTTGCCGATCAACATCATTGCCGGTTTTTTTGGCATGAACGTGGGGGGCGTGCCGCTATCGCAGGACCCGGAGGGGTTCTGGATCCTGGTGGCCTTGGTCGCGACGTTTACGGTGATTGCGGGGCGTTGGGCATTCAAAAAACGCGAGGATTATTAAGCAACCACCACCTCTGTAGGAGCGAGGCTTGCCCGCGAATGAGGCGCCGCGGTATGCCTGATACACCGCGATATCGTTCTTCGCGGGCAAGCCTCGCTCCTACAGGGACGGTGTCAAGTTCGGATCGGTGGTATCAGCAAAAAACCCAAACACTGACCCAACGCAGCCTCCCTGTAATATTTAGCAACGATCATGACCGACACACTTCCCTCCTCAGGATTGTCCGGCATGGCTACTCCTTCCTTTTCCGCTGCCCAGGCGCCCGCCAGCAGCGCCAGACCGCAGCTCGACAAGAAACCCAACCTGTTCACCCTGGTGATTTTCTTCGGTGTACTGGCCAGTGGACTGTTGTTCACCGCGTACAGCCTGATGCACGACATGAGCGAACTCGGCACGGTGGTCACCACCTGGACGCCGTTTCTGCTGCTGGGCGTGGCGCTGCTGATCGCGCTGGGCTTTGAGTTCGTCAACGGTTTCCACGACACCGCCAACGCGGTGGCCACGGTGATTTACACCAACTCGATGCCGCCGAATTTCGCAGTGGCCTGGTCCGGGTTCTTCAACTTCCTGGGGGTGTTGCTGTCCAGCGGCGCGGTGGCGTTCGGCATCATCGCCCTGCTGCCGGTGGAGCTGATTCTGCAGGTCGGTTCGTCCGCCGGGTTCGCGATGATTTTCGCCCTGCTGATCGCCGCGATCCTGTGGAACCTCGGCACCTGGTGGCTGGGCTTGCCGGCGTCGTCGTCGCACACGCTGATCGGTTCGATCATTGGTGTCGGCGTGGCCAATGCCCTGATGCATGGCCGCGATGGCACCAGCGGCGTGGACTGGGCGCAGGCCACCAAGATCGGTTATGCGCTGTTGCTCTCGCCGCTGGTCGGCTTTGGTTTTGCCGCGCTGTTGCTGCTGGCCTTGCGCGCCTTCGTCAAGAATCGCGCGCTGTACAAGGCGCCAAAAGGCAACACGCCGCCACCGTGGTGGATTCGCGGCATGCTGATCGTGACCTGCACCGGCGTGTCGTTTGCCCACGGTTCCAACGATGGCCAGAAAGGCATGGGCCTGATCATGCTGATTCTGGTCGGCACGCTGCCCATGGCCTATGCGCTGAACCGCACCATGCCGGCCGATCAGGCCTTGCAGTTCGCCGCCGTCGCCGAAGTCACCCAGCAAGCACTGGTGAAAAATTCGCCGCTGCCGGCACCGGCCGACCCGCGTGCGGTGTTGTCTGACTACGTGCGCAGCAAGGAGGCCGCGCCGCAACTGATCCCGGCCCTCGCCGCGCTCACCGGCCGTATCGGTGCCGAGGTCAAGGGTTACGGCTCGTTGTCCAAAGTGCCCGCCGAAGCCGTGGGTAACGTGCGTAACGACATGTACCTGGCCAGCGAAACCATTCGCCTGATGGACAAGAACAAGGTCGGCAACTTCGACGCCGACACCAGCGGCAAGCTGCAACTGTTCAAGCAGCAGATCGACAATTCGACGCGGTTTATTCCGTTGTGGGTAAAGATCGCGGTGGCGATTGCCCTGGGCCTGGGCACCATGGTCGGCTGGAAACGCATTGTGGTGACGGTCGGTGAAAAGATCGGCAAGTCCCACCTGACCTACGCGCAAGGCGCCTCGGCGGAAACCGTGGCCATGCTGACCATCGGCGCGGCGGACATGTTCGGATTGCCGGTGTCGACCACCCACGTGTTGTCTTCAGGGGTGGCCGGGACCATGGTCGCCAACGGCGGCGGCTTGCAGATGAAGACCATCCGCAATCTGCTGATGGCGTGGGTGTTGACCTTGCCGGCGGCGATTGTGCTGTCGGGCAGTTTGTATTGGTTGTTCACCCAAATCTTCTAGTTTCAACACTGCCCTCTGTAGGAGCGAGGCTTGCCCGCGAAGGCGGTGTGTCAGTCGACAACATTTGTTGAATGACACACCGCCTTCGCGGGCAAGCCTCGCTCCTACAGGGGATTTTTTTGTCTGGAGAATGCTTTTCGTCGCAAATTCAGGGGATTGCGCTTTTATTGATCCTCCGCCCACCGGATTGCACTTCAGTTTGCTAACGTGTGGCCGACTCTTAAGAGACTCGATGTATTCAGGAGAGGAACCGTGAATCTGTACATCAATCAGCTTCAACACAAAGCTGACTTCAAAGAAGCCATCTATGGCGGCGACATCTTCCTGAACACACAACTGCGCGCCGCCAAAGAGCTGTGCGCGTTCGCCCAGGAAAGCATCACCGCTGCCTTCGACGGCGAGACCAACCACCAGGCGCTGCACACGCTGATGCCGGTGGAAGAATTCGTCGTACTGGTGACGCGCCTCAAGGGCCAGTTCACCAACAGCCTGCGTGCCAAAGAACTGATTCGCAGCTTCACCGAAGAGATCGGTGCCGCCCCCGAAGAATTCATCTTCGACGTACCGCGTATCCGCGTCGTGCCCAACTACGACTACCTGCATGCGGGCGTCAGCTATGCCTACAAGCCGCATCGCGATACCTGGTACGGCGGCGTCGACTGCCAGATCAATACCTGGATGCCGGTCTACACGATCCAGCCTGACCAGACCATGATGATCAACCCGGCCTACTTCGATGCCCCGGTGAAAAACACCTCGGCACAATGGAGCCTGTCGGACTGGATTGGCGTACAACGTCAACGCGCCAAGGACAACGTCAAGGAAGAGGCACGCCAACACCCGGTGCCCACCGAAGCGATCAACACCGCGTCCGAAATTCGCATCGCCGGCAACACCGCCGAGATGCTGGTTTTCTCGGGCTCACACCTGCACGGCACGGTGCCCAACTACACGCAACAAACCCGTTTCAGCGTGGATTTCCGCCTGATGCACCTCGACGACCTCAAGCACAAGCGCGGCGCGATCAACGTCGACAGCGCCTGCCCTGACGTCGGCGCAGGTTTCAAAGACTATTTCCACGCCCACGACTTTTCTAATTTCCAAGGAATCGAAGCATGACCAAGCGTCGCATCACGCCTGCCGAGGCCCAGTACAACGAAACCCGTACCAACGTTCTGAAACGGGTCGATGCCGAGTACGTGGCCGACGCACCGTTCGTCTTCGCCAACCGCATCGGCGTGACCGCTGCACTGTCGCGTATGGAACTGTTCAAGAAAGTCGCTGAAGTACCGGGCGCGATCATCGAGTGCGGCGTGTACAAGGGCAACTCGCTGATGCTGTACATGCACTTGTCGATGATCCTGGAACCGTACGCGATCAACCGTTCGATCGTGGGCTTCGACACCTTCGAAGGCTTCCAGAGCATCGACAAGAAAGAAGACCCGGCCGACGTCAACGAGACCATGTTCGCCGACACCGACCAGTCGCTGATCCAGGACATGATCGACGCCAACGACCTGCTGCGCCCGGTCAACCGCATCCCGCGTTGCGAACTGGTCAAGGGCGACATCGTCAAGACCGTGCCGGAGTGGGTCAAGACCCGTCCGGACCTGGTCGTGGCCATGCTGATCCTCGACACCGACCTGTACGAATCGACCAAAGTCGCGCTGGAAACCTTCCTGCCGTACATGCCAAAAGGCGCCATCGTGGTGCTGGACGAAGTCGCTTACCGCAACTTCCCGGGCGAAACCAAAGCCCTGCGTGAAGTGCTCGACCTGAACAAGATCGAGCTCAAGCGTCTGCCGTTTGATAGCTGCGTAGGCTACTTCCACGTCTAACGCTCCCTTGTAGGAGCCAGCTTGCTGGCTCCTACAGGGTTTGTTTTCAGGTTTCGCAAGACTCTCGCATCACCATTCGTTCGCGCACTACGTCATACACCCAGTGGTAAACGTAGGTGTACGGCAGGAAAAACAGCAGCACCCCGATATCCAGCAAGAACGCCTGCCACAGGCTGACGTTGAGCCACCAGGCAATCAGCGGCACGCCGACCGCCACCAACCCGCCTTCAAACAGCAGCGCATGAACGACTCGCGTCCAGGCGTTGTGCGCAATCTCGAATCGCGTCAGCACGCGGTCAAAAATCCCGTTGAAGATCACGTTCCAGGCCAGGGCCAGCGCCGCAATGACAACGGTGACGACGCCCATGTCGAGCATCGGCTTGTCCATGATCCACGCCAGCAACGGGGTGCAGATCACGATGGCCAGCAGTTCAAAGCCGATGGCCTGAAAAATACGTTCAGTGATGGATTTGTTGGCGTTCATGAGCAGAACTCCCTGAGTGACTGTGGTTGCCATGATCCATCCTCACGCCGATACTTCATAACCAATAACCATCGATCAAGGCGATAGTTCATGGCCTCTCAGGAAGTGTTGCAGGCGTTTGTGCAAGCGGCGACCCAGGGCTCGTTTTCCGCGGCGGCGCGCAAACTGGGGCGCAGTCAGTCAACCGTCAGTGCTGCGGTGGCGAGCCTGGAGATCGATCTGAATCTGGTGTTGTTCGACCGCAGCAGCCGCAAGCCCACGCTGACGCCGGCCGGGCACGTGATGTTGCAACGGGCCGAGGAAATCCTCGCGGCCACCAGCCGCCTGGAAATGACCGCCAGCCAACTCTCTCAGGGTGTCGAACCGAAGCTGACCGTAGCGATTTCCGACACCTATCAGTCCGACCGTTTCGAAGCGGCGCTCAGTGCGTTCGAGCAGCGTTACCCGGACCTGGAACTCGAATGCCTGATCGCCGAATGCGATGACCTGGTGGCGCTGGTGCAAAGCGGTCGGGCGCATGTGGCGTTCGCCGAGCAACAGGACAGTTACCCGCCGGACCTGGTCAGTTCGACGGTGCAGGAACGCACGGAAATCGCTTTGTTCGTGTCCCGTGAGCATCCGCTGGCGACCCTGACCGGAATCGATCAGGAGCTGTTGCAGCAGCACCGGGAGCTGCGTCTGGCGACCATCGTCAATCCGTATGAAAGCCGGGCGAAGGGGCGCGTGTGGTCGGCACCGAGTTACTTGATGCTGCTGGAAATGGCTCAGGGTGGATTCGGCTGGGCGCCGTTGCCGCGATGGCTGGTGGGGCGGTTTGATGCCGGGACGCTGCAGGAGTTGAACGTGCGAGGGTGGCCGAAGCCGCTGTTCGTTGATGCGCTGTGGTCGCGGCTGCATCCGCCGGGGCCGGCGGGGAGTTGGTTGTTGGGCAAGATGTTGGAATAGCGGTGCGGCCATTCGCGGGCAAGCCTCGCTCCTACGAAAGGTGTGATGAACTTGTAGGAGCGAGGCTTGCCCGCGAAGGGGCCCGCCAAATCACCTCATTCCAACGCTCTGATCCGCGCCTCGATAAACCGCCGCTCCGGCACCTGCTGCGTCAATTCCAACGCCCGCTCATACGCCGCCCGCGCCTCGTCCACTCTGCCCAACTGCCGACAAAACTCCGCCCGCGCCGAATGCGCCAGGTGGTAATCCAGCAAATCTCCCCGCGCCAGAATCCCTTCAACCAACGTCAACCCCGCCAACGGTCCATCGCGCTTGGAGATCGCCGCCGCGCGATTCAGCTCAATCACCGGTGAAGGCACCGCCGCCAACAGCACATCATACAAACCCGCAATCTGCGCCCAGTCCGTCTCCCCCGCCGTCGGCGCTTCGGCATGCACCGCCGCAATCGCCGCTTGCAGGCAGTAAGGTCCGAATCGCCGCGAGGTCAACGCCCGCGCAATCAGCGCGCACCCTTCGGCAATCAACCCGGCATCCCACAGCGTACGGTCCTGCTCATCCAGCACAATCAGCTCGCCACTCGCCGACGTTCGCGCCGGGCGTCGTGACTCATGCAACAGCATCAGCGCCAGCAGGCCCATGACTTCGGGTTCGGGCAGCAATTCCATGACCAATCGACCGAGCCGGATGGCCTCTCGGGTCAGATCCTCGCGAGTCAGTTCAGCACCGATGGACGCCGAGTAACCTTCGTTGAACACCAGGTAAATCACCCGCAGCACGCTGTCGAGACGCTCAGGCAATTCCGCCAGGGTCGGCACCTGATAAGGGATTTTCGCGTCGCGGATTTTCGCCTTGGCACGCACAATGCGCTGGGCAATGGTGGCCGGTGCCGAGAGAAACGCCCGGGCGATTTCTTCGGTGGTCAGGTCGCAGACTTCGCGCAACGTCAGCGGCACTTGAGCATCCGCCGCGAGTGCCGGGTGACAACAGGTGAAGATCAAACGCAGGCGATCGTCTTCCACGTCTTCGTCACTCCAGTCGGCCTGCTCCAGCGCTTCCAGTTGCGCGATCAGCATCGGCCGGGACGCGGCAAACCGCGCGCGCCGACGCAAGCCGTCGATGGCCTTGAAGCGTCCGGTGGACACCAGCCAGGCACGCGGATTGTCCGGCACACCGTCACGCTGCCAACGCTCGACCGCGATGAAAAACGCCTCGTGCAGGGCCTCCTCGGCCAGATCGAAATCACCGAGCAAACGGATCAGGGTCGCGAGGATTCGCCGCGAGTCTTCGCGGTAAACCTGCTCGACCCGAGCCTTGACCGACACGTCAGCCATCAGTACCGATGGCCTTCAATCACCCACATCACCACGCAAACCTCCTTATCAGGGATTCAATTGACGAACCGGTCGCACCTCGACACAGCCGACCCGGGCCGCCGGAATGTTGCCGGCAACCTGGAGGGCTTCATTGAGGTCCTTGGCGTCGATCAGGTAGAAGCCGGCCAACTGCTCCTTGGTTTCGGCGAACGGGCCGTCGGTGATCGACACTTTGCCGTTGCGCATGCGCACGGTGGTCGCGGTCTGCACCGACTCCAGCGCTTCGGCGGCGAGCATGCGGCCGCTGCCCTGGATCGATTCGGCGTAGGCCATGCACTCGGCGTCGTTGGGACTTTCGGGCAGCGAGTGCAACTCCTGTTCGTTGCTGTAGACCAGGCATAAATACTTCATGGGGCTCTCCGGATCGAACTGATCAACTATGGCTGCAGTTTGGCGCGTGGGGGGCACTTCCCGACGATCAGGGCTGCAGACCGAACAGCGCGGTGCCGCTCGTCATGTCGAACGGTGCCGACCAGTGTTCGTGGACGATGCGCCATTGCCCGGCCTCGCGCCGATAGCAGCCGGTCACGCGCATCCAGCAGGCCTGGGTTTCGCCCTTCTCGTTGGTACCGCCGCAATGGGCCAGCCAATGGGCGAAGGCGATGTGCTCGTCGGCCACGATGTTCATCTGGTCAAAATCAAAGGTGTGCGGGCCCTGGCACATTTCCATGCATTCCAGCCAATGCGCGCGGTAGGCCGCCTTGCCGCGAAACTGCAGGGCCTTGACCGCGTCGTAGGAGACGATGTCCTCGGCATACAACGCCATGATTTTCTCGAGATCCTTGGTGATGACCGCCTGACGATAACTGTCGATCAGGGCCTGGATTTCGTGGGTAGCGTTCATGGTGGTTCTCCGTGTTTTTTGTTGTGAAGACACCCTTAGTCGTCCGGCAAGACGCCAGATCGACAGTCAAATTAAAAATAATCCATGGGCGCAAACTCGCTAGAATCCGAGGCTCATTTCTGTTGGAAAAAGGACACTCCAGTGACAACCCGACTCGTGCCTTACGAAAGCCTGAACGCGAAGCAGCGCCAGGAGGTGGAGGCCATCGAAGTTCATCAGGAACAGATCAAGTTCTCCGGCGACATCCACGGTGCATTGCACACCCTGCTGTCCAAACCTGGCCCCGGCGTCAAAGGATTTGCCCTGCTGGTCGAGGATGTCCCGGTGGCTTTCCTGCTGCTCAAACGCCCGCCAGTGCTGCCGGCCTGGGCCGACGAACACAGCGCCACCCTGCATGCGTTGCAAGTCGATCAGCGTCAACAGGGCAAAGGTTATGGCAAGGCCTGCCTGCAAGCCTTACCGGAGGTCGCGCGTCAGACGTTTCCGGAAATACGGGGGCTGGAGTTGTCGGTGGATGCGGACAACGAAGCAGCCATCGCGCTGTATGCAAAATTCGGCTGGGTCGACAGCGGCGAGGCCTATAAGGGCCGGATCGGTTACGAACGGCGGATGGGGCTGATTTTCTGAGGTGGTTATGCTCGACAGCATCGAAGCACTGGAAGCAATTTACGGCCAACCCCACGAACGCGCGGTACGCAAACAAATCGCCTTTCTGAACGAGGATTATCAAGCGATGGTCCGCGCCTCGCCGCTGGTGATCATCAGCTCGGTCGGCCCCGACGGCCTGGACGGCTCGCCGCGCGGTGACACGCCAGGTTTCGTGCGAATCATCGATGAGCGCACCCTGGCGATCCCGGATCGCCCGGGCAACAACCGCATCGACACGCTACGCAATGTGGTGTTCGATCCGCGGGTGTCGCTGTTGTTCATCATCCCGGGGATCGGCGAAACCTTGCGGGTCAACGGCGCAGCGCAGATCAGCAATGAGCCGGCCTTGCTGGAAAGCTTCGCGGTCAACGGCAAATCGGCGCGCACGGTGATGCTGGTGACGGTGGAGGCGGCGTTTTTTCACTGCTCGAAAGCGATTGTGCGTTCGGATTTGTGGAACCCGCAGAAGCACCTGGATCGCTCGGCGCTGCCGACGGCGGGGGCGTTTCACAAGCGCTTGAATGATGGGCAGTTTGATGCAGAGACGTATGACCGGGAGGCGCCGGTGAGGGTGCGGGACAGTCTTTATTAGATCGATGTGGCGACTTTTGGATTGCCTTCGCGGGCAAGCCTCGCTCCTACAGGTTCATGGTGAATTCAGGAGCACACCAAACCTGTAGGAGCGAGGCTTGCCCGCGAAAGCATTTCACACCACACCGCATCAATCAGAGCACCAACACCATCTCATGCCACGCCATTCCGCCATGGTCCGACGCGGAAGGTTTGATGTAGGCAAATCCGAACCCGGCGTACAGCGGAATGTGCCGCTCCTTGCACATCAGGTTGATGCTGGCCTTGCCCAGCGCACGCATGCGCTCGATAAACTCGCCCATCAGACGTTTCGCCAAACCCTGCCCCTGATAATCCGGATGCACCACCACCGACATGATCACCACGTGCGGGCCGGCCGGGTCGTGGCCGATCAGTTCCTTGAACGCTTCGTCCGACATTTCCACCTGAAACGCAGCACCGGAGTTGATGAAACCGGCTACAACGCCGTCCACTTCGGCGACGATAAAACCTTCAGGCCAGGTGGCGATGCGCGTGGCGATTTTTTCTCGGGTGGCAGCTTCGTCACCTTCGTAGGCAACGGTTTCGATGGCGTAGCAGCGGTCCAGGTCAGCGGGGGTGACGTGGCGGATGACGGTGTTCATGGCGGCTCGGAATCAGCGGGGAAAGGCTGGGGATCATAAATCAGCCTGGGCATGACATCGAGAGGCGCATCGTTGATCCGCCTCCCGACGTACACTTCACGCTTTGATCGGCACCCAGATTTCCAGTTTTCCGGTGTTGAGCTTCGGGTTGAAGTCTTCGCTGTAGCGCTCATATTCCGGAGCATCCAGCACTTCATGCCCGGACTGCGGTTGCCAGGTGCCGAAGATGTGCTGAAACAGCTGCGGCAATGCATCTAGCGGCCCTTTATGCTCGAACACCGCGTACAGCTGAGGCTGGACTTCTACCCAACGGTACTGATCCGGCAAGTCGTCGAGCTTGCTGATCTCGACGCCGGCGATGTAGTCGAAGCCGCCCTTGCCATCGAAATTGCAACACACGCCGTAGGTCACTTCGCCCTTCTGGCCCGGAACGTTTCCGATGTGCGGAATGAATTTTTCCCAGAGCGCTGGAATGCCCTGGGTGGTTTGCTGAGTAAACCGTCCACCAAGCCCCGCAATGAGCAGGAAGTGCCCATGTTCGAAGCGTGGACCCGGGATTTCGACGCTATTTTTATCATCCATGACTCGGCTCCTGGTACAAAAAGTGGGTTCGGCTAGGAGTATAGAAGCCAAACCCGATTCGCCCAATTACAGCGTATGCAACGCCTCGGCGGCGCCAGCGCCAATAAACTCGTTGTACCCCGATAGGATCACGTACACCGCGAAATAGCAGAAGATCGCCGCCGATGCCATGTACGAATAACGCAGCAGCTTGTCGCCCAGCAACTTGCCGCCATGGCTCGCGGCGAAGCACAGGCCTGCCGACCACAACAGTCCGGCACAGAGAAATCCGCCGAGGAACAATGCCGAGCTGAGCGCCCCGCCACCGCCAGACCGCGCGATCAGGGTGCCGCCCACCGCCGCGAACCAGAGAATGGCGCTGGGTGACGACATGGCCAGGAAGATCCCGCGAAAGAACTCCTTGCGGTGCGAGTTGTGGCCCACGTCGGCGGTCTCGGCCAACAGTGCCTCATGGTGGATCGCCGAATAGATCATCTTCGCCGCGAAATAGATCAGCAACGCCGAACCACCAATCCACAACACCCAGCGCACGGTTTCGTATTGCAGCAAAACGGTCATGCCGGCCAAGGCCAGCACGGCGTAGATCAGGTCGCCGACACAGGTGCCCAACCCCAGCGCAAAGCCTTGAAAATAGCCGCGCTGCATGGCCAGCGTGATCATCGCGATGTTGGCTACGCCGATGTCCAGGCACAGAGAAAGGCTCAGCAGAAAGCCGCTGCTAAATTCCATCGACCGATTTCCTTCGGAAAAAAATTATTTACGTGGAGGCTGGACAGTCTGCCACAGCTGCCCTTACATTCCGCCACAGGTCACCGCAGTGACCAGCGTCGCTCGGACGGTTCCGGGCGCTTACGTTATCCGAGGCAACAATGGCCGAACAAGGTTCGCCGCGCCGCTTTGCGCGCATAGATCGACTCCCCCCTTACGTATTCAACATCACCGCCGAGCTGAAGATGGCCGCCCGTCGTCGTGGCGAAGACATCATCGACTTGAGCATGGGCAATCCCGACGGCCCGACGCCGCCGCACATTGTCGAAAAACTCGTCACCGTCGCCCAGCGCGAAGACACCCACGGTTATTCCACGTCCAAGGGCATTCCACGTCTGCGCCGGGCGATTTCCAACTGGTACAAGGAACGCTACGAGGTCGACATCGACCCGGAAAGCGAAGCCATCGTGACCATCGGTTCCAAGGAAGGCCTGGCGCACTTGATGCTCGCCACCCTGGACCAGGGCGACACCGTGCTGGTGCCGAACCCGAGCTACCCGATTCACATCTACGGTGCCGTGATTGCCGGCGCCCAGGTGCGTTCGGTGCCGCTGATTCCGGGCGTGGACTTCTTCGCCGAACTGGAACGGGCGATTCGCGGCTCGATTCCGAAACCGAAAATGATGATCCTCGGCTTCCCGTCCAACCCCACCGCGCAGTGCGTTGAGCTGGATTTCTTCGAACGCGTCATTGCCCTCGCCAAACAGTACGACGTACTGGTCGTGCATGACCTGGCCTACGCCGACATCGTCTACGACGGCTGGAAAGCCCCGTCGATCATGCAAGTACCGGGCGCCAAGGACATCGCGGTGGAATTTTTCACCCTGTCCAAGAGCTACAACATGGCAGGCTGGCGCATCGGTTTCATGGTCGGCAACCCGGAACTGGTCAACGCCCTGGCGCGGATCAAGAGCTACCACGACTACGGCACTTTCACACCGCTGCAAGTCGCGGCAATTGCCGCACTGGAAGGCGATCAGCAGTGCGTGAAAGACATCGCCGAGCAGTATCGGCAGCGGCGCAACGTGCTGGTCAAAGGCCTGCATGAACTGGGCTGGATGGTGGAAAACCCGAAAGCGTCGATGTACGTCTGGGCGAAGATTCCCGAAGCCTACGCGCACCTTGGCTCGTTGGAATTTGCCAAGAAACTGCTCGCCGAGGCCAAGGTCTGCGTCTCGCCGGGTGTCGGGTTCGGGGAATACGGGGATGATCATGTGCGCTTCGCGCTGATCGAAAACCAGGACCGGATTCGTCAGGCAGTGCGCGGGATTCGCGGGATGTTCAGGGCGGATGGCTTGGTCGCAAAAACCAACGCCTGACACCCAACTCTGTAGGAGCCGGCTTGCTGGCGATGCAGGCGACTCGGTTTAACGTCTAACCGAGTCGATGCCATCGCCAGCAAGCCGGCTCCTACACATGCGTTGCGGTGTTGCTTAGACGAACAACGACAGCAGCAGGATGAAGCCCAGGCCAACCACGGACAGGATGGTTTCCATCGCCGTCCAGGTCTTGAAGGTTTCCGCCACGGTCATGTTGAAGTACTGCTTCACCAGCCAGAAACCCGCGTCGTTGACGTGAGACAGGATCAACGAACCGGCGCCGGTCGCCAGCACCAGCAGCTCACGGTTCACACCCGGAATCATCCCCACCACCGGCACCACGATGCCTGCGCCAGTAATGGTCGCCACGGTCGCCGAACCGGTCGCGATACGGATCACCGCCGCCACCAGCCAGGCCAGCAGGATCGGCGAGATTTGTGCGGCCACGGCCATGTTGCCGATGACATTACCCACGCCGCTGGTCACCAGCATCTGCTTGAAGCCACCACCGGCACCGATGATCAGGATGATCGCGGCGGTTGGCGCGAGGCTCGCGTCCAGCCATTTGAGCATCTGGTTGGAGCCAATGCCCTGCTTGTAACCGAAGGTGTACAGCGACAGCAGCAACGCCAGCAGCAGGGCCGAGATCGGGTGACCGATCAGGTCCATGAAGGTGCGGAAGAAGTTGCCGTCCGGCAGCACCACGTCGGCGAAGGTCTTGAGCAGCATCAGGAACACCGGCGACAGCACGGTGATCAAGGTGATGGAGAAGCTTGGGAGATCGGCAGAATCGTTCTCACGCGCCAGTTGATCCACCAGTTCCTGGTTGGGATGACCGGGAATGTATTTGGCGATGAAGGTGCCGTAGATCGGGCCGGCGATGATGGCCGTCGGCAGTGCAACGATCAGGCCGTAGAGAATGGTCTTGCCGATGTCGGCACCGAACACGCCGATGGCCAGCAATGGACCCGGGTGCGGCGGAACGAGCCCGTGCACCGCAGACAGACCGGCCAGCAGCGGGATACCGATCTTGATGATCGACACGCCGGTACGCCGGGCGACGATGAACACCAGCGGGATCAGCAGTACAAAACCGATTTCGAAGAACAGCGGAATGCCGACCAGGAACGCGGCGAACATCATTGCCCACTGCACTTTGTCCTTGCCGAACGCGCGAATCAGCGTCTGGGCAATCTGATCCGCCCCGCCCGACTCGGCCATCATTTTGCCGAGCATCGTGCCCAGCGCGAGGATGATGCCGACGAAACCGAGCACGCCACCGAAGCCGTCCTGGAACGCCTTGATGATGGTGCCGATCGGCATGCCGGAAGTCAGCCCGAGAAAGGCTGCGGCAATGATCAGGGCAATGAACGGGTGAAATTTGAACTTGGTGATCAAGACGATAAGCCCGATCACCGTAACCACTGCATCGAGCAGCAGGAACGTCTCGTGGGACATGCCAAACATTAGGGGTGTCTCCTGGTTGTTGTTGTTATTAAAACGGGTAATTCGAAAGCCATAAGGACAGCGCTATCTCTTCAAGCAAAATTTAGCCGGCGCGTTTCAGGCCGTGTTCCAGCCACCAGACGTGGGCTTGCTTCGCCAACTGGTCGACGCTGTGGTTCGAAGCATCGAGGGCCAACGTCAGCGGTTCGCCAACCGGGGATTCAAGGGTGGCGAACTGGCTGTCGATCAGGGTCGACGGCATGAAATGGCCCGGCCGATGGGAGACACGATCGGCCGCCACTTCAGGCGTGAGCTCAAGGAACACAAAACCCAGGCCCGGCAAGGCGCTGCGCAAAACTTCGCGGTAACTGTGTTTGAGGGCCGAGCAGGTCAACACCGGGCGCTGGCCCGTGGCGTCGACGCGGCGCAGTTCATCGCACAGGCTGTCGAGCCAGCCGGCACGGTCGTCGTCGTTCAGGGGGATACCCGCGCTCATCTTTTCGATATTGGCGGCAGGGTGGAAAGTATCGCCTTCAATGGCAGTCGCGCCGCTGAGCTGGCACAAGGCTTCGCTGACGCAGGTCTTGCCGCAACCGGCAACGCCCATGATGACTAGGGCGGTGATGGGATGATTCATGTAACACCTCAGCGCGCAGACAGCGCTACCTTTGCCAGTTATGACACTAGACGAAAAGTAGAAGTTGCCGACGCCTTCTTGTCATTTTTGTGGGTTGCAGCATGTTCGTTCCGGACGCCGAAAAGCGAGGTTCAGGCAAAACTCGCTTACGCATTTGCAGCTGCATCGGGACAGCGCTACCTTAGTGCCTTGAATTTTGTTTGGCAAGCCGCCCGATGACCTCTTCTAAAAACGATAAAAATACGCGAACCACTGGCCGTCCTACCCTCAATGAAGTAGCCCGACTGGCCGGCGTCAGCCCGATTACCGCCTCCCGCGCCTTGCGCGGCGTGAGCACGGTGGCCACCGAACTGGTGGAAAAAGTCCAGAAAGCCGCGCTTGAACTCAACTACGTGGTCAACCCCGCCGCCCGAGCGTTAGCCTCGGCCCAGAGCCATTCCGTAGTGGTTTTGGTGCCGTCGCTGTCCAACTTGCTGTTCATCGACACCCTGGAAGCCATTCATCAGGTTTTACGACCGAAGGGCTTCGAAGTGCTGATCGGCAACTTCCATTACTCGCGTGACGAAGAAGAAAACCTGCTGCGCAATTACATGGCCTATCAGCCACGCGGTTTGCTGCTGACCGGGTTTGATCGCACCGAAAGTTCGCGGCGGATGATCGAGGCGAGCAATATTCCCTGCGTGTACATGATGGAACTCGACAGCGCTGCGGGCCTCAATTGCGTGGGTTTCTCGCAACTGGCGGCCGGCGAAACGGCGGCGGAGCATTTGCTGTCCCGCGGTCGCAAGCGCCTGGCGTACATCGGTGCGCAACTGGATCAGCGCACGCTGCTGCGCGGCGAAGGGTTTCGCAAAGCCCTGCAAAAGGCTGGTCGGTATGACCCGGACCTGGAAGTGCTGACGCCCCGCGCCTCCTCCGTCGGCCTGGGTGGCGAGCTGTTCCTGCAACTGATCGCCAGTCATCCTGACGTCGATGCGATCTTCTTTGGCAACGACGACCTGGCCCAGGGCGCGCTGCTGGAAGCGATGCGCTGCGGGATCAAAATTCCCGAACAAGTAGCGGTCCTCGGTTTCAACGACCTGCCGGCCTCGGCGCACATGGTCCCGCGCCTGAGCAGCATCAACACCCCCCGCGAGGCAATTGGCCGTCGCGCGGCAGAGCAGATGCTGACGTTGATGGCGGGCAACACCGTGGCGAAACCGGTGCAGGACATGGGGTTCGAATTGAAGGTGCGCGAAAGCACGTAGCCCTGTAGGAGCCGCCCACAGCAAGCCGGCTCCTACAGGGGTATTCTGATCTTCCGGAAGCATCGAATCGCTAAAGGAGCCGTTCCATGGAACATGCACTGAAGATTCTCGGCAAAGCCTCATCCATCAACGTCAGAAAAGTCCTGTGGACCTGCGACGAGCTGGGCCTTTCCTACGAACGCGAGGATTGGGGCAGCGGGTATGCGTCGACCCACAGTCCCGAATTTGTCCGGCTCAACCCCAACGCACAGGTGCCGGTGATCATCGATGAGGCCGGCGTGCTGTGGGAGTCCAATACCATCTGCCGTTACCTGGCCGGCAAACACCCACACGCTGAATTGCTGCCGCACGAACCGGCGGCGCGCGCCCGGGTGGAGCAGTGGATGGATTGGCAAGCCACCGATCTCAATTCGTCCTGGAGCTACGCGTTCACGGCACTGGTACGCAAAGACCCGGAGTTCCAGGACGCGCACCGGATTGCCATGGGCTTGCGCGGCTGGAATCAGAAGATGGGCATCCTCGAACATCAGCTCGCGACCACCAAAGCCTATGTTGCCGGACCACGGTTCACACTGGCCGATATCGTCATCGGGCTGTCAGTCAACCGTTGGCTGATGACGCCGATGGATCGACCGGACTTTCCGGCGATCGACGAATATTTCCAACGCCTGGCGCAACGCCCCGGGTTCCTAAAACACGGCTGCAACGGCCTGCCTTGATCGGTCGACCTCTGCCGTCGGGCGGCAAAGGTTGACCGCAACGCTTTCGTTTTCTGCACAAGCAAAAATATAACCAATTGAAAATAATAGGTTTTATTGCCTGGGCACGCTAATTGCTCAGGTCGCTGCACCGCAAACACCTACAAGGTCTACTCATCATGTTGGTCAGTGCAAAGCAAAACCTAGTGACGCCGCTTCCCAAAAGCCGGGCGACGAACCGACTGCGGACGCCGCTGCGGGTCTTCAAGGTGGCTTGCAAGCCGTGTTGATGCAGAGCGTGCAAAACAATATCCAGCTGCAAAACGTAAAGAACGATGGGAAGGTTCTGGCGTCTGCGTCCAAGCTCGCCACGGAACAGGTCAACGCCGCCAATAAAATCAGCGACAACGTCGATGAAGCGTTCGCCAAGACCCGTGTCGCGCTGCAAGCCACCGATGCCTCGACAGTGCCAAAGGCCGGTGAAAGCACCGCCATGGCCGACTTCAAGGACTACATGAGCAAAACCCCGGAACAGCGGTTGCGCGACAGTATTCTGAAGGAGATGGGGATTACCGAAGAAGACCTGAAAGCCATGCCGCCGGAGAAACAACTGGCGGTCGGTAAAGAGATTGCCGAGCGTCTGCAAGACAAGATAAAACTGGCGCAGGCCGAGAAAGAAAACGGCAGCAGCAGTGAGAAAAGCGGCGCCCAGGTGGTCGACAAGTTCCTCGCAGCGCTCTGACCACGCGGATGCTTCTGTAGGAGCGAGGCTTGCCCGCGAAGAGGCCGTCACATTCAACATTAATGTCGACTGACGCACCGCTTTCGCGGGCAAGCCTCGCTCCTACAGTTCATGGGTGAACCCACAATCCAGAATCCGTTACGATTCCCTGTAGGGGCGTTTCAATTCAATTGCAGCGTTGAATTGAACTGGCTGATCGCATCCACCACATGCCGCGAGCCTTGCTGGATTTCCAGGATAACCTCCCCCGCCTCGTTCGCCAGTTCCACCCCAAGGCCGGTGCGGCTCAAGCTCGACTGCATGCTCGACACCGCGCTCAACGACAAATCGTGGTTTTTGCGCACCACGTCGACAATCTCCAGTGTCGCCTGGCTCGTGCGTGCCGCGAGGCTGCGAACCTCATCCGCCACCACGGCAAACCCTCGGCCGTGCTCCCCGGCCCGCGCCGCCTCGATGGCCGCGTTGAGCGCCAGCAGGTTGGTCTGGTCGGCAATGCCGCGAATGGTCTGAACGATGGTGCCGATGATGTCGGACTGTTTGCTCACCGCATCAATACTCAGCGCCGCTTCGTTCAAGTCCCTGGAAATGTCCTGGATGATCTGCACCGTCTGCTGCACCACCTGAGATCCCTTCTGCGCGCAGGCATCGTTCTGCACCGAGGTGCTGTGGGCCGACTCCGCAGCCGTTTGCAGCGTGGTCACTTGCTGTGTGATGTCGCTGGCGAACTTCACCACTTTGTACAAACGGCCCTTGGCGTCGAACAACGGGTTGTAGGACGCTTCGAGAAAAATCGTATGACCATGCTTGTCTCTGCGCTCGAAACGGTGCGAGTGATATTCGCCGCGATTCAGTGAAGCCCAAAACCCTTTGTAAGACGGCGATTCGGCTTCGGCGCGGTGGCAAAACAGGCTGTGATGCTGGCCGACGATTTCGTTGAGCGCGTAATGCGTAGTCTTCAGGAAGTTTTCATTAGCGGTGATCACATTGCCAGCGGGGGTGAATTCGATCACCGCCATCGAACGACCGATTGCCGCGAGCATGCTTTCGTTTTCGTGTTCCTTGTTCACCCTGTCCGTAATGTCGGTGGCGACTTTGATCACACTGCTGACTTGCCGGTCGGGACCGATAACCGGCATGTAACTGGCTTCGAGCCAGATCTCCTTGCCGCCCTTGTTCAAGCGCAGGAAAGTCCCGCTGAGCGACTCGCCACGGGCCAGGTCACGCCACAATTTGGCGTAGGCTTCGCTGCGATAAAACGTTTCCTCGCAAAAGATCCGGTGATGTTTGCCGCGCACTTCTTCGGCGCTGTAACCCATGGCTTTGCAAAAGTTGTCGTTGGCATCGAGCACGATGCCGTCAGGGGTGAACTCAATCATCGCCATCGAACGACTGACGGCCGCCAACTTGGCGTTGGCCTCGGTCAGCGCACAGCTGTAGCGCTCGATTTCCTGCAGGTCAGCCTTGTGATGTAGGTTAAACATGGTCGTATCACCCTAAGCGCGGTCGTTTGATTGATGAAAGTTCTTCGGTCTTTCAACGTATCCACCACAACGTTCCATGGAACAGGCACACGCATTCCTCCACGGGAGGAACTGTCAGGTGATCAATGATGTTGAATCGGAGAGTCCATGTGGCAACGCTCTTATCAAGACATCCGTCTCTTGATAGCCCGGGACCGGGCCAGCCCTAACGTTTTCATAAGTAACTCCCTTTATCGTAAAACTCCTTGCCGCTCGCATCGGTGCCTTGGGGTGCGCACTCTGAAGCGTGCATGCCGGCCTTCACATGGCGACCGACATGGTTCGTCAGGACTGAGCATAGCCAGCCGCAATAGGCTTGCAAGGCCACTAGTCGGCCAGTATTGGGGACAAAAACGGTTCAGCATCCACGCTGATACCCGTGCAGTCATTCAACAGGAATCAGCCCGTACAGCTAAGCCTCTTGCCCCTTTCCAAGAACGAACTGTTATTTCTGACAGTAGACATGCACGGAACCATCAGTAATCCTTTGCTTCGATTCCTCATGTTTTCCAATAAAACGCGTGGCGCGCGTTTCATGTCGTTGCAAACAACCGTCATTCAGGACGCTTGAACTGCTACGCCAATATTGGGAAGGCATCGCCTGCCACTCATCTATCGCGTTTCACGCAAGAATGACCGGAGCAGCGCATGAAAAGATTATCGATGATTTGCTGGTTAGCATCGGGGGTCGTGGCGATAGCAACTATCGCAGGCTGTATAGCCCAACAGCCCAAAGCACCAGACTCACCCACTCTTTTTGATCCGCCGATGAATCAGCAGCAAAAGATCGAAGTTCAGAAAAAAATAGATGCGCAGCTTCTCCTTAAAAGCGGCGGTCAGCAGATCAGCTCTACTCAGGTTGCCTACGACAATGGGAATGCGGTGATTACTTTTCCCGTGCCGGGACAAGTAAATACACCAAACACGACCTGCGACTTTGGTTATGTTTGCTTTTGGGAACACATCAGATACGTGGGGCAAAAACTGGCTCTCAGGAGCACCCCGGCAATTCGTACCGAGAACCTTGCGCAATACGGCATGAGCAATAAAATTTCATCCTGGAAGCACAACAACAACTTTTTCTATGTGGCCATTGGTGGAGCATCACAACTGAATCTTGGAGGCATAATGGTGATGGCCAATACTTTCGAGTTCGATATCGGAGGCGAATGCTGTCCATTTGGAGTCGAGCAATCAACCCAACATGCACCGCCTCCGGAGTTTGTATTCAACGAACAGATGGGTTACGACAACCAAATGGTCAGCGTCGGCTTCTATCCATATCCACAACGTAAGACGGCGTGGTTTACAGGCTTGCACTCACCTTGGTAGCCACTTCCCCCGGCACCCACCCTTTCCAGATCTGCGGCTGATTGCGCAAAAACGCTTCCGCCACCTGACGCGGTTGCTGGCGTTTTTCGCTCATCTGCGCCAGCGTCTGGTTCAGCAGATCGATCGGGAAATCGACTTTCTCGAAGAACGACACCAAGTCCGGATACTGCGTCTTGAACGGTGCAGACACGCCGATCGCCAGGCTCGCCGGCATCGAGCGCGTGCCTTTGGGGTTTGGGTTGTTGGCATCGGCCAGGGTCTTCCAGGCCTCGGCGTCGAACGGCGGCTCTTCGAGTTTCACCAGTTTGAAGCGCCCCAATAGCGGCGTCGGCGACCAGTAGTAGAACAACACCGGTTTGCCGCGACGGATCGACGAGGCCACTTCGGCATCCAGCGCCGCGCCGGAGCCGGTGCGGAAGTTGACGAAGCTGGTGGTCAGGTCGTAGGCCTTGAGTTTCTGACTGTTGACGATCTCCGAAGTCCAGCCGGTCGGGCTGTTGAGGAAGCGTCCGCGACTCGGGTCTTCGGGGTCGCGGAACACGTCTTTGTAGCGCGCCAGATCGGCGACGGATTTCAGCTCCGGCGCCAACGGTTTGATCCCGCGCTCCGGGTCGCCCTTGATCACGTATTCCGGCACCCACCAGCCTTCGGTGGCGCCTTTGACGGTGTCGCCCAGCCCGAACACTTTGCCTTCCGACGCCGCCTTGACCCACGCCGGACTACGCCCGGCCCACTCTTCGCCGATCACTTGAATGTCGTTCTTGGCCAATGCCGCTTCGAGGCTGACGGTGCTGCCCGGCAAAGTGTCGGTCGGGTAGCCGTAACCTTTTTCGACGATCAGCCGCAAGATCTCGGTGATCAGGCTGCCGCTTTCCCAGGTGATGTCACCGAAGTGGATCGGCTTGGTTTGTTCCGCGGCGGGAACGTGGGTCGCCACAAGGCTCAGGGCCAGCAGCGAACTGCCGAGCAGGGTTTTGATCGATTTCATGCGGACCTCTGGTGCAAGGGTTCATTGGCGCTGTGCTGGGCGCACAACGCTTGGGAGCGGGTCATGTAGACGCTGACCGAGCGCTGGGAAATGCCCAGTTCGGCAGCGATTTGCGGGTACGTCAGGCCATCGATGCGCGACAACAGGAACGTCGCCCGGACTTTGCCCGGCAAACGCTCAAGCGTTCGGTCGAGGCGGTGCAACGCCTGGGTCAGTTGCAGCAATTCCTCGGGCGAAGACGCTTGGGGCTGATCAAGGTGTTGCAGTTGATCGAGGTGCTGACGCTCCAGATCGCGACGGCGCCAGAGCTGATAAATCAACCGGCGGGCGATGGTGGTGAGCAAGGCGCGGGGCTCGCGGATCGGGGTCAGACCCGGCGATTCGAGCAGTTGCACGAAGGTCTCGGCGGCGATGTCTTCGACGCTGGAACTGGCCCCGAGAAACTGGCGCAACCGAGCGCAGAGCCAGGGGTAATGGGCGCGGAACAATCCGCCCACGTCGTTTCGATGGGATACGTCGGTGCCGGACATAGAGGCTCCAAGGGTTAGGGTCGCTGAATGTCCGGTGGTCCGGTGAGGCGAATCCTAGCAAGGAGCCTTATTCTTTAATAATACTTAAAATGCATTTTTATATTCATTTAAGGAATTAAAGTGGAATTTGATGGATCGCCTTCGCGGGCAAGCCTCGCTCCTACAGGTTCCATATCGTTCGCCAATTCCTTGATCGACACAAAACCTGTAGGAGCGAGGCTTGCCCGCGAAGGCGATCTCCAGTCAACGCAACCGCCCAAACCCCAACGCCTCGGCTTCCTGCTGATAATCGAGAACGATTTGATAGTCGCTCTCGCTGGCCGGCAACACCTCGTGCAACCCAAGGACTTCGGCGACATCGGGCAATTCCCGCAACGTCTCGTTCATCACCTGCCGCAACGCCTCTACCTGTTCATCGGTCGCCGTCGCAGCGGTGATATACGGCAAGGTCGGGCTGAACGCGCTACGCACCACCACGCGTAATCCCGCCACTTCCACTTCGGCGTGCCGCGCCAGGTAGGCGAAGGTCACGCTGTCGATGGCGGCGAGGTCGGCTTGATCTTCACGCAGCCAGCGCAGGCTCTCGCGGTGGCTGCCGCTGATGCCGACGCTGGCGAAGAACTGCCCGTCGCGGTGCAGCGGCGCGAGTCGTTGACGCAGCAGGTTCATGCCGCTGTTGGAGTCTTCGCCGTTGATCACGCCACGGCTGCCGAAAAACGCGGGCAAGGTCCGGCGTGAATCATCGGCACGGCTGAGCAGCAGGCTGCAATGGTTACCGCCACTGCTGTCCGGCAGTTCGTAACGAGGCCGGCCGATAACCCGAACCTGGCCGCGCAATGCGGTCATCAGCGGATAGCCGCAGGTTTGGGTCAGCAGCAACTGCGGGGCCAGCCACAGGTCCAACAGCGACAGCCCATCGGCATTGCGGCGGGTGGCACCCAGACGTGCGAGGATTCGCGTCAGCCAACGCTCGTTGGCCTGGCGGATGGGTTCGGGGGCGACGTACATCAGTAATTCGGTGATGTGTTGAGTCATCAAAATTTTCCCATACAACAAAATTCCCCGTGTAGGAGCCGGCTTGCTGCGGGCGGCGTTCCGACGATAGCGGTGTGTCATGTTGCATTGATGGGACTGATACACCGCCATCGCCAGCAAGCCGGCTCCTACAGGGGGGATGCGTTGGCAATCAGTGGAAGGGGTGTTTCGGGCTGTCGATCGCCTTTATCCCGTTCTCACGCCACAACTGAGCATAACCCTGCACCAGAAAGCCGCCGCTGCGCGCCACCCATTGCTCGCGGCGTGCGTGGTAGGCGCGGGGCAAGTCGTACCAGGGCAGACCCGGCAAGTCGTGATGCACCAGATGAAAATTCAGGTTCAGGAACAACCAGCGCCATGGCCAGCCGGCTTCATTGAGCACGGTGCGTTGCTCGGGTTGCGCATGGGGACGGTGCTCATAGTAGGAGCGGATCATTGCAATCGACAGCGCCGGCACGCTGATCAGCAACAGGTAATGCCACACCGGCACCACGCTGTAATGGGCGATGAACAGCAACATCGACACGGTCAGTGCGCCGTGGGTCAGCCACATCAACCAGGCCTGTCGATCACCCGATCTCAGGCGCTGAAGCTCTTCGCGCGCCAGCGCCAGCAAGGCCAGCGGCGCACCGACGATGAAGCGTCCGAGTACGGTTTTGTTCAACCAATGCAGGCTCTGTTCAAACACGGAACTGCCCTGCCACCGCTCGGCACTCAGGTAACGGCTTTCCGGATCGATGCCCGGCAAGGTCAGGTCTTCGTCGCGGTGATGCAGCAGATGACTGTCGCGATACAACGTGTAGGGGTACCAGACGGCGAACGGTGCGTAACCGAGGATTTTGTTCAGCGTGGTCCAGCGGGTGGGGTGACCGTGAAGCAATTCGTGCTGCACCGACAACCACAGCACCACCAGCGGAATCAGCAGCAACGTGCTCCACCAGACGCCCAATCGATTGCTGGCCAGCATGATGCCGAACCAGCCGCCGTACACGCCGATCAGCAGAAACCAGGTCGGCCACTCGGTGCGAGCGGTCAGGCGCTGGCGCAGGGTTTCGATTTCTTCTCGGTGGGCACTATCGAAGTAATGGGGCATGGCGTTGCTCAGATCGGGGACCAGTCCCCTTCTGTGCAATGGCATCGGGAAATCTTGCAGATTATTTGATGATCGTTCCCGCGCTCACGTGGGAACGATCGATTAAAGCGGGATCAATGGCCGAACACACCCACCTTCTTGGCCTTCTTGTCCGCGCGTTTTTCATCGGCGGTTTTCGCCGGTTTCTTCTTCGCTGCTTTTTTTGAATCCATGCCTTTGGTCATGATACGTACTCCACTCATACGGGATGTGAGATCAGGTATACACCTATCCCCGGCCGCCCGTTCTTTTATAATCGCCCGCTTTGCGCACACACAGACCCGCCCCATGACCGACACTCAATACACCTTGCTCGCCGAGCCGTTGTGGCCCCTGATGAACAAGTTTTATCGCGCTCACAAATCGTCGATGAAAGCGGTCCGCGACGCTCAATTGTGGGTGGCCCGGCGCAACGAGATCATTGCGGCGCTGTGCTTGCGTCCGGTCTCGGGCGGGCATTGGTTGACCGGTTTGTTTGTCGACCCGGCCTGTCGTGAACAAGGGATCGCAGCGACGCTGATTGCCGAAGCGGTGAACGGTCTCGACCAACCGGTGTGGCTGTTCTGCCACCCGGACTTGCGGGGTTTTTATGAGCGTCGCGGGTTTACCTTCGATCCGCCCATGCCATACGCGATGGTCGAACGCTTGAGCCGTTATGCGCGCAGCAAACCGATGATAGCGATGGGCCTGGAGCCGGTTGGATAGGCGTGTGGACCCAATGTGGGAGCGGGCTTGCTCGCGAATGCGCAGTGTCAGTCAGCATTGATGTAGCCTGACACTGCGCATTCGCGAGCAAGCCCGCTCTCACAGGGGATTATGGTGATTTCAATCGTCGGCGTTGGGATCTAGATCCGGAAACATCACTTCGGTAAACCCGAATTTGCTGAAGTCGGTAATCCGTGACGGGTACAACCGGCCGATCAGGTGATCACACTCGTGCTGCACCACTCGGGCGTGAAACCCCGAAGCGATGCGCACGATCGGCTCGCCTTTCGGGTCAAAACCTTCATAGCGAATTTGCTGATACCGACTCACCGCGCCGCGTAATCCCGGCACCGACAGGCAGCCTTCAAACCCCTCTTCCATCACCGGGCTCAACGGCGTGATCAGCGGATTGATCAGGATCGTCTGCGGCACCGCTTCAGCGTCCGGATAACGCTCGCTGTGCTCGAAGCCGAAGATCACCAGTTGCAGGTCAACGCCGATCTGCGGCGCGGCCAGGCCCACCCCGCCGACGCTTTCCATGGTCTGGAACATGTCGTCGATCAGTTGCCACAGCTCGGGGCTGTCGAACATCTCGGCGGGGACCGGCGGCGCAATGCGCAGCAGGCGCTCGTCGCCCATTTTCAGGATTTCACGGATCATTTGATGACTTCGTCAGTGGGTGGTTTCACCGAGTGATCCCGGCCCAGTCCGGAAACGTGATGTTTCTCTTCGTGGACAGGACCGTGTTCACCGGCGACTTTTTCGCCAGGGTCTTTGCCTTCGCGCGACATGTGTTCGATCACCGCATTCATCTCCGCACCGAGCAACAACACCGCCGCAGAAATATAGAAGTACAGCAACAGCACAATGATCGCGCCGATACTGCCATACATGGCGTTGTAGTTGGCGAAGGTCTTGACGTAAAACGCAAAGCCCAACGACGCGATGATCCACACCACCACCGCCAGCACCGAGCCTGGGGTGATGAAACGAAACTCCTGTTTGACGTCGGGCATGACGTAATAGATCAGCGCCACGGCAATCATCATCAGGATCACGATGACCGGCCAGCGAGCGATGGTCCAGACCGTGACAATAAAGTCTTCAAGGCCGACCTGCGCGGCGATCCAGCCCATCACTTGCGGCCCAAGCACCATCAGCGCGGCGGCAATCAGCAACATCCCGGCAATGCCGATCGTGTAGAAAACCGACAGCGGAAAACGCTTCCAGAACGGCCGGCCTTCGACCACGTCATACGCGGCGTTCATCGCGCTCATCATCAGTCGCACGCCGGCCGAGGCCGTATACAGCGCGATGACGATACCGACCGAGAGCAAGCCCCCCTTGGATTGCTGGAGCTGGTCGATCACCGGGTTCACCTGCTCCAGCGCCTGGGGTGGCAAGACCAGTTCCGATTGCAGGCGCAGCCAGGAAAAGAAGTCCGGCAGGTGCAGGAAACCGATCAGGGCAATCAGAAAAAGAATGAAGGGAAACAACGAAAACAGCATTTGATAGGCCAACGCCGAGGCATAGGTCGACATCTCGTCGGCGACGAACTCGGTGACCGTGCGCACCATCACGCGATGGAGGGGCACACCTTTCATGTCCGGGAAAATCATTAGCGTCTCCTTTCGCCGCAATGGGGTTGAAGTCGTGGCGACTCAGGGGCCGTTTTCTACATCAAAGTAGCCTACTTGGCGACTTTGAAACAATTTCCGTGTGCAAGTTCAGACTGACACAAAAACGACATTTCATCGTTCCGTGCAGGTTGGGCTTTATGTTTGCCGACCAACCCCCGAGAATGCGCAACGTATTCAGGCCACGGCCCTGAAGATCCAATCCCGTAGGAATGTTATGAAACTCGATAAAAAGCAGGCCATTGCCCGCAGAAACCAGGAACTCGGCGGTGCTGTGCTTGGCGTCAACAACTGCCATTTCGCCGAATTGAACCGTAACCGCAACATCTGGTGGTTCGATCTCCCGGTGGCGCGCCTGGCCATTGGTCAGTACGAATGGATTCACCTGCTGATGCACACGCCGGACACCGACGAACTGCTGCACCTGAAAGTGCCGACGGTGTTCCTGCGCGAGAAGCTCGAAGGGCTGGTGGTGCGTAACCAGGGCAAGCGCAAGGCTGCGCTGAGCCTGGAACTGAGTGCGGACAAGGATTCGTACCTGCAGGACATGCGCCCGGCGGGCACCAACGTCAATTTCGCGCCGTTCCGCCAATAACCCAAAAGAAAATCAAAAGCTTCGCGAGCAGGCTCGCTCCCACAGTTGATCGCATTCATCCTGATAGAACGCGGACAAAAATGTGGGAGCGAGCCTGCTCGCGATGGCAATCGATCAGACAACGAACCTTTCAAGTCAGCCAACAAAAAAGCCCCGCATCTGCGGGGCTTTTGTTTGTTACGCGCCTACTTTCTTCGCGTTGATCTTCTTCAGCTCTTCATCACGCAATTCCCGACGCAGGATCTTGCCAACGTTGGTCGTCGGCAGCGCATCGCGGAACTCGACGGCTTTCGGCACTTTGTAGCCGGTGACGTTCGCACGCATGTGCTCCATCACTTGCTCCTTGGTGAGGGTCACGCCCGGTTTGGCGACGATGAAAATCTTGATCGCCTCGCCCGACTTCTCGTCCGGCACGCCGATGGCCGCGCATTGCAGCACGCCCGGCAGGGTCGCGAGCACGTCTTCGAGCTCATTCGGGTACACGTTGAAACCGGACACCAGGATCATGTCTTTCTTGCGATCGACAATGCGCATGTAGCCGTCAGGCTGGATCAGCGCGATGTCACCGGTCTTCAACCAGCCTTCGCTGTCGAGCATTTCGTCGGTGGCTTCCTGACGCTGCCAGTAGCCCTTCATCACCTGCGGACCTTTCACGCACAGTTCGCCGATTTCGCCCAACGGCTGTTCAACGCCGGCATCGTCGATGACTTTGCACAGGGTCGACGGCACCGGAATGCCGATGGTGCCGATCTGGATATTCTGGATCGGGTTCACGGTGGCCACCGGGCTGGTTTCGGTCATGCCGTAACCTTCGCAAATGGCGCAACCGGTGACCGCTTTCCAGCGTTCGGCCGCGGCCAGTTGCAGGGCCATGCCGCCCGACAGGGTGACTTTCAGCGCCGAGAAATCCAGCTTGCGGAAGCCTTCGTTGTTGCACAGGGCCACGAACAGCGTGTTCAGGCCGACGAAGCCGCTGAACTTCCACTTCGACAGTTCCTTGACCATCGCCGTCAGGTCGCGCGGGTTGCTGATCAGGATGTTGTGGTTGCCGATCAGCATCATCGCCATGCAATGGAAGGTGAAGGCATAGATGTGGTACAGCGGCAGCGGCGTGATCAGGATCTCGCAACCTTCATTCAGGTTGGAACCCATCAGCGCCTTGCACTGCAACATGTTGGCGACGAGGTTGCGATGGGTCAGCATCGCGCCCTTGGCCACGCCGGTGGTGCCGCCGGTGTATTGCAGCACTGCCACGTCGCTGCTGGCCGGGTTGGCTTCAGCCACTGGCTGGCCATGGCCCTTGCTCAACACGTCGTTGAACTTGATGGCTTTGGGCAAGTGATACGCCGGGACCATCTTCTTCACGTACTTGATGACGCTGTTGATCAGCAGGCGCTTGAGCGGTGGCAGCAGGTCGGCGACTTCGGTGACGATGACGTGCTTGACGCCGGTTTTCGGCACGACGGCCTCGGCCAGATGCGCCATGTTGGCCAGGCAGACCAGGGCTTTGGCGCCGGAGTCGTTGAACTGGTGTTCCATTTCCCGCGCGGTGTACAGCGGGTTGGTGTTGACCACGATCAGCCCGGCGCGGATGGCACCGAACACAGCGACCGGGTACTGCAAGACGTTGGGCAGTTGCACGGCGATTCGATCGCCCGGCTGCAAGTCGGTATGCTGTTGCAGGTAAGCGGCAAAGGCACCGGACAATTCGTACAGTTCACCGTAGGTGATTGTCTTGCCCAGGTTACTGAATGCCGGCTTGTCGGCGAAGCGTTGGCAGGACTGTTTCAACACTGCCTGAATATTCGGATACTCGTCCGGATTGATGTCGGCAGCAATCCCGGCAGGGTACTTATCCTTCCAGAAGTCTTCGATCATGGAAGCCCACTCCTCAGCAACGCGAATTCAAATACCGCATTTGATGCGATTATTATTGGTGTTTGATTATTGGTGAGTCTGGGCTTTTTACAGAGGCCGAGAGGTCACAAAGCGCGCCGAGAGTAGCAGCTTTGCCAAGGGCCGACTAGAGCCAAAAGCGGCCTCTACAGTCACATTAGTGACTCAAGAATGACAAGCGGTCATTTTAGAGCAAAAAACCTATATGTCGCTGAAAGCCCCGAAAATCGGGGCCTCCGCCTTAAAAGCTTCGCGGGCAAGCCTCGCTCCTACAGGTTTTGTGTCGTTCATTACCTTATGAACAACACTGATCTTGTAGGAGCGAGGCTTGCCCGCGAACCGCGCGAAGCGCGGCCATTTATCGGTTACGCGATATCCCGCAACTCCCGCCGCAGAATCTTGCCCACCGGCGTCATCGGCAACGACTCACGCAACACGATGTGCTTGGGCACTTTGTACGCGGTGAAGTTTTCCTTGCAGTAAGCCTTCAACTCTTCAAGGCTGACCCCCGACTCACGCGCCACCACAAACAACTTCACCGCCTCGCCCGAACGTTCGTCCGGCACACCGATGACGGCGCAGTTGGCGACTTTCGGGTGAGCCATCACCACGTCTTCGATTTCGTTCGGATACACGTTGAAACCCGAGACGATGATCATGTCTTTCTTGCGATCGACAATGCGCACAAAACCGTCCGGGTCGATCACCGCGATGTCGCCGGACTTGAACCAGCCTTCGGCATCCAGCACTTCGGCGGTGGCTTCGGGTTTCTGCCAGTAGCCCTTCATGATCTGCGGGCCCTTGATGCACAGTTCGCCGCGCTCGCCCAACGGTTGCTCGACGCCTTCATCGTTGATGACTTTCAGCGTGGTGCCCGGCACCGGCAGGCCGACCGTGCCGATCCGCGATTTGTCGCCGTACGGGTTGGTACACGCCACCGGCGAGGTTTCGGTCAGGCCGTAACCTTCGGTGATGCGGCAACCGGTCAGTTGCTCCCAGCGCTCGGCGGTGGCCTTGACCAACGCAGTGCCGCCAGAGTTGGTGAGCTTGAGGCTGGAGAAATCCAGGGTCTTGAAGTCCGGATGGTCCATCAACGCGACGAACAGCGTGTTGAGCCCCAGCAACGCCGAGAACCGCCAGTTTTTCAGCTCCTTGATGAAGCCCTTGATGTCTCGTGGGTTGGTGATCAGCACGTTGTGGTTGCCGGTCACCATCATGCACATGCAATTCGCCGTGAATGCATAGATGTGGTACAGCGGCAGCGGCGCGATCATCACTTCCTGCCCTTCGCGCAGCAACGGCTGACCGTCAGCGCCGAACTGGCCGAGGCAGGCGCGTGCCTGCTGCATGTTCGCCACCAGGTTGCCGTGGGTCAGCATCGCGCCCTTGGCCAGCCCGGTGGTGCCGCCGGTGTATTGCAGCACGGCGATATCGTTGAGGCCGGCGTTCAACGGCTTGATGCCCAGGCCCCGGCCCAGACGCAGCGCGCTCCTGAAGGAGATCGCCTGCGGCAAGGCGTAGTCCGGGACCATTTTCTTGACCTTGCTGACCAGGGTGTTGACCAGCCAGCCCTTGGCGGCAGGCATCAGGTCGCCCATCTTCGCTTCGATCAGGTACTGGATGTCGGTGTCGGCCAGCACTTCCTGGACCTTCTGCCCGAATACGTTCAGGTAAACCAGTGCCCGGGCACCGGAGTCCTTGAACTGATGACGCATTTCCCGCGCGGTGTACAGCGGGTTGGTGTTTACCACGATCAGCCCGGCGCGCAACGCGCCGAACACGGCAATCGGGTAATGCAGGACGTTGGGCATCTGCACCGCGATGCGATCGCCGGGCTCCAGGTCGGTGTGGGCTTGCAGGTAACCGGCGAACGCGGCGCTGTAGCGTTCCAGTTCGGCGTAGGTCAGGGTGACGCCCATGTTGCTGAAGGCCGGGCGGTCAGCAAATTTTTTGCAGGAACGCTCGAACACCTCGATTACCGACTTGTAAGCCCCTTGTTCAATGTCCAGGGGTACGCCGGCCGGGCGTTTGTCATTCCAGAAATCAGGTTGCATTGTTCTTGTCCTCTTTACCTGAACCTATCCGGGGCCGCTTTTGTGTCACCTTTGAAAAAGCGGAGCTTCACGGACACTAGCAGCTATGGCGAATCAGGCAAATATGCCAACAACCGTCATTGACCGTGTGAATCTCGGTGCCGTGGTGCGGCCTGATCAGACGGCAAGCGCAGGATGCGCTATACAATGGGCCGAGCCCATGCAAAGGAATCGCCATGATCCACGACACCTTCTGGCTGACCGCGAGTGACCGCAGCCGCCTCTTCGTCAACCAGTGGCTGCCCGCTGCACCGTTGAAAGCGGTGATCCTGCTGGCCCACGGCATGGCCGAACACAGCGGTCGCTATGCGCGCCTGGCAGAAAAGTGCTGCGCACAGGACTACGGTGTGTACGCGCCGGACCTGCGTGGACATGGCAAAACTGCCGAAAACGGGACACTCGGTCATTTCGCCGACGACGATGGCTGGTGCAAGGTGGTCGGCGACCTCGCCAGCCTCAATCAGCACATTGGCCAGCATCATCCCGGCGTGCCGATCGTGCTGCTCGGCCACAGCATGGGCAGCTACATCGCCCAGGCTTATCTGCTGCATCACAGCGCCAGCCTGCACGGCGCGGTGCTCAGCGGTTCGAACTTCCAGCCCGTGGCGCTTTATCGTGCGGCGCGGCAGATTGCCCGCCTGGAACGACTGCGCCAAGGGCCGAAGGGCCGCAGCGCGCTGATCGAATGGCTGTCGTTCGGCTCGTTCAACAAGGCCTTCAAACCGGCCCGCACCCGGTTCGACTGGCTTAGCCGCGACCCGGCGGAGGTCGACCTGTACGCCAACGACCCGCTCTGCGGCTTTCGCTGCACCAACCAACTGTGGATCGATTTGCTCGGCGGCTTGCAGCAAATCAGCAAAGCGTCCAATCTCGCTCAGATCGATCCGGGCCTGCCGTTGCTGGTGATTGGCGGTGAATGTGATCCGGTGAGCGAAGGCAAGCGTCTGAAAGATCTGGCCGATGCGCTACGCGCCGCTGGCAGCCAGAGCCTGCAACTGACGATTTACCCGCAGGCACGGCACGAACTGTTCAACGAGAGCAACCGCGATGAGGTGACGGCCGATGTGCTGGGCTGGATCGCACAAGCCCTGAGCCACCGCCGCCCGCCCCGATCCGAATAGTTTTTTGTGGTTTTTTTATTTGTCACAGGAATTGAAACAGATGACCCAGGTTACCAACACCCCGTACGAAGCCCTCGAAGTCGGCCAGACCGCCAGCTACAGCAAGACGGTCGAAGAGCGTGACATTCAGCTGTTCGCCGCCATGTCGGGTGACCACAACCCGGTGCATCTGGACGCCGAATTCGCCGCCGGCACCATGTTCAAGGAACGCATCGCGCACGGCATGTTCAGTGGCGCGTTGATCAGTGCTGCGGTTGCCTGCGAGTTGCCTGGGCCGGGGACTATTTATATCGGTCAGCAGATGAGCTTTCAGAAGCCGGTGAAGCTTGGCGACACGCTGACGGTGCGCCTGGAGATTCTGGAGAAGTTGCCGAAATTCCGTGTGCGCATTGCCACCCGCGTGTTCAACCAGCGCGATGAGTTGGTGGTGGATGGCGAGGCGGAGATTCTGGCGCCGCGTAAGCAGCAGACCGTGACGTTGACTAGTCTGCCGGCGATCAGCATCGGCTGAGTCCGGCGCTCAACTGTAGGAGCCGGCTTGCTGGCGATGCGTACGCCTCGGTATCTCAGGGAAACCGCGTTGATCCCATCGCCAGCAAGCCGGCTCCTACAGTGGCTGCGATCTTTTGATCTTATGGTCCTTCCTGCACCTGCACACTCGCCGTCATCCCCGAACTCAAATTGATCCCCTCGGGCACCTTGTCCAGTTTGATTCGCACCGGAATCCGCTGCGCCAGTCTCACCCAGTTGAATGTCGGCTCCACCTCCGCCAACAACTGTCCATCCGGTGTGGTGTTGCGATCGGTAATCCCGCGACTGATGCTTTCCACCTGCCCTTCCAGCGCCTCGCCCGCGCTCATCAACCAGACCTTCACCGGATCGCCGACGCGAATCCGCGGCAGTTTGGTTTCTTCGAAATACGCCTGCACATAAAACGTTGAATCATCGATCAACGCCATCACCGGTTGCCCGGCATTCACGTAATTGCCCTGGGCCAGACGCAGGTTGGTGATGTGGCCGCTGCGGGGTGCGTGGACCTGACTGCGGGCAAGATTGAGTTCGGCGACCTTGGCTTCGGCCTGGGCTTCACGCAGTTCGCCACGAGCGATGCCGGCGTTGATTTGCGCATTTTCGCGCAGCTCGGCACTGATCGCTTGCGGCCCGAGGCTGGCGCGACGGCTGGCTTCGCGCTCGCGCAGGTTGAGTTGCTGTTGACGGGTTTGCACCACCGCTTGCGCCTTCTCCAGCGCCGCTTCGAAACGGTCGCGGTCAATGCTCAACAACAGATCGCCGGCCTTCACCGGCTGGTTGTCGAAGGCCTTGAGTTCACGCACCCAGCCCGACACATCCGGGGCGATGACCACCACGTCGGCGCGAATCCGCGCGTCTCGGGTCCACGGCGTGAGCATGTAGTACTGCCACAAATGGAAACCGGCAAAAATCGCCACCGCCACCAGGCACAGGGTTACCGCGACACGCACGGGTGTACGCATGTTCAACTCCTTATAAAGGTCCGAGGACGACGGTGATCAGGGTCAATACACAGACGTACAAGGCGCAATCGAATAACGCTTCGTGCCAGATCCAGCGACCGGCCGGGGTCAGGCGCAGCAGCAGGCGCAAGCCCCCGGTGACCAGCAGCGCCAGCACCACATAAATCAGAAACGGGCTGAG
The DNA here is from genome assembly GCF_020423045.1 of Pseudomonas sp. MM213. Classification (NCBI taxonomy): domain Bacteria; kingdom Pseudomonadati; phylum Pseudomonadota; class Gammaproteobacteria; order Pseudomonadales; family Pseudomonadaceae; genus Pseudomonas; species Pseudomonas sp. MM213. The sequence continues at coordinate 3,113,982 of NZ_CP081943.1, forward strand.
CAGCACGCCGCCCACCGACCATTCACGCAAGCCCATGGCTTTGCTCCTGTTGATGGCACCAGGCGCGCCAGCTGTTCTGCAATTGCAGCACCGCGCCCTGGGCCAGTTTCACCGGGTCGCTGGGTGGCAACGCGTACAAGGTTTTCAGGAATTCTTCGCTGGGTTGTTCCAGCGCATCCGCGCAGTGGCCGGCTGGGCCTTGTTCGAGGATGTTTTCCAGTTGTTCGAGATAACGCCGCTGCGCGGCATTGACCGGTGCCTGCGCCGCCGCCAGGCTCAAGCGCAAATGCAGCAGCTCGTCGCCAATGTCGAGACCGAGCAAGCCGTCGTCCCAGCGGCTGCGCGCCGGTTCCGGCAGCTCCGGGTAGTGCCGCGCCAGTTGCAGCAAGCGGTCGGCCATGCGTCCGCCGAACCAGCTTTCGGCACCGCGCAGGTTGCGCCGGGTCAGGCGCACCAGGTCGTCGAGGGTCGCCGCCAGCAAACGCCGACCGTGCCACGTCGGGTTGCGCAGGATCAGCAAGTGGAAGGCCAGCACCGCCGCACCGACGCCCACCACCATGGCTTGAGCGCTGTTGAAGAACATCGCGACATCAAACTTCATCGCGTTGAGCGGTGACACCAGCACGATGAAATGCAGACAGAACGACGTGGCCGTGGCGCCGATCTGCGGCCTGGCCATGCCCAGCGCACCGAAAAACAACGGTACGCCCATGCCCATGCAGAGCAGCGCAAAACCACTCCATTGCGGCAGCAGAATCTGCCCGACAAAAAACGCCGCCGGGATCGCCAGAAAAATCCCGCGCATGAAACTCATGCCGATTTGCGCGCCGTTTTCGCGACTGGCGAACAGGCTGCACACCACACACGTCAGCACCAATGCGCCCGAAGCGGCGGGCCATGCAGTGGCCAGCCAGAAACACGACACCACCAGAAACGCCAAGGCACTGCGCGCGCCGAACACCAGCGCCAACGACAGGTCGCGATGCGGTGTCAGGGTGCGCGGCGGGTCGACCGCTTCCTTGCCCTCCTCCACCGCCGTCAATGCCGCGCTCGCCGCCATCGCGGTATCCATCAGCAAGGTGAAACGGACCAGACAGTAACTCTGCGCAGAGCTGATCTGCGGGTCATGGCTGGCGTCGAGCAAGCGCGAGCGCAAGGTTTGCAACATTGCGGTGTCCGGGCTCGCGAGCGCTTGCTGAACCTCGCTCATCCACGGCATCAATTGCTCGGCTTCCTGCGGTTCAAGCTGCTTCCACTGCCGGCGCACCGAGCGTGCGATGCGCAGCAACATCAACAGTTTCTGGCTCAATCCGCTGATGGCCCGCGCACGCTGCCGACCCAGCCCGCCTTCGAACCAGGCATGTTCGCGCTGAGCATCCACCGCGACGATGCGACCGAGGATTTCCAGCAGCCCCTTGCGCGCCTGACCGTCGCCGGCCAGGGTTGCGCGTGCGGCGTTCATCCCACTCTGCCACGCCGTTCGCGCCTGATCCGCCAGTTGCCGTTCGACGCGCATCGGCCATAGCAGCGCGCTGGCGGCGGTGGCGCAGAGAATGCCCAGACAGATTTCCGTGCAGCGCGCCACGGCTTGGTCGAACACCGTCAGCGGGTGGCTGATGGCGGGTAATGCGATGATCGCCACCGTGTAACCGGCCAGCACAAACGAATAGGACCAGGCACTGCGCAGCAGCGTCGAGCTCGCCGTACACAACCCGAGCCACAACGCCAATGCCAGCAAAAACAGCCACGGCGTCTGGGCGAACAGGCCCATGAACACCACCGACATGAACGTCCCGATCAGCGTCCCCAGCAGCCGCGCCAAACCCTTTTGCACCACCATCCCGGACAACGGTTGAGCGACGATGAACGCTGTCATCAACGCCCAGGCCGGTTGCTCCAGGCCCCAGCGCAACGCCAGCCACAATGCCAGGCCGCCACCGAGTAACGTCTTGATCGCGAACTGCAAGGCGCGGCGGTCAGGCGCGAATAAAGCCTGCAAAGTGATAGGCACGTAAAGCACTCTTGAAAGGACGATTTAACGATAGTCGGGTTCATCGAAGTGACCGGTAAATCAAATTATTAGCTGGCTATCTATCAGGCGTCCAGCGCAAAAACCAAGGCACAAAAAAACGCCAGGCTGGCTGGCGTTTTTGACAGGCTTTACGCGCTTACGAGCGTGCGCGAGCCTGGTTGCGCAGGGCTTTCACCTGATCGTGATTGCGTTGCACGCCGTGATACTGACGTTCAACCAGGTCACGAATGCCCACCAGGTTGTGCTTGTTGATTTTCTCGATGGCTTCTCGGTAAGCCTTCAGTGCATGGTCTTCACCGCGTTCGGCTTCATTCAGCACGGCTTCTTCATCCTTGCCAGTGAACACCGCTTTCACGTCGACCCAGCGGCGGTGCAGGTCACCACTGACGCTGGTGGAAGTTTCCGGATCGCCGCCCATCGAACGCACCGCAGCCTGCAGTTCGGAAGCCGCAGTGGCGCAGTCGGTCGAGCGAGTGATGAACAGTGTTTTCAGTTCTGGATGCTTGATGTCTTCAGCGCAAGTCTTGAACCCTTCCTGACCGTCTTTGCTGGTTTCAATCAGGTCGTTGAGTACAGAGATCGCTTCTTTATTAATGTCGGTCATTTTTCAATTCCTTGCGGGTTGATGAAAGATGCAATAGGTATTGCACCCTGCATGCCAGCCTTGAACTGATAATTTGTTTGTTAATTTTCAACAACTTAGTTTTAAAGAGAAAATCTGTATCCGTTTTTTTTGCATGATCTGTCAATTGGCCTGCATGCAGAATGCCTGTATTTTCCAAGGCTGTTGAATCAAGACGATCGATTGATGAACCCTGAAAAACTCGAACTGCTGATTACCCGCGAAATGCCCTTCGGCAAATACAAGGGCCGCATCATTGCCGACCTGCCCGGCCCCTACCTGAACTGGTTTGCCCGGGAAGGCTTCCCCCATGGCGAACTGGGCGGACTGCTGGCCCTGATGCAGGAAATCGATCACAACGGCTTGTCGGAACTGCTTGAACCGCTGCGCGCCAAACACGGCAAACCCGCCCCTCGCCACTGAGCCGTCCCCATGCCCGATAACACCCGCCGTGCCCGTAATGAAATGTTCTGGCAAACCTTTGCCGACCGCTATGCCGTCGAACCCGGCCCGATCAACCTCGAGAACGGTTACTTCGGCCGCATGTCGCGCACGGTGGTCGAGGAATACCAGCGCAACATCGAACTCATCAATCGCGGCAACTCGGTGCATGTGCGCCAGCGTTTCGAACAGGGCGAAAACCTCGCGATCGTGAAACGTCTCGCCGACCTGATGGGCGTAACAACCGAATCCGTCGCCTTCACCCGCAACGCCTCGGACGGTTTGCAATCGCTGATCCGCAATTACAATCGCCTGCAACCCGGTGATCAGGTGCTGATCTGCGACCTGGAATACGACACGGTCAAAGGCGCCATGCGTTGGCTGGCCCGGCATCGCGGCGTAGAAGTGATCGAGATCGAACACGCTCACCCCGCCAGTTTCGACAGCTTGCTGGCGACTTACCGCGACGCCTTCGTGCGTTACCCAAAGCTCAAATTGATGGCCCTGACCCACGTCACTCACCGCACCGGCCTGGTGATGCCGGTGCAGGCGATTGCGGCCGCCGCCAGGGAGCACGGGATCGACGTGATCCTCGACGGGGCCCATGCGCTCGGCCAGATCGAGTTCAGCCTCGATGACCTCGGCATCGCGTTCGCCGGTTTCAACCTGCACAAATGGATCGGTGCGCCGCTGACCCTGGGCTTCATCTACATCGCCCCGGAGCGCCTTGCCGACATCGACCCGGACATGGGCGAGATGCATTTCCCGATCACCGACATTCGCGCCCGTACGCCGTACAGCACACCCAACATCCCGGCGTTGCTGACCCTGCCGCTGGTGTTCGAAGAACATCGGGCGATGGGCGGTTCCGCCGCCAAGGGCGCCCGGCTCAATTACCTGCGCAACCGCTGGGTCAACGCCGTACGTGACTTGCCGGGCATCGACGTCATGACCCCGGACGATCCGCGACTGTATTGCGGCATCACGTCGATGCGCTTTACCCGGCATGCCGACCAACAAGCAATGGCCGGGCGGCTGCTCAAGGACTTCAACCTGTTTACCGTGGTGCGCAGCGGTGCAGCGAGTGGCCCGTGCATCCGCATCACGCCGGGGCTGACCACCACTGCAGCAGACATGGATGCGCTGAGCGAGGCACTGAACGAGCTGCGCTGACGTCACACGGTGTACTTGTCGAAGTCCTCCGGCTTGAGCTGTGATGAAATCGCGAACGTGTCGATGCCAATGGTCATCTGCCCGAAAAAACCGTCTTCTTTCGAATCTCGACCGAGGGTGTGAACGTTCAGGGTCGAGGCTTCGCCACCCATGCTGGCGTAGAAATAGTCTTCGTCGTTGGTCAGCGCGGTGACGGTTCGGCCGCTGTATTCCCTGGCATTGAGCACCGAGCGCGAGGCCACTTCGGGGAAGTACAGCTGGCCAACCCAGGCGACGTGGCGCTCTTCGAGATAGTTGTTGCCGGCGGTCACGCGAATCGCGACGTGTATGTGCAGCGCGCGACCGGCATAGAACCCCGGATAGATCGTGGTGAAACGCACGATGCCCTTCTGGTCGGTGAATTGCCCGCCGCGCAGATACGTGTCGTCGTCGGTACGCGGGATCGCGCCGATATCGCCGACATCGACTTCCTTGTCCGGGTTGACCTTGCTCCACCCCGAATAGGCACCGCGGGCATTGCAATGCCAGATATCGACGATGGCCCCGTTGACGGGCTCACGGGTCATTGCATCGATGATCGTCAACCGTAGCACCAGCGGAATACCGTCCAGGCCTTCGCTGATGTTTCGCCTGATCAGTTTCGGGTTGCGAAAATACGGACCGGCGATCTGTTCGGGTGACAACAGGTAAGCCGGTTGTGCGGATGTCACTGAGGTGTTGTCGTCCATGACGTTCTCTCTTCCATAAGATGAACGCAGGTTAACGCGGGACCGGCGGCGAGATGCGGTAACTATGTATCGCATGATGTCCTTGTAGGAGCGAGGCTTGCCCGCGAAGGCGTCGATACAGTCAGCATCGGATGTGACTGGGCTGACGCCTTCGCAAGCAAGCTTTGCTCCTACGGGGGCTTTCTTTGGGCAAAAAAAAACGGTGCACCGACCAAGCGCACCGTAAAGCCGTAGAACACACAACGAAGTGTTGGGTAAAAGCAGGTCAGTCCAGCAGCGCCAAGGCCTCGGCGGTGCATTCCTGAATGCGGGCCCAGTCGCCGTTCTTGATCCACTCCGGATCAAGCATCCAGCTACCGCCCACGCACATCACGTTTTTCAACGCCATGTAGCTCTTGATATTGGCCGGGCCGACGCCGCCAGTCGGGCAGAATTTCACTTCGCCAAACGGGCCGCCCAAGGCTTTGATTGCCGCAACGCCGCCGCTGACTTCCGCCGGGAACAGCTTGAAGCGGCGATAGCCCAGACCGTAGCCTTCCATGATGCCCGAGGCGTTGCTGATGCCTGGCAGCAGTGGAATCGGGCTGGCGACACTGGCTTCGAGCAGGTCACGGGTGATGCCCGGCGTCACGATGAATTGCGAACCGGCGGCTTCGGCAGCGGCCAGCATCTGGCGATCGAGCACGGTGCCGGCACCGGTCACCAGTTCCGGACGCTGCTCGCGCAGGATCTGGATGGCCTTGAGGCCGAACTGCGAACGCAGGGTCACTTCCAGGGCTGTAAGACCACCGGCAGCCAGGGCGTCGGCCAATGGCAGCACGTCCTGTTCGCGAGCGATGGTGATCACCGGCAGAATCCGCGCCTTGGCGCAGAGGCTGTCGATCAGGGCAACTTTGTCCGCCATGGAAACGGTCGGGGATGGGGTTGTCATAGCGGCTGTTCCTTGGCTCATGGGCACCAGTAAATCTCTAACGTGGGTTGCAGAAACGCGCGGATCGGCATTTCGGCGACATCGTCACCGGCCAGCGCGAAACTCAGGGTGGTCAGCTTGGACTGACCGGAAATCGACAGAATCTTGTGTTTGGCCGAGGCCAGCAGCGCACGACTCATGGTCAGGCGCTGATGCGGCACGGTTGGCGCCAGCATCGGGTAGCAACGACGCTTGCCGTCGGTTTTCAAGGCATCGGCCAGGTTCGGGCTGTTCGGGAACAGCGACGCGGTGTGGCCGTCGTCGCCCATGCCCAGCACCAACACGTCAATCGTCGGCAGCTCGGCGAGCAGGCGATCAGCCTGTTCGGCCGCTTGCTCCAGGTTCGCGGTGGCGCTGTACAGGCTCAGGAACTGAGCCTTGGCCGCCGGGCCTTGCAACAGGTAACGCTTGAGCAGACCGGCATTGCTGTCGGCATGTTCAACCGGTACCCAGCGCTCGTCCGCCAGGCTGACCACCACGTTCGACCAGTCCAGCGTCTGCTTGGCCAGGTGCTGGAAAAACGCCACCGGACTGCGCCCGCCGGACACCACCAGCGTGGCCGTGCCTCGAGCATCGATCGCCTCGCTCAGTTGCCTGGCCACTTGCAGTGCCAGGCCTTCGGCCAGCAGCACCGGGCTTTTGAACGCATGGGCGCTGACGCCCTGCGGCAATTGCAAATTAGATATCGCCATACCACGACCTCCCGTCCCGCGTGATCAGAGCAATGGAGCTCATTGGTCCCCAGGACCCGGCCGCGTACGGCTTGGGCGCATCACCGGATTTTTTCCACCCGGCGATCAACTGGTCACACCACTTCCACGCGGCTTCGATTTCATCTTTACGGACAAACAGGTTCTGATTGCCACGCATCACTTCCAGCAACAACCGCTCGTAGGCATCGGGGATCCGTGCGCTGCGCCAGGTGTCGGAAAAATTCAGCTGCAACGGACCGCTGCGCAGCTGCATGCCCTTGTCCAGGCCTTGTTCTTTGGTCATCACACGCAAGGAAATGCCTTCGTCCGGTTGCAGGCGGATAATCAGCTTGTTGCTGATCTGCAGGCGCTGCTCCGGGGCGAAGATGTAGTGCGACGGTTCCTTGAAGTGGATGACGATCTGCGACAGCTTTTGCGGCATGCGCTTGCCGGTACGCAGGTAGAACGGCACACCGGCCCAACGCCAGTTGCGGATGTCGGCACGCAGGGCGACGAAGGTTTCGGTGTCGCTCTGGGTGTTGGAATTCGGTTCTTCCAGGTAGCCGGGAACTGATTTGCCTTCGCTGTAGCCGGCGATGTACTGGCCGCGCACCACTTGCGTGGTCAGGCCTTCCGGGCTGATCGGCGCCAGCGCCTTGAGCACTTTGACTTTCTCGTCACGGATGCTGTCGGCGGACAGGTCGGCCGGCGGGTCCATGGCGATCAGGCAGAGCAGTTGCAGCAGGTGATTCTGGATCATGTCCCGCAGCTGACCGGCCTTGTCGAAGTAGCCCCAGCGGCCTTCGATCCCGACCTTCTCGGCCACGGTGATTTCCACGTGGGAAATGTAATTCTGGTTCCACTGGGTTTCGAACAGGCTGTTGGCGAAACGCAGGGCGATGAGGTTTTGAACGGTCTCTTTGCCCAGGTAGTGGTCGATGCGGTAGGTGCGGTTCTCCGGGAAGAACTGCGCCACGGCGTCGTTGACCTTGCGCGAGGATTCGAGGTCCGAACCGATCGGCTTTTCCAGCACTACGCGGGTGTTCTCGGCCAGACCGACCTTCGCCAGGTTCTCGCAGATCGCACCATAAACGGCGGCCGGCGTGGCGAAATAGGCAATCACCCGCTGGGCGCTGCCGGCCAGTTCGGCCAGGGCGAGGTAATCGTCAGCCTTGAGGAAATCGACGTGCAGGTAGCTCAAACGAGACAGGAAGCGCTCGACCACCGCCTCGTCCAGCTCTTTGGCACCGACGTAGCGGCGCAGCTCGGACGCGATGAACGCCAGATGCTCCTGTTCGCTACCGGGCTCACGGGCCAGCGCGATGATGCGCGTGTCCTCATGCAGCAGGCTTGCGCCATCGAGTTGATAGAGGGCAGGAAACAGCTTGCGCAGGGCCAGATCGCCAAGCGCGCCGAACAAGGCAAAGGTGCACGGTTCAACCGTAATCGAAGGCATGATGTTTGTTCTTTTATCAAGTTAAGCTACAAATACCTTTTTTCAAGGCATCGCTCAAGAGAAAATGTAGTAATAACCACAACATTTTCGCAAAATACAGATTCCGAGTGGTGGTCGGTTGGAGCCATCAGTAGGATAGGCCACCGCTTGGGGCCCTATCAAAGGCCCAATTTGCATAGCAACACCCTTATTTGCATCGCAGTGCACTCGTGTAGGTGCACCAAGGAAATCATATGGACCGCGTGCGAAATTTACTGGAACAGATCCAGAATCGCCTTGAAGACCTGAACAAGGCGGAACGCAAAGTCGCCGAAGTGATCCTGCTCAACCCACAGCAGGCCACCCGGTTCAGCATCGCCGCCCTCGCCCAGGCCTCCAAGGTCAGCGAGCCGACGGTCAACCGTTTCTGCCGTTCGTTCGGCGTCAGCGGCTACCCGGAACTCAAGCTTCAGCTCGCCCAGAGCCTGGCCAGTGGCGCGGCGTATGTCAGCCGCGCGGTCGAGGCCGACGACAATCCGGAAGCCTATACCAAGAAGATTTTCGGCAGCGCCATCGCGTCGCTGGACAGTGCCTTGCAGGCGCTGGACCCGAACCTGATCAGCCGCGCCGTTGACTTGCTGATCCAGGCCCGGCAGATCCACTTCTTCGGCCTCGGCGCCTCAGCCCCGGTGGCGCTGGATGCGCAGCACAAATTCTTCCGCTTCAACCTGGCCGTCACCGCCCATGCGGACGTGCTGATGCAGCGCATGATTGCCTCGGTGGCCCACACTGGCGAGTTGTTCGTGATCATTTCCTACACCGGCCGCACCCGCGAGCTGGTGGAAGTGGCGCGTATCGCCCGGGAAAACGGTGCATCGGTGCTCGGCTTGACCGCCGAAGGTTCGCCGCTGGCCAAGGCCAGTACCTTGAGCCTGAACATTCCGCTGCCGGAAGACACCGACATCTACATGCCGATGACTTCGCGGATCATTCAGCTCACCGTGCTGGACGTGCTGGCGACCGGCATGACGTTGCGCCGTGGCGTGGATTTCCAGCCGCATTTGCGCAAGATCAAAGAGAGTTTGAATGCGAGTCGGTATCCGATTGGGGATGAGTTCAATTAATCAGGTTTGAGTAGTTTGTCGGCTGATAGTCCGTCTTCGCGGACAAGCCTCGCTCCTACAGGTTCAGGGTGACCTGTAGGAGCGAGGCTTGCCCGCGAAGAGGCCCGCCGATCCACCGCAACCCCCTGAGCTAAACCCCGACCCGAGCCTGCAAACTCAAATGCGCTTTCTGCCCCGGCGCCAGGCTCAGGCTATCGGTCCCGCCGCTCGCCGCTTCCACACACACAAACTCGGAAATCTCGTTCCAGCTCACCCCCAGCAATGGACGCGTCCCTGGATGCCAGACCACCGTGTCCGCATCATCCCCGGTATCGATGCACAATTGCCGCTGCCAGGCGTGGTCCTTGAGCTGCAATTCGCCGTCATGCTGGAACACCCGCTGACAGCCACCCTCTACCCGCAACTCGCCTTCCTGCTGACAAACCTGGCGGTTCAACTGGTCGTAACCTTGCGCCCCGTCGAGCCCAGACAGCGCTATCTCACCGACATCACCAATACGCCAATAGGCGTGCAATGCCTGGCTCAATTGGCACGGCAGGCTGTCCTGATGCTCGGTGCTCAGGCGCAACTCCATGCGTTCGCCAAGGTGCGCATGCAGGTCCACTTGCCAGTCGCACAACTGCAATTGCCAGTGCAGGCGCACGCCGTCATCGTCGTGACGGCTGTCGAGCAGCTTCCAGTCCAGCAAGCGTGCCCAGCCATGGGACGGCCAGGCGTTTTCGCTCGGATGGCGGCCATACCACGGCCAGCACACCGGCACGCCGCCGCGAATCGCACCGACATGCGGCCACTTCGCCGCGCACCAGAGCCAGGGCTTCTGGCCCTTGGGCTGAAAGTGCAGCAACTGCGCGCCCTGACGACTGAACACCGCCTGACACAGCGGGTGATCGATCACCAGAACGTCGCGCATCTGATAGCGCTCCCACGCAAACACCGGACGTTCGCGCAAGGATTTGAAGAAGCGTTGTAGCGGATGCTCATGCATGTGCCACGGTCCTGAAAATCAGCTGTCACCGGGGTGCGCCGCCCCCAAAAAAAGCGGACAGCCTGGGCTGTCCGCAAAAATGCGCACATAGAGAGGAGCTTATCGCAACAGCGTTAGAACACCGACTGAATTTTCAGGCCGGCGACCAGCGCGTTATCGACTTCATCCACACCGCCCGGGTGAGTGATGTATTGCAGGTTGGGACGCACGGTCAGCCAGTTGGTAACGTGGAAGCCGTAGTTGATCTCGTAGTTGTATTCGGTGGTACGCAGTGGCGAGAACCGTGGATCGTTGTAGTCCGTGACATTGTTGGCGGCGTTGACCAGTTCGGCGTTTTTCTTCACGTCATCGTTGACATGGATACGCGCGAAACCGATACCGACGTCATCTTTCGGACGAGCATCGAACGGGCCTTTGTACACAAACATCAACGACTGGTAGTTGTCGACGAAGTTGGTGTCCTTGTCGTGGAACGTGGCGTTGGCCGAAACGGTCAGGCCGCGGCTCTTGTCACCGTTGTGGTCGGTCAGCTGTTGCTGCGCCACGAACCAGTAGCCGGACTTGCTGCTGTGGCTGCGGTAAGCGTTGCCGCTGGTGGCAGCATCAGCACCGTTGTCGTCTTCACGAACGTCATCGGCATCGGCCGTGCTTTTGTAGTAACCGACACGGTATTCGCCCGGCAGGTTGTTAGGGTTAGGCAACCAGACCAGCTCCACCGGCAAAACGGTGCCCTCTGTACCACTGCCGCTGAGCTTGAAGCCGTTACCGTGCTCCAGTTGAGTCGGGTTCTGGTTGTACGCGCCGATCTGCGCATAGAACTCAGGCGAGATGTTGTACTTCACGCGGATCGCGGCCTGGCTGATCGGCCAGTTGTACCAGATGTTGGTCGCCCAGTTACCCACTTGGGAACCGCAGAACGCCAGGTTCTGGAACTCGCAAGGGAAGGTGTTGAAGTCTTCGCCTTCGCCGAAGTAACCGGCCTTGACGTCCAGTTTGCCGTCGAGGAACTGGTGCTTGATCCACAACTGGGTCAGACGGACCATATGGCCGCGACCGTAGACTTCCTGGGAAGAACTCAAGGTGCCGGCACGCGGGTCGCCGACACGGTCATTGGAGATGTTTTCGCCGTTACGGTTGGTCAGCTGGATCTTCGCCTGGGTGTTATCCCAGCCCCACAGCTTTTGCAGGTCCAGTGCCACGCCCAAACCAAACTGGTCGGCATAACGCGCTGTCTTGTCGTCGTTGAAGCCGCCGTGAAGGTTGCTGCCCACTTCACCGACGTAGTCCATTTTGATGTCGATGCCTTGCTCGATCAGCTTGGTCCGCTCACCACCCCAATCACCGGTCATCCATTCGGAATCGGCGCTGAACGCGTCAGCCGCGTGCACACTACCGGCCAACATCATTGCCGCAATTGCCGACAACTGGCAGATAAGCTGAGCGTTGTTGTTCTTCTTCATCCCTACATCCTCGTTTTATTGTTATTAACTGTTTTTATCTAACGCGGTTACATCAGTTGCGATGCGCGACAGGCCGCCCACCGCATATCCCCCCTGTAGGAGCCAGGCTTGCCGGCGAAGGCGTCACTGAAATCGCTTTCGCCGGCATGCCTGGCTCCTACAGTTTTTGATCTTCAGCGGTTTTTGAACTGGGTGACGTTGGCGCTGTGAACTTCGGTTTTTGGCAGACCGGCCACCCCCAGGCGCTCCCCGGTCTTGGCATCGAACAGCAGCACTTTCGATGGATCGAATTGCAAGGTCAGGGTCTCGCCCACGGCCGGCGCAACGTCGGGTGCCAGGCGGCAGCAGACTTTGGTGTCGTTGAGATTGACGAACACCAGCGTGTCCGGACCGGTCGGTTCGGTGACCTGCACTTCGGCGCGAATGGTCGGCAAACCATTCGGCTCGCTGCCCGCCAGCACGATCTGCTCAGGGCGCATGCCGAGGATCACTTCGCGATCTTCCAGACCGGCGTCCTGCATGCCCAACGGCAATTCGCAGCGCGCCTGACCGCTGTCGAGCAGCGCCAACAGACGACCGTCCTTGCGCTGCAAGCGCAGGGGAATGAAGTTCATCGGCGGCGAACCGATGAAGCTCGCCACGAACAGGTTGGCCGGGTTGTTGTAGATGTCTTTCGGCGTGCCGAACTGCTGAATGATCCCGTCCTTCATCACCGCCACTTTGTCGCCCAGCGTCATCGCTTCGATCTGGTCGTGGGTCACGTAGACCGTGGTGGTTTTCAGGCGCTGGTGCATCAGTTTCATTTCGGTGCGCATCTCGACGCGCAGCTTGGCGTCGAGGTTGGACAGCGGTTCGTCGAACAGGTAAATCTTCGGCCGCCGCGCCAGGGCACGGCCCATCGCCACACGCTGTTGCTGACCGCCGGAGAGCTGGCCAGGCTTGCGGCTCAGCAGGTGTTCGATCTGCAACAGCTTGGAGACGCGAGCGACTTCTTCGTCGATTTCCGCGGCGGGCATTTTGCGAATCTTCAGGCCGAAAGCGATGTTGTCGCGCACGCTCATGGTCGGGTACAGCGCGTAGGACTGGAACACCATGGCGATGTCGCGATCCTTGGGGCTCATGCCGCTGATGTCGGCGTCATCCACCAGGATCGCGCCGCCGCTGATGGTTTCCAGGCCGGCGATGCAGTTCATCAGCGTGGATTTACCGCAGCCCGACGGGCCGACCAGGATCAGGAATTCCCCGTCATCGATCTTCAGTTCGATGTTTTTCAGGGTGTCCGGCAAACCGGCGCCGTAGGTCTTGTTGACGTTGCGTAATTCGAGAGTTGCCATGTTTCTACCCCTTGACCGCGCCGGACGTCAGCCCACGCAGGAAATACTTGCCAGCGAATATGTAGACCAGCAGTGTCGGCAGCCCGGCGATCATCGCGGCGGCCATATCAACGTTGTATTCCTTGGCCCCGGTGCTGGTGTTGACCAGGTTGTTCAGGGCCACGGTAATTGGCTGGGCATCGCCACTGGCGAAGACCACGCCGAACAGGAAGTCATTCCAGATCTGGGTGAACTGCCAGATCAGGCAGACCATCACGATCGGGATCGACATCGGCAGCAGGATCTTCCAGAAAATCGTGAAGAAGCCTGCGCCGTCCAGGCGTGCAGCCTTGACCAGCGCATCCGGAATGCTCACGTAGTAGTTGCGGAAGAACAGCGTGGTGAACGCCAGGCCGTAGACCACGTGCACCAGCACCAGACCGGTGGTGGTGTTGGCCAGGCCGAACTTGCCGAGGGTGAACGAAGCCGGCAGCAGCACGGTCTGGAACGGCAGGAAGCAGCCGAACAGCAGCAGGCCGAAGAACAACTGCGAGCCACGGAAGCGCCACATCGACAGCACGTAGCCGTTCATGGCACCGATGAAGGTCGAGATAAAAACCGCCGGCACGGTGATTTTCACCGAGTTCCAGAAGTACCCGCCGACCACGTCCCAGGCCTTGATCCAGCCGATGCCGTCAATGACGGTCGGCCAGCTCAGCAGGTTGCCGGTACGGATGTCTTCCGGGGATTTGAAGCTGGTCAGCAGCATCACGATCAGCGGAATCAGGTACACCGCAGCGGCCAGCAGAAGCGTGGCGTAGATCGCGATGCGGCTGAAACTCAGCGTCGGTTTTCCGAGTTGATTAGTCATGGCGTTTGCCTCGCAGCTCGGAGTACAGGTACGGCACGAGGATGGTCAGCACGGCACCGAGCATCAGCATGGCGCTGGCCGAACCGATGCCCATCTGGCCACGGCTGAAGGTGAAGGAATACATGAACATCGCCGGCAGGTCGGACGAGTAGCCGGGACCGCCCGCCGTCATCGCCGCCACCAGGTCGAAGCTCTTGATCGCGATGTGCGCGAGGATCATGAAGGCGCTGAAAAACACCGGGCGCAGGCTCGGCAGGACGATCTTCAAATAGATGGTCGGCAGGCTCGCACCGTCGACTTGCGCGGCACGGATGATCGATTGATCGACACCGCGTAGACCGGCCAGGAACATCGCCATCACAAACCCGGAGGCTTGCCACACGGCAGCGATCACCAGGCAGTACACCACGCGATCCTGATCCACCAGCCAGTCGAGACGGAAGCCTTCCCAGCCCCAGTCACGCAGCATTTTGTCCAGGCCCAGGCCAGGGTTGAGCAGCCATTTCCAGGCGGTACCGGTGACGATCATCGACAGCGCCATCGGGTACAGGTAAACGGTGCGAATGAAGCCTTCCTTGCGAATGCGCTGGTCCAGCAGCACCGCGAGGAACACGCCCAATACCAGGCTGATGCCGATGAACATGCCGCCGAAGAGCGCGAGGTTCTTGCTCGCGACCCACCAGCGATCGTTGTCCATCAGGCGCATGTATTGCTGCAGGCCGACCCATTTGTAGCTCGGCATGAAGCTGGAATTGGTGAAGGACAGTATGAATGTCCAAATGATGTAACCGTAGAAACCAACCAACACGATGAGCATGCTTGGCGCGAGTACCAACTTGGGTAACCAGCGTTGCAGCGCATCGAACGGTGAGGCTTTGCTGAAAACCGCCACAGAGCTCATCGGGATAATCCATTGGAGAAGTGAGTATCTGTAGGAGCGAGGCTTGCCCGCGAAGGCGGCGTAACTGTCGACAACTCTGTTGAATGTCAGACTGCTTTCGCGGGCAAGCCTCGCTCCTACAAGGGGAACGGTCCCAGAAAATTGCCGCAGGCGAGCCTGCGGCCTCAGGGATTACTGGGCGGCTTTGACAGCCGATGCCAGTTGGGCGCTGGCCTTGGCCGGGTCAGCGTCCTTGTCGTTCATGAAGTTGGTGACCACGTCGAAGATCGCGCCTTGCACGGCCAGGGAAGTGGCCATGTTGTGCGCCATGCTTGGTTGCAGGCCGCCGGTTTTCTCGTCCGCCAGGAAGTCCTTGGCGGCGGTTTGAGCGCAGGCGTCGAAACCGAGCTTGTCCATCTCGTTCAGCATGTCGGTACGGACCGGGATCGAGCCTTTGTTGATGCTGAAGACTTTCTGGAAGTCGGTACCCAGGGCGACCTTGGCCAGGTCTTGCTGGGCGGCGATGTCACCCTTGCGATCAGCTTTCAACTTGAATACAGCCATCGAGTCGATGTTGTAGGTGAAGGCTTTTTCGGTGCCCGGGAACGGCACGCACTGGTAGTCCTTGCCGGCGATTTTCTTCGCCGCCGTCCATTCGCTTTTCGCCCAGTCGCCCATCATCTGCATACCGGCCTTGCCGTTGATGACCTCGGCGGCAGCGATGTTCCAGTCACGACCGGCGCGGTTCGGGTCCATGTAGCCGGTGAGTTTTTTCAGCTCGGTGAACGACTTGGTCATTTCCGGCCCGGACAGGGTTTTCTGATCCAGGTCTACCAACGCTTTTTTGTAACCGTCGGCGCCCATGACCGAGAGCACCACGTCTTCAAACACGGTGCTGTCCTGCCAAGGCTGACCACCGTGGGCGAGCGCGATGAAGCCGGCGGCTTTGAGCTTGTCGCCGGCGGCGTAGAATTCTTCGAGGGTGGTCGGGGCTTTGTCGATCCCGGCTTTCTTGAACACTTCCGGGTTGATCCACAGCCAGTTCACACGGTGAATGTTCACCGGAACGGCCACGTAGTCGCCTTCGTATTTGACGGTGTCGGAGACTTTCTTGATCAGCAGGTTATCCCAGCCTTCGGACTTGGAAACGTCTTTCAGGGTGTCGGTGCTGAGCAGGCCAGTGCTGCCCCACTCCTGGATGTCCGGACCCTTGATCTGGGCAACGCCCGGCGGGTTACCGGCGACTGCGCGGCTTTTCAGTACGGTCATGGCCGTGGAACCGCCACCACCGGCGACTGCGCCGTCCTTCCAGGTGAAGCCGTCTTTTTCGACTTGAGCCTTGAGGACATCGACCGCTGCTTTTTCACCACCCGACGTCCACCAGTGAACAACTTCCACCGAACCTTTGGAATCGGCGGCAAGGCCACTGAGGGGAAATGCACTGAGCGGAAGCAGCGACGCGAGAGAAATGACAGTAGCGAGGCGAGAAATCGCATTCATCTAGTAGTACCTTTCTTGTTGTTATGCATGCAAGTCTGGTGCTTGCGCTGCATAGGATTTTAAACAGGAGTCATCCCCTCGCAGGTAACGAAGGGACGCGTGAATGTCACCGCATGGTTACATAGAACCGCTCTGGGACAGACTCGCCAAGGCACTGGCCATGCTCGGCGCCAGCGGCAGGCGCGGAATCAACACGGCTTGCCAGGCGTGATAGAGATCGGGTTTGCCGGCCCAGATATCGGCGCTCGGACGGTTCTGCGGATCGAGCTCGTGATACCAACTGCCCTCGCAGCGGTCGATGAAATGACTGTCACAAAATTCCCAGAACAGTCGGTACCAGGCTTCATATTGCTCATCACCCGTGCGTTTAAGCAGCGCGCTGGCGGCGGCGCTGGCTTCGCAATGGGTCCAGTGCAAGCGATGGCGAACCACCGCGCGATTATCCCAATCGAGGGTGTAGACAATCCCGGGTAGCCCATCGACATCCCAGCCATGGCGGCAGTTGTGCTCGAAGAGTTTTTGCGCGTCGGTGGCGAGCCAACCGGGCGTCAGCATCCCGGCCTGTACTCGCGCAGCTTCGAGGTGCAGCAACAGCCGGGCCCATTCGAAGCCGTGGCCCGGCGTGGTGCCGTAAGGACGAAAACCGTCGGCCGGGTTGTCGTGGTTGTAGTCGCGCAACGGCTGCCAGTCGCGGTCGAAATGTTCGACCACCAGGTAATCGTTGGCGGCGGCGTGACCATGAATCACGCGCTCGACGATCCGTTGCGCGCGGCACAACCAGCGATTGTCTTGCGTGACATCGGCCAGCGCGAGGAAGGCTTCGGTGGCGTGCATGTTGCTGTTGGCGCCGCGATAACTTTCCTCTTCACGCCAGTCGCGATTGAAGGATTCGCGCATTGCGCCCTCCTCCTCGCACCAGAAATACGTGTCGATGATGTGGATCGCGTCATCGAGCAAGGCCTGTGCGCCGGGACGCCGCGCCACCACGGCGGAACTGGCGGCCAGGGCAACGAAGGCGTGCAGGTAAGCGGCCTTGCCGGTGTTGTCGTCAAGGGGATGCGCGGTGGCGAACCAGCCGCCATGCTCGGCATCGCGCAACGGCCCGCGAAGGGCTTTGATGCCGTGATCCACCAGCTCGGCGAAACCCGGCAGGCCCTGGATGTGCGCCATGGCGAAGCTGTGGGTCATGCGCGCGGTGTTCATGGTTTCGGCATGGGCGTTGGCCGGCAGACAGCCCTTTTCGTCGAGATTGCCGAAGCCCTCGGTGAGCTTCGAAGCCTTGGCGAATGCCAGCAGGCGCAGGCCTTCGGTGGCAAGCCATTGCTGATGGGCCGGTGCGTTCAGCCAACTGCTGAAAGCGGGTTGGAAGGTGTCCATGGGGTGCCTTTTTTGTTGTTATGACTGCGGGCAGTCTAAACAACGGGCGGTGGCGGGCTTGTAACGAAGGGGGCGCGTTATGTCACCAGCTTGTGACATTTGACCCGAGGAATTTGTTTAATGGTCTGACGCCTTCGCGAGCAAGCTCGGCTCCTACAGGGTTATGCGCCGTACGCAAATCAACTGTAGGAGCAAAGCTTGCTCGCGAAGAACGATTACGCGGTTTTACTAATCAACACTACGAGGCAACTGCAACGTCACCCGTAATCCACCTTCACGCAAGTTTTGCAGGCTGACTTCCCCGCCATGGCTATGGGCAATGTTGCGCGCAATGCCCAACCCCAACCCATAACCCTGCTGCTGCCCGGCCAGGCGAAAGTGCGGCTCGAACACCTGCTCCAGCCGCTGCTCCGGCACACCCGGCCCTTCGTCATCGACATGCAGGACAAACGCGTTCTCGTCGTCATCGATGTGCAGGTGCGCGTTCTGACCGTACTTCAAGGCGTTGTCGATCAGGTTGCCGATGCAGCGCTTGAGCGCCAGCGGTTTACCCGGATACGCCGCCAGCGCCCGACCCTGCTGGGTCACGCGACCATTGCCGTTAGGCGCCAGATACGGCTCCACCAGGCAATCGAGCACATGGTTGAGGTCCACCTGCTCGATGTTTTCGTGGATGTCGGTGTCTTTCACGCATTGCAGCGCGCCTTTGACCAGCAGCTCCAATTCATCGAGATCACGACCGAATTTGGCTTGCAGCTTTTCGTCCTCAAGCAATTCCACCCGCAGGCGCAAACGGGTAATCGGCGTGCGCAAATCATGGGAAATCGCGCTGAACAACTGGCTGCGTTCAGTCAGGTAACGGCTGATACGTTCGCGCATCGCATTGAAGGCGCGCCCCACTTCAACCACTTCGCTGCCGCCGCCCTCCGCCACCGGCTCGACTTCCGCCCCGAGGGACATGTCCCGCGCCGCCCGTGCCAAACGCTTGAGCGGCCGGCTCTGCCAGTGCACCAGCAGGCCGATGAACAACAGCAAAAAGCCGCTGGTGAGAACGATGAACCAGACTTGCTGCGCCGGCAGGCCTTGCTCTTCAAGGCTGGTGTAGGGCTCGGGCAACAGCGAGGCGATGTACAGCCACTCGCCCGGCGCCATCTGGATTTGCGTGACCAGCACTGGCGGATTCACCGGTTCCAGAGTCAGTGCGTAATGCGCCCAGGAACGCGGCAGCTCATCCAGTTTCAGGCCACCGTTGAAGATCCGCAGGTCTTCGGGGCTGACAAAAGTCACCGAGATATCGGTGTCCTGGCCGAGCGACTGGCGCAGCACTTCGTCCACGGCTTTGAGCACCGCCTCTTTGCGCGGGGTGATCGGCAGCACTTCCATGCCAAGCGGTTTGTCGTTGAGGGTCACCACAAAACGGGTGCCGCCCATGCTGCGCAACTGGTCGAGCACCAGCGGCCTGAACGCCACCGGCAACGAGCGAAAATAACTGACACTGGCGGTCATCGAATGGGCAAGGCTGCGGGCGCTGGTGACCAGGCCTTCCAACTGCGTGGCGCGCAATTGCGAGACCCAGATCACGCTCGACAACGTCTGCGCAAACAACACGGCCAGCAAGGTCAGCAGCAACATCCGCCCGAGCAGCGAACGCGGGACCGGAATCTTTGCCGCGAGCTTGCGCAACACCTCAGTGACCATTGCTGGCAACCACATTGGCTGCCAACTGATAACCGCTGCCGCGCACGGTGCGAATCAGTCGCGGCGGTTTTTCGGTATCGCGCAGGCGTTGGCGTAAACGGCTGACCGCCATGTCGACGATCCGGTCCAGCGGCATCAGGTCGCGGCCACGGGTGGCGTTGCCGATGGTGTCGCGGTCGAGGATTTCCTGGGGGTGATCGAGGAACAGTTTCAGCAGGGCGAAATCAGCGCCGGAGAGAATCACTTCTTCGCCATCGATGTGGAACAGCCGATGGCTGACCATGTCCAGTCGCCAGTCATCAAAGGCCAGCACTTCACTGCCGGAACGTTCCTGGCCGAATTGCGCACGACGCAACAAGGCTTTGATCCGCGCCTGCAATTCACGAGGGCTGAAGGGTTTGCCAAGGTAGTCGTCGGCGCCCAGTTCCAGGCCGATGACGCGGTCGGCTTCGTCGGAGCTGGCGGTGAGCATGATGATCGGCACTTGCGCCTGCCGCGGGTGCTGGCGGATCCAGCGGCAGAGGCTGAAACCGTCTTCGTCGGGCAGCATCACGTCGAGGATCACCAGATCGCTCGGCGCATCGTTCAACGCCTGGCGGAAACCGGCGCCGTCGGGCGTGGTACGTACCTGGAAACCCGCACGGGTCAGGTAGGTGTCCAGCAACTCGCGTATCTCTTGATCGTCATCGACCAACAAAATCGACTTGTTGACTGAGCTCACGGGGCGGCGTCCTTGTTGTTTGAATTGGAGGATTATGCCTGATCGATCATAAATCTATGTGTCTGTTCCGGCCTCTTCGCGGGCAAGCCTCGCTCCTACAGGTTGCACCGATGCTTCTGTAGGAGCGAGCGGTGCGGCGTCCGACTTGCCCGCGAAGAGAACGACACAGTCGTTATGTCTGGTCGAGCGCCACACCCGCACCCACCAGCCCGGAATACGGCGCCGTCACCAGCCACACCGGAATCCCCTTGAAGTAATCGCTCATGCAACCCTTGTCGGCAAAGCACCGTGCAAAACCGCTTTCGAGGAAGAAATCGGCAAACCGTGGGATCACCCCACCGACGATAAACACACCACCGCGCGCGCCCGTGGTGAGCACGTTGTTGCCCGCCACGCGACCGAGCCAGCAACAGAACTGTTCCAGCACTTCCAGCGCAATCGGATCACCCGCCAGGCCGGCGGCGGTGATCGCTTCCGGCGTTTCGAGCACAGGCGTGTGCCCGTCCACCGCGCAAATCGCCCGATAGACGCGCGGCAAGCCGCTGCCACTCAACGCCGTTTCCGCGCTGACATGCCCAATCTCGTTGAAGATGTGCTGCCACAACTGAGTTTCACGCGGGCTGCTCAACGGCAAATCGACGTGGCCACCCTCGCCCGGCAATGCAGCGAAACGTCCTTCGCCCAAGTCGAGCAAAGTACCGACGCCCAACCCCGTGCCCGGGCCAATCACCACCGCCGGGCGCAACGGTTCCGGCGTGCCTTCGCAAACCACGCGGAATTCGCCTGGCTGCAAACGGGTCATGCCCAGCGCCATCGCCGAGAAGTCGTTGACCAGCAGCAGTTGCTCCACTTGCAGGGTCTGGCAGAACGCCTTGCGGCTGAGGCGCCAGTGATTGTTGGTGAACTTGAATTCATCACCGCTTACCGGGCCGGCCACTGACAGACACACGGAACCAATCGAACCCGGCGCCAGCCCCTGCCCGTTCAGATAGACGCTGATCGCCTCTTCCGGGCTGGGAAAATCTGCCGTTGCCAGCACCTGGACCGATTCCAGCTGCTGGTTTTTCCACAACGCAAAACGTGCGTTGGTCCCACCGATGTCACCGACCAAAGCCAGTTTCAATTAAGCGTCTCCAGGGCAGAAGTAAAGGCGCTGGCGCCCTGCTCTGCGGAGCTGAAGGCCATGCGCATGAAACCAAACAGCTCGCGACCGGTGCCAATGTTGTTGCCCAACAGGCCCTTGGCCGGCGTGCGCGCTGCGAATTCTTCGGCGTCCACCTTAAGCTCCAGGGTGCCTTTGACGCCATCGACGCGGATGATATCGCCCTCTTGGACTCGCGCCAAAGCGCCGCCCACGTAAGCTTCGGGGCTGACGTGAATCGCCGCCGGGATTTTCCCCGAGGCGCCGGACATGCGTCCGTCGGTGACCAGCGCGACTTTGAAGCCGCGATCCTGCAGCACGCCGAGGAACGGCGTCATCTTGTGCAGTTCCGGCATGCCGTTGGAGCGCGGGCCCTGGAAGCGCATCACCGCGACAAAGTCCTTCTCCAGCAAACCGGCCTTGAACGCATCGGCCAGATCCTGTTGATCCTGGAACACCATTGCCGGTGCTTCGACGATCTGGTTTTCCAAGGCGACTGCGGAGACTTTCATCACGCCACGACCGAGGTTGCCTTCCATCACGCGCAAGCCGCCCTCGGGCGAAAACGCACGCGCCACCGGGCGCAGGATGGTTTCATCGAGGCTGTCGGTGACGCCTTCGCGCCATACCAGCTCACCGTTATCGAGGAACGGTTCCTTGGTGTAGCGGCTCAGGCCGTGGCCCAGAACCGTGTTGACGTTTTCGTGGAGCAGGCCGGCCTCCAGCAGTTCGCGGATCAGGAACGACATGCCGCCCGCCGCCTGGAAGTGGTTGATGTCGGCTTTGCCGTTCGGGTAGACGTGGCTCAGGGTCGGCACGACTTCGGAGAGGTCGGCCATGTCCTGCCAGGTCAGTTGAATGCCCGCCGCCATGGCAATCGCCGGCATGTGCAAAGTGTGGTTGGTCGAACCGCCGGTGGCGTGCAGCGCCACGATGGAGTTGACCAGCGAACGCTCATCGACGATTTCGCCGATCGGCATGAAGTTGCCATTCTGCTTGGTCAGGCGCGTGACCTGATGCGCCGCTTCGCGAGTCAGGGCATCGCGCAACGGCGTGTTCGGGTTGACGAAAGAGGCGCCCGGCAAGTGCAGGCCCATGACTTCCATCAGCAACTGGTTGGTGTTGGCGGTGCCGTAGAAAGTGCAGGTGCCAGGACTGTGGTAGGAGTTCATTTCCGATTCCAGCAGCTCTTCGCGCGAGGCCTTGCCTTCGGCATAGCGCTGGCGCACATCGGCTTTCTGCTTGTTGGAAATGCCCGAGACCATCGGCCCGCCCGGTACGAAAATCATCGGCAGATGACCGAAGCGCAACGCGCCCATCATCAGGCCCGGCACGATCTTGTCGCAGATGCCGAGCATCAGCGCGCCATCGAACATGTTGTGGGAAAGGGCAACAGCGGTGGACAGCGCGATCACTTCACGGCTTGGCAGGCTCAGCTCCATGCCCGGCTCGCCTTGGGTCACGCCATCGCACATCGCCGGGGTGCCGCCGGCGAACTGGCCGACGGAGCCGATTTCGCGCAGGGCTTTTTTGATCAGTTCAGGAAAGACTTCGTACGGCTGATGCGCCGAGAGCATGTCGTTATATGACGAAACAATCGCGATGTTCGCGGAGTTCATCATTCGCAGGCTGTTCTTGTCTTCGGTGCCGCAACCGGCCACGCCATGGGCGAAGTTGGCGCATTGCAGCTTGCCGCGCATCGGACCGTCGCTGGCCGCACCGCGAATGAGCGCAAGGTAAGCCTCGCGGGTTGCGCGGCTGCGGGCGATAAGCCGTTCGGTGACCTCAAGGACGCGGGGATGCATGTGTAGAACTCCAGGCTAACGGATGTGGCGACCTGATTGTCTATGCTGAACAAGAGCCGTTGTTGATGGGATGACAAACGGCTTTCTTGATCATTCGGACCAGTTGATTCAGGTCACTCGTTGTAGATTGAACAAAATATTGCCACTAAAAAGGCTTGTTTTCTATTTTTATGCGAATAATCTTGTAATTCCAACAACAAAACGACGGCGGCCCTGTTAAATGACTCTTCGAATCGCAATCAATGGTTTTGGCCGTATCGGCCGCAACGTCCTTCGCGCACTGTATACCCAAGGCTACCGTCAGGATTTGCAGATCGTTGCAATCAATGACCTGGGCGACAGCGCGATGAACGCTCATCTGCTCAAGTACGACACTGTTCACGGCACGTTCGACGCCGATGTCCAGCATGATCAGGAAAGCCTGACCGTCAATGGCGACCGGATTTCCGTCAGCGCCATTCGTAACCCGGCCGAGCTGCCCTGGGCTGCGGAAAAGATTGATGTCGTGTTCGAATGCACCGGTTTGTTCACCGACCGGGCCAAAGCCGCCGCGCATATTACGGCCGGCGCGCGCAAAGTGATCATCTCTGCACCGGCCAAAGGCGCCGACGCCACCGTGGTGTATGGGGTGAACCACGACATTCTGCGCCAATCGCACCAGATTATTTCCAACGCGTCGTGCACCACCAACTGCCTGGCCCCGGTGGCCCAGGTGCTGCACCGCGAGCTGGGCATCGAAAGTGGTTTGATGACCACCATCCACGCCTACACCAACGATCAAAACCTGACCGACGTCTACCACACCGACCCGTACCGCGCGCGTTCGGCCACCCAGAACATGATCCCGAGCAAGACCGGTGCGGCCGAAGCGGTCGGCCTGGTGCTGCCGGAACTGGCGGGCAAACTGACCGGCATGGCCGTGCGTGTGCCGGTGATCAACGTGTCGCTGGTGGACTTGACCGTGCAACTGAAGCGCGAGGCGTCGGCCGATGAAGTGAATGCACTGCTCAAGGAAGCCAGCCAGCATTCGAAGATTCTGGGCTACAACACGTTGCCGCTGGTCTCGAGTGACTTCAACCACAACCCGCTGTCGTCGATCTTCGACGCCAACCACACCAAGTCCAGCGGCAAGCTGCTCAAGGTTCTGGCCTGGTACGACAACGAATGGGGCTTCTCCAACCGCATGCTCGATAACTGCCTGGCGCTGTGCAACGCTGAGTAACTCTGTGCCTGTTGCGCCGTACCCGACTCTGTAGGAGCCAGGCTTACCGGCGAAGAACGATGACGCGGTCTAACAGATACATCGCGCCGCTCGGTTCGCGGGCAAGCCTCGCTCCTACAGGCGATGGCGTACTCAACCATCGTCGGTAACCTGCCTACGGAATACCCCATGATCGGTATCAGCTTCACGCAAAAAACCGTCGCCGCGCGCAAACGCATCGCCCTGGTCGCCCATGACCACTGCAAGGTGTTCCTGCTGGACTGGGCCGAGCGGCACAAAGACAAACTCGCGCTACATGAACTGGTCGCCACCGGCACCACGGGTTTGTTATTGCAACAACGCCTCGACCTGCCCGTGGAAAGCATGATCAGCGGCCCCTTGGGCGGCGACCAGCAACTCGGCGCGCAAATCGCCGAACAGCGGGTCGACATGCTGGTGTTCTTCTGGGACCCGTTCGAACCGCAACCCCATGACCCGGACATCAAGGCATTGCTGCGGGTCGCGGCAGTCTGGAACATTCCCGTCGCCTGCAATGAATGCAGCGCCGACTACCTGCTCAGCAGCCCGTTGATGGATCAGGCGCATTCACATCGCATCCCCGATTACGCGACCTATTTGCTGGGCCGCGCATAAACCTTCACAAATCAGGACTTGACCATTGCAGCGGATGATAAGCATTATCATTTGATCGAAATGGATCAGGTCCTCCCGTGAGTCAATCGCGCTTCAATCACGTCTTCATCGCCCAGCGCGTCTCTCTGCTGCGCACGCTGGAGCGGATGGTCAACAATCACAGCACCGCCGAAGACCTCTTGCAGGAGACCTACCTGCGCGTGACCCGTGCGCTCAGCGAACGGGCCATCGACCACCTTGAACCCTTTGTTTTCCAGACCGCCCGCAACCTGGCGCTGGACCATTTGCGTGCGCGGCGCATTCAGTCACGGACGATGCTCGACGACGTGCCGATGGACGTGGTGGAAAGTATTGCCGCGCCGGCCAGCAGTGCCGAGGACGCCGCCCATGCCAAACAATTGCTGGAGCGTTTGAACGTGAGCCTCAGTGAACTCAGCGCCCGTCAGCAGCAGATTTTCATTCTCAGCCGCTTGCACGGGCACAGCTATCTGGAGATTTCCGAGACGCTCGGCGTGTCATTGAGCACGGTGCAAAAGGAGTTGAAGCTGATCATGGCTATCTGCATCGGTGTCGCCGAACGGTTAAACGGCGACTGAGCAAGCAAGGCTTTGCTACCCTTGCCCACTTTCAAGCTCCACTAAAAAACAGCCGTGCACAGACACTGCCGAGGAAACACCGTGACGGACACCCACCGCTCCCCTCCGCCCTCCCCGGCGCGGGACTCCGCAAGTGCGATGGACCAGGCCCTGGACTGGCTGATCGTGCTGGGCAGTCCGAGCGAAGAACAGTCTCGCCAGTTCCAGGCATGGCTGGACGCCGACCCTTTGCATGCGCAAGCGTTCGCCAAGGCCCAGGCTATCTGGGACGGCCCGCAAGTCGTGCAATGCGCGCAACATCTGGCCGCGCAACCACCCAAAGTCACCGTGTTGTCGCGCCTGCGCCCGCACTGGAAACCGTTGGCCACTGCTGCCGTGTTGATCCTCGGCCTGTTCAGTTTCAGCAACCTGCCCCTGCGTCTCCAGGCCGATCACCTGACGGTGGTCGGTGAGCGTCAGCGCCTGCAACTGGAGGACGGTTCGAAAGTCCTGCTCAATACCAATTCGGCGTTTTCCAGCACCATCAACGATCAGCAGCGCGTCGCCCGTCTTTATCAGGGCGAAGCGTTTTTCGAAGTGCCGGCCCATCGCGGCCAGCCGCTGGAAATCGACGCCGGACCGGTGAAGGCCAGCGTGCACGACACGGCATTTGCAGTGCGCTACCTCGATGGCGTGACGCAGGTTCAAGTGCAGCGTGGCGATGTCGACTTGCGGGCGACCCGCGACGACGCACGGATTCGCCTGTCTGCCGGCGAAAGCATCCGCATCGGCCCCAACGGTTTCGACCGGCCGGCCAGGCTCGACGCCGCGACTGACCTGGCCTGGGTCCAGGGCCGACTGGTGTTCGAGAACTGCCCGATGAGCCAGGTGCTGGCGGAACTGCGTCGCTACTATCCAGGCTGGATCATCAACAACAACGAGCAATTGGCCGACGTCGCCGTGACCGGCAATTACCGTCTCGACCAGCCGCTGGACGTGGTCCGCTCGCTGGCGCACATCACCTCGGCGCGGCTCCAGGAATATCCGGCGCTGGTGATCCTGAACTAAATGAGAATTATTTTTACTCGATAGCTGAAGCTCGTACGTCTCGTTATAGCCAATGCAATTGATTCGCATCTTCATATGCCAATCAGCACCTATAAAGATTCGTGCGACTCGGAGCGCTATCGATGTCCTCTCGCCTTACCCGCCACTCCTCTTCACCGTCCCGCGTGCTCTCGCTGTTGACCGCCGCCATCCTCATGGCTGGTAGCGCGCCGCTGATGGCCGCCACCGCCGCCGAGCAACCGACGCGCAACATGGGCGATTACGCGTTTGCGATCCCGCAACAGTCGCTGGTCTCGGCACTCAATGCCTTTACCGCGGTGACGGGCTGGCAGGTCGGCTTGCCGGCAGAACTTGGGCAAGGCGTGGCCTCGCCGGGTGTGCGCGGGTCCTTGTCGCCGGAGAAAGCCCTGGATCGCCTGTTGGTGGGGACCAACCTGAGCTATCGCAAACTGGGCAACAACAACATCGTCCTGGAAAAGCGCCCGAGCAGCGGCGCGCTCAATCTGCAACAGGTGACCATCAGCGCCACCCGCCAGGAACAAACCGTGGAAAGCGTGCCGGGCACCGTCACCGTTCACACCCGCGAAGAGCTGGACCGCAACAACGTCAACACCATCAAGAACCTCGTGCGTTACGAACCGGGCGTTTCGGTCGGTGGTGCGGGCCAGCGCGGCGGGATCAGCGGCTACAACATCCGCGGCATCGACGGCGACCGGATCCTGACCCAGGTCGACGGCGTCGAAGTGCCGAACGACTTCTTCAACGGCCCTTACGCCAAGACCCAGCGCAACTACGTCGACCCGGAGATCATCAAACGCGTCGAAATCCTCCGTGGGCCGGCCTCGGTGCTGTACGGCAGCAACGCCATCGGCGGCGCGGTCAGTTATTTCACCCTCGACCCGGACGACATCATCAAACCCGGCAAAGACGTCGGCGCCCGCCTGAAAACCGGCTACAGCTCCGCCGACGAGAGCTGGTTGAAGTCCGCGACTGTGGCTGGCCGCGCCGATCAGTTCGATGGCTTGCTGCATTACAGCCAGCGCGACGGTCATGAAACCGAATCCTACGGCAACAACAACGGCACCGGCCTGGCGCGCACTGCGGCCAACCCGGAGGACGTGCGTACCTACAACGTATTGGCCAAGATCGGCTGGAACTACAACGAAGATTCGCGCCTGGGCCTGACGTATGAAAAGTACAAGGACGACCGCGACACCGATCAGAAAAGTGCCTACGGCGGTCCGTTCGACAAAGGCCAGCCGGCGATTCCGGCCAGCGTCCTGCCGGGCGGCATGTACCAGTGGCGCACCGGTAACGACACCGTCACCCGCGAGCGTTTCGGCCTGGAACACAGCTTCGCCCTCGACAGTCTGCTGGCAGACAACGTCAAGTGGAGCCTGAACCATCAGGTCGCCAAGACCGACCAGAGTACCGAAGAGTTCTACTACCCGATCTCACGCAAAGTGCTGCGCACCCGCGAAACCCTTTATGAAGAAAAGCAGTGGGTGTTTGACGCGCAACTGGACAAGGCTTTCAGTCTTGCCGACACCGAGCACCTGCTGACCTACGGCACCACGATCAAGCAGCAGAAAGTCACCGGTTCGCGCAGCGGCAACGGCACCTGCCTCGCGGTCTTTGGCTCCTGCCGAACCCTCGGCGCCGTCAGCACCGCAGACGTGCTGAAAAAATCCAGCGACTTCCCCGATCCGACCGTCAACACCTACAGTTTGTTCGCCCAGGATCAGATCAGCTGGGACAAATGGACCTTCCTGCCGGGGCTGCGCTACGACTACACCGAGCTCAAGCCGCACATTACCCAGGAGTTCTTGAACACCGTGGCGGCCGATGGCCGCGGCACCGTCAGCAACGACTCCAAAACCTGGCATCGCGTGTCGCCGAAATTCGGCCTGACCTACGCCCTGACCGACCAGTACACCTGGTATGGCCAGTACGCCGAAGGTTTCCGCACACCGACCGCCAAGGCGTTGTACGGGCGCTTCGAGAACACCACCACCGGTTATCGCGTGGAGCCCAACCCGAACCTCGACCCGGAAACCAGCAAAGGTTTTGAAACCGGTCTGCGCGGTCAATTCGAATCGGGCTCCTTCGATGTGGCCGTGTTCTACAACAAGTACCGCGACTTCATCGAAGAGGATGCCATCTCCCCCGGTTACAACGAGCTGACCTTCCAGAGCGCCAACATCAAGCGCGCCACGATCAAGGGCGCAGAGGTCAAGGGACGTCTGAACCTCGACGTCTTCGGCGCGCCACAAGGTCTGTACACCCAGGGCTCGGTGGCCTACGCCTACGGTCGCAACAATGACAACGGCGAACCGATCAACAGCGTCAACCCGCTGACCGGCGTGTTCGGCCTCGGTTACGACCAGGACAACTACGGTGGTTTGCTCAGCTGGACGCTGGTGAAAAAGAAGGATCGTGTCGACGACACCAAATTCAAGTCGCCGGACGGCGTCAGCAGCCAGTTCAAATCGCCGGGCTTCGGCGTGCTGGACCTGACCGGTTTCTACAAAGTGACGGACGACGTGACCGTCAGCGCCGGGGTCTACAACCTGACCGACAAAAAGTACTGGCTGTGGGATGACGTGCGCGGTTACGACGGCGTCGGCGAGGCGTCGGTCCTCAGCCCGGCCAACCTTGATCGCCTGACTCAGCCGGGTCGCAACTTCGCGGTCAATCTGGTCTGGGACATCTGATCCTGCACGCTCACTGCGCGGCTTTTTATAGCGCCGCACAGTGAGGTTTTTTTACTGTCAGGCGTCTTCTTGTTCGTCTCGTTACCAAGCGCCTCTTTTCTTCAAGGATTTCTCATGACTAACCAGGACACTGCTCAACGCCCGGCTTTGCGCTCGCAACGCTTGAACCAGATCACCCATGAACCCCACACCAAACTCGATGCGCTGGTCAAAGCCCACGCGCCGTTCGAAACCCAGGCCAATTTCGCCCGTTTCGTGGTGGCGCAGTATCTGTTCCAGTCGGAGCTGGTGGCGCTGTACAACGATGCCGAACTGATCGCCATCGTTCCCGATCTGGCAGCGCGCTGCCGTGCCGAAGCGGCCAAGGCTGACCTGGCCGATCTGGACACCGAAGTGCCGGCGCCTGTCGCGGGCGCAGTGAACAACCCGAGCAAAGCCGAAGCGCTGGGTTGGTTGTTTGTGTCCGAAGGCTCGAAGCTCGGTGCAGCGTTCCTGATCAAACGGGCTGTCGGCCTGGGCCTGAGCGAGACCTTCGGCGCCCGTCACCTCGGCGAACCGGCCGGTGGCCGCGCCGAAGGCTGGAAAAGCTTCGTCAAGACGCTGGACGGTCTGGCACTCACCGAACAGGAAGAAGCCGAGCTGGATAAAGGCGCAATTAATGCGTTCAACCGCTTCACCGTGTTGCTGGAACACGCCTACGCCACCACTCCCGAACTCGCCTGATAACCCCGCCCTTGTAGGAGCGAGGCTTGCCCGCGAAGAACGATAACGCGGTCTATCTGAAAAACCGCGGCGCATTCTTCGCGGGCAAGCCTCGCTCCTACAGGTCATAAATCGATCTTATGACTCGCTCCTCCTCAAAACTCGCCCGTTTCCTGTTCGGTCTCTTGGCCTACATCAGCCTAGCCATCGGCCTGATCGCCATCGTCGTGCCTGGCCTGCCGACCACCGAGTTCGTCCTGCTCGCCGCCTGGGCCGCGACCAAGAGTTCGCCGCGCCTGAGTGCCTGGCTGGAAAACCATCGGCTGTTCGGTCCGATCCTCTGCAACTGGCGCAACGGTAAAATCGTTGCGCGTCGAGCCAAGGTCAGTGCCACCGTGAGCATGCTGCTGTGCGCCGGGTTGATGCTGGTCATGCTCGATCACGGTTGGCCGGTTTACCTCGCCATCGCCGGCATGAGCCTGGGCAATCTGTGGATCTGGTCACGACCGGAATCACTGCCGCAAACCACCTGACACACTCCGCGATTTATCCCCGTTTTAAAGCACTTTTCGGCACTTTTTCCCGCGCAAACGTTCAACCATGACCGTTCGTCGGGGTCACCTTCATGCATCCTCGCACCACGCCGATGCGCAGAGATTGGCGCTGAATGGATTTGGCGAACCGGGTCGGCCTCGACTCGCAGCCAACACTTCATCCCTTCGCGAGTTCGTCCTATGTTCGACTCTCTGTCCATCCGCCTGAAAATCGTTCTGCTCTCCGGTCTATGCCTGTTGGGCGTGGTCGTCCTGATCGTCAGCATGAACTTCTACCAGACCAACCAGAACGATGAGCTGGTCAGCGCCTCCAGCAGCAAAATGCTCACCGACAGCGTGCAAGACCTGCTTCAGGCCAAGGCCGCCGAGCAAGCTGTGCGGGTGCAGAAAACCTTTGGCGAAAGCCTGCTGGTGGTGACCGCCCTGGCGGACCAGATCAAGGACATGCGCACCCTGGCCGCCAAGCGCTCGCTCGAGGCCGGCGCCCTGCGTGAAGAGTTGAACCAGAGCCTGAAAACCGCCTTCGAGCGCAACAGCAAAGTGCTGGGGATCTGGCTGGCGTTCGAACCCAACGGTCTGGACGGCAAGGACAGCGAGTTCGCCAATGACGCGGCTCGCCAGTCCAACGAAGCCGGTCGTTTCGCCAGTTACTGGAGCCGCGCCGGTGGTACCGCGCTCAACACGATCATGGTCGAAGACGACATGACCAAAACCACCTTGAGCCTCAGCGGCACGCCTTACAACAGCTGGTACACCTGCCCTCGCGACAACAAGCGCACCTGCCTGCTGGACCCGTACGCCGACACCGTCGGCGGCAAGGAAATGCTGATGACCACCATTTCCGTACCGCTGCTGGTGGACGGCAAATCCATCGGCGTAGTCGGTGTGGACATCGCCCTCGACGCCCTTCAGGCAGCGGCTGTCGATTCCCAGCGTGATCTGTTCAACAGCGCCGGGCACATGCTGATTGTCTCTGGCAGCGGCGTGCTCGCCGCTTACAGTGTCGATGCGAGCAAGGTCGGTAAAAGCATCGGTGAGACCCTGGGCGCAGAAGGCAAGGATGTCCTGCAATTGCTCAGCGGCGGCGCACCGAAAATCCTCGAACAAGGTGATTTGATTCGTGCGGTGTACCCGGTCAGCCCGATCAGCGATTCCAATGCCTGGGGCGTGGTGATCGACCTGCCCAAGCAAGTGCTGCTGGCCGATTCGGTGAAGCTGCAAACGGTGCTCGATGATGCCCAGCAAAGCGGCACGATCAAAGCCGTGCTGGTGGCGGTCGCTGCCGGCCTCGTCGGCCTGCTGCTGATCTGGCTCACCGCGTCGGGCGTGACCCGGCCGATCAACAGCGTCGCCGAGATGCTCAAGGCCATTGCCAGCGGCGACGGCGACCTGACCCAGCGCCTGCATTACAGCAAGCAGGACGAACTGGGCGAACTGGTGAGTTGGTTCAACCGCTTCCTCGACAAGCTGCAACCGACCATCGCGCAGATCAAACAGAGCATCACCGATGCCCGTGGCACCGCCGACCAGTCTTCAGAAATCGCCCGCCAGACCAGCGAAGGCATGCAGGTGCAGTTCCGCGAAATCGACCAGGTCGCCACCGCGTCCAACGAAATGAGCGCCACGGCCCATGACGTCGCCAACAGTGCGTCGAACGCGGCAAACGCGGCCAAGGGCGCTGACCAGTCGGCTCGCGATGGCATGTCGATCATCGAACGCAGCACCCGCGACATCAATCAACTGGCCGACGAAGTCAGCAAGGCGGTGACCGAAGTCGAAGCGCTGGCGGTCAACAGCGAGCAGATCGGTTCGGTGCTGGAAGTCATTCGCAGCATCGCCGAGCAGACCAACCTGCTGGCGCTCAACGCCGCCATCGAAGCCGCCCGTGCCGGCGAGAGCGGTCGCGGTTTTGCGGTGGTGGCCGATGAAGTGCGCAACCTGGCCAAACGCACGCAGGATTCGGTGGAAGAGATCCGCATCGTCATAGAACGCATCCAGACCGGCACCCGCGGCGTAGTCGCTACCATGCATTCGAGCCAGACCCAGGCGCACAGCAACGCCGGGCAGATTCAACAAGCGGTGCAAGCCTTGAGCAAAATCAGCGACGCGGTCACGGTGATCAGCGACATGAACCTGCAAATCGCCAGCGCCGCCGAACAACAAAGCGCCGTGGCCGAAGAGGTCAACCGCAACGTCTCGGCGATCCGCACCGTCACCGAAACCCTGACCGGCCAGGCCACCGAATCGGCGCAGATCAGCAGCCAACTCAACTCCCTGACCACCCACCAGATGAAATTGATGGATCAGTTCCGCGTGTAAAGCCACACCGCAAATCCCTGTAGGAGCGAGCGATGCGGCGATCCGACTTGCCCGCGAATGTGTCGACGCGGTGTGTCAGGCAGACCGCGTTATCGTTCTTCGCGGGCAAGCCTCGCTCCTACAGGTTTCACCCGCATCATCAGCTGTTTGATCTATGCTCGGCCTCTCGTTCCGGAGGGCCTTCGATGACTGATTTACTCACGTCCATTCAAGCCGCACTCGGCTTGCCCCACACCCCGATGCCGTTCACTTCGAAGGGCGCCCTGCCCTCGGCGTTCGCCGTCACTGACCTGGCGAGCGCCAGCATTGCCGCTGCCGGCCAGGCGGTCAGCGAGTTACTGCACCAGCACACCGGTCGTTTGCCCAACCTTGAAGTCGACCGTCGCCTCGCCTCTTTCTGGTTCGCGACGTCGATCCGTCCCGTCGGCTGGAGCGTTCCTCCACTCTGGGACCCGGTGGCCGGAGACTACCCGACCAGCGACGGCTGGATCCGCCTGCACACCAACGCGCCTCATCACCGTGCGGCGGCCGAAAAAGTGCTCGGCGCCTGTGCCGATCGCGCCGCCGTGGCGAGCAAGGTTGCGCAATGGGCGAAAACCGATCTGGAACACGCCGTGGTCGAGGCCGGTGGCTGTGCCGCCGAAATGCGCAGTTGGGCGCAATGGCAGGCGCATCCCCAGGGTCAGGCGGTGAATTCTGAACCACTGATTCAGTTCAGCGCCGGCAACCCTGAACTGCCGCCATCGTGGCAAGGATCGGTGGCGCGACCGCTGGCCGGGATCAAGGTGCTGGATTTGACCCGCGTGCTTGCCGGCCCGGTCGCCAGTCGCTTTCTTGCCGGCCTCGGCGCCGACGTTTTGCGCATCGACCCACCGACCTGGAACGAGCCCGGCGTGGTGCCGGAAGTCACCTTGGGCAAACGCTGCGCACGCCTGGACTTGCATGACCCGGCAGATCGCATCCTGTTCGAAAGCCTGCTCAAGGACGCCGACATTCTGCTCCACGGCTACCGCGCCGATGCGCTGGAACGGCTGGGTTACGGCGTCGCCGAACGACAGGCACTCGCGCCCGGCCTGATCGACGTTTGCCTGAACGCCTACGGCTGGAGCGGACCATGGCAGAACCGCCGCGGCTTCGACAGCCTGGTGCAGATGAGCAGCGGGATTGCCGAAGCGGGGATGCAATGGAAGAAGGCGGACAAGCCGACGCCGTTGCCGGTTCAGGCGCTGGATCATGCCACCGGGTATTTGATGGCGGCTGCGGCGATCACGTTGTTGGGACGGGGTGGGTCGGCACGGTTGTCGCTGGCGCGGACGGCGAAGTTGTTGATTGAACAGGGTGCGGGGACGAGTGAGCTGCTGCGGGCAGAGGATGAAAACGACCAGGACTTGCTGGTTGAACAGACGCCCTGGGGGCCGGCGCATCGGCTTCATGTGCCATTGAAGATCACCGGGACGCCGTTGCAGTGGGCGATACCGGCCTCCGAATTGGGTTCACATCGCGCGCAGTGGTGGTGATCTTGAAATAGCTTCGCTGGCAAGCCAGCTCCTACAGGGGATCAGCGTCGATCACAAAACCTGTGGGAGCGAGACCGGCTTGCCGGCGATAGCGGTCGAACAGTCACTAAAAATCCCGGATCAGCTCAGTCCGCCCGACTCAGTGATGTCCACAAAAGCTGCGCCGCATACCCTCTACAAGGTCGCCAACCCTCGGCCCGCGCCAACAACTCCCGAGCCGTCACCCGCTCCCCCTCAAGCGCCGACAACGCATTGATCAACCCCACATCCCCATTCGGAAACGCATCCATCTCGCGCAATTGTCGCAAGGCAATGTACTGCGCCGTCCAGTCGCCAATCCCGTGCAACGCCAGCAACCGAGCCACACCACCCTCACGCCCCGGTTCAAACAACAACGGATCATCAAGCAACGCCTGGGCCACACCCGACAACGTCCGGCCCCGGCTTTTCGGCATGCCCAGCGCCGCCAGATCCGCCTGCGCCAATACGCCAGCCGCCGGGAACACCTGCGTGATACCGGGCAAAACCGACGCCAAAGGCGGCCCATATTGCACCACCAGTTTCCCCGCCAACCTGATCGCCGCAACCACGCTGATCTGCTGCCCCAACACCGCACGAATCGCCAGTTCCAGACCGTCCCACGTCCCCGGAACCCGCAATCCCGGCCGCTCGGCAATCAGCCGCGCCATCAACGGGTCAGCCTTCAGCGACCGATGAATCGCCGCTAAATCCGCATCCAGATCAAACATCCGTCGCAACCGCGCAACGATCTCCGGCACCGCCGCCGGGTCAGGAAAATCCAGCGTCACTTCCAGCGCATCGCCCGCCACCGGCCTTATCGAAAACGTGCCGTGAGCGCCGTCCAGGCCGATGCTGCGCGAATACACGCCATCCACCACCGTTTCCATACCCGCCACGGCCCGCGCCGACAAGAAGCCCAGCATCGCCGGCCAGTCATAGGGCGGCTGATAGGCCAGCCGCAACCTCACAACGACAGAAATCCGCTGTACAAACCGTACGCCGCCAACCCGGCGCCGCTGATGACCGCGGTAAATATCCCTTTCTCGATCGCTGTAAACAGCGGCTCACCCTGCTCACGTTTGGCCTTGGCGAACAGAATCACCCCCGGCGCATACAACAACGCCGACAGCAGCAAATACTTGACCCCACCGGCGTACAACAGCCACACCGCATAACTCAGCGCGATGCCGCCGATCAGCAAGTCCTTGGTGCGTTCCGCCGACGCGTGCTCGTACGTTTCGCCGCGCCCGCTCAGCAACACCGCATACGCTGCCGACCACAGATACGGCACCAGAATCATCGACGACGCGAGGTAGATCAGGCTGGTGTAAGTCCCAGAGGAAAACAGTGTGATCAGCAGGAAAAGCTGGATCATCACGTTGGTCAGCCACAGCGCATTGACCGGCACATGGTTGGCGTTTTCCTTTTTCAGGAAGGCCGGCATGGTCTTGTCCTTGGCCGTGGCAAAGAGGATTTCGGCGCAAAGCAGCGCCCAGGAGAGCAACGCGCCGAGCAGCGAAATCGCCAGGCCAATGCTGATCAACAACGCGCCCCAGGGCCCGACGATGTGTTCCAGCACCGCCGCCAGTGACGGGTTCTGCAGGTTGGCCAGTTCCGGCTGGCTCATGATCCCCAGCGACAACACATTCACCAGCACCAACAGCGCCAGCACGCCAATAAAACCGATGACCGTCGCCCGGCCGACATCCGAACGTTTTTCCGCCCGCGCCGAATACACACTGGCGCCCTCGATGCCGATGAACACAAACACGGTGACCAGCATCATGTTGCGCACCTGATCCATCACGCCGCCGAAATTCGGGTTGCTGCGGCCCCAGATGTCACGGGTAAAGATGTCAGCCTTGAACGCCACGGCGGCGATGACGATGAACATGATCAGCGGCACGATCTTGGCCACGGTGGTCAACTGATTGATGAACGTCGCCTCCTTGATCCCGCGCAGCACCAGAAAATGCACGGCCCACAGCAGGACCGAGGCGCAACCGATGGCGATGGGCGTGTTGCCCTGGCCAAACACCGGAAAGAAGTAACCGAGGGTGCTGAACAGCAGAACGAAGTAACCGACGTTGCCCAGCCAGGCGCTGATCCAGTACCCCCACGCGGACGAGAACCCCATGTAGTCGCCGAACCCTGCCTTCGCGTAGGCGTACACCCCGGAATCCAGCTCGGGTTTGCGATTGGCCAGCGTCTGGAACACAAAGGCCAGCGTCAGCATTCCGACGGCGGTGATGGCCCAACCGATCAATATCGCGCCGGCATCGGCACGGGCGGCCATGTTCTGCGGCAAGGAAAAGATCCCGCCGCCAATCATCGATCCAACCACCAGCGCGATCAGTGCGCTCAGGCGAAGTTTTTGCGTCGGTTGCGACATGCCTGCGTCTCCATTTTTCCCGATGTGACCGGGGAATGACCACGGCCGGGAAACCGTCACATGGTTGGTTTTAACTAAATAGGTACAGCGTAATAACGTTTATTAGAAAACGCCAAGTCATGTCCGTTATTTATAGCGGATGATTCTATTAGCGTCTTGGCAAAGAGCGAATTTGTGGGTCAATCTTAATTAATCGATTCCATACCTGAAACCGGCGTCAAAAATTTGCGGAACGCAGAAAACGAACTAGCGTAAAAGTTCCAAGCAATTGGAGTTATTCCTTTTGTATGAGTCGAGGCCTCTGGACCGGGCTTTTCCGGAAATACCGTTATGCCCGGAAAAGGTTCATAAGTCTTTCATTAACAATGGAATGTAGCCATGCACTGATCTAAGTCAGCTGACTGAATTGCTAACAGAACTACTCTGTTGTCTCTCTTCTCCTGCATTGGAGTCATGCAATGTCTGAATCCCCCGGAAAACTGAAACTCGGTGCACTTGTTGCGTTGGTTGTCGGCTCTATGATCGGTGGCGGGATCTTTTCTTTGCCCCAGAACATGGCCGCCAGTGCCGACGTCGGCGCGGTGCTGATCGGTTGGGCCATCACTGCCGTAGGCATGCTGACACTCGCCTTCGTGTTCCAGACACTCGCCAATCGCAAACCTGACTTGGACGGCGGGGTCTACGCCTACGCCAAGGCCGGATTCGGCGACTACATGGGTTTCTCCTCCGCGTGGGGTTACTGGATCAGTGCCTGGCTCGGTAACGTCGGTTACTTCGTCCTGCTGTTCAGCACCCTCGGCTACTTCTTCCCGATCTTCGGCGAAGGCAACACCGTTGCCGCTGTGATTGGTGCGTCGCTGCTGCTCTGGGGCGTGCACTTCCTCGTGCTGCGCGGGATCAAGGAAGCGGCGTTCATCAACCTGGTGACCACCGTCGCCAAGGTCGTGCCGCTGCTGCTGTTTGTGCTGATCGCGATCTTCGCCTTCAAGCTCGACATCTTCACCGCTGACATCTGGGGCGTGAAAAACCCCGACCTGGGCAGCGTGATGAACCAGGTGCGCAAAATGATGCTGGTCACCGTCTGGGTGTTCATCGGCATCGAAGGCGCGAGCATCTTCTCGGCGCGGGCGGAAAAGCGCAGCGACGTCGGTAAAGCCACCGTGATCGGCTTCATCACCGTGCTGTTGTTCCTGGTGCTGGTGAACGTGCTGTCGCTGGGCATCATGACCCAACCGGAACTGGCAAAACTGCAGAACCCGTCGATGGCCGCGGTGCTGGAGCACGTGGTCGGTCACTGGGGCGCGGTGCTGATCAGCGTCGGCCTGATCATTTCCCTGCTCGGTGCGTTGCTGTCATGGGTGCTGTTGTGTGCGGAGATCATGTTCGCCGCCGCCAAGGACCACACCATGCCGGAATTCCTGCGCAAGGAGAACGCCAACCATGTGCCGGTCAATGCCTTGTGGCTGACCAACGCGATGGTGCAGCTGTTCCTGATCATCACGTTGTTTTCCGCCAGTACTTACCTGTCGCTGATCTACCTCGCCACTTCAATGATTCTGGTGCCGTATCTGTGGTCCGCGGCTTATGCACTGCTGCTGGCGGTGCGCGGCGAGAGTTATGAAAACGACTCGGGCGAACGCTCGAAGGATTTGCTCATCGGTGCCATCGCGGTGATCTACGCGGTCTGGCTGGTCTACGCAGGGGGCACCAAATACTTGCTGTTGTCTGCCCTGCTC
Source organism: Pseudomonas sp. MM213 (assembly GCF_020423045.1). Lineage (NCBI taxonomy): Bacteria > Pseudomonadati > Pseudomonadota > Gammaproteobacteria > Pseudomonadales > Pseudomonadaceae > Pseudomonas > Pseudomonas sp. MM213. The sequence continues at coordinate 3,152,403 of NZ_CP081943.1, forward strand.
TATGCGCCCGGGGTCATCCTGTTCGCCAAGGCCAAGCGAGAACTCGGCAAACCGATTTTCACCAACGTCGAGAAGCTGATTTTTGCAGCCGTCATCGTGGGCGCCCTGGTGGCAGCTTACGGGCTGTATGACGGCTTCCTGACTCTGTAATACCCGATTGTTTTGTCATCTGGAGGATCACTGTAATGACCACGGAAAAAGTTAAGTACGGCGTACATTCCGAAGCCGGCAAACTGCGCAAAGTCATGGTTTGCTCCCCCGGCCTGGCCCACCAGCGGCTGACCCCGAACAACTGCGACGAACTGCTTTTCGATGATGTGCTGTGGGTCGCCCAGGCCAAGCGTGACCATTTCGATTTCGTCACCAAGATGCGTGAACGCGGGGTCGACGTGCTGGAAATGCACAACCTGCTGACCGACATCGTCGCGATTCCTGAAGCCCTCGACTGGATTCTGGAACGCAAGGTCACCGCCAATTCGGTCGGTTTGGGGTTGATCGATGAAACGAAGTCATGGCTGCGCAGCCTGGAGCCGCGCAAGATCGCTGAATTCCTGATCGGCGGCGTCTCCGCCGATGACCTGCCGGACAGTTTCGGCGGCAAGACCATCCAGATGTTCCGCGATTTCCTCGGCCACTCCAGCTTCATTCTGCCGCCGCTGCCCAACACCCAGTTCACCCGCGACACCACGTGCTGGATCTACGGCGGCGTGACGCTGAACCCGATGTACTGGCCGGCGCGCCGTCAGGAAACCTTGCTGACCACCGCCATCTACAAATTCCACCCGCAGTTCACCAACGCCGACTTCGAAATCTGGTACGGCGATCCGGACCAGGAACACGGCAGTTCCACCCTTGAAGGCGGCGACGTCATGCCGATCGGCAACGGCGTGGTGTTGATCGGCATGGGCGAACGCTCATCCCGTCAGGCCATCGGCTTGTTGGCCCTGAACCTGTTCAAGAACAAGGCCGTGGAAAAAGTCATCGTCGCCGGCCTGCCGAAGTCCCGTGCGGCCATGCACCTGGACACCGTGTTCAGCTTCTGCGACCGCGACCTGGTGACGATTTTCCCGGAAGTGGTGAACCAGATCGTCGGCTTCACCCTGCGTCCGGATGAAGGCAAACAAGGGGGCATCGACATCCGTCGCGAAGAAGGCAACTTCCTCGACGTGGTGGCCAAGGCATTGAACCTCAAAGCGTTGCGCGTGGTGGAAACCGGCGGCAACAGCTTCGCCGCCGAACGCGAGCAGTGGGACGACGGCAACAACGTGGTGGCCGTGGAACCCGGCGTGGTCATTGGTTATGACCGCAACACCTACACCAACACCCTGCTGCGCAAGGCCGGTGTGGAAGTCATCACCATCAGCGCCGGTGAACTGGGGCGCGGCCGTGGCGGCGGCCACTGCATGACCTGCCCGATCATCCGCGACCCTATCGACTACTAAACGACCATCCCCCCGGCCGCACTGACCCGGTAGCGGCCGGGCCGATTACCGAACTCAAGGAGAATCATCATGGCGTTCAACATCCACAACCGTAACCTGCTCAGCCTGGAGCACCACACGCCCCGTGAGCTGCGTTACCTGCTCGACCTGTCCCGTGACCTCAAACGCGCGAAGTACACCGGCACCGAGCAACAACACCTCAAAGGCAACAACATCGCGCTGATCTTCGAAAAAACCTCGACCCGCACCCGTTGCGCCTTCGAAGTCGCGGCCTATGATCAGGGCGCCAACGTCACCTACATCGACCCGAATTCCTCGCAAATCGGCCACAAGGAAAGCATGAAGGACACCGCCCGAGTACTGGGGCGCATGTACGACGCTATCGAATACCGTGGCTTCAAGCAGGAAATCGTCGAGGAACTGGCCAAGTTCGCCGGCGTGCCGGTGTTCAACGGGCTGACCGACGAGTACCACCCGACGCAAATGATCGCCGACGTGCTGACCATGCGTGAACACGCGGACAAGCCGATCCACGAAATCAGCTACGCCTACCTGGGCGACGCGCGCAACAACATGGGCAACTCGCTGCTGCTGATCGGCGCCAAGCTGGGCATGGACGTGCGCATCTGCGCGCCAAAAGCCCTGTGGCCCCTTGATGATCTGGTCTCGCGCTGCAAGAAATACGCGGAAGAAAGCGGCGCCCGCATCACCTTGACCGAAGACCCGAAAGCGGCGGTCAAGGGCGTGGACTTCATCCACACCGACGTTTGGGTGTCGATGGGCGAGCCGGTCGAAGCCTGGGCTGAACGCATCCAGCAACTGTTGCCCTACCAGGTCAACGCGGAACTGATGAAAGCCACCGGCAACCCGCGCACCAAGTTCATGCACTGTCTGCCGGCGTTCCATAACAGCGACACCAAGGTCGGCAAACAGATTGCCGAGCAGTATCCGCACCTGTCCAACGGCATCGAGGTCACCGATGACGTGTTCGAGTCGCCAGCGTGCATCGCCTTCGAGCAAGCGGAAAACCGCATGCACACGATCAAGGCGATCCTGGTGTCGACCCTGGCTGACCTGTAACGGCTGACCCGGCCTCCTGTAGGAGCCGGCTTGCTGGCGATGGCATCACCGCGGTGCATCTGACAGACCGAGCAGATGCCATCGCCAGCAAGCCGGCTCCTACAAGGGTCCGCTCCGGGTCGCTCGCCATTTCTTTGTTTAGAAGGACTGAATCATGCGTATCGTCGTTGCTCTGGGCGGTAACGCCCTGCTCCGCCGTGGTGAACCCATGACCGCGGACAACCAACGCGCCAACATCCGGATCGCCACCGAACAGATCGCCAAGATCCATGCCGGCAACGAACTGGTCATCGCCCACGGCAACGGCCCGCAGGTCGGCCTGCTGTCGTTGCAGGCGGCGGCCTACACCTCGGTGTCGCCTTACCCGCTGGACGTGCTCGGCGCCGAAACCGAAGGCATGATCGGCTACATCATCGAACAGGAACTGGGCAACCTGCTGGACTTCGAAGTGCCCTTCGCCACGCTCCTGACCCAGGTCGAAGTCGACGCCAACGACCCGGCCTTCCAGAACCCGACCAAACCCATCGGCCCGGTGTATGCCAAGGCCGAAGCAGAAAAACTCGCCGCCGAAAAAGGCTGGGCGATTGCCCCGGACGGCGACAAATTCCGCCGCGTGGTGGCCAGCCCGAGACCGAAACGCATCTTCGAAATCCGCCCCATCAAGTGGCTGCTGGAAAAAGGCAGCATCGTGATTTGCGCCGGCGGTGGCGGCATTCCGACCATGTACGGCGCCCACGGCAAGCTGCAAGGCGTGGAAGCGGTGATCGACAAAGACCTGTGCTCGGCGTTGCTGGCCGAACAGCTGGACAGCGATTTGCTGGTGATTGCCACCGACGTCAGCGCGGCCTTCATCGACTACGGTAAACCCACGCAAAAGGCCATCGGCCAGGCGCACCCGGACGAAATGGAAAAACTCGGCTTCGCCGCCGGCTCCATGGGACCCAAGGTTCAGGCAGCCTGCGAGTTCGCGCGCCATACTGGAAAAGTCGCGGTGATCGGTTCACTCTCGGACATCGAGGCGATCGTCCAGGGCACGGCCGGCACCCGCATCAGCACGGCAAAACCTGGCATTACTTATTTATAAGGAGAACCGTCAATGGCACAGTTCGAGCCCGGTCACCTGCACATTGAGCGCCATGCACTGACACCGGACGATGTCAGCTACAACGTGCACCTCGACTATGAAGTCAGCAAGAATCCCAAGGGGGAGAAAGGGATTCAGTTCACCCTGCATGGCAGTATTCAAGGAAAGGACGTGAAGGAGCCCTTCTTTCTGCGTAAGGAGGAAGCCTACAACTTCGCCAACAACGTAACGAAAATCGCCGAGAAGTACGGGATTCCGAAGACCCACAGCCAGATCGGCTCGGTCCACAAGCATTACGATCTGATGTTCGAAGACATCAGGAAGCAGTTGGATATGAAATCCGGCGACCCGGTGAACATCGAACACTTCGAATAACCCCTCACAAAACCTGTAGGAGCCGGCTTGCTGGCGATGGCATCACCTCGGTGTATCTGACAGACCGCAGAGATGCCATCGCCAGCAAGCCGGCTCCTACAGGTGGCGTGCGCATCAGCGGATTTCACCTGAACCCCTCCTCCAAGGCATACTTGCCACCCTCCGCACGTCAGATAAAAAAACCGCCCCATGCGTATCCACGTCAGCTTCATCGACCGCGTCGGCATCACCCAGGAAGTCCTGGCCCTGCTCGGTGGGCGCAATCTCAATCTGGATGCGGTGGAAATGGTTCCGCCCAACGTCTACATCGACGCCCCGACCCTGAGCCCGGACGTGCTCGAAGAGCTGCACGACGCCTTGCTCAGCGTGCGCGGCGTGCAAGCGATGACGGTGGTCGACATCCTTCCCGGCCAACGTCGGCACTTGCAACTCGATGCGCTGCTCGCGGCCATGACCGACCCGGTACTGGCCCTGGACAGCGCCGGCAAGGTGCTGCTGGCCAACCCGGCATTGATTGCCTTGTACGGTCGCGAACCGGCCGGTGAAAGTGTCGCTGACCTGTTTGCCGATCCCGCATTGCTCGACGCCCTGCTGGAACACGGCTTTCGCCTGCCGCTGCGGGAGATCACCGTCAACGGCCAGACTTTGTTGCTGGACGCCACGCCGATCACCGACGCCGGCGCCCTGCTGACGCTGTATCAACCGAACCGCATCGGCGAACGCCTCTCGGCGCTGCACCACGACCATGCCGAAGGGTTCGATGCGCTGCTCGGCGAATCCCCGGCGATTCGTACGCTCAAGGCCCGCGCGCAGCGGGTTGCAGCCCTCGATGCGCCGCTGTTGATCCAGGGCGAAACCGGCACCGGCAAAGAACTCGTCGCCCGGGCCTGTCACGCCATCAGCGCGCGGCACAGTTCACCGTTCCTGGCACTGAACTGCGCGGCATTGCCAGAGAACCTCGCCGAAAGCGAACTGTTCGGCTACGCCCCCGGCGCCTTCACCGGTGCACAACGGGGCGGCAAACCGGGGCTGATGGAATTGGCCAACCAGGGCACGGTGTTTCTCGATGAGATCGGCGAGATGTCGCCGTACTTGCAGGCGAAACTGCTGCGCTTCCTTAACGACGGCAGTTTCCGTCGGGTGGGCGGTGATCGTGAAGTGAAGGTCAACGTGCGGATCCTCAGCGCCACGCACCGCGACCTGGAAAAAATGGTCAGCGAGGGCTCGTTCCGCGAAGACCTGTTCTATCGCCTCAACGTGCTCAACGTCGAAGTCCCGCCACTGCGCGAACGCGGCCAGGACATTCTGCTGCTGGCGCGCTATTTCATGCAGCAGGCCTGCGCGCAGATTCAGCGACCGGTGTGTCGCCTGGCACCGGGCACTTACCCGGCGTTGCTGGGCAACCGCTGGCCGGGCAACGTGCGGCAATTGCAGAACGTGATCTTTCGCGCCGCGGCGATTTGCGAAAGCAGCCTGGTGGACATCGGCGACCTCGACATCGCCGGCACCTCCGTGGCGCGCCAGAGCGACACAGAAGTCGACAGCCTGGAGCAGGCGATGGAAGAGTTCGAAAAGACCCTGCTGGAAAAACTCTACGTCAGCTACCCCTCGACGCGGCAACTGGCCAGCCGCCTGCAAACCTCCCACACCGCAATTGCCCATCGGTTGCGCAAGTACGGCATCCCCAACAAGCCGTAATAGCTGTTGGTTCGAACGGATTCTTTCGATAAACCTCGACCTGTAGGAGCCGGCTTGCTGGCGATGGCGATGCTGAAGACGCCATCGCCAGCAAGCCGGCTCCTACAGGTCGGTGTGCATCCTCGGGAATAGCGTCTGAAAACGACCTCCATCTGTACTGAAAGCGCTACAGCGGAACGATATCGATACACCCGCTTCGGATCACCGCTGCACAAGGCTTTGATCCACCTATACTTTTTTGTTCGCACTCGACTGTAGCGATTTCGCTACAGCGGTCAAACAGCCACGCCCGCAACAACTCTCTAACCAATTGATTTATAACAATAAAATCAAACTGGCCGCGAAATTGCTTAGTAACCACTCATAAATCAGGGCTTACGCCCAAGCATTCAATCGCGTCCACCAGACGAGTCTGGCCCCCTTAGGAGTTTCCATGAGCGAGTTGCGTTTTACTGAAGATCACGAATGGCTGCGTACCGAAGCTGATGGCTCTGTCACCGTCGGCATCACCGCTTTCGCGCAGAACGCTTTGGGCGACGTGGTTTTCGTACAACTGCCTGAGCTGCAGTCCTACGACAAAGGCGCAGAAGCCGCCACCGTGGAATCGGTAAAAGCCGCCAGCGGCGTGTACATGCCACTCGACGGTGAAGTGCTGGAAGTGAACCCGGCGCTGGACAGCAGCCCGGAACTGGTCAACGAAGATCCGCTGGGCGAAGGCTGGTTCTTCCGCTTCCAGCCAACTGACGCCTCGGCTGTCGCCAAACTGCTGGATCAGGACGCCTACGACCGTCTGATCAAAGCCAACGCCGAAGCCTGAGGAGCACGCACATGACTCAAATCAATCTGAGCACTGCCAACGAATTCATCGCGCGCCACATCGGCCCGCGTTCCGGCGATGAGCAAGCGATGCTCAACAGCCTCGGTTTCGACTCGCTGGAAGCCCTGAGCGCCAGCGTCATTCCGGACAGCATCAAAGGCACCAGCGTGCTCGGCCTCGAAGACGGCCTGAGCGAAGCCGACGCCCTGGCGTTGATCAAAGGCATCGCGGCCAAGAACCAGCTGTTCAAGACTTACATCGGCCAGGGCTACTACGGCACCCACACACCGTCGCCGATCCTGCGCAACCTGCTGGAAAACCCGGCCTGGTACACCGCCTACACCCCGTACCAGCCAGAAATCTCCCAGGGCCGTCTCGAAGCGCTGTTGAACTTCCAGACCCTGATCAGCGACCTGACCGGTTTGCCGATCGCCAACGCCTCGCTGCTCGACGAAGCCACTGCCGCCGCCGAAGCCATGACCTTCTGCAAGCGCCTGAGCAAGAACAAAGGCAGCCACGCGTTCTTCGCCTCTGTGCATTGCCACCCGCAAACCCTCGACGTGCTGCGCACCCGTGCCGAGCCATTGGGCATCGACGTGGTTGTCGGCGACGAGCTTGAACTGACTGACGTGACGCCGTTCTTCGGCGCCCTGCTGCAATACCCGGCCAGCAACGGTGACGTCTTCGACTACCGTGCACTGACCGAGCGTTTCCACGCTGCCAACGCACTGGTTGCCGTCGCTGCCGACCTGCTGGCCCTGACCGTGCTGACCCCGCCGGGCGAGTTCGGTGCCGACGTCGCCATCGGCAGCGCACAACGCTTCGGCGTGCCGCTGGGCTTCGGTGGCCCGCACGCGGCTTACTTCTCTACCAAAGATGCGTTCAAGCGCGACATGCCGGGCCGTCTGGTCGGTGTCTCCGTGGACCGTTTCGGCAAGCCGGCCCTGCGCCTGGCCATGCAGACCCGCGAGCAACATATCCGCCGCGAGAAGGCCACCAGCAACATCTGCACCGCGCAGGTTCTGCTGGCCAACATCGCCAGCATGTACGCCGTGTATCACGGCCCGAAAGGCCTGACGCAGATTGCCAACCGCATTCATCACCTGACCGCGATCCTCGCCAAGGGCTTGAGCGCACTGGGCCTGACCGTCGAGCAAGCCAGCTTCTTCGACACCCTGACCCTGAACACCGGCGCCAACACCGCCAAACTGCATGACAAGGCGCGTGCGCAGCAGATCAACCTGCGCGTAGTCGATGGCGAGCGTCTGGGCCTGTCCCTCGACGAAACCACTTCGCAAGCTGACGTCGAAACCCTGTGGGCCTTGTTTGCCGACGGTAAGGCGCTGCCAGACTTCGCCGCCCTCGCCGCTTCCGTGCAAAGCACCATCCCGGCTGCGCTGGTTCGCCAATCGCCGATCCTCAGCCACCCGGTGTTCAACCGTTATCACTCGGAAACCGAGCTGATGCGCTACCTGCGCAAGCTCGCCGACAAGGACCTGGCCCTGGATCGCACCATGATCCCGCTGGGTTCGTGCACCATGAAACTCAACGCCGCCAGCGAAATGATCCCGGTGACCTGGGCTGAGTTCGGTGCCCTGCACCCGTTCGCCCCAGCCGAGCAAAGCGCCGGCTACCAGCAACTGACCGACGAACTGGAAGCGATGCTCTGCGCCGCCACCGGTTACGACTCGATCTCGCTGCAACCGAACGCCGGCTCCCAAGGTGAATACGCCGGTCTGCTGGCCATTCGTGCTTACCACCAGAGCCGTGGCGAAGACCGTCGCGACATCTGCCTGATCCCGTCGTCCGCCCACGGCACCAACCCGGCTACCGCCAACATGGCTGGCATGCGCGTGGTCGTGACCGCCTGCGACGCCCGTGGCAACGTCGACATCGAAGACCTGCGCGCCAAGGCCATCGAGCACCGCGAACACCTCGCTGCGCTGATGATCACTTACCCGTCGACCCACGGCGTGTTCGAAGAAGGCATCCGCGAAATCTGCGGCATCATTCATGACAACGGCGGCCAGGTGTACATCGACGGCGCCAACATGAACGCGATGGTCGGCCTCTGCGCGCCGGGCAAGTTCGGCGGCGACGTGTCCCACCTGAACCTGCACAAAACCTTCTGCATTCCTCACGGTGGTGGCGGCCCGGGCGTCGGCCCGATCGGCGTGAAATCGCACCTGACCCCGTTCCTGCCGGGCCACGCCCAGATGGATCGCAAGGAAGGCGCGGTCTGCGCAGCACCGTTCGGCAGCGCGAGCATTCTGCCGATCACCTGGATGTACATTCGCATGATGGGTGGCGCGGGTCTCAAGCGTGCATCGCAGTTGGCGATCCTCAATGCCAACTACATCTCCCGTCGCCTCGAAGAGCACTATCCAGTGCTGTACACCGGCAGCAACGGCCTGGTTGCGCACGAATGCATCCTCGACTTGCGTCCGTTGAAAGACAGCAGCGGCATCAGCGTCGATGACGTTGCCAAGCGCCTGATCGACTTCGGCTTCCACGCCCCGACCATGTCGTTCCCGGTCGCCGGCACGCTGATGATCGAGCCGACCGAAAGCGAATCCAAGGAAGAACTGGACCGCTTCTGCGACGCCATGATCCGCATCCGCGAAGAAATCCGCGCAGTGGAAAACGGCACTCTGGACAAGGACGACAACCCGCTGAAAAACGCCCCGCACACTGCAGCGGAACTGGTCGGCGAGTGGTCCCATCCGTACAGCCGTGAGCAAGCGGTGTACCCGGTCGCGTCGTTGATCGAAGGCAAATACTGGCCGCCGGTCGGTCGCGTCGACAACGTCTTCGGTGATCGCAACCTGGTTTGCGCTTGCCCGTCGATCGAAAGCTACGCTTGATCTATAGGGGGCGGACTCTCTCGCCCCACTAGGACGCCACAAAACCCCGTAGGAGCGAGGCTTGCCCGCGAAGAGGCCATCAAGGTCGCCAAAAGCTTCGCGGGCAAGCCTCGCTCCTACGGGGTCGCGGTGCTCCTCATAACAAGAAACCGGAGAACAACCATGTCGTTAAGCGTGTTCGACCTGTTCAAGATTGGCATCGGCCCCTCCAGCTCCCATACCGTCGGCCCGATGCGCGCTGCTGCGCGTTTCGTCGAAGGTTTGCGCCGTGAAGGGCTGCTGGCCGCCACCACCTGCGTCAAAGTTGAGCTCTACGGCTCGCTCGGCGCCACCGGCAAGGGCCACGGCAGCGACAAGGCTGTGCTGCTCGGACTGGAAGGTGAACACCCGGACACCGTTAACACCGAAACCGTCGCCGCCCGTCTGCAAGACATTCGTGGCAACGGTCGCTTGAACCTGCTCGGCGAACACAGCATTGCGTTCAACGAGAAAGAACACCTGGCGATGATCCGCAAACCGCTGGCCTATCACCCCAACGGCATGATCTTTCGCGCGTTCGACGCGGCGGGCCTGCAGATCCGCAGCCGCGAGTACTACTCGGTCGGCGGCGGTTTCGTCGTCGATGAAGACGCCGCCGGCGCCGACCGCATCGTCGAAGACGCCACTCCCCTGACCTTCCCGTTCAAAAGCGCCAAGGACCTGCTCACTCATTGCACCACCTACGGTCTGTCCATCAGCCAGGTGATGCTGACCAACGAAAGCGCCTGGCGCCCGGAAGCGGAAACCCGCGCCGGCCTGCTGAAAATCTGGCAAGTGATGCAGGATTGCGTCGACGCCGGTTGCCGCAACGAAGGCATCCTGCCCGGCGGTTTGAAGGTCAAGCGGCGGGCGGCAGCGCTGCATCGGCAACTGTGCAAGAACCCCGAATCGTCGCTGCGCGATCCGTTGTCGGTGCTGGACTGGGTCAACCTGTACGCCCTGGCGGTCAACGAAGAAAATGCCAATGGCGGGCGCGTGGTCACCGCGCCTACCAACGGTGCAGCGGGCATCGTCCCGGCAGTTTTGCACTACTACATGCGCTTCATCCCCGGCGCCAACGAAGACGGCGTCGTACGTTTCCTGCTGACGGCTGCCGCCATCGGCATTCTCTATAAAGAAAACGCCTCGATCTCCGGCGCTGAAGTCGGCTGTCAGGGTGAAGTCGGCGTGGCCTGTTCGATGGCGGCCGGCGCGTTGTGCGAAGTGCTTGGCGGCACCGTGCAGCAAGTGGAAAACGCCGCCGAAATCGGCATGGAACACAACCTCGGCCTGACCTGCGACCCGATCGGCGGGCTGGTGCAAGTGCCTTGCATCGAGCGCAACGCCATGGGCTCGGTGAAAGCCATCAATGCCGTGCGTATGGCTCTGCGTGGCGACGGTCAGCACTTCGTCTCCCTCGACAAAGTCATCCGCACCATGCGCCAGACCGGCGCCGACATGAAAAGCAAATACAAGGAAACCGCCCGTGGCGGTTTGGCGGTCAACATTATCGAGTGCTGATGCGCGCTCACTGCATCTGCACACTTTTTCAGGAGCTGGATATGTCCACCGAACAACTGTTGAAAACCCCGTTGCACGCACTGCACATCGAACTCGGCGCCCGCATGGTGCCGTTTGCCGGCTATGACATGCCGGTGCAGTACCCGCTGGGCGTCATGAAGGAACACCAACACACCCGTGATCAGGCCGGGCTGTTCGATGTTTCGCACATGGGCCAGATCCGCCTGACCGGCGCCAATGCCGCCAAGGCCCTGGAAACCCTGGTGCCGGTGGACATTATCGACCTGCCGGTGGGCATGCAGCGCTACGCCATGTTCACTAACGGGACGGGCGGCATCCTCGATGACCTGATGGTCGCCAACCTCGGTAACGACGAACTGTTCCTGGTGGTCAACGCGGCCTGCAAGGATCAGGACCTCGCGCACCTGCGCAAACACATCGGCGACCAATGCACCATCGAGCCGCTGTTCGAAGAACGCGCACTGCTGGCTCTGCAAGGTCCGGCCGCCGTCACGGTGCTCGCGCGCCTGGCGCCGGAAGTGGCGAAAATGACGTTCATGCAGTTCGCCCGCGTGAAGTTGCTGGGCGTGGACTGCTTTGTCAGCCGCTCGGGTTACACCGGCGAAGACGGCTTCGAAATCTCCGTGCCGGCAGCCAATGCCGAAGCGTTGGCCCGCGCCCTGCTGGCCGAACCGGAAGTCGCGGCCATCGGCCTGGGCGCTCGTGATTCGCTGCGCCTGGAAGCCGGCCTGTGCCTCTACGGCCACGACATGAACACCGACACCACTCCGATTGAAGCGAGCCTGCTGTGGGCCATCTCCAAGCCTCGACGTGCCGATGGCGCGCGGGCCGGCGGTTTCCCTGGCGCTGAAACCGTGTTCGCCCAGCAGCAAGCCGGTGTCAGCCGCAAGCGTGTAGGCCTGTTGCCGCAGGAACGCACACCCGTGCGCGAGGGCGCAGAGATCGTCAACGAAGCAGGCGACATCATCGGTAGCGTTTGCAGCGGTGGTTTCGGTCCGACTCTGAGCGGTCCTTTGGCCATGGGTTACCTCGACAGCGCATACATCGCCATCGACACACCTGTGTTCGCAATTGTTCGTGGGAAAAAGGTGCCTTTGCTTGTAAGCAAAATGCCATTCGTTGCACAACGCTACTATCGTGGTTGATTGACTGTTTCTATAAGTAACGCGGTTGCGTTAACAGTGCACTAATGTGTAACGCAACCGCCATAAAAGAGTGCAAGCTTTCGTTTATGAACCCTGCTTATAACAATCGAAAGCAATTGAACCACCGCATCGAATAAGCTGGAACTAGTGAACACACTTATGGCCAGAAACCTGAGTAAAACCGGGCTTCTCACGGGGCTTGTTTTTTCTCCCGTAGTTGGCGTAGAGTTTGTTCACTGTGTTTGCATGGGTCGCTTGGAATCGTGACCTGGGCAGTAGCCTACAAGTTAGCTACATCCCGTTCGGCGTCTTCTTACTCTCCCTGCAACCAGCCCCAGTACTCTTTCATGAGAAAGAGACTGTCATTAATTTTTGCGTCAAAGGAAATAAGAAATGTCCCAACGTCAGAGCGGTACCGTCAAGTGGTTTAACGACGAGAAAGGTTTTGGTTTTATCACTCCAGAAAGCGGTCCGGATCTGTTCGTGCATTTCCGCGCTATTCAGGGCAACGGCTTCAAGAGCCTGAAAGAAGGCCAGAAAGTGACCTTCATCGCCGTGCAAGGCCAGAAAGGCATGCAGGCTGACGAAGTACAAGCAGAAGCCTAACCTTCTGTAACGAAAAAGCCCCTGATGCTGACATCAGGGGCTTTTTTGTGCGCGTAAATCCGTAAAATGGCTTCTTTTTCCGTCGAGAGCCCTGCCATGTCGAAACACCTGCTCACCCCTCAGGGCGACTTTCCCGCCGCGCCCCTGGGCCGTCGCCTGGCAGCGATGTTCTATGATTTTCTGTTGTGCACTGCTCTGTTGATCGTCACCAGCGGCCTCTACAAGATGATCCAGATGGCGATCATCGGCGAAGACAAAATGCGTACCCTGACCGAAGCCGGCGCGCTGGACGGTGATCCGTTGCTGTCGACGGTGTTGTTGTTCGTGCTGTTCGGCTTCTTCGCCAAGTTCTGGACCTGGTCCGGGCAGACGCTGGGCATGCAGGTATGGTGCATCCGCGTGCAGAACGCCGATGGCTCATCCATCAGCCTGTGGCAGGCGCTGCTGCGCTTTGTCGTGTCGATCGCATCATTGCTGTGCGTCGGCCTTGGATTCATCTGGTCGCTGTTCGACAAACAGAAACGCAGCTGGCATGACATCTATTCAGGCACCCAACTGGTGCGGATCCCGAAGAAAACCAAATAATCGGATAGCGTAAAACCATTGTGGGAGCGAGCCTGCTCGCGATGGCGGAGTGTCAGCCGACATTAATGTTTGCTGACACTCCGCCATCGCGAGCAGGCTCGCTCCCACAGGTTTTTCAATTTGCCTGACAGCTATCAGGCGTTCCCGGCCAGCTTCATCCGCGCAGCCTGAGTGAAGTCCAGCATCCGCTTCAACGGGCGAATCGCCTGAGGAATCAGCGCCGGATCGACAAAGATCTCGTTCGCCCCTTCTTTCAAGGCCTTCAGCGTGCGCTCAAGCGTATTCATCGCCATCCACGGGCAGTGCGCGCAACTGCGACACGCCGCGCCGTTACCCGCTGTTGGCGCCTCGATGAACACCTTGTCCGGGCACAACTGCTGCATCTTGTAGAAGATGCCACGGTCGGTGGCAACGATAAGCGTCTTGTTCGGCAGGCTCTGCGCCGCTGCGATCAACTGACTGGTGGAACCGACAGCGTCCGCCAGCTCGATCACTGAGGTCGGTGATTCCGGGTGCACCAGAATCGCCGCGTCCGGATACAGCGCTTTCATGTCTTCGAGCTGCTTGGACTTGAACTCTTCGTGAACGATGCAGGCACCGTCCCACAGCAACATGTCCGCACCGGTCTGGCGCTGAATGTAGGTGCCCAGGTGTTTGTCCGGGCCCCAGATGATCGTTTCGCCGTTATCCATCAGGCTTTCAACGATTTCCAGAGCGCAGCTTGATGTAACAACCCAGTCCGCCCGGGCCTTGACCGCTGCCGAGGTGTTGGCATACACCACCACGGTACGTTCCGGGTGCTGATCGCAGAACGCCGAGAACTCGTCCACCGGGCAACCCAGATCCAGCGAGCAGGTCGCTTCCAGGGTCGGCATCAGCACACGTTTTTCAGGGTTGAGGATTTTGGCGGTTTCGCCCATGAATTTCACACCGGCAACCACAACGGTCTTGGCCGGGTGAGCATTGCCGAAGCGGGCCATCTCCAGCGAGTCGGAGACACAGCCTCCGGTTTCTTCAGCCAGGGCTTGAATAACCGGATCACAGTAAAAGTGCGCAACCAGCACTGCGTCCTGAGCCTTGAGCTCGGCGGCGATGGCAGCACGGTAATAGGCCTCCTCCTCGACCGTCAGCGGCTTGGGCTGCTTGGCATCGAGGTGGGCTTGAACCAGAAGGCGTTCGGAAATCTGCGTCATGTTCGCAAGACCTGCAGGCGCATTCGCGCGAAAGTCGAGTATACACCCGGCTCCGGACCACTTGAGGGTACCGCCGGGAGAGTGAGTATCATCAGGCACGGACAGCGTGAAACTGCGCAAGGCTACAGAATATCGTGCGGATGCAAAAGATGATTCTGACCTGCGTCACGGGGAGCACCCCTGAACCAGGCAGACCTTAAATCGCAGGCAAAAAAAAATCCGGAAATCCTCACTTTCGTGGGCCTTCCAGACTTTTAAAACTGCTATAAAAATGGTGGGTCGTGTGGGATTCGAACCTACGACCAATTGGTTAAAAGCCAACTGCTCTACCAACTGAGCTAACGACCCGCTGTGTGGTGGCGCGTATAATACTGATTTTTAAGGACTATTCAACACCTAATTTGAAATAAATCAAAAATAAGGTGTTGGATCGCTGATTCCGGCTGCTGCAAAGCCTTCCGCACGCAGTCGGCAGCTGTCGCATTTGCCGCACGCGTAGCCTTTATCGTCCGCCTGATAGCAGGAAACGGTCAGACCGTAATCGACGCCCAGCTTCACGCCCGCCTGGACGATCTGCGCCTTGCTCAGGTTTTGCAGGGGTGCCTGAATGCGGAAGCCATTGCCTTCGACACCGGCCTTGGTCGCCAGATTGGCCATGCGCTCGAAGGACTCGATGAACTCAGGACGGCAATCCGGATAGCCGGAGTAATCGACAGCGTTAACGCCAATGAAGATGTCGCGCGCCCCGAGCACTTCGGCCCAGCCTAGCGCCAGGGACAGAAACACGGTGTTGCGAGCAGGCACGTAAGTCACAGGGATGCCTTCACCAGCCTCTTCCGGCACATCAATGCTGCTGTCGGTCAGTGCCGAGCCACCGATGCCGTTCAGGTTCAAACCGATGACCTTGTGCTCGACCACACCCAAGTCCCGGGCAACACGTTCAGCGGCGTGCAATTCGGCGTGAGACCGCTGACCGTAATCGAAGCTCATCGTGTAGCAGCTGTAGCCTTCAGCGCGAGCCATGGCCACGACCGTCGCCGAGTCGAGGCCGCCGGACAGCAGGATGACCGCACGTTTTTCAGCAGTATTCGATTGTTCAGTCATATCAGCGCCCCGGCTCGTCATTCCAAAGATATTTATGCAGCTGCAGTTGCAGACGTACTGGCAGGTTGTCCGCCACCACCCAGTCGGCCAGATCCCGAGCATTCAGGTCATGGTGGCTTGGCGAGAACAGCACTTCACCGGCTCGGCGATCCAGACCGTACTGAATCAGCTTCGACACGGCCCAGTCGTAGTCTTCCCGCGAGCAGATGACAAACTTCACCTGGTCGTTGGGGGTGAGCAGCTCGATGTTCTCATAGCGGTTGCGGTGCGCTTCCTTCGAACCTGGGGTTTTCAGGTCGACAACGCGACTGACGCGTGAATCTACCGCCGAGATATCAAGCGCACCACTGGTTTCCAGTGACACTTCGTAACCGGCGTCGCACAACTGCTTGAGCAATGGGATGGCATTAGGTTGCGCCAGCGGCTCTCCGCCGGTGACACACACATAACGCGGGCGGAAACCGGCCACTTGCTCGAGGATGTCGTCGAGCGTTCGGACAGTGCCGCCAGTGAACGCATAGGCGCTGTCGCAGTATTGGCAACGCAATGGGCAACCGGTCAGGCGCACAAATACTGTGGGCAGCCCGGCAGTCCGCGTTTCCCCCTGCAACGAGTAGAAAACTTCGGTAATTCTCAATGTGTCTTGCATAGTCGCCACGGGCGTAACAGCTAAACAGGCTGTCCGCCTCCGTCAGCACTTCAAGGAACCTCGCCAACGCGCAGGCCCCAAAAAGCGTATTTCATAAAAAGGGCGTGAATTCTAACGAAAAAACCCGCGACAAGCGCGGGTTTCTTCGAAATGGGTCAAGCAGGCTTACATACGTTGCAGATCGCGTTGGGCCAGCTGAGCGGCGGAAGTGCCCGGATATTGGGACACAACCTGTTGCAGAATGCCTTTTACCTTGTCGGGATGACCGAGGCGGCGTTCTACATCAGCCAGCTTGTACAGCGAATCAGGCACTTTGTTGTGCTTTGGGTACAGCTGCGAAACCTTGGCAAATGCCTGACCTGCACCTTGCAGATCGCCTTTGGCCAGGTTTACTTCGCCCAACCAGTACTGGGCGTTGCCCGCGTATTGGCTGTTCGGGTATTTGCGCAGGAAAGCGGAGAAAGCCTGACTGGCTTTGTCGAAATCCTTGGCCTTGATCAAGTCGAAGGCTGCATCGTAATACAGTTTTTCCTTCGCTGGATCCGCCGGTTCGCTACCCGCGGCAGGAGCCTGAGCGGCTGCCGCCCCTGCACCCGCTGCTGCGCCGGGGGCATTCAGATCGCCACCGGCAGAAGAATTCTCAGGAGTCGCGGCTGGTGCAACGCCGGTTCCTATGCGCCGATCAAGATCCTGGTATCGCTCCAGGTTTTCCTGCTTCATGCGCGCTACATCATTTTGCAGAACTTCAATCACACCTTGTTGGCGCGAGATCTGCTCCTGCATCGATTGCAGTTGGTTGAACAGCTCGCCCTGTGCCGAGACAGGGGCCGAAACCCCTCCCCCGGCATAGGCGCCGTTCGTACCGTAACCCGCAGGCGGATAACTACTCCCGCTATTGTTATAGCCGGAGTCATTATCGACCACAGGAACCGCAGCCCACACCGCAAGCGGTGCGAGGCTGAGAGCCAAAACAGTTACAGCACGACGGCACGTTCGCATGACGAATTACTTACGCAGTTCGACGCGACGGTTTTGAGCCCAGGACTGCTCGTCGTTGCCGGTAGCAACTGGACGCTCTTCGCCGTAGGAAACCAGTTCCAGCTGAGCTGGGGAAACACCTTGCAGTACCAGGTAGCGTTGAACGGCTTTCGCACGACGCTCGCCCAGTGCCAGGTTGTACTCACGAGTACCACGTTCGTCGGTGTTGCCTTCCAGAACAACGCGAGCGCCGTTTGCTTTCAGGTCTTTGGCGTGAACGTCCAGAGCGCGCATGGCTTCTGGCTTCAGGTCCGAGCTATCGTATTCGAAGTAGAAGGTGGTGATTGCGCGCAGAGCAGCTTCTTCGCTCAGGGAGCCATCAACGGCACCAGTGTTAGCGCCGTAACCAGCGTTTGGATCAACAGCGCCTTCACCGGCATTGTCGCCGCCTTTGGACGAGCAACCTACAGCTACAGCCATGGCCAGAGCCAGCGCAGCAAATTTACCAAACTTCAGCATTTCCATCGTGAAACTCCTAATGAACCCCAGTGTGTTAAGTACAACGTGTAGCGCCGCGTCAGTTCAGGTAAGGGGACCAGGAAGGTTCTCTGACTTCGCCTTGTGCGGTAGGAAGCGGGAGCCTTACGCGTCCATTAATGGACACGAGCATCAAGACTCCCCGGCCCTGCTGGCGGGTGGCGTAGATTACCATGGTGCCGTTGGGCGCAACAGTAGGCGACTCGTCCAGAGTGCTATCAGTGAGGATTTTTACGCTTCCGCGCTGCAAATCCTGGGCCGCCACCTTGAAATTAGTGAAGCCATCCTGGCGGTGAATCATCACCAGGGTCTTTTCATCAGCCGAAAGCTTCGGATTGGCGTTGTAGTTGCCGATGAAAGTCACACGCTCCGCACCACCGCCACTGGCGCTGGTTTTGTAGATTTGTGGCTTGCCGCCACGGTCGGAGGTGAAGTAAAGGGTATTACCATCCTTGCCCCAGAACGGTTCGGTGTTGATGCCAGGACCGTTGGTAACACGGGTCAGCTGACGCGAACCCAGGTTCATCACATAGATATCCGGGTTACCGTCTTTCGACAGAACCAACGCCAGGCGATTGCCATCCGGCGACCAGGCTGGCGCGCCATTCAGGCCTTCGAAGTTGGTGATCTGCTCACGGCGACCGGTATCGATGTTCTGCATGAAGATGCGCGGACGCTTCTGCTCGAACGACACATAAGCGATGCGCTTGCCATCCGGTGCAAAACGCGGCGACAGGATCGGCTCGCGCGATTGCAGCAGGGTCACGGCGCGGGCACCGTCATAGTCAGAACGTTGCAGCGTGTAGCGCGTGTTCTTCTCGGAGAAACGCTCTGCAGTCACGTACAGCAGACGTGTCGAGAACGCACCTTTGATACCGGTGAGTTTTTCGAACGACTGGTCCGCGATGTAGTGCGACATGTCACGCAGTTGATCAACGCTGCCCGACACGCTGCCGGTCAGCACTTGCTGTTCGGTGGCGACGTTGAACAGAGCGTATTGAACCTGCAGGCGACCGCCCGCCGGAGCAATGCTGCCGACCATGACGTACTGGGCGCCGAGCGCCTTGAAGTCACGGAAGATGATTTCGCTGGCCTGGCTCGGCTGGCTGATCATGTTCTGCTTTGGAATCGGCGAGTAGTAACCCGAGTTGCGCAGGTCGTTACCGATGATTTCGGCCATGTCGTCCGGCAATACGCTGCCGCCCTGGTTGCCAAACGGTACGACGGCGATCGGAGTAGCCCGATCGCTGCCGCTGGTGACCAGAATGTTTTTTTCATCTGCCGTCGCAATCCCTGCCAGGCAGCAGATCACGACAAGCATTCCTCGAAGAAGGTTTCTCACAAGGCTAGATCCTCAGGTGTGAATGTCATCTTGAATGAACGATACGGAGCGAAATCACTCGGCTTCATTCCCTGCATTTCTGTCAAACGTCCAATATTCTTGACCGCAGCAACTGCCGACGCGTCAAACGGACCGTCACCACTGGACTTGGACACGCTGACCGAAGTCACCGTACCGTCCGGCAACATGCCGATTTGCAACACGACCGTCATGCCTTTGCGTGCCGAAGGTGGACGAGCCCAGCCTTCCGCTGCACGAGCACGAATCAGGTCATCGAAACTGCCGGCGACTTCGTCACCCTGCTCATCCGCCAAGGCCTGCTGACGCTGAGGCGTGTCGGAAAGCAAATCTGCCAGGGCCTGAGCCTTTTTCTCTTCGGCGGATTTACGTGCCGCTTCCTGCGATTTCTTTTTCGCAGCATCGGCAGCAGCTTTCTTCTTCGCATCTTCGGCGACTTTCTTCTTCGCCTCTTCAGCTTCAGATTTCTTCTTGGCGTCTTCCGCGGCTTTCTTCTTCGCGTCTTCGACGATCTTCTTCTTGGCTTCTTCAGCGGCCGCTTTCTTGGCCTCTTCTTCAGCAGCCTTCTTGGCTTCTTCTTCGGACTTCTTCTTGGCTATATCAGCCAATTGTTTCTCTTCAGCCTTTTTGGCCTCGGCGGTCTTCTTCGCTTCATCGGCTTTTTTGGCTTCATCAGCCTTTTTAGCCTCTTCCGCTTTCTTGGTCTCGTCGGCCTTCTTGGATTCTTCGGCTTTTTGAGCCGCGTCTTCCTTCTTTTGTTCCGCAGCCTTGATCGCTTCCTGCTCGATCAACTTCTGTTCCATCTGCTCGACTTCGGTCTGGCGCGCGGCGGATTTCTTCGCCTCACCCGCAATCTTCTGATTGGTCTGGGTGGTCGCCTGGCTTTTCGACTTCAGTTGGTACAGGGTCGCCTGGACAATCGGCTTGGCCGGCGGCAGCTCCGGTGTGAAGGCAAAACTGACGAACAGCATGCCGAAAACCAGCACGTGCAAGACAATCGCCAGGACACTAGGCCAGAAGTAGCTTTCCGAGGCGGATGGCTCTCGCATTTGCTGCATCAGGGTGCCTCGGTAATCAAGCCAACATTACCGACCCCGGCCTTCTGCAATCCGCCCATGGCACCCATGACGGAACCGTAATCGACGGTTTTGTCGCCGCGGATGAACACCTGGGTACGTTTGCCGCCTTCAGTCCCGGCGCGAATGATCTTGGTCACCGCATCAGTCATCTGAGGCAAGGTCATTGCCCTGTCCTGCTGCTTTTCAGTGTCGACTTCGCTGCCAAGGTTCCAGTAGTAGGTCTTGTCAGCCTTGATCGAAATGGTCAGGACCTGGGTGTTGTTGTCCTGCGGCAAGGCTTCGCTGGAAACCTTGGGCAGATCAACTTTCACGCCCTGATTGAGCATCGGCGCGGTCACCATGAAGATGACCAGCAGTACCAGCATCACGTCGATGTAAGGCACTACGTTCATCTCGGCAACCGGCTTGCGCTTTTTGCGAGCTCGAGCGATTAAAGCCATTGGAAATTACCTGCTTATTCTTCGCTGGTGTGCACTTTGCGGTGCAGGATCGCCTGGAATTCATCGGCGAAGGTGTAGTAACGGCCGATCAGCGTTTCGCTGCGAGCGGCAAAACGGTTGTAAGCGATAACGGCAGGGATGGCGGCGAACAGGCCGATCGCAGTTGCAATCAGTGCCTCGGCGATACCTGGAGCCACAGTGGCCAGGGTCGCTTGCTGGGCAGTTGCCAGGCCACGGAAGGAGTTCATGATGCCCCAGACCGTACCGAACAGACCGATGTAAGGGCTGACGGAACCGACGGTGGCGAGGAACGGCAGGCTTTGCTCGAGCTTTTCTTCTTCGCGGGAGATGGCGACGCGCATGGCGCGGGCCACGCCTTCCATGACCGCTTCCGGGTCAACGCCTGGCTGCTGACGCAGACGGGAGAATTCCTTGAAGCCGGCACGGAAGATCTGCTCGACGCCCGAATCCGGGTCCGGGTTGCTGCCGGCCTGACGGTACAGTTTGGACAGGTCGATACCCGACCAGAAGCGCTCTTCGAAGCTCTCCAGGGCGCGTCGACCGGCGCGCAGCAAGTTGCTGCGCTGAAAGATCATGATCCATGAGGTCACCGATGCGGCTACCAGGATCAGCATTACCAGTTGCACCACGATACTGGCATTGCTGACCAGGCTCCACATGGAGGAATGGTCGACGACGTTAGCTTCCACGCTTTATCTCCTGCTTTGAGTGTGTACCCGCGCCGCTCACGTCGGCAAAGGCCGCACGTAGAGCTTCGGGAATGGCCCGGGGTTTTAAACTTTCAGTGCGCACACAGGCCACCAAAAACTGCCCTTCACAGAGCAGCGCATTATCCGTGGCTCGCCTGACCTGCTGTTTAAAGCGCAGGCTGACACGGTTCAATTCGATTACTTCAGCGCTTACCAGTAGCTCGTCGTCCAGTCGCGCCGGCGCGTGGTAACGCGCTTCGCTGGAATGCACGACAAACAACAGGTCCTCCCCTGCCAGCTGGGATTGGGCAAAGCCCAGCTCCCGGAGCCGCTCGGTTCGAGCCCGTTCCATAAACTTGAGGTAATTAACGTAATACACGATGCCGCCCGCATCGGTGTCCTCGTAATAAACGCGACAACGATGTGCGAAAGGCTCAAGCCCGTTTTGCGCGCGCATACTCTAGTGCTTACTCCTCAGGTTGCCAATCCGGCCAGGCAACTGTTTTTCATTGATCTGCGGCTTTCTCGCGAAAGTACGGTCCTGGGACAGCACAATGCCCGAAAAATAAGCGCGCAAAGATTAATTAATCGTCCACTGCATCAAGGAACTCGTCTACCACGGGCATCTCGCCCAATCGTGACGGAATGTTTAAACCAAAGTGCAGGTACGCATGCCGGGTGACCACCCGCCCCCGCGGCGTGCGCATGATGTAGCCCTGCTGGATCAGATACGGTTCCAACACGTCTTCAATAGTGTGACGTTCTTCGCTGATCGCGGCGGCCAGACTGTCGACCCCCACCGGTCCACCGTCGAACTTCTCGATCATGGTCAGCAGCAGACGCCGGTCCTGGTGATCGAAGCCACGCTCGTCGACATCCAGCAGATTCAAGGCGAGATCGGCAATCGGTTTGGTGATGTGGCCCTTGGCGCGAACTTCGGCGAAATCACGCACCCGGCGCAACAGTCGGTTGGCGATCCGCGGAGTGCCACGAGCCCGGCGGGCGATTTCGAATGCGCCTTCGGGATCCAGTGGCAAGCCAAGAATGTTCGCCGAACGGCTGACAATCGTCGCCAGGTCGGCGGTGCTATAGAACTCAAGACGCTGGACGATGCCGAAGCGGTCGCGCAGCGGGTTGGTCAGCATGCCGGCGCGCGTCGTCGCCCCCACCAGCGTGAACGGCGGCAGATCCAGCTTGATCGAACGGGCAGCCGGGCCCTCGCCAATCATGATGTCGAGCTGGAAATCTTCCATGGCCGGGTACAGCACTTCTTCGACAATCGGCGACAACCGATGGATTTCGTCGATAAACAGCACGTCGTGCGGCTCGAGATTGGTCAGCAGCGCAGCCAGGTCACCCGGACGCTCCAGAACCGGGCCCGAGGTGCTTTTGATCGACACACCCATTTCCTGGGCGATGATGTTGGCCAGGGTGGTTTTACCCAGGCCCGGCGGGCCGAAGATCAAAGTGTGGTCCAGGGATTCGTTACGCCCACGGGCAGCCTGGATGAACAGCTCCATTTGCTCGCGAACGGTCGGCTGGCCAATGTATTCGGCCAGACTGACAGGACGAATCGCCCGATCCTGGACTTCCTCGCGGTCGCGCGGGCCCGGCGTGGCGGCTATCAGACGATCAGCTTCAATCACTTAGATCATTCCCTTCAGGGCACGGCGAATCATGTCTTCACTGCTCAAACCTTTCTCCTTGATCGCGGAAATCGCCTTGCTGGCTTCCTGCGGCTTGTAGCCCAGGGAAATCAGCGCACTGACGGCGTCATTTTCCGCGGTGGCGACCGGCGCAATATCCGGCCCGCCTGGCTGGTTTGGCACCAGGGCAAACATCGCCGGCACAGTTTCCCACGCCTTGAAGCGATCCTTGAGTTCCACCAGCAAACGCTCGGCGGTCTTCTTGCCCACGCCCGGCACCTTGGTCAGGGCCGAGGTGTCCTGGGACTGCACGCAACGTACCAGTTCATCGACTTCCAGACTCGACATCAACGCCAGGGCCAATTTCGGCCCTACACCATTGAGACGAATCAACTCGCGAAAAAAGTCTCGCTCACGTTTGCTGGCGAAACCATAGAGTAACTGCGCGTCTTCGCGTACGACCAAATGGGTGTGCAACGTCAGCGGTTCACCGACCGACGGCAAGCGATACAGCGTGGTCATGGGCACTTCAAGCTCATACCCCAGACCGTTTACATCCAGAATCAGGTGCGGCGGCTGTTTCTCAGCCAGTGTGCCGCGCAAGCGTCCAATCACGTTTCAGATCCTTGAGCGTTGGCCAGTTCGGTGGCTGGCGACTGACAGAACAAGGGTGTTGCGCCGACAACACAGGCACAAAACCCTCATTCCGTAAAAATGACTGCTGATGCTATCAGAGACGCAGGCGCCCGCCACGACTGCGTGCCGTGCCCAGACCATGAGGCAACAGGCTGGAGCGGGTGTGAGCATGGCAAATGGCAATGGCCAGGGCGTCCGAGGCATCGATTTGCGGTTTGCTGGTGAGTTTCAACATGTGCATCACCATCATTTGCACCTGCTCTTTATTCGCCGCGCCGGTCCCGGTTACTGCCTGTTTGACCTGGGTGGCCGTGTATTCGGCGATTTCCAGATTCTCTTCGGCACCGGCAACGATTGCCGCGCCTCGGGCCTGACCGAGTTTCAGCGCGGAATCGGCGTTGCGCGCCATGAACACCTTTTCGATGCCCATGGTCACCGGGCCGTAGGTCTGGATGACTTCACGCACGCCGCGATAGACAATTTGCAGACGCTCGTGCAACTCGCCGGAACCGGTACGAATACAGCCCGACGCCACGTACACGCAGCCACGCCCGGTATCGCGTACCACGCCATAGCCGGTGATGCGCGAACCGGGGTCGATACCAAGAATTAAAGTCATAACGCCTGCGGGTTGTAATGAATGTGCGTGGCGAACCCACAACACTGTAGGAGCGAGCCTGCTCGCGATGGACGTTAACGATAACGCGCCACACCTGAATTAGCGCGGCGCTCTCAGGTTTTTCGCGAGCAGGCTCGCTCCTACAGGGGACACCTTCAGCCGAGCTGTGCGGCCACCGACTCGGGGATATCCGCGTTGGAATAGACGTTCTGCACGTCATCCAGGTCTTCGAGCATGTCGATCAGCTTGAGGACTTTCTCGGCGCCTTCCAGGTCCAGTTCGGCACTGGTGGTCGGCAGCATGACGATTTCCGCGTCATCACCTTTGAAACCGGCGGCTTCCAGCGCATTACGCACGGAGTAGAAACCGGCGAACGAGGTGAACACGTCAATGGAGCCGTCTTCGTTCGTGACCACGTCATCGGCGTCGGCTTCCATCGCCGCTTCCATCAAGGCGTCTTCATCCACGCCCGGCGCGAAGGAAATCTGCCCTTTGCGCTCGAACAGATAGGCCACGGAACCGTCGGTTCCCAAGTTACCGCCGCATTTGCTGAACGCATGGCGAACAGCCGCTGCGGTGCGGTTGCGGTTGTCGGTCATGCACTCGACCATCACCGCCACGCCGCCCGGGCCGTAGCCTTCGTAGGTCAGCTCGACCATGTCATCGGTGTCGGCAGCACCGGCACCGCGAGCCACCGCGCGATCGATGATGTCGCGGCTCATGTTCGCGCCCAGCGCCTTGTCCAGGGCCAGTCGCAGACGCGGGTTGGAGCCCGGATCACCGCCGCCCTGACGGGCAGCAACGGTCAGTTCACGAATCCACTTGGTGAAAATCTTGCCCTTCTTGGCATCCTGACGTTCTTTGCGGTGCTTGATGTTCGCCCACTTGGAATGACCCGCCATAACTCGCTCCGAATTCTCTTTGAAACATTGCCCGCCACACACGAAGTGCCGGCCAGCAAACAAAAAATCTCGACCTGAAGAAAAGGCGCATCCCATGAGGATGCGCCTTCAGGGTCAGCCTTACTCAGCCTTTGGCGTTTCGCGCAGACGAATGTGCAGTTCGCGCAATGCCTTGGCATCAACCACACCCGGTGCTTGCGTCATCACGTCGGCAGCACTCTGGGTTTTCGGGAAGGCGATCACTTCACGGATCGACTGGGCGCCGGTCATCAGCATCACCAGACGGTCCAGACCGAAGGCCAGACCACCGTGCGGCGGCGCGCCGTATTTCAGGGCGTCGAGCAGGAAGCCGAATTTCTCTTCCTGTTCCGCTTCATTGATACCCAGCAGGCGGAATACCGTCTGTTGCATTTCCTTGCGGTGGATACGGATCGAACCGCCACCCAGCTCGGTACCGTTCAGAACCATGTCGTAGGCACGGGACAGGGCGGTCGCCGGGTTGGCTTCCAGCTCTTCCGGGGTGCATTTCGGCGCGGTGAACGGGTGGTGCAAGGCAGTGAAGCTGCCGTCGTCGTTTTCTTCGAACATCGGGAAGTCGACGACCCACATTGGCGCCCACTTGCAGGTCAGCAGGTCCAGGTCGTTACCCACCTTGATCCGCAGTGCACCCAGGGCTTCGCTGACGATCTTGGCTTTGTCGGCACCGAAGAACACGATGTCGCCATCCACTGCGCCAACGCGATCGAGGATCACGTTGAGGTTGGCTTCAGGGATGTTCTTGACGATTGGCGACTGCAGGCCTTCAACGCCTTTGGCGCGCTCGTTGACCTTGATGTACGCCAGGCCCTTGGCACCGTAGATGCCGACGAACTTGGTGTAGTCGTCGATCTGCTTGCGCGGCATGCTCGCTGCGCCAGGAACACGCAGGGCAGCGATACGGCATTTCGGATCGTTGGCCGGGCCACTGAAGACCTTGAAGTCGACTTCTTTCAGTTGATCGGCAACGTCCACCAGTTCCAGCGGGTTACGCAGGTCAGGCTTGTCGGAACCGTAACGACGCATGGCCTCTTCGAAGGTCATGTGCGGGAATTCACCGAATTCCAGATCCAGCACTTCCTTGAACAGGTTGCGGATCATGCCTTCGGTGAGGCCCATGATGTCTTTTTCATCGAGGAAGCTGGTTTCGATGTCGATCTGGGTGAATTCAGGCTGACGGTCGGCACGCAGGTCTTCGTCGCGGAAGCACTTGGCGATCTGGTAGTAACGGTCGAAGCCGGCCACCATCAGCAGCTGCTTGAACAGCTGTGGCGATTGCGGCAAGGCGAAGAACGAACCGGCGTGAGTACGGCTCGGCACCAGGTAGTCACGTGCGCCTTCAGGGGTGGCACGGGTCAGGATCGGCGTTTCGACGTCGAGGAAACCGTTCTCGTCGAGGTAACGACGGATGCTGGTGGTCATGCGCGAACGCAGACGCAGCTTCTCGGCCATTTCCGGGCGACGCAGGTCAAGGAAGCGATAGCGCAGTCGGGTTTCTTCGCCCACTTCGGAGTATTCGTTGAGCGGGAACGGCGGGGTTTCCGATTCGTTCAGTACTTCCAGCTCGTAGCCCAGCACTTCGATCATGCCCGACGCCATGTTGGCGTTGCCGGCACCGGCCGGACGCAGGCGGACCTTGCCGGTCACTTTAACCACGTATTCGCTGCGCACGCGGTCGGCGGCGGCGAAGGTTTCAGCGCGGTCCGGGTCGAACACCACCTGGGCCAGACCGTCACGATCACGGATATCGAGGAAAATCACCCCACCGTGGTCACGGCGACGGTGAACCCATCCGCAAAGGGTAATTTCCTGGCCTTCCAGGCTTTCGTTCAGTTGGCCGCAATAATGGCTGCGCATCATGGTAGTGGTTTCACTTCTCGTAATTCGAAATTCGGTTAGAGGCCTTGCACACGGGATGGTGCAAGAGCTCGCACGTGTCGTTCAACTCAGGTTCCAGACCCTAGTCGGCTTTATCGCCGCCGGCCAGGTTCTTCTTGGAACCGGTCTTGAAATCGGTTTCGTACCAGCCGGTGCCGCTAAGGCGGAAGCCCGGCATGGACAGCATCTTCTTGAGCTCTGGCGCCTGGCAGGCAGGGCAGTCGACCAGCGGTGCTGCGCTGATCTTTTGAATGGCTTCCAACTGATGACCACAGGAAGCACATTGATAGTCGTACATCGGCATGGGGGTTGTCTCGGCGATCAGATTGCTACCGCGCACGCTGGGTTTTGCGGCAAAGAGCGGGATTATATCCATTAAATGCAGCCTGTGCAGCCGTAAGACTGCACAGACTGACACACGATGCATTCCGCCATCACGGCTAGGCCATGACGACGCAACTCCCTTCCTTCAGGCTGTGCACAACGCAGACAACCCGCACCAGCCCGCTGAAATTCTCCACCCCGCCGTGACGCAAATGCACTTCTCGATCCACGTGAGACAGCAACGCACTGACCGAACAGCAATTGATCCTGGCCATTTCCCCCAAAATATCCCAATACACCTGCTCAAGCCGCAAGCAGGTGGCAAAGCCATTCAAGCGTACGGATCGGGATAATGGCTGGGCCAGGCCCATATCGAACTCACTGACAAACGGATCGATCCTTACATCCTTGAATGAACCGTTCCTCCCCTCACTTCGCCTGTCTTCATAAACCATACCGTTGACACTCCTTTGCCATCCCTGGTTCTTATAAGAGTCATGCTGTGATTCTTATAAAAGCGCAGGCGCAAAGTTATATCCAGATGACTTTTTGACCATCCACGTAGGATAAGCCAACAACTGAAGGCGGATCATGGAGACCGTCCTAGTCCGGACAAATTCCTACACCTACTGGCGCAAGATCATTCAACGAAGAGAGGCCGAAACGACAGCGCGCGGATAACACCTGCAAGGCTCCATCCGCGCACTGAACGCGTTACTCATCCAGCAAGGCGCGCAACATCCATGCGGTTTTCTCGTGAACCTGCATACGCTGGGTCAACAAATCCGCCGTGGGCTCGTCGCTGACTTTGTCGAGCAGGGGAAAGATCCCCCGCGCCGTACGCGTGACGGCCTCCTGCCCTTCGACCAGTTGCTTGATCATGCCTTCTGCGCTGGGCACGCCCGGCTCCTCCTTGATAGAAGAAAGGCGCGCATAAATGGAATAGGCACCCGGAGCAGGAAAGCCCAGCGCGCGAATGCGCTCGGCAATCGAATCGACCGCCAGGGCCAACTCGTTATATTGCTCCTCGAACATCAGGTGCAGGGTCCGAAACATGGGACCGGTGACATTCCAGTGGAAATTATGGGTTTTCAAATAAAGTACATAAGTGTCCGACAGCAGACGCGAAAGTCCGTCGACGATGGACTTGCGATCCTCTTCACTGATACCGATATCGATTGCCATGCTTTTCCCCTAAAGGTGATCAAATTCATCCGACAGGTGCAGGACCACTCTAGCAAGCCTGTCGCCACACCGCAGGCGGGAATGCCCCCGCTCCCTGCGACATATCGCCCCTGATGCACCGCTGGACTCCCTGATTTGAGTAGCCGCAAGCTTTGCTGTTAAATAGGCAGTGTGTCGCAAAGCCCTATTTTTCCGGGCGTTGCGCATAGGCTGATAACGAGTACGTGCCCAACGCCTCTTATTGTTCTGAAGCGAACCGTGCTCTATCAGCTCTTCCTTGTGATCCGTCTTAACGTGAGTTAATCAAAATGTTGAAAATCGTCCACCTGCTAATGGGCGCAGCGGCCCTGCTGCTGTCCTTCATCCCTAGCCTGCGATCCGAAGCTGTTCCTTACCTGCAACAACCCGATGCGCTTTACCTGGCCTTTTTCGGCCTGCTCAACCTTACCCTCGCACCTGTAATCCCTTACTGGAACAAAGGCCCGCGTCATCAACTGCAAAACCTGGTCAGCGCCCTGCTGGTTCTGACTGTCGTATTGCAAACCCTGACGCTGCTCGCGCCGATGCCTGTCATCGCCGGTCAACCTGCCGTACTGTTCAGCCTGGTGGCAGCCCTGATCGCCGTGCTTCTTCATCTGGCCATCAGCTTCTACAAATCTTCACCGGCCACCGCTTCGCCAAGCTATGACATGACCAACCGCGATACCGGCACCGTGAAGTGGTTCAACACTTCCAAAGGCTTCGGGTTTATTTCCCGTGATTCCGGCGATGATATTTTCGTGCATTTCCGGGCCATTCGTGGCGAAGGTCATCGCGTCCTGGTCGAAGGCCAGCGCGTGGAGTTCTCCGTCATGAATCGTGACAAGGGCCTGCAAGCCGAAGACGTGATCGCCGCTCTTCCGCGACGCTGATTCAAGGCTAAAAAAAACCGCGAACAGCCAGGCTGCTCGCGGTTTTTTTACGCCTGCATGTTCAGTAATGCGGCGGTGGCGCTTCTTCTTCGAACGTTTCGAACTGGCCGGCCATTTCCTCCTGGCGCTTGAGCAAGGCTGCCATTTGCAGTTGCAGACGCTCTACGGCACGCTGCTGCGTCGCCAGCACATCGCTCAATGCCTGGATGGTGTCATCCTGAAAGGCCAGCTGGCTCTCCAGATCGGTAACGCGTTCTTCCAGGCTCATGATTCAACCCTCCAGAAACGTAAAGTCATCGGTCAACACCAGACGCAGCCGTTCGCGAATCACCGCGATCTGCTCTGCACTGTAAGGCTTCGCCGGGTGCTTGCCCCAGACCGGGGCTGGCCAGGCGGCATCCTCACGCTTGCGCACAATCACATGCATGTGTAACTGACTGACGACGTTACCCAGGGCCGCGACGTTCAATTTGTCCGTGTCGAACGAGTCCTTGAGCATTTCCGCCAGCGCAGTCGTTTCCTTCCAGAGTTGCACCTGATCAGCGACATCCAACTGAAATATCTCGCTGATATCGTCGCGACGAGGTACCAGGATGAACCACGGGTAGTTCGAATCATTGGACAACAGCAACCGGCTGAGCGGGAAATCCCCGATCGGTAACGTGTCTTGTTGAAGTCGTGGATCTAAAGCGAACACTGCGCGCACTCCCGTCTAGTCATCATTTTCAGCTTAGCGCCCCTCCACGCAGGACGACGCACCAAGCGACAGGACGGCAGCATACCTGTGAACACCACCGCCTTCACGACGAACCACGGCCGAAGGCCCATCGAAATTCGAGCGACCTGCAGAATGCGCGCCCCGACATGAGACATTTTTCGCAAGGGCGCACCATTACAGAACCGATGATCATGCAAAAAATGCTGAAATGACTGACAGACAACGACCTGTTCGCAATCACTCAGCAGTCATGCTGTATGAATTCAGTACAGCGATTAAAATTTTTTGCACCAAAACCGCACAGTGCGTCTACGCTGAGTGCGTCGGGTATCCGCCAATTACCCACTGGCGGGGTGAACCGGTAACGTTTTTGTTTGTCACGCAGTCGGCCAGGAGGGCGCAACACGATGCAAACCGTGGCGTCAAGCCCCATTAAAAGGTGCTTGTAACCCCCGGTTTTATGAGGTTTTTACGGTAACACGCAGGCGTTCAGAAAAAAAACAGCAGTTTTCTGATTTGTGCACGCTTGTTGCATTCACACTCACATCGCCTGCAATGCAACCACTGGAAGTGGAAGCCTTCAGGCAAATAAAAACAGTGGCAGGGTTGCCCGATGGAGATTCAAACGTTTCACCAGGGACTCTTTTTACCGATGCTCACGCCTTGGAAAACAGCGATGACGTTGTCATTCCGGTTGCATTGGGGCTGTAAATTTGCGACATCTACCAAGCTGTTTGCGACGGGGTCGTAAAGAAGCTGAAAGGATAGATACGCAAGTATCGCCAACATGGTCGGCGTGATATAAGTTTGCGCCGACACAAAAAGAAAGAGCCGCCCAGATAATAAAACAGGTGGGACGGCAGTACTCTTCTAAAACCAAAGGAGCAAATCACGATGCGCGTGATGAAGTGGAGCATGATCGCACTGGCAGTTGCAGCAGCAGCCAGTACTCAAGTGGCTACGGCCGCACCTTTCGTAAGTGACCAGGCTGAAGCCAAAGGTTTTGTTGAAGACAGCTCGTTGAACTTGCTGGTTCGCAACTACTACTTCAACCGTGACAACAAAGACGGCGCCCGCGACGTCAAAGACTGGACCCAAGGTCTCTGGGGCACCTACAACTCCGGCTACACCCAAGGTACTGTCGGCGTTGGTGTTGATGCATTCGGTTACCTGGCCATCAAACTGGATGGCGGCGATGGCACTTCCGGTTCGGGCAACATGAGCCGTAGCGACACCGTTAACGCCAACGGTGGCCGCAACGTCAACGACAGCCAGGGTAAAGCAGGCGCGGCCATTAAATTCCGCGTTTCCAAAACCGAGCTGAAAATCGGCGACATGTCGCCAAGCACTGCTCCAGTGTTTGCTGTTGGCGGTTCCCGTATCCTTCCTCAAGTTGCCAGCGGTATCCAACTGCAGAGCAGCGAAGTCAAAGACCTTGACCTCGAAGCCGGCCACTTCTACTCGGGTTCCAGCCAGGACAAAAACTCCCGCGACGGCGACCTGTTTGCAAACTATGCTGGCGTGAAAGCCAAAAGCATGGACTACTTCGGTGGCAAGTACGGCATTACCGACAACCTGTCCGCATCGCTGTATGGCGCCCAGCTGGAAGACATCTGGAACCAGTACTACGCCAACGTGAACCTCACCACTCCATTTGGTGGTGACACGTCGCTGAACACTGACTTCAACATCTATCGCACCACCGATACCGGTGATTCGAAAGCTGGTGACATCAGCAACACCGCATTCTCGCTGGCAACTGCTCTCTCGTTCCTGAAAGCGCACACCATCACCCTGGCCTTCCAAAAGGTTAATGGCGATACCCCGTTCGACTACGTCGGTATCGGCAAGAACAACCGCGGTGGCGACTCGATCTTCCTCGCCAACTCCATCCAGTACTCTGACTTCAACGCCCCTGGCGAGAAGTCTGCCCAGATCCGTTACGATCTGAAAATGGCTGAGTACGGCGTTCCAGGTCTGAGCTTCATGACCCGTTACGTGAAAGGTTGGGACATCGACGGTACCAACACCCCAGCAGGCAGCGCTTACACCGGCCTGTACGGTGAAGATGGCAAGCACAACGAAACCAACTTCGAAGCCAAGTACGTTGTTCAGTCTGGCCCGGCAAAAGATCTGTCCGTTCGCTTCCGTCAAGCTTGGCACTTTGCTAACGCCGACGAAGGTGAAGGCGACGTGAAAGAGTTCCGTGTGATCGTCGACTACCCACTGTCGATTTTGTAATCGCATCCAGTTAGTTTGCGGTAACAAATAAAAAAGGCCCATCTTCGGATGGGCCTTTTTTGTTGCCTGCGTGTTGCTTACTGCACCGCAGATTCCTGCACCACACGAATCACCCGCTGTGGAAACGGGATATCGATACCGGCCGTTTTCAACCGGTCACGGGACTGTTCGTTAAACATGAACATCACATCCCAATAATCCGCCGTCTTCACCCACACTCGCAGGGAAACAGTGATCGAACTGTCGCCCAGGGTAGAAATGACAGCTTGCGGAGCCGGCTCAGCCAGGATGCGTTCATCCTTGGCCAGGTCCAGCAATACTTCACGGGCTTTCTGCAAGTCCGCTTCGTAATCCACGCCCACATCAAACACAACCTTGCGGGTGGGTTGACGGTTAGTGTTGGTGATAATGCCGTTCGACAAGTTGCCGTTCGGGACGATGATGGTCTTGTTATCGCCAGTGCGCAGTACGGTGTGGAAAATCTGAATGCTGTCGACCGTACCGGCAACACCTTGAGCTTCGATCCAGTCACCAATACGGAACGGACGGAACAACAGAATCAGCACGCCACCGGCGAAGTTCGCCAGGCTGCCCTGCAACGCCAGACCGATGGCCAGACCGGCCGCACCGATTGCAGCAACGAAGGAGGTGGTTTCGACACCAATCATCGACGCCACGCTGACGACCAGCAAGATCTTCAGAATAATGTTCGCCAGGCTGCTGATGAAGCCTTGCAGCGCCAGGTCAGCGTTACGCAACGCGATCAGGCCGCCCAGTTTCTGCGTCACTTTGTTGATCAACCACCAGCCGATGGCCAGGGTGATGATCGCCAGCAGCACCCGGCTGCCGTATTCCATGATCATCGGAATCCAGGCTTGGGACGCCTTGACCAGGTTGTCCACTTCAGCATTCAAGTCCATCTACGTTCTCCTGATTTCCGGCCACACGGCACGCGAAAAAAATAAGCGGCAGAAAGGCTGCTCCCGTTTGGGGGCAGCCTTTCTGCCGCTGCTTGGGCCTCGGACGCCGAAAACGCCGAGAGGTTCCCGCCTGAAAAAATCAGTCGCGGAAGTTGTTGAACTGCAACGGCATGTCGAATGTCTTGGCGCGCAGGGCTGCGATGGCTTCCTGCAGATCGTCACGTTTCTTGCCGGTAATGCGCACTTGCTCGCCCTGAATGGCGGCCTGCACCTTGAGCTTGGCGTCCTTGACGTGAGCGACGATTTTCTTCGCCAGCTCTTTGTCGATGCCTTCCTTGAGAACGGCTTCCTGCTTCATCAGCTTGCCCGACGCATAGGCATCCTTGACTTCAAGGCACTGCACGTCGATCTTGCGCTTGACCAGCGCCAGCTTGAGGATCTCAATCATTGCTTCGAGCTGGAAATCGGCTTCAGCGGTCAGGTTGACGGTCAGGTCCTTTTCCTTGAACTCGAAGGTGCCCTTGCCTTTCAGGTCATAACGACGATCGAGTTCCTTGACGGCGTTCTCGACCGCGTTGGTGACTTCGTGTTTGTCCAGTTCGGATACCACGTCGAACGACGGCATGTAATCTCTCCAATAAAGGGCGCGCTCGATCAAGATGGAGCACGCCTGGCTTGCGGTTAAAATCCGCGCTGATTATAACGGGTCTTTCCCATCATTCACTGCGAGCGTCCGATGCGCGCCTCAAACAGAGCAAAAAGCTGATGTCCACCACCTGGCATGTTCTGGGCGCCGGCAGCCTCGGCACTTTATGGGCCACGCGTCTGGCGCGGGCCGGGGTGCCGGTCCGGCTGATCGTGCGGGATGCGCCGCGCTTGCAGGCTTATCAGGCTGCGGGCGGCTTGACGCTGGTGGAGCACGGCGAAGCAACAACGTATGCCATCCCCGGCGAAACTACCGACAGCGATGAGCCGATCAACCGCCTGCTGGTGGCCTGCAAAGCCTACGATGCCGAGCAAGCCGTGGCCCGACTGGCGCCGCGCCTCACGTCCGGCGCCGAATTGATCCTGTTGCAGAACGGCCTTGGCAGTCAGGACGCCGTTGCGGCGCAGGTGCCTCAGGCGCGCTGCATTTTTGCTTCGAGCACCGAAGGCGCGTATCGCGACGGTGACTGGCGCGTGGTATTCGCCGGTCACGGTTACACCTGGCTGGGGGATGCCGGTCATCCCGTGGCGCCGATCTGGCTGGATGACGTGAGCGCCGCCGGGATTCCCCACGAGTGGAGCACCGACATTCTGACCCGGCTTTGGCGGAAACTGGCACTCAACTGCGCGATCAATCCACTGACGGTGTTACACGATTGCCGCAATGGCGGCTTGCAGGACCATCATTGTGAAGTCGCGACCCTCTGCGGCGAACTGACCGAGCTGCTTGAACGCTGTGGCCAACCGGCCGCCGCCGAAAACCTCCAGCCGGAAGTGGAACGGGTGATTCACGCCACTGCAGCCAATTTCTCGTCGATGTATCAGGACGTTGCGAATCAACGCCGTACCGAAATCAGCTACCTGTTGGGCTATGTGTGCAAAGTGGCTTCGCGGCACCAACTGAACCTGCCGCACCTCAATCAGCTTGAATCACGGTTGATCGCCCATCTGCACAGCCTTGGATTGCCCAGCGACTGAGCAGCGGCTACGCTGGCCACTTGTTCCTTTTCAGCGATAAACCTGATGCCATTGCGCCAGCGCCTTGAAAACCTTCCCGTCGGCCAGAAACTGCTGGCCGCCCTGCTGGTGCTGTTGACCACCGTTTTGCTGGTCGCCAACCTGACCTTTATCAGCGCCGCGTACTATATTTCCCAGGAAAGCATGGCGCCCCAGGCCTTGCAGACCATCGGCCGACTGGTGTCCAACCCGAGCCTGGTGGCTGAAGCGCTGCAGTCACCACAAAATGCCGAGCGACTGCTCAATGAGCTCAACAGCTATTCACCGCTGCGCGCGGCAGCCCTGTATGACGGCAAGGGCGAAAGGCTGGCGCAGTTGCAACGTGGCGATCATTTGGGCCTGCCAGCGCGTTACCGCCACATCGAATCCTGGCAAGCCACCGAATTTCGCAGCAACCAAGTGATCACCCTGCCCCGCCCCGGCACCGCGCCCGGCCATCTGCTGCTGGTCGCCAGCAGCGAACTGCCGATGGCCTTCTACACCGGGACCCTGACGGCCAGCCTCGGCATTCTGATCTTCAGCGTGCTGTTATGGCTGGTGATCGCCCGGCAGATCAAACGCCTGATTACCCGGCCGATCCATCAACTCGAAGAGCTGTCCCGGCAAGTGACCCGAGAGGAGAACTACGCCCTGCGCGCCTCACGCGGCAA
Source organism: Pseudomonas sp. MM213 (assembly GCF_020423045.1). Lineage (NCBI taxonomy): Bacteria > Pseudomonadati > Pseudomonadota > Gammaproteobacteria > Pseudomonadales > Pseudomonadaceae > Pseudomonas > Pseudomonas sp. MM213. Next base: position 3,188,097 of record NZ_CP081943.1, read on the forward strand.
CCATGACGAAATCGGCAGCCTGGCCGAGGCGTTCAACACCATGCTCTCGCGCATCGAGGCACGGGAGCAGCAACTCAAACGGGCACGGGACGAATCCCAGGCCGCTTACGATCAGGCCCAGGGCCTGGCCGAAGAAACCCGCCACACCAACCGCAAACTGGAACTCGAAGTCCAGGTGCGCAGCAAGATCGAGAAGAAACTCACCGGGTTCCAGAATTACCTCAACAGCATCATCGACTCCATGCCGTCGGCGCTGATCGCCCTCGACGAGCAGCTCTACGTGACGCAGTGGAATCAGGAGGCCAGCGCCCTCTCCGGCACACGCCTGGATGAAGCGCTGAATCAGCCGATCTTTCTTGCGTTCGAACCGCTCAAACCGTTTCTGCCGCAGCTCAAGCAAACCGTCGAGCAGCACACGGTGGCGAAGATCGAGCGCGTGACCTGGCTCAAGGACGATGAACCCAAGCATTACGCCCTGACCTTTTACCCACTGATGGGCGGTGCCGGTCGTGGTGTGGTGATCCGCATCGACGACATCACCCAGCGCCTGTCGCTGGAGGAAATGATGGTGCAGTCGGAAAAAATGCTCTCGGTTGGCGGCCTCGCCGCCGGCATGGCCCACGAAATCAACAACCCGCTTGGCGCGATCCTGCACAACGTGCAGAACATTCGTCGACGCCTGTCCCCGGACTTGCCAAAAAACCTCGAACAGGCCGAACAAGTCGGCGTTGAGCTGGATACGGTCAACGAGTACCTGAAAGTACGTGAGGTGCCGCAGCTGCTCGACGGCATTCAACAGGCGGGCGCCCGGGCGGCGAAAATCGTCACCCACATGCTCAGCTTCAGCCGCCGCAGCACCCGGCAAATGGCGCCGTGCGATTTGCCGGCGCTGATCGATCAAGCCGTGGAAATCGCCGGCAACGACTTTGACCTGGCGATTGGCTTTGACTTCAAGGGTCAGGCGATCATTCGTCAGTTCGACCCCGCTCTGGGCCCCGTGCCCGGCACCGCCAACGAACTTGAGCAAGTGCTGCTCAACCTGCTGAAAAACGCCGCGCAAGCCATTCACCAGCGCGAGGACGGCTGCGAGCCGGGACGGATCATCCTGCGGACCCGACTCAATCCGCCATGGGCGGAAATCCAGGTCGAGGACAATGGCATCGGCATGAGCGAGAGCGTGCGCAAACGCACCTTCGAACCCTTCTTCACCACCAAGGAAATCGGTCAGGGCACCGGGCTTGGCTTGTCGGTTTCGTATTTCATCATCACCAACAACCACAAGGGTCAGATGGAAGTGCAATCGACCCTGGGCCAGGGCACGTGTTTCACCTTGCGCCTGCCGTTGACGAGCACCCCGCTCGTTTCTCAAGAACTCAATCAGCTTTCGAGGTAACCATGGGCTTTCGCTTGTCGAAGATCTACACCCGCACCGGCGACAAAGGCGAAACCGGGCTGGGCGACGGCCGCCGCGTGCCCAAGGACCACCCGCGGATCGAAGCCATTGGCGAAGTCGATTCATTGAACAGCCAGGTCGGCGTGCTGTTGGCCGGGCTCGAAGCGGAACGTGAAAAGTTTCCCGGATTAAACGAAGTGATCGAGGTATTGGCGCCTTGCCAGCATCGGTTGTTCGATCTCGGTGGCGAACTGGCCATGCCGGAATATCAGGCGTTGAATGCGGCAGAAATCGAACGCCTGGAAACGGCGATCGATGTGTGGAATGAAGAGCTGGGGCCCTTGGAGCATTTCATTCTGCCGGGCGGTTCGGCGCTGATTGCGCAAGCACATGTGTGCCGAAGCCTGGCGCGCAGTGCCGAGCGCCGGTGTCAGCATTTGAATGCGCTTGAACCGTTGGCCGGGGTTGGCCTGGCGTACATCAATCGGTTGTCGGATCTGTTGTTTGTGGTGGCGCGGGTGATTGCCAGGCGTCAGGGGATTGCGGAGATTTTGTGGCAGCCTGCTGCGAAACCCGGGATTTAAGCGGCACTCTTAAGGACGCCTTCGCGGGCAAGCCTCGCTCCTACTGGAGAATGCATATCCCTGTAGGAGCGAGACTTGCCCGCGAATAGGCCAGTGGCTACACCAAAGAATCCGGCCAGAACGCCCGAATCCCCGCCACACCCTGGGCGCCTGCCGCCCAAGCCTGATCAACTTGCGCCGGCCCAACACCGCCGAGCAAGAACACCGGCTTGCTGAAACCTTCGATCAACGTTGCAGCCTGATCCCAACCCAGCGGCTGAGCCCCCGGATGCGTCAGGGTCGGCTGCACCGGCGACAGGGTCACAAAGTCCACACCCATCTGCTCGGCCAGCGCCAGCTCCTCGGCGTTATGGCAGGACGCCGCCAACCAGCGCGACGCCGGTAGCGGACGACCGGCCGCTGCGTATTTGCGCAGCTGTGCCGAGGTGATGTGCCAACCGGCCGACGGAAAATCGCCCAACCATTCGAACGGTCCCTTGATCATCAACTGCGCCTTGCCGGCACACAGCCCGGCCGCGTCCACCGCCAAATCACGGTATTTCGGGTCGTAGCCGTTGGGCGCCCGCAGCTGGATCAACTTGATGCCGTTGGCGATGGCTTTCTGAATACCGCGCAGCAGCGCAGGGGTTTCCAGATCTTCAGGCGTAATCAGGTAAGCCGCAGGCAACCGTGCCGCCGCAACGATTGGCTGGTTGGCGGCCGGAAACTCATAGCCCGGCAGATCACGCGGCGCCACCCATTCCAAAGGCTGGCCTTCGGCACCGTGAGGTTCGCCGGAAAAGTCCGAGACCTCCCAGACATCCAGCAATACTTGTTTGTCCGGGTAGTCATGACGGACCTTGATCAGCGGTCGAGCTGCATTGACCACAATTCCCAGCTCTTCATGAAGCTCACGGGCCAGCGCAGTTTCCACGGATTCGTCGGCCTCGACCTTGCCACCCGGGAACTCCCAAAGACCGCCCTGATGCTGAGTGTCGGCGCGCCGGGCGATAAGGATCTTGCCGCTGCTATCGCGGATAACCGCGGCGGCTACGTGTACTCGTTTCACTGCCCGACCTCCTCCAGACCCGCCTTTTGCCAGGCCTTGAAGGCTGGCCATTGGTAGATCGTTTCGACGTAGGCCTCGTCCGCCACCGGCAATTTCACCTGGTAGGTGCGAAGGCGCACGGCAATGGGTGCGAAGAAGGCATCGGCCAGGGTCGCGCGGCCAAACAGGTATGGACCGGTTTCGGTCGCGGCTGCGCGGCACTCGGCCCACAACGCCAGCATGCGTTCGATGTCCGCCTGGACGTCAGCCGGGACCGGCGACAAAGGTGCGTCGCGACTCAGGTCAAACGGCATGTTGCCGCGCATGGCGAAGAAGCCGGCGTGCATCTGTGCACAGGCCGAACGTGCCTGGGCGCGGGCCGCGACGTCTTTGGGCCAGAGGCCGGCATCAGGGAATTGTTCGGCCAGGTACTCGGCAATCGCCAGGGAATCGGCGATGGTGCCGTGCTCGGTTTTCAGCAACGGGACTTTGGCGGTCGGCGAATGCTTGAGCAACTGCTCGCGAGTGTCCGGCTGGTTCAGTTTGATCAATTCTTCGGTGTACGGGGCACCGGCCAGGTCAAGGGCCAGGGCGCCGCGCAGGGACCAGGAGGAATGCAATTTGTCGCCGATGATCAGGTGGAGGCTCATGTTCGGGACCTTTTGATGAGGGGGGACAGGCCAGAATCTTTGGTGTCTGATCGGACCTCTTCGCGGGCAAGCCTCGCTCCTACAGGGATTGCGCGATCCTTGTAGGAGCGAGGCTTGCCCGCGAAAGCGATCTGTCTTACGTACGGTACTCGGCGTTGATCTTCACGTATTCGTGGGACAGGTCCGTGGTCCAGATGGTTTCGCTGCAATCGCCGCGACCCAGTTCGATACGGATGGTGATTTCTTCCTGCTGCATCACCGCTGCGCCCTGGGCTTCGGTGTAGGTCGATGCGCGGGCGCCACGGCTGGCGATGCAGACTTCGCCGAGGAACACGTCGATCTTGCTCACGTCCAGGTTAGGTACACCGGCACGGCCAACGGCAGCCAGGATGCGGCCCCAGTTCGGGTCGGATGCGAACAGCGCGGTCTTGATCAGCGGCGAGTGCGCCACGGTGTAGCCGACGTCCAGGCATTCCTGGTGATTGCCGCCGCCGTTGACTTCAACGGTGACAAACTTGGTTGCGCCTTCGCCGTCACGCACGATGGCCTGGGCCACGTCCATGCACACTTCGAACACAGCCTGTTTCAGCTTGGCGAACAGTTCACCACTGGCGGAGGTGATTTCCGGCAGTGCCGCCTGACCGGTGGCGATCAGCATGCAGCAGTCGTTGGTCGAGGTGTCGCCGTCGATGGTGATGCGGTTGAACGACTTGTTGGCACCGTCCAGCAACAGGTTTTGCAGCACGTCGCGGGAGACTTTGGCGTCGGTGGCGATGTAGCCGAGCATGGTCGCCATGTTCGGGCGGATCATGCCCGCACCTTTGCTGATGCCGGTAACGGTGATGGTCACGCCGTCATGCTGGAACTGGCGGCTGGCGCCCTTCGGCAGGGTATCGGTGGTCATGATGCCGGTGGCGGCAGCTTCCCAGTTGTTCACCGACAGGTCGTCGAGAGCGGCTTGCAGCGCGCCTTCGATTTTCTCGACCGGCAGCGGTTCGCCGATCACACCGGTGGAGTACGGCAGCACCAGGCTGGCATCGACGCCGGTCAGTTCAGCCAGTTTCGCGCAGGTGCGCTCGGCGGCCGCCAGACCCGGTTCGCCGGTGCCGGCGTTGGCGTTGCCGGTGTTGGTCAGCAGGTAACGCACCGGACCTTGCACACGCTGCTTGGCCAGGATCACCGGAGCGGCGCAAAAGGCGTTCAGGGTGAACACGCCCGCCACGGTGGAGCCTTCGGCGCAGCGCATGACCACGACATCCTTGCGTCCAGGACGCTTGATGCCGGCCGAGGCGATACCGAGTTCAAAACCGGCAACCGGGTGCAACGTTGGCAAAGGACCAAGACCAACAGCCATGAATGCGCTCCTTAATAAATGATGTCTGCACCGCTTTCAGGAAGAACGGTGGTGTAAATGGCAAAACGCCGCGACGGCTGATGCCGGTCGCGGCGCGGGTATTTCAGCGTATGAAACGGGTTTTACTGGATCTGCCCGTGGCAATGCTTGAACTTCTTGCCCGAACCGCAGTAGCACAGTTCGTTACGGCCCAGCTTCTGTTCGTTGCGAACCGGTGCGGTGGCGAGGGCTACATCGAGCTCTTCACCCAGCTGTTCCGGTTGATCGAGACCAGGTGCTTCAGCGTGCTCGAACTGCATGCGCGCCGCCAGTGCTTCGGCTTCCTGGCGCAGGCGTTGCTCTTCTTCGATCGGATCTTCGCGGCGGACCTGAACGTGCGACAGCACACGGATCGAGTCGCGCTTGATCGAATCCAGCAACTCGGAGAACAGCGTGAACGACTCGCGCTTGTACTCTTGCTTCGGGTTCTTCTGCGCATAGCCACGCAAGTGGATGCCGTGACGCAGGTGGTCCATGGTCGACAGGTGGTCTTTCCACAGGTCGTCCAGCACGCGCAGCACGATTTGCTTCTCGAAGGTGCGCAGCGCGTCGGCGCCCGCCTGGTCTTCTTTCTCGTTGTACGCCGCGATGAGCTCCTGCATCAGCTTCTCGCGCAGGGTTTCTTCGTACAGGTGATCGTCTTCGTCGAGCCATTGCTGGATCGGCAGCGCCACACCGAAGTCGCTCTGCAATGCCGCTTCCAGACCCGCCACGTCCCACTGCTCAGGCAGCGATTGCGGAGGAATGTGGGCGCTGACCGTAGCGTTGAGTACGTCCTGACGGAAGTCGGCGATGGTTTCACCGATGTTGTCGGCGGCCAGCAACGTGTTGCGCATGTGATAGATCACTTTACGCTGTTCGTTGTTGACGTCGTCGAACTCGAGCAGTTGTTTACGAATGTCGAAGTTGCGGCCTTCAACCTTGCGCTGAGCCTTCTCGATGGCGTTGGTCACCATGCGGTGCTCGATCGCTTCACCGGACTGCATGCCCAATGCTTTCATGAAGTTCTTCACCCGGTCAGAGGCGAAGATGCGCATCAGGCTGTCTTCCAGCGACAGGTAGAAACGGCTGGAACCGGCGTCACCCTGACGACCGGCACGACCACGCAACTGGTTGTCGATACGGCGCGATTCGTGACGTTCGGACGCAATCACCTGCAAGCCACCCGACTCCAGCACTTGCTGGTGACGCTTCTGCCAGTCGGCCTTGATCTGGGCAATCTGCTCCGGCGTCGGGTCTTCCAGAGACGCGACTTCCACTTCCCAGTTGCCGCCCAACAGAATGTCGGTACCACGACCGGCCATGTTGGTGGCGATGGTCAGTGCGCCTGGACGACCGGCCTGGGCAATGATTTCGGCTTCTTTTTCGTGGAACTTGGCGTTCAGGACCTTGTGTTCGATGCCTTCCTTCTGCAGCAGCGCAGACATGTGTTCGGAAGTTTCGATGGTTGCAGTACCCACCAGCACCGGACGGCCGTGAGTCATGCATTCCTTGATGTCGTTGATGATCGCCGCGTATTTCTCTTCGGCGGTCAGGAACACCAGGTCGTTGTAGTCTTTACGCGCCAAAGGCTTGTTCGGCGGGATCACCATGACCTGCAGGCCGTAGATCTGGTGGAATTCGAACGCTTCGGTGTCTGCGGTACCGGTCATGCCGGACAACTTGTTGTACAGACGGAAGTAGTTCTGGAACGTGGTCGACGCCAATGTCTGGCTTTCGGCCTGGATGTTCAGGTTTTCCTTGGCTTCGATGGCCTGGTGCAGGCCTTCGGACAAACGGCGACCCGGCATGGTACGACCGGTGTGTTCGTCGACCAGGACAACCTGACCGTCCTGCACGATGTATTCAACGTTGCGGTTGAACAGCTTGTGCGCACGCAGGCCGGCATAGACGTGGGTCAGCAGGCCCAGGTTATGCGCCGAATACAGGCTCTCGCCTTCAGCCAGCAGGCCGACGCGGGTCAGCATGTCTTCGATGAACTGGTGACCGGCTTCGTTGAGTTCGACCTGACGGGTCTTCTCGTCGACGGTGTAATGGCCGGCCTTGGTGACTTCGCCTTCGACTTCTTCGACGTGCAATTGCAGCTGCGGGATCAGTTTGTTGATCTCGATGTACAGCTTCGAGCTGTCCTCGGCCTGACCGGAAATGATCAGCGGGGTACGGGCTTCGTCGATGAGGATGGAGTCGACTTCGTCGATCACGGCAAAGTTGAGTTCGCGCTGGAATTTTTCTTCCATGCTGAACGCCATGTTGTCGCGCAGGTAGTCGAAACCGAATTCGTTGTTGGTGCCGTAGGTGATGTCGGCGGCGTAGGCCTGACGTTTCTCTTCCGGCGGCTGGAAAGGTGTAACCACACCGACCGTCATGCCGAGGAATTCGTAGAGCGGGCGCATCCAGTTGGCGTCACGGCGGGCCAGATAGTCGTTCACGGTAACAACGTGCACGCCTTTGCCGGACAGCGCGTTGAGGTAAACGCCCAGTGTGGCCACCAGGGTCTTGCCTTCACCGGTACGCATTTCCGCGATCATGCCTTCATGCAAGGTCATGCCGCCGATCAGCTGGACATCGAAGTGGCGCATACCCATGACGCGCTTGCCGGCTTCGCGGGCGACCGCAAAGGCTTCTGGCAGCAGCTTGTCGAGGGTTTCCCCTTTGGCGATGCGGGCCTTGAACTCATCCGTCTTGGCACGCAATTGATCGTCCGAAAGGGCCACCATTTGCTCTTCGAAGGCATTGACGAGTTGCACCGTCTTGAGCATGCGTTTGACTTCACGCTCGTTCTTGCTTCCAAAAAGTTTCTTTAACAAAGGCGCAAACATATCGGCAGGATCTTCCACACTAAAGGGATGGAGGGCGGCCCCGTGAGTCGCCCGTGCAGCCCTCATGGCCGCATGCGAACGAGCATTCTACCCGGAAACGATGGTGAGGAAAGTGGCGTTGTTCCACGATGCATGCACTGCGCTGTTACGGGGCTCACTTAAAATAAGGGCTTTTTGCTGAACTTCAAGCCACTGACGGCAGAAGTTACTTGTTGATTTAATGGGTAAAGCGCGCGCAAAGCAATGGGTCGGGTGCAACCAGTGCTTTCTGCTACCATGGCGGCTCTGTTACTTCAGGTGTCTGATCATGGCATTTCGCCCTCTTACGGCCAGAGCACCCGCCGTTCTGCTTCGCGAAGCCAAACCGCTGAAAGCCATTTTTGGCCATGCTCAACGCCTGGGTCATTTACAACGTCTGCTCGAAAGCCAATTGCAGCCCGCTGCGCGCGAGCATTGCCATGTGGCGTCGTGGCGCGAAGGCAGTTTATTGCTGATTGTCACCGACGGACATTGGGCAACGCGTCTGCGCTATCAACAGAAGCGTCTGCAACGGCAGTTGCAGATGTTTGATGAGTTCGCCAGCCTGACGCGGATTCTGTTCAAGGTGCAGCCGCCGACCGTTCAGCAAGGCGCGGCCGGGCATACCATCAGTTTGTCGACGGATGCGGGGGCGACGATTCAGGCTACGGCTGAGGGGATCAGCGATCCCAACCTGCGGGCGGCGCTGGAGCGATTGGCGGCGCACGCCAAACCAAAAGATTGACACGGCCCCTGTAGGAGCGAGGCTTGCCCGCGAAGCTTTTGGCGCCCTCAAGGGCCCCTTCGCGGGCAAGCCTCGCTCCTACAGGGCATGCACCCGTCAGGAAATTAGCGGCGTTTGCTGCCGCCGAGCAGTGACCCCATCAAACCGCGCACCAGTTGCCGACCAAGCTGATTGGCCGCCTGTCGCATCGCTGACTTCAGCGCCTGCCCTGCCGCCGTGCCGAGAAGCTCCCCGGCCTTGTCGGTGAAGCTCGGTTCTTCTGGCGCAGGTTTGCCCGGTGCCGCTTCGGGTTCCGGCGCCAGGCCTTTGCGCCCCATCAGCACTTCATAGGCTGATTCGCGATCCACCGGTTTGTCATACCGCCCCTTGAACGGCGAGCCGGCGATCAGCAGCGTGCGCTCGGTTTCGCTCAGCGGCCCGATCCGTGATTGCGGCGGTGCCACCAGGACGCGCTGGACCATCTCTGGCGTGCCTTTGTCCTGCAATGTGCCCACCAGCGCCTCGCCGATCCCCAGTTCGGTCAGCACCGACAAGGCATCGAACGCCGGGTTCGGCCGGAATCCCTCGGCCACGGCCCGAAGGGATTTTTGTTCCTTGGCGGTGAACGCACGCAAACCATGCTGGATACGCAGGCCGAGCTGCGCCAGCACGTCATCCGGCAAGTCGCCCGGCGATTGGGTGACGAAATACACGCCCACGCCTTTCGAGCGAATCAGCCGCACCACTTGCTCCAGACGCTCCTGCAACGCCTTGGGCGTATCGGCAAACAATAAATGTGCTTCGTCGAAAAACAGCGCCAGCAGCGGTTTGTCGGCATCGCCGCGCTCCGGCAGTTGCTCGAACAGTTCAGCCAGCAGCCACAACAGGAACGTCGCGTAGACCTTCGGCGCTTCGTGCACCAGACGACTGGCATCGAGCAAGTGAATGCGCCCGCGCCCCTCGGCGGTCGGTTGCAGAATGTCTTCGAGTTGCAGCGCCGGCTCGCCGAACAAGGCTTCAGCACCTTGTTGTTCCAGGGTCGCCAATCGGCGCAACAAGGCCTGGCTGGAACCGGTGGTCATCAACGCGGCGTCGTCGCCCAGCAATTCGGGGTGGTCGCGCAGGTGATTGAGCAGTGCCTTCAGGTCCTTCAAGTCAAGCAGCAACAGGCCTTCGCGGTCCGCCACTTTGAACGCGGCGTACAGCGCCGATTGCTGGCTGTCGGTCAACTCCAGCAGGGCGCCAATCAACAGCGGGCCCATTTCGCTCAAGGTGGTGCGCAAAGGATGACCGGACTGGCCGTGAATGTCCCACAAAGTGACCGGGTACGCCTGCGGCGTGTGATTCAGCCAGGGCATCCCGGCGATTCGCTCGGCGATCTTGCCCTGCGGGTTGCCGGCGGCACCGAGGCCGCAGAGGTCACCTTTGATGTCCGCCGCGAACACCGCCACGCCGGCATCGCTGAACGCTTCGGCCAGTCGTTGCAAGGTGACGGTCTTGCCGGTCCCGGTAGCGCCCGCGACCAGACCGTGACGGTTCGCCAGGCGCATGGCCTGGGCGATCGGTTGCCCCGCGAGATCGGCACCGATAACGAGTTGCGATGAATCAGGCATTTGGTCACCCATGGTTAATCTTTAATTCTGCACGGCCGATATAAAAGACTGAAAAGCTTCGGTAATCCCCCCAAGGAGAGGACGGAAATATCAGCTTGTTTTCATGACCGCCCACTGCGCGCTTCCTTATAAAAGCGCGCCTTGGGCATTAAGACCTTAGCGGAACCCCAAGCCATGAACAAAAATCTGCGCTTCAGCCATAAAATCCTGCTTGCCGCCGCCCTCATCGTCATTGCCGCGTTCGCCTCGTTCACCCTGTACAACGACTATCTACAGCGCAACGCCATTCGCGAGGACCTGGACAAGAATCTGCAAAAAATGGGCAGCGTGACTGCCAACAATATCCAGACCTGGCTGACCGGGCGCAGTCTGCTGATCGAAAACCTCGCACAAAACGCCGCGCTGAACCCGGACATCGGCAACGTCGCCAAGCTGCTGGAGCAGAAGGCGGTGACGTCGACCTTCATGGGGGCTTACATTGGCAACAAGGATGGCACCTTCATCATCCGCCCGGACAGCAAAATGCCGGATGGCTATGACCCGCGCGCCCGCCCTTGGTACAAAAGTGCCCAAAGCACCAGCGGCTCGGCGCTGACCGAACCCTACATCGATCTGGCCTCTGGCCAACTGGTCATCTCCATCGTCAACAGTGTGCTCAAGGACGGCCAGAACATTGGCGTGGTCGGTGGTGACCTGAGCCTGCAAGTGATCGCCGACAGCCTGAATGCGCTGGACTTCGATGGCATGGGTTATGCGTTCCTGGTCAGCGCCGATGGCAAGATCCTGGTGCACCCGGACAAAGCGCTGGTGATGAAATCCCTGGCTGAGTCGTACCCGAAAAATACACCGCGTATCAGCAGCGATTTCAGTGAAGTGGAAGTCGATGGCAAAACCCGCATCGTCACTTTCACCCCGATCAAAGGCCTGTCTTCCGTCAACTGGTACATCGGTCTGTCGGTGGATAAGGACAAAGCCTTCGCGAAACTCAGCGATTTCCGCGCCTCGGCGGTCGTTGCGACCGTCATCGCAGTTGCGATCATCATTGCCTTGCTGGGCATGCTGATCCGCATCCTGATCCAGCCGCTGCACGTCATGACCCGCGCCATGGCCGACATTGCCGACGGCGAGGGCGACCTGACCAAACGCCTCACTATCCAGAACAACGATGAATTCGGCCTCCTGGGCACCGCGTTCAACCGTTTCGTGGAGCGCATTCACGGTTCGATCCGCGAAGTGTCTTCGGCCACCGGCCAGGTCAACGAAGTGGCGCTGCGCGTAGTCGCGGCTTCCAACTCGTCGATGTACAACTCCGACCAGCAAGCTTCGCGTACCAGCAGCGTCGCCGCCGCGATCAATCAGCTCGGTGCCGCGGCCCAGGAAATCGCGCGCAATGCCGCCCAGGCGTCGAGCCAGGCCAGCGATGCCCGAAACCTCGCCGAAGACGGCCAACAGGTGGTGGATCGCAGCATTGTCGCGATGAACCAACTGTCGAGCATGCTCAGCGCTTCGAGCACCAACATCGAATCGCTGAACAGCAAAACCGTGAACATCGGGCAGATTCTCGAAGTGATCACCAGCATTTCCCAGCAAACCAACCTGCTGGCGCTGAACGCCGCGATCGAAGCGGCCCGTGCCGGTGAAGCCGGGCGTGGTTTTGCCGTGGTAGCCGATGAAGTGCGCAACCTGGCACACCGCACGCAGGAATCGGCGCAGCAGGTGCAGACCATGATCGAGGAGCTGCAAATCGGCGCCCGCGAATCCGTCAGCACCATGAGCGACAGCCAGCGCCACAGTCAGGACAGCGTGGAAATCGCCAACCTGGCGGGCGAACGCCTGAACAGCGTGACGTTGCGCATTGGTGAGATCGACGGGATGAACCAGTCCGTGGCGACGGCGACCGAGGAACAGACAGCGGTGGTGGAGTCGATCAACGTCGACATTACCGAGATCAATACGCTGAACCAGGAAGGGGTGGAAAACCTGCAATCGACGTTGCGGGCGTGTTCGGACCTGGAGCAGCAGGCGGCGCGTCTCAAGCAGTTGGTCGGTAGTTTCCGGATCTGATGCGCTTCTGAGGGCCCCTTCGCGGGCAAGCCTCGCTCCTACAAGGTTTTACGTGAACCTGTAGGAGCGAGCGGTGCGGCGATCCGACTTGCCCGCGAAGACGGTCTGTAACACACCACAAAACCCCAGCCGAACATCTATTCTTCATAAAGGTCAACCAAGGGAGTACAACGGACCGGAGGGATGTTCATCGTGCACATCGCGGACATAACCATGTTCTACGCCCCTGCCAGCGGTGGCGTGCGCACGTATCTGGATGCAAAACACCGTCGCCTGGGCGTCAAGCCCGGCATTCGCCACAGCCTGCTGATCCCCGGTTCACACTTGAGCGAACAGGACGGCGTTTACACGGTTCCGGCCCCTGCCCTGCCCTTCGGCAAGGGTTATCGTTTCCCTCTCCGTCTCGCCCCTTGGCGAAATGTCCTTCAAGATTTGCAGCCCGATCTGATCGAGGTCGGCGACCCGTACCTCACAGCCTGGGCGGCGCTCGATGCCCGCCGCCAGCTCGACGTGCCAGTGATCGGCTTCTATCACTCGGACTTACCGCTGCTGGTCAGCAATCGCATGGGCAATTGGGTCACAACCAACGTCGAAGCGTATGTCAAAAAGCTCTACGGCAACTTCGACCGGGTCTTGGCGCCGAGCCGGATCATGGCCGACAAACTGACCAGCCTGGGCGTGAACAACGTTTTCGTCCAAACCCTGGGCGTCGACCTGCAAACCTTTCATCCCGATGCCCGGGATCCAAGCCTGCGCACGCAACTGGGCATCAATGAAAATACACACCTGCTGATTTTTGCCGGGCGAGGCTCCAAGGAAAAAAACCTGCCGGTGTTGCTGGAATGCATGCGACGCCTGGGACGGCGTTATCACCTGTTGCTGGTGGGGTCGTCGATGCCGGCCGTGGTCCCGGACAACGTCACCGTCATCCATGAGTTCTGCCCCGTCACGCAGGTGGCGAAGTTGATGGCCAGCGCCGATGCGCTGCTGCATGCCGGAGACCAGGAAACGTTTGGCCTGGTGATCCTCGAAGCCATGGCCAGCGGCATTCCGGTCGTAGCCGTGGCGGCGGGAGCCTTTGAAGAAATCATCAGTGCAGAATGCGGGCTGCTGTGCGCGCCGAACGACCCGGTGGCGATGGCCAATGCGGTGCGGGAGCTGTTCAGTTCAGGCAGTGCCGCGCTCGGCCAACAAGCGCGCCTCCATGTCGAACGGTATTACTCGTGGGACGCGGTGGTCACCAGCCTGCTGGGCCACTATCACGCCGTCCTCGGCAACCAATGGCCGCTGGCCGCCAATGGTTGAGCCCATGACCGCGCCCAGCCTGTTACTCGTGCTGCATGACGTCGCGCCGCACACCTGGGCCGATTACCAACCGTTTGTCGAAGCCGTGGACGCCTTGGGTGAAGTGCCGATGACCTGGCTGGTGGTGCCGGATTACCACAGACACAACGATCTGGAGGCACACCCGGGGTTGCGCCGCCTGCTGACCGGTCGTGTCGCCCGAGGTGACGAACTGGCGCTGCACGGCTATTTTCATTGTGATGACGAGCCGCCGCCCAACACGCCACGAGACTGGTTCATGCGCCGCATTTATACCCGTGAAGGCGAGTTCTACACGCTGTCGCAGGACGCAGCCCTCGCGCGTCTGCGCGCAGGTATCGAGCTGTTTCATCGCTATCACTGGCCGCTCGAAGGGTTCGTCGCTCCGGCCTGGTTGATGAGCGAAGGTACGCGCCAGGCCTTGCGCCAGTTACCCCTGAGTTACACCAGCGATCCACAGCATCTGTTTCGTCTACCGGATTTCACCCCGGTCGATGCGCCAGGACTGGTCTGGAGTGCGCGCAGCGCATGGCGGCGAGGTTTGTCGAAGCTCGTCAGCGATCAGCGCGAGCAACGCTTGCGCCAGGCGCCGGTGATTCGTCTGGGCCTGCACCCGGTGGACATGCGTCATCGGTTCGCGCGTGATTACTGGCTGCACACCCTCAAGCGATTACTCGACCAAGGCCGCATGCCGATGACCAAGGCTCGTTGGCTGGCGCTGCACAGCGACCGTGTCGGTCGCGCCGCATGAGCCGGGGGATTCTGCTGTTTGTCGCACTGCTCGCGGCGGTGCTGATTCCGCTGCTGCTGGGTGGCAACCAGACCTGGTCGCGATTGCAAAGCTTTCCACTGAGCTGGTTGCTGATCATGTTCGGCATGATCCTGCTGTGCTGGGTGGTGAACACGATGCGCTTGCGCCTGTTGCTGGGTGATGAGCGCGACAAGGTCAGCCCGGTCAAAAGCCTCGGCGTGGTGATGGCTGCCGAGTTCGCCTACTGCGCCACACCGGGCGGCAGCGGCGGACCGCTGACCATCATGGCGCTGCTGGCCCGCAACGGGGTGCGCCCGGCACGGGGCAGCGCGGTTTTCGCCATGGACCAACTCAGCGATCTGCTGTTCTTTCTCTGCGCATTAAGCGGGATTCTGATTTATGCGCTGTTCCAGCACCTCAGTGAACGCATGGAGTGGCTGCTGACCGTCAGTGCGATATCGATGTTCGGCGGGCTGCTCAGTTGTGTGGTGATCGCGCGCTACCATCGGCTGCTGATTCGCCTGAGCGGGCGGCTGCTCGCACGCCTCAATGTCAAAGGCACCACGCGCCTGCGCTGGGCGCGAAAACTCCTGCACTTTCTTGCGGCGTTCACTGACACGCTGAAGTTGCCCTTTCGGACTTTGATCAAGGTGTTTGCCCTGACCTGTGTGCATTGGATGCTGCGCTATAGCGTGTTGTACCTGGCGTTGCGCGGGCTTGGCGCGGATTTGCAGTGGGCCTGGAGCTTTTTGATTCAGATGCTTTCGCTGAGTGCGGGGCAGTTCAGCCTGTTGCCGGGGGGCGCCGGGGCGGCGGAGTTGACCTCGGCTGCATTGCTGGCGCCCATGGTGGGGAAATCCACTGCGGCGGCGGCGATTCTGATTTGGCGGGCGGTGACTTATTACTTTTATCTGGTGGTGGGGGGGCCGGTGTTTTTGTTGATGGTTGGGCGGCCGTTGTTGAAGAAGTTGATGAGGTTTAGGCAGGCTTAGGGCTTTTTTGATGGTGTACATATCCGTTTTTTGGTTACGGCGGCTATTGGTTTCGCCCTTACGGCGAGTCACTTTCGAAAAGCGCGAAAGTAACCAAAGCGCTTCTGCCCCTTTCGTTCGGTGCCTCGCCTAGGCTCGGCATCCCCTCGCTCCGGTCCTGCTCCGTGGGCCCGCCGCCATCGGCCATCCCTGGCCGGGGGCGGCTAACCCGGCATCCATGCCGGGTTGCCCACTGCGCAGAACCTCCACTCGGCCTCTCGAGGGGGCGACTACCGCCACAGCCGCCGAGGCGGCCTGAAAGCCGACCTGGCTCTTTGGTGTACGTCTCTACTGCGTTCACTCATTCCGGATATGTACACCGCTCCCCTGTAGGAGCCGGCTTGCTGGCGATGGCGTCCTTTCAGGCGATAGGTGTGTCGACTGACCCACCGCTATCGCCAGCAAGCCGGCTCCTACACGGGATTGGGTTCACACGACTCAAAATTGTAGGAGCTGGCTTGCCGGCGATGGACGTCAACGATAACGCGGGCTGTCTGAATGAACGCGTTGTCCGGACGTTTTTCGCGGGCAAGCCTCGCTCCTACAGGGAATCGCGTTTGCTTTTGATTTTCACCACTCATCAGGCCGAGCGTTAGCTCGCCTTCAGCTTTTGATCTGAGCGCCCCCTCGAGAGGCCGAGTGGAGGTTCTGCGCAGTGGGCAACCCGGCATGGATGCCGGGTTAGCCGCCCCCGGCCATGGATGGCCGATGGCGGCGGGCCCACGGAGCAGGACCGGAGCGAGGGCATGGCGAGCCTTAGCGAGCCACCGAACGAAAGGGGCAAGAGCGCTTGGTTACTTGGCGCTTCTCCAAGTGACTCGCCGTAAGGGCGAAACCAATAGCCGCCGTTACCAAAGAAACGGATATGTACACAATCAAAACGAGCGAACGCCAGACCTCAAGACCGCTTCGCCGGCAAACCAGCGCCTACAAGGTCAGGCTCAGGATTCAACTGCTCCCACAACTCCGCCGCACCGGGGAATTCCGTGCCGTCTTCGGCGCTCAAATCATCCGGATCATAACGACTCAAACACCCCTCCCCCAATGTCGCGGGAGCCTTGGAAGTAGCTTTGTCCAGTGGATCAGCCATGGTCATGTCCTCAGTGCAGAAACGGCGAAGGGCCTGGAACGATTGAACGCCCAGGCCCTTCGAATTTCAACCGCGTCGTGTGACGGTCAGAACACTACAGTCTTATTACCGTGCACCAACACCCGGTCTTCCAGGTGATAACGCAGACCGCGGGCCAACACCATTTTCTCGACATCACGACCGAAACGCACCATGTCTTCGATGCTGTCACTGTGGCTGACGCGCACAACGTCTTGCTCGATGATCGGGCCGGCGTCCAGCTCTTCGGTCACGTAGTGGCACGTCGCACCGATCAACTTCACCCCACGCATGGAAGCCTGGTGATACGGCTTGGCGCCGACGAACGACGGCAGGAAGCTGTGGTGAATGTTGATGACCTTGTGCGCATACTCGCTGCACAACTCGGGCGGCAGGATTTGCATGTAACGGGCAAGTACCACCACTTCGGCATCGTGCTGTTTGACCAGGCGCGAGACTTCGGCAAACGCCGGCTCTTTATCCTGCGGATTGACCGGTACGTGGTAGTAAGGAATGCCGTGCCACTCAACCATGCTGCGCAAATCATCATGGTTGGAAATCACACAGGAGATTTCGCAATCCAGTTCATCGCTGTGCCAGCGGTGCAGCAAGTCGGCCAGGCAATGGGACTCACGGCTTGCCATCAACACCACGCGCTTCTTCTGCGCGGTATCGGTAATGCGCCAGTTCATCGAGAACTCTTCGGCAATCGGCGCGAACGCCTCGCGGAAAGCCTCGATACCAAAAGGCAGCGAGTCGGCACGAATTTCGTGACGCATGAAAAACCAGCCACTGAGATTGTCCGAGTGGTGGCTCGCTTCAGTGATCCAGCCGTTATGTGACGCCAGAAAGTTACTGACTTTAGCAACGATGCCGACGCGGTCCGGGCAAGCAATCACCAGCCGAAAAGTGCGCATGAGGGGGAAACTCCAGAACTTCGCAAAGGCCGCCATTCTAGCGATTGCGCAAAAAAACTGCAGTATAGATGACACCTCGCGTGGCACGAAGGCCGCTGGCACAAGCGTTGAGGGCTGTCGGTTACCTGCGCGATGGTGATCCTGTCAGCATTCTTCAAGCATTCAATTGTGAATATCTGTGATACCTGCGTCACACTATTTAACTGTACATCCAATTTGCGCCCTATTCATCGCAACTAATTTAAATAAACCCCGGTTAAATGTTTACTTGATGAAACACCCTGACTATTATTGCCGCACTGTCCCCTGCCATCCAGCGCACAACATAAGGTAGTCCCCATGTCCTTGATCAACGAATATCGTGCCACCGAAGAAGCTATCAAAGAGCTGCAAGCCCGTTTGAAGAACCTGTCCCAAGACGACAAACTGCAAACCGAGCTGGAATTCGAAGGCAAACTGCGCACCCTGATGGGCGAATACTCCAAGTCCCTGCGTGACATCATTGCGCTGTTGGATCCAGAATCCAAAACCAAAGCACCACGCGGCGGCGCAGTAAAAACTACTGGCACCAAGCGTGCTCGCAAAGTTAAACAATACAAAAACCCGCACAACGGCGAAGTCATCGAAACCAAAGGTGGCAACCACAAAACTCTGAAAGAGTGGAAAGCCAAGTGGGGCGGCGACGTGGTTGAAGGCTGGGCTACCCTGCTGGGCTAAGCCGCAAAGCTTGTCGCAGACCCATCCGCGACAAAAAAGAACGCCAGCAATCGCTGGCGTTTTTTTATGCCCGAGATTCAGGCCCGTGCATTTTCATTTTCAAAGATTCAAACGTTTGCGCAATGCCTGGACATAATTGTTCCACTCATTGAGCACCTCTTGCTGGAATGGCGTCGCAGTAATGTTCAATTGGGCTGCAGCTTCTACAAATGCTTCCAGGGTATTGGGTGCCCCGCACTCGGGCGCTGACAAACGTTGCTGACAGAATACTCGCCAGCGTTCTTGCTCTTCGAAACTCAACGTTTCGGGAAAGTTACGTGCGCGATATCGAAACAATAATTCAGGCAAACGTTCATCATCGAAAGGCCATTGCTCTTGCGCTAATTGCGCCGGGTCAGCCGCCCGGACTTGCTCACAAAGACGCCGGTCCCGATCACCGATAAAACCATCGTATAACTGTTGTTCAGGGTCTTGGCTCTGGGCGAAATCCTCTCGGGCATAAATGGCCTGAACTTTATCTCGCCAAATTGTTTGTGCGGCACTTAGTCGCAGCGTGCGTTCCTGATAAAGCGCCATATCCAGCCCCAGTCGTTGCTGATCATCGGGACGAAGCACCGACAACGGCGCCACCACCGGGCATTTGTTGATGTGGATGAGTTTGAGCGGCACCGGCAGTTCGCCTTCGGCCAGTTCATCGCGACGGGTATACAAACGCTGGCGCAAGGTCTCGGCATCCAGGTCGAGCAACCCCTGGGGATCCAGATGCAGGTCACAGACAATCAGCGCGTTCTTGTTGCGCGGATGCCAGGCCAGCGGCAACACCACGCCGACATAACTGCGTGCCGCCGAAAAACGCCCGGAAATGTGCACCATCGGCTGCAACAGCCGAATCTGATCCATCACCTTTTGTTTGCTGCGCAACTGAAACAGCCAGTCGTAGAGCTTCGGCTGTTTTTCCCGGATCAGACGTGCCAGTGCGATAGTCGCGCGAACGTCCGACAGCGCTTCGTGAGCATTACCGTGATCGATACCGTTGGCGGCGGTCAGGCGTTCGAGCTTGAGCGTCACCCGTCCTTCGTCGTCCGTCGGCCAAACCAGGCCATCGGGCCGCAAGGCATACGCCGCACGCACCACATCGATCAGGTCCCAGCGACTGTTACCGCCCTGCCACTCGCGGGCATAGGGGTCGAAGAAATTTCGGTACAGGCTGTAACGAGTCATCTCGTCGTCGAAACGCAAGGTGTTGTAACCCGCGCCACAAGTGCCCGGTGCCGCCAGTTGCGCGTGTACCCGAGTCATGAAATCGGCTTCGCTCAAACCGTGTTCGCTCAGTTGGCCCGGCGTGATGCCGGTGATCGCGCAGGCCGCCGGATGCGGCAGGATGTCTTCACTGGGCTGGCAATAAAGATTGACCGGCTCGTCTATGACATTGAGATCAAAGTCAGTGCGCAGCCCCGCCACTTGCAGTGGACGGTCGCAACGCGGGTTGATGCCGGTGGTTTCATAGTCGTACCAGAAGATCGAGGTCACGGGCTATTCCTGAACTGAAGATCGGCGAAGTCTAGGCGTTCACATCCCGCCCCGGCCAGTAATCTTGCATTCAATCACCTCTGACCACGCACCGTGCAATACATAGTTATGTCGTTTCCCCCCTTGAGGCTGCTAGCATCGGACGCACAGAGAATCCCGATCAGGCCACATCATCAGGTTGCCCATGCTCGAGACCACAGCACTGCAAAGGAAAGCGACGCTGTCCCCGCCACTGGATACGCGGTATCAGGTTGAAACGCCGGAAGGCATCGACTTGCCACTGCGCCCGGCCGGGTTGATGGTCCGTGCGCTGGCGTTCTCCATCGACCTCGGGCTGCGCGGGCTGATTCTGGGTCTGCTGTTTATCGTCCTCGCGTTTCTGGGAAAACTCGGCGCCGGGCTGGGCTCGATCCTGCTGTTCGCAGTGAGCTGGTGGTACATGGTGTTGTTCGAAGTGCTCAATCAGGGACGCTCGCCGGGCAAGCAATGGATGGGCCTGCGGGTGGTGCAGGATGACGGCACGCCGATCGGCTGGTCCGCTTCGCTGTTGCGCAACCTGCTGCGATTTGTCGACCTGTTGCCGTTCGGCTATTTCCTCGGCGCCATCAGTTGCCTGCAACACCCCAGCTTCAAACGCCTCGGTGACCTGGCCGCCGGCACGCTGGTCATCTACCGCGAACAGCCGCTCACCCGACCGCAAGTACCCGACGCCGAACCGCGACGTCCGGCCTTCGCCATGACGCTGACCGAGCAACGCGCCATCCTCGGGTTTGCCGAACGCCAGGGTGAACTCTCCGAAGCTCGGGTCAATGAACTTGCCTCTATCCTCGCCCAACCGTTGAACGTCCCTGCGCCACGAGCGGTGGCGGAACTCAACGGCATCGCCCGCGGCTTGTTGGGCCCCGCATGAAGCAAAGTCTTTTCGAGAATCGCCACAAGGCTGAATGGGCGCAGTTTTCCCTCATCCTCGACAGTCTGGAGCGCAATAAAGACACCTCACGTGTCGCCAGTTTTGCGAAAGACTATCGCCGGCTCTGCCAGCACCTGGCACTGGCTCAGGAGCGTGGATACAGCAGTTTCCTGATCGACTCGTTGCAGCAACAGGTCCTGCGCGGGCATCAACAACTTTATCGACATCGCAGCCGCCTGGGTGCCAATGTGCTCGGCTTCATCCTCGCGGATTTTCCGCGGCTGGTGCGCGAACAGTGGCGCTTCGTGCTGGCCGCCAGCCTGATGTTTTTTGGCAGCCTGATCGGCTTCGCACTGTTGGTGTATCTGTTCCCGGACCTGGTCTACAACCTGATCCCGGCACAACAGGTCAGCGACATGCAAAGCATGTACGACCCCAGCTCCGGACACCTGGGTCGCTCCGCGGAACGGGCGGCCAGTGAAGACTGGGTGATGTTCGGCTTCTACATCATGCACAACATCGGCATCGCTTTTCAGACGTTCGCCAGCGGTTTGCTGTTTGGCCTGGGCAGCGCGTTTTTCCTGTTCTTCAATGGCTTGATGATCGGCGCGGTGGCCGGGCACCTGACGCAGATCGGCTACGGGCAAACCTTCTGGTCGTTCGTGATCGGCCACGGTGCTTTCGAACTCAGCGCCATTGCCCTGGCGGGTGCCGCCGGCCTGCAACTGGGCTGGGCATTGATCGCACCGGGGCGCCAGCCACGCGCCGAAGCGTTGCGAGTCGCGGCGCGCAAAAGCGTATTACTGATTTGCGGGGTCATGCTGTTTCTGTTGATCGCTGCATTTATCGAAGCCTACTGGTCATCCATGACCGGGCCGGCGCCGATGACCAAGTATCTGGTCGGCGCGATGCTGTGGTTTTTGGTAGCAATGTATCTGCTGTTTGCCGGACGGACTCGTCATGCGCCTGAGTGACGCGACCGTGGTGATCCGCCCTCGAGCAACCTGGGAAGCCATGGACCTCGGCGTCCTGCTGAGCCAGCGGCACCGACGCCTGTTGATGACCAGTTGGGCCATCGTGACCTTGCCGGTTTTCGCCTTGCTCACCTTGTTGTTGTGGGATTCACCGTCCCTCGCCGCTTTCATTTTCTGGTGGCTGAAACCGGCGTTCGAACGCCTGCCACTGTACATCCTGTCCAAAGCCATGTTCGGTGAAACGCCCACTTTGAAACAGGCGCTGCGCCAATGGCCGAGATTGCTCAAGCCACAATTGCTCGCCAGCCTCACCTGGCGACGCTTGAGTCTGAGTCGCAGTTTCCTGATGCCGGTGGTGCAACTCGAAGGCCTGAGTGGGCAAGCGCGGCAGCAGCGCTTGCAGGTACTGTTGCAACGCGACAGCGGCGCGGCGCGCTGGCTGACGATCATCGGCGTGCATCTGGAAAGTGCACTGTGGGTCGGCCTGATGGTGCTGTTTTATCTGTTCCTGCCGCAACAGGTTGAACTCGACTGGAGCTGGCAGACGCTGCTGTCCGCCGCCACACAAGACTGGCGCTGGCTGGAACACCTGACCAACGTGTTTTACGTGTTGGTGCTCGTGGTGTGGGAACCGGTTTACGTGGCCTGCGGCTTCAGCCTTTATCTGAACCGGCGCACGGTGCTGGAGGCCTGGGATATCGAGCTGGTGTTCCGTCGTCTGCGCCAACGCTTGAGCAGTACCGCCGTCACCCTGCTGCTGGCGGCATTTTTGCTGATGCCAGCGGCGCAAACCGTGTGGGCCGCCGAGCCCGCGATCTCACCGGACAGCCCGCGTCTGCTGGACCAGCCTCTGACCAGCCAGGCGTCCCGGGACAGCATCAAGGCGATCCTCGATCAGCCGCCATTCAAGAACAAGGAAACGGTCACCCGCTATCGTTTTGGCGGCGAAGACAAACCCGCCGCCGAAACACCGGACGATGGCAAGGCCCCCGAGTGGCTGAAGGCGCTGCTCAAGTTGCTGGATAACCAGCGTTTCGGTGCATTGGCCACCCTGATTGAAGTGCTGCTGTGGGGTACGGTGATCGGGGTCATCAGTTTGTTGATCTGGCGTTACCGCGACTGGTTGCAGGCGTTCGTCAGTCGCCGACCGAGGTTGCCGCGCAAAGTTGCACGGCCGCTGCCACAGCAAGCATTCGGCCTGGATCTCAACCGTGAAACCCTGCCTGCCGACATCGCCGCCAGTGCGGAAAGCCTCTGGCAAACCAACCCGCGTGAAGCTCTCGGATTGCTTTATCGCGCCCTGCTCAGTCACTTGCTGCACGACTACAACATGGCGCTGAAACCGGCCGACACCGAGGGGGAGGTGCTGGAGCGCGTTGAACACCTGCAGCAACCCGCGCTGCTGACTTTCAGCAAAAAACTGACGGGGCACTGGCAGAACATGGCCTACGGGCATCGCCTGCCCCCCGCGCAGGTGCAACAGGAACTCTGTGATGGCTGGCGGGCGCTGTTCGGCCCGGGAGCGGCGCATTGAACCGGCGTCTCTGGCTGGCGGTCGGCGTGTTCATCGCGGTGCTATTGGCTGCGCTGAGTGTTTATCTGTTCTTCAAGGCAACGCCCTATCAGGCAGACATCGATCACGGCCCTTCGCCCGAAGCCCAGGCCAACCCTTATCTGGCCGCCGAACACTTCCTGCGCAAACAGGGCCTGACCGTCGGCCATGCCAACAGCCTCGACGTGCTGCCGACGCTGGACCCGCGCCAGCACAGCCTTTTGTTGCTCGGCGACCGGCAAAACATGACGCCACGGCAGATTGACCAAGTGATGAACTGGACCCGCGCCGGTGGGCGCCTGTTGTTCATCGCCGAATCACTGTGGGATGAAAAAACCGGCCAAAGCAATGACCTGCTGCTCGACCGGGTGCAGGTGCACCAGTCACTGAGCAAAGACCTCAAGGACCCGCCACCCGCTACCGGTGAGGATCCTTACCCCAACCTGACCAAACTGTATCTTGAGGATGAAGACGCCCCGGCCTACGCCACCTTCGATACCGCGTTCCATCTCGAAGACCCGAACAATCTCGCGCAAGCCTGGGCCAACAGCGGCAAGGCCACGCACATGATGCAACTCAACCAAGGGCTCGGCTCGATCATCGTGGTCACCGACGCCGACCTGTGGAAAACCCCGGCCATCGACCAGTACGACAATGCCTGGCTGCTCTGGTACCTGACCGCGGACACCCAGGTGACGCTGCTGTTCAACACCGATCACGACAGCCTGCCGACCTTGTTGCTGCGCTATTTCCCTCAGGCATTGGTCGCGCTCATCGCCCTGATCGGCCTTGGCCTCTGGCATGTCGGTGTGCGCCACGGTCCATTGATTGAACCGGCGCCGAGAGCCCGTCGACAACTTCAGGAACACCTGCGTGCCAGCGCCGATTTCATCTTGCGCCGCAGCGGTCAGGACAGTCTGCTGCAAGCCTTGCAACAAGACATCCTGCGCCGGGTACGGCGTCGTCATCCCGGTTTTGATCAACTCGGCGTCGCCGAACAATGGCTGGTGCTCGCACGCCTGACCGGCCAACCCACACGCGCTATCAGCCAGGCCATGAGCCCACGACCGAAGCAACGACTGTCCAGCGTTGAATTCAGCCGTCAGGTCGCCCACCTGCAAACCTTGAGGAACGCCTTATGAGTGAACAGATCGAGCCCGGCGCGCCTAGCCATGCCGAGCAGCAACGCCAGCGCGCCAGTTATCTGGCCCAAGCGATAAGAGTTGAATTGCAAAAAGCCGTGATCGGCCAGAACACGGTGATCGATGACGTACTCACCGCGTTGATTGCCGGCGGTCATGTGCTGCTCGAAGGCGTGCCGGGGCTGGGCAAGACCTTGTTGGTGCGCGCCCTCGCCCGCTGCTTCGGTGGCGAATTCGCGCGCATTCAGTTCACCCCGGACCTGATGCCCAGCGACGTCACCGGCCACGCGGTGTACGACCTGCAAACCGAGCAATTCAAACTGCGCAAAGGGCCGTTGTTCACCAACCTGTTGCTCGCCGACGAAATCAACCGCGCCCCGGCGAAAACCCAGGCGGCGCTGCTCGAAGCCATGCAGGAACGGCAAGTCACCCTCGAAGGCCGCGCCCTGCCCATCGCGCAACCGTTCATGGTGCTCGCCACGCAAAACCCCATCGAACAGGAAGGCACTTACCCGCTGCCCGAAGCCGAGCTCGACCGCTTCATGCTCAAGGTGCGCATGGATTACCCCGACGCCGAACAAGAGCTGAACATGGTGCGTCAGGTCAGCCGTTCGACCCGGGCCGACATGCTCGATGTGCAACCACTGCGCACCGTGTTGCAAGCCAAGGACGTGCTGGCCTTGCAACGCATCGCCAGTGATTTGCCGCTGGACGATCAGGTCCTCGACTACGCCGTGCGCCTGGCCCGCACCACCCGCAGCTGGCCCGGCCTGACCCTCGGCGCCGGGCCTCGGGCGTCCATCGCGCTGGTGCGCTGCGCTCGGGCACGGGCCTTGTTGCGCGGCGGTGAGTTCGTGATTCCGGATGACATCAAGGGCTGCGCGCTGGCGGTGTTGCGCCATCGCGTACGCATCGCACCGGAGCTGGATATCGAAGGGCTGGAGGTCGATCACGTGCTGCGGCAACTGCTCGATCAAGTGCCGGCGCCACGTCTGTGAAACCCTCGCGCCTGCTGCTGATCTGGCTCGCAATCCTGCTGGCCATCGGCATCGTGCTGGGCACCTTGCGCGCACTGGACATTGCGCTGCCCTCAAGCCTGTTGTCGATCCAATGGGGTTTATTGCTGGCGCTACTGGCCCTGGCAATACTCGATGCTGCCCGCCTCACACGCCTGCACTCGCCCCGGATAACACGACAAATGCCCGGCAGCCTGGCCCTCGGTCGCTGGAGCGAAGTCCGACTGGACGTTGAGCACAACTTTCCCCAACCACTGACGGTCCAGATTTTCGACCACGTCCCCGACGGCCTGAACTTCGAAAACCTCCCCCTGTCAGTCGAACTTCAGCCCGGTCAGCACAGCCAGGTCGGCTATCGCCTGCGCCCGCTCAAACGTGGCCACTTCAGCTTCGATCACTGCGAAATCAACCTGCCCAGCCCATTGGGCCTGTGGTCCGGCAAACGGCTTCTGAGCGTCACCGACCACACCCGCGTCTACCCCGACTTCGCCCGCCTCTACGGCGGCCAACTGCTGGCGGTGGACAACTGGCTCAGCCAGCTCGGCGTACGCCAACGACAACGACGTGGCCTGGGTATGGAGTTTCATCAGCTACGGGAATTTCGCGAAGGCGACAGCCTGCGCCAGATCGACTGGAAAGCCACCGCCCGGCAACGCACACCGATTGCCCGGGAGTATCAGGATGAGCGCGACCAACAGATTATCTTCATGCTCGATTGCGGAAGGCACATGCGCAGTCACGACGGCGAGCTGGCGCATTTCGATCATGCGCTGAATGCGTGCCTGCTGTTGAGTTACGTGGCGTTGCGCCAGGGTGATGCGGTGGGTCTGAGCACCTTTGCCAGCGATCAACCGCGTTATCTCGCACCGGTTAAAGGGGCCGGTCAGCTCAACGTATTGCTCAACACGGTCTACGACCTGAACAGCACTCAACGCAGCGCTGACTATCAGGCCGCTGCTACTCAACTGCTGGCCCGACAGAAACGCCGGTCTCTGGTGGTGGTAGTGACCAACCTGCGGGACGAAGACGACGAAGAATTACTCACCGCCGTAAATCGCCTGGGCAAGCAGCATCGAGTGTTGGTCGCCAGCCTCAGGGAAGACGTGCTCGACACGCTGCGCCAGTCACCGGTGCAAACGTTGAACGAAGCGCTGACGTATTGCGGGACTGTGGATTACTTGAATGCGCGGGCCGCACTCCATGAACGGTTGGACGCTCATGGAGTGCCGGTGGTGGATGCGCTGCCCGGTGAACTGGGGGCGGCGTTGGTAACGCGTTACATGAGCTGGAAAAAAGCAGGGATGAGTTAAC
Organism: Pseudomonas sp. MM213; assembly: GCF_020423045.1. NCBI lineage: Bacteria > Pseudomonadati > Pseudomonadota > Gammaproteobacteria > Pseudomonadales > Pseudomonadaceae > Pseudomonas > Pseudomonas sp. MM213. Next base: position 3,214,664 of record NZ_CP081943.1, read on the forward strand.
CGATTGTCACGCCCGCCCCATCCACTCGAACCCTAACTCCTGCCGCCATCAACGATTGCGCTACACGCGAACTCCGGCTGGCACCTCATAATGCCTGTCGTCTAACTGGATGCTTTTCAACTTAAGCGGTACGAGATGCAGGTCCACTCTGATGTCAGTCATGCGCAATCCCGACGAGCCACCTAAATCAGAGCCCTGCAGTTTCAGAGCAATATTCTTGTCGGCTGCCACCACACCCCTGATCCCATAAGAGGGATAGAGATTCCAGTCGGCTAGCGGCTGCCTGGTTTTTTTGCCGCTCAAATCAATAAAATCATTTTCCCCGGAAACGGTTTTAATCTCCACCCCGGCGTTGTCGCCGTCCCCAAAATTTTCATACTGAAAGGAAATCTTATAGCTCGCCCCCTTCAGTTGTTCTTCAGTGAAGATCGCCGTCTCGAATGCCTGAGAAACACCAGCCTTCCGGTTCATTGTCAGATAGTTACCAAAAAAGGGATCCTCAAATGACACCGCGTTCCCGACGCCATCGTGCGCCCAGTGACTTTTCCACGTTGCTGGGAATCTGCCATCTTTAATCAGATTACGTCCCTGAATTTCGTCTTCGCTCATCATGATTTCACCTGTATTGATCCATGGTTGTCGATTCAACCCACTACCCGTCATTTCGTTTACCAGCGCCCCAGCATCAGGGCCGTTTCACCTCAATCGCCCAGATTGTCCAGCACGGCTTCGGTGTAAGCCGTGCCACCGGCCTTCGCCAGATAACGCACTTGCACAATGATGTCCGTCAGACTGCTGATCAGCTTTGCCTGGTCAACTGATTTTGGTCGTGGAAACGCGAGCCGCCAAAGCGAAACACAGCCGGTCCCCTCAAACGGTAGATAGCGTTCATCACCGAAATTCAGCTGATGCATGCCGGGATCGTCAACTCCGTGGCTGATCCCCACTTGCTGATGGCTGCGCGGGTTGAGCAAAATATCGAGGGGCGGCATTTGGTTTTCTTCGGGCTCATAAAAATAAACAAGTGAGTCGATGTTGGCTTTGAGCACCGTGGCGCTGCTGATTTGCGTCAGGGTTGCTCTAACATCCTGATACGGGCCCTGCACCGCCGGCAAAGACACTGAAACGGTGGTGATCTGTCGGCAGTAATGACCGGGGTAATCGCTGTCGAACATCCGCTGGGTGAACTCGAAATCGAGCTTGCCTTCCTTGAGCTCATCGATCACTGACTCCCAGGTTCTTGCCAGTGTGTACTTGCCTTGCTCGAACAGCTGGCGCAAGGAGATCGTCTTGGTCAGCTCCAGTCGACGCTCGTTGCGCTCCAGGAACATGCGTTCCATACGCAGCAGGTCAAGCAGCATCGACTGCCCGGCGCTCAGGCCGTGGCGATCGTCCATCCAGGCGCTGGTACGAATCACCCGCGTGTCGAAGTCGCCCATTTCGTACTGGAAGGCGGCTTCCACGCTCAGGCACAACCCCACCACGGCGTCATAGGCCTGGAAGTACAACGTGGCCATCTGGCTCAATAACCAACGGTAGAGTTCGACGTTGGTGGCCCGGGTTTTGTAGAACGCGTAGATTTCCTGGGCGTGCTGGTTGGCTTTTTTCGTTTGAGCCAGGCTCTCTTTGGCTCCGAGGATTGTGTGATGCAGGGACTTCAGATTTTCCTCGACAACCATTAGTTCGCTATTGGCCTGGGCTTCGGCGAAGGTCCATTCCTGACCTCGACGCACGTAAAAAGCGGATCGTTGGAAAATTTCCCCCCTGCATAAGCCAAGGCACCCGCAGTAGTTACATTCAGGCCGAGCTTATCCAGCGCAGCCCCCCACGAATTACCACCATATGAAGTCCCCTGGGTGTTCGGTGCCGAGTCCGCCACAGCCGCAGCAGTATGTGGCGCCATGGCAACCGCGCCCAGGAGCTTGCCTAAAAGTGATAGGGTGTCCCCAGTAATTTCCAGCCCCAGCAGCCAATTACCATTGAGACCTTTGTAGTGTTCAGCCCGCTCTTCAATCATGCTTCGGCTGTTCTCTAGACCTTCCTGCGAAGCCTCTAACTGCTTGATCGTCTCCTCCTGAATGGTTACGGCATGCACTCCCAGTGCGAGGACATGGCTGTGCTGCAACTCTTCCAGCTGCCCACGATCACGCTGTTCCATCAACTGAAGCACCTCACGGCCGAACCCGATAAGGGTTTGCACCGCGTTTTGCGCCGTGGACAGTATCGTGCGGAAACGATAGTGCGGAATGTTCAACCACCCCCCGCGTTGCGCGACGCTCCCGATGAGCCGCCGGCCTGTGCATGCAGCAGATCGAGCGGGTTGGTCGGAGGGGCATACAGTCGCAGCGACATTGGTTTGCCATCGATGGTCAGGTTGTGCCGCATGTTCCAAAGGCACTCTTCAATGTATTTCCAGGTGTCGAGCAATTGTTCATTAGTGAAGGGACGAAACACTTCCAGCCCTAATATCTCGAAGTCGGGCGTCCCATTGACGCGCGCCGGCAGGTTCGCGACATCGACATCCAGTGATCGTGCGAATGTCTCCAGCGCCGAGGCACCGGCCTTTGGTTTGGAATCGAGAATGTCTTTTGCAGACTGGGGTTTCCAGTGGCTCATGGCTTTTGCAGTGGGTGCCGGGCCCATCAGCGACAAGGCGCGCACGTATTGCAGTTTCGCTGCCACCAGGCTATCGCGGGTCAACCGCCGGTAAAGCGAATCGGCGTGGGCAATGATGCAGCGCACGTACCCCATGAAAATGGCTTTGCGGTAGTGAATCCTATTCGAAAACGCGATGGCGTCGGGGTCCACCAGGCCCTTGGCTTCAAAACCGATATCGCCTTTTTCCAGCAACGGACGGCAGAGCCAAAAGCGTTCACTCGTATCCTTTTTGCCCGGGCGTGCTGTTCGAATGTGTGGGTTGAATATGTATTGGTACCAGCGCTGCGATTCCTGGTAATTGCGCTCCTCGCACAAACGATGGGCAATCAGGAACGGCAGATGAAAGAACAGCTCCCAATAAAATTGCCCGTGGGCACTGTTGAAGTCGATAACGGTGTTGCCGCCCTCTGGTCCGGGCTCAAGGGTGTTCTGAGTGGCCAGGGACAAGACTTCATCAATGGAAATAGCTGCTTTGGCCACCAGTTCGGGACCGAACGTAGAGGTGAGGCGTATCCATTCGACCCCATTGACTCCCAGAGGCCGAGTATCCAGAAACTGCGCACCGGAGGCCTGTTTGCTGAGCAAAGGTACGTTGCTGGCGTTGGGTACCTGTTTGATCTCGATGTCATAGCGGTTGCGACCAAAACGGCCATCGGCATTCTCACCCCACGCGACACTCAGCTTTTTACCGACAGGGTTACCTGTCCAGCGATACTGAATCCAGGGGGTTTGAAACCACCCTTCTAACTCGCCGATGCTCTCCCAATGCCCGGGCATAGCATCAGCACCCTCCATAATTTTCAAAGCCAGCTCAACGGTCTCTGGCTTTTTCAGCATCGAAAGAGCGTTTATACTATTTGTTAACGGCGTATAGGCATCGCCGACCAATACTGAAAACCCGGCACCACTCCTGATATCACGTGGTTGCATCGACCACAGTGTTTCCAACTGTTGGGGCGTTAGCAGTACAACCTTACTAGCAGTTACCCATCTGCCATTGGATGTAAAATCTGTGTACGTGAAGTTTTCTATAACGACAGGAGTTTCATCCAGGCCATCAAAACACAAAGAAAACGCCAATGGGCCTGGCGACTCCCTGTAGCAGGTACATCTGACCCCCTTATCCCCAGCTTTTGAGAGTTCGAAATAGGTGGTGCTAGAAAGTACGTCCTCTTTCACCACAAGGACAATTTCCTTTAGATCAAACTCCGGCCGATTGAGATCACATACGCCTTGCACCTGCAACACGTTAACGGTTTCAAATACCCCTTCGATCAGAGTTTGCCGGCTACTGAAGTTAAAGTTCAATGACAAAAATTTGTTCAGCAGTCCTTCCCGGGTATCTCCGACCGCAGCAACACTTGTAGCGGGCACGAGCGACTGAGTGATCGTTACATACTCGCTGAGCAATAATTTATGCTGCAAACTGTTTTGATTGGAAAAGCGTCCATTGGCCAATACCTTGAGACTTGCAACATTCGGAACTTGTGGTTCGAACAGCGCATTTCTCGCCGCGAAAATCCATCCGTTTTCTTGCTCGTCCATTGCTTCCACGCTTGCCAACCCCGGTGGCAAGTCCGTGGTGGTAAAGCACACCGCCAACAGGTCGTCGACATCTTTTTTTAATCCGGCATAGGTCACCACCACCAGACGCGATGACGCCTCGGACGCCTTGGCGAACTCCTTTTTACCCAGGCTCAAAGGCGTCGACCATATCCCGTTCACCGCCCGATAAGACAGCGTGACCTCTATCTGCCAAGTGCCCGGGATGGTGATCTCATTGCCGTCATTGTCCTTTTCAACCCTGTCTGGCGCTTGCAACCCTTCGACCTGAACGATCATCAAACGCCCGGCGAAAAACACCGGCCGCATTGCCAGTACCGTCGCCGAAGCGGGAATGCCTATGGGTTTCCATTCAGTCCAGGCTGCGGGATTGAGAAATGTACTGTTGGCGCTTAACTCGACATGGGCTTTGCGCCAGAAGTAGCCAAAGGGTTGAACTCGTTGCCGGCCAATAAAGTAATAGTCCGCGTTTTTGAAGTGCTCTCCCTTTCCAGTTCCCGTACTGTCAATACTGTCGATGTACCCTGAACACATATCAAGGTTGCAGACTTCTTCAAAGCCTTTCAAATGTTCAAACAAAGCCATTTGTACGGACGCATCGCCAAGGCTTGCTTGACCCAGATTATTCTCAAGTTCTTTGAATGACTCGGATTTTGTCAGGCGTAGTGTTGGAATTAGCCAGTTTTCCGGATATTCAACCAGCATCTGATAACCCGCCCAGTCGCTGATATTGCAATAGCGCTGATGCCAAGCCACTAACTCCTCGCGGGTAAACTCCTTGGTATGCCCAGGTTCCAGGCCGCCGTAAATGGCTCCAATATACTGTTGCATGCAAGCAATGGCTTCAGCCAGGCGCGATGTCTCGGGTTGCTGGCCTACCTGACTGTCCAGCAGCAGGTAGTGATACAAATCATCGAGAGAGGTGAGATCAAGGCTCTTGGTTGCGTCTTGATTCGGTGCAACTTGCCCAAGATAAAAATCCGCGAGGGCCATGCAACGACGCTCTTCCAAATTACCAATAATAGAACTATCCACTGTTATTCTCCTGGAATTCTGCATGACCCTGGGCAATATTCGGGATGATGAAGCTCCCGAAACAGACTGGAAACTGCACTGCAGTTTTCAGCGTTTCGATAGTGCGCCAACATCTTTCAATCAACGCTACAACAACAGAGTCGTTACCGACTTGTTAAGATTTTGGAATAACGGTCAACGAGAAGGCGATCCACTCCGACTTCAATGCATCCCCTACATAAAATCCAGCCTCAAGATCACGTTCGCCCGGCTCAAGCTCCGGCTTGAACTGGACCCGCCAATGGCCGTTCTTGTCCACCATCCCGCAGGCGTAAATCGTCGTTGGAGACCCGCGCCTCACCACACGCACTTCAACGCCCGGCAAGCCCAAGCCCTCAATCCATGACTCAGCTCTTACGGTGCTGCCCGTGGCGGGTTTCAGGACTTGTGGAATGTCGACAAAGGTGCCCGACACAGTTACGAGAGCATCCGCCGCCCACGCCTCGGTCGTATCGATATGCCGTTGCTTGACCGTCAACACATGCGGCCCTGGCGATAGTACTTCGGCCAACCGCACCGACCATGTGCCATCGTCACGCACGCTGGTCCGGGCCAACAGGGCTTTCTCATCCCGGTTTTCAAAGATGTAGATCTGGGCCGACGGACTGCCCTTGCCGTGAAGCAGCGGCTGGACTTCCACTTCTGTCGAGCCATCGACGGGATACGACAGTTGCGGTGCCGGTGCATCCAGACAGCCAGGCAACACAAGGCGCTGGTCGATCCGGTTGCAAGAGAACGTAAGGTCAAACGTGCTGTTGCGCAGATCTTTGCAGTCGATTTTCCAACTCAGGGTCTTCAGGTCGCCCACCAGGACATAGGCACCGGTCTGCGGAGTGAACACCATCCCCAGGCCGGCAGCGGAGAATTCACCGGTCCAGGCCAGCATTGCCCGCGCGTCTGAAAGGTCGACCGAAGCCGGCATGTCGATTTCGAGCGTATAGCGATGGCCCCGGATAAATTCCAATCGCTCCCGGGCGGTCACTTGCCGGATGACGGTCGCCGTCGTGATGTCCGTCAGTTTGTATACCCACTCGATAGCCGGGACGACTGTAATGTTGAAGGTGCGTTTATCCTCCGGAGTACTTCGGTTTTCTGCCGTCACCACATACTCACCCGCCTCTTCAAACTCGTAAGGGAACGTCGAACGTCCCAATGCGTCCGTCGGATAGGAAATCGCTTCCAGGACCGTCTCGGTTTTTTTGGTCACTGCCCACCAGATCGGGCATCTGGCAACCACTTTCGCCTGGTTGTGCTTGTCCTCCCGGGCGTCGACCCACAAGGAGGTAGGCGCACCCGCCACAGGGAATTTATAGTCCAGGGACTCACCGTGAATGAACACCTTGCTGGCCACGTAAACGTCGAGTTGCTGTTGACCCATTTTCACCTTGGCGGTGAAGGAATGATTTCCTGCTTGCGGCGTGCTTACCGTGAATTCAGCGATACCTTTTTCGTTGGTAACCATTGTAACGGGGACAGTATCGGTCCCAGAAAACTCGACCTCCACACCGACCGACGGACGTTTGCCAAGGCCAACCACATGGCAATGAATCACCAGCGGCTGCCCGGCAACCGCCATCGAAACCACCTCCAACAGTTTGATAGACGGCTGGTCAACAAAGGTAATGCTATTGATGACAAGCGGGTCCTTGTTGCTGTAACTGGCCACTACGCTTGCCTTCTCAATAGGTTCGATACTGGTGATTCTCGTGCGGGCATAACCCTCGTCATCCGTGCGTACCGACCAAGGGTCAGCCGCTACCCCCCGACCGGCAAATGTCACAGTGCGACCCACCCCAGGGTTTTCGTATTTATCCACAAGAAGAACAGCCGCCGCGAAATACGCCTGCCCGCCAGCCAAAAACTCTTCGCCGACGGGATCGATATCTTTGATCTCGAAGCCCAGCGTCAACTCATCGCAATCAATGAGAATTTTCGGCGCGTACACCACTTGAGCCAGGCCATAAGTGGCTTTGACTTGCACGCCCCCCATCCACGTCGACTTCTCTGGTTTGAAGCGAACCACCGCACGCCCCTCATGGTCGGTGATCGACGTACGGGCGAGTAGCCCGGGACGATCACTGCTCCAGCTCACCGTGACGTTCGGCACGACCTGGTTGGTGAGATCACGCAGTGTCAGTTCGATCATGGCGTATTGACCATTCACATTGGCGATCAGGGTGTCATTGATGCACCTGATTTCGTGGGTCACGCTCTGACCCACTTCACCGATCAATTGCGCCTGCCCCTGAATGGCCGACTCGGACAATTTTTCCAGCACATGTTCTGCTGCGCTTCGACAGGCGTACTTGTCACTGTCCGGCGTGAGCGTGCCCAAACCGATGATGGCCTTGGCATCCAGCCCGCTCCTGACCGCCAGCGCACGGATACGCAGCAGCGTATCAAGGGACGTCATGTCGCGAATCACCGGGATCTTTGGATTCGGCTTCAGATAAAGGATGCATTCAAGCACCTCCCTGACGCCCCACTGCACCACCTCAGCCAGCAAGCTTGCCGCAGAATCACGAATCAGACGTACATCCTCAGGTGTCAGGTTTTCCGGAAGCCCGTTGACCAACTCCAGGTAATGCAGGAGTTTTTCGGCAGGCTGCCCGGTATTCGCCACCACCCGCTGAAACAGGGTCAGGTAATACAACGCGCTGAGCGTGAGTTCTTTTGGATGCTTGAGACCAAACCATTCCCAGTTCTCTCTCAGGGTCAGGGCTACCAGCATGGCAGAACTCAACCCCAGTTGTTGAACGACTTCAGCGCGCCGCACCAGGTGTGCCAGCAAGCTGAGCACATCATCACCGACCTTGACCTTCTCCGTACCGGACGTGACGGCATCCAGCGCCCGCGCAGTCTCCAACAGCAGCAGGTAAACACCGTTCGTATCGACCCACCTGAGCAATGGCAGTGCCAAGTCTTGCGAAATGCTCAAATACACCGACAAACTTTCCTGCACCACCGCCCGCTGCGCATCCCTGGCCTGCAGCAGCAATGCCAGAATCACGTTGATAACCCCTTCGACATCACCGGGTGACAGGTCTGCCAACTCGACAGCCGATTGAATTTCTCCACGAGCCACCCGCTCGTAGTCCTCCTCATCGCCTTCTTTCCCCAACACCAGGCCATTAGAATCGACGACGTTGTAAAGCAGTCTCAGCCAGTCCGTCTGGTCGAAATCATTGCTCTGGGGTACACCTGCGGCCCGAAGCGCGTCCTCGGAAAATCGCACCGGGTGCAGTCGCTTGTGGACTTCCTGCAGCAACGTGACTTCTGCTTCAGTGGCCAAAGGAGGTGCAATCACGGGCGCCACTTTCTGTACCAGCCAAAGCACACTCAAGTCGTTTTCCTGCGCCCACTGGACACAGGACTGCGCCGCCTGCATCACGCTCAACACATCGCCCACGCCGCTAGTGCCGCTGACCAGCAAAAGGGCTTCGCCAAGCACCCGTTGCAGCAATTCGCTGCCGTTTTTCTCGCTTAAGGTCTCCAGCAATGCCGCCAGTTCTATGGCGCTGATGCGCAGGAAGGAAGCCAGCAATACCAGGCGATACAAGGAGGAGAGTATTGGCAGGCTGCGTTGCAGTTCGTCCCTCAGGTTGTAGCTCTTGGCCACGAAGCGTGCGAGGTAGCGCCAGGTTTCCTGATTGATACCCAGGCTGGTGCAAATCTGGTCGACGGTGCGCTTGTCGGCGCGGGTTTGTGCTTCGATCGCGAAGTAACCGTTGTCCACCCTCAACGGTGTATCGAACAATGCCTGTGCATTGAAGATGCGGTCGAATTGTGAAAGTTCTTCCCCGCGGCTGTAAGGGGAAATCTCATCAATCAGCGCCGCAAATTGCTCGGCTGAGCATTTGAACCGCAGGCGAAACTCTTGAAACAGGCCGATGGCCCGCAGGGTATTGGAGGTGATCCGGGAAGGTTTGGTTGCCAACGCAACCTTGCGGGCCTCCGGGTCACGGATGTCACCCCGCAGCTCTGCGTTGAACGCGGCCATGATTAGCCGATCGCACTGGTCCACCGGCAACCCCAGCCAGCGGCTGAGACGAAGAATCCGGTTCATCCGCTCAAACCGGTTGTGGGTAGTGTTGGTGAATTGGCGAGCTTTGCCCGTCGCCGGTTCCGACAGATCCATCGGATCGGTGGCGCCATCGTTGATGTAGGCCGAACCGAACAATTTGGACAGCTTCTGTTTCTCTGGCTCCTCGAGCGCCTCCGATTGCGACCCCGCCACATTGCTGGAACGCTTCGGTGCGTAACCTTCAATCGACAACAATGAGGTCAGCGCTTCTGCATCAATTGAGGTCTTGGCGCAGAAATGCACCGAGTCCTTCAGGTTGTCCTCCGTCGAGCCAAAGTTGTCTTTGTAGAACGCTGTCCATCGAACGGGAGTACTGCCGGCGGGAAGAAAATTCTCGATCAACAATCGTTGCGATTGTGGCCCGATGTTGCAGGATTGATGAAGCGCAATATCCGAAAAGTCACCACGAGCACCTGGTTGCTTGAAGTACGGGCCTGACTCATCGATGGTCCGCACGACTTCCCCCAGCGACATTTTGTTCGCCTCCAACACCTGCTTCCATTGTTCGAAATACCACTCGAACGGCATGGAGCGGAATGGAAAACGCGTTTCCAGCAAGTGGTCATCGACCACTCGGTCGGTCAGTGCTGCCGGCGTGAGGAACGTTTTGATAATGCTTTCCAGCACTTCGCTGACCAGGGTCACGGTCGGTTTGATCTGGAACATACTTGTTGTGTCAATGATGAGTTTGACAAGATCGGGGCGCCGGGTTTCGAAAGTTATCAACCCCATACCGCCCCCGGATCGCGCTTCAAGATCCCGAGCCAACAGTACCAGGCGCACAAAATACGCTGCTGGGGAAATACTCGAGTCCGGGCTCTGTGAAGGGCTTGCGCCTTCCCAGTCTGGATCGAACAAATAGTCGAAATCAGGCCCGTCCCTCCACGCATAGATGCCGGTCCGATGCAACGGATTGGGAGGCCCAGGCCTCACCAGGCGCTGCTCACGAAACTCACGCGCGGTATGCACCGCCAGGGCCATGACTTTGTCCAGCAACACTTGCGCGTCCTGGCTGTGCAGCCCGAACGTCTCCACCACGCGTTGACGCCCCATCTTAAGCATCTTGTAAACCGAGCCGCCCTTATCAATGAAGTGCCCGAGGTTTTCCGTGACTGATGCGTCGAGTACGCCTGGCGTCAATTCGAAAAGCTGCTCAAGGGCAGGGTTGGAATGGCTATTACTCATTGAACTTCTCCTGCGAGCGAGGCTGGGAGGAACGGAATGCGAAAGGCAAATCTGTTGTCGTTTTGAGTTGTTTTTTACGCTGTGTATACCGCGACTTCCACCTGTTAAAACTGACAGTCATGACGAACGGTATTGCTAACTCGACGCGCGATAAAATTCCTTACGGGCTACTCCGCAAAATAATGTTTCTGGAGATTCAATTGTTCCGCAGATATCTGAAAGAAAAGTTTGCGGGAATGAAACTAGGATGGAGGCGTCAAAACATATATATCATCGACAAAAAATTCCACTTTACCCCCCATACCCTCATGGTCGTGAATCCACGTGAATAAAAGATGAATCCGCATAGGACCCGGATCTACTAATACCGAAACATCATAAGGCGCACCCACAAGATAGACGGTGCTTTGTCTTGGATCTTCATAATGGGGAAATGCTGCGGCAACTGCATTCGGATACCCAGCATAATGAGTATCTCCACTAAGTCTAAGCGGATTGGCTACAATCGTATTTGGTTGAGGTAATGAATCGCGCGGGTAGGGAAACGGTTTCGCCAAGTTGAATTCATTAGGTGGCATGACGAGAGGGGTTACCATGGGTTTCTCCTTTTTGCAGGCGGTGCTCCGGGAACAAATGCAGCGCACCATTGTTGTTGCTATTTAGCCTCCTTACTAAAGCGTCTGGCTACTGTCAGAAATAACAGGTAATTACTCGACACCCTGAAAAATAGCTACCGTCTGTCGGTTTTGATCAATGATCAGCACTATTCACCGATCCAAAAGACCCACTCGCCAGTAAGACTTTTGTTCCCACAATTGCCTTCTGTTCCATCTGGCCGACAGCGCGTTTTGAAGTCTCCGAGTTCGGGATGCGCCAGGCCTGCACGCGAAAGCGATCACAAATGCACCGCAGGTTTCACGCAGACGCCGGCAACGGCTGAAAACTGAAGTACTGCTTCAACGCCTCCACCAATTGCCCAAACTCCGGCGGTGCCCATTGCAGGCTGAACCCGGCGTCATAGTGGTGAGGTGTCGCATCTTCATGGCACCACAGGCAGCAGGCCTTGAGGTCGATGACCTGCTGGCAGCCATCGGCCATGGGGATTTTCAGGCGCAGATCAAAATCGGCGCCGATCATCATCGGTAACTGACTGATGAGCATCAGCCCGTCCTCAGAGACGTTGCCCAGGAAACCAATCGGTTTGTCGGTGACGCTGTTGAACACTTTCAGAAAATACGGCAGTTGATGCCGCTCGATCCGGCGGTCAGTGAACATGCTGATTTCGCTACGCAAGGCCCTTAAGCAGGGCCGCACTAATGCTTCGGAACGGGCCTGCCTGCCGTTATCAAACAAGGGCCAGGCATTGAGCGCGCTCTCCCCGATCCCGGTGCGGCAGTCCATGAAACCGCTGCCGCTTACGCCTGCCGATCACAGGTGTTACGTCGATTTAGAAACAAGGTTCTAAACCGGTTATTCGACTATAGCTCACCACCGCCGGCGAGCCAGCCGTTGAACGGCAACTGCAATCAGAACCGCGTAGGGCGCACCGCTGCTGCACTGCGCAGCGGGTAGTGACCCAGCGACTGCAAGGTTTCCAGCCGGGCGCGGGCGCGGTAGGCGTACTCGCTTTGCGGGTACGACGCCTGAATGAACTGGTAGGTTTGCGCCGCATCCACGAACATTTTCTGCCGTTCCAGGCACAAGCCGCGCAGCATTGACACTTCCGGCCACACATAAGGCCGCGCGCGGCTGGCGCGTTCGACTTTGGACAGTTCGAGCGTCACTTGCTCGCAATTGCCACGGTCATAAGCGCTGTAGGCATTATTCAAATGATGGTTCATCGAAAAACGGGTGCAGCCCACGACACTGAGGGCAAGGGCGGCTATGAGCACGAATCGCATGGGGGTTCTCCTGTCTTGAGCTCTGTATCGACCCGTGGGCGAAAATCTTCAGGAATGTTCATTTAAAGATAAAAACGAATAAGTAGTGCATATGAACAATGACTACACCCACGGAGCATAGTAGCCTCACTCAGCGCTTGAACTCAGGAGTCTTTGCATGTCCGTCCGTCGTACCAAAATCGTCGCTACCCTTGGCCCGGCCAGTAACTCGCCGGAAGTTCTCGAACAGCTGATTCTGGCTGGCCTGGACGTCGCCCGCCTGAACTTCTCCCACGGCACCCCCGACGAGCACAAGGCTCGTGCCAAGCTGGTGCGTGACCTCGCTGCCAAGCACGGCCGCTTCGTTGCCCTGCTGGGTGACCTGCAAGGTCCGAAAATCCGTATCGCCAAATTTGCCAACAAGAAGATCGAGCTGAAGATCGGTGATCAATTCACCTTCTCCACCAGCCATCCTCTGACCGAAGGCAACCAGCAAGTGGTCGGCATCGACTACCCGGACCTGGTCAAAGACTGCGGCGTGGGCGACGAGCTGCTGCTCGACGACGGCCGCGTGGTAATGCGCGTCGATACCGCCACCGCCACCGAACTGAACTGCACCGTGACCATCGGCGGCCCGCTGTCCGACCATAAAGGCATCAACCGTCGCGGCGGCGGCTTGACCGCTCCAGCCCTGACCGAGAAAGACAAGGCCGACATCAAGCTCGCTGCCGAGATGGAAGTCGACTACCTCGCCGTGTCCTTCCCGCGCGATGCCGCCGACATGGAATACGCCCGTAAGCTGCGCGACGAGGCCGGCGGTACTGCCTGGCTGGTGGCGAAGATCGAACGTGCCGAAGCCGTGGCCGACGACGAAACCCTCGATGGCCTGATCAATGCGTCCGACGCCGTGATGGTGGCCCGTGGTGACCTGGGCGTGGAAATCGGCGATGCCGAGCTGGTGGGTATCCAGAAGAAGATCATTCTGCACGCTCGCCGCCACAACAAGGCAGTGATCGTGGCGACCCAGATGATGGAGTCGATGATCCAGAACCCGATGCCGACCCGCGCCGAAGTGTCCGACGTAGCCAACGCCGTGCTCGACTACACCGACGCCGTGATGCTCTCGGCCGAAAGTGCTGCCGGCCTGTACCCGCTGGAAGCGGTGCAAGCGATGGCGCGCATTTGCGTCGGTGCTGAAAAGCACCCGACCAGCAAGACCTCCAGCCACCGTATCGGCAAAGAGTTCCAGCGCTGTGACGAGAGCATTGCACTGGCGACCATGTACACCGCCAACCACTTCCCGGGCGTGAAGGCCATCATCGCGTTGACCGAAAGCGGCTACACCCCGCTGATCATGTCGCGCATCCGTTCCTCGGTGCCGATCTACGCGTTCACCCCACACCGCGAAGCTCAGGCGCGCGCCGCAATGTTCCGTGGCGTGTACACCATTCCGTTCGACCCGGCTTCGCTGGCTCCAAATGAAGTCAGCCAGGCGGCAATCGACGAACTGGTCAAGCGTGGCGTAGTGGAAAAAGGCGACTGGGTCATCCTGACCAAGGGCGACAGCTACCACACCACCGGCGGCACCAACGGGATGAAAATCCTGCACGTTGGCGATCCGATGGTCTGAGTTTCAGACCGCTGAAACGCAAAAGCCCCGCCGTTAACGCTGCGGGGCTTTTTTTCGTTTAAAAGCAGTCTGATAGATGATTTACCGCTTCCTACCTGTCATATCTGACAGTAGACGCCCTTGCGTTCAGCCCCTTTAATCGACTCCGTCCACCTGCTATCGCTGTCATCAAGGTTTTCTCACGCTTGGCTGTTGCGGCCTGTCATTGGCAGTTCTCTATGGATAACTCACTCCGGAAACTCCAAGTAAAGGAATAGAACGATGAGCCAGTACACAGCCCTGACCGCTCGCGCCGACGGTGATCTCGACCCGACATTTGGCGACGATAAAGACGGTAAGAAGATTCTACGTTTCCTCGATGCCCGAGATACTTCAGGCGAATGTATTGTCGAAGGCCCCGACGGCAACATCTATGTCGGCGGTGCCGTCGATGCAGACGGCGATGACATCATTCACAAGTTAGGTATTGCCTGCCTGCACAAAGATGGCACTCCGAACGTCGATTTTGGCAACAAAGGGTACGTAATCGTACGTTTTGGCCCTATGCAGGACACCCATCTGCGGCAAATCCTGTTTGTGACGGTCGGGGGTGAAACAAGAATCCTGCTGTCCGGTATCGATACGAAAAAAGGCGAGGTGGTACTTGCTCGCCTTCATCTCGACGGGCGTGTGGATGAACGCTTCGGTGTGAAAGGTCTGCTAACGGTCAAACTGCCCGCCAACCTTTCCGAGAGCCTTGGTCTGGGCTCTACACCGCTGACGACAACCAGCAGCGGCGCCTCGGGGGCTTGCACGGTGGCGGAGGGGAAAATCTATGTGGTCATGGAAATGTACATGCCGATCTGGATTGCCAGGGTCGCGTTACTGATCCGGCTCAACCCTGATGGCTCGTATGATACCGGCTTCAACAAGAGTGGCTATGTCGCCGTGACCAATCAACACTGGGGCAACAGCACCATCAGCGACATTCTGGTGCGCAACGGAAAAATCACCGTGTGCGGAACACTGGCAGGTCATGGCATGGTGGCTCGTGTGAATGAGGATGGCTCTTTCGACCAGATCTTTGCAGACAAGGGTTTCAAAGTATTCGACAACCTTGGCGTCGCGTTCGAAAAGCTCACCCCGTACTCCGATAAAAGTGTTCTTGTTGCAGGTTGGGGGTTAACTCCACGCCATGGCGTGCTGGCCTGCCTCACCGAAAACGGTGAGTTTGAATCCACATTCAATAACGCAAAGGTGCTGCTTCAATCCCTCGGAGAAGGGGTGATGTTTTTTGGTGTTGGACTGGTTGATGGAAAAATCATTGCATCAGGCAGGTTTTGGCAAGAAGACAACACCCCCGAGTTCGTGGTGGTGCGCTACCTGATTAACGGCAAATTGGATACCGATTTTGGCCGCGGAAAAGGCTGGAGCTCAACCCGATTCGAAAATCATTCCACGGTCGCTAACACTATGACCTTGCAAAAAGACGGGCAGGTGCTGGTACTAGGCGATTGGGGTAGCGGCGTCAGCTACGCAGCGCTCATCGCCCGCTTCCTGAACACCACACCATCGGTGGCAGCAACAGCATGAAGATCCTGCAAGCTGGCGATCCGATCGTCTGAGTGATCGGTTGCTGAAAAAAAAGCCCCGCCATATGAATGGCGGGGCTTTTTTGGTTTCTGATCTGGAACATGTGTTGTCTCGATTGGCCTCTTCGCGGGCAAGTCGGATCGCCGCACCGCTCGCTCCTACAGGATATGTGCATTCGCAAATACCGAACACGACAAATACCCTGTAGGAGCGAGGCTTGCCCGCGAAAGGGCCGGCCCGGTCATCGCATATCAATGCCTGTTGATAAACCCCGACAACGCCGCAATCGCTTCCGGCGAACGCAGCCGCTGAGTGAACAACGCACCCTCCTCTTCTATCACTTTGCGCAGTTGCTCGCGGTCAGGTGCTTTCATCAACTGCTTGCTGATGCGCACCGCTTCCGGTGGCAGGGACTCAAACCGCAACGCCATCTCCCGCGCCTTGGCCAATGCCGCTTCGCCACTGCCCAGCGCTTCGGTCGCAATGCCCCAATCGGCCGCTTGCTCACCGCTGAAACCTTCACCGAGCAACAACAATTGCGCCGCTTTGGCATGCCCGAGCAATCGAGGTAAAAGCAGGCTGGAACCAAACTCCGGGCAGAGTCCGAGGTTGACGAAGGGCATGCGCAATCGCGCATCGCGGGCGACATACACCAGATCGCAATGCAGCAGCAGTGTTGTGCCAATCCCTACCGCCGCACCAGCCACAGCGGCGATCACCGGTTTGCGGCATTCGAGCAGGTTGAGCATGAAGTGGAATACCGGGCTGTCGAGGTTGCTCGGCGGTTGTTGAATGAAGTCGGCGATGTCGTTGCCGGCGGTGAAGCACTCGGCGCTGCCGGTGATCAGCACGGCGTTGATTTCGGGGTCGGTGTCAGCCTGTTTCAACGCCTCGGCCAAGTGGCTGTACATCGCACGGGTCAGGGCGTTTTTCTTGTCGGGGCGGTTGAGGCGCAGGGTCAGCAGGCCGCGTTCGCGTTCAATCTGGATGGCATCGGTCATGGTCGGTCTCGCGTCTGGAAATCAGCGCTCAACCGCGAGGCAGGAAGACGTCGGCCAGCAGTTGATTGCGCGGCAGTCCCGCCAGGTACAGGCGCCGGGCGAAGGCGTCGACGCTGTCGGGGGACCCGCAGAGTAAAGCCAGGGTTTGCCGGGAAACAAGCCGCAGTTGCGCCAAAGCCGCGGGCAACTCGGTCGGCGTCCACAGCTCGATGCTGAGGTTCGGGCGGCTGGCGGCCATGGCTTGCAGGGGTTTGGTCAGATAATGCTCATCGGCATCATGGGCCAGGTGAATGACGCGGATGGCGCCTTGGTGATCCTGGCGCAGGGCTTCGCGCAAAACGCCGAACAATGGGCCAAGACCGGTGCCGGCGGCCATCAGCCACAACGGTCGGGTGTGCCAGTCGGCGTCGTAATGCAGCGCGCCGCCACGCAGTTCGCCGAGACGCAGCGGGTCGCCGATCTGCAACTGACGCGCAGCATCACTGAATGCACCGGGCTGGCGACAATCAAGGTGAAACTCCAGAAAGCGGTCTTCTCCCGGCAGGCTGGCCAGGGAATATGGCCGCGCCACGTTTCCGGCCCACAACACCAGATGCTGCCCGGCGCTGTAGCGCAACGGACGCTGAGGGGTCAGGCGCAAACGCAACACGCTGCTGCTCAACCAATCGACGGCGGCGACCTCGGCCGGGCTGCCGTCCTGTAGCGGGTCGAAGGCATGCACCTGCAAATCCTCGACCACCTGACACTGGCACGCCAGGCGCCAGCCTTGCTGACGCTGTTCTGCGCTCAAGGCATCGGGGCGGCTATCACTCGGCAATCCTTGCATGCATTGCACCAGGCACGCATGGCAACTGCCGGCGCGGCAACTGTAGGGAACGGACACGCCGTTTTGATTCAACGCGTCGAGCAGGTTGCTGCCCACTGCCACCGACCATTGGCGATCGCCGACCCGCAACTCAGGCATCGACGTTCTCCCACGCTGCCGCGCAACGATTGCGGCCGTCGCGTTTGGCGCGATAGAGCGCCTGATCGGCACGTTGCAAGGCATCGTCGAGATCGTCGCCCGGCTCCAGCAGCGTCATGCCCGCCGACAGGCTGAGATTGCCGACCTTCAGGCCGATCAACTCGACATCGGTGAAGGCAATGCGCAGTCGTTCGCAGCAGGAGGTCAGGCGTTCGCCGCTGCAATCGGGCAGCAACACCACGAACTCTTCGCCGCCATAACGGGCCAGTACATCGCCCTCGCGCAGGCAGGCGCTGGCCACACCGGCGAAGGCTTGCAGCACTTGATCGCCAGCAGCGTGGCCGTGCATGTCGTTGATGCGTTTGAAGTGATCGAGGTCGATCAGTGCCAGGCCATGCAGCACGCCGGGTTCCATGGCGTTGAGCTCGCGGGAGGCCAGGCGCAGGAAATGCCGGCGATTGAACAGCCCGGTCAGTTCGTCGGTGGCCACCAGGTCTTCGAGCTGGCGCATCATTCCGCGCAGGGTGTCCTGATGCGCCTGCAAGGCAAAGCGGCGCTGCCGCATCCGCAGGCGTGAGGCCTGGACGTAACGGGCGTAAAGCTCCAGCCAGACCAGCACGATAAACAGCACGCACACCTGCAATGCCGCCAGCGCCGGATCGGCCAGCTGGAAGTGGTAACCCTCCCACAGCGTGATCGCGCTGAAACTGAAAAACACCAGCAACGCGCACCGCAAAAAGGCCCGACGCGACAGGTGAAACAGCCCGAACAACAGAATCAGCACGTAGAACACCAGGAACGCGCCGCGTGCCTCATCCAGATTGGCGATCAGCCAGGTTTGCCAGCCCAGCCCCAGCAACACTTGCGCTTCGGTCAGGCTGGGGTCGGAAAAACGCAGGTTGCAACCGCTGTAAAAAACCGCGAACAGTGCCGCCTGACTGATGACCACCAGGGCGCTGCCGACGGCGACATTCGCCAGGGGTTCATCGTAATGACCGGTGAAAAACGCCAGCCACAGCAGCAGTAGAGCCAGGGCGTAGGTGCCGGCCGCAAGGGCAAAACGTTTGAGCAAAAGGCGCTGGATAGCGTTATGGGTCAATCGTTGACTCACCGTGCGAAAGGAGGCTGACCGAGTGTCCTACTCTACAGACCGAATGCCACTTTAGTGGCGTGTCTGATAAATGACCATTCAATTTTCAGGCCGGAAAACCGGCGTCAAGGGCATGACTTTAGACCTTCCCTGAATTTGCGCACAAACATCACCAACCTGTAGGAGCCGGCTTGCTGGCGATGGCGGTGTAACAGTCGACGTTAATGTTGAATGTCAGACCGCCATCGCCAGCAAGCCGGCTCCTACAGGTGAGTGCGCGTTCGCAAGCTTGACCTGTATGACCAACGATTGACTGCCGGCGCGTGTGCCCGCCTGCGAGGCGCGTTATACTGCCGCGCCTTTTTAGCGTCGCGCCAGCATGCCCGGCGTGCCTTGAAAGGTGCTTGCAACCGACCGATGCACCCAAGCTGCAAGCACCTTATTGAATGTTCCCGTCTTTTAGAGGAGCGCGACTCATGACCGTGATCAAGCAAGACGACCTGATTCAGAGCGTTGCCGACGCCCTGCAATTCATTTCCTATTACCACCCCGTGGATTTCATCCAGGCGATGCACGAAGCCTACCTGCGCGAAGAATCGCCAGCGGCCCGTGACTCGATGGCGCAAATCCTGATCAACTCGCGCATGTGCGCCACCGGCCACCGCCCGATCTGCCAGGACACCGGCATCGTCACCGTGTTCGTTCGCGTGGGCATGGACGTACGTTGGGATGGCGCCACCATGGGCCTGGACGACATGATCAACGAAGGCGTGCGCCGGGCTTACAACCTGCCGGAAAACGTCCTGCGTGCCTCGATCCTCGCCGACCCGGCGGGCGCTCGTAAAAACACCAAGGACAACACCCCGGCCGTTATCCACTACTCCATCGTTCCGGGTAACACCGTGGAAGTGGACGTGGCGGCCAAGGGCGGCGGTTCCGAGAACAAGTCGAAAATGGCCATGCTCAACCCGTCCGACTCGATCGTCGACTGGGTACTGAAGACCGTTCCGGAAATGGGCGCCGGCTGGTGCCCACCGGGCATGCTCGGCATCGGCATCGGCGGCACCGCCGAGAAAGCCGCCGTCATGGCCAAGGAAGTGTTGATGGAATCCATCGACATTCACGAGCTGAAGAAGCGCGGCCCGTCCAACCGTATCGAAGAGATGCGCCTGGAGCTGTTCGAGAAGGTCAACCAACTGGGCATCGGCGCCCAGGGCCTCGGTGGCCTGACCACCGTGCTCGACGTGAAGATCATGGACTACCCGACCCACGCCGCTTCGTTGCCGGTGTGCATGATCCCGAACTGCGCCGCCACCCGTCACGCGCACTTCGTGCTCGACGGTTCCGGCCCGGCCTCCCTGGAAGCGCCACCGCTGGACGCCTACCCGGAAATCGTCTGGGAAGCCGGCCCGTCGGCCCGTCGCGTCAACCTCGACACCCTGACCCCGGAAGAAGTGCAAAGCTGGAAGCCGGGCGAAACCGTCCTGCTCAACGGCAAGATGCTCACCGGTCGCGACGCTGCGCACAAGCGCATGGTCGAGATGCTGAACAAGGGTGAAACCCTGCCGGTGGACCTGAAGGGTCGCTTCATCTACTACGTCGGCCCGGTTGATCCGGTGCGCGAAGAAGTGGTTGGCCCAGCTGGCCCGACCACTGCAACGCGGATGGACAAGTTCACCCGTCAGATCCTCGAGCAAACCGGCCTGTTGGGCATGATCGGCAAATCCGAACGCGGCCCGACCGCAATCGACGCGATCAAGGACCACAAGGCCGTTTACCTGATGGCGGTTGGCGGCGCGGCTTATCTGGTGGCACAAGCCATCAAGAAATCCCGCGTGGTGGCCTTCGCTGAACTGGGGATGGAAGCCATCTACGAGTTCGACGTGAAGGACATGCCGGTGACTGTTGCGGTCGACAGCAAAGGTGAATCGGTACACATCACCGGTCCTGCCATCTGGCAGAAAAAGATCAGTGAGAGTCTGGCGGTGGAAGTGCAGTAAGTTGCGCTGAAACGCCCCTGAAAAAACCGGCCTGTTGGTGACGACAGACCGGTTTTTTTTTCGCCTGGAGTAATCCCGGAATTTCCCCGGCTAACAGGGCTGACCTGTCAGATATGACAGGTCACAGCCGCCGCTGCCCCTGATAAGTTGAATGCACTTGTGCGTCCTTGTCAGGTGGAAACGGAAATGGCCACGGAAGAACAAAAAGGCACTATCAATATTTCAGCCCCCGCCCAACCGAAAATCGGCGGCGCCATTGCCAGTTTTGGCGGCTGGGGAGCAGTGGGGACTACAGGTTCGGCCTCGTTGGCCATACCGGTGCCCATTTCCCAGGCTCCCAATCGGGAAATGGTGCCGGCTCTTTCGCTGAGCTACAGCAGCCACGTGGGCAACAGTATTTTCGGTATCGGCTGGCATTTGACCGTCAATGCGATAACGGTGCGCACGAGCAAGGGCGTTCCACTGTACGACAAGCGCAAGGATCTGATGGTCGGCGCCGATGGCGAAACCTGGATGCCGGAGTTGGATGCCCAGGGCGAGATCGTTGACAGAACCGTCACTCTCGGGACGACAAGCTATCGAGCCATTCGCTATCAGCCACGCATCGAGGGCGGTTTTGCCAAAATCGAACGGTTGATCAGCGACGACGATGCGGCCGGTTTCTGGCTGATTCATAGCGCCGATGGCAATCGCCATGTCTATGGCAAGACGCTGGCCTCGCGCCGGGCGGAACCCAGGGACGAAAACAAACCCCTGGAGCCCGAACGCGTCGGGGTCTGGCTGCTGGATGAAACCGTCACGCCCCGGGGCGAGCACATCGTCTATGAATACAAGGCCGAAACGCAGAACCCGGTCGCGCCCGATTTTCGCGACTACCGTGCCCAGCGGTATTTGCAGCGAGTGCTGTACGGCAATGCGGTGGCGGAGTCAGAGCTGTATTCGTTGAAAGACGGTGGCTGGAAAGACGTCGATTTCCACTTTCATCTGCTGTTCGATTACGGCGAACGCAGCCACGACTTGACGCAAATACCGGTCTATGGCCCCGAGTACCTGCAGGGAGGCGATCAGCACGACAAATGGCTCGAACGCAGCGACCCGTTCTGGAATCACGATTACGGATTCGAACTGGGCACGCGGCGCCTCTGTCGGCAGGTGCTGATGTTTCACCATTTCCGCAACGAACTGGGTGACTCACCAAAGCTGGTTCAACGGCTTTTTTTGCAGCACCGCCAGGGTACGCTGGAATACAACCACCTGACTGCCGCTCATCTTCAGGCCTACGATAAACAAGGCAATGTCGAGAGCCGACCACCGTTCGAATTCAGCTACGCGCCCTTCGATCTGGAAAAAGCCGATCAACCCGGCTGGAAAGCGTTCCCGCAGATGCCAGGCCTCAATGACGGTCAGCGTTATCAGTTGGTGGATTTGTACGGCAAAGGCATGCCCGGCATTTTATGTCGCTATGACAAGGCCTGGTTCTACCGCGAACCGTTACGCGATAACTACCCCAGCGATGACGTTCGCTACGGCGACTTGACTGAACTGCCGTACATTCCGCTGGCCGACAGCAGTAAACCGCTGCGTCAGACGCTCACCGACCTCAACGGTGACGGCAAGCTCGAATGGGGTGTGCACGCCCCGACCATGAATGGCTGCTTCACCATGAACCCTGACCGCCAGTGGTCAGGATTTGTCCCCTACAAAGCCTTCCCGCTGGAGTATTTCCATCCTCAGGCGCAGATGGCCGACCTGGTCGGCGACGGTCGCACTCACGTGGCCCTGATCGGCAGCAACAGCGTGCGGTTGTACACCAATCTGGGCGATGACAAGGGGTTCAGCGCCGGCCGAAATGTAGAGCACGACAACGACGATGCCCTGCCACTGCCGAGCAACTCTGAAACCGAAGTGGTGGGCTTCAGTGATGTACTGGGCAGCGGCAAACAACACCTGTTCCGCCTCCGTCACAACAGCCTGGAATGCTGGCCCAACCTCGGTCACGGGCGATTTGGTAAACGAATCGTACTCAGCGCCCCGACATTTCCTTACGAGTCATTCAACGCTTCGCAAGTCTTGCTGGCGGATCTGGATGGTTCGGGTGCAACTGACCTGATCTATCTGGAATCCGACCGGATGCGGGTGTTCATGAACCACTGCGGCAAAGGTTTCGCCACCGAGCCCGTTGTTCTGCCCTGGCCCGAAGGCGTGCGCTACGACCGGTTGTGCCAGGTCACTACTGCGGACCTGCTGGGGCTGGGTTGCACCAGCGTGATCCTGACCGTACCGCACATGTCGCCCCGGCACTGGCGCTACGACTTCGTCAAAGCCAAACCGTATCTGGTCAACCGCAGCAACAACAACATGGGCACGCTCAGCCACATCGACTATCGCAGTTCGGCACAGGAGTTCCTTGACGAGGAATACGAGCACCATCAGATCGATAATGACAAAGTCGTCGAGTCCGGTGTGCCGTTCGCCATGCACCTGGTCAAGCGCCAGACCCAGGTCGATGAAATTACCGGCAATAAACTGACCCAGCTCATGAGTTACCGCCAGGGTTATTACGACCCCTTCGAACGGGAGTTCCGTGGTTTTGGCCTGTTATTGCAGACTGATACCGAAGCGACCGAGGCGGAACGCAAAAGCCTGGGCTTCACCGCGCCGATCCTGAGTAAAACCTGGTTTCACATCGGCAGGACCATTAACCAGCCAAGGAACGGTTATTACAACAACGATGGGGAGGCTGTCGCGCTGCAACCCACCCGACTGGAACGCTTTCACGTGCGCGACAAGGCCGGCGAACCGCTGGAGCCCGACGAAGAAACGGCCCGCCAGATCGCACGTGCGCTGAGTGGCTCGACACTGCGCTCTGAAGTATTCCCTCTGGATAATCCGGCGGTGCCGTATGCGGTGACGGAAGCTCGTTTTCAGGTACGTCTGCTGCGGGCAAAAAACGAGCATTACCCCTATGCCGTGCTGCAACCCATGGCGCTGGAATCGATCAGCTATCAGTACGAACCTGAACTACCGGACGACCCGCGCTGCGAGCACAGCCTCAGCCTAAAATGGGACGAGTTCGGCAGTGTGCTCCACGCGATGACCGTCTACTACGCCCGGCGCAAAACCGACGAGTCGCCGCCCTTTGAGGACGAGAATAAAAACCGGTACTGGAAGGACGCCCACGATGAGGCGCAGCAGCGCTGGTATTTAACCGAATCCAAGGCCGAATTCATTCATGTGTACGACGAAACGACCTGGAAACCGGGGATGCCTTTTCGACTGGGGTTGCCATATCGGGAGCGCAGCAATGCGCTGGTACTGGAAAAGCCGCTGCTGAGTGCCAGGGAAATCCACCACGAGAACTTTCTGGAGTGGAGCAAGGACGAGGGTGAATGGGCAAAACAATCGGTGCTCGCGGGCATGTCGATGCAGCTCTACACCGATCCTCTCAACGGTCAGCCCCTGGAGCAAGGCACGGCGACTGTCCATGCGCTGCCGGCCCATGTGGTGATTGCCGAACTGGATGCCACGGCCTTGAGCGCTTACGACAAGCTCAAGGACAAAGACGGCAACATGCCCTTTAACCTCAAGGAGAAGCTCGAATCAACCGAGGTGGGTTACCACATCATGGAGTGGTTCCTGCCTGAAGTTGAGCAGTCGGAACCCGCCGACCCGACTGACGCGAAAAACTACCTGTGGTCGGTTCACCGTGGGTTCCCGAAATACTATGATTTCGAGGGTTTCTACAACGTCGAATCCTTCCAGCAAACCCAAAGCCACGGCATCACCAAAGTCACCTACGACCCTTACTGGTGCCTGCACACGGCCATCGAACTGCCGGACGGTTGCATCACTCAGACCCTCGACACTGATTACTGCACGTTTCTGCCCGCAGCAATCAAAGACCCCAATCAAAACACTCAGGAAGCGCGCTACAACGCTTTTGGCGAAGTGCTGGTCACCAGTTTTTATGGCACCGAACTGGGTGAGGCAGTCGGCTTCGACCCGCTGAGCGACTACGTGCGCCCCGACGACCGCAGTCCGTCCCGTGCCATCGAATCGCCCTTTGTCGCCATCGGCAATTACGCCATGGCCATGTTCAGCGACGCGTTCAGCTGGATGGGCCGTCTGCCGACAACCGAGTCGCCCGCTGAGGAATGGCTGACCTGGGCGCTGGCAGAAGGGTTTGTGCTACCCAGCGGCCACCTTTGTGATCGCGCTCGCGAGCATCTGCACGATCTCGAAGCCCCCACACCCTCCGAGCGACTTCTCCAGCAATACGTCGATGCCGCCCATCGTGAGCCGGTGCACATCGCGATCCTGCAAGCAGACCGTTATCCCGGCGATCCGGAGTTACAGATTCGCATCGCCATCAGTCATCAGGACGGCTTCAGCCGGGTGCTGCAAACCAAGCAGGAGGTCGAACCGGGCAAGGCTTGGGTGGTGCTGGACGACGGCACCTTGAAACTCAAGGACGATGGCACCCCGCAGGAAGCCGAAGCCGCACGACGCTGGCGGGTCAGCGAGCCGGTCGAATACAACAACAAGGGTGAAAAAGTACGGATTTACCGGCCGTATTTCGCGGATAGGTGGGAAAACATCAAAGACCACTCAATGCGTGAACACGCCTATCACGATCAGCAGTTCTACGATGCAGCAGGGCGTCCGACCGAAACCGTGCTGGCGAAAAAAATGCTGCAAGGTGATCCACCGGAGCTGAAACCGCTGCGCCGGGAGATGTGGTACTGGATCTGGTGCACCGTGGCGTTTGACGAGAATGACCTGTTTGAGCCGCCGCCACCTCAAAAGCGCCGAATCAACAGGACGCTCCATTGAACAAAGGGCTCCATTCGCATACACCACAACTGGCGGTCGTCGACAACCGTGGCCTGCCAGTCCGTCAGGTCGCGTACTGGCGGCGAGACGCCGGTGAGCTCAGGCCCGAAGCGCTGGTGACGGCTCTGGAACATGACGGCGCGGGTCGCCTGGTGGCGCAACGGGATCCGCGCTTCCTCACGCCCGCGTCCCGCCCGAACATGGCCACGGTTTGCAGCCTGTCTGGCGCGGCGTTGTGCACTGAAAGTCGCGACGCCGGATGGCGTCTGGGATTGCCGGACAGGACCGGGCACATGCGCGAGCATTGGGATGGTCGAGGCAGCCATTGGCAGAACGAGTACGACGCACAGCGACGGCTGACCGCAGTCCATGAACAAACCCGAGGCTCGACCTTACGTACTGTCGAACACCTGACCTACGCCGACAACGCTGGTGAGTTCGCCGAGCGCAATCAGTGCGGACAATTGATCCGTCACGACGATCGGGCCGGTGTGGTCTGGCTCGACCAGCAAGCGCTCAATGGCGGCGTTATCCGCCAACGCCGACGGTTTCTGCCGGATCAGTCTGACGTCCATCCCCACTGGCCCGTCGTCGAAGTGGAACGCGACGCCCTGCTGCAACCCGGCGCGGGGTACATCACCGCGAGCCGTTTCGGGCCGTCGGGGCAAATGCTTGAACAAACCAATGCCGGTGGTCATCAACAACACTTCAGCGTTGATCGCGCCGGGCAATTGCAACGCATTGACCTAGCCCTCGAATCCCAAGGCCGGCAACCGCTGTTGAAAGCGGCGAGCTACAACGCCGAAGGCCAACTGCTGACCCAGGTAACCGGTAACGACGTCACCGGCAGCGCGACCTACGAGGCGGCGAGCGGCCGGTTGAAGCGCTTGACCGCCACCACCTCGGCATGTGCTCGCTTGCAGGACCTGCGTTATGAGTACGACCCGGTCGGCAACATTCTGCGGATAGTGGACCACACCCAACCCGTCACGTTTTTCGCCAACCAGCGTGTAGCGGCAGAAAACACTTACACCTACGACACTCTTGACCAACTCACGTGCGCCACAGGTCGTGAGACCGCCAATGCCGGTCAGACCCCGGGCTTGCCGGAGCTGATCACGCCCAGCCCCATCGACCCCGGGCGGCTGCTCAACTTCACCGAATTCTATGAGTACGACGCCAGCGGCAACCGCACCGAACTGCGTCATGTCAGTGATGGAAATCCGTTCAGGCAACAGCTGCGCGTCGATCCGCAGAGCAACCGCGCCCTGCCCTGGAGCGAGGGTGAAGACGAGCCGGACTTCCCGGGCAATTTCGACGCAAACGGCAACCAGCAATACCTGGCCCCCGGTGCACAGCCGATGACCTGGGATGCGTTGAATCAGTTGCAAAGCGTGACCACCGTCGGCCGCCCGACCGAGGCCGATGACGCTGAAGGGTATCGCTACAACGCGACCGGTGAACGGGTGGTCAAGTTCAGTACCCAGCAGGCCCATGCCGTGGCTCATCGGCGTGTCGTTCATTACCTTCCGGGGCTGGAAGTGCGCACCGCCGATGACGACGAAGAACTTCAGGTCATCTGCGTCCCACTGGCCCGTGGCAGCGTGCGGTGCCTGCATTGGGTCAAGGGCAAACCCGGCGATATCGAGGCTGATCAGTTGCGCTACAGCGTCGACGATCATCTGGGGTCTTGCAGTCTGGAACTGGATAAACACGCGGGTGTGATCAGCCACGAGGGTTATTACCCCTATGGCGGGACGGCGTGGTGGGCGGCGCGTTCGAAGGTCGATGCGGATTACAAGACCGTTCGGTATTCGGGCAAGGAACGGGATGCGTGTGGGCTTTATTACTATGGGTTTCGGTATTTCGCGCCATGGTTGGGGCGGTGGATTAACCCGGATCCCATGGGGGTTTTGGACGGATTGAACGTGTATCGAATGGTGGGGAACAACCCGATCAATTTTATTGATGTTCAGGGGGGAGCGAAGCAACCTCCCCACGTCACCGTTTCCATGAAGGGATCAACATCCTCAGCGTCCGACTCAGAGACTTCAATGGAACCGCCAGCGGCAGCGGCCTCTCGCCCTTCAACCCTCCAACCCGCCAAACCGCCAATGCCGCCTCCGATGCCACCGGCCGAATCCAGGACGTGGCGCGAATGGGGCAAGAGCACCGTTTTAACGGTCGTTAACTCGAAAGTCGGACTGGCCTTGCTTCCGGTGTCGACTTCAGGTCCTGCTAATGCGGCGGTGGTGGGGCTAGTTCTTACCGCCTCCCTGCAGTTGCTCGTACAAGGAGTGTTCTTTAATCCCGCCTGGTCACTTCCCAGTACCTGGAATCCAGCAAGTAATGGTACCAATCCCACTGCCGACGTAACACAAGCAGCCCACAGGGCCTTTAATATGATCAACACCGGCATAACCCTTGCTGGTGGAGTAGGCAGTCTCGTACTGGGCCCCTTGGTCGGCGACTATGTCGATGAACTCAGAGGCACCCGGTTAAAAGCTGCAAACAAAGCCAAGGCCGGTGAACTGAGCACCAACATCAACAGACTGATTGCCGAGCAGCGCTTGTTGGACGACGTCTCCAAGAACGTACAGCGCTCACTTCGTGAGCAGGTCCTGGAAGTCGAAAGCCTGATAGGCATTACGTGGAACACGATGGAGATGCTGGAGAAAATTGATAATCTGAGGCCCGAGCTTAACCTTCCAAGCGTTCCCTACTCGCCTCCATCCTCGCCCGAAGACACGGTTTCGAATACAGATTCGCAAATTGGTGATTCCCGTGATCACTCTTCAATGCAAAATCTGAGGAGAAGAGCTCCCTCGGTCGGTCCACCAATACACGTGTAGCGGATGCACGCCTGCAGATCGGCTGCAGCCCTAGTCTCTTCAAGCGGGTACAGCATGCTATCGTGCCCGCCCGACTCGCTATGTGTTTGTGCCAGCATGCTGCCGATTTCCCGTAACGTGCGTTTGTCGCTGTACATTCTGTTGATCATCGCCGGCGCAGCCCTTGCAGCCACCCTGGCCATGCGCCACGCCGAGCGCCAGGCCCTGGTGGAAGACGCCGCCCGCGCCAATCTGCAACTGGGCCTGTACGCCACCTCCCTGCACACCCTGATCGAACGCTACCGCGCCCTGCCCGCCGTGCTGGCGCTGGACCCGGAGCTGCGTTCGGCGCTTAACGGGCCGGTAACGCCGGAACAGCAGGACGCGCTGAACCGCAAGCTGGAAAAGATCAACGGTGCCGCCGAGTCCTCGACCCTGGAACTGCTCGATCACACCGGCCTCGCCGTGGCGGCGAGCAACTGGCGTTTGCCCAGCAGTTACGTCGGTCACAACTACGGTTTTCGCCCCTACTTCAGCCAGACCCGCACCCAGGGCACCGGACGTTTTTATGCAGTGGGCGTGACCAGCGGGATTCCCGGTTACTTCCTGTCCAGCGCCGTCACCGATGACGGCGGGAAGTTTCTCGGCGCCATGGTGGTGAAGCTCGAATTTCCCGAACTGGAGCGCGAATGGCGTCAGGGCAGCGACACGCTGCTGGTCAGCGATGCACGCGGGATCATCTTCATCGCCAATCAGCCCGGCTGGCGTTATCGCCAGTTGAAACCGCTGAGTGAAAGCGACCACGCCGAACTCAAGGCCACCCGCCAATACGACAAGCAACCGCTGACGCTGCTTGGCTATCAATCATTGCGGCGCTTTGACGACAACAGCGAACTGGCGCGGGTCGAAGGCCCGGACGGCAAAGCGGATTACCTGTGGGAATCCCTGCCGCTGACCGCCGAGGGCTGGACGTTGCACTTGCTGCGTCGTCCGCAAGTGGCGTTCGAAGACAGTCGCAATGCCGCCCTCGCCGCTGCCGGGTTGTGGCTGACGCTGGTGTTTCTGCTGCTGTTCCTCAACCAGCGCTGGCGCCTGGCCAAGATGCGCCAGCGCAGTCGCGAAGAGCTCGAACAGTTAGTGGAAGAACGCACCCGCGACCTGCGCACGGCACAGGACGGTCTGGTGCAATCGGCCAAACTTGCCGCACTCGGGCAAATGTCGGCAGCGCTGGCCCATGAAATCAATCAACCGTTGACCGCCCAGCGCATGCAATTGGCGACGCTGCGGTTGCTGCTCGATCACGGCCGGGTCGACGACGCCTACAAGGCACTGAAACCGGTGGATGAAATGCTGACGCGCATGGCCGCCCTCACCGGCCACCTGAAAACCTTCGCCCGCAAAAGCCCCAGCGGCTTGCGCGAACGCCTGGACCTGGCTTCAGTGGTGGACCAATCGCTGCAACTGCTCGACACGCGTCTGCGCGATGAACAGGTCAGCACCGTGCTGCACCTGACACGCCCGGCGTGGGTGCGCGGCGATGCGATTCGCCTGGAGCAGGTGCTGATCAATCTGCTGCGCAACGCCCTGGACGCGATGCAGGACAAACCCTGCAAACGCCTGGAAATCCGCCTCGAAGCCGACGAACAACTGTGGCGCCTGAGCGTCATCGACAACGGTGGCGGCATCGCCGAAGAAAATCTGCCGAAGGTCTTCGATCCGTTTTTCACCACCAAACCGGTGGGCGATGGCCTGGGCATCGGTCTGGCCGTATCCTTTGCCATCGTTCACGAATCGGGCGGCCGCCTGAGCGCCGATAATCACGACAACGGCGCGGTGTTCACCCTCACCCTGCCCATCGATCAGGAGGCGCCTGGCGCATGCTGAATTCTGTGATGGTGGTCGACGACGAAAGCAGCATCCGCAGTGCCGTCGAACAATGGCTGAGCCTGTCGGGTTTCGAGGTGCAGTTGTTCAGCCGCGCCGATGAATGCCTGGCGCAGTTGCCCAAGCATTTCCCCGGGGTGATCCTCAGCGACGTGCGCATGCCCGGCATGACCGGGCTGGAACTGCTCGCCGAAGTGCAGCGCCGCGATGCCGATTTGCCGGTGATTCTGCTGACCGGCCACGGCGATGTGCCAATGGCGGTCGATGCGATGCGCGATGGCGCCTACGACTTTCTCGAAAAACCCTTCAGCCCGGAAACCCTGCTCGGCAGCCTGCGTCGTGCGCTGGACAAGCGCCGACTGGTGCTGGAAAACCGCGCGTTGCACGAGCAGGCCGATAACCGCGCCAAACTCGACGCGACCTTGCTTGGTGTGTCCCGTGGCTTGCAGACATTGCGTCGGCAAGTGCTGGATCTGGCGGCGTTGCCGGTCAACGTGTTGATTCGCGGTGAAACCGGCAGCGGCAAGGAGCTGGTCGCCCGTTGCCTGCACGACTTCGGCCCGCGTGCCGACAAGCCGTTTGTCGCGCTGAACTGTGCGGCGATTCCCGAGCAATTGTTCGAGGCCGAGCTGTTCGGTCACGAGAGCGGCGCGTTCACCGGCGCTCAGGGCAAGCGCATCGGCAAGCTTGAATACGCCGATGGCGGCACGCTGTTTCTCGATGAAATCGAAAGCATGCCGCTGGCCCAGCAGGTGAAATTGCTGCGGGTACTGCAAGAGCAAAAGCTGGAGCGCTTGGGTTCCAATCAGAGCATTCGCGTGGATTTGCGCATCATCGCTGCGACCAAACCGGATTTGCTGGACGAGGCGCGGGCCGGGCGTTTTCGCGAGGATCTGGCCTATCGGCTGAACGTCGCCGAGTTGCGCTTGCCGCCGTTGCGTGATCGACGCGAAGACATTCCATTGTTGTTCGAGTCGTTTGCGCACAGGGCTGCCGAGCGGCTGGGTCGCACGTTTGCGCCGCTGAGCGGCCCGCAGTTGAGCCATCTGTTGAGCCACGACTGGCCGGGCAATGTGCGCGAACTGGCGAACGTGGCCGAACGGCAAGTGCTGGGGCTGGAAGAGCCCACGCCTGCGGGCATCGATCCGGGGCAGTCGCTGGCAGCGCAGCAGGAAGCGTTCGAAGCGCATTGCCTGCGCGCGGCGTTGACGCGGCACAAGGGCGATGTGAAAGCGGTGCTTGAAGAGCTGCAACTGCCGCGCCGTACGTTCAATGAAAAGATGCAGCGGCATGGCTTGACCCGAGAGATGTTCCTCTAAAAGCCAACACAAACCCTGTAGGAGCGAGGCTTGCCCGCGAAGAAGTCAGCGCGGTCTACCTGAAACACCGCATTATCGTTCTTCGCGGGCGAGCCTCGCTCCTACAGGATCGCGAACATGCGCGGATTTTCGCTCGTTGCTTCGCAAACCATAAGCGGATTTCCGCTCATCCAAACCTCAACCCCCCTCTAAACCGGCCCTCCCCCGTTGGCACAGCTCCTGCTATAGCCCCTGCAGGCTGCGTTTAAACGCGCTCCACAAAAACAATTAAACGAAGGATCCTTCAATGGATAACTCCAACGCCCTGCCCCTTGGGTCGGCTGCCGTGCCGGTCAAAGAAAGAACCACCGCCAGTCGTATCAAATCGATCTTCAGCGGTTCGGTCGGCAACATGGTCGAGTGGTACGACTGGTACGTCTATGCCGCCTTCTCCCTGTATTTCGCCAAAGCGTTTTTCCCCAAAGGCGACACCACCGCACAATTGCTGAATACCGCCGCGATCTTCGCCGTGGGCTTCCTGATGCGCCCGATCGGTGGCTGGCTGATGGGCCTCTACGCCGACAAGGCCGGGCGTAAACGCGCATTGATGGCCTCGGTGTACCTGATGTGCTTCGGCTCGCTGCTGATTGCCCTGAGCCCCGGTTATGAAACCATCGGCATCGGCGCGCCGATCCTGCTGGTGTTCGCCCGTCTGCTGCAAGGCCTGTCGGTCGGTGGCGAATACGGCACCTCGGCCACCTACCTCAGCGAAATGGCGACCAAGGAGCGTCGCGGTTTCTACTCCAGCTTCCAGTACGTGACCCTGATCTCTGGCCAGCTCATCGCGCTGGCGGTGCTGATCGTGTTGCAACAAGTGCTGACCACCGAAGAGCTGTACGCGTGGGGCTGGCGTATTCCGTTCGCCATCGGCGCGCTGTGTGCCGTGGTCGCGCTTTACCTGCGCCGTGGCATGGAAGAGACCGAGTCGTTCACCAAGGTCAAGAAAGAGAAAAAAGAAAGCGCCATGCGCACGCTGATGCGCCATCCCAAGGAACTGATGACCGTGGTCGGCCTGACCATGGGCGGCACCCTGGCGTTCTACACCTACACCACGTACATGCAGAAATACCTGGTGAACACCGTCGGCATGAGCATCTCCGACTCCACCACCATTTCCGCTGCCACGCTGTTCCTGTTCATGTGCCTGCAACCGATCATCGGCGGGCTCTCGGACAAGGTCGGTCGTCGGCCGATCCTGATTGCCTTCGGCATCCTCGGCACGCTGTTCACCGTGCCGATCCTCACCACCCTGCACACCATCCAGTCGTGGTGGGGCGCGTTCTTCCTGATCATGGCGGCGCTGATCATCGTCAGCGGCTACACCTCGATCAACGCCGTGGTGAAAGCCGAGCTGTTCCCAACCGAAATCCGCGCCCTGGGCGTTGGCCTGCCGTACGCCCTGACCGTGTCGATCTTCGGCGGCACCGCTGAATACATCGCGCTGTGGTTCAAGAGCATTGGCATGGAAACCGGTTACTACTGGTATGTCACCGCGTGTATTGCCGTGTCGTTGCTGGTGTACATCACCATGAAAGACACCCGCAAACATTCGCGGATCGAGACGGACTAAGCTCGTCAGCGCAACAAAAAAATGGGGCAGACCTTAGCGGGTCTGCCCCATTTTTCATTGAATAAACACAATCCCCCTGTAGGAGCCGGCTTGCTGGCGATGGTGTGTCAGACACAGTGATGTTGACTGACACACCATCGCCAGCAAGCCGGCTCCTACAAGGGATTGCGTGCGCTGGAAATTATGGGGGCATCCTTGCACTATGAACGCCACACCAACAGGAATCCCTTCATGCCCGACGACATCCACTACTACGAACCCGCCAACGGCCACGGTCTGCCGCATGACCCGTTCAATGCCATCGTCGGCCCGCGCCCCATCGGCTGGATTTCTTCGCAGGATGCCGACGGCCGCCTGAACCTGGCGCCCTACAGTTTCTTCAACGCGTTCAACTACATTCCACCAATCATTGGATTTTCCAGCGTCGGACGCAAAGACAGCCTGAACAACATCGAACAGACCGGCGAGTTCGCCTGGAACCTGGCAACCCGGCCGCTGGCCGAGCAGATGAACCAGAGCTGCGCGATGGTCGGGCCGGAGGTCAACGAGTTCGAGTTGTCCGGGCTGACGCCCGTCGCGTCGAAAATCATTCAGGTGCCACGGGTCGCCGAAAGCCCGGTGTCCTTCGAGTGCAAGGTCACGCAGATCATCCAGTTGCAGCGCGCCGACGGCAACGTGGTGCCGAGCTGGCTGATTCTCGGCGAAGTGGTCGCCGTGCACATCGCCAAATGGCTGTTGAAGGACGGGGTGTACGACACCGCCGCGGCAGAACCGATTCTGCGCGGTGGCGGACCAGCGGATTACTTTCAACTGGGCCCGGAGGCCTTGTTCAAGATGTTCCGCCCGGGAGCGGTCAGGTAATTACCAGATCAGCTCGCCGTCTTCGCCGACGCCCTTGAGGTGCGTCAGTTGCAGGGCGGCAGCTTCGTCCGCTTCTTTGGCGGTCTTGAACGTCTGGTCTTCCAGCAATTTGTTGAAGCGCGGTGCGCCCGAGCCACCGATGGCTTTGGTGGCAATCGCCGCATAGTAACCGCCCTCGCGGGGCACTACGGCGGATACGGCTTCGAAGGTTTCAAAGGCTTTGCGTGCCATGTCGCGGATCCTGGCTGATTGAGAATGGCGTCATTAAACCCTCAACCCGCCAGTTTGTGTACCCGCGACCGGGACTGCCACTGCGCCTGGGCCGCCGACACGTCCTTGAAGGTATGGAAATCCAGGCTGTTGACCACCAGCTCTTGCACCAGCTCAGCGAAAATATCCATGGCCGGCGTGCTGAAATAGGCCGTCATGGCTTGCTGATGGGTCCAGAAACCGGACACCAGCCACAATTCCGGATCGCACTGCGAATGCTGCAGGGAAAAACTCAGGCAGCCAGGCGCGGTGCGCGACGGCTCGATCAAGGCGCTGAGGCGCGCACCGAGTTCCGCCGAACACCCGGCGCGGGCCCGGACGAAGGCCATATGACTGACGGGGATCTGCTTAGACATGTTCAACCCTCCCAGGTACTCGAGTGGCAGCCGTGGGACGGGCTGCGACAGGATCCAAGATTAAGCCCCTGCACGCCGCCCCGTTAGTCGATTCCTGCCGGCTTGTTGCACAATCCTGCGAGGCTGCATTCGGTACCTGTAACAATGTGTGAATACTGTCACAGGTCTGAAACACGAGGTTCGAGCAAGTTTTCCCTGCCACGGACTGCCCTGGCAGCACACCTCTTCAACCCCGTGCAGAATCAGGCAAGCTTTTCGCAGGATGTGTCTACCGCTGTGCCTTGCACAAATTTAAGCTCAGCTCATTCCCATTGCTTCGCCGAGGATGCCCTGCATGTCGTCGCTCGATCACTTTCAAGCCCCGCTGGACGCCGACATGGAGAAACAGCGCGCGGAACTGGCCGCCATCATCCGTCGCAACACGATGGAGGATGGCACTTATGCCACTGCCGTCGCCTCGCTGTTCATGGGCAAACACAGCCAGTCCCATGAATTCGCCCCGGTGCTGGCGCAACCGGCGTTGTGCATCATGGCGCAGGGGCGCAAAGAGGTCAGACTGGCCGACGAATACTTCAATTACGACCCGCTGAATTACCTGGTGGTGTCGGTCTCCATGCCCCTGAGCGGGCGGATAGTGAACGTCACCTCTGAAGAACCGATCCTCTCGGTGCGGCTGGACATTGATCCGGCGGAAATCACCGCGTTGATTGCCGACGCCGGTCCTTTGGGCGTGCCGACCCGCCCCACCGGTCGCGGTTTGTATGTCGAACGGATCGACACCGCGATGCTCGATGCCGTGTTGCGCCTGGCGCGATTGCTGGACACACCGAAAGACATCGCCATGCTCGCACCGTTGATTCGTCGGGAGATTCTCTATCGGTTGTTGCGCAGTCAGCAGGGCCATCGCTTGTATGAGATCGCGATTGCCAACAGCCAGAGCCACCGCATCAGCCAGGCGATCAAATGGCTCAACGGCAATTATGAGCAACCGCTGCGCATTGATGATCTGGCCAAGGAAGTGAATCTGAGCGTGTCGACCTTGCATCACCGGTTCAAGGCGATGACGGCGATGAGTCCGTTGCAGTATCAGAAGCAACTGCGCTTGCAGGAAGCGCGGCGGTTGATGCTGGCCGAAGGGCTGGAAGCGTCGGCGGCGGGGTATCGCGTCGGATATGAAAGCCCGTCGCAGTTCAGCCGGGAGTACAGCCGGTTGTTCGGGGCGCCGCCGCTGCGGGATTTGGCGCGGTTGCGGTTGACGGTTTAGCCGAATTCAACCGCACACCTGTAGGAGCGAGCGGGCGGCGATCCGACTTGCCCGCGAAGGGGTCACCGCGGTCATATCTGAATGACCGCGTTATCGTTCTTCGCGGGCAAGCCTCGCTCCTACAAGGGGTGCGCTTTTTACGCGCCGAGTACTCGGCAAGCCTCGGCCGGCAACGTCACCGACACCGGGTTGCCAATGCTCAACCCGACCCCCTGGCACGGCGTGCTCAACGCGGTAAACGACACCCCGGAACACTCCACGGTCGTCTCGATCGTCGCGCCGATGTCTCGCACGAACGTCACGGTGCCCAACAAGCGATTCCCCGCCGTCGCCTGCGGATGCGACAGTTGCAGGTCCTCAGGGCGGATCAGCATCTTGACCCTCTCTCCCGCCGCAATGCTCGTGCAGATCGGCACTTGCAGCGCATCGCCCCCCGGCAGGCTGACCTGGCCGTTACCCAGCGCGGTCGCCGGGAAGATGTTGCCCGAACCGATGAAGTCCGCGACAAACTCGTTGGCCGGATGACGATAGATCTCGATCGGCGTGCCCACTTGCTGCACGCGATGCTCACCCAGCACCACGACGATATCGGCCATGGTCATCGCCTCACGCTGGTCGTGGGTGACCATGATGGTGGTGATGTTCAGGCGTTGTTGCAGTTGACGGATTTCTACCTGCATCGACTCACGCAGCTTGGCGTCCAGCGCCGACAGCGGTTCGTCCAGCAGGAGGATTTTCGGGTGGTTGGCAATCGCCCGGGCAATCGCCACGCGCTGACGTTGACCGCCAGACAGTTTCGCCACCGGGCGGTCAATCATTTCCTGCAACTGGATCAGTTCCAGCAATTCCACTACGCGCTTGTGCTGATCAGCCTTGCTGACCCCGCGCAATTTCAGCGGATAGGCGATGTTTTCCCCAACGGTCATGTGCGGAAACAGCGCCAACGATTGAAACACCATGCCGAAATTACGCAGATGCGCCGGGGTTTGGCCGATGTCTTCACCGTCCAGGCGAATCTCGCCGCCGGTCAGGGTTTCGAGGCCGGCAATCATCCGCAGCAAGGTGGTTTTACCGCAGCCCGAAGGGCCGAGGAAACACACCAGCTTGCCTTCCGGCAAATGCAGGTTCACATCCTTTACCGCGCAGGCCGAGCCGTAATGTTTCTCGACGTTTTCCAGAATCAGACCAGACATATGAATCACCTCAAGAATCAGAACGAAACGCCACCTTCACCGACCAGCTTCTCCAACGCCCAGATCAGGACGAAGTCGATCAGCACGATCAGCACGGCAAACGAAAATACGGTAGGGTCGAGCGACGACACGGTGCGGCTGTACATCCAGATCGGCACGGTCATCACGTCGATGGTGTAAAGGAAATAGGTCACGGTGAATTCGTTGAACGAGACGATGAACGCCAGCAGCATCCCCGCCAGAATCCCCGACTTCATCAGCGGCACCACCACATCGATGATCGCCCGCGTTGGCGAAGCACCGAGCATTTGCGCGGCCTCTTCGACTTCGCTGCCGATGGACAGCATTGCCGCCGTGCAGTTTTTCACCACAAACGGCAGCGCCAGGATCACGTGGGCGATCACCAGCCGCGAGGTGGTCATCTGGAACGGCAGGCTGTCGAACACCAGCAGCAATGCCAGGCCCAATACCACCATCGGAAACACCAGCGGCAGCGACATCAGTTGCAGCGCCACCGCCTTGCCGCGGAACTCGCAACGGGTCAGCGCATAAGCCGCCGGCACCGCGATGATCGTGGCGAAGACCATGGTCAGGCACGACACCATCAGGCTGGTGGTCATGGCTTTGCCGAGGCTCAGCACATCACTCGCGTCCGGCGACACGAAGGTGTGCCAGGCGGCCTTGTACCATTGCAGGCTGTAGCTGCTCGGCGGGAAGTCGAGGTTCGACGCACCGCTGAACGACATGACGATCATGGTCAGGATCGGCAACACCGCCAGCAGCAGAATGAACCCCGAGAGGATGCCGGCAAACTTGCCGGTTTCGCCTGGCAGCAGCGAATAACGCTTCTTGATCACAGAGCTCATTGCGAAGCCTCCAGCATGCGCCGACGACGGCCAGTGATGTATTCGGACAAAGTCATGATCGCGAGCGTGGTGACAATCAGCACCACACCGGCGGCGGACGCGGCGGGCCAGTTCATCAGCGGGGCGATCTGGTCATGGACCATCACCGCCAGCATCGGCACGCGTCGGCCACCCAGCAACAACGGCACCACGAAGCTGCTGGCGTTGTAAGCGAAAACCAGTGTCGCGCCGGTGATGATCCCCGGAAAACTCATCGGCAGAACCACCTGGCGGAACACCTGAAAGCGACTGGCGCCCAGGGTGGCGGCGGCCTCTTCGTAAGTGCGGGCGACGCCGCGCATGGCGCTGGCAATCGGCAGCACGGCCAACGGGAACGCGGTTTGCACCAGGCCCATCAACACGCCGTTCTGGTTGTACAGCAGCATGATCGGGCGCTTGATCAGGCCCAGGCCCATCAGTGCCTGATTGAGCATGCCGCCCGGGCCGAGAATCACCAGCCAGCCGTAGCTTTGCAGCAGCAGGTTGACCAGCAATGGCAGCAGCACCGCAGCGAGGAAGATCCTGCGCACAAACGGCGACGTCAGGCGCGACATGGTGTAGGCCACCGGGATCGCCAGCACCACGGCGATTACTGCGCTGATCAGCGCCAGGCGCAAGGTCAGCAGCAAGGATTTGAGGTAATACGGTTCCAGCAATTGGGCGTAGCTGGCCAGGCTGAACCCGGTCCATTCCGCGCCTTTGGTGCCGACGCTCATGCGCAGCACCAGCAGGCTGGCGGCAATCAGCACGCCGAGAAACAGCATCGACGGCGTCAGAAAAAACCAGGCGCGGGTCGTCGGCGAAACACCCCGATTGGCGCGCACAGGAGCTGCATCGACCGGATGAGTCAGAGGTTGGTGTTCCATAGCAAGGGTCTCGTCAATGGAAAGCAGCTGGCAAACACAAGACCTCAGGCCACCCCGGCCCCTTGTAGGAGTGAGCCTGCTCGCGATAGCGGTGTATCAGTCGACATTAACGGTGAATGTCAGTCAGCTATCGCGAGCAGGCTCGCTCCCACAGGGGATCTTCAGTGATTGAAGAACCTGTGTTCGACACTCGATCAGGAAGAAAAGATTTCCGTGTAGCGACGAATCCATTGGTCATGCACGGAGGCCAGGAAGGCGTTGTCGTGCATGATCGCCTTCTCGGCGATCTGCTCCGGCGTGAGGATGTACGGGCTCTTGCGCGCTTCGGCGGAGATGATCGCCTTGGCGTTGACCGGGCCGTTGTAAATGTCCTCAGCCATCTTGCCCTGCACCAGCGGGTCCAGAGAGTGGTTGATGAACGCGTAGGTCAGGTCGGTATCGCCCGGACGGTTTTTCGGCATCACCGACAGCATCAGGTCGGTGTAGAAACCTTCTTTCATGCCGAACGTGGCGCCCAGGCCGTAGGCCGGATCGCGGATCTGTTTCGGGAAGAAGGCCGGTGCGTACAAGCCGCCCATGTCCAGGGAACCGGTGCGGAACAGCTCGGCGATCTGGTTCGGGTTTTCACCCAGGGTCACCACGCGATCCTTCAGCTCGGCGAGTTTCTTGAAGCCGGGTTCGATGTTGTGTTCGTCACCACCGGCCAGTTTGGCGGCGATGATGATCAGGTCCATCGCTTCGGTCCAGTTCGGCGGCGGCAGGAAGATGTTCGGCGACAGCTCGGCGTCCCACAGGGCGGCGTAACTGTCCGGTGCTTCCTTGATGGTACGGGTGCTGTAGACCAGGCTGTTGCACCAGAGCAGGTAACCGATCCCGTGGCCATTGGCGCCGGTGCGGTATTTCTCCGGGACATCCACCAGGTTGGGGATGCGATTGAGGTCGGGTTTTTCCAGCAGGTTGGCGGCGGCCAGACCTTCGGCGCCAACGCCCGCCAGGGTGATGATGTCGTATTGCGGACGATCACCGCCGGCCTTGAGTTTGGCGACCATTTCCGAAGTACTGC
Source organism: Pseudomonas sp. MM213 (assembly GCF_020423045.1). Classification (NCBI taxonomy): domain Bacteria; kingdom Pseudomonadati; phylum Pseudomonadota; class Gammaproteobacteria; order Pseudomonadales; family Pseudomonadaceae; genus Pseudomonas; species Pseudomonas sp. MM213. The sequence continues at coordinate 3,254,619 of NZ_CP081943.1, forward strand.
CGGTGCGGTCAGCGATGACCTTGCAGCCGTACTTGTCTTCGAACGTTGCGGCGATGTTGCGCAGTGCGGCCAGGCCTGTGTCATCGGACCAGGTCAGCAGGCGCAGGGTCTTGCCCTGAAAGCGCGTGTCGCTGGCATTGGCCTTGACGAAGGGCAAGCTCATGGCTGCCGCGGCAACCGAGGCCACGCCTACGGTTTTGATGAATTGACGTCTGTTCAGATCATGCTCGCCCATTACGGACTCCCTTTGTTTTTGTAGGTATAAGGCAGGTCGAAACTGTTGCATCCGCGCGGCCGGATCAGTGTTATCCCCCGTATTTTCGGGGGCTTGGCTGAACCAGTGAGTTCATCCTGAGGTCGTGTAAAACACCTGACTATCGATAAAAATTCATTGAAGCCATGACGCCAGCGCATGCCTCCTTTGAAGGCATGCGCTCACCTTTTTCGTGCCGTCAGACGGCGCGAATCACGTGTTTGATTTCCTGGAAAGCCTGCAAGCCCCATGGCCCCAATTCGCGGCCGATGCTGCTCTGCTTGTAGCCGCCCCACGCGGTCTGCGGGAAGATCACTTGCGGCGCGTTGATCCACACAAGCCCCGCCTGCAAGGCGTTGGCAACCCGATCCGCCGCCTCGGCGTTGCGCGTCACCACGCTGGCCACCAGGCCGAACTGGCTGTCGTTGGCCAGGGCAATCGCCTCGGCTTCGGTGGCGAAACTGCGCACGCAGATCACCGGGCCGAAAATCTCTTCACACCACAGCGCACTGTCGAGGGGCACTTCGGTGAAAATCGTCGGCTGCAAAAAATAACCGCGCGGCAAGTCTGCGGGGCGATTGCCGCCGCAGATCAGCTTGGCGCCAGCACTCAAACCGCGATCGATGTGGCCGAGCACACGTTGGTATTGCGCCTGATTGACCAGTGCGCCCATTTCCACGTTCGGGTCGAACGGGTCGGCCACGCGGATGGCTTCAGTACGCGCCTTCAGGCGCAGGAGGAATTCGTCGGCCAGTTCATCGGCGACCAGCACGCGGCTGGTGGCGGAACACATCTGCCCGGCGTTGAAAAAACCACCGCCACAGGCCACTTCCACGGCCAGTTCAATGTCGGCATCGGCCAGCACCAGCAGCGAGGATTTGCCGCCCAGTTCCAGGCTCACGCCCTTCACGGTTTCTGCCGCGCGTTGCATCACCTGCACGCCGACCGCGTTGCTGCCGGTGAAGGAAATCTTGGCGATGCGCGGGTCCGCCGACATCGGCGCGCCGACCGCCAGACCGGTGCCGCAGACCACGTTGAACACGCCCTTCGGCAAACCGGCCTCGGCGATGATCGCCGCCAGTTCCAGCTCCGGCAGCGGCGTCACTTCGGAAGGCTTGAGCACCACGCAGCAACCGGCGGCCAGGGCCGGGGCGAGTTTCCAGGCGGTGGTAACCATCGGAAAATTCCACGGCACGATCAGGCCGACCACACCACACGGCTCACGGCGCACACGGGCGCTGAAGTCGTCGGTGGGCAGCTCGACGTTGCTGTCCTGTTTGGCGTCCAGGCCTTCGGCCAGGCCTGCGTAGTACTCGAACGTAGCGATCACGTCATCGACGTCGATGGCCGCTTCGAACAACGGTTTGCCGTTGTTGCTCGACTGCAAGTGCATCAACTTGTCGCGACCGGCCTGCACGCCCGCAGCGATTTTGCGCAGGATGGCACCGCGTTCGGCGCCGGTGGTTTGTGACCAGGCCTTGAAGGCTTCGGTGGCTGCGTTTGCGGCTTGATCGACGGAATGTGCATCACCGCCATTCACGGTGGTCAGCAGCGCTTCGGTGGCCGGGTTGATCACGCGCAGGTGTTCGCTGCCCGCCGACCATTTACCGTCGATGAACAGACCATCAAGAGTGGTGGGGAAAGTCATTTCGACACCGCCTGCATCCACAGAGTCTGATCGATTTCAATCAGGGTCGGGCCTTGGCGATCGGTGGCTACACGCAAGGCGCTGCGCAGTTGTTCAACACCGTTGACCGCTTCAGCCGCACAGCCCAATGCCTTGGCGACACCGATGAAATCCGGGGTGTAGATGTCTACGCCGACCGGCTCGATGGCGCGGTTGACCATGTATTTCTTGATCTCTTCGTAGCCCTGGTTGTTCCACAGCAGGACGATCACCGGGGTACGCGCTTCAACGGCGCTGGCCAGTTCCGGCAGGGTGAATTGCAGGCCGCCGTCGCCGATCAGGCACACCACTGGAGGACGCGTGCCGTTTTCAACGCTACCGCCGAGCCAGGCGCCAATCGCTGCCGGCAAGGCGTAACCGAGGGTGCCGTAGCCGGTGGACGAGTTGAACCAGCGGCGCGGGCGCTCCGGGTTGAAGGTCAGGTTGCCGGTGTACACCGGTTGGGTCGAGTCACCGACGAACACCGCGTTCGGCAATTCGTGCAGGACGGTTTCGAGGAAACGGGTCTGGGCCAGTGTCGGCGCGTCCCAGGTGGCGGCGAGGTCTTCGCGCAGACGTGCGGCGCGGACCTGGCCCCAATCGTTGCGGCGCTCGGCCAGCGATTTGTGGGACAGCGCGCTCAGCAAGGCTTGGGCAGCGTTGCGCGAATCGGCTACCAGTGCGATGTGCGGCGGGTAGTTGCGCACGGTCTGATCCGGGTCGATATCAACGCGCAGCAGCTTGCCGGGAATTTCGAAACCACCGGCGAAAGTGACGTCGTAGTCGGTCTCGGCCAGCTCGGTGCCGATGGCCAGCACCACATCGGCCTCGGCAACCAGGGCGCGAGTCGCGACCAGGCTCTGGGTCGAACCGATCAACAGCGGATGGCCGGACTCGAGCATGCCTTTGGCGTTGATGGTCAGCGCGACTGGCGCGTCCAACAATTCAGCCAGTTCAGTCAATTCCGCAGCGGCATCGATAGCACCGCCACCGGCGAGAATCAGTGGGCGCTTGGCGCCGGCGAGCAGTTCGGTCATGCGGCTGATCGCGCTTGGCGAAGCACCGGCGCGGTCGATGTTGACCGGCAGGCTGCTGAGCAAGTCGTCGGCTTCTTCAACCAGAACGTCCAGTGGGATTTCGATGTGAACAGGACGCGGACGACCGGCCTGGAACAGCGCGAAAGCGCGGGCCAACACGCCCGGCAGTTCGGACGCCGACATCAGGGTGTGGGAGAACGCCGCCACGCCGCCGACCAATGCGCTCTGGTTCGGCAGCTCGTGGAGCTTGCCGCGACCACCGCCCAACTGGCTGCGGGTCTGCACGCTGGAGATCACCAGCATCGGGATCGAATCGGCGTAGGCCTGGCCCATGGCGGTGGTGATGTTGGTCATGCCCGGGCCGGTGATGATGAAGCACACACCCGGTTTGCCGCTGGTGCGTGCATAACCGTCGGCCATGAAACCGGCACCCTGTTCGTGACGCGGAGTGACGTGGTTGATGCTCGAACGGGCCAGCCCGCGATACAGCTCCACGGTGTGAACCCCAGGGATGCCGAACACCTGCTCAACCCCGTAATCTTCGAGTAACTTGACCAATACTTCGCCGCACGTCGCCATGTCTTTTGCCCTTTTTGTTCGTTTGAGACGCCGGGCCTGCGCAGTGTTTATGATGAGCGGGCAGGTCCAGGGATGGCCTCATTGGAACGGGCGACACGTAGCCGCAACAATGGATAAAAAGTCATACTAGCCATGTCCTCACGTCATACCTTGGATCCCAATGAAACGATTGCCTCCCCTGCCGGCGCTGCACACTTTTCTGATTACCGCGCAGTGCTGCAACTTCACCCGTGCCGCCGAACAGCTGTTCATCACCCAGGGCGCGGTGAGTCGACAGATCGCCGGGCTGGAAGAACATTTGGGTTATGAGCTGTTCATTCGCCAGGCCCGCGGCCTGGATTTGACGGCTGAAGGACGGGAGTGGCTGCCACGGGTGCAGCAGATTTTCGGCTTGATCGACGAGGCGGTGGAGCAGATCGGCGAGAAGCGCGAAACCCTGCAACTCAAGGCGCCGACCTGTGTGATGCGCTGGTTGTTGCCGCGCCTGTTGCAGTGGCAACGGGAGCGTCCGGATGTGCCGGTGGAGCTGACCACCACGGTCAAGCACGGCGTGGATTTTCATCGCGAGCAATTCGACGCGGCGGTTATGTATGGCGCGCCGCCGGACAACGCGCTGACGTCTTATCTGCTGTTCGACGAGCAACTGACGCCGGTGTGTTCGCGACCGATGCTGGAAGGGCCACAGGCCTTGCAGTCACCGGCGGATCTGCAACAGCACTTGCTGCTGCACCCGACGCGGGATGAGCGCGACTGGAATGCCTGGCTGAAAGCGGCGGATCTTCAACTGAGCAATGTCAGCAAGGGTCAGCATTTCGAAACCCTGGACCTGGCGATGTCGATGGCGTCTCAGGGGACAGGTGTTGCGATTGGCGATTGGTCGTTGATTGGCGATGACCTGAGTGCCGGGCGGCTGGTCATGCCGTTTGAATTGAAGGTAAAAACCGGGTTGGCGTATTACCTGGTATTCCCGGAGAAACCTGCACCTTCGCCGAAGTTGCGCGAATTGATGGGTTGGTTGGTGGAGCAGGCGCAGAGTCGGTGAAGGCCCAAAAGCATCGCCGGCAAGCCGGCTCCTACAAGGGCAAATCCCTGTAGGAGCCGGCTTGCCGGCGAAGGTTTAAGCCACGCTATCAATACCCAACTGTGAACCGCTGCCGAGAGTGCTTCGGCGCTTCCACTTCATCGATCATCGCAATCGCATAATCAGCAAACGTAATCCAGCTACGCCCTTCACTACTCACTAGCAAATCATCCTTGCCGATCCGGGATTTCCCAGTACGCTCGCCTTCGACAAACTCCGCCGAGGGCGACAGGAAGGTCCAGTCCAGTTCCTGTTCCTTGCGCAGGTTTTCGAGAAACAACGCACCGGCGCTGGCCTCTGCCTTGTATTCCGCCGGGAAGCCTTCGCTGTCGATGACGCGGGTGCCGTCCGGCAGCAACAGCGAACCGGCACCGCCCACCACCAGCAGACGTTTCACCCCGGCCTTCTTCACCGGCGCCACAACGGCAGCGGCGGGAATCGTGGCGAAATGTGCCGCGCTGATGACCACATCATGCCCCGTCACAGCGGCTTGCAAGGCGTCGCCATCCAGCACGTCGACATTCTTGCTGACCACCCCGGCACGCTGGCCGATTTTCGACGTATCGCGCGCGATGGCCGTAACGCTATGACCACGACGCAGGGCTTCTTCCAACAGTTGGCTGCCGGCACGGCCGGTGGCACCGATGATTGCGATGTTGCTCATGACGTTCTCCAGTGTGGATCAGTGTGAGTGGGTGAATCGGGTTACCACTTCATCTCGCCCTTGGCGACTTTGGCGCTCAGCTCCAGCGAGCTTTCTTCGCCCAGTTTCGGGTAGCGTTTTTTCATCGCGGCGATCAGCGCGGCGGCGTCTTTGGCCTTGGCGGTTTCTTCGTCGAAGGCTTTGATGTAATCCGCGGTGAACTGCACGGCGGCCAGGGAGCGGGCACTTTTGCCAAGGTAGTGACCCGGCACGAGGGTGTGCGGTTTCAGGGTTTCGATGGAGTGCAGCGTAGCCAGCCAGTCAGCGTGGGACTGCGCGGTTTGGGTATCGGCCATCCATACGTGAATGTTTTCTGCGACGACCACGCCACCGACCACCGCCTTGATCGACGGGATCCACACAAAAGTGCGATCCGGTTGTTTGCCCTCAAGACCCACCACCTGCAACTTCTGCCCTTCGAGCATCAGGCTGTCACCCTTGAGTACGTCCGGCACGATGGTTTTGGCCGGCACGTCGGCCCCCATTTTCGGCCCCCAGAACGCCAGTTTGCCGTCGACGGTTTGCTTGATGTGGTCCACGGTCGGTTGCGAAGCGAGCACCTTGGCGTTGGGGAACGCGGCGGTCAGGGTGTCGAGGCCGAAGTAGTAATCCGGGTCACCGTGACTAATGTAGATGGTGGTCAGTTGCTTGCCGCTGGCGCGGATTTTTTCCACCACTTGCTCGGCCTGGGATTTGCCGAATTGCGCGTCCACCAGAATCGCGTCTTTCTCGCCGCTGACCAGCACCGACGTCACCGGGAAGATCGCTTTCTCGCCGGGGTTGTAAACATCCAGCGTCAGCGTCGATGCCGCCGCGTGGGCCGCGAAACCGAGGGTGGCCGTGGCCAGCAAAATACGCTTGAGGTTGAAACCGATCATCTGTTGCTCCGTTGTTTGATAGACGCCCTTTGTGTAGGAGCCGGCTTGCTGGCGATGGATTTGAAGACGCCGCGTTTATCCAGGAACTACGCGTTATCAACACCGCCCGCAGCAAGCCGGCTCCTACAGAATATGGACAGAGCTTAGTTGCCTTATTCGTTACAAAAAATGCGATGCTTAGACATAGTTTGTTTCTGAAAGCGGGCAAATCATGGATCGTCTACAAGCAATGCGCGTATTCGTCACGGTGGTCGACCTCGGCAGCCAGTCGGCCGCCGCCGATCACCTGGACCTGTCGCGGCCGGTGGTTTCGCGGTATCTGGCGGAACTGGAAGACTGGGTCGGCGCGCGCCTGATGCATCGCACCACGCGTAAATTGAGCCTGACCGCCGCCGGCAGTGAAATCCTGCCGCGCTGTCGGCAGATGCTCGACCTGTCCACGGACATGCAGGCCGCCGTCAGCGAGCCGGACGATGCGCCGCGGGGCCTGCTGCGGATCAGCGTCAGCACCTCGTTCGGCCAGGCGCAATTGGCGGATGCGATGGCCGCCTACGTCAAACGTTACCCCGGCGTCAGCATCGACCTGCAGATGCTCGACCGCACGGTGAACCTGGTGGATGAGCGCATCGATCTGGCGATTCGGACCAGCAATGACCTGGACCCGAACCTCATTGCGCGACGGCTGACGGTCTGCCGCTCGGTGATCTGCGCCGCCCCCGCTTACCTGCAGGAGCACCCGACGCCAATGCGGGTGGAAGACCTGAGCCAGCACAACTGCCTGACCCACTCCTACTTCGGCAAAAGCCTGTGGCATTTCGAGCAGGACGGCGAACCGGTCTCGGTGCCGGTGCAGGGCAACATCAGCGCCAACGAAGCGAGCACCCTGCTGCGCGCAACAATCGCTGGCGCCGGGGTGGCGATGCTGCCGAGTTATCAGGCGGGTGTGCATATCCACAGCGGCGAACTGATCCGCCTGCTGCCCCAGGCCGAACCGCGCCAGATGAACATCTACGCGGTGTATGCCTCACGCAAACACATGCCGGCGGCATTGCGCAGCGTGCTGGATTTTCTGGTGCTGCGGTTTCCGGAAGAACCAGAGTGGGATGCCGGCTTGTGAATACGTTCCCCTGTAGGAGCCGGCTTGCTGGCGATGGCGTCCGTCCAGTCAATAAACTGGTTGACTGGCCCACCGCTATCGCCAGCAAGCCGGCTCCTACAGGGGCATCAGCGTTCTGAAAGCCGCTTAACTGGCAACTCACTGCCGCTGACCTATGCTGAACTTAGTACCGAAGGGTATTCGTTCAGAGGTCAACGCCATGAACACGAAAACAAGAAGATACCTCGCCATTTTCATCACCTGCGCGGTGACGCTGGCGCTGTACGGCACCGCGGCGTGGCGCGTTGAGCAATTGCGAAACCTGCCCCGTGAGTACGCGAGCTGCAACTTCGAGCGCTGCATTCCCCACAACGCGACCCTCAACGCCCTCCGGTGATGAAGGGGATCAGGCCTCGTTGTCCTGATCGGCCTTCAAGCGGTCGCGGAACGCCTTGGGTGAGATCCCCACACGACGCCGGAACAGGCGCGTGAAGTTGGTCGGATCGGAAAACCCCAACACATCGGACATTTCATAAATGGTCATGCTGGTGTAGGTCAGCAAACGCTTGGCCTCCAGCAATTGCCGCTCGTGCATGATCTGCAACGCCGGTTGTCCCGCCAATTCACGGCACGTGCCGTTGAGGTGCGACACCGAAATCCCCAGCCGATGCGCCAGGTCTTCGACCTTGACGTGCTGGCGATACGTCTCTTCCACCAGTTGGATAAACCCGTTGAGGTATTCCCGCGCACGCTGCGGACGCTGACTGGCCGAGCGACGCTGCAACGCCTGCCGGCTGACCCACACCATGATCACGCTGACCAGCGAATGCATGAGCATTTCCCGGGCCGGTTGATGACCGGTGTATTCGGTTTGCAGCGCAGAAAACAGGCTGTTGAGGTACTCGCTGTCGTTGCCGGCCGGATAACTTTCGGCCTGGGCCAGGGCATTCACCGAGTTGCCCAATTGCGCCTGAAGATGGGCGACCAGCGGCGCGGCGAGGGTCACGACAAAGCCTTCGACATCCTCGGAAAAACGATAACCGTGCACCGATAACGGCGGCAGAACCAGGATCGCCGGTTCGCCCAATTGCGTACGCTTGCCTTCGATTTCAAGCTCTGCCTGACCTTTGAACACGAAGAGTAATTGGCATAAATCGGCGTGGCGATGGGGTTTGATTTCCCACTGGTGTTCGCGGCTGCGTTTGGAAATGGTTTCACAGTGCAGCAAGTCCGGGGTCGGCCAGTCCAGGCTTTCACCGTAGAGCTTGAACACCGGTATCGAAGGCAGGGCAGGCTTGTTCATAACTTCAATCCAGGCCTCGGGAAGTGACGGGCGATAATCGCACCGATTGGCAGAAAGTACAGCTATCGGCTCAGTTTTCACCTTCAATTGACAGACCCGCAAGTGAAAAATGCAAGCACTCGATCCATAAAAATAATTCACCGACGCAGGTCGTGTGGAGCTTGCGAGTCATAAAAACAATGAAAACACTGAAAACCCAAGTCGCCATCATTGGCGCCGGCCCCTCCGGTTTGCTGCTCGGCCAATTGCTGCACAACGCCGGTATCGACACCCTCATTCTCGAACGCCAGACCCCGGACTATGTGCTCGGGCGAATCCGTGCCGGTGTCCTCGAACAAGGCATGGTAGAGCTGCTGCGTCAGGCCGGCGTTGGCCAGCGCATGGACGCCGAAGGACTGGTTCACGGCGGCTTCGAACTGGCCCTCGACGGGCGCCAGGTGCACATCGATCTGCACGCCCTGACCGGGGGCAAAACCGTGATGATCTACGGGCAAACCGAAGTCACTCGCGACCTGATGGCCGCTCGTCGGGAGGCCGGCGCGCAGACGATCTATGAAGCCGGCAACGTCGTGCCTCACGGCATGAAAACCGATGAAGCGTTCGTGACGTTCGAAAAGGACGGCGAAGCGTATCGGCTCGATTGCGACTACATCGCCGGTTGCGACGGTTTCCATGGTGTAGCGCGGCAATCGATTCCCGCCGACAACCTGAAGGTGTTCGAACGGGTTTATCCGTTCGGCTGGCTGGGGATTCTTGCCAACACACCACCGGTTCACGATGAGTTGGTCTACGCCCGTCACGAACGCGGTTTTGCCCTGTGCAGCATGCGCTCGGCGACTCGCACCCGGTATTACCTTCAGGTCCCTGCCGACGAGGCTGTCGAGAATTGGTCCGATCAACGCTTCTGGGATGAGCTCAAATCCCGGCTGCCTGCTGCGCTGGCCGAGTCTTTGGTGACCGGGCCGTCCATCGAAAAAAGCATCGCGCCGTTGCGCAGTTTCGTGGTCGAACCGATGCAATACGGGCGGATGTTTCTGGTCGGCGACGCCGCGCACATCGTCCCGCCGACCGGCGCCAAAGGCCTGAACCTGGCGGCCAGCGACGTCAGTACGTTGTTCAATATCCTGCTGAAGGTTTACCGCGAAGGCCGTGTCGACTTGCTGGAGAAATACTCCGAAGTCTGCCTGCGCAGGGTCTGGAAAGCCGAGCGATTTTCCTGGTGGATGACCTCGATGTTGCACCGCTTTGACGATCACGACGGGTTCAGTCAGCGCATCAGCGCGTCGGAGCTGGACTACTTCGTCAGCTCCGAAGCGGGTCGGAAAACCATTGCAGAAAATTACGTCGGACTTCCGTATGAGGCTATCGAATAGCCTGCTACCGACTTACACTGGCGAGCATCCCCGCTCGCCCTTGCCTCCTGCGGGACCCTCACTGCCCGCAGGTTTTCCCGTGACCAATCTCAACCAGCCTGAAACGCCCAAACCGGCCATCCGGAGCGTGCTGATCGCCCTGATGCTGGCCATCTTTCTCGGGGCGCTGGATCAGACGATCGTCGCTGTATCGATGCCCGCCATCTCCGCGCAGTTCAAGGACGTCAGCTTGTTGGCCTGGGTGATTTCCGGCTACATGGTGGCGATGACCGTGGCCGTGCCGATCTACGGCAAACTCGGCGACCTGTACGGTCGGCGCAAGTTGATGCTGTTCGGCATGGGGCTGTTCACGATTGCTTCGTTCTTCTGCGGCATGGCCCAGAGCATGGAGCAACTGGTGCTGGCGCGGATTCTTCAGGGCATTGGCGCCGGCGGGATGATTTCGGTCAGCCAGGCGATCATCGGCGACATCGTGCCGCCTCGCGAACGCGGTCGTTATCAGGGCTATTTCAGCAGCATGTACGCGGTGGCCAGCGTCGCCGGGCCGGTGCTCGGCGGTTACATGACCGAATACCTGTCCTGGCGCTGGGTGTTCCTGATCAACCTGCCGCTGGGCCTTGGCGCCTGGCTGGTCGCCCGTCACACCTTGGTCGGGCTCCCGGTGCCGCAGCGCAAACCGATCATCGATTACCTCGGCACCGTGTTGATGATCATCGGTTTGACCGCCTTGTTGCTCGGCATTACTCAGGTCGGCCAGGGGCATTCGTGGCGCAGCGCCGAGGTGCTGGGTTTGCTGGGTTGTGCGGTGGTGGTCCTGGCGTTGTTCGTCGGGCATGAGCGCCGTGCACGGGAGCCGTTGCTGCCGATGCACCTGTTCGCCAACCGCAATGCGATCCTGTGCTGGTGCACGATTTTCTTCACCAGTTTCCAGGCGATTTCGTTGATTGTGCTGATGCCGTTGCGCTTCCAGAGCGTGACCGGCGCCGGGGCCGACAGTGCCGCGCTGCACCTGTTGCCACTGGCCATGGGTTTGCCGATCGGCGCGTATTTCGCCGGGCGCCGAACCTCGGTGACCGGGCGCTATAAACCGATGATTCTCGCGGGCGCCCTCCTCATGCCGATCTCGATCCTCGGGATGGCGTTCAGTCCGCCACAGGCGGTGGTGCTCAGCAGTCTGTTCATGGTGCTCAGCGGGATCGCCTCCGGCATGCAATTCCCGACGTCCTTGGTCGGGACGCAGAATTCGGTGGAACAACGGGACATCGGCGTGGCGACCAGCACCACCAACCTGTTCCGCTCCCTGGGCGGCGCGGTGGGCGTGGCGTTGATGTCGGCGTTGTTGCTGGCATTGCTGCAAGACTCGAGTTTCGCCCATCTGGCCGGCTCTACGCTGATTGCCGAGGGCAGCTCCGGGAACGTTTTGCTGGATGGCCTGAACGCCGCGCCGGGGGATGCGCAGAACGCCTTGCGCGCCGAACTGCTGCTGACCTTCCGGCATTTGTTGATGGTCAGTGCGGCGGTGTCGTTGCTTGGGTTGGCGGCGGCGATTGCCATGCCGAACCGGGTGTTGCGTGGGCGGGAAGACAAGGCTCGGTAGTTGAACCGAGTCGCGGCCTTCGCGGGCAAGCCTCGCTCCTACAAGAGCCATGCAAACCTGTAGGAGCGAGGCTTGCCCGCGAAGACGTCATCCCATGTGATAGAGATTCAAGGGCTGTAATACCCCACAGCCACCAGAAATTGCCCGACCTTCTTCAGGTACGCATGCTTGTCCTCGACCTTGCCGGTCACGGGGTTTTTCCACCGATACGCGTATTCGCCATAATCCTGCCCGGCCATCAACGCCAGGATCGGCTCGCCGACCGGTTTGCCTTCAGGGTCCTTGATCTTGCCGAAATCGGTATTGATCAAGCGCAGATTTGTACCGTGGGCGACGTAACGCTGGGTATCCAGGTTGACGACGAACACATACAAGTCATCCTGCAAATAACCGCCCTTGAGCGAGTTGATCGACGTGAGCGTGCCCTTCTCGTCCTTGGCCAGATCGGTCGCCGCTTTGTTCAGCAACGCCATCGCCTGCTCCGCCGACGCCCGTGGCAAGTAGTAACCCACCGCCAGAATCCGCTGGCCGACCCGTTGGTAGAACACATGCTTGCGTTCGACCTTGCCGTCGGACCAGTTCTGCCAGCGATACTCCGCTTGCTGAATGCCATTGCCCTCCGGCACTTTCAACGCGTCCTTGAAAGCCTTCTGCAAATCCGGCCCGAGCACATCCGATACATCACGCCCGATCAACGCCGAAGAAGGCCCACCGCTGGCGAGCATCACGCCTTTGGTATCGAGCACGAACACGTAGCGGTCCTTGTCGACAAACTCGCCCTGACGACTGAAGGCCGCGAATGCCTTGTCGCCATTGTCGTGGTAATAGGCCAGGGCTTTTTCCAGCAAGGCGATGGCGGCCTGGCTGTCGTCCTTCTCGGTCCCGGCGGCTTGCGCCTGCCCCAGGCACAGCAACAGCATCCCGCCCAGCAGGGCCAACCTGTGCAAAAACCCCATTGCGCATCCCTCGTTCTCTTCGGTGTTTGAAGAGCGTAGACGGCAATGGGGTATGTATGGATATTCAGCGAACCGCAGTCTGCAAAATGGTATTGCAGCGAATTACCGCGCCTTCAGCCTCAAGGCCTGGCCCGCAACTGTTGCTGCAAATTCTGAATCTGCGCCTGAAGGGTGTTGATGTTGCGGGTGACCTGGCTACGGAAGGCGTCGAACTCGGCGGTACTGGACGGGCCTGACGCGGCGGCCGGGCGGTTGTCCTGTTCGCTTTTGAGCACGATCAGGTCTTGTTCCAGACGTTCGATGGCGGCGCTCGGGTTGCCTTGTTTTTTCAGCGCAGTGATGTCGGCGCCGAGGCTTTTTAGCTGGGCTTCGAATTTTTCAGTATCCGCCGGGGCGCTTTTCAGGGCGGCCAGTTCGCTGCTCAGGGCTTTGACCTGGGCCTGCAATTGCGTGTTGACGGTCTGGTGCTCGGTGTTCTGGGCGGTGGCTTGCGCCAGGCGCTTGTCCAGATCGGCGGTTTGCGCAGTCATTTGCGCCAGACGCTTGTCCAGGTCCGACGTCTGGCCGGCAACGCCCTGCTGCTGTTTGCTCTGGTCCTGGAGTTTGCTTTCCAGCTGCCTGATTTGCAGTTTCAGCGCTTCGCTGTCGCTGGTGACGTTGGTCTGACTGGCGACCACCTTGCCGGAAATGTCCTGCAAGCGTCCCGCCGCATCCTCACTGATACGCGCGAAACTTTCCTGGGTCGCCACCAGTTGCTGTTCCATCAGCGAGATCTGCTGAAAGCTCCACCACGCAAGGCCAGCGAACGCAAAGAACAAGGCACCGACCAGCGCCCACAACGGACCGGTGCTGGCCGCCCTGACCTTGACCACCGGCGGCGTGCGCGAATGCACGGCGGTGCGGGCGGTGGGTACAAAATCATCGTCGTCGAGGCTGTCGGCACGCAGGCTCGGTACATCGTCGAAGTCGTCGTTGGCATCGTTACGCATGGACATTGAGTCAACCTTTGTGGAACGCGGTGATGGCTTGATGGGGCGAAGTATAAACCCGTCAGCCGCATCGATTGACCCTGAACCCCACTCTGCGTTCAGTAACGGGGTTTGTCAGTGAATGTCCTGAGCCTTCCACCAGCCGCAGAACTCATCGAGCGCAGTCCAGAGACTGACCTTCGGGTCGTAGTCCAGATAATGCCGCGCGCGGCTGATGTCCAGGGTGAAATTTTTGTTCATCACTTGCATGCCCAAGCGCGACAGGGTCGGCTCGGGGCGACCCGGCCACAGCTTGCACGCACCCTCGTTGAGCGCCGCCACGGCGTAGGCCAACCCGTAGGAACGGTAGCGGGTCACCTGTGGGACGTCCATTTTGCGCATGACGTAATTGACCACGTCCCACAACGGAATTGGCGTGCCGTTGCTGATGTTGTAGGCCTTGCCCAACGCCGAACCGCCGGCCAGCAAGCTGCTGAGCAACGCTTCGTTGAGGTTTTGCACGCTGGTGAAATCAACCTTGTTCAAACCGTTTCCGATGATTGCCAGGCGACCTTTGCGTTGCATGTTCAGCAGTCGCGGGAAGATACTCATGTCACCGGCACCGGTCACGAAACGCGGGCGCAGGGCCAGGGTTTCGAGGCCGAACTCCTGGGCGCCGAAGACCTTTTGCTCGGCCAGGAATTTGGTCGCGGCGTAGGGATGCTTGAAGCGCTTGGGCACCTGCTCTTCGGTCAATCCGAGGTGATCGCGGCCGTCGAAGTAGATCGACGGCGAGGACAAATGCACCAGTCGCCGCACGCGTTGCTTCAGGCAGGCTTCGACCACGTTTTCGGTGACCTGCACGTTGCCTTGATGAAAGTCCTGATAGCGTCCCCACACGCCGACAGCACCGGCGCAATGCACCACGGCTTCGACGTCGGAACACAGATCGCGCGCCAGTTGCGGGTCGCTCAAGTCGCCCGCAATGAACTCGGCGCCACGGCGCACCAGATGTTCGACGCTTTCGGCCCGGCGACCGTTGACCCGCACGTCCAGGCCCTGCTCCAGGGCGAAACGCGCAAAGCGCCCGCCGATGAAGCCGCTTGCGCCGGTGACCAGAATCTTCATGTAGTGCTCCGAATATTTCGTTTTGCGTAGTGCGTGAGGTCTTGACGCTGCCGGTCAGGTCAACGGCACCAGCCATTGCTTCGACGAGCGCACCAATTGATCGGTCAGCAACCCCAGCAACTGACCGCCATTGCGCCAATGATGCCAGTACAGCGGCACATCGATGGGCTTATCTGGCAAAAGCTCCACCAGAACGCCGCGCTCAAGTTGCTCGCGCACCTGCAATTCCGGCACCAGTCCCCAGCCGAGACCGGCTTCCGTCAGGCGAATGAAGCCTTCGGATGACGGGCATAAATGGTGTTCGAAACCGCCGTCTACGCCGAGGGACGCGAGGTAGCGATGCTGTAGGAAATCGTCCGGCCCAAACACCAGCGCCGGCGTTTTCGACAACTGATCAGCGCGCACGCCATGCGGAAAATGCCGGGCGATGAACGCCGGGCTGGCCAGCGCGCGATAACGCATGGCGCCCAACAGGACGCTGCGCGCACCCGCCACCGGACGTTCGCTGGCACAGACGCACGCCGCCACTTCGCCTGCACGCATGCGTTTGAGGCCGACGGTCTGGTCTTCGACCACCAGGTCGAGCAGCAAATGTTGCTCGGCACAAAAGTCGCCGACCGCCTCGGCCCACCAGGTGGCGAGGCTGTCGGCGTTCAGGGCGATGCGCAGACGCTCCGGCAAGCCTTCTTCATCCAGCGCCGGCACCAGCGTTTGCAAGTCCCGCTCCAGCAAGCGCACCTGCTGCACATGGTTGAGCAAACGCCGGCCGATTTCCGTCGGCGCCGGTCGCGCCATCCGCACCAGCACCGGCTGGCCGACCCGCGCCTCCAGCAGTTTGATGCGCTGGGAGATCGCCGATTGCGACAAGCCGAGCACCTTTGCGGCACGTTCAAAACCGGCCTGCTCGATCACGGCGGCCAACGCAGAAAGCAATTTATAGTCGAACATCAGTTTTCCTAATGAGCGATCAGCATGATTGATTTTTCTTATACAGGTTAGCAGCAGAGAATGCGCGGCAAGAACTCTTGAACAAGGATTACCGACATGGCTGGCGAAACTTCACTGGCAACACTGCTACGCAGCATGAGCCCGCAACTCAACGCTGGCGAATACGTGTTCTGCACCCTGCGGGACGGTCAATTGCCATCGAACCTTGAGATTGTCGGCAGCTTTCGCGAGCAGGAAGGTCTGACGGTGATTCTGGAACGTTCCCACGCAGAACGGGCCGGTTTCAGCTTCGACTACGTCGCAGCCTGGATCACCCTCAACGTGCATTCGGCCCTGGAAGCCGTCGGCCTGACCGCCGCGTTCGCCACCGCGCTGGGCCAGGCCGGGATCAGTTGCAACGTGATCGCCGGTTACTTCCACGACCATTTATTCGTCGGCCAGGCCGATGCCGAACGCGCCCTGCAAGTGTTGCGGGATCTGGCAGCCAACGCGGAGTAAAACTTATGTGGCAAAGCTATGTGAACGGCCTGTTGGTGGCCGCGGGGCTGATCATGGCTATCGGCACTCAGAATGCGTTTGTGCTGGCCCAGAGCCTGCGACGCGAACACCACCTGCCGGTGGCGGCGCTCTGCGTGACCTGCGACGCGTTGCTGGTAGCGGCCGGTGTATTCGGTCTGGCGACCGTGCTGGCGCAAAACCCGACATTGCTGGCCATCGCTCGCTGGGGCGGTGCGGCGTTTCTGCTGTGGTACGGCAGCCTCGCGCTGCGCCGGGCCTGCTCGAAGCAAAGCCTGCAACAGGGTGAAAACCAGACGGTACGCTCACTGCGCGCGGTGATGCTCAGCGCCCTGGCGGTGACCTTGCTCAACCCGCATGTTTATCTGGATACCGTGTTGCTGATTGGCTCTCTCGGTGCGCAACAAACCGAGCCCGGGGCTTACGTTGTCGGCGCGGCCAGCGCTTCGCTGCTTTGGTTTTTCACGTTGGCGCTGGGCGCCGCATGGTTGGCGCCATGGCTGGCTCGGCCAAGCACATGGCGGATCCTTGATTTGTTGGTGGCCGTCATGATGTTCGCCGTTGCCGGCCAACTGATCATCGCTACCTGATATTCCAAATGGCTCTGGAACCTCTATTCCACACAGTTGTTGCGTGGTTATGCCGCACCCCCGGTGCTATGATCCGGTTCGATGCGCCGCAAAGAGTACAAACTCCCCGGCGCTTGTCTGGCCGCCCGTGATCGGCCTTGCGCTCACCGCAACTGACCTGATTAGGAGAATCATCATGGCTTTCGAATTGCCGCCGCTGCCTTACGCACACGATGCCCTGCAGCCGCACATTTCCAAGGAAACCTTGGAGTACCACCACGACAAGCACCACAACACCTACGTCGTGAACCTGAACAACCTGGTGCCAGGCACCGAGTTCGAAGGCAAGACCCTGGAAGAGATCGTCAAGTCTTCCTCGGGCGGTATCTTCAACAACGCCGCTCAAGTCTGGAACCACACTTTCTACTGGAACTGCCTGGCGCCAAACGCCGGCGGTCAACCAACCGGCGCACTGGCTGAAGCCATCAATGCTTCCTTCGGTTCGTTCGACAAGTTCAAGGAAGAATTCAGCAAGACTTCCATCGGCACCTTCGGTTCCGGTTGGGGCTGGCTGGTGAAAAAGGCTGACGGTTCCCTGGCCCTGGCCAGCACCATCGGCGCCGGCAACCCGCTGACCAACGGCGACACCCCGCTGCTGACCTGCGACGTCTGGGAACACGCTTACTACATCGACTACCGCAACGTTCGTCCGAAATACGTCGAAGCGTTCTGGAACCTGGTCAACTGGAAATTCGTGGCTGAGCAGTTCGAAGGCAAAACCTTCACCGCTTAAGCTCGACGCCAGTCAAAAAACCCGGCTTTTGCCGGGTTTTTTTATGGGTCTGGAAACGTACAAAGCCAGGTGTTCCCGTAGAACGGGTCGGTAGTTCTGACGCCATCGTCGGAACACCGCCCGTAGCAAGCTGGCTCCTACAAAGTCCGGGTACAGCCGTGAAAACAGGTCGGTTGTCAGGACGCCATCGCCGGCAAGCCGGCTCCTACAGGGGGTGGGTACAGCCGCGAAAGCAGGTTGGCTGTCAGGCCGCCATCGCCGGCAAGCCGGCTCCTACAGGGGGTGGGTACAGCCGCGAAAGCAGGTTGGCTGTCAGGCCGCCATCGCCGGCAAGCCGGCTCCTACAAGGTCCGGGGACAGTCGTGGAAGCAGGTTGGTTGTCAGGACGCCATCGCCAGCAAGCCGGCTCCTACAAGGTCCGGGGACAGCCGTGAAAACAGGTTGGTTGTCAGGCCGCCATCGCCGGCAAGCCGGCTCCTACAGGGGGTGGGTACAGTCGTGGAAGCAGGTTGGCTGTCAGGCCGTCATCGCCAGCAAGCCGGCTCCTACAAAAGCAGGTCGGCGCCCAGCCGCTTCTCACCACTCATCAGGCCGAGCGTTAGCTCGCCTTCAGCTTTTGATCTGAGCGCCCCTTCGGGAGGCCGAGTGGAGGTTCTGCGCAGTGGGCAGCCCGGCATGGATGCCGGGCTAGCCGCCCCCGGCCATGGATGGCCGATGGCGGCGGGCCCACGGAGCAGGACCGGAGCGAGGGAACGCCGAGCCTAAGCGAGGGGCCGGACGCTGGGGCAAGACTTTTTGGTTCCTTTTGTGGCGTTTGACAAAAGGGACTCGCCGTAAGGGCGAAACCCTAAGTGGCCGTTACCGCAGCAATGGATATGTACACCCCAAAAAAATGGTCCGCCATGACGCCGCCATCGCCGGCAAGCCGGCTCCTACAGGGAAACAAGTTGAATCCATAGAGGGCCGATTTCCGATAATGAAACCAGCCTTCCCTCCCTTGCCCCAACGCCATACCCGTCTACCATCAACCAAATGGAAAATAAGTCCAAATCCCCCTCAAGTTGAAGGACTCGACTACCGACACAGTACTAATAGGGCAAATACTCCAGGCAACAGCATTTCGGCCAACCCACAGGCAAATTCCCCTGTGTTTGATTGTCCCTTTGACTGCCATCACCGGATTGCCAATACTCATGGCAACTTGATGCTACCTGCACGGAACAAGGAATGACTCTTTGAAGCTGGAACTCAAGAACAGCTTGTCGGTGAAGTTGCTCCGGGTCGTGCTCCTGTCGGCATTGATCGTCGGCGTGGTCTTGAGCTGCGCGCAGATCGTTTTCGATGCCTATAAAACACGCCAGGCCGTGGCAGGCGATGCCCAGCGCATCCTCGACATGTTCCGCGACCCCTCGACCCAGGCCGTCTACAGCCTGGACCGGGAGATGGGCATGCAAGTGATTGAAGGCCTGTTTCAGGACGACGCCGTCCGCCAGGCCTCCATCGGCCACCCCAATGAAGCCATGCTGGCGCAAAAATCCCGCGAGTTGCAGCAATCCAACAGCCGCTGGCTGACCGACCTGATCCTCGGCAAGGAACGCACCTTCACCACTCAACTGGTGGGTCGCGGCCCGTACAGTGAGTACTACGGCGACCTGAGCATCACCCTCGACACCGCCACCTACGGACAAGGGTTCATCGTCAGCTCGGTGATCATCTTCATTTCCGGGGTATTGCGCGCCCTCGCCATGGGGCTGGTGCTGTATCTGGTCTACCACTGGCTGCTGACCAAACCGCTGTCGCGGATCATCGAGCACCTGACCGAAATCAACCCGGACCGCCCCAGCGAGCACAAGATTCCACAGCTCAGAGGCCACGAGAAAAACGAACTGGGCATCTGGATCAACACCGCCAATCAGTTGCTCGAGTCCATCGAGCGCAACACCCACCTGCGCCACGAAGCGGAAAACAGCCTGCTGCGCATGGCCCAGTACGACTTCCTCACTGGCCTGCCGAACCGCCAGCAATTGCAACAGCAACTGGACAAGATCCTCGTCGACGCTGGCAAACTGCAACGCCGGGTCGCGGTGTTGTGTGTCGGCCTCGATGACTTCAAGGGCATCAACGAACAATTCAGCTATCAGACCGGCGACCAACTGCTGCTGGCGCTGGCTGATCGCCTGCGGGGCCACAGCGGTCGCCTTGGCGCCCTCGCCCGACTGGGCGGCGATCAGTTCGCCCTGGTTCAGGCCGATATCGAACAACCCTACGAAGCCGCCGAACTGGCGCAAAGCATTCTCGATGACCTGGAAGCGGCATTCGCCCTCGATCATCAAGAGATTCGCCTGCGCGCCACCATCGGCATCACCCTGTTCCCCGAGGATGGCGACAGCACCGAGAAGCTGCTGCAAAAAGCCGAGCAGACCATGACCCTGGCCAAGACTCGCTCGCGCAACCGCTACCAGTTCTATATCGCCAGTGTCGACACCGAGATGCGTCGCCGTCGCGAACTGGAAAAGGACCTGCGCGACGCGTTGATCCGCGACCAGTTCTACCTCGTCTACCAGCCGCAGATCAGCTACCGCGATCACCGGGTGGTGGGCGTCGAAGCATTGATTCGCTGGCAACATCCCGAACACGGGCTGGTGCCGCCGGACCTGTTCATCCCGCTGGCCGAGCAGAACGGCACCATCATTGCCATTGGCGAATGGGTGCTGGATCAGGCCTGTAAACAATTGCGCGACTGGCATGACCAGGGCTTCACCGACCTGCGCATGGCGGTGAACCTGTCCACGGTGCAGTTGCACCACGCCGAGCTGCCGCGGGTGGTCAATAACCTGCTGCAAATGTACCGCCTGCCACCGCGCAGCCTGGAGCTGGAAGTCACCGAAACCGGCCTGATGGAAGACATCAGCACCGCCGCCCAGCACCTGCTGAGCCTTCGTCGCTCCGGTGCGTTGATCGCCATCGACGACTTCGGCACCGGTTACTCATCGCTGAGTTACCTGAAAAGCCTGCCGCTGGACAAGATCAAGATCGACAAGAGCTTCGTACAAGACCTGCTCGATGACGACGACGATGCAACCATCGTTCGGGCCATCATCCAGTTGGGCAAGAGCCTTGGCATGCAGGTCATTGCAGAGGGGGTGGAAACCGTCGAGCAAGAGGCCTACATCATTTCCGAAGGCTGCCACGAAGGTCAGGGCTACTTTTACAGCAAGCCACTGCCGGCGCGAGAACTGGGCGCCTATCTCAAGCAGGCCCAACGCAGTAACGCGGCTATTTTGTAGGGTTCCTGTAGGAGCGAGCCTGCTCGCGATGAACTCCAAGGCGACGCATTCTTTCAGTCTGCACGCGTTATCGTTCACGTTCATCGCGAGCAGGCTCGCTCCTACAAAGTGCAACATCCGCTATCTGAATAAGAAATATTTCCAAGAACAACTCTTTACACATAATGCGAAAGATTTGCATTATGTCGCAGTTTTGCGCGCTAGCTGCGCCATTCCACCCCCTCTCGAAGCAGGATGTTCGCCATGATTCGTATGCCTCTGGCTACCGCCAGTCTGTTGGCCATCGCTATTTCCCTCGCCGGTTGTGGCGAAGGCAAAGACAAAGCTGCCGCCCCAGCGCCTACGCCAGCCGCCACTACCACGGCCCCGGCCGCTGCGCCTGCACCAGCTGCTGCCGGCAAAGTCGACGAAGCCGCTGCCAAAGCCGTTGTCGCACATTACGCCGACATCGTCTTCGCCGTTTACAGCGATGCCGAATCCACCGCGAAAACCCTGCAAACCGCCGTCGACGCCTTCCTCGCGAAGCCGAACGCCGACACCCTGAAAGCCGCCAAGGCTGCCTGGATCGCTGCTCGCGTTCCTTACCTGCAGAGCGAAGTGTTCCGCTTCGGCAACACCATCATCGACGACTGGGAAGGTCAGGTGAACGCCTGGCCACTGGACGAAGGCCTGATCGACTACGTCGACAAATCCTACGAGCACGCACTGGGTAACCCGGGCGCGACCGCCAACATCATCGCCAACACTCAAGTTCAGGTCGGCGAAGACAAGATCGACGTCAAAGACATCACCCCGGAAAAACTCGCCAGCCTGAACGAGCTGGGTGGTTCCGAGGCCAACGTCGCCACCGGCTACCACGCCATCGAATTCCTGCTGTGGGGCCAGGACCTGAACGGCACCGGCCCTGGCGCCGGCAACCGTCCAGCCTCCGACTACCTGGAAGGCAAAGGCGCCACCGGCGGTCACAACGATCGTCGTCGCGCTTACCTGAAGTCCGTGACCCAACTGCTGGTCAGCGACCTGGAAGAAATGGTCGGTAACTGGAAGCCGAACGTGGCCGACAACTACCGCGCCACCCTGGAAGCGGAACCGGTGGATTCCGGCCTGCGCAAAATGCTGTTCGGCATGGGCAGCCTGTCCCTGGGCGAACTGGCGGGCGAGCGCATGAAGGTTTCCCTGGAAGCCAACTCCCCTGAAGACGAACACGACTGCTTCAGCGACAACACCCACAACTCGCAGTTCTACGATGCCAAAGGCATTCGTAACGTGTACCTGGGCGAATACACCCGTGTCGACGGCACCAAAATGACCGGCGCCAGCCTGTCCTCTCTGGTGGCCAAGGCTGACCCGGCGGCCGACACCGCACTGAAAGCCGACCTGGCTGCGACCGAAGCCAAGATGCAGGTCATTGTCGATCACGCCAACAAGGGTGAGCACTACGACCAGTTGATCGCTGCCGGCAACACCGCTGGCAACCAGATCGTTCGTGACGCCATCGCTTCGCTGGTCAAGCAGACCGGTTCGATCGAAGCTGCCGCTGGCAAGCTGGGCATCAGCGACCTGAACCCGGACAACGCTGATCACGAATTTTGATCAACGCTGGCTGAATAAAAAAGGCGACCTTCGGGTCGCCTTTTTCATGCCAGCCCAACACAGATCATTGTAGGAGCGAGGCTTGCCCGCGAAGACGGCATCACACACGACATCATCGTTGACTGACAAACCGCTTTCGCGGGCAAGCCTCGCTCCTACAACGATCGCATCCAACCAATGGACGCCCACCAAACCTGCGCCACATCAACCAAACGATAATTCCTCTTATTCAATCTCCCCTGCCCTGTTAGACTTTGCGCCCTTGTTTTGCTCGTCTTGCAGGATGTCTGATGCCCTCGCTGCCTCTTCGCTTGTCCGCACTGTTTCTGGCCCTGGGCCTGAGTGCCTGCGATGACGCCCCGCGTTTTACCCAGGCCGAACCCGGTGAAGCCAGGTCCGGTGGCAGCGCGACCGTGCGCAAGACCGATCAGAACGCCTTTTCCCTGCCCTCCGCCAACCTGCCGCCGTCACGGCGCGTGGACTTCAGCGTCGGCAACAGCTTCTTCCGCAACCCCTGGGTGATCGCCCCGTCGACCACCACGGCCCGCGACGGCCTCGGCCCACTGTTCAACACCAATGCTTGCCAGGGCTGCCATATCAAGGACGGTCGCGGTCACCCGCCTGCACCTGATGCATTGAATGCCGTTTCGATGCTGGTGCGCCTGTCGATACCCGATTCACCAACCTACGCCAAAATCATCGAGCAGCAAGGTGTCGTGCCCGAGCCGGTCTACGGCGGCCAGTTCCAGGACATGTCGGTGCCCGGCGTGGTTCCGGAAGGCAAGGTTCGGGTTGATTACACGCCGGTGCCGGTGCGTTTCAAGGACGGCACCGAAGTCGAGTTGCGCAAGCCGACATTGCAGATCACCCAACTCGGCTACGGCCCGATGCACCCGGACACGCGTTTCTCGGCGCGCGTCGCCCCGCCGATGATTGGCCTCGGGCTGCTCGAGGCGATCCCGGAAGAAGCGATCCTCGCCAATGCCGCCGCGCAGGCCAAAGAGAAAAACGGCATCAATGGCCGACCGAACCAGGTCTGGGATGACGCCCTGCAGAAAACCGTCCTCGGCCGATTCGGCTGGAAGGCCGGGCAACCGAACCTCAATCAACAGAATGTTCACGCGTTTTCTGGTGATATGGGCCTCACGACCAGCCTGAGGCCCTTTGATGACTGCACCGAGGCGCAAACCGCCTGCAAACAGGCGCCGAACGGCAACGGCCCGGACGGCGAACCGGAAGTCAGCGATAACATTCTGCGTCTGGTGCTGTTCTACAGCCGTAACCTTGCCGTACCGGCCCGCCGCGATGTCGGCACTCCGCAAGTGCTGGCCGGCAAGAGCCTGTTTTTCCAGGCTGGTTGCCAGTCCTGCCACACACCCAAATACACCACCGCCGCCAACGCGGCAGAACCTGAACTGGCCAATCAAGTGATTCGCCCTTACAGCGATCTGCTGCTGCACGACATGGGCGACGGCCTGGCCGACAACCGCAGTGAATTCCAGGCCAGTGGCCGCGACTGGCGCACGCCGCCGTTGTGGGGCATCGGCCTGACGCAGGCAGTCAGTGGCCACACCCAGTTCCTGCATGACGGCCGCGCCCGCAATCTGCTCGAAGCCGTGCTCTGGCATGGCGGCGAAGCAAAAGCGGCCCAGCAACAGGTTTTGTCTTTCAATGCCGAGCAGCGCGCGGCGTTGCTGGCGTTTTTGAATTCCCTTTAAACGTATTCCTTAGCGGGAGCCCTAAATGTTCCGTCCCAAGTTGTTGTTCACCAGCCTTGCCGCACTCGCCCTCGGCGCCTGCTCACCGCAGGATCCGCAGGCTGTCACGTCGGCGGCCATCGCCAAGTCGGTGATCCTGCCGACCTACACGCGCTGGGTTGAAGCCGATCGCCAGTTGGCCGTCAGTGCGCTGGCCTATTGCGAAGGCAAGGAAAACCTCGACACCGCCCGTGCCGATTTCCTGCATGCGCAGAAAGCCTGGGCCGAGCTGCAACCGTTGCTGATCGGGCCGCTGGCCGAAGGCAATCGCGCCTGGCAGGTGCAATTCTGGCCGGACAAGAAAAACCTGGTGGGCCGTCAGGTCGAGCAACTGGTGACCGCGCAACCGCAGATCGATGCCACCGCCCTGGCCAAATCCAGCGTTGTGGTGCAAGGCCTCTCGGCCTACGAATACATCCTGTTCGACAGCAAGCCTGACGTGGCCAACGAGGCGCAAAAAGCCAAGTATTGCCCTCTGCTGAAAGCCATTGGCGAGCGTCAGAAACAGCTGGCCGAAGAAATTCTGCAAACCTGGAACAACACCGACGGCATGCTCGCGCAGTTGAGCAAATTCCCGAACCAGCGCTACGCCGACTCCCACGAGGCGATTGCCGATCTGCTGCGTGTACAGGTCACCGCTCTCGACAGCCTGAAGAAAAAACTCGGCACGCCGATGGGCCGCCAGACCAAGGGTGTGCCGCAACCATTCCAGGCTGACCAGTGGCGCAGCCAGTCATCCCTGACGAGTATGGAAGCGAGCCTCGCCGCCGCCAAAACCGTGTGGGAAGGCGTCGACAACAAAGGCCTGCGTGGCTTGCTGCCAAGCGAGCAGAAACCTTTGGCCGACAAGATCGACGCCGCCTACGCCGCGTCCCTGAAACTGTTCGCCAGCAACCAGCGCTCGCTGACTGAAATGCTCAACGACGACGCCGGTCGCCAGCAGCTCAACGACATCTACGACAGCCTCAACGTCGTCCACCGCCTGCACGAAGGCGAACTGGCCAAGGCGCTGGGCATCCAACTGGGCTTCAACGCCAACGACGGTGACTGATGAGGGCGAGTGCCATGCTGCGACGACAGGCTCTGACGTTAGGTAGTTTGCTGCTGGGAGCAGTGACACTGGGCGGCTGGACGCTGTTCAAGCAAAAGGACAAGAGCCCGTTGCTGCTCTCGGCGCGGGACGATGGCGACGGCAAGCACTACGCCGTCGGTTATCGGCTGGACGGTACGCGGGTGTTCGCTACCCAGGTCGGCCAGCGTTGCCACGACATCATCAACCACCCGACGCTGCCGATCGCGCTGTTCGTCGCCCGGCGTCCGGGCACCGAAAGTTACCTGATCGACCTGCGCGACGGCACGCTGCTGCAAACCGTGGCCTCGCAACCGAACCGGCACTTCTACGGTCACGCGGTGATTCACCAGAGCGGCGACTGGCTGTACGCCACCGAGAACGACACGTCCGATCCCGGTCGCGGCTTGCTCGGCGTGTACAAGTTCGAAGGCGAGCGTCTGGTGCACAGCGGCGAGATTTCGACCCATGGCATCGGCCCGCATCAGGTGTCGTGGATGCCCGATGGCGAAACCCTGGTGGTGGCCAACGGCGGCATTCGCACCGAGGCTGAAAGCCGCGTCGAGATGAACCTCAACGCCATGGAACCAAGCCTGGTGCTGATGCAGCGCGACGGTACATTGCTGAGCAAGGAAACCCTCGCGCAACAGATGAACAGCGTGCGGCACCTGGGGATCGCCAGCGATGGCACCATCGTCGCCGGTCAGCAATTCATGGGGCCGTCCCATGAGTCGTCGGAGCTGTTGGCGATCAAGCGTCCGGGGCAACCGTTCGTGGCGTTCCCGGTGCCCGAGCATCAGTTGCAGGCCATGGGGCATTACACCGCCAGCGTCGCGGTGCACAGTGATTTGCGCCTGGTCGCGTTGACGGCGCCGCGGGGCAATCGCTTTTTCATCTGGGACATGGACAGCGGTGAAGTGCGCCTGGATGCGCCGCTTCCCGATTGCGCCGGGGTGGGTGCAGTGGCCGACGGTTTTGTCGTGACCTCGGGTCAAGGCCGATGCCGGTACTACGATTGCCGCCAGACAAACCTTGTTGCAAAACCTCTCGAACTGCCTGCGGGGCTCTGGGATAACCACCTGCACCTCATCTGACTGCCCCGCTCTTGTAGGAGCTGAGCTTGCTCGCGAAAGCGGTGTGTCAGGCACATCCATTTTGCATGTGCCGCCGCTTTCGCGAGCAAGCTCTGCTCCTACAGGTTTTGCGCCTGCCTGTGAAAAGTGGCAGTTGGAATACCCGGCACACTCGGAGTAATGTGCCCGACTGTCTCACCTGATTTTCTCCAAGGAAGTGGAAATATGCTGCGTCGCCGCATGCTGATCATGTTGGGTGTTGTTTTGCTGATCGTGCTGGTTCTGGCCGGTTACAAAGCCTTCTCCATCTACACGATGATTCAAGGCTTCGCTGTGCCGAAACCGCCGATCAGCGTCGCCGTGGCTACTGCTACCGAGCAACCGTGGCAGGAACGCCTGCCTACCGTCGGCACGCTCAAGGCGCTGCAAGGCGTGGACCTGAGCCTGGAGACCGACGGCACCGTCATCGATTTGCAGTTCGAGTCAGGGCAGAAGGTCAAGGTAGGTCAACCACTCCTGCGCCTCGACAGCGCCGTGGAAAGTGCCTTGCTGGAAACCGCCCAGGCCGACCTCGGGCTGGCCCAGCTCGATTACGGTCGCGGTAGCCAACTGGTGGGCAGCCAGGCCATTTCCAAAGGTGAGTTCGACCGACTTTCGGCGGTGCTGAAAAAAAGCAAAGCCACGGTCAATCAACTCAAGGCTGCGCTCGGCAAAAAAAGCATCGTTGCCCCCTTCAGCGGGACCATCGGCATTCGGCAGGTGGACGTTGGCGACTACCTTGCCAGCGGCACCATGATTGCCACCCTGCAAGACCTCAGCAGTCTCTACGTCGACTTTTTCGTGCCCGAACAGTCGGTGCCGAAGATCGCCATCGGCCAGCCGGTTGAAATCATCGTCGCGGCCTACCCGGCGCAGACCTTCCCCGGCACCATCAGCGCGATCAATCCGAAAATCGAGAACAGCACGCGCAACATGCAGGTCCGCGCGACCCTGGCCAACCCCGACGGCAAACTGTTACCGGGCATGTTCGCCAGCCTGCAGGTGATGCTGCCCGACCCGCAGCCGCGCATCGTCGTGCCGGAAAGCGCGATCACGTACACGCTGTACGGCAATTCGTTGTACGTGGCAACGCAGAAAAAAACCGAAGACGGCAGCGTCGAAAAAGACGACAAGGGCCAACCGATCCTGATCGCCGAACGCCGTTTCATCGAAACCGGCGAGCGACGCGATGGCCAGGTGATGATTACCAAAGGCGTGAAGAACGGCGAAAAAGTGGTCACCGCCGGCCAGATCAAACTGGACAACGGTGCGCACATTGCCATCAGCGACGACAAGACCCTGGCCGAGAAGAACAGTCAGCCACGCGCTGACTGATCAAGGAACCCCCAATGGCTTTTACCGACCCGTTCATCCGCCGCCCGGTGCTCGCCACCGTGGTCAGCCTGTTGATTGTGCTGCTGGGCTTTCAGGCCTGGAGCAAGCTGCCGCTGCGCCAATATCCGCAAATGGAAAACGCCCTGATCACGGTGACCACCGCGTACCCCGGGGCGAACGCCGAAACCATTCAGGGCTACATCACCCAACCGATGCAACAGAGCCTGGCAAGCGCCGAGGGCATCGACTACATGACCTCGGTCAGTCGCCAGAACTTCTCGGTGATCTCGATCTACGCGCGCATCGGTTCCAACAGCGACCGCTTGTTCACCGAGCTGCTGGCCAAGGCCAACGAGGTGAAAAACCAGTTGCCTCAGGACGCTGAAGACCCGGTACTGAGCAAGGAAGCCGCCGATGCGTCGGCGCTGATGTACATCAGCTTCTTCAGCAAGGAAATGAGTAACCCGCAGATTACCGATTACCTGTCGCGAGTGATTCAGCCAAAACTGGCGACCCTGCCAGGCATGGCCGAAGCCGAGATTCTCGGCAACCAGGTATTCGCCATGCGCCTGTGGCTGGACCCGGTGAAACTGGCGGGTTTCGGCCTCAGCGCCAGCGATGTGACCGATGCCGTGCGCAAGTACAACTTCCTCTCCGCCGCCGGCGAAGTGAAAGGCGAGTACGTGGTCACCAGCATCAACGCCAACACCGAGCTCAAATCCGCCGAAGCCTTCGCCGCGATTCCGCTCAAGGTCGACGGTGACAGCCGGGTGCTGCTCAGCGATGTCGCGCGGGTCGAGATGGGCGCGGAAAACTACGACACCATCAGCTCCTTCGGTGGCACGCCCTCGGTGTACATCGGCATCAAGGCAACGCCCGGCGCCAACCCGCTGGACGTGATCAAGGAAGTGCGCAAGATCATGCCGGACCTGGAAGCCCAGCTGCCGCCGAACCTCAAGGGTGAAATTGCCTACGACGCCACGCTGTTCATCCAGGCCTCGATCGACGAAGTGGTGAAAACCCTGTTCGAAGCGGTGTTGATCGTGATCGTCGTGGTGTTTCTGTTCCTCGGTGCGCTGCGTTCGGTGGTGATCCCGGTGGTGACCATTCCGTTGTCGATGATCGGCGTGATGTTCTTCATGCAGATGATGGGCTACTCGATCAACCTGCTGACCCTGCTGGCGATGGTATTGGCCATTGGCCTGGTGGTGGACGACGCCATCGTGGTGGTGGAAAACATCCACCGCCACATCGAAGAAGGCAAGACGCCGCTGGACGCCGCCATTGAGGGCGCCCGGGAAATCGCCATGCCGGTGGTCTCGATGACCATCACCCTGGCGGCGGTCTACGCACCGATCGGCTTCCTGACCGGCCTCACCGGGGCGCTGTTCAAGGAGTTCGCCCTGACGCTGGCCGGTGCGGTGGTGATCTCCGGCATCGTCGCCCTGACGTTGTCGCCGATGATGTGCGCCTTTCTGCTGCGTCACGACGAAAACCCCAGCGGCCTCGCTCATCGGCTGGACCTGATTTTCGAAGGCCTCAAGCGCCGCTACCAGCGCATGCTGCACGGCACGCTCAACACGCGGCCGGTGGTGCTGGTGTTCGCGGTGATCGTGCTGTGCCTGATTCCGGTGCTGCTCAACTTCACCAAATCGGAACTGGCACCGGACGAGGACCAGGGCGTCATTTTCATGCTGGCCAGCGCCCCGCAACCGACCAACCTTGATTACCTGAACACCTACACCGACGAGTTCGTCAGCATCTTCAAGGCGTTTCCCGAGTACTACTCCTCGTTCCAGATCAACGGCTTCAACGGCGTGCAATCGGGGATTGGCGGTTTCCTGCTCAAACCGTGGAACGAGCGTGAGCGCACGCAAATGCAGATCCTGCCTGCGGTCCAGAGCAAACTGGAAAGCATTCCAGGGTTGCAGATTTTCGGCTTCAACCTGCCTTCCCTGCCGGGAACCGGCGAAGGGCTGCCGTTTCAATTCGTCGTCAATACCGCCAACAATTACGAGTCGTTGCTGCAAGTGATGGACCGGGTGAAAAAACGCGCGATGGAGTCCGGCAAGTTTGCCTTCGTCGACGTTGACCTGGCCTTTGACAAACCCGAAGTCGTGGTCGATATCGATCGGGCGAAGGCTGCGCAGATGGGCGTGTCCATGCAGGATCTGGGCGGCACGCTGGCGACGTTGCTGGGCGAGGCGGAGATCAACCGGTTCACCATTGAAGGTCGCAGCTACAAAGTCATCGCGCAGGTCGAACGGCCCTTCCGGGACAACCCCGACTGGCTGAACAACTATTACGTGAAGAACACCAAGGGCGAACTGCTGGCCCTGTCGACCCTGATTACCGTGACCGACCGGGCACGCCCACGGCAACTGAATCAGTTCCAGCAGCTCAACTCGGCGATCCTGTCCGGGGTCCCGCTGGTGAGCATGGGTGAAGCCCTCGACGCGGTGCGTCAGATTGCCCGGGAAGAGGCACCCGCAGGTTTTGCCGTCGACTATGCCGGTGCATCGCGGCAGTACGTGCAGGAAGGCAGTGCGCTGTGGGTCACTTTTGCCTTGGCATTGGCGATCATTTTCCTGGTGCTGGCGGCGCAGTTCGAAAGCTTCCGCGATCCGCTGGTGATTCTGGTGACCGTGCCGCTGTCGATCTGCGGCGCACTGATTCCGCTGTTCCTCGGCTGGTCGAGCATGAACATCTACACCCAGGTCGGGCTGGTGACGTTGATCGGATTGATCAGCAAGCATGGGATTCTGATCGTCGAGTTCGCCAACCAGTTGCGCAAGGACAAGGGCCTGACGCCGCGCGAAGCGGTTGAGGAAGCAGCGGCCATTCGTCTGCGTCCGGTGCTGATGACCACCGCGGCAATGGTATTTGGCATGGTGCCGTTGATCATCGCCACAGGCGCGGGCGCTGTCAGCCGGTTCGACATCGGCACAGTGATCGCCACGGGGATGTCGATCGGGACGTTGTTTACGCTGTTTGTGCTGCCGTGCGTGTACACGTTGCTGGCTAAACCCGATAAACCATAAAAAGCTGTGTAGGAGCGAGGCTTGCCCGCGAAAGCGGTGTGTCAGGCACGACGCCTTCGCGGGCAAGCCTCGCTCCTACAATAACGGGCATAAAAAAGGCCTCGCATTTGCGAGGCCTTTTATTTGGGCTTCAATCTGGTCAACTCTGCGGCCTCAGTCCTTGAGAAAGTCCGAACATGAACAGCAATAAATCATGATCGGGTTGGGTTGCAACGGTCGCCTTCGCAACCCGTGGCATCGGACAACGCGCGTCCCCGTTCACTGAACCGAGGACCTGCGTGCGGGGCTGCTCCCAAGCCGCCACCGCCAGTGAAGCAACTGCCAAGGCTCCTATCAAGAACAAACCTCTAGCAATTTCGAGTTTCATTGCTATAAACCTTTGATAGCGCTGCCAAACGCCATCTCATAAAGGTAGACGAGATTTTTCCAGTCCGTATCGCTGAACGACGAGTGGCGGCGCAGTTGCCGCATGTCATGGGTAGCGGCGCGACGGGCGGTCAAACGTTTCCGGCTCTTCTCCAGATCGAGCATGGCAATCTCGACGCTGGCGGCCTCGCCCTCGCCAGTGACGCGTACGAATACGTGCTTCATATAGAGGCAGCCGTGCTGCCAGCGGCCCTTGTGCATGCGAGCCAGATTCTCGGCCAGATCCTTCAGGACCCGATCATGCACCGCCTCGCCATGACGCTCGCGACCACCGCCTGCATACCAGTGTTCGATTTCTTCGAAACCGTCCAGTGCCTTGGTCACCAGCAATGCGCGCCACTTGTGAACCGGGTCATGCTGCGCACCGCAGAAAACGATTTCCGGAACGCGCACGTCGATCAGGCGCATGCCCATGAGCGCATCTCGCTCACGCAACACCGTCGGCCGACCGAAAGGATGCAGCCAACTCCGATAGGTATGTCCGGTCTGACGTTTGACGTAGAGCAGTTGTCCCTTGCTGCTCTTGATACGCTGCACACCACTTTCGCCGCCGCGACGGACGTTGGGTTCTTCAACCCATTCACCGCGCTGATTCCAGAAATAGTCAAAGCGGTCTTGGGAAGCGACGTCCGTTTCTGCTGCACACTGCACTGCCATTGAGTTACCTCTTGCGTAATACATAAACCCGCCACATGGCATAGAGCGGTAAAAAGTCCAGTTGTTCCTGGATTCGAAAACCAGCCTGCTCGAACTCCTTTTCGACCGTAGCCGCCGGTAACACAAATCGGTTTTGGTAACCGAGATGCCCACGTGTTTTTTCAAGCCGCCTGCGTTTCCAGGCTTTGAAGTTGCCGTCTACCCACAACGAAATAATCACGCTGTCACGCGTGACGCGTTCGAACTCACGCAGAATGGCCAGTCGATGCTCGGCTTCACCGATGTGGTGCAGCAAGCGCATACAAAAAATGCTGTCGACGGCGTTATCAGGCAAGGCAATGTCGAACGCAGATGTGTGCAAGGGTTGTACCCGTTTCACCACATCGGCCGGTTGCGCCTTCAAAGCGATCTTCAGCATGGACTCGGAGTTGTCCGCACCGATAATCACCCGATTGGCTTTTTCCGCCAGTAGTGGCCAGAAGCGCCCGGCACCGCAGGGTAAATCGAGAACCAGGCCAGGTTCACCAGCCAGTGTCAAAGCCTTGCGCGCCAGTTGCTCGTCACGCCAATGGGACAGTCGGCGACCGAGTCCGTCCTGATGTTTGCGCAGGTATTTCTGAGCGTGTTGATCGTCGTATTTTTCGGAAAAATCAAGTTTGATCGGGCCAGCCATCACGAAGGGCTCCTGCGTTTCTGATGACCACTACCCTAAGGAATGGTGTGTCAGCGCCAGGTCATGCCTTCGTGAAAAAATCGTGGTGTAAAACCCCGATTTATTTCGAGGTTTTACAGGTTGACGGCAGTGGCCGAGGGCCACCAACAAAATCAACTATCGCGCTGACTCAACGTCACCTGAAAACGACAGCCATTGGGCTCCATGTTCGTCAGGCTGACATTCCACCCCTGGTTCTCACAGATCCGCTGCACCAGCGACAGGCCCAACCCCAGGCCTTCACCACGTTTCTCGTTGCCACGCACGAACGGCTCGAACATCGCCTCGCGTTTCTCCTCGGGAATGCCTACACCACTGTCCTCGACCGTGAAACCGGCAGTCGTCAGCGTCAAACGGATGAAGCCCCGTTCGGTGTAATGCAGCGCGTTACGCAACAGGTTACCCATGACTGCGTGCAACAGGGTTGCGTTGTAGCAAGTGCTGGCCGGATTGCCCGGTTCAAATATCAGCGACAGCCCTTTTGCCTCGATCGGTTCTCGCCACAAACTGAGCAGCCCGCCGGCGACCTGGCTCAAGGACTGCTGCGGCGCCATGCTGGCGTCTTCATGTTGGGCGCGGGCCAGCATCAGGAAGGTTTGCACCAGCTCACGCATCTCTTCGCAGGCGCGGGCGATTCGTTCAACCTGAGCCCGCCCCCGCTGATCGATGCCGGGGTTTTCCAGCAACAGCTCACAGGAACTGGCCAGCACCATCAACGGCGTGCGCAATTCGTGGCTGACGTCGCTGGTGAACAATCGCTCCCGGGTCAATGCCTGCCGCAAGCGCCCGAGGGTGGCGTCGAAGGCTACCGCCAGCTCGCCCACTTCATCAGCGGCGTAGTCCGGTGCCAACGGGGGCGCCAGCCCCAGGAGCTGATCGCGGTGACGCACCTGCCGAGCGAGGCGCACCACCGGCGCCATCACTTTGCGCGCGAGGACCCAACCGAGGAACACCGCCAACGCCAGGCTCAGGACGAAGCCCACCAGCACCACCGCGAACAGCACCCGCTCGCGCTCTTCGAAATCACTCTGGTCTTGCAGCAGCACATAATGCCGGCCATCGACGACTTCGACCATCGCGTGATACGACAGCTGCTCCCGGAACACCTCGTGAAAACCCGGCTCCAGATGACGCAAATCCTTGGGCAACTCGAAATCGCCCGGCCCGCCGCTGAAATAGAACAGCTGGTCTGGTTCGGGGCGATGGCTCCAGTCCGAGACACTGTCCATCAACAACAGGCGTTGCAGATCGCCACCCAGACCTGCCGAAATCAGTTTTTCTTCCACCAGGTGCACGGTTGCCACAATGCCCATGGCGAAGGCGCCTGCCACCAATGCGCTCATCAGCGCAAAGGCGATGATGATCCGTTGAGCAAGGCTCTGTTTAAACTCCATCACGGCCCTCGGCCAAGCGATAACCCACACCGTGTACGGTTTGCAGCAACGGCTTGGCGAACGGCTTGTCGATCACCTGACGCAATTGGTGGACGTGGCTGCGCAGGCTGTCGCTGTCCGGGCAGTCATCGCCCCACAGGGCCTCTTCGAGAATTTCCCGGCGCAAGACGTGCGGGCTTTTCTGCATCAGCACGGCCAACAGTTTCAGGCCGACCGGGTTGAGTTTCAGCAAGCGCCCTTCGCGGGTGACTTCCAGGGTATCGAGGTCGTAGCTCAGATCG
This sequence comes from Pseudomonas sp. MM213, assembly GCF_020423045.1. Lineage (NCBI taxonomy): Bacteria > Pseudomonadati > Pseudomonadota > Gammaproteobacteria > Pseudomonadales > Pseudomonadaceae > Pseudomonas > Pseudomonas sp. MM213. Next base: position 3,288,727 of record NZ_CP081943.1, read on the forward strand.
CCGACTTGCAGGGTACGACGACCGCCGCCCTGCGCCCGGCGCATCACCGCTTCGATCCGCGCGGCCAGTTCAGACAGGGCGAAAGGTTTGATCAGGTAATCATCGGCCCCGGACTTGAAGCCTTGCAGCCGGTCGTCCAGTTGATCGCGAGCGGTCAGCATGATCACCGGGGTGTCACGGCGAGCGTCTTCGCGCAGGCGTTTGCACAGGGTATAGCCGTCGATGCCGGGCAACATGATGTCGAGCACGATCAAGTCGTAGTGCTCGGTGGCTGCCAGGTGCAGGCCAGACAAACCGTCCTGCGCGCAATCCACGGTGTAGCCTTTGAGCCCCAGGTAATCGGCCAGATTGGCCAGGATATCGCGGTTGTCTTCAACCAATAGAATTCGCATGGGCACCTCCTCCGTACACAGTAACGGCCGTCTTGGCCCGCGCAGCTTAAGGCCTGGCGTGGCGCAGAGCCAGAACTGTGTGCAGTGGCCAAACCCATTGATAAACCCGGTGTGACGTTGACGATTTTTTCACTATCGGTTCACACGGCAGCGACAGAAACAGGCCCAAACTCCGCGCGGCTGCGCTCTCAAGAACATTTAACCGACCAAGGAACTGCCATGGTTTCGACCACTGCCCGCCCCGCCTCTCGCCCTCTGAACTTCTGGGTGTGCCTGGGTGTTCCCGCCGTTGCGGCGATCATTCTGGTGCTGCTCGAACTGACGTCCGTGGACATGGACCTGGCGAGGATGTTCTACGACCCGGCTGCGGGGGATTTCATCGGACGGCACAGTTACTTCCTCGAAAACATCCTGCATGACCGCGCCAAACAAGTGGTCATCGCGTTTTCAGTGTTGGCCATCTTCGGCTTCATCGGCGCTTTTTTCATCGACCGGCTCAAACCGTTCAAACGGGAACTGGGCTGCCTGGTGCTGTCCCTGGGCCTGGCGACCTCTTTTGTCACGCCCGTCAAAGCGGTGACCGCGGTTCAATGCCCATGGAGCCTGGAGCAATTCGGCGGTCATGAAACCTACAGTGAACTGCTCAGCCCGCGCCCACCTACCGAAAAACCCGGCCGTTGCTGGCCGGGTGGTCATGCCGCCACCGGTTTCACGTTGTTTGCGCTGTTTTTCGTGCTGCGCGACCGACGTCCGCGTCTGGCGCGCAAGGCGCTGGTGTTCGCGTTTGCGCTGGGCACGGTGTTTTCCATCGGCCGGATGCTGCAGGGCGCGCATTTTTTCTCGCACAACGTGTGGACAGCGATTTTCTGCTGGCTGATTTGTCTGGGGTCGTATTACTACATCCTTTATCGACCTGCGTTGAAGGCTGATCGAGTAACCAAGGCAGAACCTGTCAGCGTCTGATCTGACGCCTTCGCGGGCAAGCCTCGCTCCTACAGGTCTAGCGCAATCCTTGTAGGAGCGTGGCTTGCCCGCGAAAGCCGCGACTCGGTCTCCCGACATACCAAATCGAGGCAATAAAAAACCCCGCCTGCTTTCGCAGGCGGGGTTTTTTCGTACGGGGTAAGGCTGGCTTACATCATGCCGCCCATGCCGCCCATACCGCCCATGTCTGGCATGCCGCCGCCAGCTGGTGCGTCTTCCTTGATCTCGGCGATCATGGCTTCGGTGGTGATCATCAGGCTGGCAATCGACGAAGCCGCTTGCAGAGCCGAACGAGTCACTTTGGCCGGGTCCAGGATACCCATTTCGATCATGTCGCCGTATTCGCCGGTGGCAGCGTTGTAACCGTAGTTACCCGAACCCTGCTTGACCTTGTCCACAACTACGCTTGGCTCGTCGCCGGAGTTGGCAACGATCTGGCGCAGTGGAGCTTCAACAGCGCGACGCAGCAACTGGATGCCAACGTTCTGGTCATCGTTGTCGCCTTTCAGCTCGGAGATAGCCTGCAGAGCGCGAACCAGTGCCACGCCGCCGCCAGGTACCACGCCTTCTTCAACGGCTGCACGGGTAGCGTGCAGGGCGTCTTCAACGCGGGCTTTCTTCTCTTTCATTTCAACTTCGGAACCAGCGCCAACCTTGATCACTGCAACGCCGCCGGACAGCTTGGCCAGACGCTCTTGCAGTTTTTCACGGTCGTAGTCGGACGAAGTGTCGGCCACTTGCTGACGGATCTGCAGAACGCGAGCCTGGATGTCAGCCTCAACGCCGGCACCGTCGATCACGGTGGTGTTTTCTTTGGACAGGATCACGCGCTTGGCATTACCCAGGTGTTCCAGGGTAGTGCTTTCCAGGCTCAGACCGATCTCTTCGGAGATAACGGTACCGCCAGTCAGAACAGCGATGTCCTGCAGCATGGCCTTGCGACGGTCGCCGAAGCCTGGAGCCTTGACGGCTGCGACTTTGACGATGCCACGCATGTTGTTCACAACCAGAGTCGCCAGGGCTTCGCCTTCAACGTCTTCGGCCACGATCAGCAGTGGACGGCCGGCTTTGGCAACGGCTTCCAGTACTGGCAGCATTTCGCGGATGTTCGAGATCTTTTTGTCGACCAGCAGGATCAGCGGACCGTCCAGCTCGGCAGTCATGGTCTCTGGCTTGTTGACGAAGTACGGGGACAGGTAGCCACGGTCGAACTGCATGCCTTCAACAACCGACAGTTCGTTTTCCAGGCCCGAGCCTTCTTCAACGGTGATCACGCCTTCTTTACCGACTTTTTCCATGGCTTCGGCAATGATGTCGCCGATGGAGTTGTCGGAGTTGGCCGAGATGGTGCCGACCTGAGCGATTGCCTTGGTGTCAGCGCATGGCTTGGACAGGGCTTTCAGCTCTTTGACGATCGCGATGGTCGCTTTGTCGATACCGCGCTTGAGGTCCATCGGGTTCATGCCGGCAGCGACGGCTTTCAGGCCTTCGTTGACGATCGATTGAGCCAGAACGGTAGCGGTGGTGGTGCCGTCGCCTGCGTCATCGTTGGCACGGGAGGCAACGTCTTTGACCAGCTGCGCGCCCATGTTTTCGAAGCGATCTTTCAGCTCGATTTCTTTGGCAACGGACACGCCGTCCTTGGTGATGGTCGGAGCGCCGAAGCTCTTCTCGATGATCACGTTACGGCCTTTAGGGCCCAGGGTCGCTTTTACTGCGTCAGCCAGGACGTTTACACCGGCGAGCATTTTCTTGCGGGCGGAGTCGCCGAATTTAACTTCTTTAGCAGCCATGATCGATATTCCTTAAATACTTTGTAGTAGCGGGAAAATGAGCGGGGAATCAGCCTTCGATAACAGCGAGAATCTCGTTCTCAGCCATTACCAACAGGTCTTCGCCGTCGACTTTCACGGTGTTGCTGCCGGAGTACGGGCCGAACACAACCTTGTCACCCACTTTCACGGCCAGCGCACGCACTTCACCGTTGTCCAGCACGCGGCCGGTACCTACAGCGAGCACTTCGCCGCTGTTGGCTTTTTCAGCAGCCGAACCTGGCAGGACGATACCGCCAGCGGTTTTCTTTTCTTCTTCGCTGCGACGGATGACGACGCGGTCATGCAGAGGACGAAGCTTCATTGTCGATCTCTCCTAATTGTGGTTTTCATCGGCCGGTGTAGTCCCGGCGGGTTTAACAAATCCGGCGGTGCCGGGTGCGGTTCGTCAAGCGAACCGCGGAAGTCTGTCTGGCGTGATTGCCAGAAACCTTGCGGTGACCGTTACATAAGGGCGCATAAGCTTATTACAAGGGCGCGGATCGAAATTTTTTACGTTGATGCCCCGAAAATGAACACGGCACCCGAAGGTGCCGTGCAGGTGAAACGATTTACTTGGAATCGCGGTGTTCGAACTCGCCTTCGATCACGTTCGGCTCTCGGCCCAACGGCTCGCGCGGGGCAGGACCGCCACGCGGCTGAAGATCATCGGCGAACGCACGCTGACGGATCGCCGCCTCTTCGGCGCGCTGGCGCATTTTATTGGCCAGCAGTCGACGGGAGATCGGCAGCAGCATGATCAGGCCCAGCACGTCGGTGACGAAGCCCGGCAGAATCAACAGACCACCGGCCAGGGCCAGCATCAGACCTTCGAGCATGGTCTGGGCTGGCAGTTCGCCGCGGTTCAGACTTTCACGCGCACGCAGCGCAGTTGCCAGGCCGGCGATGCGCAGCACGAACACGCCGAGCATCGAGCCGAGAATGACCAGCAGCAGCGCCGGGAAAAACCCGATCGCACCGCTGACCTTGACGAATACGAACAGCTCCAACACCGGAAACAGTACAAAGAGCAATAAAAAAGGGCGCATCAAATGGTTCCTCAACGCAAGAATGCCTTGCCAGTCTTCCCTAGATGACGTCGCCCTTTCGTGAATTCAAGCGCCGGCTACTTCATTTTTCGGCCAATGTTCGGCGTGAGCCAGGAAAACCAAGGCCTCCCGAACTTGTGTCGGCGTATTACACGGGGCTTGAAACGGTAGCCAGTACAGCGCCTGACCAATGCGCAGGTGCATGCCTTCAGTGTCGATCCCGGCCAGTTGCGCCGGCTCGGTTTTCGGCAGCCCCGCCAGTTCGACGTAGTGGGCGATGGCTTTGGCGTGATCGGCGTTCATGTGCTCGACCATGCTCACCTCGGCCTTGCCGGCGAACGGATTGGCCAACGTCAGTTGATCGACCCAATGAATCGCGCCGAAGCCGCCGATGTAGCGATGACGCACGGGTTTGAGCACCCAGAAATCGAAATCGTGGGCCTTGTGATAATTCTGCGAATCCGAGAAGTAACGGTAGTAGCGCTCGGCGGCCACTTCAATCGCAGCCGCGTCCTCGAGTTTTTCCGCTTCGGCGAGGTACGTCAGCCGGCCGACCGCTTGCACGTCCTCGGCCCCGCGCTCACCGACGAACAGCGAACACTTCGGGTCTTTCTGCAGATTGTGGGTGTGCTGGGCGATGCGGCTGATCAGGATCAGCGGCCGGCCCTGCTCGTCCAGACAGTAAGGAACCACGGAGCCAAACGGGAAACCGGGCATCGCCTTGGAGTGCGTCGACAGCACTCCGCGGTATTCCTTGAGAAGCAATTCTCGGGCATTCTTGGCCGCTTCAACGCTCAATTTATGACTCCTTATATAGAATCCGTCGAAAAAACGGACAGGCGACTGCTGAAAGTTCCAGCCCGCCATCGGGGCAGTTCTCATGTGCAACCAGGCCACATCAGGTGCAGATCGAGAGGCTCTCTAGAAGGAAGACCACTCCAACCTGCAACTGGGGCACGCGAATGCAACTCACTGACAAAGTAATCATTATCACTGGCGGTTGCCAGGGTTTAGGCCGTTCGATGGCCGAGTATTTCGCCGGCAAAGGCGCGAAGCTTGCGCTGGTTGACCTGAACCAGGAAAAGCTCGATGACGCCGTTGCCGCGTGCAAGGCCAAGGGCGTCGAGGCCCGCGCCTACCTGTGCAACGTGGCCAATGAAGAGCAAGTGACGCACATGGTCGCCCAGGTGGCCGAAGATTTCGGCGCGATCCATGGCTTGATCAACAACGCAGGGATCCTGCGTGACGGGCTGCTGTTGAAGGTCAAGGACGGCGAGATGACCAAGATGAGCCTGGCCCAATGGCAAGCAGTCATCGACGTCAACCTGACCGGCGTGTTCCTGTGCACCCGCGAAGTCGCGGCGAAAATGGTCGAGCTGAAGAATAGCGGCGCGATCATCAACATCTCGTCGATCTCCCGCGCCGGCAACGTCGGCCAGACCAACTACTCGGCGGCCAAGGCCGGGGTTGCGGCGGCGACTGTCACGTGGGCAAAGGAATTGGCGCGTTACGGCATCCGCGTGGCGGGCATTGCACCGGGCTTTATCGAGACCGAGATGACGCTGGGCATGAAGCCTGAAGCGCTGGAAAAAATGACGTCCGGGATTCCGCTCAAGCGCATGGGCAAGCCGGAAGAGATCGCCCATTCGGCGGCGTACATTTTCGAGAACGACTACTACACCGGCCGGATTCTGGAAATGGATGGCGGGTTGCGGATCTGACCAACACCGCAAACCAATGTGGGAGCGAGCCTGCTCGCTCCCACAATTGGATCGCGTTTAATCGTCGCTGATGGTGATGTTCGGCATCGCCGGGGTCGCTGCTTCCTGCAACACGATCCGCGCGCCGACGTGGCGGGCGAGTTCCTGATACACCAGCGCGATCGGGCTGTCCGGCTCGGCAATGACCGTTGGCTTGCCGCCGTCGGCCTGTTCACGAATGGCCATCGCCAGCGGCAACGACGCCAACAGTTCGACGCCGTACTGATTGGCCAGCTTCACCCCACCGCCCTCACCGAACAGATGCTCGGCATGCCCGCAGTTCGAGCAGATGTGCACCGCCATGTTTTCCACCACGCCCAGCACCGGGATGTTGACCTTGCGGAACATCTCCACACCCTTGCGCGCGTCCAGCAACGCCAGGTCTTGCGGGGTGGTGACGATGACAGCGCCGGCCACCGGGACTTTCTGCGCCAGGGTCAGCTGGATGTCGCCGGTGCCAGGCGGCATGTCGATGACCAGGTAATCCAGATCGCCCCAGGCGGTTTGTGTCACCAGTTGCAACAGTGCGCCAGAGACCATCGGCCCGCGCCAGACCATCGGCGTGTTGTCGTCGGTCAAAAACGCCATGGACATCACTTCGACGCCATGGGACTCAATCGGCACGAACCACTTCTGATCCTTGACCTTTGGTCGGGTGCCTTCGGGAATGCCGAACATGATGCCCTGGCTCGGGCCGTAAATGTCCGCATCCAGAATCCCCACCTTGGCGCCTTCGCGAGCGAGGGCCAACGCGAGGTTGGCGGCGGTGGTGGACTTGCCCACGCCGCCCTTGCCGGATGCCACGGCCACGACGTTCTTGACGTTGGCCAGGCCCGGGATCTGTGCCTGAGCCTTGTGTGCGGCGATCACACTGGTGATATCAACGCGAGCGCTGGTGACGCCGTCGAGGCCTTCGATGGCCATTTGCAGCATCTGCGCCCAGCCACTTTTGAACAGGCCGGCGGCGTAACCCAACTCCAGCTGGACGCTGACGCGATCACCCTGGATGTCGATGTTGCGCACGCACCCGGCGCTGACCGGGTCCTGGTTCAGGTAAGGGTCGGTGTATTGGCGAAGGACGGCTTCCACCGCTGCGCGATTGACGGCGCTCATGGGCAACTCCGATAGCAAGACTGGAAAATCAGGCGGGTATCGTACCTGTTCTGATCGTTTGGCGGCATGTCGAAAAGATCTGTAGGAGCCCGGTTTGCCAGCGATGGTGTCCTCAGGTCAGTCTTCGCCGGCAAGCCTGGCTCCTACAAGGACGCAATCCGATGCATGAATCCCTGTTACTCATCCAATGAAACAGGCGCACGGGGTGAAAAATATGCGCCGGCGCTTTATAGTGGCCGACCTCCGTTTCATCAAGTAGCCGAGCCCCATGTCCGAGCCACGCAAGATCCTCGTCACCAGCGCCCTGCCCTATGCCAATGGTTCGATCCATCTTGGCCACATGCTGGAATACATCCAGACCGATATGTGGGTGCGCTTCCAGAAGCACCGCGGCAACCAATGCATTTATGTCTGCGCCGACGACGCCCACGGTTCGGCGATCATGCTGCGCGCGGAAAAGGAAGGCATCACCCCGGAACAACTAATCGCCAACGTCCAGGCTGAACACAGCGCCGACTTTGCCGAGTTCCTGGTGGACTTCGACAACTTCCACTCCACTCACGCCGAAGAAAACCGTGAGCTGTCGAGCCAGATCTACCTGAAGCTGCGCGACGCCGGGCACATCGCCACGCGCTCGATCACGCAGTATTTCGACCCGGAAAAGAAAATGTTCCTGGCCGACCGCTTCATCAAGGGCACCTGCCCGAAATGCGGCACCGAAGACCAGTACGGCGACAACTGCGAGAAATGCGGCGCGACCTACGCACCGACTGACTTGAAGGATCCGAAGTCGGCTATCTCTGGCGCCACCCCGGTGCTCAAGGATTCCCAGCACTTCTTCTTCAAACTGCCGGACTTCCAGGAAATGCTGCAAACCTGGACCCGTAGCGGCACGTTGCAAGACGCCGTCGCCAACAAGATCGCCGAATGGCTGGATGCCGGCCTGCAACAGTGGGACATCTCCCGCGATGCGCCGTACTTCGGTTTCGAAATCCCAGGCGAGCCGGGCAAGTACTTCTACGTCTGGCTGGACGCGCCAATCGGTTACATGGCCAGCTTCAAGAACCTGTGCAACCGCACGCCGGAGCTGGATTTCGATGCGTTCTGGGGCAAGGATTCCACCGCCGAGCTGTACCACTTCATCGGCAAGGACATCGTCAACTTCCACGCCCTCTTCTGGCCAGCGATGCTCGAAGGCGCCGGTTTCCGTAAACCGACCGGCATCAACGTGCACGGCTACCTGACCGTCAACGGTCAGAAAATGTCCAAGTCCCGCGGCACCTTCATCAAGGCCCGGACCTACCTGGATCACCTGTCGCCGGAATACCTGCGTTACTACTACGCGGCCAAACTGGGACGCGGCGTCGACGACCTCGACCTGAACCTCGAAGACTTCGTGCAGAAGGTCAACTCCGACCTCGTCGGCAAAGTCGTCAACATCGCCAGCCGCTGCGCCGGTTTCATCCACAAAGGCAATGCCGGCGTGCTGGTAGCCGGTAACGCCGCGCCAGAACTGACCGAAGCTTTCCTCGCCGCAGCGCCAAGCATTGCCGAAGCCTACGAGGCTCGCGACTTTGCCCGTGCCATGCGCGAAATCATGGGCCTGGCCGACCGTGCCAACGCCTGGATCGCCGACAAGGCGCCTTGGTCGCTGAACAAACAGGAAGGCAAGCACGACGAAGTCCAGGCGATCTGCGCGCTGGGCATCAACCTGTTCCGCCAACTGGTGATCTTCCTCAAACCGGTGCTGCCACTGCTGGCCGCCGATGCCGAGGCGTTCCTCAACGTCGCGCCGCTGACTTGGGCCGATCACGCGACCTTGCTCAGCAACCATCAGTTGAACGAGTTCAAGCCGCTGATGACCCGCATCGACCCGGTGAAAGTGCAAGCCATGACCGACGCTTCGAAAGAAGACCTGACCGCCAGCCAGACCGACACCGGCGACGCGGCACCTGCCGGCAACGGCGAACTGGCGAAGGATCCGCTATCGCCGGAGATCGAATTCGATGCGTTTGCCGCCGTCGACCTGCGCGTGGCGTTGATCGTCAAGGCTGAAGCCGTGGAAGGCGCCGACAAGCTGCTGCGCCTGACCCTCGATATCGGTGACGAGCAACGCAACGTGTTCTCCGGCATCAAGAGCGCTTACCCGGATCCGTCCAAGCTCGATGGTCGCCTGACCATGATGATCGCCAACCTCAAGCCACGGAAAATGAAGTTCGGCATCTCCGAAGGCATGGTGATGGCGGCCGGTCCTGGCGGTGAAGAAATCTACCTGCTCAGCCCCGACAGCGGTGCCAAGCCAGGCCAGCGTATCAAGTAAGATCCTGCGGCAAACCGATCCCACAGTCGTGCCCGACGCGACTGTGGGATTTTCATATCTGGCCCCCCCTCCTTCCTTGCCGGATAATGCCTAACCTTGTTAGCAAGGCTTCTTTCTTCCGGCACGATCATGACCGAGATGCTTCTTACGCTTATCAGCGCTGCCCTGATCAACAACGTCGTGTTGCACTGGCCGCTGGGCGTCGATCCGCTGCTGGGCAGCGAGCGCCGTCAGGTGCATGCGCTGGGCATTGCGACGACGTGCCTGATGCTGATCGTCGGAATGCTCGGCTACGCACTCTATTACTGGCTACTGGCGCCGCTTGAGCTGACTTCGTTGCGTTTGTTCGCGTTTCTGCCCCTGAGCGTGTTGTTGATCACACCGCTGCTGAAGCTGCTGCCGAAAGTGTTTTCGACGCTTTCGTTCGAAGGGCTCTGGCCGCTGCTGCTCGGCAATGCCGGCGTGCTCGGTCTGGCGCTGATCAACGCCCAGGAAAACCACGGATTTTTCCACGCCACAGCCCTGAGCCTCGGCGCCGGGCTGGGGTTCTGGCTGGTGCTGAGTCTGTTCAGCGACTTGCGCCAACGCACCCTCGATAACGATGTTCCCCTGCCCTTTCGCGGCCTGCCGATCGACCTGATCGGCGCCGGACTGATCGCAGTGGCTTTTCTCGGTTTCAGCGGACTGATCAAAACATGAGTCTGATTCAACGCATCGACGCCCTCTTGCCGCAGACCCAGTGCGGCAAATGTGGTCATCCCGGATGCAAGCCGTACGCAGAAGGCATCGCCAGCGGCGAGCCGATCAACAAGTGCCCGCCCGGCGGCAGCGAAACCATCGCGGCCCTGGCTGAGTTGCTGAAGGTGCCGGTGCTGGAGCTGGACGTCAGTCGCGGTTCGGCCCCGGCGCAAATCGCCTACATCCGCGAAGCAGAGTGCATCGGTTGCACCAAGTGCATTCAGGCCTGCCCGGTAGACGCCATCGTCGGCGCAGCGAAATTGATGCACACGGTGATCATCGACGAATGCACCGGTTGCGACCTTTGCGTGGCTCCTTGCCCGGTGGACTGCATCGAAATGCGGCCATTACCGCTGGCCACGGTGTTGCCGATTGTCGGAGGCCTGGCGGTCAGCCCTGAAGAACAACAGGCGCGTACCGCCAAACGCAATCACGCCCGGCGTCGCTTTGAACAGCGCAACGCCCGCTTGCACCGCGAAGAAGAACAGAAACTCGCCGAGCGTCAGGCCCGGGCACATCGCGCCGCGCAACAGCAGCACAGTGAAGTGACAACGCTCGACCCGGTTCAAGCCGCGCTGGAGAGAGTACGTGCGCAGAAAGCGGCCAATGCCGATGCGGCGTTGAAGAAAGCCAAAATCGATCTGGCGATGAGCCGCGCACAACTGAACAAATCGCTCAAGGCGTTCGGCCATCCGCCGACCTTCGAACAGCAGTCGCAACTGATCGTCCTGCAACAGCAATTCGACGCCGCTGAACACGCCTTGGCACAGTTGGAAAACAGCGCTCCACCCGCCGCTGCGCCGGCGGCGCCAGTGAAGGACGCGGAGCTGAAGCGGGCGAAAATACAGTTGGCCATGCGCCGCGCCGAACTCAAGAAAGCACAAACCAGTGACGCGCCGGCCGAGCAAATCGAAGCCCTGGAGCGTGCACTCGGCGACGCTGAAAAAGCCCTGCACGCGGCAGAAACTGCAAGCGAGCAGCCTTTACCTGACCTGGCACGTATCGAAAAACGCCCCATCGACAGCCAGCTTCGACAGCTGAAAACCGAATTGGCCTACGCTCGCGCGGATGTCAGCAAACTCGAACGTCGCACCGACACACCCGCTGAATTATTGGACAAGGCACGCGCCCGCCTGCAAGAAGCCGAGCGCCAGGTGGATGCCTATGTCGCCCCTTGAATCGGTCGACGAGCGCCTTCAGCAGGCCATGAAGCTGGTGTTGCTGGCCACCGTGCCGGGAATGCTGGTGCTGTTCTGGTTGTATGGCTGGGGCGTATTGATCAATTTGATCCTGGCCGGCGTTACCGCGCTGGCCGTTGAAGCGGCGGTGTTATGGCTGCGCAAACGCCAGATCAAACCGACCTTGAGCGATGGCAGCGCACTGGTCAGTGCGACGTTGCTGGCCCTGGCTTTGCCGCCGTATTGCCCATGGTGGCTGACGGTCTGCGCCGCGGCATTCGCACTGCTCGGCAAACAACTGTATGGCGGTGTAGGGAAAAACCCGTTCAACCCGGCGATGCTCGGTTTCGCTTTGGTACTGGTGACCTTTCCCCAACCAATGACTCACTGGCCTTCGTCCCACGGCATGGACCTGCTCGGAGGTCTGCGGCAAGTGTTCGGTTTCAGCCTCAGCCAGACGCCGGATGCGTGGGTCCAGGCCACGGCGCTGGACAGCTTGCGAATCAACAAAAGCCTGACCATGGACGAACTCTTCGCCGGCAATCCGGCGTTCGGTCACTTCGGCGCGCGCGGCGTGGAATGGGTCAACCTGGCGTTTCTGGCGGGCGGTTTGTTTCTGCTGCAACGGCGGGTGTTCAGCTGGCATGCGCCGGTGGGCATGCTTGCCAGCCTGTTCGTCATCAGCCTGCTGTGCTGGAACGGTTCGGGCTCCGACTCCCATGGTTCCCCCCTGTTTCATCTGCTCACGGGCGCGAGCATGCTGGGCGCATTCTTTATCGTCACGGAGCCGGTGTCCGGTGCAAAAATCCCAGGCGCCCGACTGCTGTTCGGCGCGGGCGTGGGATTGCTGACTTACCTGATTCGCACTTGGGGCGGCTATCCGGACGGCGTTGCGTTTGCAGTGTTGTTGATGAATCTTTGCGTGCCGGCGCTGGAGCGGTTTGTCGCGTCCAGGCAGGAGCAGCTTTCGCCATGAGCCGAACGTCGAGCGTTGTGATTCTGCTGTTGCTGGCAAGCCTGGGGATTGGCGCAACCTGGCTTGTGCAGTACAGCAGCGCGCCACGTATCGCAGCCGAACAGCGACGGATCGACAGCCGCAACCTGCTCGACTTGCTGCCTTCCGACAGTTACGACAATCAACCGCTGGAGCAGCCGCTGCACCTCGGCAACCTGGCGTTGACCAACAGCACCTTGCTGGGCGGCTACCTCGCCACCAAGGCCGGCCAACCCGTTGCGGTCCTGCTGCGCAGCCAGACGATCGGGTATGCGGGCTCCATCGATTTGCTGATCGCCATTGACGCAAACGGCAAGTTGCTGGGGGTCAAGACCCTGAAACAATCGGAAACCCCGGGCCTGGGTGCACGTATCGCTGACTGGCCCAATAGCTGGCTTCAGGCGTTCACTGGCAAATCCTTGAATGAACCCGCCGACAGCGGTTGGGCGTTGAAAAAGGATCAGGGGCAATTTGATCAAGTCGCTGGCGCGACCATTACCTCCAGAGCAGTGATCAATGCGATCCACGAGGCTCTGCGCTACTTCGATGAACACTCGCGTCATCTGATCGGGAGCGGCCTCCATGAATAAGTCCGCAAATTTACAGAACTCACTGATGCTCGCGCCGCTGATCGGCGCCACTGACTCGTTAGTGACCGCACTGGGTGTGTGGTTGATGTTCATCGTGGTGATCAGTGCGTTTGGTGCGAGCATGGCTGCCGTGCGATCCCGACTGATCCCGGCGTCCCGCTTGTTCGCAGGCGTCCTGCTGGCGGCCACGCTGACCGGTTGTGCAGAACTCGCCGCGCAGGTCTGGTCACTTCAATGGCACCAGCATTCGGGGTTTTATGCAGCACTGATCGCTTTGCAGTGCGTCGTGTTGGAACACACCGGTTTTTTCCAGAGTGCATGGCGTGAGCGCCTGCGCCTGTGTGTCCTGTTCGGCGCGCTGATGGTCGGCCTGGGCCTGCTGCGCGAGTTCCTCGGCGACGCCGGCTTGCGCCTGGCCACGTTGGCACCTGGCGGATTCATTCTGCTGGGCCTGCTGATTGCCGCCTGGCAAGCCTGGCCCCGCCCGACTCCCTCACATTGATCGCTTTCGAGGAAACGCACTGCCCATGAATGCCGCAAAACGTCTGGAAATTTTCCGCAGGCTGCATGAAGACAATCCGGAGCCGAAGACCGAACTGGCCTACTCCTCGCCATTCGAATTGCTGATCTCGGTGATTCTCTCGGCACAATCGACCGATGTCGGCGTCAATAAAGCCACCGCCAAGCTCTACCCGGTGGCCAATACGCCGCAGGCGATTTACGCCCTGGGCGTGGAAGGTCTGTCCGAGTACATCAAGACCATCGGCCTGTTCAACAGCAAGGCAAAAAATGTAATCGAAACCTGCCGCTTGCTGGTGGAACGCCATGGCGGGGAAGTGCCGCAGACCCGTGAAGAGCTGGAAGCGTTGCCCGGTGTCGGCCGCAAGACTGCCAACGTGGTGCTCAATACTGCGTTCCGCCAACTGACCATGGCCGTGGACACGCATATTTTCCGGGTCAGCAATCGTACTGGCATCGCTCCCGGCAAGAATGTGGTCGAGGTCGAGAAAAAACTGATGAAGTTCGTGCCGAAGGAATATCTGCTCGATTCCCATCACTGGCTGATTCTTCATGGGCGTTACGTTTGCCTGGCTCGCAAGCCTCGCTGCGGCAGTTGCCGGATAGAAGACCTGTGCGAATACAAGCACAAGACTTCGGACGATTGAGGCGCTATTAGGTTTTTTGATTTATCGATTGAAAAAATCTTTTTTACCCGCGAGGCGATTATCGATATAAGGAGCGCCAAAGGCAGTCTTAGCCTGGAGTTAACCTTATGAGCACTGGCAAAGAGCAATTGGACGTAGAAGACGACTTCACACCCGTTGAGGCCGATGACGCGGAACCGGTGGTTGAAGTGGCAAAGACCAACCTGAGCAAACGCCGCACCATCGACAATCTGCTGGAGGAGCGCCGACTGCAAAAGCAATTGGCCGATTACGATTTTGACCTATGACATCTGAAAGCCTCCCGAAACGGAGGCTTTTTACTAGGTGCGAAACCTTGAAAACGCCCACTCTTTACGCCCCGTCAAGCACTGGCCCAGTCATACCAACCCATTGCGTTGAGCCAGTTCGATCAGGTCAACCAGGGACCGCGCATTGAGTTTCAACAACAGCCGCGTCTTGTAAGTACTGACGGTTTTATTGCTGAGGAACATTCCATCGGCAATTTCCTTGTTGGTCTTGCCGCGAGCCAACTGTTGCAAGACCATCATCTCCCGCCCCGAAAGACGATCCACCATATCGGCTTCACTGGCATTCCCCAGACTGGAGCGCACGGTATGCAAGGCTTGATTGGGAAAGTAACTGTAGCCCGACAATACCGCCTTTATTGCACTGAGCAACTCAGTGAGGTCCTGTTGTTTGCAAACATATCCTGCAGCACCGGATTGCATGCAACGCATCGAAAAATGCCCGGGAGCCTGTGAAGTCAATATCAGTACTTTCATTGGCATCGCTGCCGATGCCAGACGTGCAATGACTTCCAGCCCATCCAGTTTGGGTATTCCAATATCCAGGATGACAATATCCGGCATATGTTCACGAGCTAGTTGCAATGCATCCACGCCATTATCTGTTTCTGCAATGACTTCGTAGCCATGACGCTCCATCAGCATACGTACCGCAAGACGAATGACGGGGTGATCATCCACGATCAGCACTTTATTCATGGGCAAGTCCAATTTTCGCTGTTCGAATTTTTAGAGCCCGCACAATAGCCTAGTCGTTTCACCCATGGCATGCCGCTCCCCCCGGCCACCCACACCGAGAGACATTCCCTACAAACATCGCGGAATAATCTTACAAAAAATCTTGAAACACAGCGCGCCAGAAACTTTATCTGTCTCATGATATTTCAGTATTCAACAGTTTTTTGTTTCGACTTACAACCAGCGCGCCACACAACAACAGTTGACCAAGATGATCCGACACACGCCAACGATTAGTCTACCCTTGTAGGGTAATTGATATTTCCCGGCCTGCCCACCACACCAGAAACATCAAACACAAAACCTTACATCAAAAGTCAATTAACAATAAATGAATAGCAAAACTGATATATCCGAACTATAAATCCACCGCTACCATATAAACTCTACACCCTAACAACCACCAACTAACACAATGAGAAAAGACGAACTAATATGAGTAAAAAATATGATAAAACTCAAACAACGAATCACCAACCCCATGACAGTCATCGCGATATTCGCAACACTGTCTGAAACATCGGCCGCCATCTCTCTGCCCTTCCTCGATGACGAAGATAAAGAGATCTACATCTGGTTTTTGATCAGCTTTCCCTTTTATTTGCTTTTTCTTTTCTTCGCCACCCTTAACTTCAATTATCGATCGCTTTACGCGCCTTCCGACTTTGAAAAGGGAAAGCATTTCATAAAGGTGATGGACAACGCAGAGCGTTCAGGTAACGCGCAAGATCCGCCCGACGAGATCGGCTTACAGCCAAGTCTCTCGGTTCAGTACCCTATTCGGCTGCCTGAGTCACTCAAGGATCTGCACATCATTGATGCGCGGTGGATGAACAAAAAAAATGAGTTCCGCGCCCTTCTGGAAAAGCTTCGCCAGCCCAAGGGGAATCCGGCACACGTTGTCGTGTTTCTCGTTGTTGGCGAGTCGGAGACGTTACTGAAAGAAAGCGCACTCAAGTTTTGCCGAAACGCAAAAAAACGCAGCAGCGCAACGTTCTGTATTGCTTACAATTTGAGTTCACGTGACGTGACGGTCATTGATCAATATTGCCGGGCTGACACACAGCAGGCAGTTGCTCTTTAGGATCAATGGGGGGCGGGCAGGAAGGTATTTAAAACAACAAGAATGTTGAATCGCAATGTCAGACAGAAAATCCCTGTTTTCAAATGTGTGGCCTTGTCCTGGACAAGGCCACACATTCCATCAGCGTGTCAAAGATCTCAGAACAGCTTGCGACCTTTGTTTGCCGCGATACGCATGCGCAGCGCGTTGAGCTTGATGAAGCCTGCCGCGTCGGCCTGGTTGTAGGCGCCGCCATCTTCCTCGAAGGTCGCGATGTTGGCATCGAACAACGATTCGTCGGACTTGCGGCCAGTGACGATCACGTTGCCCTTGTACAGCTTCAGGCGTACGACGCCGTTCACGTGAGCCTGGGACGCATCGATCATCTGTTGCAGCATCAGACGCTCAGGGCTCCACCAGTAACCGGTGTAGATCAGGCTGGCGTATTTAGGCATCAGCTCGTCTTTGAGGTGAGCCACTTCGCGGTCCAGCGTGATCGATTCGATCGCACGGTGGGCGCGCAGCATGATGGTGCCGCCAGGGGTCTCGTAGCAGCCACGGGACTTCATGCCCACGTAACGGTTCTCGACGATGTCGAGACGGCCGATACCGTGTTCGCCACCGATACGGTTCAGGGTCGCCAGCACGGTGGCCGGAGTCATTTCGACGCCGTCCAGTGCAACGATGTCGCCGTTGCGGTAGGTCAGTTCCAGGTACTGCGCCTTGTCAGGAGCCTTCTCCGGGGAGACGGTCCATTTCCACATGTCTTCTTCGTGCTCGGTCCAGGTGTCTTCCAGCACGCCGCCCTCATAGGAGATGTGCAGCAGGTTGGCATCCATCGAGTACGGGGATTTTTTCTTGCCATGACGCTCGATCGGGATCGCGTGCTTTTCAGCGTAATCCATCAGCTTTTCACGGGAGAGCAGGTCCCATTCGCGCCACGGAGCGATCACTTTCACACCTGGCTTCAAGGCATAAGCGCCCAGTTCGAAACGAACCTGGTCGTTACCCTTGCCGGTGGCACCGTGGGAAATGGCGTCAGCGCCGGTTTCGTTGGCGATTTCGATCAGGCGTTTGGCGATCAACGGACGAGCGATGGAAGTACCCAGCAGGTACTCGCCTTCGTAAACGGTGTTGGCGCGGAACATCGGGAATACGAAGTCACGCACGAATTCTTCGCGCAGATCGTCGATGTAGATTTCTTTTACGCCCATGGCCTGAGCCTTGGCGCGAGCCGGCTCGACCTCTTCGCCCTGACCCAGGTCAGCGGTAAAGGTCACCACTTCACAGTTATAAGTATCCTGCAGCCACTTGAGGATCACCGAAGTGTCCAGGCCGCCGGAATACGCCAGAACGACCTTGTTTACGTCCGCCATGCCATCACTCCACGGGGTTCTACGGAAAGCCGTCAAGTCTACCGCTCATGCAGGATAATTTACAGAGGCGCGACAGCTTATGACGACGAAGCGACAGATTATGTCGAGCGGGCGACGATGACAGCCGGTTCAGTATGTCTTCGCGGGGCTCGCCGATGCGGTTGTCTGAGGCGCCGGCTGCTCGGTGGGTGCGACCCGCGCCAGGTGCACATTGACCCGACGGTTCTTCGCCCGATTGGCAGCATTGGTGTTGGGTGCCAACGGATAACGCTCGCCGTGAAAGCGCACGGTGATCTGCGATTCCTGAAAACCGTTGGCCTTGAAGAACTCCATGACCGCCAGGGCCCGACGCCGCGACAGGTCACGATTGGCCAGGCGATTGCCGCTGTTGTCGGAGTGGCCGTCGAGTTCGATGTGATTGACCGTCGGATCGGCCTTCATGAATTCCAGCATGACCTGCAACTGGGCCTTGGCCTGTGCGTCGAGATCCAGGCCGTCGCCGGGAAAGCCGATCTGCGTTTGTTTGACTTGCTCGAAATTCTTCGGCAGCAGCTTCGCCACACAGCTTTGATAATCGTTGAACGCCTTGCTGAACTTGACCGGCAATAACCGCACCTCCGACACCCGGCCATCGCCCGAATAATGTCGAACGACCGGGCTACGCCCGTCCATCAGGCCACTGATCAGGCGCCCGGCCTGAACTTGAGAACTGTTGAACAGCACATTGCCGCTGCCAATCTGCACGGAGCCCAGATTGATATCGCCCCGCCCCGGCTGCCAGGGCGCTGCGGCTGCCAGAAGGGTCGCCGAGCCGCCGCCGACCATCGAGTTATAGGCTTTCAGACGAAACGTCGCCTGCTCGCCGGCGCGGCGCACGAACTCGCCCGAACCGAAATCGGTGATCGGCTGAGTCAGGCGGCACTCGAACTTGTCCCCTTCGACCGTCCACTCGATGCTCTCCAGACGGGTCTGGAAAGTGAGCGCCATCGCGGGAAGGCTGGCAAACACGCTGAGCAAGGCTAAATAACGCTGGCGCACGGGAGGCTCCACTGGCTTCTACAACAAAAAGACCGACACACACATGTTTACGGCATACCTGTTGGATATCGGAAGCTTCCCGCAAAACTTGATAGCGAGTGCCTGAGAGAGTCTTTTCCGGTAGCATTCCCTTCAGTTTGACCCGCCTGGAATCCCCTCATGTCCGACCGCCTGACCCTGCTGCGTCCCGACGACTGGCATATTCATCTTCGCGATGGTGCCGTGTTGACCAATACCGTTGCGGATGTCGCGCGCACCTTTGGTCGCGCCATCATCATGCCCAACCTGGTACCTCCGGTGCGCAACGCCGCTGAAGCCGACGGCTATCGCCAGCGGATTCTCGCTGCACGTCCGGCTGGCAGCCGTTTCGAACCGTTGATGGTCCTTTACCTGACCGACCGCACCCAGCCCGAAGAAATTCGTGAGGCCAAGGCCAGCGGTTTCATTCATGCCGCCAAGTTGTATCCGGCCGGCGCGACCACCAACTCGGACTCTGGCGTCACCAGCATCGACAAGATCTTCCCTGCGCTTGAGGCCATGGCCGAAGTCGGGATGCCTTTGTTGGTTCACGGTGAAGTCACCCGTGGCGATGTCGACGTGTTCGACCGCGAAAAAATCTTCATCGATGAGCACATGCGTCGAGTGGTCGAGCGTTTCCCGACGCTCAAAGTGGTGTTCGAACACATCACCACCGCGGACGCCGTGCAGTTCGTCAACGAGGCTTCGGCCAACGTTGGCGCGACCATCACCGCGCATCACCTCTTGTACAACCGCAACCACATGCTGGTGGGCGGGATTCGGCCGCACTTCTATTGCCTGCCGATCCTCAAGCGCAATACGCACCAGGAAGCCCTGCTCGACGCCGCCACCAGCGGCAGCGAAAAGTTCTTCCTCGGCACCGACTCGGCGCCTCACGCCCAGCATGCCAAAGAAGCCGCGTGCGGCTGTGCCGGTTGCTACACCGCTTATGCGGCGATCGAGATGTACGCCGAAGCGTTCGAACAACGTAACGCACTGGACAAGCTCGAAGCCTTCGCCAGCCTCAACGGCCCGCGCTTCTATGGCCTGCCGGTGAACACCGATCGCATTACTCTGGTCCGCGACGAGTGGACCGCCCCAACCAGCCTGCCATTTGGCGAGCTGACCGTTATCCCGCTGCGCGCCGGTGAAAAACTGCGCTGGCGCCTGCTGGAGGAACACGCGTGAGTGAAGACCATTACGACGACGAACAGGACGGTCAAGGCGGCGGAGGTGGTCCACGCCACCCGATGGCAGCTCGATTCCGTGGATACCTGCCAGTCGTTGTCGACGTTGAAACCGGTGGTTTCAACTCTGCCACTGACGCCTTGCTGGAAATAGCCGCTACCACCATCGCCATGGACGAGAAGGGTTTTGTCTACCCTGACCACACCTACTTCTTCCGCGTCGAGCCTTTTGAAGGCGCCAACATCGAAGCGGCCGCGCTGGAGTTCACCGGGATCAAACTCGATCACCCGCTGCGCATGGCAGTGAGTGAAGAAGCGGCGCTGACCGATATCTTCCGTGGCATCCGCAAGGCGCTGAAAGCCAACGGCTGCAAGCGGGCGATTCTGGTCGGGCACAACAGCAGCTTCGATCTGGGCTTCCTGAACGCGGCGGTTGCGCGCCTGGACATGAAGCGCAATCCGTTCCATCCGTTCTCCAGCTTCGACACGGCCACCCTGGCCGGTCTGGCGTACGGTCAGACGGTGCTGGCGAAAGCCTGTCAGGCCGCCGATATCGACTTCGACGGTCGCGAGGCTCACTCGGCTCGCTACGACACCGAGAAGACGGCCGAGCTGTTCTGCGGCATCGTCAATCGCTGGAAACAGATGGGCGGCTGGGAAGACTACAACGACTGATCGGCTTTTCGTAGGAGCCGGCTTGCTGGCGATTCAGCCACCGCGGTTTGTCTGATTACCGAGGCGCCTGGATCGCCAGCAAGCCGGCTCCTACAGGAATCACCGCTTCTCCGCCCATAAAAAAACCGGCCTCTATGGCCGGTTTTTTTGTGCCTCGAATGCGCCTTACAGGGCAGCAGCATTCTCGGTCAGGTAAGCCGCGACGCCTTCGGTCGAAGCGGTCATGCCTTTGTCGCCTTTTTCCAGTTGGCAGGGCAAACTTCGCCGTGCTCTTCGTGGAATTGCAGAGCGTCGACCAGACGGACCAGCTCTTCGATGTTACGGCCCAGTGGCAGGTCGTTGATGATCTGCGAACGGACAACGCCTTTGTCGTCGATCAGGAACGCGCCACGGAAAGCCACGCCGCCTTCGGATTCAACATCGTAGGCCTTGGCGATTTCGTGCTTCAGGTCGGCTGCCATGGTGTAGCGAACTTCACCGATGCCACCATTGTTGACCGGGGTGTTGCGCCACGCGTTGTGGGTGAAGTGCGAGTCGATCGAAACAGCGATCACTTCAACGTTGCGGGCCTTGAAGTCGGACATGCGGTTGTCCAGAGCGATCAGCTCGGATGGGCAAACGAAGGTGAAGTCCAACGGGTAGAAGAACACCAGGCCGTATTTGCCTTTGATGGCCGACGACAGGGTGAAGCTGTCGACGATTTCGCCATTGCCGAGTACGGCTGGTACGGTGAAGTCAGGGGCTTGCTTGCCTACGAGTACGCTCATTGAATATCTCCTGGTGTAAAAACGTGAAGTTCCGGGTTTGCGCCAGCCTGCCACCCTCAGGCGACAGCCCTGTGACACCCACCCGCTTCATAAGGACCGGCCATCATACACTGCGTTTTTGAGCTGTCCTCAACGGATTTTCACCGACAGGCCAAATTCCCGGCGACACGCTTACTGGCAGATTGCCCGAGGAAAACCGTTCGTCAGTCACCCTCGCTTATAACGCAAAGCTTTCAGAAACCACTTTGACAATCATTCTCGTTAACATTAAGATCCATCGCAATTGAGTCATAACCAGCGACGGTTTCAGTTATGTATGTCTGCCTCTGCACTGGCGTCACCGACGGACAAATCCGCGAAGCAATCTATGAAGGTTGCTGCAGCTACAAGGAAGTCCGCCAAGCTACCGGCGTAGCCAGCCAATGCGGCAAATGCGCCTGCCTTGCCAAGGAAGTGGTGCGTGAAACCCTGACCAAATTGCAAACAGCCCAGGCTGCGATTCCTTTCCCGGTAGAATTTACTGCCGCGTAAATACCCCATTCCAAAGAAACGGACTTCATGTCCGCCTATATTTAGCTTTATATTTTAAATAATGCTATACAAAACAAGGGCTTGCAGCGATGCAGGCCCTTGTCGTTTCTGGTCGTGGTTACTCATGGGTTACGCTGGCACTTCATGCAAACGTACGATATTCGATTGCCCCCGGTGTTCGGCCTGCCACAAGTCATAGGCTGCCTTCATGGCCAGCCACTGGCGGCCGGTGCTTATACCGGCGAGTTCCAAGCGCAGCGCCAGGTCAGCAGAAATCGCTGCATGACCGTTGAGCACGGTCGATAGGTGGCCACGCGAATAGCGTCCCCGCTTTCGACTTTGCTGACATTTCTCGTTCTCCTTCTCCTTGCTCAAGGGCCGACTAAAGTTGTTTGGCTACTGGGAGCTAAAGTTTCCTGTTCCCTCCTGCTTTGATTTTCCGGCCGAGAGCGTTTCCTGCCGAATTGACGCAATCCAATGTCACTGCTACACAAATAGCATGCGACACAAACTCGGGGGAGGGCGCTTTGTTAAATCTCAGCCTAGTAAAAAACGTTTATGCGCTCATCCTGATTAGCGTCACGATATCCGCCTTTGCGCAGATCGCCCTCAAGGCCGGCATGGACTCCCCTTCCGTCCAGAGGGAGATCGCAGAAGGAGGGGCACGAGTATCAGCATTGCTCGGTATTGCCCTCAACCCCCTAATATTGCTCGGCCTTTTCCTGTATTTCAGCAGTGCGGCGGTCTGGCTGATGGTGCTATCCAAGGTGCAGGTCAGTTTCGCCTATCCGTTCGTGGCACTGGGCTTTGTGCTAACGGCCGTGCTCGGCCGCCTCGTCTTCAATGACACCTTCTCCGCGGCCAAGGTCATCGGCACATTGCTGATCATGAGCGGGGTTGTCGTGATGGCGAGGGGGGCGTGACGTCATGACGAACATGAACGAAATCGATGACGCGCCGATTCCGCTTTGCGTGGATCTGGATGGCACACTGGTGCGCACCGACATGCTGCTCGAAACATTTCTGTTGCTTGCAAAGACCTCGCCTCTCTCGCTCGCCTCCCTGCCGGGCTGGCTCATGAAGGGCAAGGCGAGCCTCAAGCACCGCATCGCCGAGCGAGTAACGATCGATGCAGCTAGCCTCCCCTATCGCACCGATGTGCTAGTCCTGATCGAAACCGCCCGCGCAGCGCAGCGCCCTATCATTCTTGCCACGGCATCTTGCGCCGGCGTCGCCAATGGTATTACGGACCATCTGGGCCTCTTCGACGAGGTACTGTGCAGCGACGAAGACACCAATCTTTCCTCCCACGCCAAGGCTAGTATGCTCGTCGAACGCTTTGGCGAACGAGGCTTCGACTATATCGGCAACGACAAAGCGGACTTGCCCGTATTCGCACGGGCGCGCCGGGCGTTTCTGGTTTCCTCACAGGACGGTCTGAGGCAAGCGGCGCGGGATCGCAATCACGACATTGATTTTATAGAGGATCCAAGCGGTGGTTTTCGTGTCTGGTGGAGAGCCCTGCGCATTCAGCAGTGGCTGAAGAATCTCCTTGTCTTCGTCCCCCTGCTAGCGGCGCATCAGGTGACGAATCCGCAACTATTGTTCTGGGCGATCCTTGCCTTCATCTCGTTCAGCCTGTGCGCCTCGTCCGTCTATCTGCTGAATGATCTGCTCGACCTGCCCGCAGATCGCAAGCATCACCGCAAGAAGAACCGGCCTTTTGCCGCTGGGACCTTGTCCGTGAAATCGGGGATCGCCGCCATCCCCTTGCTGCTTGGTTCATCCCTGATACTTGCGCTGCAATTGCCGCCACGCTTTCTCGTTGTGCTCGGTGTCTACTATTTTCTGACCGCTGCCTATTCCTTCCTGCTGAAGAAGCAGGTGATCGTCGATGTGATGATACTGGCCAGCCTTTATTCGATTCGTGTCATAGCGGGCGCCGCCGCGACGGATATCAAACCGTCCTTTTGGTTACTCGCTTTTTCCATGTTCATCTTCCTCAGTCTTGCCCTGGTGAAGCGTTACTCGGAGCTGCGGGATACTGCCTTTTCGGTCAAGTTGTTGCCTGGTCGCGGTTATCGTCCTGAAGATCTGCCGGTGGTGCTGGCGCTTGGCTCATCCAGCGGCATGATCAGCGTTCTGATCCTCGCCATGTACACGCAGGCCGAGATTGTGCCCGTCATGTATCCTTCGCACGAATGGTTGTGGTTTGCGCCTTCGCTCATGCTCTATTGGACTGCACGCCTGTGGATGAAGACTGTGCGAGGTGAGGTGGATGAAGACCCCGTGCTCTTCGCGGCGCGGGACTGGCAGAGCATCGTCGTGGTAGCACTGATGGGCTGCACCTTCTTCATGGCAATAAGTGGTCCTTCCTTATGGTGAACACAACATGGCTACTCGCACAGGCCAGCTTCAAGTCAGGTGTCTTGCCCATTCTGATGCTGACTTTTGCGATCCGGTTGATATGGGGACTATTGGTTCCAGTAAGCCCTGTATCGGACGCGAACATGTATCACAGCTTCGCGCAGGAAATCGCCGCAGGCCGAGGCTATGTCTATCCTGGTGGTGAAGCCACGGCTTACTGGCCTGTTGGCCCGTCCGCCCTTTACGGCGCCTTTTATGCGTTGTTGGGCGTGCATGGCTGGGTAGTCATTCTTGTCAACCTGATTCTCAGCTCTATATCGGTAGCTGGAATCTATCAACTCGGCCTTTTGTATTTTGACAGGACGATCGCACGCATCGCGGCGCTGCTATTCGCCTTCTGGCCCGCATGGATCGCCTTCACCACCGTTCCAAACAGCGAATTGCCTCTCATGACGCTGGTGATCTGGGCTTTTGTGGCTCGTGGTACGGGGAAGTTGCCGCACTGGGCTCGCACCGTTCTGTCGACTGCTCTTCTGGTCGCCGCCGCATTCATGCGGCCGACGGTTCTACCGCTTATTGTTTTGCTACCGCTTCTGGATCAGCCCTTCCGTAAACCCGCGCAAACTGTTCTGCACGTCATTCTGGCGCTGGTCGTCGCAGCAATATTGCTGACTCCTTGGGCAGAGCGTAATCGCGCTTTATTTGGCGAGCCGGTACTTATTTCTGCGAATTTCGGTATCAATCTGTGGATGGGCAATAACCCCCAGGCAAATGGGGCCTATATGTCGGTGCCCGAGATAAATCTCAATACAAAAAACGAAGTAGTCCGCGATAACCATTACAAAGGTCTCGCGCTCGACTTCATTCGCGAAAATCCAGGTCTCTATCTTCGGTTATGCCTGAACCGGGTCGCCCACAGCTTTGATCGCGAAAGCATCGGCATAGCATGGAACCAGAACTCGCTAGCTCCTGCATTGCAACCGATACTCAAGGCTGGCTCTGCCGCCTATTGGTTAGCAATTTTCTCCCCTCTCTCATTGGCGTCGGAGTATTTCTCCGGGAAAATCCTTTGCGTTTTTTCGATCCGCTGGTGGTAACGCCCGCCTTGTTTGCAGCCGTGGCTCTGCTGATCGTCGGCCAGGATCGCTATCATATGCCGATGACGCCGTTCATCGCCTTGTTTGCTGCCTTTTTCATCAATCACATCCTGCACCGTCGATCATCTCGATCAGTGCCGGATACTGCTGCTTAGTTATGATTCGTATGTTCATTTAAGTTTCAATAAGTTAGGTTTGACACTCTTAGTTGTGCGGCTCAAACTCTGGTTTATAGACAGCTATTACAGGGCAGGACCCCATCATGAAAGGCGACATTACAGTCATCCAGCATCTCAACAAGATCCTTGCCAATGAGCTGGTCGCGATCAATCAGTATTTTCTGCATGCGCGCATGTATGAAGATTGGGGTCTGAACAAGCTCGGAAAGCACGAATACCACGAGTCCATCGACGAGATGAAACACGCGGACAAGCTGATCAAGCGCATCCTGTTCCTGGAAGGCCTGCCTAACGTGCAGGACCTGGGCAAGCTGCAGATCGGCGAGCACACCCAGGAAATGCTTGAGTGCGACCTGCGCATCGAACGCACTGGCCACGCTGACCTGAAAGTCGCGATCGCTCATTGCGAAACCGTTGGCGACTACGGTAGCCGTGAACTGCTCGAAGATATTCTCGAATCCGAAGAAGAACATATCGACTGGCTGGAAACCCAACTGGGCCTGATCGATAAAATCGGTCTTGAGAACTATCTGCAATCGCAGATGGGCGAAGACGAGTAAGTTAGCGTCCGTTAGATTCAAGACAATAAAAAGCCCCGCTCTCTTTTAAGAGGCGGGGCTTTTTTGTGCCTGTGCTGTTGTAGGAGCGAAGCTTGCTCGCGAAAGCGGTGTGTCAGGTACAACGCCTTCGCGGGCAAGTCGGAACGCCGAACCGCTCGCTCCTACAGAAAGCAGGTCAAGCTTCGGTCTTGGCAGCAGCGGCGGCTTCAACAGCCGCTTTGATGGTGCTTTGCAGCGAACCGTCTGCAGCCATCTCGGTCATGATGTCGCTACCGCCGACCAGCTCACCACCAACCCACAGTTGCGGGAAAGTTGGCCAGTTGGCGTATTTTGGCAGGTTGGCGCGGATTTCCGGGTTCTGCAGGATGTCCACGTACGCAAACTTTTCACCACATGCCATCACGGCCTGTGCGGCTTTCGCGGAGAAGCCACACTGCGGGGCATTCGGCGAACCTTTCATGTAAAGCAGAATGGTGTTGTTGGCAATCTGCTCTTTAATCGTTTCGATGATATCCATGAAGCACCTCGGCTGAACTTTCCGACTCGGGGGTCGGCACGGTGGCGCATTGTAACGGAAAGCCGAGCGCCATGCTCGGTCTCCCCGACAGACTCAATCAAGCCGCCGCTACGGTCACCGGCACACCGTTCAATGCCGCATTCCCCGACAACTCATCGAGCTGACACTCGTCGGTCAGGTCATTGGCACTGGAACCTGGCTGGCCGCTGGCAATCGTCATCTGCACGCCAGGCCGCGCATGGCCCCAACCGTGCGGCAGGCTGACCACTCCTTTCATCATATCCTGACTGCCCAGCACTTCCACTTCGATCATGCCGACCCGGGAACTGACCCGCACCCGCTGCCCATCGCTGAGCCCGCGACTGGCAAGGTCGTCCGGATGCATCAGCAACTGATGACGCGGCTTACCCTTCACCAGTCGGTGATAGTTGTGCATCCACGAGTTATTGCTGCGCACGTGACGACGGCCAATCATCAGCAGTTCATCAGCCGCCGGTGCTTGCAGCGCCGCAAATCGCGAGAGGTCGGCAAGGATCTCCGCCGGTGCTGCCTGAACGCGCTGGTTGGCGGTTTTCAGGCGTGGCGCCAGATTGGATTTCAGTGCGCCAAGGTCGACGCCATGCGGTTGATCAAACAGCGTCGCCAAAGACAGCTTGTGCGGCGAGGCGTCGCCATACAGCCCCATTCGCAAGCCACGATCGATCATCTGCGCAGGGGGAATCGTCGGTTTCAGTTCCTTGCCGGTCTTCGCGGCAAAGGCCTTGGCCAGCCCGACGAAAATCTCCCAGTCGTGCAACGCGCCTTCCGGCTTGGCCAGGATCGCGCGATTGAACCGGCTGACGTTACGCACCGCAAACATGTTGAACGTGGTGTCGTAGTGATCGTTTTCCAGGGCTGAAGTGGACGGCAAGATCAGGTCGGCATAGCGCGTGGTTTCGTTGATGTACAAGTCAACACTGACCATGAACTCCAACCCGTCAAGCGCCTGCTCCAGTTGCCGGCCATTGGGCGTCGACAACACCGGATTGCCAGCCACGGTAATCAACGCGCGAACCTGCCCTTCCCCTTCGGTCAGCATCTCTTCGGCCAGCGCCGACACTGGCAGCTCGCCGCTGTATTCCGGACGCCCGGACACGCGGCTCTGCCACAGATTGAAATGCCCGCCCGAGGTAGACGCCACCAGGTCCACCGCCGGTTCGGTGCACACCGCGCCACCGACGCGATCAAGGTTGCCGGTGACCAGGTTGATCAACTGCACCAGCCAATGGCACAACGTACCGAACGCTTGGGTTGAAACGCCCATGCGCCCGTAACAGACCGCGCTCGGCGCCGCCGCGAAGTCCCGCGCCAATTGGCGGATCTGCTCGGCCGGCACGGCACACAACGGGCTCATGGCTTCGGCGGTGAAAGCCGCGACGGCCTTGCGCACGTCATCCAGGCCGTCGACCGGCAAATGGCTGTCGCGGGTCAACCCTTCAGCAAACAACGTGTTGAGCAGCCCGAACAGCAATGCTGCGTCGCCGCCCGGACGGACGAACAGATGCTGATCGGCAATCGCAGCCGTTTCGCTGCGACGCGGATCGACCACCACCACTTTACCGCCCCGGCCCTGTATCGCTTTCAGGCGCTTTTCGACATCCGGCACGGTCATGATGCTGCCGTTGGAGGCCAGCGGATTACCACCAAGAATCAGCATGAAATCGGTGTGATCGATGTCCGGGATCGGCAACAGCAAACCGTGGCCGTACATCAAATGGCTGGTCAGGTGATGAGGCAACTGATCGACCGAGGTCGCGGAAAACCGGTTGCGGGTTTTCAGCAGGCCAAGAAAGTAATTGCTGTGGGTCATCAGCCCGTAGTTGTGCACGCTGGGGTTGCCTTGATAAACCGCCACCGAGTTCTGCCCGTGGCGCTCCTGTATCCCTGCCAGACGTTCAGCGACCAGGTTGAAGGCATCTTCCCACTCGATCGGCTGCCATTCGCTGCCAACGCGCAGCATCGGCTGACGCAGGCGGTCAGGATCGTTCTGGATGTCTTGCAGGGCAACGGCCTTGGGGCAGATGTGCCCGCGGCTGAACGTATCGAGGGCATCGCCCTTGATCGAGGTGATCTGCACATCGCCATCGAGCTCGGTGGTCTCGATGGTCAGGCCGCAGATGGCTTCACACAGGTGGCAGGCACGGTGATGGAGAGTCTTGGTCATGGCCAGTCTCTGTCTTGTTCTGGGCGGGCAATAACGGCCGCGGGAACAAAACTATGGCGCGTGCCCCGCCACTGCGCCAGCGACGTTCGTCTTGTGAATCGGCGACCATCAGGCCAGCCGATGACCGCTCGGGATCAGTTCGACGGCAACCTCGGCGGCGCCTGCAACTGAATCTCCTGGATGGTTTCAATCTGTTCGTGGGCGACATGCACGCCGGTGAGCTCGCCGATCAGCCGCCAGTGCTCGTCGAGCCCTGTGCTGATGGTGGCCATGCGGTCGATCATCCGCCGGCCAGCGGCCCTGGTCACCTCGTCGTTACTTCGCAAAAGCTCAAAGGACATTGAGGTCATGGAAGCGGTGAGATGCGTCAGTGAGCGGGCCGTGAGACCTAGTAATTCCATCAATTGCTGTTCTTTCGATTCCATTCCGAAGGCTTCCTGCGTCGCTCGTGACTTAGTTATAACCCAGCACATTGCATTAGCAAGTGTTACAAACGAGGCACATTGCCATCAGCGGACTGGAATGCCGGGTCAGAAACCGACCATCAGCGCACCATGCCCGCCCTGTTTGATTGCAAAGCCCCGCAGCCGCAGTGTACAAATGAGCAGCTGCTGTCAGGAAACAGGCTTCAAAAGCGCTACTGCGGTCACCCCATAGCCCCTCTGAAATCCCCTAAAAACCGTAGCCCTATTGGTAAGACGCGACATTTAATTATAAGATCGCGCCTTCCCCTATTTCGTCGCCCTGTGCGGCTTACGCCGCAGGTCTCGCCCGTTTTCCAGTTAAACAAGGCTTTGAGCATCTGCGGTTTGTAGCAAAAAGGTAGTCAATGATGAGCGCAAGGCACTTTCTCTCCCTGATGGATTGCACGCCCGAAGAGCTGGTCAGCGTGATCCGTCGAGGCGTTGAGCTCAAAGACCTGCGTAACCGCGGCGTACTGTTCGAGCCTCTGAAAAACCGCGTGCTCGGGATGATTTTCGAGAAGTCCTCGACCCGTACCCGGATCTCGTTCGAGGCCGGCATGATCCAGCTCGGTGGCCAGGCAATCTTCCTGTCGCCGCGCGACACGCAACTGGGCCGTGGCGAACCGATCGGCGACGCCGCCATTGTCATGTCGAGCATGCTCGATGCGGTGATGATCCGTACGTTTTCCCACAGCACCCTGACCGAATTCGCCGCCAATTCGCGCGTCCCGCTGATCAACGGCCTGTCCGATGACCTGCACCCGTGCCAGTTGCTGGCCGACATGCAAACCTTCCTCGAACATCGCGGCTCGATCCAGGGCAAGACCGTTGCCTGGATCGGCGACGGCAACAACATGTGCAACAGCTATATAGAAGCGGCGATCCAGTTCGACTTCCAGTTGCGCATTGCGTGCCCTGAAGGCTATGAACCCAATCCTGAGTTCGTGGCCAGCGCCGGTGACCGGGTGACCATCGTCCGGGATCCAAAGGACGCCGTGCGCGGCGCTCATCTGGTGAGCACCGACGTCTGGACCTCCATGGGCCAGGAAGAGGAAACCGCCAAGCGCCTGAAGCTGTTCGCGCCGTTCCAGGTCACCCGTGCCCTGCTCGACCTGGCCGCCGATGACGTGCTGTTCATGCATTGCCTGCCCGCCCACCGTGGCGAGGAAATCAGCCTCGACCTGCTCGATGACCCGCGCTCAGTCGCCTGGGATCAAGCGGAAAACCGTCTTCACGCACAAAAGGCCCTGCTCGAGTTTCTCGTTCCGCCTTCGTACCACCACGCATGAGCCAGCCATTACTGCTTAACCTGCGCAACCTCGCTTGCGGCTATCAAGACCAGCGCGTCGTGCAGAACCTCAACCTGCATTTGAATGCCGGTGATATCGGTTGCCTGCTCGGTTCTTCGGGTTGCGGCAAAACCACGACGCTGCGGGCGATTGCCGGTTTTGAACCGGTGCACGAAGGTGAAATCACCCTGGCGGGCGAGACGATCTCCAGCGCCGGCTTCACACTCGCACCGGAGAAACGCCGGATCGGCATGGTGTTCCAGGATTACGCGCTGTTTCCGCATTTGAGCGTGGCGGAAAACATCGCGTTCGGGATTCGCAAGCATCCGCAAAAGGATCGTGTGACCGAAGAACTGCTGGAACTGGTCAACCTGAAAAACCTCGGCAAACGCTTTCCGCACGAGCTTTCCGGCGGTCAGCAACAGCGTGTTGCCCTGGCTCGCGCCCTGGCGCCGGAACCACAACTGCTGCTGCTCGACGAACCGTTTTCCAACCTCGACGGCGAACTGCGGCGCAAGCTCAGCCACGAAGTGCGCGACATCCTCAAGGCCCGTGGCACCAGCGCGATTCTGGTGACCCACGACCAGGAAGAAGCCTTCGCGGTAAGCGATCATGTCGGGGTTTTCAAGGAAGGTCGCCTGGAACAGTGGGACACGCCCTACAACCTGTATCACGAACCGCTGACGCCATATGTAGCCAGTTTCATCGGTCAGGGATACTTCATTCGTGGTCAGCTGAGCAGCCCGGAATCGGTGCAGACCGAGCTGGGTGAATTGCGCGGCAATCGGGCCTACACCTGGCCGATTGGTGGTGCCGTGGACGTATTGTTGCGCCCGGACGATATCGTTTATGCGCCGGACAGTGGCTTGAAGGCGCGGATTGTCGGCAAGTCGTTCCAGGGTGCGTCGACGTTGTATCGGTTGCAGATGCCCACCGGCGCGCAGCTGGAATCGATTTTCCCGAGCCATGCCGATCATCTGGTCGGTGCAGAAGTTGGCATCCGGGTTGCCGCTGAACACCTGGTGTTGTTCCAGGCGTCCGGCAGCATCGCCGCGCAGATTCCTACGGTCGAATCCGGCGTTCGGCGTTACAGCACTGCCAGCTGATACCTGAATCTGTAGGAGCGAGCGGTGCGGCGATCCGACTTGCCCGCGAAGGCGTAGTGTCAGTCGATATTTGCATTGCCTGACACTACGCCTTCGCGGGCAAGCCTCGCTCCTACGGAATTGGGGTTAACCGAGGATCAGCATTCCGCTCGCAACCAGCGTCGCATTCCCGCCGATCTTCACCCGATCGCCTTCCAGCCGACAGAACAACTCCCCGCCTCGCTTCGAACACTGATACGCCGTCAGGCTCGACTTGCCCAAACGCTTCGACCAATACGGGATCAAACTGCAATGGGTCGAACCGGTCACCGGATCCTCATTGATACCGATCGCCGGCGCGAAGTACCGCGACACAAAATCATGCTTGCTGCCCTTGGCGGTGACGATGGCACCCGGCCACGGCAGTTTGGCCAACGCGACCATATCGGGCTGACAGTCGAGCACGGCCTGCTCCGACTCCAGCACCACGAATAACTCATTCGAACCCAACACATCGACCACGTCGACGCCCAAGGCGCGTTCGACATCCAGGGTCACGCCGACTGCAGACGGCACGATTGCCGGGAAATCCAGCCACAAGCGGCCGCCCTCACGACTCACGCTCAGCGGGCCGGACTTACAAATGAAGTCCAGGCGTTCGACCGGTTCTTTATAGATCTCGAACAAGACATAAGCGCTGGCCAGGGTGGCATGCCCACACAAAGGCACCTCGGTGGTCGGAGTGAACCAGCGGATGTGCCAACCCTGCCCTTCACGCACCATAAAGGCCGTTTCGGCGAGGTTATGTTCAGCGGCGATTTTCTGCATCAACTCATCGGCGAGCCAGACATCAAGCCGATAGACCATCGCCGGGTTACCGCTGAACGGTCGCTCACTGAACGCGTCGACCTGATGGAACTCAAGCTGCATAACCGTCTCCCTGATTCAGGCGCGGCCGATATCGGCGAACTTGGCCTGGGTATGTTCGGCCAGTACTGCGGGGGCCAGTTCCACTTCCAGGCCACGTCGACCGGCACTGACAAAAATGCTGGCAAAGGGCTGGGCCGAATTATCGATAAACGTGCGCAGGCGCTTTTTCTGTCCCAGCGGGCTGATGCCGCCCAACAGATAACCCGTCGAGCGTTGCGCGGCGGCAGGGTCGGCCATTTCGACTTTTTTCACCCCGGCGGCATGCGCCAGGCCCTTCAAGTCCAGACTTCCGACGACCGGCACCACCGCCACCAGCAATTCCCCTTTTTCACTGGCCGCCAGTAACGTCTTGAACACTTGCGCCGGGTCCAGCCCCAGTTTCTCCGCGGCCTCCAAGCCATAGGACGCCGCCTTCGGATCATGTTCGTAACTGTGCACGCGATGTTCGGCACGAACTTTTTTCAACAAATCCAATGCGGGGGTCATGACAGCTCCAGACTGGGCGGCAGAGAAAAAATACTGCGCTGGATTCTAGGACATTGCTCCATAAAAGGCTCTATCACGGCAGCGTTTCCAGCGCTTGGCGCGTTTTTTTACCGCTCGTCAGAGTTCGTCCGGTCCGCCAAACAAAACGATCATTCATGTGACTAATAGTTGCATTGTGACCGACAGTTCACTTTCGACCTTTGACAGCAGTGTTTCTTGTCTATATTTTTTCGAATCTGAATACAGTACAACGTGACAACGCAGTACCCAGCAGTAAGCCAGGAACAGGATGGGGATCCTGCCCTGGTGAAAATCGCGCTTTGGCCATGACGAAAAAAGCGCCAGACAACAAAAACAAAGAGGTTTTCAATGACAACTGCTTTACAACAACCGTCGCTTTCGAGCCAATGCATGGCCGAGTTTCTGGGCACTGCACTGCTGATCTTTTTTGGTACCGGTTGCGTTGCCGCGCTCAAGGTCGCGGGCGCCAGCTTTGGCTTGTGGGAAATCAGCATCATCTGGGGCGTCGGCGTCAGCATGGCGATCTACCTGACCGCTGGGGTTTCGGGTGCTCATCTCAATCCTGCCGTAAGCATCGCGCTGAGCATTTTCGCCGACTTCGAAAAACGCAAACTGCCGTTCTATATTCTTGCCCAGGTGGCCGGCGCCTTCTGCGGCGCGTTGTTGGTTTACACGCTGTACAGCAATCTATTCTTCGATTACGAACAAACTCACCATATGGTTCGTGGCACTCAAGCCAGCCTTGAACTGGCGTCGGTGTTCTCCACGTTCCCCAACCCGGTCTTGTCCACGGCCCAGGCCTTCCTGGTTGAAGTGATCATCACCGCCGTCCTGATGGGCGTGATCATGTCCCTGACCGATGACAACAACGGTCTGCCAAACGGGCCGATGGCGCCGCTGCTGATCGGCCTGCTGATCGCGGTGATCGGTAGTTCGATGGGCCCGCTGACCGGTTTTGCGATGAACCCGGCGCGTGACTTCGGTCCCAAACTGATGACTTTCTTCGCTGGCTGGGGTGAAATTTCCTTCACTGGTGGCCGCGATATCCCGTATTTCCTGATCCCGATTTTTGCACCGATTGTCGGTGCCTGCCTCGGTGCTGCAGCGTATCGCGGGCTGATTGCCCGTCATCTGCCCAGCGCCGAACCTGCTACAAAGGACGCAACACCGGCCATTGACGGCAAACCAAGAACTTCTTGATACCGTAGGCGCGTGATCCTGCCCATTTGGTCCCGCGCCTGACCTCACTCCCTTTTTTCGTCCAAGGCAATCGACATGACCGACATTCAGAATAAGAACTACATCATTGCCCTCGATCAGGGTACGACCAGCTCCCGCGCGATCATTTTCGACCGCGACGCGAACGTGGTTTGCACCGCCCAGCGCGAATTCGCCCAGCATTACCCGCAAGCCGGTTGGGTCGAACACGACCCGATGGAAATCTTCGCCACCCAAAGCGCCGTGATGGTCGAGGCCCTGGCGCAAGCCGGCCTGCATCACGACCAGGTCGCGGCCATCGGCATCACCAACCAGCGCGAAACCACTGTGGTCTGGGACAAGACCACCGGCCGCCCGATCTACAACGCGATCGTCTGGCAGTGCCGCCGCAGCACCGAGATCTGCCAACAGCTCAAACGTGACGGCCACGAGCAATACATCAGCGACACCACCGGCCTGGTCACCGACCCGTACTTCTCCGGCACCAAACTCAAGTGGATCCTCGACAACGTCGAAGGCAGCCGCGAGCGTGCGCGCAAAGGCGAACTGCTGTTCGGCACCGTGGACAGCTGGCTGATCTGGAAATTTACCGGCGGCAAAGTCCACGTCACCGACTACACCAACGCCTCGCGCACCATGCTCTTCAACATCCACACCCTGGAGTGGGATGCGAAGATGCTGGAGGTGCTGGATATTCCGCGCGAGATGCTGCCGGAAGTTAAATCCTCGTCGGAAATCTACGGCCACACCAAAAGCGGCATCGCCATCGGCGGTATCGCCGGTGATCAGCAGGCTGCCCTGTTCGGCCAGATGTGCGTCGAGCCAGGCCAGGCGAAAAACACCTACGGCACCGGCTGCTTCCTGCTGATGAACACCGGCGACAAAGCCGTTAAATCCAAGCACGGCATGCTGACCACCATCGCCTGCGGCCCGCGTGGCGAAGTGGCCTACGCACTGGAAGGCGCGGTGTTCAACGGCGGCTCCACCGTTCAGTGGCTGCGTGACGAACTGAAAATCATCAACGACGCCCACGACACCGAATACTTCGCCAACAAGGTCAAGGACAGCAACGGCGTGTACCTGGTGCCAGCCTTCACCGGCCTGGGCGCTCCGTACTGGGACCCGTATGCCCGTGGCGCACTGTTCGGCCTGACTCGCGGCGTACGCGTGGATCACATCATTCGTGCAGCGCTGGAGTCGATTGCCTACCAGACCCGCGACGTGCTCGACGCCATGCAACAGGATTCCGGCGAACGCCTCAAAGCATTGCGTGTGGATGGCGGCGCGGTGGCAAACAACTTCCTGATGCAATTCCAGGCCGACATCCTCGGCACTCAGGTCGAGCGCCCGCAAATGCGCGAAACCACCGCACTCGGTGCCGCGTACCTGGCCGGTCTGGCGTGTGGCTTCTGGGGCAGCCTGGAAGAACTGCGCGGCAAGGCGGTGATCGAGCGCGAATTCGAGCCGACACTGGACGAAACCGCCAAGGAAAAACTCTACGCCGGCTGGAAAAAAGCGGTCAGCCGCACGCGTGACTGGGAACCTCATGAAGGCGCTGAATAAGCCAACGTAAGTACTCGTATCTGTATGTAACTGGTAGGGAGCAGATTCCTGCGGCATCATGGGCAAATTTTGCACGGCAGCCCAAAGGAAGCCCCATGAATCTGCCTCCCCGTCAGCAGCAAATCCTCGAACTGGTCCGCGAACGCGGCTATGTCAGCATCGAGGAAATGGCCACGCTGTTCGTCGTTACACCGCAGACCATCCGCCGCGACATCAATCAGCTCGCGGAATCCAATTTATTGCGTCGCTACCACGGTGGCGCAGCCTACGATTCCAGTGTCGAAAACACCGCCTACGCCATGCGTGCCGATCAGATGCGCGATGAAAAGCAGCGTATCGGCGAAGCCATTGCCGCACAGATCCCCGATCACGCCTCGCTGTTCATCAACATCGGCACCACGACCGAATCGATTGCCCGGGCGCTGCTCAACCACAACCACCTGAAGATCATCACCAACAACCTGCATGTGGCTTCGATGCTCAGCGCCAAGGACGACTTCGACGTTCTGCTGACCGGTGGCAATGTGCGGCGCGACGGTGGCGTGGTCGGTCAGGCGAGTGTCGACTTCATCAACCAGTTCAAGGTCGACTTCGCCCTCGTCGGTATCAGCGGTATTGATGAAGACGGCAGCCTGCTGGACTTCGATTATCAGGAAGTGCGGGTGTCGCAGGCGATCATCGCCAATGCGCGGCAGGTGATTCTGGCGGCGGACTCCAGCAAATTCGGGCGCAATGCCATGATTCGCCTGGGGCCGATCAGCTTGATCGATTGCCTGGTGACGGATCAGCAGCCAGTGCCGGCGCTGGCGCAGTTGTTGAGTCAGCACAAGATTCGGTTGGAGGTTGTTTAACCCCTCTGACTGCTAAACAACCTCCTTGTAGGAGCCGGCTTGCTGGCGATGGCGTCTTCAAGGCCGCCATCGCCAGCAAGCCGGCTCCTACAAAATGCGTGCCCCCGCAATCCCCCCTCGGCTACTAATGTTCGTAAATTTTCCTTTAACGGCCCTTCGATCAGTATTTTCAATCGAAGTTAACTGGCTGTGGGCGGCTTTATGGGCTACCATTTTCGCAAATGAACATTAATGTTCGAAATCCAATATCGACAATCAAAAAAACCGAGGCCAGCCGATGCCCACTTCTACCTTGCCTAAGCCCCCACTCGCCGAGGTCTACGATATCGCCGTCATCGGTGGCGGGATCAATGGCGTGGGGATCGCAGCGGATGCCGCCGGTCGCGGTCTTTCGGTGTTCCTTTGCGAAAAGGATGATCTGGCCAGCCACACCTCGTCGGCCAGCAGCAAACTGATCCACGGTGGCCTGCGCTACCTCGAACATTACGAATTCCGTCTGGTCCGCGAAGCCCTCGCCGAGCGCGAAGTGTTGCTGGCCAAGGCGCCGCACATCGTCAAGCAAATGCGCTTCGTCCTGCCGCACCGTCCGCACCTGCGTCCGGCCTGGATGATCCGCGCCGGCCTGTTCCTGTATGACAACCTGGGCAAACGGGAAAAACTGGAAGGTTCGAAAAGCCTGAAGTTCGGCCCGGACAGCCCGTTGAAAAGCGAAATCACCAAAGGCTTCGAATACTCCGATTGCTGGGTCGACGACGCTCGCCTGGTGGTCCTGAACGCCATGGCGGCCCGCGAGAACGGCGCCCATGTGCACACCCAGACCCGCTGCGTCAGCGCCCGTCGAACCAAAGGCCTTTGGCATCTGCACCTGGAACGCGCCGACGGCAGCCTGCTTTCGATCCGCGCCAAGGCGCTGGTGAATGCGGCCGGCCCATGGGTTGCCAAGTTCATTCGTGATGATTTGAAGATGGAATCGCCGTACGGCATCCGCCTGATCCAGGGCAGTCACCTGATCGTGCCGAAACTGTACGAAGGTGATCACGCGCACATTCTGCAAAACGAAGATCAGCGCATCGTCTTCACCATTCCGTACCTGAACCATTTCACCCTGATCGGCACCACCGACCGTGAGTACACCGGCGATCCGGCAAAAGTGGCGATCACCGAAGGCGAAACCGATTACCTGTTGAAAGTGGTCAACGCCCACTTCAAGAAGCAGATCAGCCGCGACGACATCCTGCACAGCTATTCCGGTGTTCGTCCGCTGTGCAACGACGAATCCGACAATCCGTCGGCCGTCACCCGCGACTACACCCTCGCGCTTTCGGGCACGGGCGAAGAAGCGCCGTTGCTGTCGGTGTTCGGCGGCAAGCTGACCACCTACCGCAAACTGGCCGAGTCGGCGCTGGCGCAACTGGCACCTTACTTCACGCACATCAAGCCGAGCTGGACCGCCAGCGCCACCCTGCCGGGCGGCGAAGACATGACCACCCCGCAGGCGCTGAAATCGCGCATCCGCGACCAGTTCGACTGGGTACCGACCGAAATCGCCCGTCGCTGGGCAACCACTTACGGCAGCCGCACCTGGCGCATGCTTGAAGGCGTGCAAAGCCTCAGCGACCTGGGCGAGCACATCGGCGGCGGTCTCTACACCCGCGAAGTCGATTACCTGTGCAGCGAAGAGTGGGCAACCACGGCGCACGACATTCTGTGGCGTCGCAGCAAGCTGGGCTTGTTCACCACCCCGGCCGAGCAGCAAGCGCTGGCGGAGTATCTGAGCAAGGTCGAGCAGAACCGCAGCAAGATTGAAGCGGCCTGATCGGCAATCCGCTTGAACGAAAGCCCCTGAATCTCACGATTCAAGGGCTTTTTGCTATTCGGGAAACACCATCAATCCCCTGTAGGAGCTGGCTTGCTGGCTCCTACTGGGGAAAGTGTTTACAACATGGAGCATTCGGTTTTCCGAACGCGACCCGTCGGTCTATTCGGTTAACCGGACTATCTCATTCCAAAAAACGCGCAATAAATATTTAATATCCTTATAAATCAATGTTTTAACCTGTATCGACTGGTCTGGCACGAGTCATGCTCTACACTCTTGGACGAATGCTTGTTGCGCGGACCTTGAGAAGCCGACAGACATTCGAAGCACAAAAGGGCCGATGAACTGGCTCCATAAAAAAAACAATGTCGAGGAAAATTTGATGCGCATCGTTCCCCATATCCTGGGCGCAGCCATTGCTGCAGCTCTGATTACCACTCCAGTTTTCGCTGCCGAACTCACCGGCACACTGAAGAAGATCAAAGAGTCCGGCACCATCACCCTCGGGCATCGTGACGCTTCCATTCCGTTTTCCTATATCGCGGACGCTTCCGGCAAGCCGGTTGGCTACTCCCACGATATTCAGCTGAAAGTCGTTGAAGCCCTGAAAAAAGACCTCGACATGCCGAATCTCCAGGTCAAATACAACCTGGTGACCTCGCAAACCCGCATCCCGCTGGTGCAGAACGGCACCGTGGACCTCGAGTGCGGTTCCACCACCAACAACGTCGAGCGTCAGCAGCAAGTTGACTTCTCCGTCGGCATTTTCGAAATCGGTACTCGCCTGCTGTCCAAGGCAGACTCCAAGTACAAGGATTTCGCTGACCTGGCCGGCAAGAACGTCGTGACCACCGCCGGCACCACGTCCGAACGCATCCTCAAGGCGATGAACGCCGACAAGCAGATGGGTATGAACGTCATCTCCGCCAAAGACCACGGCGAATCCTTCCAGATGCTGGAAACCGGCCGTGCCGTGGCTTTCATGATGGACGACGCCCTGCTGGCAGGTGAAGCGGCCAAAGCCAAGAAGGCAACTGACTGGGCCGTGACCGGCACTCCACAGTCCTACGAAATCTACGGCTGCATGGTCCGCAAGGGCGACGAGCCGTTCAAGAAGGCTGTAGACGACGCCATCGTGGCAACCTACAAGTCGGGCGAGATCAACAAGATCTACGACAAATGGTTCATGCAGCCAATCCCGCCAAAAGGTCTGAACCTGAATTTCCCGATGAGCGACGAGCTCAAGGCCCTGATCGCCAATCCGACCGATAAAGCGGCTGACGACAAGAAATCCTGATTTCTGACTAACCTTACCTCCTGAGAGGGCCAACGCCCTTTCAGGAGGTGGTCACTTCCTGCTGGTATTTTTTGGAAACACTCGAACCGGTGGCTGTCGAGCCGGGAGCGTGTGCCTGATCGAAAAGGTCAGGCGGGAACGGAGCTTCCCCCAAGCGGGCACTTGCACATCGATTGAACTGAGGGGAGACCCTAATGAATTACAACTGGGACTGGGGCGTGTTCTTCAAGTCCACCGGCGTGGGCAGCGAGACCTATTTCGACTGGTACGTGTCCGGTCTGGGCTGGACCATCGGCATCGCCATCGCGGCCTGGATCATCGCCCTGACACTGGGCTCGATCCTGGGCGTCATGCGCACCGTGCCGAACCGCATCGTATCGGGCATCGCCACCTGCTACGTCGAACTTTTCCGTAACGTACCGCTGCTGGTGCAGCTGTTCATCTGG
This sequence comes from Pseudomonas sp. MM213, assembly GCF_020423045.1. NCBI lineage: Bacteria > Pseudomonadati > Pseudomonadota > Gammaproteobacteria > Pseudomonadales > Pseudomonadaceae > Pseudomonas > Pseudomonas sp. MM213. The sequence continues at coordinate 3,328,912 of NZ_CP081943.1, forward strand.
TACTTCCTGGTGCCCGACCTGCTGCCGCAAGACCTGCAGGAATGGTACAAACAGGACCTGAACCCGACCACCTCCGCGTTCCTCAGCGTGGTTGTCTGCCTGGGCCTGTTCACCACAGCTCGCGTTTGCGAACAGGTTCGCACCGGTATTCAGGCACTGCCAAAAGGCCAGGAATCCGCTGCTCGCGCCATGGGTTTCAAGCTGCCGCAGATCTACTGGAACGTGCTGCTGCCCCAGGCCTACCGGATCATCATTCCGCCGCTTACCTCGGAATTCCTGAACGTATTCAAGAACACCTCCGTCGCTTCGCTGATCGGCCTGATGGAGTTGCTCGCACAAACCAAACAGACCGCCGAGTTCTCCGCGAACCTGTTCGAAGCGTTCACCCTGGCGACCCTGATCTACTTCACCCTGAACATGAGCCTGATGCTGCTGATGCGCCTGGTCGAGAAGAAAGTGGCCGTACCGGGCCTGATCTCCGTAGGGGGTAAATGATGGAATTCGACTTCTCGGGCATCATCCCGTCCCTGCCGGGCCTGTGGAACGGCATGGTCATGACCCTGCAATTGATGGCGCTGGGCGTCGTCGGCGGGATCATCCTCGGCACGATCCTCGCGCTGATGCGCCTGTCCCACAGCAAAGTGCTGTCGAACATCGCCGGCGCCTACGTTAACTACTTCCGTTCGATTCCACTGCTGCTGGTCATCACCTGGTTCTACCTGGCGGTGCCGTTCGTGCTGCGCTGGATCACCGGCGAAGACACACCGATCGGCGCATTCGCCTCGTGCATCGTGGCGTTCATGATGTTCGAAGCGGCGTACTTCTGCGAAATCGTCCGCGCTGGCGTGCAGTCGATTCCCAAAGGCCAGATGGGCGCTGCCCAGGCCCTGGGCATGTCGTATGGCCAGATGATGCGCCTGATCATCCTGCCGCAAGCGTTCCGCAAGATGACCCCGCTGCTGCTGCAACAGAGCATCATCCTGTTTCAGGACACCTCGCTGGTCTATGCCGTCGGCCTGGTGGACTTCCTCAATGCCTCGCGTGCCAGTGGCGACATCATCGGCCGTTCGAATGAGTTCCTGATCTTCGCAGGTCTCGTGTACTTCACAATCAGCTTTGCCGCCTCGCTGCTGGTCAAGCGTCTGCAAAAAAGGTTTGCCGTATGATCTCTATCAAGAATGTCAACAAGTGGTATGGCGACTTCCAGGTACTGACTGACTGCAGCACCGAGGTCAAAAAAGGCGAAGTGATCGTGGTGTGCGGGCCGTCCGGCTCCGGCAAATCCACCCTGATCAAATGCGTCAACGCCCTGGAACCGTTCCAGAAAGGCGACATCGTGGTCGACGGCACGTCCATTGCGGACCCGAAGACCAACCTGCCGAAGCTGCGCTCACGCGTGGGCATGGTGTTCCAGCATTTCGAGCTGTTCCCGCACCTGACCATCACCGAAAACCTGACCATCGCGCAGATCAAGGTCTTGGGCCGCAGCAAGGAAGAAGCCACCAAGAAAGGCCTGCAACTGCTGGAGCGCGTCGGCCTCTCGGCACACGCTCACAAGCACCCGGGCCAGCTCTCCGGTGGTCAGCAACAGCGTGTGGCGATTGCCCGTGCGCTGGCGATGGACCCGATCGTCATGCTGTTCGACGAACCGACCTCCGCGCTCGACCCTGAAATGGTCAACGAAGTGCTCGACGTGATGGTGCAACTGGCCCACGAAGGCATGACCATGATGTGCGTGACCCACGAAATGGGCTTCGCCCGTAAAGTGGCGGACCGGGTGATCTTCATGGACGCCGGCAAAATCATCGAAGACTGCAAGAAAGAGGAGTTCTTCGGCGACATCAGCCACCGCGCCGAGCGTACCCAGCACTTCCTCAACAAGATTCTGCAGCACTAAAAAACACCGCTCCCCTGTAGGAGCCGGCTTGCTGGCGATGGAGTATCAGTCGACATCAATGTGGCTGACCCACCATCGCCAGCAAGCCGGCTCCTACAGGGGTCGGTGATGGTTTTGAGATTTGTGTTGTGGTTGACCCAAGGCATCTGTGATGAAATGCGACCCCACTCTCTATCGCGCAGCGCCGCCATCACTCGTCGTGAAACCCCGTCTGATCCGCCACTTGTTCCTGCCGCCACTGGTCATCGCCCTGATGATCGGATTGGGTTACCTCGGCTTCTGGGTCAGCGAGCACTACGGGATCCGCAGCCTCAGCGAGAACGGCCAGCGTCAGCTCGAACTGCACGCCCGCGCCGTCGAGAGCGAGATCAGCAAGTACACCTACCTGCCCAGCCTGCTGGAACTCGAAACCAGCGTTTCGAAGCTGCTGGCCGACCCGTCGCCGGAACACCGGCAAACGGTCAATGAATACCTCGAAGGCCTGAACCGGCGCAGCCGCAGTCGGGCCATCTACGTGATGGACACCACCGGTCGCGTCATGGCCACCAGCAACTGGCGCGATGTCGACAGTTACCTCGGTGAAGACCTGTCCTTTCGCGCTTACTTCCAGAACGCCGTGCGCGGTCAGCCGGGCCGCTTCTATGGCATCGGCAGCACCAACGGCGAACCCGGTTATTACCTGGCCCATGGCCTGGAAGAACACGGCAAGATCATCGGTGTCGCGGTGGTCAAAGTCCGCCTCGAAGCCATGGAAGAACGCTGGCAGCGCGCGCGCCTGGAAGCCTTCGTCAGCGACGAAAACGGCATCATCATTCTCTCCAGCGATCCGGCGCGACGGCTGAAATCAGTCGTTCCATTGAGCGACGAGACCAAGGAAAAACTCGCCCGCAGCCTTCAGTACTACTGGTTTCCACTGAACGAGCTGCAACCGCTGGCCCGAGAAAGACTGGCCGAAGGCGAGGAAAAACTGACCTTCCCGGCCAACAGCGAAGTGGAGTCCGACGAAGAGGACATCAGTTACCTCTCGCAAACCCGTCCCTTGAGCGACACCCCGTGGAATTTCACCCTGCTCACGCCGCTGCAGGATTTGCGTCGCGAAGCGATCAATCAGGGGATTCTGGTGGCCGTGGCGTTTGCCCTGGTGGCGTTCCTGCTGATTGCCTGGAACGAGCGCCGCAAGGTGATCGCCACCCGTCTCGCCGCCCGGGAAGCCTTGCAGGAAGCCAACAATCAACTGGAGCGTCGGATTACCGAACGCACCACCGACCTGCGCGCCAGCAACGAACGGCTCAAGGGCCAGATTCGCGAACGCCGTCAGGCCGAAGAGACCTTGCGCCGCGCCCAGGATGAACTGGTGCAGGCCGGAAAACTCGCGGCCATCGGCCAGATGTCCACCAGCATCGCCCACGAATTGAACCAGCCGCTGGCGGCGCTGCGCACCTTGTCCGGCAACACCGTGCGCTTTCTCGAGCGCGGGCAACTGGATGTGGCCAGCACCAACCTCAAGACCATCAACGAACTGATCGACCGCATGGGCCGGATCACCGCAAGCCTGCGCTCCTTCGCCCGTCGCGGCGACGACAAAGGCCAGGCCTGCCTCGGCAAAGCGGTGGACGCCGCGCTGCAACTGCTCGGCGGACGTGTGGAAAGTGTCCCTCTGCACTTGCATCGCGAGTTCGCCGACGTGCAGGTGCAGATTGACCAGACCCGCCTGGAGCAGATACTCGTCAACCTGATCGGCAACGCCCTCGACGCCATGCAGTCGCAGCCCCAACCGGAATTGTGGCTCGAAGGCGAAGCGTTCGACGGCAAGTATCGCCTGCGGGTACGCGACAACGGCCACGGCATCGATGCCGAAGCGCGCAAGCATCTGTTCGAACCGTTCTTCACCACTAAACCCGGCGAGCAAGGCCTGGGCCTCGGCCTGACCCTGTCCGCCAGCCTGGCCGCCGCCACCGGCGGACACCTGGGTGTCGAACACCCGGCCAGCGGTGGTACCACCTTCGTCCTCAGTTTACCGTTGGTAAGCCCCCTTCAAGCCGAGCCAATATGAACAACGACCTTAGTGTGCTGATCGTCGAAGACGACCCTCATGTGCTGCTCGGCTGCCAACAGGCGCTGACCCTGGAAGACATTCCCTGCGTCGGCGTGGGCAGCGCCGAAGAAGCGCTGGAACGGGTCGGCGACAACTTTGCCGGCATCGTCATCAGCGACATTCGCCTGCCGGGCATCGATGGCCTGGAATTGCTGACCCGGCTCAAGGCCCGTGATCGCAGCCTGCCGGTGGTGCTGATCACCGGCCATGGCGACATTTCCATGGCCGTCGGCGCGATGCAGAAAGGCGCCTACGACTTCATGGAGAAACCTTTCTCCCCCGAACGCCTGGTGGATGTCGCCCGTCGTGCGCTGGAGCAACGCAGCCTCGCGCGGGAAGTCTCTTCGTTGCGCCGGCAATTGGCGGAACGGGATTCCCTGGAAGGCCGGATCATCGGTCGTTCGCCAGCCATGCAGAACCTGCGGGAATTGATCGCCAACGTCGCCGATACCTCGGCCAACGTGCTGATCGAAGGCGAAACCGGCACCGGTAAAGAACTGGTCGCACGCTGCCTGCACGACTTCAGTCGGCGTCACACCAAACAGTTCGTCGCCCTGAACTGCGGTGGCCTGCCGGAGAACCTGTTCGAAAGTGAAATCTTCGGCCACGAAGCCAACGCCTTCACCGGTGCCGGCAAGCGGCGGATCGGCAAGATCGAACACGCCGACGGCGGCACGCTGTTCCTCGACGAGGTGGAAAGCATGCCGCTGCCGTTGCAGATCAAACTGCTGCGGGTGTTGCAGGAACGCACCCTCGAACGCCTCGGCTCGAACCAGAGCGTGGCGGTGGATTGCCGGGTAATCGCGGCGACCAAGTCCGATCTCGATGAGTCGAGCAAGGCCGGCGAATTCCGCAGCGACTTGTATTACCGCCTGAACGTGGTGACCCTGGAACTGCCGCCGCTGCGCGAGCGCCGCGAAGACATCCTGCAACTGTTCGAGCACTTCCTGCAGCAGTCGTCCTTGCGCTTTGACCGTGCCGTGCCGGAGCTGGACAACCAGACCGTGTCGAACCTGATGAGCCACGACTGGCCGGGCAACGTCCGTGAACTGCGCAACGTTGCCGAGCGGTATGCCCTCGGTCTGCCGGCCTTCAAGAAGTCGGGCGCCAGCGGCAGCAATCAGGGCCTGGCCTTCGCCGAAGCGGTGGAAGCCTTCGAACGCAACCTGCTCGGCGACGCCTTGCAACGCAGCGGCGGCAACCTGACCCAGGCCAGCCTGGAACTGGGCATGGCCAAAACCACGCTGTTCGACAAAGTGAAGAAGTACGGGTTGAGCCACTGATGGACCTGATGCTCAAGGCAACCCTGGGCGCAGCGGTGGTGCTGATCCTCGCTGCGCTGGCCAAGACCAGAAACTATTACATCGCCGGCCTGGTGCCGCTGTTTCCGACCTTTGCGCTGATTGCGCACTACATCGTCGGCAAGGGTCGCTCGCTGGACGACTTGAAGACCACGATTGTGTTTGGCATGTGGTCGATCATTCCGTACTTCATCTATCTGGCGACGTTGTACGTGATGGTCGACCGGATGCGGCTGGAGGCTTCGCTCGCCGTGGCGGCGGTGGCGTGGTTGATCGCAGCGACGATCCTCGTCAGCGTCTGGGTACGCTTCCAGACCTGACCACACCCCCTGTAGGAGCGAGGCTTGCCCGCGAATGGTCCGCAACGGAACAACTGATGCACCGCGTTATCGTTCTTCGCGGGCAAGTCGGATCGCCGCACCGCTCGCTCCTACAGGATCTGCGTTGTTTCGAGACTGAAGGCTGGCCCGCCCCTTGCATTTACCCCAAAAAGCCCTCTCGGCCGGCCTTCATGATGGATGGAGCCGGTGTCTGGGAGGGTCTGCCAAGGGTGAATTGCGACCTTGAACATTTTAGATCTCGACCACAGCCTGACTGCCCAGACCCCCATCGCACGGTTGCTCGACAGCGGCCGCGCGAAACGCCTGGACCTGCTCGACCTCGGCCCGAAATTGCGGCTCTGGTCCAGCGAACGCACCTGGCGCCGCTTCGCCGAACGCCTGCAACAACGTCCGCGCCACAGCGGCCCGCAACCGGAAATCTTCTTCGTCGGCTCCGGCGATTACCACCACTTGACCCCGGCTTTTCTCACTGACTTGCCGGCGCCGGTGAGCCTGATCCACTTCGACAATCACCCCGACTGGGTCCACTTCGCCCCGCGTCGACACTGCGGTTCGTGGGTCAACCAGGCGCTGAAACTGCCGAACGTCCAGCGCATCGTCACCCTCGGCCCGTGCAGCGATGACCTGCAAAATCCACAGCTCAAGGGCGGCAACCTCAGCGCCCTGAAACGCGGGGTCTTGCAGCTGTTTCCGTGGCAGCATCCGCCCTCGAAAGTCTGGGGCCGGGTCGGCGATGGTGCCGGGCATCAGCAACTGGAAAACCAGCTCCACTGGCGCAACCTCGCCGAGCTGGATTGGCCGGTGTTTCTCGATCAGTTGATCACCAGCCTGCCCACCGAGGCGGTGTGGATCACCATCGATAAAGACGTCTTGGCCTGCGAAGACGCGGCGACCAACTGGGATCAGGGCGGCATGCGCCTGAGCCATCTGCTGCAAGCGATACGCGTGCTGGCCGCGAACAAGCGGATCCTCGGCATCGACATCTGCGGCGAATACGCCCGCCCCGCCTTCAGCAACGCCTTCAAACGCTGGGAAGCCAAGGCCGACCAGCCGCCGGCGGAACGCTGGAGCGCAGACGATCTGCTGCGTAACTCGGCCACCAATCAGGCACTGATCGAGCTGTTCGAGGAGCTGTTCCCATGACCCTTACCGTGATTGTGCTGGTGGCGTTTTCCATCGTGCTGGACGTCATTGGTCAGCTCTGTTTCAAGCTCGGACTCGACCGTTTGCCGGAACTCGAAGGCGGTTTTCGCCTGAATGCATTCTGGGGCCAGGTGTTCAACGCGCCGCTGCTGTGGTGCGGGATCGGCGCCTACGTGATCGAGTTTTTTGTCTGGCTCGAAGCCCTCTCCCGCGCGCCGCTGAGCCTGCTGTTTCCGGCGGCGGCGCTGGCGTATTGCGGCGTGGTGCTGGCCGGCAAACTGATCCTCGGTGAAACCGTGAGTCGTCGGCGCTGGCTCGGCACTTTAGTGATTACGGCGGGCGTGATGCTCGTGTGTGTCGCCCATGCATGAGGCTCAATCGATGATCAAAGGCAAGACCGACTGGCTGCATGAGCGCTTGGGCACCATCGTGCTGTGGGCGCTGTTGATCACTTTTGAAAGTGCCGGGCAGATCGCCACGAAGGTGGGCGGTGATCAACTGGGGCAGATGGATTTCAACCTGAAGTGGCTGATGGCAGTGGCGGTGAATCCCGGGGTGTGGCTGGCGATCGCCTGTTACATCGGGGCGTTTTTCGTGTGGATGCTGATATTGCGGCGCAGCAGCCTGTCGCTGGCGTTTCCGTTGAGTTCGCTGGTGTTCGTCGGGGTTTTGCTTGGGTCTTGGCTGGGGCTGGGCGAGCAGATCAGCGTGCTGCACTGGGTGGGGGTGGCGGTGATCATGGGGGGGATTGCGTTGCTGGCTGAAGGTGAAGAAACCTAGATTTCAGTGATCTCAAGGGCCCCATCGCGAGCAGGCTCGCTCCCACATTTTGACCGCATACCCCTGTGGGAGCGAGCCTGCTCGCGATGGCGTCAGACCAGCCAATGAACCTTTCTATTCAAACTTGTAAGCCACCGCCGCCTGCACTCCACCCTGATGGGTATCCCCGACCGCTTTGACAATGCTGCTATCCGCCGCCGCCCCTGTCAGGTGAATCCAGCTCGCGCTCGTCAGCAGTGACCATTGCGGCGCCAGGGGAAATTCGAAGCTCTGGGTCAGCGCCACGTTCTGCAAGCCACCACCGGCGTTGTACGGGCGAATCCCCGAGGCCTGAGACTCGTCGGCACTGACGCCGAAGAACGTCTGGTTCTGCCGGGCATCGGCAAAATGCGCGGTCAGGTTTGAGCTGCCGATCACCCCGCCACCCAGTGGATAACCCACCTCCCCACCCAGCCGCCCCAACACCCCGCCCTGCCCGCCTCGCCCGCCCACCGCCTGGCCAACCGAAGCAAATACCCGCCAGAAGTCGGCCGGCGCGTACTGCACAAACCCGCCCACTTCGCCCATGTCCGGCACATCGCGCAAGCCTTGCAGCTCACCGTTGGAGGTCCGTCCCGGCAGGTAATTCAGGAACGGCCCGGCGCTGAAGCCACTTGCGTTGAACGCGTCCCAGGTCAGCCCGTCATCGGTGCTCAGGCTGACATCGCCCCAGTCCAGATCGAGGTACGGCACGGGCCGGGTTTCGTAACGGCTGCCGGTTGGGTCGTGCGGCTGATAGCTGAGGCCAACCCCTGCTTCGCCGGTGATGCCGTCTGCTGAAACGTTGGCCGAAAGGCACGTCAGCGCGGCGAATAGAGCAACAGTAATCCTCGACATGAGGCAATTCCTTGAACGGGACATGCGCGCATCAATCCCCGGATCGCGCTCCCGGCGCAAGCACTCATGTTGTTTGTAGCGACCTACAAAAATTGTAGCTTCGCCGCCACGAACACACGCCAGAACCCCAGCCCTGCGGGGCCAAACCCGGTTGGCACAGTCCCTGCTCTACCCCCTGTGCAGCGCAGACAGCACACCCGGCGCACACTTTTTACAAGATAGGTAACGCAGATGATTGACTGGCATATCGTGTGTGATTTCGACGGGACCATCACCCGCACCGACGTGATCGACAGCATCCTCCAACGGTTCGCCGACCCGAGCTGGGAAGCGATCGAAAACGAGTGGCTGGCGGGCGACATCGGTTCCCGTGAATGCCTCAGCCGCCAGCTCTCGCTGGTCAAGGCCACACCCTCCGAGCTGCTCGGGTTCTTCGACACGGTCGAGATCGACCAGGACTTCCCCGACTTCGTCGACCACGTAATCGGCCTCGGCGCCTCCCTCGAAGTGGTCAGCGACGGCATCGAACAAGGCATCGCACGGATCCTGGCGCGCAACTACGTCAGCCTCTTGCCGATCCTCGCCAATCGCTTGCGCCAACTCGATCACGACAGTTGGCGCATCGACTTCCCCCATGCCAGCGACGCCTGCCGCGCCGCCTCCGGCAACTGCAAATGCAAATCCACCCCCAGCGCCAAACGGGTGCTGGTGATCGGCGACGGCCAGTCCGACATGTGCGTGGCCGCCACCGCCGATTTCGTGTTCGCCAAGGATCGCCTGGCCGAGCACTGCGAGCGCAACGGCATCGCTTACGCACGCTTTGACAGCTTCGCCGAACTGCCTGCGTTGCTGGCCTTGCTGCCAAGCGCCAACGCCGCCAACGCCACCTCTTTCAACGTTGAAACACAGGAACTCCTCCACCATGTCTGATATTCGAATCGCTACTGCAGAAGACCAGATCCTCCTGGATAAAGAAGCCAAATACTGCTCCTACGGCGACACCGTTCACTACATCGACCCGCCGCGTATCTTCAGCCGATGCGAAGGCTCCTACGTCTGGGACACCGAAGACCAGGCCTACCTCGATTTGCAAATGTGGTACTCGGCGGTCAACTTCGGTTACGCCAACCCGCGCCTGAACAATGCGCTGAAACAGCAGATCGATACCCTGCCGCAGATCGCCAGCCAGTACCTGCACAAAGGCAAGATCGAGCTCTCGGAAATGATCGCGGTCGACGCGAAAAAATTCGGCCTCGACGGTCGCGTGCACTTCAACGTCGGCGGGTCGCAGTCCATCGAGGACTCGCTGAAAGTCGTGCGTAATGCCACCAACGGCAAGAGCCTGATGTTCGCGTTCGAGGGCGGTTACCACGGGCGCACACTCGGCGCGTCGTCGATCACCTCCAGCTACCGCTATCGCCGCCGCTACGGCCACTTCGGCGAGCGCGCCAATTTCATCCCGTTCCCGTATCACTTCCGTGGCCCGAAAGGCATGACCAAGGAAGAATACGGCAGCCATTGCGTGCAGCAATTCGCCCGCCTGTTCGAGACCGAATACAACGGCGTCTGGGACCCGAAAGTCGGCCAGAGCGAATACGCCGCGTTCTACGTCGAGCCGATCCAGGGCACCGGCGGCTACGTGATTCCGCCGATGAACTTCTACAGCGAACTCAAGCATGTGCTCGACCAGCACGGCATTCTGATGGTGGTCGACGAAATCCAGATGGGCTTCTATCGCACCGGCAAGCTGTGGTCGATCGAGCACTTCGACGTAAAACCCGACGTTATCGTCTTCGGCAAAGCGCTGACCAACGGCCTCAACCCGCTGGGCGGCATCTGGGCGAAAGAAGAGCTGATCAACCCGAAAATCTTCCCGCCAGGCTCGACCCACTCGACGTTCGCCTCCAACCCGTTGGGCACGGCGGTGGGCCTGGAAATGTTCAAGATGACCAGCGAAGTCGACTACGGCGCGATGGTCATGAACAAGGGCAAGTACTTCCTCGAAGGCTTGAAAGACTTGCAGAAACGCTACCCGATCATCGGCGACGTCGACGGCCTGGGCCTGGCGCTGCGCTGTGAAATCTGCGGCCCGGACGGTTTCACGCCAGACAAGGCCACGCTCGATTTCATGGTCGAAGAAGGCATGAAGGGCGACATCGAAATCGACGGCAAACGCCTGGGCCTGATTCTCGACGTGGGCGGTTACTACAAGAACGTCATCACCCTCGCGCCGTCGCTGGAAATCAGCTATCCGGAAATCGATTTGGGCATCGCCCTGCTCGACCGCTTGCTGCATCGGGCGATGACACGATGAACGAGCAAGAGATCGACATGGGCGAAGGCAGCGCCGGTTTCGTTCTCGGCAGCGGGGAGGTCGCGGTGTTGTTGATCCACGGCCTCACCGGCACCCCGACCGAGTTGCGTCGGGTCGCCATCGGCCTGGCCAAGGCGGGTTGCACGGTGTACGTGCCGACGCTGGCCGGACACTGCGGAGACAACGCCGACCTACAAGCCACCGGTTGGCGTGACTGGTACGAGAGCGCACGCAATACCTTCATCGGTGTGCGGCGCAAACACGAGCACGTGTTCGTCGGCGGTTTGTCGATGGGCGCGGTGCTGTCGATGTACCTCGCCGCCGAGCATCCGGGGCAGATCGAAGGCTTGTTGCTGTATTCGACGACCCTGCGTTACGACGGCTGGAACATGCCCAAAGTCGCCGTGCTCACGCCGTTGCTGATGGCGATTCCGTTTGGCGTGCACCTGTGCCGCTTCAACGAAAAATCACCTTTCGGCATCAAGGACGAACGCTTGCGAGCAATCGTCGAGCGGCAGATGAAGGCTGGCGAGAGCAGCAATGCCGGGCTGCTGACCATGTCCGGGGTGAGTGTCCGGGAACTGCATCGACTGGTGGCGGCGGTGAAAAAACGCATGCCGCAGATCACCACGCAAACGCTGGTGCTGCACTCGCGCGAAGACGACATCACCAGCCGCTGGAACGCCGATTATGTGGAACGCAAACTCGGCGGTCCGGTGGTGAAGGTGCTGCTCGACGACTGCTACCACATGATCACCGTCGACCTGCAATACCGCCGCGTGGTGGAGCTGAGCGCGGACTTCATCCAGCAACGTTTCATTCAACAGCGCTGCGCCCCCAAACCCATGCGCCAGGACTATCGGCAACTGGCCTGACTCAAGGAAACGATGTGATCACAGCCCTTGCCTTTTCGACGATCGAGGCCATCGACCGCGATGCCTGGAATGTCTGTTTCCCTGCCGAGCTGGAGGATTGGAATTACTACCGGGCGGTTGAACGGGCCGGCATCGCAGACTTTCAATGGCGCTATCTGGCGCTGTACGAAGACGAGGTACTGATCGCGGCGGCCGTGGCGTTCACCACCGCTTACTCGCTGGACACCACGGTTCAGGGGCTGGGCAAACGCATCAGCGAACGGCTGCGCGGTGTGTGGCCGGGGCTGTTCGATGTGCGCCTGTATGCCCTCGGTTCGCCGGTGGCCGAGCAGTGCCATGTCGGGACCGCGCCACACATCGACGCGGACCGGCGCGTGGACCTGCTTCAGCAATTATTACGGCTGGCGCGCCACGATGCCGATCAGGCCGGGGTCGGTTTGCTGGCCGTCAAGGATGCCTCTCACCGCGACCCGCAATGGTTGCAGGTGTGTCAGGACGCGGGTCTGCAAAGCATGCCCGGCCTGCCCAGCGCCGAGCTGCCGATCCGTTTTGGCTCGGTGGACGCCTACCTCGGCACGCTCGGCAAATCCACCCGCAAAGACCTGCGCCGCACCCTGCGTGGCCAGGGGCCGCGCATCGAATGGCGGCGCTCGGTCGATGACCTGCTGCCGCGCATGATGGCGCTTTACGAGGCCACGCTGAGCCGCAGCGACCTGACCTTCGAACGCCTGCCGCCCGGCTACTTCCGCCAGGTCCTGGAACACCTCGATGAACGTGCCGCGTGCGTGTTGTATTGGGTCGGCGAAGAGCTGGTGGCGTTCAACCTTGTGCTGTTCGACGAACAGCGACTGGTCGACAAGTTCTTCGCCCACGACCTGGCCCGGACCCGTGAACACAATCTCTACGTGCGCAGCTGGCTGGCCAATGTCGACTACTGTATTGAGCACGGCATTCCGATCTACGCGTGCGGCCAGGCCGGTTATGCCAGTAAGCTGCGCCTGGGTTGCTCGTTTACCGGCAACACCGTGTTTTTCCGCCATCGCAACCGCTTGCTCGACAGCCTGTTGCGCGTGGTGAAACTGTTTATCCGACCGGACCGTTCCGACCCTGCCATGGCCGCCGCGATCAGCGAGCAGCAATAAGCGAAGCACAATGACCAAAGACTCACGCACCAACGCTCGACCTTTCGCCCTCTCCGGCTGGAGCCTGCAGCGCAAACTGGTGCTGGCGTTCTGGCTGGTCAGCGTCATTCCGACGATGATCGCCGCCGAACTGGCGGCCACCACGCTGTCGCAGATTTTCGACAGCAACGTGCGCATCTGGCTGCAGGAATCGACCAAGATCGTCGAGGACGAGATCAGCGAAATCCTGCGCGACAACGCCCGGGTCGCGCAGCTGTTCCTGCGTTACACGCGCCCGCCCACCGATCGGCTGGCGAACAAACACGACAAGCTGACCACCGACATCGCCGACTCCATGGGCATCGACGTCGTGGCGCTGGTGCGCGCCAGCGATCACAAAGTGGTGTTCAGCACCGCCGCCGACGACATCGTCCGCCAGATCAGCACCGCGCCCAAGGCGGTGCTGCAAACCCTGCAAGTCGGTGGCGTGGCGACCGGCACGGTGGTCTCGACCTTCGAAACGGATCAGGACGGCGTCGAGTACAAACTGGTGATTGCCACCTACCTCGACAACAGTTTCCTCACCAGCGTGGCTGACGTGCACTCGCTGGACCTGCGCCTGTATCTGGCCAAGGCCAATGACTTCTCGGAGATTTTTTCCACCCAGCGCTTCGAGGATCACCCGGCGGCCGTACCGGAAAAAATCGAACAGATCCTGCGCAGCACCAAACAACCGATCGAACAGTTCACCAACCGCTACAGCGGCATCTACCGGCCGATCCTCAACGAAAACGGCGAGCTGCAAGGGGTGATTTTCAGCGGCCTGTTGCGCCACACCAGCCTGGTCGGGCTGGTCAATCAGAGCAACCTGTTCATCCTGATTTTCCTGCTCAGCTCGGCGGCGTCCCTGGCGGTCGGCTGGCTGGTGTCGCAGCGCCTGACCAAGCCGTTGCGCGGGTTGTCCAAAGGCGTACAAGCGGTGATCGCCGGGGATTATCGCCAACGCCTGCCGGTCACCGGCGGCGACGAACTGGCGGAACTGAGCAGCACCTTCAACCACATGAGCGAACGCCTCGGCGAGTTGCAGCATCTGGAATCGCAACTGCGTCGGCGTGACCGCCTGCATGCGCTGGGCGAAGTGGCGATGGGCCTGGCCCATGAAATCCGCAACCCGCTGGGCATCATCAAAACCGCCACGCAACTGCTGCACCGACGCGCCGATTTGCCCGAGACCGACAAGCGTCATCTGGAATACGTGGTCAGCGAAGTCAGCCGGATCAACGACCTGATCACCGACTTCCTCGACTTCGCCAAACCCAGCGCACCGATGCGCTCGACCCAACTGGCCCGCCCGCTGGTGGATGAACTGGTTGGCTTCTGCGCGCCGGAGCTGGCCAGCCACAACATCGATGTACAAGTCGAAGATCAATCGCCCACCGCGACGCTTTACGCCGACGCGCGGCAAATCAAGCAGGCCGGCCTGAACCTGATCGTCAACGCCATCGACGCCATGCCCGACGGCGGGCGGCTGACCCTGGGCATCAGCAGCGACCGGCACTACACGGTGATCAGCATCAGCGACACCGGCCAAGGCATCGAACCGGACATGCTCGAACGGATCTTCACACCGTTCGTCACCACCAAGGCCTCGGGCACCGGGCTGGGTCTGGCCAAGGTGTTCTCGATCATGGAGAGTCATGACGGGCGCATCGAATGCGTCAGTGAAAAAGATGCCGGGGCCACATTCACCCTGTACATTCCGGCCAACGGTGAAGACTTCGACGAGGGCAGCGATGACACATAACGTACTGGTGGTCGACGACGAGCCCAAGCTCTGCGACCTGCTGGCCTCGGCGCTCAGTCAGAACGGCATTGTGGTGTTCACCGCCGGCAACGGCCTGCACGCGCTCAAGGTGCTGGAGTGCGAAGACATCGACCTGGTGATCAGCGACTGGCGCATGCCCGGCATGGACGGCCCGCAACTGCTGGCAGAAATCAAAAGCCGTTTTCCGCAGTTGCCGGTGATCGTCATGACCGCCTACAGCACGGTGAAAAACGCCGTGCAGTCGATGCGCAACGGCGCCTTCGACTACATCGCCAAGCCGTTCGACATCGATGAGCTGGACATCACCGTCAACAAGGCCCTGCAATTTCGCGACATCCTCAAAGACAACCAGCGCATGCGCGCCGAGCTCGACGAGCACCGGCAGATCGACAGCCTGATCGGCGACAGCCCAAGCTTTCGGCGGGTGCTGCACGCCATCGACTCGGTGCGCGAAAGCAACGCGACCATTCTGCTGACCGGCGAAAGCGGCACCGGCAAGGAAATGGTCGCCCGGGCGATCCACACCCACGGCAATCGCGCCGACAAACCTTTTGTCGCGGTGAACTGCGCGGCAATCCCCGAAGGGCTGCTGGAAAGCGAAATGTTCGGCCACCGCAAAGGCGCGTTTACCGGCGCGGTGGCGGATCGCGTCGGGCGTTTTCAGCAGGCCGACAAGGGCACGCTGTTTCTCGATGAAATCGGCGAAATGCCGCTGGCCTTGCAGGCAAAAATCCTTCGGGCCTTGCAGGAGCGAGTGATCGAACCGGTGGGCGATCCCCGCGAGCGCAAGGTCGATGTACGGGTGATCGCGGCGACCAACAAGAACCTGCTGGACGCGGTGGCCAACAAGGAGTTTCGCGAAGACCTCTACTACCGCCTCAACGTCTTCCCGATTCCGCTGCCGGCCCTGCGCGAACGGGTTGAAGACATTGCGCCGCTGGCCCGGCATTTCGCCCATACGCTGGGGGCTGCGGCCGGCAAACGTTTCAGCGGTTTCAGCGCGCAGGCGTTGCAGGCCATGGCCCGGTATTCATGGCCAGGGAATATTCGCGAACTGCAGAACTGCGTGGAACGGGCGACCATTGTCGCCTCGGGCGCGGTGATTGAAGAGGAAGACCTGCCGGCGTATCTGTTCGCTTCGAGTGCCAACGGCGGCGGCACTTTGATCGCTGAGGGCAGCGTGCCGGCAGACCTGGAAGCGGCGCTGGCCGAGGTGGAAAAAACCTACATTCTGGCGGCGCTGGCACAGAGCAACGGCGTGCAGGCAGCGGCGGCGCAGTTGATCGGGATTTCCGAACGCAGCTTTTGGTATCGGTTGAAGAAGCTGGGGATTCATGTGGACAAGATTGTGCGCTGACCATCATGCCCACAAACAGCGTGGGCATGACCTGCGAGGCTAGTGCGCATAAACCTTCTGCAACTGCGCTTGCGTCAGCGCATCTTCGAACGGTACCGGGACTGATTTCACCGCGCCATAGAGGTTGCGGTAACGCCAGTAATTGCCGTTGTTGGCCAGTTGGTAACCGCGCTCGACCACGCGCTGACCATCCAGCACATACCGCAAGGTTTCCTGGGCCGCTTCCGGGGGAGCCGGCAGCATCAGGTCAGCGGCCAGCACGCGCATGGATTCATCGATGCATTCGTCGAGCACAGCGGTGACCTTCGCCAGATCCAGGCTGCCGTCGTCGATGCATTGCTTGCCGCAACGGCGTATCGGCTGACTGGCCACTTCGATGCGCATGCGGTACAGCGCCATCCCGGCAATGTCCTGAACCTGCACCTGATTGATCAGCACAAAACTGCCGCGATCGGGGGTGAGCATCAGTTTGGGTTCGATCACCAGCCGCCCGGTGACTTGCCCTTCGCCCTGCTTCAGTCCTGCCGAGTGCGATGCCTGTTGATAACGCTGTTGCAGACGTTCCTGCAACGGCACGCCGGCGAGCAGATCGGCCATTGGACGTGAATCCTTGAGCGCAACCTTTTCCGCATCGCGCTGCAAGCTGCCACTGCCCATTTGGGTATTGATCAGGCTCGCCACCAGCAGACCGGCCAACCCGGCCGTGTTGCCGGAACTCGCCACCAGGTTATGACTCGACTGCGCAGCCTCCTGCGCCGCCTTGGCGTCAATCACGGTGCTCGCACCGACAAACGCCTGGGGCAACTGCATGTCCACTTTCAGCCCGTGGGCCTGAACGTAGGACGCGGCACTCTGCGACTTGAAACCGGTCTCGGGTGCCGGTTTCTGCGCGCAACCGGCAAGCATCAGCAGGACCAGCGCGCAGGCCCCCGTAATCGCACACTTCATTGTTCGAACGGCGTGATCATTTGCTGACGGCTATTGTCCATGGCCTGGTAGAAGGCGTTGGACAGGTTGGTGTAGGTCGGTTCATCCCACTCGCCTTGGGCGGCTTGCACTGCAGCGAACGGTTTGAACCACAGCAGTTTGTTGTCGGCCAGATCGACCACCATGCCCTGCCCGCTCACCTGCGCCATCGGCACGCTGGTCGGCACGATGCTGTAATAACTGCGGGTGGCGCCGGTGGCGAAGACATTTACCAGCAGCAGACGATCGACGCCATAAGTGGCTTTGATCGGGGTCAAATCGCGGACCGTGTAGCCTTCACGGAAACTGGTTTCCTTGTAGACCTTCAGGTCTACCGGCTCATTGATGCGCTTGACCTTGTAGCCCTTGGCCTGGAGCTTGGCGACGATGGCGTCGGGCAAGGTGTTCAAGTCGCGCACTTGCCACTTTTCAACGTTGTCACTGAGTTTGCTGTTTACGCCCCGATTGATCGCGTAATCGAGAATCCCCTGGTTGCCGGTCAGAGCCAGCACCGGCTCCGGTACCACGGTGATAGCCACGCCGATGGTCGGCTCTTTGGCATCCCAGAATTGTTTATCCAGCGGAACAGGCGGTTGAACGTGGGCGCAGCCGGTGAGGGTCAGGCAGGCAAGCAGTGTCAGCGCCGCCCAAGTGCGAAAAGCATGAAAAGTCATGGATCATGTCCCTATGAATGAAAACGTTGCTGTTTTTGTCGGCAGCAACGGCTGAAACAATAGTGGCACATTGATATATTTGTTTTCAACTGGCGCCGATCAACTGACCTTTCCGCCCTTGACCTCAGTCAAGATCTGGCGGATCGCACCGACAAATGTCTCCACCGGTTGCCCGCCGCTGACTGCGTATTGCCCGTTGAACACCACCGTCGGCACCGAACTCACCCCGCGCGACAGCCACAACTGCTCTTCCTCACGCACCTCTTTGGCGAACTCGTCCGAGGCCAGGATCGCCTCGGCCCGCTGCCGGTCCAGGCCAACGCTTTGCGCGATCTGAGCCAGCTGCGCGTGGTCGGACGGATTGCCGCCCTCCGTGAAATACGCCTTGAACAACGCCTCTTTCAAATTGAACTGCAACCCTTCCAGCCCCGCCCAGTACAGCAAGCGATGCGCATCGAAGGTGTTGTAGATGCGGCTGTTGCCGTCGGTGCGAAAGGCGAAACCGACTTCGGCGCCACGCGCACGGATCATTTCGCGGTTCTTCTGCGACTGCTCCGGGGTCGAGCCGTATTTCTCGGTGATGTGTTCGGTGATGTTCTGCCCTTCCGGGCCCATCTTCGGGTTCAGCTCGAACGGCTGGAAACGGATCTCGGCCTGGACCTCGTCCCCCAGCAGATCCAGGGCACGGGTCAGGCCGTACAGCCCGACGACGCACCAGGGGCAGGACACGTCGCTGACGAAATCGATTTTCAGGGGGGTACTCATCACTCACCTCGCAGGCAGGATACGGGCCGGAAAAGTTGAACGATACACCTGTGGGTCTGAGTACATCTGCTAGAAATTGGTTGGTTGTCAGGCCGTCATCGCTGGCAAGCCAGCTCCTACAAGGTTAAGCGTGTGCACATAGATTTCGGTCAACCCGGTCTGTAGGAGCCGGCTTGCTGGCGATGGGGCCTTCAAACTCTGCGTCGTTGTCGAGGCCGCCTTCGCGGGCAAGCCTCGCTCCTACAATTACAAGGATTGGGGTTACAGGAGGTTGTGTTCGACCACCGGATCGATCTGCGCCCAATGCGAAGTGTCCTCGCGGTGAGCTTGCAAATAGGGCAGCACCGCCGCGAGCAATGGCGCTTTGAAGGCCTCCTGAAAACGATGGGCCAGCCCCGGAATCAACTTCAACTGGCTGCCACGAATATGCGCCGCCAGGTGCACGCCATGCATTACCGGCAACAGCGGATCGGCAGTGCCATGAACCACCAGCGTCGGCACCCGCAGTTGATTGAGCAGTGCCACCCGGCTCGGCTCGGCGAGGATCGCCATGATCTGGCGCTTCACGCCCTCGGGGTTAAACGCACGGTCATAGGACTGCGCCGCCTGATGCAGCAGCGCTTGCCGATCATCACTCACCGACGGGCTACCCAGTGCCGCCAACAAATCAGCTTGCTGCTCAAGCGCCACTTCACGATTCGGCGCGCCACGCCGCGAAAGCAGTTGCACCAGCGCCGCGTTCGGCGCCGGCAAGCCTTCGGCACCGGAACTGGTCATGATCAGCGTCAGGCTCTCGACCCGCTGCGGCGCCATGGCCGCCATGTGCTGGGCGATCATCCCGCCCATGCTCGCGCCCAGCACGTGGAATTGCTCGACGTGCAAGGCATCCATCAAGCCCAGCGCATCGTCGGCCATGTCGGTCAGGGAGTACGGCGCCGATACCGGCAAGCCGAGTTTGTAGCGCAGCACTTCGAAGGTCAGGTTGGCGTCGGCAGGCGATTGCCGCCAGGTGGACAGGCCGACATCGCGATTGTCATACCGGATGACCCGAAAACCCTGCTGACACAGCGCAACCACCACCTCGTCCGGCCAGTGAATCAACTGCCCGCCCAGGCCCATCACCAGCAGCAAGGCCGGATCGGAGGCACGGCCGATGCTCTGGTACGCCAGGCTCACCTGCGCCAGATCGACCCGTTCGGTCGGAACATTGACATCGCATCGAGACGCCGCAAAGGACGGAAGGCCAAAGAACAACGCAGCCAGGAAGGCCGCCGTTGATAAAAATCGTGCACGCATGAAAAACACCGAAACGCAGAACCCCAGTAGAGCGCGAGTCTGATGAAGTTTGTTGAAGCGCGCTGCCACAGTTACGTGACAGTTTGATGAAGAGTGCTGAACGGTCGTACTTGTCGCGCAGGCAACGATCTGTAGGAGCCGGCTTGCCGGCGATGAACGATAACGCGGTGAGTGCGAATCATCGCGGTGCGGCCATCGCCGGCAAGCCGGCTCCTACAAGGACGGTGTCAGGCCAGCTGACTGCGCAGTTGCCGCGCCGCCGCCACCATGTTCACCAATGCCGCTTCAGTTTCCGGCCATGCCCGGGTCTTCAAACCGCAATCCGGGTTCACCCACAACCGCTCTGCCGGAATGCGCTTCACGGCCTTGCTCATCAACTTGACCATCTCGGCCGTGTCCGGCACCCGTGGCGAGTGAATGTCGTAGACGCCCGGACCGATGTCATTCGGGTAGTCGAACGCTTCGAAGGCTTCCAGCAATTCCATGTCCGAACGCGAGGTTTCGATGGTGATCACATCGGCATCCATGTCGGCAATCGCCTTGATCACGTCATTGAATTCGCTGTAGCACATGTGCGTATGGATCTGGGTTTCATCGCGCACGCCGGAGGCGCTCAAGCGGAACGCTTCCACCGCCCAATCGAGGTATTCCTGCCATTGCGCCCGACGCAGTGGCAAGCCTTCGCGGAACGCGGCTTCGTCGATCTGCACGATCTTGATGCCGGCGTTTTCCAGGTCGACCACTTCGTCACGCAGGGCCAACGCCAACTGCTGCGCCTGGACTTTGCGCGAAACGTCTTCACGCGGGAACGACCACATCAGCATGGTCACAGGACCGGTGAGCATGCCTTTCATGACTTTGTCGGTCTGGCTCTGCGCGTAGCTGATCCAGTCGACCGTCATGGCTTTCGGACGGCTCAGGTCGCCATAGATGACTGCCGGTTTGACGCAGCGCGAGCCGTAGCTCTGGACCCAGCCGAAACGGGTGAACAGGTAGCCGTCCAGTTGCTCGGCGAAGTATTCGACCATGTCGTTGCGTTCGGCTTCACCGTGTACCAGCACATCCAGCCCCAGACGTTCCTGGACTTGCACGGCGTGGCGAATTTCGTGGTGCATGGCGTCGGTGTAGTCGTTGGCAGAAAGCTTGCCTTGCTTGTAGGCCTGTCGCGCCAGACGGATCGAACCGGTCTGCGGGAACGAGCCGATGGTGGTGGTCGGGAACGCCGGCAGTTTCAAGCGCGCACGTTGTTGCTCGATGCGTTGGGCGAACGGCGATTGGCGTTGGCTGTCCGCTGCACTGATGGCATTGATGCGCGCCTGCACTTCAGCTTTGTGAATACGCGGCGACTCGGCACGGCTGGCCTGAATCGCCCGGCTTTGCGCCAGCGCGGTTTGCACTTTGGGCGATTGCGGATCGTTGAGCGCGTCGCGCAGCACGGCGATTTCGCCACACTTCTGCACCGCAAACGCCAGCCAGCTTTTCAGTTCCGGATCGAGTTTGTCTTCGCGTTCCAGGTCTACCGGGCTGTGCAGCAGCGAGCAGGAACTGCTGACCCACAGGTTGTCGCCGAAACGTTCCTGGGCCAATTGCAGTTGTGCGAGCACCGGTTCCAGTTCGCAGCGCCAGACGTTGCGGCCATTGACCAGGCCCACCGAGAGAATCTTGTAGGTCGGCAGACGATCGAGCACGTGCAGCAGTTGGTCGGGGGCGCGCACCGCATCGATGTGCAAACCTTGTACAGGCAAGCCGACGGCCAGGCCGAGGTTGTCTTGCAGGCCGCTGAAGTAGGTCGCCACCAGCTTTTTCAGCGGCGAATACTGGAGGATGTGGTAGGCGCGTTCGAAGGCATTTTTCCATTCTTGCGGCAGGTCGAGGGTCAGGATCGGTTCGTCGATCTGCACCCACTCCACGCCTTGTGCGGCGAGGCGGCCGAGGATTTCACCGTAGATCGGCAGCAGGCGCTCCAGCAGGTCGAGCTTGTCGAAGTCGTTGCCTTTGGCCTTGCCCAGCCACAGGTAAGTCAGCGGGCCGATGATCACCGGTTTGACGTTGTGGCCAAGGGCCTTGGCTTCGTCGACTTCGTCGAACAGCTGTTCCCAGCTCAGCTTGAACTGCTGGTCAGCGCTGAATTCCGGGACCAGGTAGTGGTAGTTGGTGTCGAACCACTTGGTCAGTTCCTGGGCGTATTGCGCTTTGCTGTGTTCGCCACCGCAGCAAGTGGTGGTGGCGCCACGGGCCATGGCGAACAACGTGTCGAGCGTCGGCAGGCCCCTGGCATTCTTGGCGCTGTCGAAACGCTCCGGGATCACACCGAAGGTCAGGGAATGCGTCAGGACCTGGTCGTACCAGGCGAAGTCGCCGACCGGCAACAGGTCGATGCCGGCGTCTTTCTGTAATTGCCAGTGGGTGGCACGCAATTGGCGGCCGACGCTTTTCAGCGCGTCCTGATCGAGATCGCCCTTCCAGTAGGATTCGAGGGCTTTTTTCAGTTCGCGGTCAGCGCCGATGCGTGGAAAACCAAGTGTGTGGGCCAGAGCCATGGTGAGTTTCTCCTTGTAAAAGATGGCGCTATTGTCGACAGCCAACCAAACATGAGACAAACTCAACCTTTTCGTGTTGATCACAAGTTTTCCTCATGGAGCCCTCCGGTGCTTGAAATCCGTCACTTGAAGACCCTGCACGCCTTGCGCGAAGCCGATAGCCTGGTCGATGCCGCCGACCGCCTGCACCTGACGCAGTCGGCGCTGTCCCACCAGTTCAAGGAGCTGGAAGAGCGCATGGGCATGCCGCTGTTCGTGCGCAAGACCAAACCGGTGCGCTTCACCAGTGCCGGTTTGCGCCTGCTGCAACTGGCCGACGCCACCCTGCCGCTGCTGCGCGGCGCCGAGCGTGATATCGCGCGGCTGGCCGGTGGCACCGCCGGGCGCTTGCACATGGCGATCGAGTGCCACAGTTGCTTTCAGTGGCTGATGCCGACCATCGACCAGTTCCGCGATGCCTGGCCGGAAGTCGAGCTGGACCTGGCCTCGGGCTTCTCTTTCGCACCGCTGCCGGCGTTGGCCCGTGGTGATCTGGATCTGGTGGTGACCTCCGATCCGCTGGAACTGGCCGGGATCACCTATGTGCCGTTGTTCACTTATGAAGCCATGCTCGCGGTCGCCAATCAGCACCGTTTGGCGAACAAGGCATACATCGTTCCGGAGGATTTGCTCACGGAAACCCTGATCACTTACCCGGTGGAACGTGACCGGCTGGACATCTTCACCCGCTTCCTGGAACCGGCCGACATCGAACCGGCCCAGGTCCGCACCTCGGAACTGACGGTGATGATGATGCAGTTGGTCGCCAGCGGTCGTGGCGTGTGCGGCATGCCGCACTGGGCGCTGCATGAATACAGTTCACGGGGTTACGTGAAGGCCAAGCGGCTGGGCGAGAAGGGATTGTTTGCGACGTTGTACGCGGCGGTTCGTGCGGACATGCTGGATGCGCCGTATATGCGCGACTTCCTGCTGACGGCAAAAGACACGTCGTTCTCGACACTCGATGGTGTCAGCGCCGTCCGCTAACACAACGCAGACCTGTAGGAGCCGGCTTGCTGGCGATAGCGGTGCATCAGGCGCCATTGATATTGACTGATCCACCGCAATCGCCAGCAAGCCGGCTCCTACAGGGGATCGTGGTGGATTCAGATTTCGTGTCGCATATGGATCGTGGTGGATTCAGATTTCGCGTCGCATATGGATCGTGGTGGGTTCAGATCTCGCGCCACATATGAATCTTGTCGAAGTAGTCCTCGCCCACCCGCACCGCCAGCGGTTCGAGGCCGAACTGGATGAAGCCGCAACGCTGGTACAGGTTGAACGCCGCGTCATTGCCGGCGGTAACGGTCAGTTGAATCAGCCTCAAGCCCGGGTGGGTTTGCGCTTCGGTCAACGCCGCCTGCACCAGTTGATAACCAAGCCCGCGCTGGCGGACCTGACTGGACACGTACATGCCAAACAGCGTCGCCTTGTGCCGGGCCTTTTCCCGAGGATCGAAAGCGAGGCCGACGATGCCCGCCAACTTCCCCTCCTCAAACGCCCCGAACACCACATCGAGCTTGCTGGTCAGGCGCGATTCCCACCAGCTCAGCGGCATCGTGGCGCGCTCGCGCACGGTGGAGGTAAACGCCTGGGGATGCAGGTCGTAGGCTTCGAGCATCAACGCCCGATAGTCCAGGGCATGGCTGGCATCAAGCCGTTCAATCCACATGTTCACGCCGTCCGTCGTTGCTCAAGCATCAGCCGCACGGCCAGCGCCGCCAACACAAACCCCATGAAGTAACGCTGCACCGCCAGCCAGGTCGGGTTGTTGACGAACCACGACGCGATGCCGGCGGCGAACACCGCGATCAGCAGGTTGACGCTGAAACTGACGCTGATCTGCGTCAGGCCGAGGATGATGCTTTGGTTGAACACCGAACCGTGCTCAGGGGTGATGAATTGCGGAAACACCGAGAGGTAAAACACCGCGATTTTCGGGTTCAGGGCGCTGGTCAAAAAGCCCATGGTGATCAGTTTGCGCGAGGAGTCCGGCGGCAACTGCTGTGCCTCGAACGGCGAACGCGCGCCCGGTTTGACCGCCTGCCAGGCCAGCCACACCAGGTACAGCGCGCCGGCCCACTTCAACACTTCATAAGCCATCGGCACCGCGAGGAACACCGCCGTCAATCCCGCTGCCGCAGCGAACAGGTGCACAAAAAAGCCCGCCACCACACCGAGCAACGAAGTGACTCCGGCCTTGCGCCCCTGGCAGATCGAACGAGAGATCAGGTAGATCATGTTCGGTCCCGGCGTCAGTACCATCAGCAACGCGGCAGCGGCGAAGATCAGCAAGTCTTGAAGCGGGATCATGGCGGTTCCTTGGCGTGAATGATCAGGCGATTGCGCTCAGCGAGGCTCGATAAAACGGCAGGATCAGGTCGCGTGTCAATGGCGCCAGCGTCACATCGCCGTCGGTGGCGGGGTCGATCCAGCGCACCTCTTCGATTTCCGCCGCAGGCGATACGTCTTCATCGATAGTCAGCTGAAAGAGTTCGGCCTGTACGACAAAACCTGGCTCATTGGCGGCCGGTGCCGAGAACTGCCCCAGATAAGTGGCGTGCGCCGGATCGATGGCCAATCCCAACTCTTCTTCCAGTTCACGCACCAGGGCGTGAACCGGTTGTTCATGGGCCTCGATCTTGCCGCCCGGCTGCATGAAAGCTTCAGTGCCACGTTTGCGCACCAGCAGCGTGCGACCGTCGGGGCCGATCAACAGGGCGGCGGCGATGTGGATGATGCGGGGGGAAGTGGCGGATGCAAGCGTCATGAGTGAGGCGTGGCCTTGGCTGAAAGGTGCAAGCATCACATGAGTGGCGGGACATCGTCACGCCGAAAAAACTCTGGCAGAGCATACCCGCCGCTTGTAGGAGCGAGCTTGCTCGCGATGATCGTCAACGATAACGCGGTAGGCCCGGCAGCCCGCAGCGTTCTCAGGTTCATCGCGAACAGGCTCGCTCCTACAGAGGGTCAGTGCTGAGCCTGGGGAACCTGTTCCATCTCGAGAATCGCGCCGTTCACTTCTTCCGGCACCTTCACGAAAATGCTGTATTTCGCGCCCTCCATGGCCTCGAAGGCGATCAGCTTTTCCACCAGCGGTCCGTTCAGCACCTTGCCGGCGTTGAGCAACAGCATGCCGTTGTCGGCGTTGAGGTTGCGCGCCAGGACCATCCCCGCTGCCAATTCCCGGGTGGTCATGACCTTGACCATCGGATCGGCCAGGGACACATCGCTCAGGTACGCGGCACACACCTTGATGAAATCCTCCACCATCTCGGGGTCGTAGAGTTTTCCGGCATAGCTGCGGATATACACCAGCGCCTCATCGCTGTTCATCTGCCGTTCCAGGATCAACCCGCGCTGCAACTCGATGAAATCCACTGCCAGTTTCAACAGCCGGGAACCGATCGGTATCGCCTCGCCCCTGAGCCGGTCGGGAAAACCGCTGCCGTCCCAACGCTCCTGATGGTGAAGAATCAGACGGGCAGCGTCCTTCATCGGGTCGAGCGTCATCAACAGGGATTCGCTCTGCTTCGGATAATTGCGATAACGCTCGCGATCATTGTGATGCAACAGGTCCGCGGGGGCGGTCATCATGTTGTCGGTCCAGCTCAGCTTGCCGATGTTGTAGAGCGCCGCCGCCATGGTCAGGTCGCGGCTGGTGCCTTCGTCCAGGCCATGAAGTTTGCAGTACACCCGCACCAGCTCGATGATCTGCCGGTTGGTCTGTTTGGCCGGCGGCATGCGCAGGTTGGCCAGCAGCGAGAACATTTCGGTGCCGGTAACGTAGCTGTGCTTGAGCTCTTCGTAGGCCAGGTCGAGCATGTCGGCGGTCTGCTGCAGCTCAGCGGTGCGGGAGGCGACGCGTTTGTCCAGGGTGATGTTGAGCAGCTTCAATTCCTGATTCTGATCCCACGTTTCCTGGACCAGACGCAACCGTTCACGCTCGGAATGCTGATACGCGAGTGATTGTCGCAGGACCAGCAGCATTTCCTCATCGTGCCAGGGCTTGCTGATGTAACGGTGAATCTGCCCGTCATTGATGGCTTTGATAATGGCTGACGGATCGGCATAACCGGTCAACATGATGCGCACGGTATCGGGGTAATGCTGATGGATGAGGGCCAGCAGCGTGGCGCCGTCCATGTTGGGCATGCGCGCGTCACTCATCACCAGGTCGATGGGCTGCTGCGCCATGATTTCCAGGGCCTGGGCGCCGCTGGTGGCCAGCAACACGTCGTAGGGCTGGCCGCGCAACAGTCGACGCAGGCTATTGAGGATGGACTCCTCATCGTCGACCAGCAGCACTTTGGGTTTATAGGTGGACCTCGTGGGGAGTTGCTCTTCCATGGCATTACCTCGGGCGAAAACGGTTACAGCGATATGTCGGGAACCGGGCAAACATCCCCTATTGCCGGATCCTGACCTACAGGCTAGATGATTTTCGACCCACCACTGCAATGATTCGTTTCAGTCGGTTGCGCGAAGTCTGATCCGGGCGACTATGCTCACGTCACTCGGATCCATTATCTGTACGCTCGGCCAAGTGGTCAGGGAAAGGATGCCCCTTATGAACACGGTGTATCAAAACGCTGTCGGTCCCGGCATATGGCGATGAATACGCTGTTGTCGCGGACCAATCGTCGGATTCTTATCGTCGACGACACCGCTTCAATCCACGAGGACTTCATCAAGATCCTCAGCCCGCCTTCGTTTGACGACGACAGCCTGACCAGCGCTGAAAATGCCCTGTTCGGCACCACGGCGGCCATCACGTTGCAGAGCTTCATCCTAGATTCGGCGTTTCAGGGCCTTGAAGCACTGGACAAGGTCGAGACGGCCCTGGCCAACGACCTGCCTTATGCGATGGCCTTCATCGACATGCGCATGCCGCCGGGCTGGGACGGCCTGGAAACCATCGAACGGCTGTGGCAGGTCGATCCGAAGCTGCAAGTGGCGCTGTGCACGGCCTACTCCGACTATTCCTGGGAAGACATCGACGAGCGCCTGGAACTCGGCGACCGCCTGCTGATTCTCAAGAAACCGTTCGATGCCATCGAAATTCGCCAAATGGCCAGCGCGCTGACCGCCAAGTGGCAAATGACCGAAGACGCGGCGCTGAAGATGTCGCTGCTCGAACAAGCGGTCGAGGAGCGTACCCGGGAACTGTCCGATGCCAACATCATCGTGCAGAACAGCCCGACCATTCTCTATCGGTTGCGGGGCGAACCGTCGTTTCCACTGATGTACATCTCGCACAACATCACCAAATACGGGCATGTCGCGGCGAAACTGGTGGCCTCGGCCAACTGGGCCCGGGAGCTGATTCATCCTGACGATCAAGCGAAGGTCGACACGGCGATGGCGCGGGTGCTGGACCGCCATGCCGCCGGTGCGTCCATCGAGTTTCGGATGCGCACTGGCGAAGGGGCCTGGCGTTGGGTGGAAAACCGCTACATCCCGGTGCGCGACGATGAAGGCAGGCTGCTGGAAGTCGAAGGCATCATCATCGACATCACCGAGCGCAAGCTGGCCGAGGAGAAAATCTTCCTGCTGGCGCGCACCGACGGGCTGACCGGGCTGGTCAACCGCGCGACGCTGATCGAACGGCTGCACCAGGCCTTCGCCGCTGCGCGTCGTGGCGCGACCCCGTTTGCCATCTTTTATCTGGACCTGGATCACTTCAAACGCATCAACGATACCCTCGGGCACCCGGTGGGCGATCTGTTGCTGCAAGAAGTCGCCCGGCGGATCAAGGCGTGTGTACGTGAGAACGATATCGTCGCCCGCCTTGGCGGCGACGAGTTCGCGATCCTGCAACTGGACGTCAGCGACCCGACCCACTCCGCGTCCCTGGCCACCAAGGTCCGCGACGCGCTGGTGCTCCCCTACTCCCTGGCCGGCAACGATGTCCGGGTGTCGGTCAGCATCGGCATCAGCAGCTACAGCCCGGCCTGCACCAGCGCCGACGGCCTGCTGACCCAGGCCGACATGGCGCTCTATCGCTCCAAGGAAAAGGGCCGAAACCAGTACCACTTCCACTCCGAAGAGATCAACCAGGAGATGGTCGAGCGCATGACCATCGCCAGCGAATTGAGAGAGGCCATCGAGCACGATGAACTCGAACTGCGTTACTGGCCGGAAGTGGACCTGAGCAGCGGCAAGATCCTCGGGATGGAAGCGCAGGTCACCTGGAATCACCCCGGGCGCGGCTTGCTGGAAGCCTCCGCGTTCCTGCCCGCCGCCGAAAAGACCGGCACCATCATCGCCCTCGGTCACTGGGTACTCGATCGCGCCTGCCGGCAAATGCGCCAGTGGCGGGATGAAGGTGTCGCGCCACCGGTGATTGCGATCAAGCTGTCCCTGGCCCAGCTCAAGAGCGGCCCGGAACTGATTTATGACGTGCTGCGCACCACCGCGCGCTGGGAGCTCTGCGCCTGGGACCTGCGCTTCGACGTCACCGAGGCGACGCTGGCCCAGACCAAATGGACCCACAACGATGTGCTGCCGCGCCTGCGGGAGCTGGGGGTGAAAATTGCCATCGACGACTTCGGCACCGAGTATTCGTCGTTCGATTACCTCAAGACCTATCAGGTCAATCACCTGAAGCTCGCTCAACCTTTCATCGATACCGCCGCCCGCGACCCGGCCAGTGCCAACACCTTGCGCGCCATTATCAATTTCGCCCGGGAGGTAGGGATCGGAATCATCGCCGAAGGTGTCGAAACCCAGGAACAGCGCAGTTCATTGATGGCCACCGGGTCGCCGATGAACGCCCAGGGTTACTTCTTCAGCAAAGCGGTCAGCAGCCAGCAGGCCGCCGAGCTGCTGAAAGCCGGAAGCATCGTGCCGATCCGGGACAACCCGCACCGGTCCACGGAGGACAAAGGATGAAAGTGCCTTGCGTGCGGACCAACCGGCGCATCCTGATCGTCGACGACACGCCTTCGATTCATGATGACTTTCGCAAGATCCTCGGCCCCGAAACCGACGATGAACAGACCCTCGCTGGCACAGAAGCCGCACTGTTCGGCACGCCGCACACGGATCGCCTGACGTTTCAGCTCGACTCGGCGTACCAGGGCCAGGAAGCCCTCGAACTGGTCAAACACGCATTGGCTGAAGGTCGCCCCTATGCGCTGGTGTTCACCGACATGCGCATGCCGCCGGGCTGGGACGGCCTGGAAACCATCAAGCAAATGTGGCAAGCCGACCCGCACCTGGAAATCGCGCTGTGCACCGCTTTTTCGGATTACACCTGGGAAGCCATGACCGAACGGCTGGAGTTCGGCGACCAGATGCTGGTGCTGAAAAAGCCCTTCGACAGCCTGGAAATCCGCCAGATGGCCAGTGCCCTGACCTGGAAATGGCAGATGGCGCAGGACGCGGCGATGAAAGTGCTGAGCCTGGAGCAAACCATCGAGGCGCGGGTTCACGAGCTGCTCAAGGTGTCGCACTTGCTGCAGTACGACGTGTTGACCGAGTTGCCCAACAGCACGTTGCTGGGTGACCGGTTGAACCAGTCGCTGGCCCTTTCACGACGCAATGACAAACAACTGGCGGTGATGTTTCTGGGGCTCGACCGCTTCAAGCGCATCAACAATGCGCTCGGCCATCCGGCCGGAGACGAGATGTTGAAACAGGTCAGTCGCAATCTGGTGGCCACCGTGCGCGAGTCGGATTCGGTGTTTCGCTATGGCTCCGACGAGTTCGTGGTCATCCTCGCCGACATTCGCCACCCTCAACAGACCAGGGGCATCGCCGAAAAACTCTTGAACGCCATTCGCATTCCCTTGCATATCGCTGGCCACGACTTGAGCGTGACCGCGAGCCTGGGCATCAGCATTTATCCCGATGATGGCCTCGAAGCGATCGAGCTGATCAAAAAAGCCGAGACCGCGATGCGCAACATCAAGGAAATCGGCCCGAATGATTTCAGCTTTTTCATCGATGAAATGAACCAGCGCGCCAGGGATCAGCAAAGTATCGAAACCGGTATTCGCCTGGCGCTGGAGCGCAACGAGTTTGTCCTGCATTACCAACCCAAACTGGACCTGAGCAGTGGTCAGGTGGTTGGCGCCGAAGCGTTGATCCGCTGGCAGAAACCGGGGCACGGGTTGATCTACCCATCGGAGTTCATCGGTGTGGCCGAAGACAGCGGTCTGATCGTGCCGCTGAGCAAATGGGTGCTGGCCGAGGCCTGCCGGCAGGCCTGCGCCTGGCAGGCCGAAGGGCTGCCAAAAATATGCATGTCGGTGAATATGTCGGCCATCGATTTCCGCCAGCGCGACTTTGTCGACGGCATCGGACTGACCCTCGAACAAACCGGCCTGGAACCGGCGTTGCTGGAACTGGAAATCACCGAAGGCGTGTTGATGCAAAACATCGACACCACCGTCACCGCCCTGACCCGACTCAAGGTCATGGGTATCCGGCTGGCCATCGATGACTTCGGCACCGGCTACTCCAGCCTCAGCTACTTGCGGCGCTTTCCCATCGACGTGTTGAAAATCGACCAGTCGTTCATTCGCGGTTTGAGCACCGACAGCAACGACGCCGCACTGGTCAGCGCCATCATCAGCCTGGGCCGCAGCCTCAAGCTGACCATCATCGCCGAAGGGGTGGAAACCCTCGAACAGCTGGATTTCCTCAAGGCCCATCGATGTGAAGAAGGCCAGGGTTACTACTTCAGCAAAGCCGTCGAACCGGACGCCTTCGCCCGATACCTTGAGTCGGTGAAACCTGCTCCATTTACCGCCACGTGAACGATGCGCAACGACACACGGGCTATCAGCCAAGGAATTATCAGATGTCGCCGTCCATTCACTACCTGCTCCTGGTGCCGCTGCTCGGTTTCTGTCTGAGCACCGTCGCCGCGCCGCTGGACGAACCCCTCAAGCCACTGCCAACGGCGCCTGCACAGAATCCTCTGCGCGTCGAACTCGGTCGCCAGTTGTTCAATGAAACACGGTTGTCGGTCAACAACACGCTGTCCTGCGCCAGCTGCCATCGACTGGAAAACGGCGGGGCCGATACCCAGGCGTTTTCCATCGGCTTCGCCGGTCAGCCAGTGACGATCAACACCCCCAGCGTGTTCAACGCCACCCTGAACTTCCGGCAGTTCTGGAACGGGCGCGCCGACACCCTGGAATCCCAGGTCCATGAAGTGGTGAAAAGCCCCAGCGAAATGGGCAGCAACTGGGAGCACGTAGTGGAAGTGCTGTCCGCAGACACGGGTTACCGCAGCGCATTTACCAACGCCTACCCGGACGGCGTGACCATGAACAATGTGCAAAACGCCCTGGCCACCTACGAACGAACGCTGCTCAGCAGCAACTCGCGGTTTGATCAGTATCTGCTGGGTAACACCGACATCCTCACGACCGAGGAAAAGTACGGCTACCAACGCTTCAAGGATTATGGCTGCATCGCCTGCCATCAAGGCGTGAACATCGGCGGCAACATGTTCCAGAAGTTCGGCGTCATGGGCGATTACTTCAAGGTTCGCGGCAACCCGACCGACTCCGACCTGGGTCGCTATCTGGTGACCCAGGATGAAGAGGACCGCAACGTGTTCAAGGTACCGAGCCTGCGCAATGTCGCGGTGACCGCACCGTATTTTCACGACGGCTCGGCCAACACGCTGGAAGAGGCGGTGGACGTGATGTTCAAGTTCCAGCTCGGTCGCATTCCTTCCGCCGAGGACAAAACCCTGATCATCAAATTCCTCAAGACCCTGACCGGTGAGTGGGGAGGCAAACCCTTATGA
This sequence comes from Pseudomonas sp. MM213, assembly GCF_020423045.1. NCBI lineage: Bacteria > Pseudomonadati > Pseudomonadota > Gammaproteobacteria > Pseudomonadales > Pseudomonadaceae > Pseudomonas > Pseudomonas sp. MM213. Next base: position 3,360,886 of record NZ_CP081943.1, read on the forward strand.
AAATGTCCCGCCGTCGCAGCCTCGCACTGCTGGGCGTCGTCGCTTTGTTACTGGCCTCGACGCTGCTGTTCCTGTACCTCAAGTCGAATTCGAACGAGACGTCGGCCTACGCCGAATCCCGGGACCTGATCGGCCGGATCAAACAGCTCAACGCGCAATGGGAAACCGAGATTCTCAAGGCCAGGATCGCCACCAACCACAACTACGATCCGTTGGTCGCACCGCTGACCGAGATGACAAAGCTGTGGGAGCGGTTCGACACCATGGAGTCGAACCACGGCCGCAACGACTCGCCGATCTGGCGCGCCAGCCATGATGCGTACCTGGCCGCCATCGAGGAAAAGACCCGGCTGGTGGAGCAGTTCAAGTCCCACAACGCGCTGCTGCGCAATTCACTGGCGTTCCTGCCCACCGCCGAGGACGACATTCAGGAGCCCCTGGCCCGGTTGGTGGATGGCGACAAACTGCAACTGCAGAACATCGCCACCGACACTTACGATTTGCTGCTCAGCAGCCTGGAGTTCGCCCAGGTCACTTCCGACGACAAGGCCGCTGACATTCTGGTCGGGCTGAACAAGCTAGGGGTGAACAAGCTGCGCCTGCCCGAGCAGTTTCACAGCCCGATCGATATTCTGAGCACCCACATTTCACTGATTCTGCGCGAACAACCGGTGGTCAACCGCTTGCTGGGAAATATCGAAGCGATTCCCGTCGCCGAGCGTCTGGACGACATCACCAGCCTGTTGAACAAGGACCAACAACAGGCCGATGTGGTCGAGCAGCGTTATCACTTTTACATGCTGGTGTTCTCTGTGCTGCTGGTCCTGTTGCTGGTGTACCTGGCCATTCACTTGATGCGCAGTTTCAGCATTATCAATCGCGTCAACAGAGCCCTGAAAACCGCCAATGACGAACTGGAATTGCGGGTAGAAGAACGCACCCGTGAACTCAAGGATACCCAGAGCGAGCTGCTCGACACCGCGCGCCAGGCCGGCATGGCCGAGATCGCCACCAACGTGCTGCACAACGTCGGCAACGTGCTCAACAGCGTCAACATCTCGGCCGACCTGGTCTCGCGCAAACTGCGCGCCAGCAAGGCCCAGGGGCTGGGCAAAGCCATGCAACTGATCAACGAACACCCCGGCGACCTCGGCACCTTCCTGACCCAGGACGAGAAAGGCAAGTTGCTGCCCGGCTACCTCAACCAACTGGTCGAAGCCATCGCCCTCGAACAGCAAGGCATGAGCGACGAACTGGCCCAACTGAGCAAAAGTGTCGACCACATCAAGGACATCGTCGCCACCCAGCAATCCTACGCGGGCGCCAACAGCCTGGTGGAGCCGCTGCACATCAGCGAATTGCTGGAGGATGCCCTGCGCATGAACTCCGGCGCGCTGACCCGGCATCACGTCACGGTGGTCAAGGAGTACGGCGAGGTGCCGCAGGTCATGGGCGACAAGCACCGGTTGCTGCTGATCCTGATCAACCTGATCAGCAACGCAAAGTACGCGATGTCCGACCTCAGCAACCGCCCGCGACAAATGACCCTCGGGGTCAAAGTGGTCGACGACGCCACGCTGCAAGTCAGCGTCAAGGATGACGGCGAAGGCATCGCCCCGGAAAACATGACGCGCATCTTTGCCCACGGCTTTACCACCCGCAAGGAAGGTCACGGCTTTGGTCTGCACAGTTGCGCATTGGCGGCCATCGAGATGAACGGCCACCTCACCGCCCACAGCGACGGGCCGGGCAAGGGCGCGCTGTTCACCCTGCAGATCCCGCTGAAAACCGTCATGGAGGAGGCATGAGCGAATTGTCGAACCGCCGCATTTTGCTGATCGATGACACGCCGTCCATTCATGTGGATTTCCGCAAGATCCTCACGCCGACGCCCGTGCAGACCGTCGAGCTGGACGAGATGGAGGCTGCGCTGTTCGGCAGTGAAGTGAAATCCACCCGCGCACTGTTCGAACTGGATTCGGCGTATGGCGGCCAAGAGGGTCTGGGCAAACTCCAAGAAGCCTTGCAGCAAAACCAGCCCTACGCGCTGGCCTTCGTCGACATGCGCATGCCCGAAGGCTGGGACGGCGCACAAACCATCGAGCATCTGTGGCAGGAAGACCCGCGCCTGCAAGTGGTGGTGTGTACCGCCTACTCCGACTATTCCTGGGATGAACTGCTGGACCGTTTGCAGGCGCACGACCGTCTGTTGATTCTGAAAAAGCCGTTCGACAACATTGAAGTCCAGCAGATGGCCAACACCCTGCTGACCAAATGGGACATGACCGAACGGGCCTTTGTGCAGATGAGCCACCTGGAGCATCTGGTGGACCAGAGAACGACACAGTTCAAACAGGCCAGTGAGGCATTGCAACGGGAAATCGACGAACGCAAACAGCTTGAATCGCAATTGGTGCAGTCGGAAAAACTCGCGTCACTGGGCCAACTGGCGGCCGGCGTCGCCCATGAAATCAACAACCCCATCGGCTTCATTTCCTCCAACCTCGGCACCCTCGATGGCTATTTCAAACAGCTGCAGGAAATGCTCGACGCTTATCGGGATGCGGAAGAGGCAATAGGTTCCAGCGAGCTGGTCGAGCGCTTGCAACAGCTGCGTGAGCGGATCGAACTGGAATTCCTGCGCGACGACATCCCCTTGCTGATCAAGGAATCCAAGGACGGCATCAGCCGCGTCGGGCAGATCGTCAAGGACCTGAAGGAATTCTCGCGGGTGGACTCCAACCAGGAATGGCAGTGGGCGAATCTGCAGCAAGGCATCGAGTCGACGCTGAACATCGTGGCCAATGAACTGAAGTACAAGGCCGATGTGGTGAAGGACTATCAGCACCTCCCCGACATCGAATGCCTGCCCTCGCAGATCAACCAGGTGATCATGAACCTCATCGTCAACGCCTCGCAGGCCATCGGCCCGGAACGTGGCACCCTCACCCTGCGCACGGGGATCGACGGTGAAAAGGTGTGGATCGAAGTCGCCGACACCGGCACCGGCATCCCGCCGGCCAGCCTGCAAAAAATCTTCGACCCGTTTTTCACCACCAAACCGGTGGGCCAGGGGACCGGGCTGGGGTTGTCCTTGTCCTATGGCATCGTGAAGAAACACCGGGGGGATATTTCGGTGGTGAGTGAAGTCGGCGTTGGCAGCACTTTCCGCGTCGAATTGCCGATCCACCAATCAAAACCCACTGCCTGAACACAGCCCCCTCTGTAGGAGCCGGCTTGCTGCGGGCGGCGTTCCGACGATAGCAATCTCAAGAGCGATGTAAACCTCCAGACCGCTATCGCCAGCAAGCCAGGCTCCTACAGGAGTTCGGCGTACCTCAGGTGGCTTCCTGAAAATCCATCTCCGGCGGCTGGCGACGGAATCCGCCGGTCAGCACCGCCAGGTACACCACGCCAATCGCCAGCCAGCTCAGGCCCAGGTAAATCGCCAGGTGATCGAGGCTGACCATCAGCCACAAATCCGCCGCCAGGCCAATGAACGGGAAAATCAGGAACAGCACCAACTCACGCAGCCCCTTTTTCTCGCCGCCAATCCAGTAATGAAAGATCACCGACAGGTTCACCAGGCTGAACGCCAGGAACGCGCCGAAGTTGATGAACGAGGTCGAGGTGGTGACATCCAGTTTCAGCGCCAGCAACGCCACCACCGCGCACAGCAGGATGCTGTTGATCGGCGTCCCGAAACGTTCATGCAACGTACCGAAGAAGGATTTCGGCAGCACACCGTCGCGGCCCATGGCGTAGAGCAGGCGCGAACCGCTGGCCTGAGCCGACAGCCCCGAGGCGAATTGACCGACGATCAAGCCGATCAGGAAGATCGACACGAACAGGTCGCCACCGATGTTGCGGGCAATTTCATAGGCCGCCGAATCGACGCTGTCGAACTGGAACGACGGGTGCGCGATCTGCACGAAATATGACACACCGACAAAGATCAGCCCGCCGATCAGGGTAATCAACATGATCGCCCGCGGGATGGTGCGGCGCGGATCGCGGGTTTCTTCGGTCAGGGTACTGACCGCGTCGAAACCGAGGAACGAGTAACAGGCGATGGCGGCACCGCTCATGATCAGTGGCATCTGCATGTCGCCGTTGAAGAACGGCTTCACCGACCACAACGGCGTGCTCGCATCGCCGCCAACGTAGTGGATGCACAGCACCACGAAGGCGATCAGCACCAGAAACTGTACCAGCATCAGCAAGGCGTTGATGCCGTTGGCCAGTTTCAGGCCAACGATGTTGATTGCGCTGGTGATGCCGATGAACGCCAGCACCCAGATCCATTGCGGCACGGCCGGGAATGCGGAGTTGAGGTAAGCCGCGCCGATCAGCCAGATTGCCATCGGCAGGAACAGGTAATCGAGCAGCACCGCCCAACCGGCGATGAAACCGAGTTTCGGGCTGATCGCCTTGCGCACGTAGCTATAGGCCGAACCAGCGACAGGGAATGCCGAGGCCATCCGGCCGTAACTCATGGCGGTAAAGAACATCGCCACCAGCGCCGCTAGGTACGCGGCCGGCACCATGCCAGCGGTGGATTGAGCGAGGATGCCGAAAGTGCCGAGCACAATGATCGGCGTCATGTAGGCGATGCCAAACAGCACCACCGACCCCAATGACAGGGTGCGTTGCAAACGAGCCATGAGCGACTACTCCGAATTTTATTGGATTTATGGCAGAGCCGAGTTCGGCGCAAATTACGGGTGTTGCGTTTGTTGTTCTTGGGTCAAACAGGTGTGTTGCCTAGGAGGGCCCCATCGCGAGCAGGCTCGCTCCCACATTTGATTTTTGCGATTCACAAACTCTGTGTTCACTGAAGATCCCTGTGGGAGCGAGACCGGCTTGCCGGCGATGGCGTCAGCCCGAGCGACACAGAATCCGGATCAGCGCACAGGTATAAGCAGCTCCCGCAATCCAGAAGCATGCTCAACCATCTCCCCCGGCAACTTCAGTCGCTGATCATCCAGGTACCGATAATCCTGCCGCGCGGAGGTCAGCTGATTCAGATCCAGCTCCACCGCAAACTGCCCCTCCTCGCGCCCGGCCTCGAACAACAGCGTGCCCAGCGGATTCACCAGCGCACTGCCGCCGGCGAACAACAACCCGCCATCGCCCTCTTCCACCCGGTTGACCATCAGCGCAAACGCCTGGTTTTCCTGGGCGCGGGCCATGATCGCGGTGCGGTGCGTCGGGCCGTACGGGTCCATGTTGCCGTTGGTGACGATCAGCAATTCAGCGCCCAGTTGCGCCAGGGCGCGGGCGGTTTCCGGGAATTCGATGTCGTAGCAGATCAGCAGGCCGACCCGCACGCCGTTCCACAGGCACGTGGCGTAGCGGTCGCCCGGCTCGTACACGCCGCGATCCGACGCCCACAGGTGCGTCTTGCGGTATTTCAGTGCGATGCCTTGCGGGGTAATCAGCAGCGTGGTGTTGAAAAAACGACCGTTGTCGTTTTCCGCCGTACCGATCACCACGGCGATGTTGCGCTCGCGAGCCGCGGCGACGATTGCGCTGACGGTCGGACCGTTCAGCGGTTCGGCAACGGCTGCCACGGTCTCGGCCGACGGGAAGCCCATCAAGTGACTTTCGGGAAACATGATCAACTGCGTGTCGGCGGCGCAGGCCGCAATCGCCGCCAACGCGCGTTCGAGGTTGTAAGCCGTGTCGTTGTCACGGCCCGCCAGTTGGGCGAGTTCGACCTTCATGGGTATTCCTTGTTCTAGTGGCCGGGCGGCAGAAAGATTGCCCGGTCGTTGTCTGTGCGCCAGTATGCGCAGCAAGCAACCGGCCAGGGAATCACGCGGCTGGGGTAACCCGATAGGGGTAGATGCATGACACTTTCGTTAGACGACATCGCCTGGCACCGTTCGGTCGGGCAACTGATCGACGCCCTCGACAAGCCGAATTTCTGGACGCAGCTTGTCCGGTTACTGGATCAATACGTCACCTTCGACAGTTGGGTGGCGCTGCTTTTCAGTGCCGATCAGCACCCGCAAGTGTTCGCCGAATGTCCCGGTGAAGACGGCAGCCCGGATCAGTTGTTCCAGGATTACCTGCGCGGTTTGTACTTGCTCGACCCGTTCTACATCGCCTGCCGCGAGCAGTCGCGCACCGGGCTGTATCGCCTGTCGGAAGTGGCGCCGGAGCACTTTGAGCTGACCGAGTATTACCAGCGCTACTTTCGTCTGAATGTGGTGGCCGATGAAATCCAGTTCAATTGTCAGCTCGAAGGCGACCGCACGTTGTGCCTGTCACTGGGCAGCAAACAGCGTTTCAGCGGCCAGCAGATCGCGTTGCTGTCGTTGATCCAGCCGTGGGTGCTGGGTTTGTTGCGTCAGCGCCTGCCCTACGAAATCAACGAAGTCGTGGCTCTCGCACCGGCACCGGTCCAAGGTGACTGGCGGGTGCAGCTGGAAGCCTCGGTGCAACAACTCAAAGGCGCGCAATTGACCGCCCGGGAGCTGGATGTCGGGCGTTTGATGCTCAGCGGTTGCTCCAGTAAAGAAATCGCCCGTAAGCTGGAAATCTCTGTCGAAACCGTGAAAGTCCATAAGAAACACATGTACAGCAAGCTGGGGATCAAGTCCCAGTCCGAGCTGTTTTCGATTTTCCTCCAGGCGCAGAATGCCTGACACAGCACGGTCCCGTAGGAGCGAAGCTTGCTCGCGAAGAGGCCATCACATTCAACATTGATGTTGGCTGAAATGTCGCTTTCGCGAGCAAGCTTCGCTCCTACAGGGATAGGTGTGCCGAACACAACCGAGTCCGAACCCAAGGAAACCGTATGAGCCTGTCACTCCTGAGCCGCTACGCCTTCTTTGCCGTCTGTGTGATTTTCACCCTCGCCAGTCTGCCGTTCCTGGAACACGACTGGCTCTGGCCGATCACCGCTGTCACCGGCGTCCTGAGCCTCGTGGGCCTGTTTGATCTGCTGCAAAGCCCTCACGCCGTACGCCGCAACTACCCGATCCTCGGCAACATCCGCTATCTGGTGGAAGGCATCCGTCCGGAAATCCGCCAGTACCTGCTCGAATCCGACAGCGACGCCCTGCCCTTCTCCCGGGCCCAGCGTTCGCTGGTCTATTCCCGCGCCAAGAACGAAAGCGCCGACAAACCCTTCGGCACGTTGATCGACGTGTATCAGTCGGGTTTCGAATTCATCGGCCACTCGATGCGCCCGGCACCGTTGAGTGACCCAAACAGTTTTCGAACCCTGGTCGGCGGCCCGCAGTGCACGCAGCCGTACTCGGCATCGGTGTTCAACATCTCGGCCATGAGCTTCGGCTCCCTCAGCGCCAACGCCATTCGTGCCTTGAACCAGGGCGCCAAGCTCGGCAACTTCGCCCACGACACCGGTGAAGGCAGCATCAGCGCGTATCACCGGGAAAACGGCGGCGACCTGACCTGGGAACTCGGCAGCGGCTACTTCGGTTGCCGCACTGCAGACGGTCGCTTCGACCCGGAACGCTTCGCCGCCCAAGCGCAAACCCCGCAGGTGCGGATGATCGAAATCAAAATGTCCCAGGGCGCCAAACCCGGCCACGGCGGGATTCTGCCCAAGCACAAGGTCACCAAGGAAATCGCTGAAACCCGTGGCATCCTGATGGGCGAAGACTGCATCTCGCCATCGCGGCACAGTGCGTTTTCCACGCCGATCGAACTGATGCACTTCATCCAGCAATTGCGTGAACTGTCCGGCGGCAAACCGGTGGGCTTCAAGTTCTGCCTCGGCCATCCGTGGGAATTCATGGGCATCGCCAAGGCCATGCTGGAAACCGGCATCCTCCCGGACTTCATCGTCGTCGATGGCAAGGAAGGCGGCACGGGGGCAGCGCCTGTGGAGTTCACCGACCACATCGGCGTACCGATGCGCGAAGGTCTGCTGTTCGTGCACAACACGCTGGTGGGCCTGAACCTGCGGGACAAAATCAAACTCGGCGCCAGCGGCAAGATTGTCAGCGCCTTCGACATCGCCAGCGTGCTGGCCATCGGCGCCGACTGGGCCAACTCGGCGCGCGGCTTCATGTTCGCCATCGGCTGCATCCAGTCGCAGTCGTGCCACACCAACAAATGCCCGACCGGCGTCGCCACGCAGGACACCTTGCGCCAGCGTGCCCTCGTCGTCCCGGACAAGGCCCAGCGGGTGTTCAACTTCCACCGCAACACCCTCAAGGCACTCGCGGAAATGCTCGCCGCCGCCGGCCTCGATCATCCGTCGCAGTTGTCGGCCAAGCATCTGGTGCGGCGCATGTCGGCGACCGAGATCAAGCTGTTCTCGCAGCTGCATGTGTTTTTGAAACCGGGGGAATTGCTAACAGGGGAAGTGAACGGCGAGTTCTACTCACGCATGTGGCAGATGGCGCGGGCGGACAGTTTTGAGCCCAATGAGTTGGCTGCGGCGTAAACACTGTTTGAACGCCAGTCTCGTAGGGAGGCTGGCTTTACACCAAGGAAGAACATTTTGCTGAAAGTAATCGCTCAGGATTTCATCAAACCCGAATACATTGAAACGGTTCGCCCGTGGTACACCGAACTGGTCGAGAAGACTCGACTGGAGCCCGATTGCATCGCTTACGACCTGTTCATCGATCAAAAAGACCCCGGCCACTTTATCTTCGTCGAACAATGGCCGAATCAGGCGGCGCTGGATGCTCATTGCCAGTCTGAGCACTTTCGGCGGTTGGTGCCGCAGATCAACCGTTTCCAGGCCCGGGATTGCATTATCGTGCTGATGGATGCGTTCTGAGGCCCGTCGTCACCAGCGAAGCGCCTTGATCGGGGCCGGTTCTTTCATGACGATAAAACCGTAGTCCCCCAGCAGGTAAATCCTGTAGTACGGGCGCTCCAGCAACGGCGGATACCCCAGATAACCCACCCGTGTCGCATTGCGGCGCTCCTTCTCCGCGACCACGTTGGTGATGCCGAGCTTCGGCAGATTTTCGGCCAGCATGAAAAAGTCGATGTTCAGCAGATAGTGCAGCACCGGCATTTGCTTGAACGAACCTGCGGCCCCCGACAGCCAGTGATCGGAATACGTCACCGACATGTAAATCCGCTTGGCCTCACGCAATTCCCGATGCGTCGAAATGTCGTGCTCAAGGCTGAACAGTGCGCTGGTGCTGAAGGCTTTCTGTACCGTCAGCACCCGACCGTAAGCGAACGACAGCGACAGCATCGCCAGCAGTGGCACCGCCAGCAACAGCGTCAGTCGTTCATGGATTTGCGCCAGCGCCAGATGGCTCAAGTAGAACAACAGCATCAATAAAACCGCGAAGCCCATCAGGGTTCGAGCGCCCTCGTTGAAGTCGCGGAAAAACAGCGCGACGCCGGACACCAGCAGCGTCATGACCGGCAAGGTCAGCAGACACAACAGGCCGATCAACGCTTTCTTCGGCCCACTGTCCTGACGCTTCCACACTTTAAGCCCCAATTGCACAGCACCGACGATGGCACACAGCAACAGCGCGGCGAACACCCAGACCAATCCGCCATGAAACAGCAGCACGACTTTTTCCAGCACTCTGCCGATGTTGATCTGCAGTTGCAGCAGCGGCGCGGCGGTCCAGTTCAACAGCAGCGCGCGATCCTGCGCCATGAACGCCACGGCGCTGACGCAATACATCAACCAGCCCATGGTGACCTGCGCCAGTTTCCAGCCGATCAGCCTGCACAACTGCGGCCAGGCCAAACGGTCATTTACGCCGCGCAGCAGTTCCAGGCAACACAATCCCACAAACACATTGAGGCTGATCTGATACAGCCCCAGCGCCAGTGCAATCAGGAACGAAGGCACCAGCCATTGCAGGCTGCGCGAAGGATGACGAAAGGTGATCGCGTAGATCACCGCCACCAGGCTCAGGGCCATGGCGGGACCGTCATATTGATAAGACAGGTTTTGCAGAAAAAACGGGTTGTACCAGAGGGGCAACGGCACCAGGCAACAGGCGAGCGTCGGTTGCGCAAAGTAATGAAACGTCAGCCGGGTCAGTGCCGAGGCCATGGCCAGCGTGGCGATCAATAGCGGCAAGGGAAAGATGTTAGGCGCCGCGTTGCCGAAGGTGAGCAGGTTGTAGAACAGCTGGGTAAACAGGCGACCCTGCTCCGCCCAGGCCATGCCCGCCGACAGGGATCGCCAGTTATCATCGATGTACGGGTAGTCCGCAATAATCAGCGGCAGCACATACAGCAACGTCGCGAGCAGAAAAAACAACCAGACCTGTCGGCCGCCGAGTTCCTTGCCGAGCACATCGCGAAATCGGCCCATGCTAAAGCCCGAGCCGGTCTTTGCCGCCGACGATGTCTTTGACCACGTAGCGCGGCCGGTGCTTGGCCTCGATGTAGATCCGGCCGACGTACTCACCGAGGATGCCGATACCAATCAACTGCACACCGCCAAGAAACAGAATGGCGGTCATCAACGATGGGTAACCGGGTACGCTGTTGCCGAAGAAAATCTTGTCCAGCACCATGTACACCGCGTAAAGCACCGCGAAAATCGAAATGCCGCCGCCGACGTACGTCCACAAACGCAGCGGCACAGTGCTGAACGACGTCACCCCTTCGAGTGCCAGGTTCCACAGTTTCCAGCCATTGAACTTGCTGCTGCCGGCCACGCGCCCGGCGCGTTCGTACTCCACCACCGCGGTGGTGAACCCGGCCCACGACAACACGCCTTTCATGAACAATTGATGCTCGGGCAGTGCGCGGATCACGTTGACTACCTTGCGATCCATCAAGCGGAAATCACCGACGTTTTCTTCGATCCGGGTGTACGCGATACGGTTCAGCACGTGGTAGAACAGCGCCGCGCTGTGGCGCTTGAGGTAACCGTCGGTGGCCCGGTTGCGGCGTTTGGCGAGCACCACGTCCGCGCCCTTTTGCCACTCGTCAATCAACAGCGGAATGACGCTGATCGGGTCCTGCAAGTCGACGTCCATGGGGATCACCGCATCGCCAGAAGCGTATTCCAGGCCGGCGAACAACGCCGGTTCCTTGCCGAAATTGCGCGAAAAGTTGATCAACAACACATGCTCGTCGACCTGCGCCAGGGCCTTGACCTGCTCGGCCGTCCGGTCCGAGCTGCCATCGTTGATGAATACGATCTCGATCTCGTCGCCGCCCAGCCTCAACTCGCGCTGCACCGCCTGATAAAACAGGCTGATCGCTTGCTCTTCGTTGAAGACCGGAACGATCAGCGAAACCTTCACGTTTCACGCTCCTGAACCATGCTCGGTAAAGATTCGACAGCTGCCATGCACCATTATTCGGGCACGCCATCGAGCTGGCAGACCAGCGGATGGATTCTTTCAGCCAGTCACATCTGAGACATTCAGTAATAGCGTGTTTTTTGCAATTGTCGTCGAATCGCGCCACCCTGCGCGCCGCCGATGCGCGGCGCGCACCTTTTGCAGCGCTGACCACTCCTTATTCAACACCCGTTCACGAGCCCGCTGTCATGACGTTTGAACGCGATCACCGAATCGACTTTTTTCGAGGCCTGGCGCTGATCTTCATCTTCTGGGATCACGTGCCTCACAACCCCCTCGGTCAAATCACCCCGCGTAACTTCGGTTTCAGCGATGCCGCGGAAATTTTCGTGTTTCTCGCCGGTTACGCGGCGGTCCTGGCCTACGGGAAAATCTTCCGACGGGACGGTTATCTGATTGCCTGCGTGAAGATTCTGCGCCGCGCCTGGGTGCTCTACGTGGTGCATATTTTCTTGCTGGCGATGCTGATGGGCATCGTGTTCTTCGCCAACAGCCATGTGGAAACGAGGGATCTGGTGGAGGAAATGGGCATGCACCACTTCATCACCAACCCGCAGCAAGCCCTGGTCGATGAACTGCTGCTGCGCTTCAAGCCGAACCTCATGGACCCCCTCCCGCTGTACATCGTGCTGCTGGCCGGCTTGCCGCTGGCGCTGCCGATGCTGGTGCGCAAACCATGGGCGGTGGTGGCCGTGTCGTTGACCGTGTACCTGCTGGCGCCGTGGTTCGGCTGGAACCTGGCGGCCATCAAGGATGGCGTGTGGTATTTCAATCCCGTGGTCTGGCAGCTGCTGTTTGTGTTGGGCGGCGCGGCGGCGACTTACGGGCAGCGCCCCCGATTACCTGACGCGCGCCCGTTGCTGCGCCGGCCGTTGTTTGTCAGTGCCGTAGTGTATGTGGTGGTTACCGGCGTGCTGACCGTCTCCTGGCGATGGCCGGAAATACATGATGCGCTGATGCCTGCGTGGCTGAGCAACCTGTTGTACCCGATCAGCAAGACTGACTTGTCGCCGGTGCGGTTGCTGCACTTCCTGGCGCTGGCGTATGTCACGGCGAAACTGTTGCCCGATACCGGCTGGACGCAAAACTGGCTGGCGCAGCAAAGTTGTCGCATGGGGCGTTATTCGCTGGAAATCTTCTGCCTCGGCGTGTTGCTGGCGCCGTTGGCGGACATGGTCAATGCCATGACCGACGATGCGTTTGCCATGCAGATATTCACCGCCTTGGTGGGTGCGGGGTTGATGGCGTTGTTGGGGGCCTGGCTGGAGTTCAATAAACGGTTGAACCAGCCGGTCAACAGGTCGCAGCGTTCGGTAGCTGAACGGATCCCGCTGTAGGAGCTGGCTTGCCAGCGATGGCGGCCTGACAGCCGACCAATCTCTTGCTGGTGTACATATCCGTTTCTGCGGTAACGGCCTCTAATGGTTTCGCCCTTACGGCGAGTCACTTGGAAAAGCCCCAAGTAACCAAGGGCTCTTGCCCCTTTCGTTCGGTGGCTCGCTAATGCTCGCCATGCCCTCGCTCCGGTCCTGCTCCGTGGGCCCGCCGCCATCGGCCATCCATGGCCGGGGGCGGCTAACCCGGCATCCATGCCGGGTTGCCCACTACGCAGAACCTGCGCTCGGCCTCTCGAGGGGGCGCTCAGATCAAAAGCGGAAGGCGAGCTAACGCTCGGCCTGATGAGTGGTGGAAATCAAAAGCGCACGCAGATCCCTGTAGGAGCCGGCTTGCTGGCGATGGCGGTGGATCAGTCAACGTATGTATTGGCTGGACGGACGCAATCGTCGGAACGCCGCCCGCAGCAAGCCGGCTCCTACAGGGGAATGCGTACGATCATAGACACAGGTCGGCTGGCAGGCCGCCTCGCTTTGGCTTTTGCTTGGCTTTTGATTTTGATCTGCCCCGTCGGGAGGCCGAGTGGAGGTTCTGCGCAGTGGGCAACCCGGCATGGATGCCGGGTTAGCCGCCCCCGGCCAGGGATGGCCGATGGCGGCGGGCCCACGGAGCAGGACCGGAGCGAGGGCATGGCGAGCCTTAGCGAGCCACCGTACGTCAGGGGCAAAGCCTTTTGGTTCCTTTTCGGCGTTTGGAAAAGGGACTCGCCGTAAGGGCGAAACCGCCAGCCGCCGTCACCGCAGCAACGGATATGCCCCCATCCGATCCCCAAAAACTATGAAGCCGAACGCACCGCACCTTGCGACACACCAGTCGGCTGCAACTTGAACACATAAAACAATACCGTCAGCAGCACCAAAAACGCCGGCCCCACATACAGCGCCACCCGAGTGTCCGGAAAGTACGCCATCAACCCAACCACCAACACCAAAAACGCCAGTGCCAGATACGAACTCACCGGGTACAACCACATCTTGTATTTCAACCCGGCCCGCTCGCTGGCGCTCAGGCCATTGCGAAACTTAAGCTGAGCCAGCAGGATCATCACCCAGGTCCAGATCGCGCCGAAAGTAGCAATGGCCGTCACCCAAACGAAGACTTTTTCAGGCACCAGGTAATTGAGCAGCACCCCCAGCAACAAGGCGAAAATCGACAGCAACAGCGCACGACGGGGCACCCCGTTGTTCGACGTCTTGGCAAAACCGGCCGGAGCCTGGCCATTCTGCGCCAGGCTATAGAGCATGCGCCCCGTACTGAAAATGCCGCCATTGCAGGACGACAGTGCAGCGGTGATCACCACGAAGTTGATGATGCCAGCGGCGGTCTTGATGCCCAGACGCTCAAAGGTCATCACAAACGGACTGCCCTGGGTGCCGATTTCATTCCACGGGTAGATCGACAGAATCACAAACAGCGCGCCGACGTAGAACAGCAGAATCCGCCAGAACACCGAGCCGATCGCGTTGGGAATGGTCTTCTGCGGGTTCTTCGCTTCTCCGGCGGTCAGGCCGATCATCTCGACGCCGAGGTAGGCGAACATCACCATTTGCAGGGACATCAACACGCCTTGCACGCCGTTCGGCATGAAGCCGCCGTGAGCCCAGAGATTGGAAATCCCCAACGCCACGCCGTCGTTACCGAAACCGAACGCGATCACGCCGACGCCGCCGATCACCATCGCAATGATCGTGACGATCTTGATCAGGGCGAACCAGAATTCGAATTCACCGAAGGCTTTTACGGCGATCAGGTTGATCGAGCCCATGCTGACCAACGCGGCAAGTGCCCAGATCCAGCGCGGGACCTCGGGAAACCAGACGCCCATGTACACCGCCACTGCGGTGATTTCCGCGACACAGGTCACCAGCCACAGGAACCAATAGTTCCAGCCCGTCAGGAACCCCGCCAACGGGCCAAGGTAGTCTTGGGCATAACGGCTGAAGGAGCCGGCGACCGGGTTGTGCACAGCCATTTCGCCGAGGGCGCGCATGATCACCAGAATCGCCAGACCGCCGATGATGTAGGACAGCATGATGGCCGGGCCAGCCATTTCGATGGCCTTGGCCGAACCGAGAAACAGACCGACACCGATACAGGCACCGAGTGCCATCAAGCGAATATGCCGTTCGCCGAGTTCGCGTTTAAGCGGGCCGCCCTGAGCGGTCTCGCCGTGGGGCAGGTGATTGCCGACTGGCATAGGGGTACAACCTCGTCTTGTTATTGGATATGACCACCGAGTGTCGAAGCGCTGACCGATAAGCCATTGCTTGCCTGAAACCGGACCTGCTTCGTGGGCAGAACCGTCCTGCAGGGCAAAACCCTCCAAGATCAGCGGGACGTGCAGTCTAAAAACCTTCCAGCAGGATATTTCACTCTACAACCCACAATATTCAGCGAGAACTCTCGGCAAAAGCGCGGTTTCTGGAGGTGCATTACCTGACTTTTTTGTAGGAATTTTTACCGCTAAAGCGGCACGGAGTATTGCACAGCATTGGTGCATCGTCATGCCCCTACCTAGGCAGCATTTACGTTGCGATGGCTCTAGTACGGCCCTCCTGTAGGAGCTGGCTTACCGGCGATGGCGTCCATGAAATCGCCATCGCCAGCAAGCCGGCTCCTACGGATCGGGGACACTGTCCAAAATATCGGGCTCACCTCCCCCCTGTAGGAGCCGGCTTGCCGGCGATGGCGTCCGTGAAATCGCTATCGCCAGCAAGCTGGCTCCTACGGATCGGGGACACAGTCCAAAACACCGGGCTCACCTCCCCCCTGTAGGAGCCGGCTTGCCGGCGATGGCGTCCGTGAAATCGCCATCGCCAGCAAGCTGGCTCCTACGGATCGAGGCGCGACTCAAAATATCGGGCTCACCTCCCCCCTGTAGGAGCCGGCTTGCTGGCGATGGCGTCCATGAAACCGCCATCGCCAACAAGCCAGCCCCCTGCAAAAAGAACATTCGCTCACTCCCCGTCAGGGTGAATATTCGATATCCGGGTGTTCACAATTTTTTCACCGGCAGCATCCACCGTCTAAGCTTCAAACAAGTCCGATCAATCTGCGTGAATGGATCAGTCGACTATGGGCGCGTTATGGCAAACCGATACGAGTAAAACTGTGGTCCCGACTGAACGTGTGGATGAAGCGCCTATCCCCGAAAAACCCCGTCGTAGTCGTACCAAACACGGGTGGAAGGCGTTTTGGTTGCTGGTGTTGATTATCCTGATTGCTCTGGGGTTGGCCGCTGCCAGGGAAATGCGTACCTCGAAGTTTCAATCCCGGGAAGCCAGCAAATATGCCGCTACCCTGAGTTACGAACTGAAGCCAGGCCCAAGCGACTCCATTCGCTATCCAGGGGCCGGCCCTTTTGACTTGCGTCTGGGCTACAGCTCTCTGGGTGAATTCCTGCCGCGCCTGATCAAGCGCGACTACGTCGTTGCGGCACAGACCCGCTTTTCCCAACCGTTGATGGACTACACCGACAAAGGCTTTTTCGTGCCCTATGCGGAAAAAATCCAGGCAGGATTGTCGATCACCGATTGCCATGCGGCGCCGCTTTATCAGTACAAATACCCGCAGCAGCTCTATTCAAGCTTTGACGCGATTCCGCCGGTGGTGGTCAGCAGTTTGCTGTTCATCGAAAACCGCTTCCTGCTCGACCCTCGTCAGCCTCGGGCCAACCCCGCCGTGGATTGGCCACGCTTCGGCATGGCGGCGTGGTCGCAGGTCGCCAAAATGCTGCACATGCCTGGCCAATCGGCGGGTGGCAGTACCCTCGCGACGCAACTCGAGAAGTATCGACACTCGCCCGACGGCTTGACCGTGTCCGGCGGGGAAAAAATCCGCCAGATGATTTCCGCCAGCGTGCGCGCCTATCAGGCCGGGCCGGAAACGCTTGCGGCGCGCCAGAACGTGGTGCGTGATTACCTCAACAGCGTGCCCCTGTCCGCCGTGCCCGGCCACGGGGAAGTACACGGCATGGCCGAAGGTTTGCGTGTCTGGTACGGCGCCGATTTCAACAAGGCCAACGAACGGCTGGCCAGTACCGACACGGATCCAAAGGCCATGGCGGAAAAAGGCCTGGCCCTGCGTGAAATGCTGTCGTTGATGATTGCCCAGCGCCGCCCTTCCCACTACCTGACCAAGGGCCGCGATGAGCTGGCCGACCTCACCGACAGCCACATTCGCCTGTTGGCGCAAAACTTTGTGATCGACGCGCCGTTCGCCGCCGCCGCATTGGCCAGCAAAGTGACCTATCGCGACTGGCAGACCCAGCCGACCATTCAACCGATCGAAACCAACAAAGGCATCAGCGTGGCGCGCAGTCGCCTGGGCGGGTTGCTCAATCGTCCGCTGTACGACCTCGACCGCCTCGATCTCTCCGCCACCAGCACCCTGCAAGGCGAACTGCAAACCCAGGTCACCGAGTACCTCAAGCACTTGGCCGACCCGGCGTTTGCAACGCAGATCGGTTTGATGGGCGAACGCCTGCTCACCCCCACCAGCACCACGCAAGTGCGCTACAGCTTCACGCTGTTCGAACTGACCCCGGACGGTTCGCGGGTGCGCGTGCAAACCGACAGCACCGATCAGCCATTCGATATCAACGAAGGCAGCAAACTGGAACTGGGCTCCACCGCGAAAATGCGGGTGCTGACGACTTATCTGCAAATCATTGCCGAGCTGCACGACAAGTACGCCGAAATGACCGTCCCGGAACTGAAGAAAGTCGACGTCCCGGATCAGGATCGCCTGAGCCGCTGGGCTGTCGATTACCTGATCGAGAACAAGGACCACAACCTGTCGGCCATGCTCAGCGCCGCGCTGGACCGCAAATACTCGGCCAGCCCCGGCGAAGCCTTTTTTACCGGCGGCGGGCTGCATACCTTCGTCAACTTCCGCAAGGAAGACAACGGTCGCATACCGACGTTGCGCGATGCCCTGCGCGAATCGATCAACCTGCCGTTCATTCGGCTGATGCGTGATCTGGTGCGCTACACCACCTACTCCGGCCCGAACAACAGCGCTGCTCTGCTCGGGGACGACCGTGATCCTCGGCGCCAGGAATACCTGGCCGAGTTCGCCGACCGCGAGGGCACTTCGTTCCTGCTGAAATTCTGGAAGCGCTACAAAAACAAGGACACCCAGGCACGGCTCGAAACCTTCCTCGACAGCATGCGCCCGACGCCGATTCGCATGGCTGCGGTGCATCGCTACCTGTTGCCGCAAGCCAGTCAGGAAAGCTTCAACACCTTCGTGCGCTCGCACCTCTCAGGCGCCAAGCTCACCGAGAAACTCACGGACGAACGCCTGCAACGGCTTTACGAAAATTACAGCCCAGGCATCTACGATTTGCCGGACCAGGGCTTCATCGCCAAGGTTCACCCGCTGGAATTGTGGCTGATCGGTTATTTGTTGAATCATCCTGACGCCAAGTGGAGCGAAATCGTCAAGGCCAGCCAGTTTGAACGCCAGGAAGTCTATAGCTGGCTATTCAAAAGCAAGCATAAGGGTGCCCGTGATGGCCGCATCCGCACCATGCTGGAGATCGAGGCGTTTCTCGACATTCACGCGCGCTGGCAGAAAGTCGGCTATCCGTTCGATCACCTGGTGCCCTCGCTGGCCACCGCCATCGGCAGTTCCGGCGACCGCCCGGCCGCGTTGGCGGAGCTGATCGGCACCATCCTCAACGACGGCGTGCGCATGCCGACACTGCGCATCGACAGCCTGCATTTCGCGGCGAATACGCCCTATGAAACCAAGCTGATCAACGACCCGGATGTGGGTAAACGGGTGATGCCGTCCGAAGTGGCCACGGCCATGCGCGAGGCCTTGTCGCACGTGGTGGACGCGGGTACGGCCAAACGTGTTTCCGGCAGTTTCATCACCCCCGATGGCAAGCCGCTGGCCATGGGCGGCAAGACCGGGACCGGTGACAACCGCATCGAAGCCATTGGTTCCGGTGGGCGAATCTTGAGTTCGAAGTCGATCAACCGTACGGCCACCTTTGTGTTTTATATCGGTGATAGCCACTTCGGTACGTTGACCGCATTCGTACCCGGTCGCACGGCCGAAGCCTTCAAGTTCACCTCGGCCCTGCCGGTGCAAGTGCTCAAGGGCATGGCACCGATTCTCACGCCGTATCTGCAACCGGGCACGCATACACAATGCCTGCCCGTGGAGGTCGCACGACGCTGAAAAACGATGGTGGTAATTAATTATTTTCGGCATTGAAAATTCCAATGCTTTGCCGGGAAGAACGCTATTCAAGCAGCGGGAATTCAGACTTTTACTTTGAACCTCGGGCGTTAGGCTGGTCACTCCACTTAATGCTCAAGGTTTATTGAAAGCATGACTGACTTACACGGACGTATATCAGCGCTACAGCCACCCGTGGCCGACGACAATAAAGGTCACCATTACGCGTTCATCAAGAACCGTATCCACCCCGTTTTCAAAGGCGCTTCAGTGCGACGGGCTCAAGAACTGAGCCTCATACAAACGGCGTCAGGGCGATGGATACAGAGCGCCAGAGATTTCGACCACACGCCGTTACAAGAAGCCAATCTTGACCTCTGGTCCGCGCAGAATGCAGTCGACCGGTTCATGGATGAAGTGCAGGACGTTTACACGTTCGCCGAACCGTTACTCACCGACGCACTGCAAAAAAAATTCAACGTCGATGTCGATGTCACCCGCACGTTCCTGCATCTGTACTTACCCAAAGCACGCCCGTGGTATGTCTTCGACGTCTCCGACGGTGTTTTTACCCGAACCGTCTCATTGCTGGACGCCGCCCTGCACAACTTCGCACGTCACGAAACCTGCGAACCGGACTCGGACTTCATCAGCCAACCCGATGCGCGCGGGCACTTCGACGTCCTGCCGATCAAACGCAAAATGTCCATTGCCCAGTTCCAGAGCCTCTGTCGCGAACTGGACATCGGCGCGCGCTACACGAAATACCTCGAAGAACAGTTGCTGCCCAGTGACGGCCTCGCCCAAGGTTTTTTGAAGTTAAAAATCGTCGAGAGCGAGAAAGCCGCGTTCAAAGCCGCCGCCCAATTGGCTGTTCTGAAGGGCGACATCGACGCCGAGGCCAGTGACCTGATCCTGAGCATGCTCGATGGCCAGCGCAACCTCACCCGTAAAGGCCGGGTGATGCAATTTGCCGAACTGTCGATTCTCGACAGCCCGCTGAGCGCAATCGTGTTGATCACACCCAGGCCGGAACAACACATCCGTGAGGTGACGCCGGTGATTGTTTACGTCCCCCAGGACCCTGAACACCCGCTGAAAGAGTACCCCTCGTCCGTCACGTTCATGAATGAACTGACGCGCCAGCTACGCGACAACAACGTCGTTTCATCCACCGGCATGACCTACCAACAATACTTCAGCCGGTTCGTCGATCAATCGGAGCGCGGGCATTTTTTCGGCGGGCTACAACAACGGTTGTTCGAGGTGAAATGGCATCAGAAAGCGCCGCTGGACCAGGGACCGAGCTGGCGGGAAGTACCGGTCGACAACCCCAATCTGCATTTCAAAGCCGCACCGATCCCCGGCGAACTCTGGGAATACCTCTTCCAGCAGAAGCTCAATAAGGTGCTGAACGACGCCCGACACATTGCCGTGTCCACCGCCGATAGCGATAGCAATGCCCGATGGGCCTGGTGGGAAAACTTCAAGAAAATAGTCTCGGACATCTTCAACGTCGCGCTGATGGTCGTCACGCCGTTCGTTCCGGGGCTGGGTGAATTGATGATGGTCTACACGGCGTATCAGATGGCCAGTGACGTCATCGAAGGCATCGTCGATATGACCATGGGGCTGTGGACCGAAGCTGCCGAACACATCATTGGCGTGGTGACCGACGTCATTCAGTTGGTGGCGTTCGCCGCCGGGGTGAAGATTGGCAACGTTGCGCGCCTGAAGCTTTCGCCGCTGATCGAAGGCATGAAACCGGTGAGTCTGCCCAATGGCGAGCCAAGACTGTGGCATCCCGATCTCAAGCCTTATGAGAGGCCGGATGTAAAACTACCCGCTGAAGCCAAACCTGGCGCACTGGGACTTCATGCCCACGAAGGCCAGGACATTTTGCCGCTGGATGACAAACACTACGCCGTGCAAAAGGACCCACAAACCGGCAACTACCGCGTCCAGCATCCGCACCGCGACAACGCCTATTTACCCGAGTTGAAACATAACGGCCAGGGCGCCTGGACCCACGAAGCCGAGAACCCGCGAACGTGGCAACGCCCGACGTTGATGCGTCGCCTCGGCCATTCCGTGGACGGCTTCAGCGACGCAGAACTGGACAATATGCGCATCGCCAGCGGCATCGACGACGCTGCGCTGCGCCGGATGTACGTCGACAACACGGCCCCGCCCCCCTGCTGGACGACAGCCTCACACGCTTGAAAATCCAGCGCCAGACCCGCGAGGCCATTGAACGGATTCGAACCGGTCAACCTCTGGACCCTGCCTCCTGGTGGTTTGAACCCCTGGCGACTTACCTGGACGGCTGGCCTGTGGATAAAGCCCTGAAGGTTTACGAAGACGCCGACATGACGGGGCGCTTTCGCCAGTACGGCAATCCCGAGGTGAGCGAGGCGCAGACGCTTTCCACCAGCCAGTCGCAGCTCATGAGCGAGCAGTTTGCGCCGAGGCTTGTCGAGTTCCTCGGCGAAGAAGAGCTGCAAGCGATGCTCGGTCGGTCAACCGCCAAAAGTGAACAGGTACAAGCCCTGCGCAATCGACTGGCGGACGAAGCCAATCGACTGAACGCAGACATCGTCAATCAGCTTTACCAAGGTGCGGAAGCGTCCGACGACCCACAGGTCCGACTCATTCGCCAGACATTCCCCGAGCTGCCGACCCGCGCGGCACAGACGCTGCTGAACAGTTCCGACGCGGCCGACCTCATGCGCATGAATCAGGAGCAACGCCTGCCGTTGAACCTCAAGAGCCGCGCCCGTGAAGCCGCCTTCGAAGCCCGAACCAACCATGCGTATGAGGGGTTTCATGACGGCGCGCAGTGGGTGGCGCAAACCGAAAGCCTGGTGCTGAATGCACTGAGGATTCATACCGACACCTTCGCGCAACTGCGTATCGAGGTGCGTGAAGGCAACGATGCCGGACCACTGCGCGGCAGCGTGGGGGCACACGATGCGGCGACGGTGCGGGTGCTGGTCAAGGATGAGGCCAACCGGTTCGAAGTCTGGGACGCCGACAATCACAAACTGCACGACGCCGCTGATTTTTTCGAAGCCGTGCTCACGGCGTTGCCGAAAAACAAACAGGCGCAGTTGGGCTATCGGCCAGGCCAAGGGGCGTTTTTCAAGCAATGGGTCATGGCCAAGACCGAGACCCCGGCCGAACGCCGCACCGCGCTCGCCGCACCACCGATCCGCCCGATGGCGAACCACGAAGACATGATGTTGCTCCGCGGCCCCGGCTTCTCCACCACCGCCGCCACGCTCACCGACCGGGTGCAGGATTTGTACCCGCACTTCAACGAACGAGAGGTCGACACCTTCGTTCGATCCCTGGGTTCGCAAGAGCAAGGGCATCAGACACTGACGAGGCTTGACCGAGAGCGGTATGACCTGCGCAAGTTGCTCAACCGGTGGCAATATCAGCAACCCGATACGTGGGGGGCCGACCGACAGGGGTTCGTGCGCGGTGGCGGGCTGCACATTGCCGAGCGGCTTATCGATTGTTTCTCAAGAAAACCCACCGTGTTCGGTGAGCGCAGCACCATGGTCGACGGCGGTTATGCGCTGGACCTGTCGGTAGAGTTCGATGTGCCCGACCTCGAGCGCTGGTGGAAGGAACTGCCGCCGGATATCAAACACTACGTCGATCAGATCAGCACGCTGAATTTGGACCGCTCGAACGTCTCCGAAAACGCCTCTGGCCTGTTGGGCGACTTCCCTCATCTGCGGCAACTGAGCGCCCGCAGTTGCGGGTTGACGCGACTCCCCGCCACCATCGGCAAGATGCATTACCTGCGAACGTTGCGGCTGATGAACAATGACATCACGTTAACGCCATCGGCCGTCGAGCAACTGCGAAACCTGACCCACCTGGAAACGATCAGGCTCGATGACAATAAGCAACTGGGCATGCTTCCGAACGTCGGGCGCATGCCCAAACTGAGAATCCTGAGTTTGAGCAACACAGGGGCAACCACCTGGCCCGATGGGCTGTTCGGGCCCTTCAGCAAACGTCGACCGCGGGGCTTCTTTCTGGATTTGCAGGAGAACCCGATCAGCGTCATTCCAACTGTCGTGCCTGGCTCGGAGGAGGCCTTCCTCGTGGCGCGGACCCGCTTGTTTCCAAAGAGTCTTTCGCAGGAAAACCTGATCACGTTCAAAGCCTATCGACGTTCGGTCGGCTTCGCACCCGACCAGATCTATGCCGAGGCTGCCGCTGACGCGATGCACCAATGGCCGACGAAGGATGACTCTGTGTGGTGGAGTGCCGAGGTCGGGGGGCTGGGCACTTTCCGCGAGGACGCCTGGCACGATTTGATGACCGAACCTGGCTCCGAAGATTTTTTTGCCTTGATCGAGAAACAGACACGCTCCGCCGATTACCGGGCCGGCGGTGAACTGCGCCAACAGCTCAGCAGTCGGGTCTGGCGCATGGTCGAAGCCATTGACCTGGACACTCCGTTACGCAACGAACTGTTCGAAATGGCCAAGGCGCCCACCACCTGCGCCGATGCCGGGGCGCAGGTGTTCAACCACATGGGCATCAAGGTGCTCGCCTCCGAAGCCTATGCCTTGTCGACGTCCAACGCCGTCCTTGAAAACAGACTGGTGAACCTGGCAAAAGGCGCCGCTCGCCTCGCACGCGTGGATGACATTGCCCGTGCCGATTTCGGCGGCCGTGAGGGCACTCCCGATGAGGTGGAGGTTTACCTCGCCTACGAAACCGGCCTGGCTCAACGCCTCGGTTTGCCGTGGCAATCGGAGTCGATGCTGCATCGTCCCTTGGCCGGCGTGAGCGCCAAAACCCTCGACACCGCCTTCGATACGGTGATGGCGATGGAGGCAGGCGATGGCTTGATAAACGATATGATCGACCAGCCGTTCTGGGAGAAATACTTGCAGGACACTTACCCGAACGAATTCCGGCGCAATAGCCGACTGTTCGACGCCAAGAGCGACCTGATGGGTGAGTTACGTGAAGTACAACATACCTGGGCCAACTCGAAAGGCCTGGAGATTGCACTGCGACGCGCCCTCAAACTGCGCCTGCAAGACCTCGCCCGGCGACTGAATGTCGATGACCGTGTGGTACTCATCGATGAAGACATGTCCGATGAGGTCTACAGCGGATTGCTTGACGACATGGGCTACGAAAGAAAAGAGCTGAGCAGACAACTGACCCGCGCAGCGCTACAAAGAGCTGCAGAGCAATAACCGGGAAACCCTGATGCATCGGGTGATGCATCAGGGTTCAAGCCTTAACCCACTTCGGAATCCCAGATCACCGTGACAAGGCCGGAGTAGGATCGGGCGACACCGGGTTTGAGCATTTCGCCGACTTCGTCTTGGGCAATCTCGAAGTGCAACGCTCCCGGCTTGCGATCGACATAAAAGCGTGGCTGGAACAACTCGGTGCCACTACCGTCGCGCCGCAACGGCCGGCGATTGACCGGTTGCGCGGCGGCATCTACCAGGCCACTGGGCAGGGTCACGCTGACGTCGAGCGGCACGGTATGTCCTGAAACCGGGTCGCGCACTGAACAGCGATTGCCATCCAGGCTGTACTGGCAGTCGAGGTTCATCTTGAAACGGCTCGACGAAGACACATTGAACGTCTGATCCCGGAACAGCCGTGTGGGCTTGCGTCCCTGCGTCAGCCA
This sequence comes from Pseudomonas sp. MM213, assembly GCF_020423045.1. Classification (NCBI taxonomy): domain Bacteria; kingdom Pseudomonadati; phylum Pseudomonadota; class Gammaproteobacteria; order Pseudomonadales; family Pseudomonadaceae; genus Pseudomonas; species Pseudomonas sp. MM213. The sequence goes on from NZ_CP081943.1 coordinate 3,385,441, forward strand.
GGCCTGCCAGCCGCCCTGCGGGACCAGTTCGACGCGATTGCCGCCGGGGGGAATCTCCACTTTGAGCGCATGTTCGACACTTAGTGTGAAATTAAGGCTTATCAAATCGTCATCAGGCAACACGATATCGCCCATATCAAAATCGCCAAGTGGACCCACGACGTAATTCAGAATGCCCTTGTAAGTCCCCGACGACATCTGCAAGGGATTAGGTGTCGCTAGCTCGTATGAAAAGCTCATATTTTCGTAGGCAAAACCATAGTCTTGCGTTATCGGCAACTGGGCTTGCTTCGAACAAACACCTCCATCCGCCGGGATCCTCCAGAAAAAAGCGAAATAATTGGCGTTGCCGTAGCTCGTTCCGCCCCTGACACAGGGTGGCGACGGCCATCCCCAGTGGGCGATCCAGGTGCTGGCGTGAAGAGGTGTCTTGATCGTATAGGCTGCCCCGATTCCGCTGAATCGCATTTTGACCGTTGCAGACTCGCCCGTTTGATCATGAATGACCGTCGCTTCCTTCCATGAAGACGGAAGCCGAAACATAGGCCCCTGACGTTCTTCGTGCAAAGCCTGAATGGGAGCGATAGCCCTGAACCGGATCGGCACCCCGATACTGAAAACACCAGGCTCACAGTACGTTGGGTGCTCCTTGCAATGACCGCCTTGCGGTGTGGTGTTCTGGAAAGCGTTGCGCATGGGGTTCGCCGGATCAGGTCGAAACACGGCACTCATTTCCAGGGTGACTGCGAAAGCCGAACCCGTAGCCCCAAAAACCACGCTCACCAGGACAAGCAAGATTAACGATCGCAACCGTTTGGATGACTTCATCATTACAAACTCCACCGCCCTATTAGCACCACGCCAGCACTTTCCCGGCATAAACAAACGAAAACATCTGCTGCGACAAAATCAAACATCTATGCCCCCGGCAACACTGCGTTGAAAAGCAAATTGACGCTGCCGAAATAACTGCCCGGTTTATAAATCCCATCGACAGGCGGCACCGGCGCGATCTCCAGCAACACACGTTTACCCGGCGCGGCCTCGCTCATCGACACCACCTCGCTACTCTCCAGCTCACTCAATAACTTGCCGTTGAACAGCACACGCAAACCAATGTCATGGGCCGGCGTCCCGTTGGACAGGTAAGGCCGGCCCTCAAGCCGGGCTTCGATGGAGCCGGCTTCATTCTTCACATCGAAATACTTGCGCAAGCCGCCCAGGGTCGAGGTCGCCAGATTCCACGGCAATTGCTGTTCGCGATGAATCCAGCCTGAGTCTGCGGGAATGACATAGAACGCCTGGCTTGGAATCGTCACGAACACGTCGAAGTGGTGCACTTCGCGGGCAGCAAACGCTGAATGGCAGGCCACTGCCGACACCATCAGAACCATCAGTTTTTTGAACATGGTCATCAGCCCTTCACATCGAGCTTCTTGCTGCTCTCGCCTTCAACCAGTGTGAAGCGGTATTCGCGACCGGCCTGTTTCTCGAACTGAAAACTGCGGCCCGCGAGGATGTGATGCTTGGTGGTCGGCATACAGTCCTGCTCGTTCTTGACCGCGCAATCCTTGAACTCATCGATCACCACCACGGTGTTGCCGTCGTTGCGAATGCGGTAATCCGTCGCGCTGTTCTCGATCACGCTGGCGTAACGCGTGTCCTTGGGCCGGACGAAAAACACCGCGCCATACCCGGCCAGCACCGTGACGCCAGCGGAGAGGGTTTTCTTGTATTCCTCACGCTCTTCGCCGGAGACTGCGAACTCGTCTTCCTTCTCGGGCACCACCGGCACGAAACGCACGCGGAAATAGCGCTCGCGGTCACGCTCGCCCATGTACAGCAACCGCGTACCTTGCATGCCACTGGCAGGCACGATCAGCCGCGCCGGGCTGGCCATCAAGCCGTCCCGGGCGCTGCCGTCGGCACTGGATTTGAGCGGCACTTCCTGCGACTTGCCGTCGGCGTCGTAAAGGATTTCCAGGATGTTGACCTTGACGAACGCAGTGCTGTCGCCGCCATTGAAGACGCGCTTCAAATAGGTACTTTTATCGCCGTCCAGGTAATCGTAAACCGTGCCGATATTGATGCTCGGCCCGGCGTGTGCCGTCTGCGTGAACAAACAAAAACCAATCAGTGCCAACCGACGTTTCATCGTCATTTACCTCGTAGATAAAGTGCGTATTGCCGGGCATCAGCCTGCCGTCGGCGTCCCTGTCGCTGCGTCAGCCAACGTATCCGGCGTGCAACGCAGGTCGCCGATCATCAGCACATTGTTTTCCGTGCGGCCACGGCTCGGGTCGAGCCGGAACTGGCACAGCAACTGGTTGCCGTGGCGCACTTCCAGGGTCGGTGAACCGGCGTTCATTTCCATGGAGAAGAAGCCGTCCACTTCACTGACCCCACGGCTGGCGTGGTTGATGATGTGGTGGCCCTTGAGCGGGCTGCCTTGGTAGTCCACCAGACGACCGAGCACGGTGAGGGTTTTCATCACGCGAACCTGGCGATACTCGACGCCGCCCTTGTTCAGGTGATAGCTGGAGCGGGCCGGCTGGATGGTCGCGGCCGGCACGTGATTACCCTCGAAATCGAAACTGACCGAGCTGCTCTTGTAAGCGGTGATTGGCACGAAGTTGCGCCCCGGCCTGAGCACCGCGCTGCCACCGCTCAAGTCGTCGGCACGCAGGGCAATGTCGTCGATGTCCGATTCGACATCGATGATCATGCCGGCACCGTTGCGGTGGTACTGGCTGGTCACGACCATTTTTTGTCCACCGACGGCGACGGTGCTGTCGAGGTTCAAGCCACCGGTGAAGTCGTTGTTGAATGAGGAGCGCTGGATAAAACCGTCAGCGTTGACCCGCTCCGATTGCATCGTCGCCATCGCGTTCATACCGATGCCATAGGTGTCGGTGATTGCTGTGGCGGAAACGCTTTGCAGCAGGTGATCCTGCAAGTCTTTGCGGTAGGTGACCGAGGCATTGTTATCCCGCCCGCCATCGCGATCGGTGCGGGTGCCGATGCTGCCGGAGATCTGTTCGCCCGGCCCGCCCAGGGCGATGTTGACGCTCAGGTCGACGCCACGATTGCGGTCATTGCCCGAGCTGAAACTGCCCGGCCTGTCGAACAGCGACAAGCGCCAGTTGGCGTCGCTGCCGAACAATCGGCCGCGCTGGCTCCACCCCAGATCCACGCCGACGCCTTCGGTGTTGCCCTCGCTGTGGGACACCCTGGCATTGACCGAACTTTTGCTGGTGAGCCGATGGTTCAGCGACAACGACGAGTTGCTGGTCTGGCCGATAAACACGTTGCGCTGTCGTACTCGCGTGCCGTCCGGCAGCGTGTCGTAGAGCCGGGTCGTGTCGAGCCAGCTGCGGTTGTGGCTGGCGACGATGCTGCCGCTGCCGTAGGAATAAAGCCCCTGCACGTCGAAACCGGTGCCGTGGTCCTCGGTCTTGTAGACATTGGCATAGACGCTGGCATTGTTGACGACGGCCCAATCGACCGAGGTGCCGTATTGCAGGCTGTCACGCACCTGTCGACCCGACAGGCCGAGGATGACTCGCGGGTGCAGCAGAAAGTTGAAGGCGGCACCGGCCGTCATGTCGCCGTCGTTCTGATCGTCCCAGTTGCTGAGAAATTTGGATTCACGCCCGGCGAACAGGTTGTAGCGCCATTGCTCGTCGTGGTTGCGCCAGTTATTCGGCTTGTAGACCAGTTCCTGGGTGCTGGAGGTGATCTGGCCGTCTTCGATCAGGCGCACTTCCACTTCATAGATACCGCCGGGCAACGGCCGCGTGTCGAGGGTTTGCAGGCCTGCGGGCATCGCCTGCGTATTGATCAGCAAACCGTTGCGGTAGATCTCCACCGAGCCCTGGCGATTGGCGGTGACGTAGATCGGGTAGACCGCCGGTGTCGGCTGGTTGATGGCCAGGCTGTCGGAGCTGCCGTACATCACGCCCAGCGCCGTGTCGGGACTCGCGCCGAAGGAACGCGGCTGGCGAGTCAGCCCTTCGGAGGTGGGGGTGAAATAGCCCAGGCGCACAAAGCTGCCTTCCAGTTCACGCTGGGTATAGAGCTCATGCACGGCGTGATAGGTCTGGTTATCCACACCGCCCAGTCGCGACAGTTGCAGGTTCACCGCTTGAGTCCAGTTGCCGAGGCTGCTGCTGGCTTCAAGACCATAGCGCCCACCCAGGTCCTGGTTTTGCCCGCCGTTGAGGTTCAACTGGTTGCGCACGATCAACCCGGTGCTGCCGCCTTCGGGCTGGTTGTAATAACGCTGGACCTGATCGTCGCGCTCGGCGTTTTCCGTGAGGATCGACACCAGCGAGTTTTCCAGGCTGTAGTGCACGGCCAATAGCGACTCGGGGCATTTCGCCTCGCAGTTGCCCAGCGCCACGCCTTGCTTCAAATAGTCAGACCAGGTGTCGCGTTCACTGGCTTTGATCGTGCTGTCGCTGACATCGGTGAAGTCAACGAGGGTGATGCGGTCGTCGCGGGTTAACACGACCATCGCCTCCCCCAGAAATTGTTGATCAAGTTCCACGCGCACCGCCAACGGTACATCGAAGAAGTGTTCTTCGAATTCGCTCGGCAAACCCTTGGCCTGCGCCAGCAAACTTCGAGGTGTATGGCCGTTATCCGCTGGCGCGGCCAAGGCAGTTGCGCAAAAACACAAGGCAAGCGCCGTCGCGATGGGAGTCATCGGGAACATGAAAGAAATACTCTGTGGATAAAGACGGTGAAACCCGATCGACAGGAACTACAACCCTATCGATCGGTGAGCGTTATCAAGCAAGAACTTGCTGACAGAACGCTGTCATTCAGATGCGCGGAATGGCATCAAACATGACGACGGGGTTGGCGGTGTAAATACCCACCTGATTGTTGCCCGGCTTGTCGGCCGTAATCACCAGGTCTGCGCGCATGCCACCGTTGGACTCGGTATCGCCGACCACTTCCTGCGAATCGGCAGTCAGTACGGTGCCGTTGAAGGTGTAGGTCAGCGGAATGTTCAAGGTCGCATTACCGTTGAACAGCGGGGTCGGGCCGCCGACGACGTAAGCGCCCACCGAGCCATTGGTGTGCTGGATATCAAAGGTGCCACGGACCTCCGACAGGGTGCCGGCGCCAATTTGGTATTGCATTCTTTCGTCTTTACCGAAGTTCAGGTCCACGGGTTGAGCGTGAAACACTTTGCTCGGGATTTCCGCAGTGATGTTGATGGAGGTGCGCGATTCATCCGCAGCGAACGCCATCGAAGCACTCAGGGCCAGGAGGGTCATCGGAACGGCGATTGCAAACTTCTTGAACATTGTTTAGTACCTGTCTTTTTCAAAGGACTGGTCCGTGGAAAGCGTGAATCGTCCCTATTGCCGGTTTAAATAGTGGCAATTTGGCTCAACTTTCGACGAGGAGAATGATCGGCCAATTACTTGAGAAAGTAAGTACGCAACTTCCGAAGAACATGTAGTAACAACCGCCCGCGACCCAGTAGAAAAAATCCGAAAAATCAATAATTAAACCGTTCACCCGACAGAAACATACTACAAACAGTTTTAACAAAAAAAGCACACAGTCAAACTAAATACAGTCTCTGTAAGACAAAGACTACTTAGGTCTAATTATTAATAATCACTCTCTGTTAGTTACGCATAATTAGATCAAACACTCTAAAACAGCAAGCTGCAAAACGCCTTTTTCCCGCCCCGCACTGAAATCCGCCACGACGTACTTCGGCGACGACCGTTGGTCCCTTTCGCTTGCCCTCCCGATAAGATATATCTTAAGTTGTATCTAAACACGACAGAGAAAAGGAAAAATGAGAGACCATCATTCCCCCCACCGCGAACACGGTGACGGCCGCGACGGCTTCGAGAAACGCCCCGGCCGCGAACGCGGCGGTCGCGGCCCACGGGTGTTTGCCCCCGGCGATCTGAAATTGCTGCTGCTGGCGCTCATCGCCGAACAGCCCTGCCATGGCTACGACTTGATCCGCCAGATCGAAGGCATGTTCGACGGCGCCTACAGCCCCAGCCCCGGCGTGATCTACCCGACCCTGACCTTTCTGGAAGAAAGCGAAATGATCCAGGGCGATGCCGAAGGCGGAAAAAAACGCTACAGCGTGACCGACGCCGGTCGTCTGTCTTTAAGTGAGCAAGCGGTTGCCCTGGACGGCGTGCGGATGCGCATCGATGTCAGCAAGCGCTCATTGCGCGGCCATGACCGTCCGCCCGAGATCCACGAAGCGGTGCATAACCTGCGTCACGCGTTGCAACTGCACCACGGTCGCTGGAGCGCAGAAGAAATCATTCGGGTCGCCGCCCTGCTCAACAACACCGCCAAAGCCATCGTCGACGGCCCCTTGGTTCAACCCGCTCAGGAGAAAACTGAATGACTGAAGTGATCGAGCACACCATTCACCGCGTGATGCATGAAATCAAACGCCGTCGCCTGCAAGTGTTGCGCGTGGTTGACCTGACCCCGCGCATGCGCCGGATTACCCTGGGTGGGCCTGAGCTGGCAGGTTTCATCAGCCTCGGCACAGACGACCACGTCAAACTGCTGTTCCCGCAGAACGCGGCAGAACAAGCGGCGCTGGAGACCCTGGTGCTCGGTGCCGGTAAGGACAACGGCCCGATGCCGGCGATGCGCGACTACACGCCGCGTCGCTACGACCTCGACACGCTGGAACTGGACATCGATTTCGTGTTGCACGGCGACGGCCCTGCTTCGACCTGGGCGGAACAGGCCAAACCGGGACAGTTCCTGCACATTGGCGGGCCACGGGGATCGATGATCGTGCCGGACATGTTCGACAGCTATTTGCTGATTGGTGACGAGACGGCAATCCCCGCGATTGCGCGACGGCTGGAGGGTTTGGCGGCCAATCGCCAGGCACTGGTGATCATTGAAGTGGAGAACGGCGCGGAACAGCAAAAGCTCGAAAGCCCGGCGCACGTCAATGTGATCTGGGTGTTGCGCGAAGGTGGCAAGAACAACTTGCTGACCACCGTGAAACAGCTGCAAGTGCCCAGCGGCAATCTATACGCGTGGGTGGCGACCGAGACCAAAGTGTCGCGGCAGATTCGTCGGGTGCTGCTGGACGAGCATGGGTTGAACGAGCAGTTCGTCAAAGCCGTCGGCTATTGGCGCCTGGACGACACCGACGAGGAATAACACCACATGAACTGTAGGAGCCGGCTTGCTGGCGATAGGTCCCTTGAACCCTGCATCGTTGCCAAGGACGCCATCGCCAGCAAGCCGGCTCCTACAGGTCCGTGTGATTCAGGCGTATCGCCGCCACCGATCCAGCGCGATCACCAACAACGCAATCACCACAAACCCCGCCAACAATCCGCCTGCATTCACAAACACCTGTGGATAACCCAGCTTGTCGACATCAATGAACGGATAGGGATAAACCGCCAGCAGATGCCCGCGCAACAGCGCATACGCGAAGTACAGCAACGGGTAAATCACCCACAACGCAATGTGCCGCAGACGCAGGGTGCCTTTGGGCACACACAACCACCACCAGGCCAGAAACAGCAACGGCATGACGTCGTGCATCAGCTCATCGGCCAGCCATTGCCAGCCTTCGGGATGCCACAGATGACGCAACAGAATGTTGTAGGCAAGGCCGACCACGGCGATGCTCACGGCAACCCCGCCGCTCACCCACGGCTGCAAAAACCAGCGGCGCGCGGCCGACTCGCGGGACGTCAGTGCGCAGGTCAGCACGGTCGCCACCAGCGTGTTGCTGAGCACGGTGAAGTAGCTGAAAAAACTCACCAGCCCGCCCAGCAGACTGGCGCCCAGCATCCAGCGCGAATAGAAAATCAGGTACAGCTGAATGCTCAATCCCGCCCAGCCGAGGACAGCAGCCACGGCCACAAAACGACGGCGCACGGCAGGTTGCATGATCATGTTCAGAGCGGTCGCTTGGTACGCATCAACTTGACGTACAAGCGTTCGACCTTCTCCCGCGCCCACGGGGTCTTGCGCAGGAAGGTCAGGCTCGACTTGATGCTCGGATCACTCTTGAAGCAGCGGATATCGATGCGCTCGGCCAGCCCCGACCATTCGTAATGTTCAACCAGCGCGTTGAGGATCTGCTCCAGTGTCACGCCGTGCAGCGGGTTGTTGTTCTGTTCGGTCATGCCGGGCCTTCGAGCGATAGATGAATTGGAAGCCGCGCACCTTAGCCGAGGGGGTGTTCGGGTGGAAGGGCTATGAATTAAATGTAGGTGAACTCTGAATAATCATTGTGTAGGAGCGAGGCTTGCCCGCGAAGGCAATCTCAAGGACGCATTCGCGGGCAAGCCTCGCTCCTACAGAGAGCATCGTAGATGCTGCGGACTGTTACCAAATCCGAAAGAATTCATCTCGGCAAAAGGCCTTTCTCTATTTGTAACAGAACATTATCCTTACTCCCGAACCTGCTGAAACGCTTCCGCTAGCCGCTTCGCCCCTCACTCCCCAGAAAAAGATCAAGAACTCCCTCTCTATGCCTTATGTTCAATTTTTGCGAGACAGCGCTGTCTGCACGCCTGTTTCCCAGCGAAAAGCCCTTAACCTGATCAGCGGATTCACCGCGCTGGGCCTCGCCACCTGCGTTCAGGCCGCCCCGGCCTTCGATAGCGAATCGCCGTGGATGCTCGGCGACTGGAACGGCACGCGCACCGAACTTTCGGAAAAAGGCTACGACTTCAAAGTCGATTACACCGGTGAAATGGGCAGCAATCTGCACGGCGGCTACGACCACGATCGCACCGCGCGCTACAGCGATCAGTTCGGCCTCGGCACGCATCTCGATCTGCAGAAGATCCTCGGTTGGGACGACGCTGAATTTCAGCTGACCATCACCGAGCGTAACGGCAACAACATCAGCAACGACCGGATCAACGATCCGCGGGTCGGCGGTTTCACTTCAGCGCAGGAAGTCTGGGGTCGCGGGCAAACCTGGCGCCTGACGCAGATGTGGTATCAGCAGAAATTCTTCGATCAGAAGCTCGACATCAAGGTCGGCCGTTTCGGCGAAGGCGAAGATTTCAACAGTTTCCCCTGCGACTTCCAGAACCTGGCGTTCTGCGGCTCCCAGGTCGGTAACTGGGTCGGGGGCATCTGGTACAACTGGCCGGTCAGCCAGTGGGCGATGCGGGTCAAGTATCACCTGACGCCAGAGCTGTACGCGCAGGTCGGCGCGTATGAGCAGAACCCGTCGAACCTCGATCGCGGCAACGGTTTCAAGCTCAGCGGCAGCGGCACCCAAGGCGCAATTTTGCCGGTGGAGCTGGTGTGGACGCCGAAGCTCAACGGCCTGCCGGGCGAATACCGCGCCGGTTACTACTACAGCAACGCCAACGCTACCGATGCCTACAAGGACAGCAATGGCCAGCCCGCCGCCCTGAGTGGTGAGGCCTACCGCAGCGCGTCGAGCAAACACGGCGTCTGGCTGGGTGTGCAGCAGCAGATCACCAGCCGCGCCAGCGACAACTCCCGTGGCCTGAGCGTGTTCGCCAACGGCACGATGCACGACAAGAAGACCAACGCCATCGACAACTATGTCCAGGCGGGCGTCGTCTACAAAGGCTTGTTCGATGCGCGCGCCAAGGACGACATCGGTTTCGCCCTCGCCCGTGTTCACGTCAACCCGGCCTATCGCAAAAACGCCGAGGCAAGCAATCAGGCCCACGCGGTCTCCGACTTCGACGATCCGTCCTTCCTGCCGCCGCAGGACACCGAATACAGCGCCGAACTCTATTACGGCGTGCACGTCACCAACTGGCTGACCGTGCGCCCGAATCTGCAATACATCCGCCACCCCGGTGGCGTGGACAAGGTCGATGACGCGCTGATTGGCGGGATCAAGATCCAGTCGCAGTTCTAACAAACACCGCAAAACCTTGTAGGAGCGAGGCTTGCCCGCGAAGGCGATCTATCAACCAACATTAATGTTGAACATTAGTCCGTCTTCGCGGGCAAGCCTCGCTCCTACAAGGGAACACAACAGTTCCAGTTTTTACATGAACCCTGCCCGCGCCGGATCGTCATCTACAGTGAACTTGCGCGGGACTACTTGAAACGTCACGGAGAACCACACTATGAGCACTGATGGTGCTTTGAGTCGAAGCCGTCTATTGCCGACCCTGCTCGGCATTCTGCTTCTGCTAATGGGCCTGGCCATGCTGGCCGGGGGGATCAAGCTGAGCATGCTCGGCGGCTCGCTGTATTACCTGCTGGCCGGTATCGGCCTGGCGCTGACCGGCGTGTTGCTGATCCTTGCCCGCCGCGCAGCCTTGGGCCTGTACGCGCTGGTGCTGTTCGCCAGTACCGTTTGGGCCTTGTGGGAAGTCGGCCTCGACTGGTGGCAACTGGTGCCGCGTCTGGCAATGTTGTTCGCGCTGGGCATCGTCATGTTGCTGCCGTGGTTCCGTCGTCCGCTGCTGCGCGAAGGCGCTGCACCGAAAGGCACCGGCGCACTGAGCGTGGCCGTGGTGCTCGCGGGCGTGGCCGCACTGGCCAGCCAATTCACCAACCCCGGTGAAATCAAAGGCCAACTGGACCGCGACAGCGTGCCGGGCATGACCAACACCGCCCCGGCCATGCCCGACGGTGACTGGAACTCCTACGGCCGCAGCGCTCACGGTGACCGTTACTCGCCACTGGCGCAGATCACCCCGCAGAACGTCAACAAGCTCGTTCCGGCCTGGACCTACCGCACCGGCGACCTGCCGGGGCCGAACGATCCGGGCGAAACCACCGCTGAAAACACTCCGCTGAAAGCCAACGGCATGCTCTATGTGTGCACGCCGCACAGCCAGGTGATCGCACTGGACCCGGACACCGGCAAGGAAATCTGGCGTTTCGATCCGAAGCTCTCCACGCAAAACGCGGCGAACTTCAAGGGTTGGGCGCACATGACCTGCCGTGGCGTGACGTATCACGATGACGCGGCTTACGCCTCCGAGCAGAGCCCGACCGGCAGCGCCAGCGCGCCTGTCGCCAGCGTCTGCCCACGCCGGATCTTCCTGCCGACCGCCGACACCCGACTGATCGCCCTGAACGCCGACACCGGCAAGATGTGCGAAGACTTCGGTGACAAAGGCCAGGTCGACCTGCGCGCCAACATCGGTGGTTTCACCGCCGGCGGCTACTACTCCACTTCGCCTCCAGCGGTCACCAAGGACCTGGTGGTGATTGGCGGCCACGTCACCGACAACGTCTCCACCGACGAGCCGAGCGGCGTGATCCGCGCGTTCGACGTGCACACCGGCAAACTGGTGTGGAACTGGGACAGCGGCAATCCGGACGACACCACGCCGATTGCCGAAGGCAAGGTCTACACCCGCAACTCGCCGAACATGTGGTCCATGTTCGCCGTCGACGAAAAACTCGGCATGCTGTACCTGCCGATGGGCAACCAGACGCCGGACCAGTTCGGTGGCGCTCGCACCCCGGAATCGGAACTGCATGCCGCCGGCCTGACCGCCCTCGACATCGGCACCGGTAAAGTGCGCTGGCACTTCCAGTTCACCCACCATGACCTGTGGGACATGGACGTCGGTGGCCAGCCAACCCTGATGGACCTGAAAACCGCAGACGGCGTGAAGCCGGCGGTACTTGCGTCCACCAAGCAAGGCAGCATCTACGTACTGGACCGCAGCACCGGCCAGGCGATTGTGCCGATCAACGAAGTGCCAGTTCCGCAAGGGGCTGTCGAAGGTGATCACACCTCGCCGACCCAACCGAAATCCGACCTCAACCTGATGCCGCCGCCGCTGCAAGAGCGCGACATGTGGGGCGTGACGCCATTCGACCAACTGATCTGCCGGATCGACTTCAAGTCCATGCGCTACGACGGCCCGTTCACCCCGCCGTCGCTGCAGGGTTCGATCGTGTATCCAGGCAACTTCGGCGTGTTCGACTGGGGCGGCATCTCGGTTGACCCGGTGCGTCAGATCGCTTTCGTGAACCCGAGCTACATGGCGTTCAAATCGAAACTGATCCCGGCCGCCGAAATCGCTGCCCAAGGCCCGCGCAAAAGCGAAACCGAAGGCGTGCAGCCCAACAAAGGCGCGCCGTACGGCGTAGTCCTCGAAGCATTGCTGTCGCCAATGGGCCTGCCGTGCCAGGCTCCGGCATGGGGTTATGTCGCGGCGGTTGACCTGACCACCGCCAAAGTCCTGTGGAAACACAAGAACGGCACCGTGCGCGACAGCTCGCCGGTTCCGATCCCGCTGAGCATGGGCGTGCCTAGCCTGGGCGGCACCTTCACCACCGCCGGTGGCGTTGGCTTCCTGAGCGGCACCCTCGACCAGTACCTGCGTGCCTACGACGTGAAAAACGGCAAGCAACTGTGGGAAGGTCGCCTGCCTGCGGGCGCGCAAACCACACCGATGACCTACACCGGCAAGGACGGCAAGCAATACGTGCTCGTCGTGGCGGGCGGTCATGGTTCGCTGGGCACCAAGCAAGGTGACTATGTGATTGCGTACAAACTGTCCGAATAAGTTTTAGCGGCGGTTAAAGCAAAGGCGACTCCCGTGAGGGGGTCGCCTTTTTTTGTGATCCCTTGTAGGAGCCGGCTTGCTGGCGATGGCGGTTTAACATTCAACGTTGATGTTGGCTGATAGAACGCTATCGCCAGCAAGCCGGCTCCTACAAGGGTGGTGTAGGTCCGTTGAATTGTGGGCAACAAAAAACCCGCCGTAGCGGGTTTTTCATTACAGCGGTCAGCGGATCAGAAATCCTCCAGCCGCCACACTTCATAAGCCGGTGTCTCGTAGGGATGGCTCTGTTTCAAAGCCGCCACCACCGAACGGATCAACTCATCCGCCACCACCAGCTCAACTTTCCATTCCTCAACCTGTTCGACCTGCCCTGCTTCGCCAATGAACGGCTGACTGCCCTCCATTGGACGAAACTGACCCAGGCCCAACACCTGCCATGCGCAGTGCTCGTAAGCACCGATCCGCCCGCCACCGGCAGCGAACACAGCGCTTTTGACCACTTCGACATGGCTGGCTGGAACAAAGAAGCTGAGCTTGTACACGGCGCTTAGTTCACCCACACGCGAGCGTTACGGAACATGCGCATCCATGGCGCGTCTTCGTTCCAGTCTTCCGAGCGCCACGAGTTCTGCACGGCGCGGAACACACGTTCCGGGTGCGGCATCATGATCGTCACGCGACCGTCGCGGCTGGTCAAACCGGTGATCCCGCGCGGCGAGCCGTTCGGGTTGGCCGGGTACTTCTCGGTGACCTTGCCATGGTTGTCGACGAAACGCATCGCCACGCAACCCGACAGATCGGCTTCCAGCAACGCTTCTTCACTGGAGAACTCGGCATGACCTTCACCGTGTGCGATGGCGATCGGCATGCGCGAACCGGCCATGCCTTGCAGGAAGATCGAGTTCGACTCCTGGACCTGAACCATCGCCACACGGGCTTCGAACTGCTCGGAACGGTTACGCACGAAGTGCGGCCAGAACTCGCTGCCCGGGATCAGCTCGTGCAGGTTGGACATCATCTGGCAACCGTTGCACACGCCAAGGGTGAAGCTGTCGCTACGTTCGAAGAAACCCTGGAACGCATCGCGGGCGCGGCTGTTGAACAGCGCGGACTTGGCCCAGCCTTCACCGGCGCCCAGTACGTCGCCGTAGGAGAAGCCGCCGCAAGCGACCATGCCCTTGAAGTCGTTCAGGTCGACACGGCCGGCCAGAATGTCGCTCATGTGCACGTCGATTGCGTTGAAACCGGCGCGGTCGAACGCGGCCGCCATTTCCACCTGACCGTTGACGCCCTGCTCACGCAGCACGGCAACCTGTGGGCGGATGTTTTTCTTGATGTAAGGCGCGGCGACGTCCTGGTTGACGTCGTAGCTCAGCTTGACGCTCAGGCCCGGGTTGTCTTCTTCCAGCAGCACGTCGAACTCTTGCTCGGCGCAGTCGGCGTTATCACGCAGACGCTGGATCTGGTAGCTGGTTTCAGCCCATGTACGCTGCAGCAGACGACGCTGACCTTCGAACACGGTTTCGCCGTTGAAGGTGATGCTGATCTCGCCGTTGTTCATCGGCTGACCGATCACCGACACGCACTCGCCCAGACCGGCAGCGCTGAACTGCGCGAGGATGTCCGGGGTCGCGTCCTGGCGAACCTGGATCACGGCGCCCAGTTCTTCGTTGAACAGGATCGCGGCGATGTCGGCGGAGGTTTCCGCCAGACCGTCGAGGTTCAGGCTCAGGCCGCAGTGACCGGCGAAGGCCATTTCCACGGCGCTGGTCAGCAGACCACCGTCGGAACGGTCGTGGTAGGCCAGCAGGTGACCGTCGGCATTGAGGCCCTGGATCACCGCGAAGAAGGCTTTCAGGTCTTCGGCATCATCGACGTCCGGCGCTTGCGAGCCGAGCTTGCCGTGAACCTGGGCCAGGATCGAGGCGCCCATGCGGTTCTGACCACGGCCCAGATCGATCAGGATCAGGTCGGTGGTGCCCTTGTCCATGCGCAGTTCCGGGGTCAGGGTCTGACGGATGTCAGCCACTGGCGCGAAACCGGTCACGATCAGGGACATTGGCGAGGTGACGGTCTTGTCTTCGCCGTTGTCGCTCCAGCGCGTGGCCATGGACATGGAGTCCTTGCCCACCGGAATGGTGATGCCCAGCTCAGGGCACAGTTCCATGCCGACCGCTTTCACGGTGTCGTACAGACGCGCGTCTTCACCCGGGTGACCGGCTGCGGACATCCAGTTCGCCGACAACTTGATGTCGGAGATCTTGTTGATGCGCGAAGCGGCGATGTTGGTCAGGGTTTCGCCGATGGCCATGCGGCCCGACGCCGGAGCGTCCAGCAGAGCCAGCGGAGTGCGCTCGCCCATGGCCATGGCTTCACCGGTGTAGACGTCGAAGCTGGTGGCGGTGACGGCAACGTCGGCCACCGGAACCTGCCACGGGCCGACCATTTGGTCACGGGCCACGAGGCCGGTGATGGTGCGGTCGCCGATGGTGATCAGGAAGCTTTTGCTCGCCACGGCCGGGTGATGCAGAACGCGCTCGACGCAGTCTGCAATCTCCAGCGTCGACGGATCGAAGTCGTCGCCCAGCTCGTTTTCACGAACGGCCGAACGGTGCATGCGCGGGGCTTTGCCCAGCAGCACTTCCAGCGGCATGTCCACCGGGCTGTTGCCGAAGTGGCTGTCGGTGACCGTCAGTTGCGGCTCGGCAGTGGCTTCGCCGACCACGGCGAACGGGCAACGCTCGCGCTCGCAGATCGCCTGGAAACGTTCGAAGTCAGCAGGGCCGACGGCCAGAACGTAGCGTTCCTGGGATTCGTTACTCCAGATTTCGTGCGGGGCCATGCCCGGCTCGTCGTTTGGAATGTTGCGCAGTTCGAAGCGGCCACCACGGTTGCCGTCGTTGACCAGTTCCGGGAAGGCGTTGGACAGACCGCCCGCACCCACGTCGTGGATGAAGCTGATCGGGTTCTTGTCACCCAGTTGCCAGCAACGGTCGATGACTTCCTGGCAGCGACGTTCCATTTCCGGGTTTTCGCGCTGTACGGACGCGAAGTCCAGGTCAGCCGAGCTGGTGCCGGTGGCCATGGAGGAAGCAGCGCCGCCGCCCAGACCGATCAGCATCGCCGGGCCGCCGAGCACGATCAGCTTGGAGCCGACGGTGATCTCGCCTTTCTGTACGTGTTCGGCACGGATGTTACCCATGCCGCCGGCCAGCATGATCGGCTTGTGGTAACCGCGAACTTCGTCGCCACGCGGGGTGGTGATCGACTGTTCGAAGGTACGGAAGTAACCGGTCAGGGCCGGACGACCGAATTCGTTGTTGAACGCGGCGCCACCCAGTGGGCCTTCGATCATGATGTCCAGCGCGGTGACGATGCGCTCAGGCTTGCCGTACGGCACTTCCCACGGCTGTTCGAAGCCAGGGATCTGCAGGTTCGACACGGTGAAACCGGTCAGGCCGGCCTTTGGCTTGGCGCCACGACCGGTAGCGCCTTCGTCGCGGATCTCGCCACCGGAACCGGTGGACGCACCCGGGAACGGGGCAATCGCGGTCGGGTGGTTGTGCGTTTCGACTTTCATCAAAATGTGCACCGGCTCCTGTACCGCGCCGTACTGGCGGGTTTCAGGGTCCGGGAAGAAACGGCCGGCAACGTTACCGACGATCACCGAAGCGTTGTCCTTATAAGCGGACAGAACGCCTTCGCTGTGCATCTGGTAAGTGTTCTTGATCATGCCGAACAGGCTTTTTTCCTGGCTCTGACCGTCGATGTCCCAACTGGCGTTGAAGATCTTGTGACGGCAGTGCTCGGAGTTCGCCTGGGCGAACATCATCAGTTCGATGTCGTGCGGGTTGCGCTTCAAGCCGAGGAAGGCGTTGACCAGGTAGTCGATCTCGTCTTCGGCCAGGGCCAGGCCCAGCTCGGTGTTGGCTTTTTCCAGCGCGGCGCGGCCGCCACCCAACACGTCGATCGCGGTCAGCGGCTTCGGTTCGGCGTGGCTGAACAGGCCGGCGGCCTGTTCAAGGTTGGCGAGGACGATCTGGGTCATGCGGTCATGCAGCACATCGGAGATCAGCTGCGCTTCGGCGTCGCTGAACTGGCCGGCGACGTAGAACGCGATACCGCGCTCCAGGCGCTGGATCTTGCTCAGGCCGCAATTGCGAGCGATGTCGCTGGCCTTGCTGGACCACGGCGAGATGGTGCCGAAACGCGGCAACACCAGGAACAGGCGACCGGTCGGTTCTTGAACCGGTACGCTTGGACCGTACTTCAGAAGGCGCGCGAGCACCTGCTGTTCGTCGCCGGTCAGGACGCCGGTAACTTCGGCGAAGTGAGCGAATTCAGCATACAAGCCGCTGACAGCCGAAACCTTCTGGCTCAGTTGCTCAAGGAGTTTGCTGTGGCGAAAGGCAGAAAGGGCAGGAGCGCCGCGCAGGATCAACATCTTCGGGACAGCCTCGGGAAGGGGTGTGCTTTGAGGCCGTGCATTCTAGCCTAAACCGCCCGCGACATCACCCGAAACGGTACGGGCGGCGTCACCCGGACGTCGGGCCGGGTATCCGGACCTGAAACAGCGGCCGGCCAGGTGTTATTTTTTGTGTCACAAAAAGCCGTTCGAGCCCATTCCTGCGGGCTCCAGAGCGGTTTTTCGCTCTCTAGCAGACAAGGCCTTCGCTGTCGAGATATGGCGCTCGTGGTCCTTTGCGTATACTGCGCAGATGTTTTCCCCAACGGCTTTGCGTCCGCGGTACGCCAAATGGCTGATCGCAACCGGACTCTTCCTGATGCTCAGTGGCTGTGTTGATAAACCCAACACGCTGGAGCGCGTAAAGGAGGATGGCGTGCTGCGGGTGGTTACCCGAAACAGCCCCGCTACCTACTTTCAGGATCGCAACGGTGAAACCGGCTTCGAATACGAGCTGGTGAAGCGCTTCGCCGACGATCTGGGGGTCGAACTCAAAATCGAAACCGCCGACAACCTTGACGACCTGTACAGCCAGGTGGGCAAGCCCAACGGTCCGGTGATCGCTGCGGCCGGCCTGGTCAGCAGCGAAGCGCGCAAACAGCAAGTGCGGTTTTCCCACTCTTATCTGGAAGTCACCCCGCAGATCATCTATCGCAACGGCCAGTCGCGGCCGACCGATGCAAAGGATCTGGTCGGCAAGAAGATCATGGTGCTCAAGGGCAGCACCCACGCCGGGCAACTGGCGGAGTTGAAACAGAAGTTTCCCGGCATTGAATACGAAGAGTCCGACGCGGTTGAAGTCGTCGACCTGCTGCGCATGGTCGATGAAGGCCAGATTGACCTGACCCTGGTCGACTCCAACGAAGTGGCGATGAACCAGGTCTACTTCACCAATATCCGGGTCGCCTTCGACCTCGGTGACGCCAGCGACCAGAGCTGGGCCGTCGCCGCCGGCGACGACAACAGCCTGCTCAACGAGATCAACGCCTACCTCGACAAGGTAAAGAAGAACGGCACGCTGCAACGCCTGAAGGACCGTTATTACGGGCACGTCGACGTCCTCGGTTACATGGGCGCCACCACCTTCGCCCAGCATTTGCAGCAACGACTGCCCAAGTACGAGCAACACTTCAAGACCTACGCCAAGAAAGAAAAGGTCGACTGGCGCCTGCTGGCGGCGGTCGGTTATCAGGAATCCCTGTGGCAAGCGGCCGTCACGTCGAAGACCGGCGTGCGTGGCCTGATGATGCTGACCCAGAACACCGCGCAGGCGATGGGCGTGTCCAATCGCCTCGATCCGAAGCAGAGCATCATGGGCGGCGCCAAGTACCTGGCCTACATGAAGGAACAGCTGGATGAGTCGATCCAGGAACCGGACCGTACCTGGTTTGCGCTGGCGGCCTACAACGTCGGCAGCGGTCACCTGGATGACGCGCGCAAACTGGCGGCCAAGGAAGGGCTGAACCCGGACAAATGGCTGGACGTGAAGAAAATCCTGCCGCGCCTGTCCGAGAAAAAGTGGTACAGCAAAACCCGTTACGGCTACGCCCGTGGCGGCGAGCCGGTGCATTTCGTGGCGAACATCCGTCGCTACTACGACATCCTGACCTGGGTGACGCAGCCTCAGCTGGAAGGCAATCAGGTGGCCGAAGGCAATCTGCATGTGCCGGGGGTCGACAAGACCAAGCCGAGCCAGGAAACCCCGCAGCTTTAGATTTGTGTTGCTTTTGAGGACGCCTTCGCGGGCAAGTCGGATCGCCGCACCGCTCGCTCCTACAGGTCCGTGTTGTGCCGCAATTTTGCGTATGGCACCGCCCCTGTAGGAGCGAGGCTTGCCCGCGAAGGCAGCACCTCCGACTTAGCCCTTCAACGCTGCGGCCAGGATCAACGCCTTCATTTCAGACACCGCCGACTTGAACCCGACAAACAACGCATGCGCCACCAGCGCATGGCCGATGTTCAGTTCGTTGATGCCCTTGATCGCCGCGACCGCTTCGACGTTGTGATAGTGCAAACCGTGACCGGCGTTGACGATCAAACCCTGCGCCAGACCAAATGCCACGCCATCGGCCACGCGCTTGAGCTCTTCAGCCACGTCGGTTGGTGTCTCGGCATCGGCATAACGACCGGTGTGCAATTCAATCGCCGGAGCACCGACACGACGGGACGCTTCGATCTGCCGCTCGTCCGCATCGATGAACAGCGACACTTCGCAACCGATCTTCGCCAGGCGATCCACTGCCGCCTTGATCCGCGCTTCCTGCCCCGCTACGTCCAGACCGCCTTCGGTGGTCAGTTCCTGGCGGGTTTCCGGCACCAGGCAAATGTGCGCCGGACGGATGCGCTCGGCGAACACCATCATTTCTTCGGTGACGCCCATTTCGAAGTTCATGCGGGTTTGCAGCACATCCTTGAGCACCAGCACGTCACGTTCCTGAATGTGCCGACGGTCTTCGCGAAGGTGCACGGTGATGCCGTCAGCGCCCGCCTCTTCCGCGTCCAGTGCGGCCTTGACCGGATCGGGATAGCGAGTGCCCCGGGCCTGGCGCAGGGTGGCAACGTGGTCGATGTTCACGCCAAGAAGAATGCGATTGCTGGTGGTCACGGAAGCGCTCCTGAATTTAAAGATTCGGCGCACAGCATACACGGGGCAACAGGGTCTGTTGATCCTTGGTGGGAGCGAAGATCAAGACCCTACGGCTTTCGAAACAACTCTCGGGAAACCAGGGGACGACCGCCCAGGTGAACGGCCAATGCCTGGCGCATCAAACGCTTGGCGGCGGACAACGCGCCGGGGGCCGACCAGTCGGCGTCGGCCATGGCCAGCAACTCGGTGCCGTTGAACAGACCGGGTTGCAGCAGGTAGACCCGTTCCAGGCCGGCATCCACCTGTAGACGATACAGGCCGTCCGGCGCGACGGGTTCGCCGTGGATGTCGGTGTTCAGCGCGAAGCCGTAACCGAGATCGTCGAGCAAGCGCCATTCGAAGGAACGCAGCAGCGGCTCCAGCGGGCGGCCTTCGGCCAGCGCAAGCAAAGTCGCGGCGTAGTGATCGAAGACAGCGGGATGGGGATCTTCTGATGGCAACAGGCGAATCAACAGCTCATTGAGGTAAAGCCCGCTGAACAGCGCCTCACCGATGAGCCATGTCGACGTACCGGCACTTTCCATGCGCCCGACATTCTTCAGTTCGCCCCGCCCCCGGAACTCGACTTCCAGCGGCACGAACGGCCGCGCCAACGTCCCGGCCTTGCCCCGCGCACTGCGCAACACCGCCCGCAGCCGACCTTGCGGCGTGAGGAAATCCACCAGTGCGCTGTTTTCGCGGTAGGCGCGGGAGTGGAGGACGTAGGCGGGTTGGCCGATGGGCTGGGACATGGAGCTCTCAATGACGGATCGCGATTTTACTAACACCCCAAAACCACTGTGGGAGCGAGCCTGCTCGCGATGAGGGACTGACATTCAACAAAATTGTTGACTGACAGACCGCTATCGCGAGCAGGCTCGCTCCCACAGTTTTATCACCTGGGCTCAGGTTTACAGGTCGCCGTAACCCAGCGAACGCAATGCGCGCTCATCGTCGGACCAGCCGCCTTTCACTTTGACCCAGAGGTTGAGCATGATCTTGGAGTCGAACAGCAGCTCCATGTCCTTGCGCGCCTCGGTGCCGATGCGCTTGATACGCTCGCCCTTGTCGCCAATGATGATTTTCTTCTGGCCGTCACGTTCGACGAGGATCAACGCATGAATGTGCAGGGTTTTCCCCTGCTGCTTGAACTCTTCGATTTCCACGGTGATCTGGTACGGCAGCTCGGCGCCCAGCTGACGCATGATTTTCTCACGCACCAGCTCAGCGGCGAGGAAGCGGCTGCTGCGGTCGGTGATCTGGTCTTCCGGGAAGAAGTGATCGTTTTCCGGCAGGTGCTCGGCGATCACTCGCTCCAGCGTGTCGAGGTTATGCCCGTGCTGGGCCGAGATCGGCATGATCTGCGCGTTCGGCAGCTGTTCCTGCAACCAGGTCAGGTGCGGCATCAGCTCGGCTTTGTCTTCGATGCGGTCGGTCTTGTTCAACGCCACGATCAGCGGGCCGGTCACGTACTGGACGCGCTCGAGCACCATCTGGTCTTCGTCGGTCCACTTGGTGCGATCCACCACGAAGATCACCACGTCGACGTCTTTCAACGCCGCCGAAGCGGTCTTGTTCATGTAGCGGTTCAAGGCCTTTTCGCCGCCCTTGTGCATGCCCGGGGTGTCGACGTAGATCGCCTGGACGGCGCCTTCGGTCTTGATGCCCAGCATGTTGTGGCGGGTGGTCTGAGGCTTGCGCGAAGTGATCGCCAGCTTCTGGCCGAGGATGTGGTTCAGCAGCGTGGACTTGCCCACGTTGGGACGGCCGACGATGGCAACATAGCCACAGCGTGTTGCGGTTGAATCAGTCATTGCCATTCTCCACACCCAGGGCTATCAGTGCTGCGGCGGCCGCTACCTGTTCGGCAATACGACGACTCACACCCTGACCTCGGCTTTTTTCATTCAGTAAGGTGATTTCGCATTCGACGAAGAACGTCCGGCAATGCGGCTCACCCTGGATATCCACCACTTCGTAACGCGGCAGCTCACAACCACGGGACTGCAGGAATTCCTGCAGGCGGGTTTTTGGATCTTTGTTGGTGTCGACCAGTGTCAGGCCTTCGAACTCGCCGGCCAGCCAGGCCAGCACGCGTTCGCGCGCCACGTCCATGCCGGCGTCCAGGTAGATCGCACCGATCAGCGCTTCCAGGGCATCGGCCAGAATCGACTCGCGACGGAAACCGCCGCTTTTCAACTCGCCGGAACCCAGACGCAAGTAATCGCCCAGATCGAAACCGCGGGCCAGTACAGCCAGAGTCTCACCTTTCACCAGACGTGCGCGCAAACGCGACAACTGGCCTTCGCGGGCCAGCGGGAAGCGATCGAACAGCGCCTCGCCAGCGACGAAGTTGAGGATGGCATCACCGAGGAATTCCAGGCGTTCGTTGTTGCGCCCGGCAAAGCTGCGGTGAGTCAGGGCCAGGACCATCAGTTCCTGATCCTTGAAGGTGTAGCCGAGCTGACGCTCTAGACGGCTTAAGGAGACGCTCACGGTTTACCCACGCTGAGTTCGTGGCTGGATTCCACCGCCATCGCCGTGGTGCGGCGCAGGCTTGGGACAATTAACGCTGTGTTCAAAAATTACGTCCTGAATATCATTGTTTTCATGCATCTGGCGCCGATTGTGGCAGTTCCAGAAATGCATTCGGCGCTGTGTTCAACAGCGCCGTGTGTGATTACTTGATCAGGCCAACCCGCGAGAAATTCGGCAGGTGACTGAGTTTGGGTTCCGGCCAGCTCATCCAGACTGCGAAGGCCTTGCCGACGATATTCTTGTCGGGAACCATGCCCAGCAGATCCTTGGGAATAGTCGGATCATCCCAGTAACGACTGTCGTTCGAGTTGTCGCGGTTGTCGCCCATCATGAAGTAGTGCCCGGCAGGCACGGTCCACGTATGGTCAGGCGATGCGCGATAACGGCTCATTTCCTTGCGGATCAAGTGCTCGGCGGCGCCGAGTTTTTCCTTGTAGAGCTCGGCGCTGCCCAGCGTGCCCGGCTCGGAGCCGACCAGTTGCTCGGCAATCGACTCGCCGTTGACGAACAGGCGCTTGTCGGCGGTGTAGCGAACCTGGTCACCCGGCAGGCCGACCACACGCTTGATGTAGTTGACGTTCGGATCACTCGGGTAACGGAACACCATCACATCGCCGCGCTGCGGATCACCGACATCGATGACTTTCTTGTCGATCACCGGCAGGCGGATCCCGTAGGAAAACTTGCTCACCAGAATGAAGTCGCCGACATCCAGCGTCGGTTTCATCGAGCCGGAAGGAATCTGGAACGGCTCCACCAGGAACGAACGCAGGACCAGCACGATGAACAACACCGGGAAGAACGACTTGCCGTATTCGACCAGCAGCGGCTCTTTGTTCAGCTTCTCGACCACCACCACATCCGGCTGGCTGACGCTGCCCTGATAGGAGGCGATGGCGGCACGCCGACGCGGCGCCAGGAAAACCAGATCAAGCAACGCCAACAGGCCGCAGACGAACACGGCGATGACCAGCAACAGCGGGAAATTTAGTGACATAGGACCTAACTATCCAACCTGAGCACTGCAAGGAAGGCTTCTTGTGGAATTTCCACGTTGCCGACTTGCTTCATGCGTTTCTTACCGGCCTTTTGCTTTTCCAGCAGCTTTTTCTTACGGCTGACGTCACCACCGTAGCATTTGGCCAATACGTTCTTTCTGAGTGCCTTGACGGTTGTCCGCGCCACAATCTGACCGCCAATGGCGGCCTGGATTGCCACGTCGAACATCTGCCGTGGAATCAGTTCTTTCATCTTCTCGGTCAACTGGCGACCTTTGTAGTTCGCATTGTCACGGTGCACGATCAGCGCCAGGGCGTCGACCTTGTCACCGTTGATCAACACATCCAGTTTCACCAGATTAGCCGATTGATAACGATCGAAATGGTAATCCAGCGAAGCATAGCCACGGCTGGTGGATTTCAGACGGTCGAAGAAGTCCAGGACCACTTCGTTCATCGGCAAATCGTAGGTCACCTGAACCTGGGTACCGAGGAACAGCATGTCGTGCTGCACGCCACGCTTCTCGATGCACAGGGTAATAACGTTGCCCAGGTGTTCTTGCGGCACAAGAATGTTGGCCCGCACGATCGGCTCGCGCATGTCTTCGATCGTGGACAGGTCCGGAAGCTTCGACGGGTTATCGACGTAGATCGTTTCACCGGTTTTCAGCAACAGCTCGAAAATTACCGTCGGCGCCGTGGTGATCAGGTCCAGGTCGTACTCGCGCTCCAGGCGCTCCTGGATGATTTCCATGTGCAGCATGCCGAGGAAACCGCAACGGAAGCCGAAGCCCAGGGCGTCGGAGCTTTCCGGGGTGTACTGCAGCGACGAGTCGTTGAGCGTGAGCTTTTGCAGGGCTTCACGGAAATCTTCGAAGTCGTCGGAGCTGACCGGGAACAGACCGGCGTACACCTGCGGTTGAATGCGTTTGAAACCTGGCAGCACGTCAACGTCGGGGGTGGAGCTCAAGGTCAGGGTGTCGCCCACTGGCGCACCGTGAATGTCCTTGATGCTCGCGATAATGAAGCCCACTTCACCGGCCTTCAGGTCGGCGGTAGGGGTGTGTTTCGGGTTGAATACACCGACGCTGTCCACCAGGTGGATCTTGCCGGTGGACTTGACCAGGATCTTGTCGCCCTTCTTCACGCGACCGTGGCGCACGCGCACCAGGGACACAACGCCCAGGTAGTTGTCGAACCAGGAGTCGATGATCAACGCTTGCAGCGGATCGTCGTAGTTGCCGGTCGGCGCCGGAATGGTGGTGACCAGGCGCTCCAGCACTTCATCGACGCCCAGACCGGTCTTGGCACTGCAAGTGACCGCGTCGGTGGCATCGATGCCGATGATTTTTTCGATTTCTTCCTTGACGCGGTCCGGATCGGCCTGTGGCAGGTCGATCTTGTTCAGGACCGGCATGACTTCCAGGCCCTGTTCGATCGCCGTGTAGCAGTTGGCAACCGACTGCGCTTCCACGCCCTGACCGGCATCGACCACCAGCAAGGCACCTTCACAGGCCGCCAGCGACCGGCTGACTTCGTAGGTGAAGTCAACGTGGCCCGGGGTGTCAATGAAGTTCAGCTGGTACTTGATACCATCGCGAGCGGTGTAATAGAGGGTGACGCTGTGGGCCTTGATGGTGATCCCGCGTTCACGTTCCAGGTCCATGGAGTCCAGCACCTGGGCTTCCATTTCGCGCTCGGCAAGGCCGCCGCACATCTGGATGAAGCGATCGGCCAGCGTCGACTTGCCATGGTCAATGTGGGCGATGATGGAGAAATTGCGGATATGACTCAAATCACTCACGGATCAACACTCAAAAAGGCTGCAGGCATGGCCCGCCGAAAAATAGCCGGGAATTGTACCTGATCCACGGCGCAAGCGTCACGTTCGCAGGTCAGACGGCACCTACAAAAAACGCCCCGGTCTTGCGACAGGGGCGTTTTTGAAGGCTTTTGCAGGAGCCGGCTTGCTGGCGATGGGGGCGTCGCGGTGGGTCTGGGTGACCGCAGCGATGCGCTATCGTCGGAACGCCGCCCGCACCAAGCCGGCTCCTACAGGTTCGCGTGTTTCAACCGGCTCGGCGCAGGAGGTAGACACCTGCCAGGGCACACACACCCGCCGGCACCAGCACCGCAAACAGCGGCGAGAACCCGAACACCAGGCTCGAAGGCCCCAACAAATCCTGGACGATGCGGAAGGTGAAACCCACCAGCACGCCGGTGAATACCCGCTGACCGAGGGTAACCGAGCGCAACGGACCGAAGATGAAGGAGATCGCCATCAGTACCAGGGCGGCAGTGACCAGCGGCTGCAACACCTTGACCCAAAATGCCAACCAGTAGCGGCCATTGTTCAACCCCTGATCCGCCAGGTAGTGGATGTAACTCCACAGGCCGGTGATCGACAGCGAATCCGGCGACATCACCACGGTGCTCAGCAGTTGCGGGCTCAGCGCCACGTTCCAGCGCTCGACCGGGGCCGTGACCACTTCAGTGCTCTTGTCATGGAACAGCGTGGTCGTGACATCGCTCAACTGCCAGTGATCCTGATCGAATTTCGCGCGTTTGGCGAAGCTCGAGGACAGCATGTGCCGCTGATCGTCGAAGCGATAACGGGTCACGCCGTACAGCACGCCGTTGGGTTGTACCGAGTTGACGTGGATGAACTCCTCGCCCTGACGGTGCCACAGGCCATGCTTGGCGCTTTGCGCATCACCACTACCTTGAGCCAGCGAGCGGTTGGCCTGCGCGGTGCTTTCGGTCGCCGGCGCGATGTACTCGCCAATCAACACGCCCACCACCATCAGGATCAACATCGGCTTCATTACGGCCCAGACGATCCGGCCGATCGACACGCCCGCAGCGCGCATGATGGTCAGCTCGCTGTGACTGGCCAGACTGCCGAGGCCGATCAGGCAGCCGATCAGTGCTGCCATCGGCAACATGTCGTAAAGACGGCGCGGCGCGGTCAGCAGGACGTAACTCAAGACATCGACCAGGGTGTAGGTATCGCTGACTTCACCCATCTCGTCGATGAAAGCGAACAGCGTGGCCAGACCGAGAATAATCCCCAGTACCGCCAGGATCGCGATAAAGACGCTGCTACCGATGTAGCGATCGAGCTTAACCACGGGCCACCTCCAGCGCGCTGCGGCGACTCGCCCGCTTCAACTGCCAGGGTTCCCAATAGAGCAAGCCAAGGCCGATGGCCAGGAAGATTGCGTGAACCCACCACAAGCCCAGCGCGGGCGGGATCTTGCCCTTTTCGAGGGCGCCGCGAGCGGCAATCAGGATGCTCAGGTAAGCCATATAAAGAAGAATCGCCGGCAGCAGCTTGAGGAAACGGCCCTGGCGCGGATTGACCCGCGACAGCGGCACCGCCATCAAGGTCACGATGAAGACCAGCAAGGGCAAGGACAGACGCCATTGCAGCTCAGTGCGCGAACGCAGGTCATCACTGCCGAGCAACGAACTGGTGGTCATTGCATCACGGTCGGTGACTTCGTCGCTGACGTCCGGCTTAGGCAGCAACACGCCGTACTCTTCGTACTTGATCGCACGATAGTCGGCCTGCCCCGGGTTACCGTCGTAGCGATAACCGTTGTCGAGAATCAGGTAACGGTTACCGTCGGGGCGGATTTCCTGACGGCCCTTCTCGGCCACCAGCACGGAAATCCCGCGATCCTTCTTGTCCGACGAGACGTTCTTTTGCGAAATGAACACGCCGCCGAGGTGGATGCGGTCATCCGACAGGGTTTCGGTGTAGGTCACCCGGGTGCCGTCACGCAGGGCCTGGAAGCGGCCCGGCTCGAGGGTATCGAACTCGGTCAGCGCGTCTTGTTTGTTCAGCAGCAACTGAAACTGATTGGCCCCTTGTGGCGCCAGGCTCAGGCTCAACCATGCCACCACCAGTGCCACCAGGGTGGCCGGAAACAGGGTCATGGTGAACAGGCGCTGCTGGCTCATGCCCGTGGCAGAGAGCACGGTCATTTCACTTTCAAGGTACAGGCGACCGTAGGCCAGCAGGATCCCGAGGAACAGGCCCAGCGGCAGGATCAGTTGCAGAAAGCCTGGCAGGCGAAAGCCCATGATCAGGAACAGCGAGCCCGGATCCAGAAGGCCAGCCGCCGCCTGGGCGAGGTATTTGATGAAGCGTCCGCTCATGATGATGACCAGCAGCACGGCACTGACGGCGCTCAAGGTCAACAGGACTTCGCGGGATAGGTAACGGAAGACGATCAAACCAGACACTCCAGGGTTGTCAGGCTAAGGCGGCCAAACAAGCAAACGTATCAGGCAGCCCGCAAGACAGAGCTGCCGAAAAAAGTTGGCGCATTATCCTGTGATTGGACGCGCCTGTCACTGCGCATGGTTACGCAGGCGGCCAAAGCGCAGAAGATCGTACAACCGAGGGTTGTCAGGCGCCGGTAGCGAGGTTCAAACTGCGGCCTTTGTCGCAAGCCGTGACTTGCGTCTTTCACTCTATAAATAAGCAGGCTCGAACGTCTGTCGTCGAGCACTTGCGTGTTGACCCATCATTCAGGGACCCGGACATGGAACTGGTTGTAAAAAGCGTTAACCCAGAAACGTTGAAAACCGCCACCCTGGTGGTCGCCGTCGGCGAAGGCCGCAAGCTCGGCGCCGTTGCCAAACAACTCGACGAACTGAGCGGGGGCGCCATCAGCGCTGTGCTCAAGCGTGGCGACCTGGCCGGCAAGGTTGGCCAGAGCCTGTTGCTGCACAGCCTGCCGAACCTGAAAGCCGAGCGCGTGTTGCTGGTCGGCGTGGGCAAGGACGAAGAGCTGGGTGACCGCCCGTTCCGTAAAATCATCGCCGGCGTCCTCAACACCCTGAAAGGCCTGGGCGGCAGCGATGCTGTGCTGGCGCTGGACGAAGTGATCGTCAAGGGTCGCGACAGCTATGGCAAAACCCGTCTGCTGGCCGAAACCCTGGTGGACGGCGAATACACCTTCGATCAGTTCAAGAGCCAGAAAGCCGAACCTCGCGCCCTGAAGAAAGTCACCCTGGTGACCATCAAGGCGGCCCAGGCTGAAGTCGAGCGCGCCGTGGCCCACGCCACCGCGATCGCCAATGGCATGGCGTTCACCCGCAACCTGGGCAACCTGCCGCCGAACATCTGCCACCCGACGTTCCTCGGCGAACAAGCGAAAAACCTCGGTAAAGAATTCAAAAGCCTGAAAGTCGAAGTCCTTGATGAGAAGAAAATCAAGGAACTGGGCATGGGCTCGTTCTACGCCGTCGGCCAGGGCAGCGCCCAGCCGCCGCGCCTGATCGTCATGCAATACAACGGCGGCAAGAAATCCGAGAAGCCGTACGCCCTGGTCGGCAAAGGCATCACCTTCGACACCGGCGGCATCAGCCTGAAGCCGGGCGCCGGCATGGATGAAATGAAGTACGACATGGGCGGCGCCGCCAGTGT
Organism: Pseudomonas sp. MM213; assembly: GCF_020423045.1. Classification (NCBI taxonomy): domain Bacteria; kingdom Pseudomonadati; phylum Pseudomonadota; class Gammaproteobacteria; order Pseudomonadales; family Pseudomonadaceae; genus Pseudomonas; species Pseudomonas sp. MM213. The sequence continues at coordinate 3,414,026 of NZ_CP081943.1, forward strand.
CTTCGGCACCCTGCGCGCCGTGCTCGAGCTGAAACTGCCGATCAACCTGGTGTGCATCCTCGCCTGCGCCGAGAACATGCCGAGCGGCAACGCTTCGCGTCCGGGCGACATCGTCACCACCATGAGCGGCCAGACCGTGGAAATCCTCAACACCGACGCCGAAGGCCGTCTGGTGCTGTGCGACGCCCTGACCTACTCCGAGCGCTTCAAGCCGCAAGCCGTGATCGACATCGCAACCCTGACCGGCGCTTGCGTCGTTGCATTGGGTGCGCACACCTCCGGCCTGCTGGGCAACAACGACGAACTGATCGACCAGCTGCTGAGCGCCGGCCAATCGGCTGACGACCGCGCCTGGCAACTGCCGTTGTTCGACGAGTATCAAGAGCAGCTGGACAGCCCGTTCGCCGACATCGCCAACATTGGCGGCCCGAAAGCCGGCACCATCACCGCTGCCTGCTTCCTGTCGCGCTTCACCAAGAACCTGAACTGGGCGCACCTGGACATCGCCGGTACCGCCTGGACCAGCGGCGGCAAGGATAAGGGCGCCACTGGCCGTCCGGTTCCATTGCTGACCCAGTACCTGCTGGACCGCGCCAAAGCCTGAAACCGATGACCTCGGGCGGCGTTGCTTTCGGGCGACGCCGCCTGGGGCTCAGGAACCGCAATGACCAAAGTCGACTTCTATATCCTGCCCAGCGCCGATCCTTCGGCACGGCTGGATTTCGCCTGCAAGCTCACCGATAAAGCCTGGCGCATGGGCCATCGCATCTACCTGCATTGCAGCGATGCCGCCCAGCGTGACGATCTCGATGCACGCCTGTGGGCCTTCAAGGGCGAAAGCTTCGTGCCCCACGGCCCCGCCGAAAGCGAGCCGGACGGTTTGATTGTGCTGGGTCTTGGCGATGACTGCGGTCAACATCAGGATTTGCTGGTCAATCTCGACCTGAAAGTCCCGGCCTTTGCCAACAAATTCGCCCGGGTGGCGGAAGTGGTGGTGGAGGATCCGGCGATACGCACGGCTGCGCGGGAGAGTTTCCGTTTCTACCGCGAACAGGGCTATCCTCTGCAAGATCACCGTTTACAGCGACTCTGAGCATTCCGATGGACACTCCAAAACCGCTGCAAAAGTCCGCGCACCTGCTGGACGACCTTGAGTCGATCCGCCAACTGCTCGGCGATGACAACCTGCAACCACCGCTGCTGACCGACACGGTCGACGATGGAGAGCAGGAACAGATTCCGATGTTGTTCGACACGGTCAGCGCCAGTCAGCCCACCGTCCCACCGACGCCAGTCGCCGCTGCCGCGCAACCGACACCCGCTGCAACCAAAGGTCCAGACGACCTGCTGCACCTGGACAGCGAACTGCGCGCCGCCGCGCAACTGATCATGCAAGACGTGATCGACGACTTCGCCCCGCACATCGAAACCGAAATCAAACGCCGCCTCAGCGCGCGCCTTGAGCGGTTGCTAAGCCAGTACAACGACTGACCCCAACACCCCCCTGTAGGAGCGAGGCTTGCCCGCGAAAGCGATCTGCCTGCCGCCATCAATGCTGGACATGATTGCCTCTTCGCGGGCAAGTCGAATCGTCGCACCGCTCGCTCCTACAGGGATTTGCGGTGTTTTTGATACTGCGCCCTGTCCGCCCCCGCTCGCCCTGCGCCCCATGCCCCGCTATACTCGTCGGCTTTTCCTGAATTAATGCCAATAGGGTCCCGCCGCGCATGGATAAGACCTACCAGCCGCACGCCATTGAAACTTCCTGGTACAACACCTGGGAGTCTGAGAATTACTTCGCCCCGCAAGGCGCGGGCGAGTCCTACACCATCATGATCCCGCCGCCGAACGTCACCGGCAGCCTGCACATGGGTCACGGCTTCAACAACGCGATCATGGACGCCCTGATCCGTTTCCGCCGCATGCAGGGTCGCAACACCCTGTGGCAGCCGGGCACCGACCACGCTGGTATCGCCACGCAAATGCTGGTGGAACGCCAACTCGAAGCCCAAGGCCAGAATCGCCACGACCTGGGCCGTGAAAAATTCCTCGAGAAAGTCTGGGAATGGAAGGATCAGTCCGGCGGCAACATCAGCCGTCAGATCCGCCGTCTCGGCTCGTCCGTGGACTGGGGCCGCGAGCGCTTCACCATGGACGACGGTCTCTCGGAAGCGGTAAAAGAAGCGTTCGTGCGCCTGCACGAAGACGGCCTGATCTATCGCGGCAAGCGCCTGGTCAACTGGGACACCAAGTTGCACACGGCGATTTCCGACCTCGAAGTGGAAAACCACGACGAGAAAGGTTTCCTGTGGAACCTGAAATACCCGCTGGCCGACGGCGCCAAGACCGCTGAAGGCAATGATTACCTGATCGTCGCGACCACTCGCCCGGAAACCATGCTCGGCGACGCCGCCGTCGCGGTTAACCCGAACGATGAACGCTACAAAGCCCTGATCGGCAAATTTGTCGAGCTGCCGCTGGTTGGCCGCCGCATCCCGATCATCGCCGACGATTACTGCGACCCTGAATTCGGCACCGGTTGCGTGAAAATCACCCCGGCCCACGATTTCAACGACTACGAAGTCGGCAAGCGTCATAACCTGCCGCTGCTGAACATCTTCGACAAGAACGCTGCCGTACTGCCGGCCTGCCAGGTGTTCAACCTCGACGGCACGCTGAACGAAAGCATCGACGGCAAGATCCCGGCTGAATACGTCGGCCTCGACCGCTTCGAAGCGCGCAAACAAATCGTTGCTGCGTTTGACTCTGCCGACCTGCTGGTCAGCGTCAACGATCACGCACTGAAAGTGCCGAAAGGCGACCGCTCCGGCACCATCATTGAGCCGTGGCTGACCGACCAGTGGTACGTGTCCACCAAGCCATTGGCTGAACCGGCGATTGCCGCTGTTGAAGACGGCCGTATCCAGTTCGTGCCTAAACAGTACGAAAACATGTATTTCTCGTGGATGCGCGACATCCAGGATTGGTGCATCAGCCGTCAACTGTGGTGGGGCCACCGGATTCCGGCCTGGTACGACGAGTCGGGCAAAGTCTACGTCGGTCGCGACGAAGCCGAAGTGCGTGCCAAGCACAACCTCGGTCCGGACGTTGCGCTGCAACAGGACAACGACGTTCTCGACACCTGGTTCAGTTCGGGCCTGTGGACATTCTCGACGCTCGGCTGGCCTGAGCAGACCGAATTCCTGAAGAAATTCCACTCCACCGACGTGTTGGTGACCGGTTTCGACATCATTTTCTTCTGGGTTGCCCGGATGATCATGCTCACCATGCACCTGGTGAAAAACGAAGACGGCACGCCGCAGGTTCCGTTCAAGACCGTTTACGTTCACGGTCTGGTGCGAGATGGCCAGGGCCAGAAGATGTCCAAGTCCAAGGGCAACGTCCTGGACCCACTGGACATCATCGACGGTATCGAGCTGGAAGACCTGGTGCAGAAACGCACCTCCGGCATGATGCAGCCGAAACTGGCGAAAAAGATCGAGAAGCAGACCCGCGACGAGTTCGCCGACGGCATCGCCAGCTACGGCACCGACGCCCTGCGCTTCACCTTCTGCTCGCTGGCGTCCACCGGTCGCGACATCAAGTTCGACATGGGCCGCGTCGAAGGCTATCGCAACTTCTGCAACAAGATCTGGAACGCCGCGCGCTACGTGCTGGACAAGGGCGAAGACTGCGGCCAGAACGGCGAAGCCTACGAACTGTCGCTGGCGGATCGCTGGATCATCTCGCAGCTGCAACGCACCGAAGCCGAAGTGACCCGTCAACTCGACCAGTTCCGCTTCGACCTCGCGGCACAAGCCTTGTACGAGTTCATCTGGAACCAGTATTGCGACTGGTACCTGGAACTGTCCAAGCCTGTGCTGTGGGACGAAAACGCACCGGTCGAACGTCAGCGCGGCACCCGTCGCACGCTGGTGCGCGTACTGGAAGTCGCGTTGCGCCTGGCGCACCCGTTCATGCCGTTCATCACCGAAGAAATCTGGCAGCGCATCGCGCCGCTGGCCGGTATCGAAGGCAAGACGATCATGCTGCAGCCTTGGCCAGTGGCCAATGAAGAGCGCATCGATCCGGCGGCCGAGAACGACATCGAATGGCTCAAGGAACTGATGCTCGGCACGCGCAACATCCGTGGCGAGATGAACATCGGCCCAGGCAAGCCGCTGAACATTTTCCTGAAAAACGTCAGCGCCGAAGACCAGCGTCGTCTCACCGAGAACGAAGCCCTGTTGAAGAAACTGGCGCGTCTCGAATCGATCACCGTGTTGGCTGCCGGCGAAGAAGCACCGCTGTCCGCCACCGCGCTGGTGGGTGAGATGGAAGTGCTGGTGCCGATGGCCGGCCTGATCGACAAGGACGCCGAACTGGCCCGTCTGGACAAGGAAATCCTGCGTCTGCAGGGCGAAGTCCAGCGCGTGGGCGGCAAGCTGTCCAACGCCGGTTTCGTCGACAAGGCTCCGGCCGAAGTCATCGAGAAGGAACGCGCCAAACTGGCTGAGGCCGAACAGGCTTTGGGCAAACTGGCCGAGCAGCATGCGCGGATTGCCAGCCTGTAACGGCAAATCGCAATGAAAAAGGGAGGCCCGCAACGGCCTCCCTTTTTTATGCCCGCCACTTTTTGCTTTCTGTAGGAGCGAGCGATGCGGCGACCCGACTTGCCCGCGAAGAACGATGATGCGGCATGCCTGACAGACCGCATTATCGTTCTTCGCGGGCAAGCCTCGCTCCTACAGGTCCCCCGCCAAGTCATGGTCTGTGGGACAATACCCGCCACTTTCAGCCATACCCGAATCGACAACGCCCATGACCGCCCCCCGCACACCCCGCCCTGCGCGCAAGAAGCCTGACTCCGCCACCCCGGCCAAAGCCGTGGAACCGCGTGAAAAGGCCAGCCTGCACCCGCGCAACCGCCATCAGGGTCGTTACGACTTCCCGGCGCTGATCAAAACCACGCCGGAACTGGCGAAGTTCGTGATCATCAACCCGTACGGCAAGGAAAGCATCGACTTCGCTAGCCCGGACGCGGTGCGGGTGTTCAACCGGGCGCTGCTGAAATCGTTCTATGGCATCGCCCATTGGGACATTCCAGCCGATTACCTCTGCCCGCCGGTGCCGGGCCGTGCTGACTACGTGCACTTCCTGGCCGACCTGCTGGCCAGCGTTAATGACGGCGAAATCCCGCGTGGTGCGCCGGTCAAGGTGCTCGACATCGGCATGGGCGCCAACTGCGTCTACCCGCTGATCGGCTACAGCGACTACCGCTGGCACTTCCTCGGTTCGGAAATCGACCCGACGGCCGTGGCCGCCGCCAAAGCCATCGTCCAGTCCAACGGTCTGAACAAGGCCATCCAGCTGCGCCAGCAGACCAATCCCAAGCACATTCTGCTGGGCTTGCTCGAACCCGGCGAACGCTTCGACCTGACCATGTGCAACCCGCCGTTCCACGCTTCGATGGACGAAGCGACCAAAGGCAGCGAGCGCAAATGGCGCGCCCTTGGCCGTGCCGACCCGAAACGCAAACTGCCGGTGCTGAACTTCGGCGGTCAGTCGGCCGAATTGTGGTGCGAAGGTGGCGAAGCCCGTTTTGTGACGCAGCTGATTGCCGAAAGCGCGCACTTTCAGCACAAAGTGCTGTGGTTCAGCACCCTGGTCTCGAAAGCCTCGAACCTGCCGGCGATTGAGACGGCGCTGAAAAAGGCCGGGGTTCTGGAAAGCCAGGTCGTGGAAATGTCCCAGGGCCAGAAGCAAAGCCGCTTCGTTGCGTGGACCTTCCAGACCAAATCCGAACAGCAGGTCTGGCGGCGCGAGCGTTGGGTTAAAAAAGCTGAGTAACTGACCAACGGAGATCAACTGTAGGAGCGAGCCTGCTCGCGATGGCGGTATGTCAGTGACAATAATATTGCCTGACGCACCGCAATCGCGAGCAGGCTCGCTCCCACATTGGTTTTGCGGTGTTTGCGAGCCCAACGCCAAATCACAGGCGCAAAAAAACCGTGCCCGGATCACTCCGGAGCACGGTTTTTTTTACTGCGTCTTACTTGTTAACAGCGTCGGTCAGGCCTTTGGCCACAACCAGCTTGATAACTTTCTTGGCAGCGATTTCGATGGCAGCGCCAGTCGAAGGGTTACGGCCGGTACGGGCAGGACGCTCAGTCACTTTCAGCTTGCCGATACCTGGCAGAGTGATTTCGCCGCCGTTTTCCAGCTGATCGGCAACGATTTGGCCCAGTTGGTCCAGAGCGTTACGCGCGGTGGTTTTTGGCGCGTCGATAGCTTCAGCGATGTCGGCGATCAGTTGGTCTTTAGTAAGAGCCATGTAGTGTTCCTTCCCTATCAAATTCATATGGATTGCAGAGTGCAGTGTCAGCCATCGAGCCCGATCTTCTGGATCTGGCACCCTCGGCCAATAACCACGGGATCGGGGTTATAGATACCGAAATCAGGGTTTGGTTCGACCTGACAAATGCTGAATGCACGCTTAACGCAGTGACTTCGCGTAAGACCGGGCAAAACTAGCACAGAGACGGGGAAATATCCGCCTCTTGCTACCCATTTGGTCAGCTTTATTGCTCTAAAACAGGAAAAAACTGCATAAGGGCCGTCGGTCGGCTACGAATTGCCCTTCGCACCGCGCCAAAACCAGTGGTTGCGGTACACTTGGCACTTTTTCGGGAGCCTGCCCTGCTCTCTCCAACAAGCCGTATCAAACAGCCGAGAAGCCCATGCCGATCCGTCATTGCATCGTCCACCTGATCGACAAAAAACCCGACGGCACGCCCGCAGTTCTCCACGCTCGCGACTCTGAACTGGCCGAGTCGAGCGCCATCGAGAACATGCTTGCCGACCTCAACGAGAGCTACAACGCCAAACAAGGCAAGGCCTGGGGTTTCTTCCATGCCGAATCCGGGGCGCACCCGTTCAGCGGCTGGCTGAAGGAATACCTCGACGGCGGCAAGGACTTCACAGCGTTCAGCCGCGTGGCGGTGGAACACCTGCAGAAGCTGATGGAAGAGTCGAACCTCTCGGTGGGCGGCCACGTGCTGTTTGCGCATTACCAGCAGGGCATGACCGATTACCTGGCGATCGCGCTGCTGCACCACAGTGAAGGCGTTGCCGTGACCGATCAGCTGGACGTGACCCCGTCCCGCCACCTCGATCTGGGCCAGTTGCACCTGGCGGCGCGAATCAACGTCTCCGAGTGGCAGAACAACAAACAGTCCAAGCAGTACATTTCGTTCATCAAAGGCAAGAACGGCAAAAAGGTTTCGGAGTATTTCCGCGACTTCATCGGCTGCCAGGAAGGCGTCGACGGCCCGGGCGAAACACGCACGCTGCTCAAGGCATTCAGCGACTTCGTGGAAAGCGAAGACTTGCCGGAAGAGTCCGCCCGCGAAAAAACCAAGACCCTGGTGGATTACGCCAGCAGCCAGGCAAAAATGGGCGAACCCATGGGCCTGGAAGAACTCTCCGAACTGATCGACGAAGAGCGTCCGAAAGCTTTTTACGATCACATTCGCAACAAGGACTACGGGCTTTCACCAGAGATCCCGGCGGATAAACGCACCCTGAACCAGTTCCGCCGCTTCACCGGTCGCGCCGAAGGTCTGTCGATCAGCTTCGAAGCGCACCTGCTGGGCTCGAAGATCGAATACGACGAAGAAGCCGGCACGCTGATCATCAAAGGCCTGCCGACTCAGCTGACTGATCAGCTCAAGCGACGCAACTGATGATTGGCAGCGTGCTGAAGAAATTCCTGCTGATCTTGCTGGTGGTCGTGGTTTATCAGAACTGGGGCAAGATCGAGCGGGTGTTTAATCCGGCCCAAGTGGTGTCGGAACAGACTCAGGCCAAAGCTAACGTCGTGCTCTACGCCACTGAGTGGTGCGGTTACTGCAAACTGACCCGGCGCTTTCTTGATCAGAAAGGCATTCCGTACAAGGAATTCGATATCGAGAAGGACGCCGAGGCGCGCAAGGCTTATGAAGCGTTGGGTGGCGGCGGGATTCCGATCATCGATGTCAACGGAACGCTGATTCGCGGGTATGACCCGGATACCATCCTCGCAGCCCTGAAGTAACTCCTGAACACAACACAATCCCCTGTAGGAGCCGGCTTGCTGCGGGCGGCGTTCCGACGATAGCGGTGGGTCAGTCGATGAATATGTTGACTGATCCACCGCTATCGTCGGAACGCCGCCCGCAGCAAGCCGGCTCCTACAGGTCGGTGTACGTCGTTAGCTGTTAATGCGCTCGATACGAAACCCGAACCGCGGAAAGTGCACATGCACCACTCCGCCACGTTCGTCTTCACGGCGCAGAATCAATTCCTCACGCCCGGCAAACAGCAACTCCCCGGCCACCGGATCAACACCGTAATCGGTCGCCGTGATAACCACCTGCTGACCCGCCTCATGCCCGTTCGGCTCTTCGAACTGCTCATCCGGCAACGCGGCAGGCGTAGCATTACGCGCCACCGCCAGCGCCTCCTCGGATGTCATCTCGCTGAACGCACCGTGCCCGAAACCCAAGACCCGTGCATGCCACGCGGCAACCGCCGGGTACGCATCGACCAGCGGCGCAGTCACTGGTGTCGCTTTCAGGAACCACAGCGAGTGAGCCAGGGCGAAGTCGGCAATCGATGGTTCGCCGAACAGGAAGTCGCCCTGCTCGCGCTGCAGCTGTTGCTCCAGGCGTGTCATGATCGTCGGCCATTGATGCCGCGCCTGTTCGGCCGACAACTTTGTCGCACTGCCACCGCTGAAAAAACTGGCGCGATCGGCGAGGAACGCCTTGATTGCTTCCGGCGGCAAATGGCCGAAACGCACCGCGACCGACGCAGGCTGAAACACCAGGCTTACGGCATGCTGGAACACCACCGAATCCGCCCAGGCAGCGAACGTCGCGGCGATCATTTCCTGACCTTCCGGGAAGAACGCCGGCAAGGCTTTTTCCTGCTCCAGTCGACGGGCGATCAGCGACGTGTCGCAATAAATATCCGCACCAATCTGCAACACCGGCGTCTTGCGATAGCCACCGGTCAAAGCCGTCAGATCGGGTTTTGGCATCACCGGCGAGATCTTCACCGAGCGCCAGGACAGGCCCTTGAAGCCCAGCAGCAGGCGGGCTTTTTCGGCAAAAGGGGACGTCGGGTAATGATGAAGAATCAACTCGGACATGCTCGGCTCCGCCGCACGGATCAGGAATCTGCAGCTTAGCGCGCAATCCGCGAGCAGCCTACAGATCTGCCTGATGGGAACTGATCAATCAGATTGATAAGCCCGCAGCAAAGGTCGCCACCAGACATTCCTTGGCGCTTTTCTTGAGTTTTTTGATCAGCCGTTCCTGGCGCAGCGCTTCGCTTTTGTCGCGGCAGACTTCGGTGTAGACCAAGGCCACCGCCGGGCTGGAAAGGAAGAACCGCGCGCCTTTGCCGCTCTGGTGAGTGGCGAAGCGGCGGACGGGATCGTCGCTGATCCCGCAGTAGAGCGAACCGTTGGCCGCGCGAACGAGGTAGACGAACCAGGGTTTGCTGGCGGGCAGCGTCGGTTCGGCGGCAATGGCGGCGGGTTCGCTCGGCGTGTTCACGTGACGGTCAGGGCTTGAAAGAAAACAAGCCGCGATCTTATCAGCGACTGGCCTGAAAAGCCTTCAGCCCCTTCAAGGCCTGAGCGCGAACGGCGTTTCTCACCAGCGGCGTCCAGCCCAGCAGCAACCCCTTGAACCCCAGCGCCTGACGCGACCAGGTCCACAGATCAAAACGGTCGTGATGCTCGCAGATCTTGCCGTCGCGAAACACAAAACGCGCCTGAATATCGTTGACCACGGTATTGCCGGTCTGGCTAAACAGGTACGTCGCCACCCAATGCGCGCCGCCGCTGCGATCATCACTGCGCACATTATCGAAAGTCAGGGAAAAATCCTTGGCCCGGGTGGTGAGCATGCGCCACATGTCGCCCGCGTCGCGCCCGCGCAATTCGCCAAATGCCGGATCACTGAACACCACGTCGTCGGTGTAGCAGGCGCTCATGGCCTCGGCATCCAGGCGCTGGAAGGCCTCATAGAATCGGGTGATCAAGGCGTTGTGGGCATCACTCATGGGCAAGCTCCCTGGGGTTTACAGATAGAGGTGCAAAAGGCTTTCGCAAGATTGCTGCACGATAGTCTGCAAACAACGGGAAGACCATCGGCATTCGTGGCGGGAATATCGGAACTGCATGAAGACGAGAAAAAACAGCGCCGCCCGGTCCCGGCCAGCAACACCCTTTCATACACCGGGCCGTCCGCTTTCGTATTAGTTGAATGTCGCCTGGTGCCCCCGACCGATAGATTGCGCCCTGCCCGCACAGGGCAATCTCAAGATATTTGTCATCAAGGAAGAGCCAACACATGAACAAACGTATATCCCTGCTGACCGCAGCTTTGCTGCTGAGCGACGCCTCGTCTGCGTTCGCTGCGTCCAGTACTGACCTGACCGTAACAGGTCTGATCACCCCGGGTGCATGCATCCCCTCCCTGTCCAATGGAGGCATCGTTGATCACGGAAAAATTCCTTTCAAGGATCTCCATCCCACTACCGTGACCGACCTGCCACGCGTCACGCTGCAACTTGCGGTGAACTGCGAGGCGGCGAACTTGTTCGCGCTTGCGCCAAAAGATAATCGGGAAGGGACGGCTTACAGGCCGGACACTTTTGGTCTGGGAAAGGTGGATGGGCAGCCACTGGGGGACTTTTCGATGATTCTGAACAACTTGATGGCAGACGGCACCGCTGCGAAATGGATTGCGTCCGAAGATGGCGGCAATACCTGGTTTAGAACGGTCTACGTGGACCCGACACATATCATCGCAGCGGCGGCTATTGGAGGCCCCGATACGTTACTGGCCTTGAAAGACCTGGCGGCAGATGTGAGTGTCCATACCTCCATCGCGCCTGCCGAAGGTCTGAACCTGACCAATGAAGTGCCAATCGATGGCTCCGTCACCTTCGACATCAAGTACTTCTAACTTCACCCCCGAATACCGGGTAACGCATGCAATCACGCGTTACCCGCGCTTCCAGACCCGCTCAACAATGCCCCTGTGCCTAATGCACCATGCCACTCTCGCGGGCATACGCAAACAGGTCCACGTCCGTGGAAATGCCCAGCCGCTGCATGGCCATGTTTTTCTGTTTGCTGATGGTCGAAACGCTGCGTTTGAAGTGGCCGGCGATTTCACTGACGGTCATTCCGCTGGCGAGCATTCGGACCACCTCGTGCTCTTTTGCCGACAGTGCAGCGCAACTCGACCGGGCCCGGGCGTCGGCCTGAAGCAGCGCGGTGCGCAACGACTCGCTGATGTACCGGCGCCCTTCAGACACGGATTTTATCGCCATCGGCAACTCCTTCGCCGACGCGCCTTTGGCGATGATCGCCACCACGCCTTGTGCGAACGCCGCCCTCAGGGTGGTGACGTTGGCAAACATCGTGACCAGAATGATCGGCATCGTCGGGTAGCCACGTCGCACCCGGCTCAGCATCTTCAGCCCGTCGGCCTGCATGTTACCCGGCATGCAAAAGTCGGTGATCAACAGATCACAAGGCGTCGTGTACAGCAGGCTCAACAGGCTGTCGGGACCATCGGCCTCCCCCACCACCACACATGCCCGGTTGAGATCGACGAGCATCCGCAAGCCGATACGAACGACCGGATGGTCGTCAGCAATGATTACGCGCATTGTCGGATTTATCCTGTTTGGTGACTGGAATGCGCGAAAAATAGCGCCGTACTGTTCCCACCACAACGCCCGTTCCCGACCGTAAAACCACTTCGCCCAATGTAATCGGGGGGGTGTTCTTTCTCCTATAAAACAAAAAAGAACCGCCCTACGTTTGCAAGCTACATCGGCCACACAGAAGGACTACAGACAACGTGATGCAGGAGGGCGATTTGTAGCCCGCAACACGCTTTCATACACCGGGCTGTTCGTTTTCGTATTAGTTGCATTCCGCCTGGCTACTTCGATCGATAGATTGCGCCCTGTCCATAACAGGGCAACTCCCAACTATCGTTCATCAAGGAAGAGCCAACACATGAACAAGCGTTTATCCCTTTTGACTGCTGCTTTGCTGCTGACCGGTGCCTCGTCGGCGTTCGCGGCGTCCAGTACTGACCTGACCGTAACGGGCCTCATCACTCCTACGGCCTGTACACCAAGCCTGGCCAATGGTGGTGTCGTCGATTACGGAAAAAGATCCGCTAAAGACTTGAATCCGACCACCCACACTCAACTCGGACGCGAGACCATTCAACTGACCGTGAACTGCGATGCCTCCACACAGTTTGCGCTCAAAACATCTGATAATCGGGAGGGCTCCACAAGCGCAGGTGGCTCCACGACCTTCGGCCTAGGGTTGATTAACACAAATGAGAAGCTGGGTTATTACGGACTGAGTGTCAGGAACCCGGTCGCCGATAACCCGGTGACAGCGCTTTCCTCTCGAAACAAGGGTGATACCTGGAGTCAGATTCGGGATGGCGATGGAATTACATCGGCTGATTGGATTGCGTTTGGCAATCGCACCGGCAGGGCCTGGACACCTGACTTCCTTCAAAACGTTACGGTGGATATTGGGGTAAATGCCTACATCGCCCCCGCCAACAGCCTGACCCTCACCGACGAAGTCGCACTCGACGGATCCGCAACGCTCCAGATCGAGTACCTGTAACCCTCCGTCATCAACGAGCAACGCCAGCCCCACGGCGTTGCCCGCTCACTCAAAGGACGACCCATCATGGAAAGATGCTCCCTCGCTCTATTGACGCCTCTGTTGATCGCCTGCGCCCCCATGGCCTTCGCCGCCAGCAGCGCCGACCTGAGCGTCACCGGCCTGATCACCCCCAGCGCCTGCACACCCAGTCTGTCCGGTGGCGGCATCGTCGACCACGGCAAATTGACAGTAAAAGACCTGAAACCGGACCAGCCCACTGCCCTGGAAAACGGCACGCTGTACCTGGAAGTGAACTGCGATGGCGCCACGCCATTTACCCTGACGACAATCGACAACCGCGAAGGCTCTTCCGCCTTTCACCCCAATAGTCACGGGCTGGGCGTCATCAACGATAACCAGAACCTGGGCAGCGTTGCGTTCGGCCTGTTCGATGCCGTGGCCGATGGGGCGGCGGTGAGAACCATCATTTCCCTCAACGACGGTGCCACCTGGCGAGTGTCTTCCTACCTGGGGCACGCCGGCCGGACCGCGTTCGCGGCGTTGACCGACCTGAGCACACCGATCGCCATCAAGGATCTGCGTGCGCGGCTCACGACGTTTACCACCATCGTTCGCGCGAACGACCTGACGCTGACCGACGAAATCCCTATCGACGGGCATGTCACCGTGCAACTGAACTATTGATAGGCCGGTGTTCCCGGCTCCATTTTTTCGAATATTCAACGAGACACGTCATGACGATGTTTTCCAGAGTCACCCGTCATCTGTTCCATTCCAGCCTCGGCGCATTTGCCCTGCTGCTGAGCGCACAGGCTCAGGCCGACGGCATGGTGCCGAACACTTCCGTGGTCATCGTCAACGAGGCCGACGGCGAAGCGTCCGTGTCCGTGACCAACACCGATGCCAACCTGGCGTTGATGCACGTCACCCTCGAAGACATTGCCGAGGACAGCGAATCGCTGGTGTTCGTGACGCCGCCGCTGGCGCGCGTCGAAGCGGGCAAAACCCAATTGGTGCGCTTCATTCTGCAAACGGAAAAGCCCCTGCTCACCCAGCGTTTGAAAAGGGTGATCTTTGAAGGCATCCCCCAGGGCAAAGCCCCCGCCGAAGCCGGGCAGGCACGGGTCGGCGTGACGGTGCGCCAGAACTTGCCGGTGATCCTGCACCCCAAAGGACTGGCGCCCAATCGCACGCCGTGGACCGACCTGCAATGGTCGCTCAAAGACGGTCAACTGACCGTGCGCAACGACACGCCTTACGTGGTCCGTCTGGGCCAGGAAGTGCAATTGTTGCCGGCGGCGGGCAACGCGATGTTGCCGAAAACCTACGTACTGCCCGGTGAGCACATCAGCATCAAGGTGCCCGAAGGCGCCGCCACGCAGGTGCGGTTTCAACCGGCAACGGTCTACGGTTTTGCGGTGCCGCATTACGAGGCGCCCATCCAGTCCTGAACCGCCCTGACGGCGTCATCAAAGAACGATGAGCGCCCATGTTTCAAGGCAACGGCCATCTGGTCGTTGCCACAGGCGTGCCTGTAACCGCACGCCGCAATAACCCAAGTGAACCTGATGAACACAGTATCGATTTACCGTGATGGCGAAGCCGTGCCCGTTATTCGGGGCGCCGCTCGCCCTTATCCATGGCGGCGGCGAACCACAGTGGCGTTGCTGCTGAGCAATGCGCTGATGGTGCTCGACGCCCACGGTGAGGCATCGTTCGACAAGGACACGTTGCTGCAGCGCGGCATCGATCCGGCGCTGGCGACGTTGCTGATGCAGGCGCCGCAGTTCACGGCCGGCCGGCACCCGGTCACGCTCACCGTCAACGGTCAGCGCCATGGCCGGGTCGACGTCACGTTCAATCGCGAAGGGGCGTTGTGCTTCGATCGCGCGCTGCTCGATGCGGCGAACCTCACGGTGCCCGCGCTTACGCTGGACGAGGGTCAGTGCCACGATTTTCTTGGCTCCGCGCCGCAGGCCGTCATCGAACCGGACCCCGCGAACCTCGCCCTGTCGTTGATCGTGCCCACCGACGCGATACGCCCCACGGCCCGGGATTTTTCCGGTTACCAAACCGGGGGTATTGCCGGTTTGATCAACTACGACGTCACCGGTTTGCACAGCCGTTCAGGAGACAGTTCGAGCCGCTACGCCTCGGCCAACACCGAACTCGGTTTCAATGCTGGTGACTGGATCGTGCGCAGCCGTCAGGTACAGACCTGGCAGGATGACATTTCCCGCACCACGCACATTGCGGCCTATGCCCAGCGCACTTTCGCCAGCCAGGAAGCGGTGCTGCAGGCGGGTCAGATCAACCTCTACAACCCGGTGCTCGCCGGTGCGCAGATCACCGACGTGCAAGTGCTGAACGAGCAAGCGCTGCAGGTCGAAGGGCAAAGCGCGGTCATTGAAGGGATCGCCAACAGTCAGGCACAGATCGAGGTTCGCCAGAACGGTTCGCTGATCCATTCCACGGTGGTGCCCGCCGGCCCGTTCGCGCTCACCAACGTGCGACGGCTCAACACGCGTTCCGACGTGGAAGTCACGATCAAGGAGGCCGATGGCAGCGAGCGCAGTTTTACCGTGCAGGCCGCGATGCTGGGGGTCAGTTTGCCTGCGCCCGGTTATTCGCTGGGGGCCGGTCAGGTGCGCAGCATCGGTGATTCACAGAGTGACGATCCCTGGGTGATCAGCGGCGGCTGGAGCGGTGCGCTCACCCCGCAAGTGTTGCTCAGCGCCGGCCTGACCGGCGCCGCCGACTATCGCGCGGCAGGCGCCAGCGTCGGCCTGTTGCCCTCGCCCGCCACCCAGGTGCAAGCCACGCTGACCGGCGCGCACGCCAGCGGCAAGCAAGCCAGTCAGGGATTTCAGGCGGACCTGAGCGTCTCGCACCGGTTGAGCGAACAGTGGGCGTTCAATGCCGGCAGCTCTTACCGAACACTCGGCTACCGGGAACTGGAAGAGGCGGTATTCGACAACACGTCCGACAACAGCAACTCCCGTTACCGCGATCAGCAAAGCGCGGCCCTGTCGTGGTCGCACCCATGGCTCGGCGCCTTCAGCAGCGGCTTCAGCCGTTCCAGTTCGTTCGACGGCCAAAGCAGCAGCCGCGCCCTCGCCTCCTGGGGCACCAGCATCGCTGGCGTGTCGGTCTCGGCGACCGCCGAATGGCAGGTCAGCGGCGCCAGCCGCAACGATGACAGCGTCTACCTGAACCTCAGCATTCCGCTGGGCGAGAACCGCCGGGCGCGCACCTGGGTGCGCAGTTCCGCTGGCGAGTACCGCAGCGGCGTCGGCTTGAGTGAGCGGGTCAACGATCAGCTGGGTTACCGGGTCGGCGTCGAACACGACACCCGCGACAAACAGGTGCAATCCACGGCTGGCGTTTCACTGCTGCCGCGCTACGCCCAACTCGATCTCAACTACACCCGCGCCGACGATGAACGCTCCAGCTATCAGGCCAGCGCTCGCGGCGGCGCGGTGTTGCACGGCGGTGGTTTGACGCTGTCGCCGTACCCGGTGAGCGACACCTTTGCCCTGCTGTCCGTGGGCGACATGGGTTCGATCAAAGTGTCGACGCCCAGTGGGCCGGTGTGGACCGACTGGCAAGGTCAGGCGGTGATCCCGCAAGTGGCGGCGTACGGCCGCAGCCCGGTGGAAGTCGACACCAAAACCCTGCCGCGCAACGCCGACATTCACAACGGGCTGGCGGTGATTTCGGCCGGTCGCGGCGCCGTCGACACCGTTGAGTTCGGCATCACGATGACCCGTCGAGCCTTGCTCAAGGCCACCACCGCCAACGGCGCGCCCCTGCCACGCGGGGCCGCCGTGAACACCGAGGACGGTGAATTCGTGACCCTGGTGCAGGACGGCGGACTGGTGTTTTTGCCCAACGTCCTCGACCGCCGCGCGCTGTGGATCAGCGCGCCGGGGCTGGAGCGTTGCGAACTGCGCTTCGAACTGCCCGCCGACGCGGACACCAACGCGTACTACGAAACCGCCCCCGCCAAGTGCCGAGCCCTCTGAGGATGACTTCATGAACCTGTCACGCTATTTGCTGCTGACCCTCGCGCCCCTGGCACTGAGCGGACTCACGCCACTGGCCTCGGCGTCCACCGATGACTGTCAGTTCAGCCTGAGCCAGCCGGTGCTCGATTACGGCTTGATGAACCGTGCGATCCGCCCCGATGCGGCAGCGGAACGACACCTCGGCGAGCGCCCGTTCAGCCTGACCCTGAGCTGTGCGCAGCCCATCGACATGAGCCTGTTCTACCGGGCAATGGCCGCGACCGCCGAACGCTTTCACTTTGCCGAACGCGGCAGTTATCAGGTACGCATTCGCGACGCCGTGCTCGACGGCCAGTCGGTGGAGATCGGCTTGATTGCCGGGGCCGGTCAGCCACCGTCCAAAACGGCATCGAACCTGATCTGGCGACCGGAACACGGGATCGTGCCGGTGCAGGCCGGCGTGCCGGTACAGGGGCGCAGTTTCTCGGCGCAACTTGAGCTGACCGCCTGGGTTCAAGAGCAAGGCATGCAGGTGCGTGACGCGGTGACCTGGGAAGCGTTTGGGGTGTTCGATGCCATCGGCGCCGGACGCACCCGCGAGACAACCTTGCGCGCCCGTTTCGCTCCGGCGGCCTGCGAGCCGGTGCTGTCCAACGGCGGCGTGGTCGACTTTGGCACCCTATCGAAAAAAGACCTCAACGCGGACAAGGACACGCGCCTGCCACCCAGATCGTTGACGCTGATGGTCGGCTGCGACGCACCGGCCTCCTTCGCCTTGATCATGCATGACAACCGCTCAGGTTCGGCGACGCTCAACAGCGAAATTGACTACGGCCTGGGCAAAGACAGTCGCGGCAACAGGATTGGCCGCTATTCACTGAGCGTCGACCCGGCAAACGCTAATGCCGACGGCTTTGCCCGCCTCTATCGAATCGACTCCTCCACCGCCGGCACTGCCTGGAGCACCGGCAGCGCCAACCCGATCCCCATCGGCCAGACCCGTTACCTGGCGTTCACCGACAGCGCCGGCAGCAACGCCGGCCCGGTGCTGATCCAGAACCTCAGCACCACGGTGACCGTGGACGCCGTCATCGCCCCCACCAACAGCCTGGATTTGAGCACCGCCATCGAGCTCGATGGCGCGGGGACGATCGAGATTATTTACCTGTAACACCCAACCCGATCCTGCTGGATCCGAGGCGCAGTTGAGCGGCTCGGGGCAGTCAGGACAACAACAATAGAAGTGAGTAAGAAATGATTAAAAAGTACTTTGCAGCACTCTCCGCCATCGCGTTGATTGGTGTTGCGCCTTATGCGCTGGCTGCGTCGAGCACTGATTTGACGGTGACCGGCCTTATCACCCCGAACGCATGCACGCCGACGCTTTCCGGTGGCGGGATCGTCGATCATGGCAAGCTTTCAGCCAAAGACCTGCAACTGGACAATCCTACGCGACTGCCGCTCGAGACAGTGCAGCTAGCTGTGAACTGTGACGCAGCGACCGCGTTCAGGCTGTTACCGACTGATAACAGACGCGGCACAGCTGATGCTAACTACGATTACGGCCTGGGCTTTATCAATGGTGATCAAAAGCTTGGAGGTTTCAACCTAAACATCATGACACCCATGGCAGATGGTGTTGCTGTGCAGCCGTTGGTGTCCGCGACCAATGGAAGTACTTGGTTCGCAAGCTCTATTCTGAATCCTTCACAGCTCTCGGCATTCGGTGCTGTAGGGGGACCGACCACGCCAATTGCCATCAAGGATCTGCAGACAGAACTTAGGGTCCGGACTGTAATTGCCCGCGCCGACTCACTGGACCTGACCAACGAAGTCGCTCTCGACGGCTCGGTCACCATCACCATCGCCTACCCATAACCCCGTAGCCGACCTTGCCCGAGGTCACGCTTCGGGCAAGGGCTGATTCCGCTCACCAGACACAGCGAAACCTGTCCCATGAAAATAATTCCACACGCACTGACGATGGCGCTCATCGTCCTGACCTCGCCCCTCACCTTCGCCGCCTCGTCGACGGACCTGACGGTCACAGGCCTCATCACCCCGAATGCTTGCACACCAACATTGGCCGACGGCGGCAACATCGACATCGGTAAAGTCCCTGTAAAGAACCTCAATCCAATCGCAAACACGGAAGTAGGCAACCACTACATGTCGTTCAACGTTAACTGCGAGGCACCGGTCGTGTTCGCAGTGAAGTCCATCGACAATAGACCCAATACAAACATAGCTTCCCCTCTTTTTTTGGCGTGGGCTTGACCCCCGCGGACGAAAAGCTGGGTTACTTCTGGCCATACGTCGCCAACCTGCAAGCGGACGGTCTGCGTGCAGACGCTATTCGATCGAGTGACGGCGGAGGAAGCTGGACCCGCGCCACCACCATCAACTCGAATGAACTTCTGGCAACAAGCACTATCGGCAACACCACCCCCATAGCAGTAAAAGATCTCTCAATGCTTCTGTGGATCAATACCTTCATTGCTCGCGCCGATAGCCTGACTCTGACTGAGGAAGTGCCCATCGATGGCTCCATGACGCTTGAAATCAAGTACCTCCCCTGAGTCAACGCGCTGAGCCGCTCGAACGACAGTTTCGGTAAAGGGACCGGCTCAGCGCCGACAGGTGCCTTTGGCTCCGCAGACTCCCGGCACAGGCAGAAAAAACAACGAAAAGGATTTTCACAAATGAATCGTTACTTCGCTGTCTTCGCGACAACCTTGCTCATCAGCACCACCCAACACACCTTCGCGGCGTCCACCGTTGACCTGACCGTCAAAGGCACCCTCACCCCGCTCGCCTGCACACCGATGCTGTCCAACAACGGCCTCGTCGACTACGGAAAAATCTCCCGGCAGGACCTCAGCGTCGACAAACGCACGCGACTGCGCGACCAAACGCTCGACCTCACTATTCAGTGCAATGCGCCCGCGCGTTTTGCCTTGCTGATGCGCGACAACCGCGACGGCTCGGCGATCGTCAACAGCGAGATTTACTACGGCCTGAACCACGACCACAGCCACAATAAAATCGGCTTGTATTCACTGAACTTCGATCCGGCCAGCACCGTGGTGGACGACCTGACGCAGGTCTATCGAACTGATTCCACCACGGGCGGCAAGGCCTGGAGTTCGTCGAACAGCCAGGCCATTCCGATTGGCGCCCGAAGTTATCTCGGATTCACTGACATTGCCGGGAGCAGCGCCGGCCCGATTGCCATCCGCACGCTGACCAGCCGGGTGACGGTGGAAACGGTCATCGCGCCCACCTCCGAGCTGGACCTCAGCGCTGAGGTGCAGCTCGACGGTTCGGCAACGCTGGACGTTGTTTACCTGTAGTCAGACCTTTTCGCTGACCACCTGCACGTACAGCGAACGCCCGGCACCGAGGCCGGCAAGGATGGCGCCGAGGCCGATCACAGCGAAGATCCAGCCCACGGCATTCCAGCCGCCGGTCCAGTCATGCACGATGCCGACCGCGAACGGCCCCATGGACGCCAGGGTGTAACCGAAGCCCTGGGCCATGCTCGACAGGTTGGCCGCCACGTGCGAGTCCCGCGAGCGCAAGACAATCAGGGTCAACGCCAGGCTGAACGTTCCGCCCTGCCCCAGGCCGAGCAGGATCGCCCAGCCCCACAGGCCTTCGATGGGTGCATAAAGGCAACCGAACAGACCGCCGAGGGTCAGCGCCATGACGATGACGATCGCCAGGCGCTGATCCTTGCCGCGCGTCGCCAGCCACGGTGCGGCCAGCGAACTGGCGAGTTGAACGATCACCGAACCCGACAGCACCAGCCCGGCCTGGGTTGGCGTCAGGCCGCGACCGATCAGGATCGATGGCAACCAGCCGAACACGATGTACGCCAAGGACGATTGCAGGCCCATGTACAAGGTCACTTGCCAGGCCAACGGGTCACGCAACAGACCGCGAACCCGGTAAGCCACGTTGTGGGAGCCGTGTTTCTGACCGACTTGCGGCAACCAGAACATCGCCGCCACCAGTGCCGGAATCACCCAGAAGCCGAGGCCCAATGCCCAGCTCTTGTCGAAGTGTTCGCTCAACGGCACGGTTGCGCCCGCCGCCATCGCCGCCCCCAGGCACAGGGCCATGGTATAGACGCCGGTCATGGTCCCGGCGTGTTTGGCGAAGTCGCGTTTGACAATGCCTGGCAGCAGAACGCCGATCACGCCGATGCTCGCACCGGCCAGCACACTGCCGCCAAACAGGCCGATTTCACCGAACGAACTGCGCAGAATGATCCCGCCGGCCAATGTCAGAAGGATGCCCAACACCACGCGCTCAGCGCCGAAACGTCGCGCCAGAATCGGCGCCAACGGCGCAAAAAGACCGAGGCACAGCACTGGCAACGTCGTCAGCAAACCGGCCTGCGCCGCCGACAGGCCCAGGCTTTTCGAGACCTCGCTGAGCATCGGCGCCATGCTCGACAGCGCCGGACGCAAGTTCAGCGCGACCAGAATCAGCCCCAGCAACAACAGCCACGGTCGGCGCAGGATTGGCTGGCTTTGCTGGACCTGTTCGTCATCGGCCTCGGCGTCGATCAGCAGCTCTTCGAGCTCCGCCGTGCGTTTGGCTTCGGTGATCGTACTGTGGCTGCTGGACATGGCGTTCTCGGTTTCAAGGTTCATTGATCAACTGCCTCGACAAGGCTTTCGCGCGTTCCGGGTCGCGTTGCTCGACGGCATCGAGCAATTCGATATGCAGGTCGAACACTTCCTGGCGGCGTGGCGTGACGCTCAAGGTCTGGCGCAGTTGTGCGCCGACGACGCTGGAGAAATAGCGATACAACTCGCTGAGGGTGGGGTTGTGCGCGGCGTCTACCAGACGACGGTGAAACACCAGGTCGCAGGCGATGTAGCTGTCGAGATCGCCGTGGTAGTGATCACCGCTGACGTTGAGCGCTTCACGCAAGGCCACGAGGTCTTCGTCGGTCCTGCGCAGCGCGGCAAGGCCGATGGCCTCGACTTCAAGGATGTGCCGGGTTTCCCTGGCCTGCTCAAGCGAGCAGCGCGACAACGCTTTCAGGGTGTCCAGCGGATCGATCACCGCCCGCAGATAGCTGCCGTCGCCCTGACGGATTTCGATCAAACCGGAAAACGCCAACACGCGCATGGCTTCGCGGACAGTGTTGCGGCTGATGCCCAATTCGGCAGACAGCTCGGGTTCGGTGGGCAGGCGCTGACCGACAGACCAGACGCCTTCGGTGATACGCAGGCGCAACTGGTCCAGAGCCTGATCAACCAGGGAACGTTTAATGAGTGGAGACATGTCTGACATAAGATTCGCCCTTTCATCCAATCATAGGATGAATTTTTTGACATGTTAGTCAGCATCACCCCACAGGGCAAACGGTTTACACAAACCCTGTAGGAGCCGGCTTGCCGGCGATACGGTCTGATATCCAACATGGGTATCGCCCGACCCACCGCCATCGCCAGCAAGCCGGCTCCTACAATTTCGCGTTCGGCTCGCCATTTCGCACACGACACACCCCCTGTAGGAGCCGGCTTGCTGGCGATTCGGTCTGATATCCAACATGGATGTCACCTGACCCACCGCTATCGCCAGCAAGCCGGCTCCTACAATTCCGCGCCCGGCTCGCCATTTCGCATACGACACAAACCCTGTAGGAGCCGGCTTGCTGGCGATTCGGTCTGACATCCCACATCGATGTCGCCTGACCTACCGCTATCGCCAGCAAGCCGGCTCCTACAATTCCGCGTTCGGCTCGCCATCTCGCACACAACACCCCCCTGTAGGAGCCGGCTTGCCGGCGATTCGGTCTGACATCCCACATGGATGTCACCTGACCCACCGCTATCGCCGGCAAGCCGGCTCCTACAATTCCGCGTCCGGCTCGCCATCTCGCACACGACACAAACCCTGTAGGAGCCGGCTTGCTGGCGATTCGGTCTGATATCCCACATCGATGTCACCTGACCCACCGCTATCGCCAGCAAGCCGGCTCCTACAATTCCGCGTTCGGCTCGCCATCTCGCACACGACACAACCCCTGTAGGAGCCGGCTTGCTGGCGATTCGGTCTGATAACCAACATGGATGTCACCTGACCCACCGCTATCGCCAGCAAGCCAGCTCCTACAATTCCGCGTTCGGCTCGCCATCTCCCACACGACACAAACCCTGTAGGAGCCGGCTTGCTGGCGATTCGGTCTGACATCCAACATGGATGTCGCCTGACCTACCGCTATCGCCAGCAAGCCGGCTCCTACAATTCCGCGTTCGGCTCGCCATCTCGCACACGACACAAACCCTGTAGGAGCCGGCTTGCTGGCGATTCGGTCTGACATCCCACATCGATGTCGCCTGACCCACCGCCATCGCCAGCAAGCCGGCTCCTACAATTCCGCGTTCGGCTCGCCATCTCGCACACGACACAAACCCTGTAGGAGCCGGCTTGCTGGCGATTCGGTCTGACATCCAACATGGAAGTCGCCTGACCCACCGCTATCGCCAGCAAGCCGGCTCCTACAATTCCGCGTTCGGCTCGCCATCTCGCACACGACACAAACCCTGTAGGAGCCGGCTTGCTGGCGATTCGGTCTGACATCCAACATGGAAGTCGCCTGACCCACCGCTATCGCCAGCAAGCCGGCTCCTACAATTCCGCGTTCGGCTCGCCATCTCGTGCATTGCGCAAACCCTGTAGGAGCCGGCTTGCTGGCGATTCGGTCTGACATCCAACATGGAAGTCGCCTGACCCACCGCTATCGCCAGCAAGCCGGCTCCTACAATTCCGCGTTCGGCTCGCCATCTCCCACACGACACAAACCCTGTAGGAGCCGGCTTGCTGGCGATTCGGTCTGACATCCAACATAGGTTTCGCCTGACACCCCGCTATCGCCAGCAAGCCGGCTCCTACAGGGATCGAGGTGTGTTTCTTCGGGCAAAAAAAACCCGGAACAGAGTCCGGGTTTTTTTCACGGCCTGGCTTCGATCAATGCAGGATCTGGCTCAGGAACAGTTTGGTGCGTTCGTTCTGCGGATTGTCGAAGAAGTCGTTTGGCGCGGCCTGTTCAACGATTTCGCCCTTGTCCATGAAGATCACGCGGTTGGCCACGGTGCGGGCGAAGCCCATTTCGTGGGTCACGCAGAGCATGGTCATGCCGTCTTCGGCCAGACCGATCATGGTGTCCAGCACCTCTTTCACCATTTCCGGGTCGAGGGCCGAAGTCGGTTCGTCGAACAGCATGATTTTCGGTTTCATGCACAGCGCGCGGGCAATCGCCACACGCTGCTGCTGACCGCCGGACAGTTGCCCCGGGAATTTATGCGCCTGCTCCGGAATGCGTACGCGTTCCAGGTAATGCATGGCGATTTCTTCGGCCTGGCGCTTGGGCATCTTGCGCACCCACATCGGCGCCAGGGTGCAGTTCTGCAGGATGGTCAGGTGCGGGAACAGGTTGAAGTGCTGGAACACCATGCCGACTTCACGGCGGACCGTTTCGATCTGCTTGAGGTCGTTGGTCAGTTCAACGCCATCGACCACGATACGACCCTGCTGGTGTTCTTCCAGGCGGTTGAGGCAGCGAATGGTCGTCGACTTACCGGAACCCGACGGGCCACACAGGACGATACGCTCGCCCTGTTTAACGTTCAGGTTGATGTCTTTCAACACGTGGAACTGGCCATACCACTTGTTCACGCCCTGCATCTGAATAATGCCTTCAGGGCTCACAGGCTTTTTGATTGCTTCGCTCATTACAGAACTCCTAACGCTTGTGGCCAGTGTCGAGCTTGCGTTCCAGATGCATGGAATAGCGCGACATACCAAAACAGAAAATCCAGAACACCAGGGCCGCGAACACATAGCCTTCAGTGGCCATGCCCAACCATTTCGGGTCGGCGGCGGCTTGTTTGACGCTGTTGAGCAAGTCGAACAGGCCGATGATGATCACCAGGCTCGTGTCCTTGAACAGCGCAATGAAGGTGTTGACGATGCCAGGGATTACCAGCTTCAGGGCTTGCGGCAGAATCACCAGGCCCATGCTGCGCCAGTAACCGAGGCCCATCGCCGCAGCCGCTTCGTACTGACCTTTTGGAATCGCTTGCAGACCGCCGCGCACCACTTCAGCCACATAGGCCGACTGGAACAGGATCACGCCGATCAGCGCCCGCAGCAGTTTGTCGAAGTTCATGCCTTCAGGCAGGAACAACGGCAGCATCACCGAGGACATGAAGAGCACCGTGATCAACGGCACGCCGCGCCAGAATTCGATGAAGGTCACGCAGACCACGCGAATCGCCGGCATGTTCGAACGACGGCCCAGCGCCAGCACAATGCCCAGCGGCAACGCACCGGCAATACCGACAGTGGCGATCACCAGGGTCAGCATCAGGCCGCCCCATTGGCTGGTCGCCACTTGGGTCAGACCGAAAACGCCACCATGCAACAGACACCAGGCAATGATCGGATACAGCACCAGGAAGCTCAGGCCATACACGGCTTTACGGTGAAAGCGCGAGATGAACAATGGCGCCACGCCGATCACCGCCAGCCACACGGTCAGGTCCACGCGCCAGCGCAGGTCCATCGGGTAGTAGCCGTACATGAACTGGCCAAAACGCTGCTGAATGAAAACCCAGCAGGCGCCTTCCTTGGTGCAGTCGGCGCGAGTGGTGCCGACCCAGTTGGCGTCGATGATTGCCCATTCCAGGATCGGCGGGACAATCAGGTAAATCAGATAGAACGCAAACAGGGTCAGCAGGGTGTTGAGCCAGCTGGAGAACATGTTTGCGCGCATCCATGCGACCACACCGATGCTGCTGCTCGGTGGAGGCATGTCAGGCTTGAAAGTATGAGTACTCATGCGCTTTTCCTTACCGCTCGATCAGCGCAATGCGCTTGTTGTACCAGTTCATCAGCAGGGAAATGCTGATACTGATCGCCAGGTACACGCTCATGGTGATGGCAATTACTTCGATCGCCTGCCCGGTCTGGTTCAGCACCGTACCGGCAAACAACGAAACCATCTCCGGATAGCCGATACCGGCCGCCAGCGAAGAGTTTTTCGCCAGGTTCAGGTATTGGCTGGTCAGCGGCGGAATGATCACGCGCAGTGCTTGCGGGATGATCACTTTGCGCAGCGTCGGACCGTTACGCAGACCCAGCGAGTGTGCCGCTTCGGTCTGGCCGTGGCTGACCGACTTGATGCCCGAACGCACGATCTCGGCGATGAACGCCGCGGTGTACACGGTCAGGGCCAGGGTCAGTGCCAGCAGTTCCGGGATCAGCACCCAGCCACCGACAAAGTTGAAGCCTTGCAGCTTGGGCATTTCCCAGTGCACGGGTGCACCGAAGATCAACGCGCACAGCGCCGGGATCGCAAAGAACAGCGCCAGGCCAACCCAGAACTTGTGGAACGGCACACCGGTCGCTTCGAAGCGTTTGGTGGCCCAGCGGCTCATCAGCACGATCGCGACAATGGCCACGACGATGCTGATCACAAACGGCCAGAAACCGTCCGCCATCAACGCGGCCGGCATGTTCAGGCCGCGGCTGCTGACGAAGAAGGTGTCGCCGAAGTTATGGCTGTTGCGTGGCCCCGGCATGGTCAGGAACACCGCGAAGTACCAGAACAGGATTTGCAGCAGCGGCGGAATGTTGCGGAAGACTTCCACATAAACAGTCGCCAGCTTGCTGATGATCCAGTTCTTCGACAGCCGTGACACGCCGACGATGAACCCGAGGATTGTCGCCAGGATCACGCCGATGAAGGTCACCAGCAGCGTGTTGAGCAGGCCGATGACAAACACCCGGGCATAACTGTCCGATTCGGTGTAGTCGATCAGGTGTTGAGCGATGCCGAAACCGGCACTGCGCTCCAGAAAGTCGAAACCGGAGGTAATGCCCCGGTGTTGAAGGTTGGTCTGCGTGTTGTCGAACAGGTACCAGCCCATCGAGACCACCGCCACAATGGTGATGATCTGAAATAGCCACGCACGCACTTTGGGATCGCTGAGGCTGAGCCTCTGCTTTGGTGCGCCGATTGAATTTTGCATGAAGTGCCCCGGATGTAATGGAACAGAACATCACCCGGTGGTTGGCCCACCGGGTGATAGAACCATCAGCGCACTGGTGGTGCGTATTGAATGCCGCCGTTGTTCCACAGAGCGTTCAGCCCGCGGTCGATGGCCAGCGGAGTGTCCTTGCCGAGGTTTTTCTCGAACACTTCACCGTAGTTACCGACTTGCTTGACGATCTGCACGACCCAGTCTTTCTTCACTTTCAGGTCTTTGCCGTATTCACCGTCGGTACCCAGCAGACGAGCGACGTCCGGGTTCTTGGTGCCTTTGGCTTCAGCTTCGACGTTTTTCGAAGTGATACCGGCTTCTTCAGCGTTGAGCATGGCGTAGCCAGTCCAGCGCACGATGGCCAGCCACTCGTCGTCGCCATTACGTACGACCGGGCCCAGAGGCTCCTTGGAGATGGTTTCCGGCAGAACGGTGTAGTCGTTCGGGGTCGCCAGCTTGCTGCGTTGTGCGTAGAGCTGGGATTTGTCGGAGGTCAGCACGTCGCAACGACCGGATTCCAGCGACTTGGCGCTTTCATCGGAGGTGTCGAAAGTGATTGGGGTGTATTTCAGACCGTTGCCGCGGAAGTAGTCGGAAACGTTCAGCTCGGTGGTGGTACCGGCTTGAATGCAGATGGTGGCGCCGTCGAGCTCTTTGGCGCTTTTCACGCCCAGAGTCTTGCTGTTTACCAGGAAACCGATGCCGTCGTAGTAAGTGATGAAACCAGGGAATTTCAGACCCATGCCCGAATCACGGGAGCTGGTCATGGTGGTGTTGCGCGACAGGATGTCGATTTCGCCAGACTGCAGCGCGGTGAAGCGCTCTTTGGCGTTCAACTGACTGAACTTGACCTTGGTCGCGTCGCCGAAGACGGCAGCGGCCACAGCGCGGCAGTAGTCAGCATCGATACCGACGATCTTGCCATTCGCGTCCGGAACCGAGAAACCAGGCAGGCCATCGCTGACGCCGCACTGTACGAAACCTTTCTTCTGCACTGCATCCAGGGTTGCACCCGCCTGAGCGAACCCGCTGACACCGAGTACTGCGGCTGCAGACACGATAGCCAGGGTGGATTTCAACATCTTCATTCAAACCTCCAGTTTTGCTCTTGTTGTGTCGGAGCTTGAGTCCAGTCGCACCCTTATGAGGCGTAGTCGACCCGTGTTGGTTTTTTTGGGGTCAACCGACGTAGGACCTGCGCTATGAGTCTAGTAGGAGAAAATCCAAATCATGGACCACTCACTTCTCACCAATCGGCCGAACGGGCTGTAGCCCTTTCACGTTCGCGAAGCCCGTAGCGGCCACTGGCGAACATCCATCACCGGATTTTTTGCTATCCCACCACGAACAATGGCCTGATAGTGTTACCGACAGGCGTGGGATTTTTCGTACAGGCTTCCTATAGCAAAGCCCGTACCAGACCGCTCGCCAAAGCGTTTAAGGGACAGGTCAATAGCAAAACTTGTAGCCTTGCGACATCTTCTTAACGGATCAACCAGACGCGCACTCATCTCTCGCACTCAATGAGAGCGCACGCACACAATTGGAGCAGCCATGACCGAGCCCTTGATTCTTGAACCCGTCAAGCCCGCAGACGCCTGCGTTATCTGGCTGCACGGGCTGGGCGCCGACCGTTACGACTTCCTGCCGGTGGCCGAAGCGTTACAGGAAACCCTGCTGAGCACTCGCTTCGTTCTCCCGCAAGCACCGACCTGCGCCGTCACCATCAACGGTGGCTACGAGATGCCGAGCTGGTACGACATATTGGCCATGAGCCCTGCACGCGCGATCAACCGCGAACAGCTGGAAGCGTCGTCGGACCGGATCATCAAATTGATCGAAGTACAGCGAGCCGCCGGAATAGACGCTTCGCGGATTTTCCTGGCAGGTTTTTCCCAGGGCGGCGCCGTGGTGTTCCACACCGCGTTCCTGAAATGGCAGGGGCCGCTGGGTGGCGTACTTGCCCTCTCTACTTATGCACCGACGTTCAGCGAAGGACTGGAGCTTTCGGCCAGCCAACAGCGGATTCCGGTGTTGTCGTTGCACGGGCAGTACGATGACGTGGTGCAAAACTCGATGGGACGGACCGCCTACGAGTATTTAAAGCAGCATGGTGTCACCGTGACATGGCAGGAATACCCAATGGGTCACGAAGTGTTACCCGAGGAGATTCGCGACATCGGCACCTGGCTCGGCGAGCGCCTTCGTTAACGGCTGAGCTGAAAAACAGCCCATTGATCCATCCCCCTACGCCGCGCCCGATTCTTGCATTACACTGGCCGCCGTATATTCCTTAACCAATTGATGAGATGACCGTGCTCAAAGCACTCAAGAAAATGTTCGGTAAAAGCGAGACTGAGCAGCTCGCGCCAGTCTCCAGCGCTCCGTCTCACAGTCCCAGCCACCGCACCGACGGTAATCAGCCTGGCCGGACCGCCCCCGTAGCGGCACCGAAACAAGAGCCTGTGGCGACACCGGCCGTCCAGCCTGTTGAAGCGGCGGCTGCCGAGCAACCACACAGCGAAGCGCCGAAGCCCGCCAAACCGCGTCGTGAACCCAAGCCAAAAGCGCCGGTCATCCCCTGGAAACTCGAAGACTTCGTCGTCGAACCCCAGGAAGGCAAAACCCGATTCCACGATTTCAAACTTGCCCCGGAACTGATGCACGCCATCCAGGACCTCGGCTTTCCGTATTGCACGCCGATCCAGGCTCAGGTGCTGGGCTTCACCCTCGCGGGCAAAGACGCCATCGGTCGCGCCCAGACCGGCACCGGCAAAACCGCGGCGTTCCTGATTTCGATCATCACCCAGTTACTGCAAACCCCGCCGCCGAAAGAGCGCTACATGGGTGAGCCACGGGCGCTGATCATCGCGCCGACCCGTGAACTGGTGGTGCAGATCGCCAAGGACGCCGCCGACCTGACCAAGTACACCGGCCTCAACGTCATGACGTTTGTCGGCGGCATGGACTTCGACAAGCAGCTCAAGCACCTCGAAGCGCGTCATTGCGACATCCTCGTCGCCACCCCGGGCCGCCTGCTCGACTTCAACCAGCGCGGCGACGTGCACCTGGACATGGTCGAAGTGATGGTCCTGGACGAAGCCGACCGCATGCTCGACATGGGCTTCATCCCGCAAGTGCGTCAGATCATTCGCCAGACGCCGCCGAAGAACGAGCGCCAGACGCTGCTGTTCTCCGCGACCTTCACCGACGACGTGATGAACCTCGCCAAGCAATGGACCACCGACCCGTCGATCGTCGAGATCGAGGCGCAGAACGTGGCCAGCGAAAACGTCGAGCAGCACATCTACGCGGTGGCCGGTGCCGACAAATACAAACTGCTCTACAACCTGGTCAACGACAACGGCTGGGAGCGGGTGATGGTCTTCGCCAACCGCAAGGATGAAGTGCGGCGCATCGAAGAACGCCTGGTGCGTGACGGCGTCAACGCCGCGCAATTGTCTGGCGATGTGCCGCAGCACAAGCGCATCAAGACCCTGGAAGGCTTCCGCGAAGGCAAGATCCGCGTGTTGGTAGCCACCGACGTAGCCGGTCGCGGCATTCACATCGACGGCATCAGCCACGTGATCAATTTCACCCTGCCGGAAGTCCCGGACGACTACGTGCACCGTATCGGTCGTACCGGCCGTGCCGGCGCCGATGGCGTGTCGATCAGTTTTGCCGGTGAAGACGACTCCTACCAGCTACCGTCCATCGAGGCGCTGCTGGGTCGCAAAATCAGCTGCGAAACCCCTCCGACGCATCTATTGCGGGCGGTTGAGCGCAAGCGTCCGTAACAGCGGGTCGCAATAAAAGAAGCGCAGCCGGCAACGGACTGCGCTTTTTTTTCGTTCGTCGTTTTTTTTCAACAGGAGCTTGCCCGGCAGAACTAAAAGTCCATAATGGACAAATTAGTTTACTTGCCATTCCCGGAGCCGACCATGTCCAGCACGCCCTATGTGATCACCCAACCCCAGGCCCGCGAACTGCTGGCACAGGTCGACGTTCCGCAGATCCTGCGCAAGCTGTTCCGCGACCTGGCAGCCGGGCAAGCGGTACAACCGGCGCAACAACTGGTGGAATTTCCCAAGGGCGCCGGCGATTTCATCAACTACCTGGGCGTGCTCGCCGAAGACGGGGTTTACGGGGTCAAGACCTCGCCTTACATCGTCCGCGAACAAGGCCCATTGGTGACTGCGTGGACTTTGCTGATGTCGATGCAGACCGGCGAGCCGCTGCTGCTGTGCGACGCAGGCGAACTGACCACCGCGCGCACCGCCGCGACAACCGCCGTCGCTGTCGACGCCCTGGCTCCGTTGAATGCGCAGCGCCTGGCAATCATCGGCAGCGGCAAGGTTGCGCTGGCACACCTGCATTACGTCAAAGACCTGCGCGACTGGCAGAGCATCAACCTCTACTCGCCGGGCTTGAGCGAACTGGGTGCTGAAGCGCTGGCGCAACTCAGAGCTCTCGACCCACGGCTGACCCTTGTCGACACGCGCGAAGCGGCCGTTCAGGACGCTGACGTGATAATGCTGTGCACGTCGTCCGCCGGCCCGGTGATCGACCCTTCCAGCCTGACCAAACCGGCATTGATCACTTCCATCAGCACCAACGCACCGCGTGCCCATGAAGTGCCGCCACAGAGCCTCAACGACATGCAGGTGTTCTGCGACTTTCGTCTGACCACGCCGGGCTCGGCGGGTGAAATGCTGATTGCCGGCGAACAGCATGGCTGGGACGCAAACGCCATCGTCGGCGACCTGCCGGGCTTGATCAGCGAAAAAGTCCAGCGCCCCGGCTATGACCGTCACGTGTTCTTCCGCTCGATCGGTCTGGGCCTGGAAGACATCGCACTGGCCAATGCCATCTACCGCCTGAAACCCTGACACCACCCCCTGTAGGAGCCGGCTTGCTGGCGATGCAGGCGCCGCGGTCTGTCAGACAAACCGCAGTGATGCCATCGCCAGCAAGCCGGCTCCTACAGGAGATCTATATTGCGTCCTACAGGAGACATTCATGAGCCAGGCAGACTTCATCATCATCGGCGGCGGGATCGCCGGCGCTTCCACCGGTTTCTGGCTGTCGCAGCACGCCCGAGTGATCGTGCTCGAACGCGAATCCCATCCGGCCTACCACTCCACCGGACGCTCGGCGGCGCTGTTCACCGCCGCTTACGGCACACCGCAGGTCCGAGCACTGACCCAGGCCAGCCGCGATTTCTTCGACGCCCCGCCTGCCGGTTTCTGCGAACACCCGTTGCTGACCCCGCGCGGCGAAATGACCGTGGACTTCACCGGCGACCCGGCCGAACTGAACAACCAATACCTGAGCGCCAAAGCCACGGTGCCGGAGATGCAACTGCTCAGCGCCGACGAGGCCTGCGCGCGCCTGCCGATCCTGCGCCGGGAAAAAGTCCACGGCGCGATCTACGATCCGACCGCCAGCGACATCGACACCGACGCCTTGCACCAGGGTTACCTGCGTGGCATCCGACGCAATAAAAGTGAAGTGCATACCGACACTGAAGTCCTGAGCCTGACCCGCGACGGCGAAGGTGTGTGGCAGGTTCAAACCAACAGCCAGACCTTCAGCGCCCCGGTCATCATCAACGCTGCCGGCGCCTGGGCCGACAAGATCGGCGAACTGGCCGGCGCGAAGCCGCTGGGCCTGCAACCGAAGCGCCGTGCAGCATTCATCTTCGCCGGGCCGGAAGGCGCGGACATCCACCATTGGCCGATGCTGGTCAGCCTCGACGAGTCGTTCTACATGAAACCGGACGCGGGCATGTTCCTTGGCTCGCCGGCCAACGCCGATCCGGTTGAACCACACGACGTGCAGCCCGAAGAACTGGACATCGCCATGGGCATCTACCAGATCGAAGAAGCCACCACCCTGACCATCCGCCGCCCGACCCGCACCTGGGCCGGCCTGCGCAGCTTCGTCGCCGACGGCGATTTGCTGTCCGGGTTCGATCTACAGGTGCCGGGGCTGTTCTGGGTTGCGGCGCAAGGCGGTTACGGCATCCAGACCTCGCCCGCCATGGGCCAGGCCAGCGCCGCGCTGGTACGCGGCGAAGCACTGCCCGAGCAACTCAAGCGTTTTGGCCTGGACGCCGGGATGCTATCCCCTGCTCGCCTGGGCTGACCGGCGTCCTCAGGTGACGTGTCGACACGATTACGGCAAACTTCCAGCGCCCTTTTTGCAGGGCGCTGACGCTGCCTGGAGCTCCATTGTATGAACGCACCTGTAAAAGACCCGGCCCTGGACAACTTCCGCGCGATCGCCGATGCCATCGCCACGTTGTTCTTCCCCCACGCCGAGGTGGTGCTGCACGATCTGCGCACACAGAAAGTCGACTACATCGCCAACAACCTGTCGAAACGGGAAGTGGGTGACGACTCGGCGCTGGAAGACATGCTCAGCGATGACATCAGCGAACGAAACATCGGGCCGTACGAAAAGCTGAATTGGGATGGTCAGAAAATTCGCAGCCTGAGCAGCGTGCTGCGCGACAGCGACGGTCATCCGCTGGCGGTGCTGTGCATCAACCTGAATATTTCGCTGTTCGAAAACGCCAAGGCCGCGCTGGACTTGTTCCTGTCGCCGAGCAAGCTGATCCCGCAACCGGACTCACTGTTCCGCGATGACTGGCAGGAGCGCATCAATACCTTCCTTCACGGCTGGCTGCGCGAACGTCAACTGAGCCTGAACCTGCTGACCCGCGACCACAAACGCGAACTGGTGCTGGCCCTGCACGCCGAAGGCGCCTTCAAAGGCAAAAGCGCCTCGAACTATGTGGCCAACGTGCTGAACATGGGACGGGCGACGGTGTACAAGCATTTGAAAGAATTGAAAGGCTGAAACACCCCGGATTGCCAGCGACACACGCCCTGTAGGAGCACGGCTTGCCGGCGAAGGCGATTTCAAAGACGCCATCGCCAGCAAGCCAGCTCCTACAAGGTTCCGTGCAAACCACACGATGTTGCCCCCCCAAAAAACCTGTAGGAGCCAGCTTGCTGGCGATAGCGATCTTGAAGACGCCATCGCCGGCAAGCCAGCTCCTACAAGGTTCCGTGCAAACCACACGATGTTGAGCCCCCCCAAAAACCTGTAGGAGCCAGCTTGCTGGCGATAGCGATCTTGAAGACGCCATCGCCGGCAAGCCGGCTCCTACAAGGTTCTGCGCCAGTCACACAACTCTGATGCGTCCCCCAATCTGTAGGAGCACGGCTTGCCGGCGAAGGCGATCTTGAAGACGCCTTCGCAGGCAAGCCTTGCTCCTACGGGTTTGTGTTTATTCCAACGCCGAAGCCGGGCCGAAGAACTCGTAGCGGCTTTGCTTCTCCGGTACACCCAAGGCTTTCAGGTGACGCTTCACCGCCGCCATGAAGCCTTTAGGCCCCAGGAAGTACGCATCCAGATCGCGCTGCTGTGGCAACCACTCACCCAGTTGTTCCTGACTCAACAACCCGACCTTGTGCGCCGCCGGGCTCACGCCGTCATCTTCGTCGTAGCAGTAGAAACGCTTGAGTTGCGGGTGACGCTCAGCCAATCCATCAATCCAGTCACGGAAGGCGTGAACGCTGCCATTACGTGCGCAGTGGATAAAATGCACCGGCCGCTTGGTTTCCAGCGCCGCTTCCAGCATCGCCAGGGTCGGGGTAATACCAACGCCGCCGCTGATCAGCACCAACGGTTTATCGCTGTCGGTCAGGGTGAATTCGCCCGATGGCGGGAACAGCTGAATGCTGGCGCCTACGTGCAGTTGATCATGCAAATGGTTCGAGGCGCGGCCACCGTGTTCACGCTTGACGCTGATGCGGTACTGGCCTTTGTTCGCCAGGGCCGACAGCGAATAGTTACGACGAATCTCTTCACCATCGAGGATCAGTTTCATGCCGATGTACTGGCCGGGTTCAGCCGCGAGGATCGGACCTTTGTCTGCCGGCTCGAAGTAGAACGAAATGATTTCCGCGCTTTCCTCAACCTTGGCCGCAACGATGAACTCCCGCGCACCGCGCCAGCCGCCCGGGGCCTGTTCTTTCTGGTCGTAGATACTGGTTTCAGCGCCGATCAGGATCTCGGCCAGTTGACCGTACGCCGCGCCCCAGGCACTCATCACTTCCGGCGTGGCAATCTCTTCACCCAACACTTCGGAAATCGCACGCAACAGGCAGGTGCCGACAATCGGGTAGTGTTCCGGGAGGATTTGCAGCGCCACGTGCTTGTTGATGATTTTGGCCACCAGGTCGCCCAATTGGTCGAGCTGATCGATGTGGCGCGCATACATCAACACGCCGTTGGCCAGGGCGCGAGGTTGATCACCGGTGGCCTGGTGCGCCTGGTTGAACAGCGGGCGGACTTCCGGGTATTCGGAGAGCATCATGCGGTAAAAATGCGTGATCAATGCTTCGCCGCCGCTTTCCAGCAACGGTACAGTGGATTTGACGATTGCACGGTCTTGAACGCTAAGCATAAGGTGACTCCTGGACGACTTGGTTTTCTAACTGCTTTCCCTATGCATATCAGTTTCCGTGCCAGTTATTTAATCTTTATAAATCAATAAGTTAAAAACATTCTAGTCATAACGACACCCCCTGACTTATAGTCATACCGACTACACGGAGTCACTATGACTGCAAAATCCCTGCTCACCACACTGCTTCCCCTGGTCTCGGACCTGTCCCGCGAACTCCCCGAGGGCGAGCGCTATCGGCGCCTGCTCGAAGCCATGCGCGCCTTGCTTCCCTGCGACGCCGCCGCGCTGCTGCGCCTCGATGGCGAGTGGCTGGTGCCGCTGGCCGTCGACGGCTTGAGCACCGACACCCTCGGCCGACGCTTCAAGGTCAGCGAACACCCGCGCTTCGAAGCCCTGCTCAGTAGCCCCGGCCCGACCCGTTTCGCCGCCGACAGCGACATGCCCGATCCTTATGACGGACTGGTCGATGGCCTCGACGATCACCTTGAAGTCCATGACTGCATGGGTTGCCCGCTGTTTATCGACGAACGTCCGTGGGGTTTGCTGACCCTCGACGCCCTCGACCCGGAACGCTTGGAACCGATTGAACTGGATGCCCTGCAAGCCTTCGCCAGCCTTGCCGCCGCCACGGTCAATGCCGCCGAGCGCATCGAACGGCTGGCCAATCGTGTCGAAGACGAGCATCAACGCGCCGAGGTGTACCGACAGGCCAGCGGCCAGCAGAACCGCGAAATGATCGGTCAGAGCAAGGCCCACAAACGCTTGGTCGAAGAGATCAGCCTGGTCGGCGGCAGTGACCTGACCGTGTTGATCACCGGCGAAACCGGGGTCGGCAAGGAACTGGTGGCACAGGCGATTCACGCCGCCTCGCCCCGGGCCGACAAGCCGATCATCAGCCTCAACTGCGCCGCGCTGCCGGACACGCTGGTGGAAAGCGAATTGTTCGGCCATGTGCGCGGCGCCTTCACCGGGGCAACCAACGACCGTCGCGGCAAATTCGAACTGGCCAATGGCGGCACGCTGTTTCTCGATGAAGTCGGCGAACTGTCGCTGACGGTGCAGGCCAAATTGCTGCGCGTACTGCAAAGCGGTCAATTGCAGCGGCTGGGTTCGGACAAAGAACATCAAGTCGATGTGCGGCTCATCGCCGCGACTAACCGTGACTTGGCTGAGGAAGTGCGCAGTGGCCGTTATCGTGCCGACTTCTACCACCGTTTGAGCGTTTACCCGCTATTGGTGCCGGCCCTGCGGGATCGCGGGCGGGATGTGCTGCTGCTCAGCGGTTTCTTCCTGGAGCAGAACCGTTCGCGCATGGGCCTCAACAGCCTGCGACTGACCAGCGATGCCCAGGCGTCGTTGCTGGCGTATGACTGGCCGGGCAATGTGCGGGAGCTGGAGCATTTGATTGGGCGCAGCGCGTTGAAAGCGCTGGGTAACTGCAGGGAACGGCCGAAGATTCTCAGCTTGAGTGCGGCGGATCTGGATTTGCCCAGCGGCAGCGTTGAGGTAACGCCCGAGTCGCCGACCGCGACTCCAGTGACGTTGGTGTCAGGGGATTTGCGCGAGGCGACTGAAAGTTATCAGCGGCAATTGATCAGCGCTTGCCTGGATCGGCACCACAATAACTGGGCGAGCGCGGCGCGTGAGCTGGGCTTGGATCGGGCGAATCTCGGACGGATGGCCAAAAGACTGGGCATGAAATGAACGCTTTTGTAGGAGCCGGCTTGCTGGCGATGGCATCACCGCGGTTTGCCTGACGGACCGCAGCGATGCCATCGCCAGCAAGCCGGCTCCTACAAGTCGGGACAGCATTTCGCTGTACATCGGCATTTAGCCTAAAGCCTGCCCCCATCAAGTCGATAACCCGGCATCGATAGCTTTTGGCGACTTCCATTCGCCCATCACCTTTTTCCACAGAAGGTTTTTATGTCCTCCACCAAAGCCCGCGCAGATTCACTTTCGCTTCTGCTGTTTACCTTGCGCAGCGGCAAGTTGATGGCGATCAACCTGCTCAAGGTCAGTGAAATCATCCCCTGCCCGCCGCTGACCAAGCTGCCGGAGTCCCACCCTCACGTCAAAGGCATCGCCACCCTGCGCGGCGCGTCGTTGTCGGTGATCGACCTGAGCCGTGCGATCGGCGAGCGGCCGCTGGAAGACCCGAACGGCGGCTGCCTGATCGTCACCGACGTCAGCCGCTCCAAACAGGGCCTGCACGTTCAGGCGGTGAGCAAGATCGTCCACTGCCTGACCACCGACATCCGTCCTCCGCCCTTCGGCTCCGGCGGTGTGCGCTCGTACATCACTGGCGTGACCTCGGTCGACGGTACGCTGGTGCAGGTGCTGGACATCGAAAAGGTCATCCACGGCATCGCCCCGGCGCAGATCGAAACGGCCCCGACCGAACTGAGCATGGAAGACGCGGAAGTGCTCGGCAACGCGCGCATTCTGGTGGTCGATGACAGCCAGGTGGCCCTGCAGCAATCGGTGCACACCCTGCGCAACCTCGGCCTGCAATGCCATACCGCGCGCAGTGCCAAGGAAGCCATCGATTGCCTGCTGGACCTGCAAGGCACCGCCCAGCAGATCAACCTGATTGTTTCAGACATCGAAATGTCAGAGATGGACGGCTATGCCTTCACCCGCACCCTGCGCGAAACCCCGGATTTTGCGCACCTGTATGTGCTGCTGCACACTTCGCTGGACAGCGCGATGAACAGCGAGAAAGCGCGTCTGGCCGGCGCCAACGCGGTGCTGACCAAGTTCTCTTCGCCGGACCTGACCAAGTGTCTGATCGAAGCGGCCAAGGCGGTCGCCGAACAAGGTCACTGAGTTGGCCGAGGTTTTTTGTTTTCTGATGCGGCGCAACCTGGCGGAGGTTGTGCCCGCAATCACCTGGCCTCAGGGCATTGTCCTGCACGAATATCGTCCAGAACTGGCAGAAGACGTTCATCGTTTGATGGAGCTGGGTTATCTGGACGGTGGCGGGCGCGTGCCCGCATTGGATATCTGGCAACAGCGGTTTGAGACGGACCCTGAATACGATCCCTCCCTGTGCTTCATTGCGCAGGATACCGACGGTATCGTGGGTGTATGCCAGTGCTGGACCAGCGCCTACATCAAGAATCTGGTCGTGCACCCGCGAGCCCAGGGTCGGGGTTTGGGCCGGGCGTTGTTGTTGAATGCATTCAACGTGTTTCAGCAGCGTCGCGAAGGTTTTGTGGATTTGAAGGTATTGGAAGACAACCTTCGGGCGCAGCGGTTGTATGAAAGTGCCGGGATGATTGTGGTCCGCCGGGAGCCGGTTCCGGCCTGATACATCGCCTTCGCGGGCAAGCCTCGCTCCTACATTGTGATCACCGTACCTGTAGGAGCGAGGCTTGCCCGCGAAAGGGCCGACACATTCAACCTCATCCCATCAGGCATACTCGGCCCACCCATGCCCAAGGATGCCTGACCCATGAAAGCCAC
The DNA here is from genome assembly GCF_020423045.1 of Pseudomonas sp. MM213. Taxonomy (NCBI): domain Bacteria; kingdom Pseudomonadati; phylum Pseudomonadota; class Gammaproteobacteria; order Pseudomonadales; family Pseudomonadaceae; genus Pseudomonas; species Pseudomonas sp. MM213. The sequence goes on from NZ_CP081943.1 coordinate 3,452,777, forward strand.
CACCCTCACCTTCCTCTGCCTCACCGCCCTCGCCACCCAAACCCACGCCTCCAGCCCAGACGCCTGGGCCGCTTTCGACAAAGCCATGCTCGCCAGTTGCATCAAGGCCAGCGGCCTGACGGACGCTTCCCCCGTCGGCAAAGCCGCACAGTTCGATGACCGTGTCGACTACACCGCCGTGCTCCTGCAAGGCCGCTACCCGCAAAAACACATGAAAGGCCAGCAAGGCACCGAGCTGTGCCTCTACAACAAAAAAAGCAAAACCGCCTACGTGACCGAATGGGACTCCATCCGCCTACCCGCCAAATCCCGGTAAATGGCGCATAACTTGCTTCGTCGCTGACTTCTGCGGTGGCATTCTGTCGCCATTTCGGGCCCTGACAAGCGACTGATCCTTCGATGAATACAACGTTTTCCTGCGTAGGTTGCGGCAAATGCTGCAATGACCATCACGTCCCCCTGACCCTGGCCGAAGCCCGGATGTGGGCGGCCGACGGCGGTCAGGTGATCGTGCTGGTGGAAGGCTTCCTCGGTAACGGCCTTGGCCTGCCGGTGCAGCAACGCGAACATGCCGAGCGCCGTTCGGTGGTGGTTCAAAGCGGCGACTGCGAGGCCTACGTGGCCATCACGTTTGCGGCGTACAACGTCGGTCCCTGCCGGAATCTTGACGAAGAGAACCTCTGCCGCATCTACGAACGCCGGCCGCTGGTGTGCCGCATCTATCCGATGGAAATCAATCCGCACATCCCCCTCAACCCGGCGATCAAGGAATGCCCGCCGGAATCGTGGGAAAAAGGCCCGGATCTGATCATTGGCGGTGAATTGGTCGATCACGAGCTCGCAGGACTCATCCAGCGTTCCCGCCAGGCGGATCGCGACGATATCCGCACCAAAGATGCGATTTGCGCATCGCTGGGGATTCGGACCACGGCCCTGAAGGGCGATGGATTCACTGCGTATCTGCCGGACATGAGCGCGTTCGCCACAGTCATCGATCAGGTGGCGCAACAGCCGCTGACAGGATCGGACAGTGACTGGCAGTTCCACGTATCGGGTGACGACATCGCCGGGCAAGTGTTGGCGGCGGGTGCGCACGTGGCCACCGAGACGCCGCTCAACTATGCCTTCATTTCGTTGCGCGCGGCTTAACGGCGGGCTCGCCAAAACTCTTGCGCCAACAACCGCAAGTCCCCAGCCAGCCCTGCCACATCGGTGGAATTCGCCTGGCTTTGCTGCCCTTCACTGACCGTGACCTCGCAGGCTGAGCGAATGCTGATGATGTTGCGGTTGATGTCTTCGCTGACGCTGCTCTGCTCTTCCACCGCCGAAGCGATTTGCAGGCTCATTTGCGTGATCTGATTGACCCGCCGACTGATCGCGTCCAGCGAATCGGCGGCGCGTCGAGCCTGTTCGACGCTGTTGTCCACCTGTTCACTGCTTTGTTGCATCACCACCACCGCGTCCCGCGTGCCGTTTTGCAGGGTGCTGATCATGCGCTGAATTTCGTTGGTCGATTGCTGGGTACGCTGGGCCAGGCCACGGACTTCGTCGGCCACCACCGCGAAACCGCGCCCGGCATCCCCGGCACGCGCCGCTTCGATGGCCGCGTTAAGGGCCAGCAGATTGGTTTGCTCGGCGATGCTGCGGATCACATCCAGCACACCGGTAATCTCGCTGCTGTGCCCCTCCAGTTGATGAATCACCTCAGTGGCGCGCGCCAGCTCCTCGGCCAGACGCAGCACCGCATGGCGACTTTCACTCACCAATTGATGACCTTCACGGGTTTCGTTGCCGGCCAGGTCAGCCGCTTGGGACGCCTGCTGCGCATGACCGGCAACCTCGGCCACGCTGGCAGACATCTGGTGAATCGCCGCCGCCACCTGATCGGTTTCCGCCTGCTGGGCCAGCGTGCTGTTATGACTGCCTTGCAGGTGTTCGACCAGTTCCGCCGCGTGCCCGGCCAGGCGCTGCGACGCATCGCCGATCCGCCCCACCACCGCGCCGATCTGCGCTTCGAGCATCTGGAAGGCAAACTCGATCTGGCCGAACTGATCGCGGCGACCGGTGTAAACAGCCTGGCTCAACGGGTTGTCGGCAATCTGCCGGGCGCGTTCGGTCAACACTTTCAGCGGACGCAACATTAATCCGGTTCCGACCGCCGCCAAACCACTGCCCACGACAAACGCCAGCACGCCGAAAACGGCTGACGAAGGGTTCAGCCACGCTTCGATGCCCACCACGCAGGCCAATGTCGCGCTGAATAGCGCCGTCACCTTGAGACCCGGACCGAGCACGGGCAACCGCTGCCACAGTGATGTACGACCACTGCGAAGCTGTGTGTAGGCTTTTTCCGCGGCTTCGATCTGCCGCGCCGAGGGCTTGGTCCGGACCGACTGATACTCCACGGCTTTACCGTTCTGCGTCACCGGCGTGGCATACGCACTCACCCAATAGTGATCGCCATTCTTGCAGCGATTTTTCACCAGCCCCATCCATGAGCGGCCGCTTTTAAGGGTCTGCCACATATGCGCGAAAGCCGCCGCCGGCATGTCCGGGTGGCGCAGCAAGTTGTGCGTCGAGCCCAGCAACTCCTCACGGCTGTAACCGCAGATGTTGATGAAATCGTCGTTGGCGTAGGTGATCGCGCTGGTCAGATCAGTGGTCGAGAGGATATTCGCATCAGCCGCAACGTCGACATTACGGCCGGTCACCGGGAGGTTGATCTTCATGGAAAGCGCGCTCGTTGGATGGAAAGAGTCGGCAGGGCTGCTGACTCTAAGCGCACTGATTCCACAAACGTTGATCTGGCTCAGGATATGAGCACTTAGCCATCACCCACGACTGATCAAGCCGGGATGATGGCCATATCGGAGTGATATCAGGTGGTGGCGCGTGCAACGCACTCGACTTCCACCCGCGCGTCCAACACCAGTTTACGAGCGGCGAAGGTGGTTCGGGCGGGCATCCGGTTCTGCGGGAAATAGCTGCGGTACACCCCGTTCATGGCTGCAAAATCCTTGATGTCGGCAAGGATGACCGTGCATTTGGCGACATGCGCCAGGGACGATCCGCTACGTTGCAGTGCGCTGCGCAGGTTCTCCATGGTCTGGGTCATCTGCGGGACGATTCCGCCCTTGACCAGCTTGCCATCGGCCCCCGCCCCGAGCACGCCGGACAAGTAGAGGGTCTGGTCGATTTGCACCGCTTCAGAGAATGGCAGGCCTTCCTCGGCGGGAAAGTAGCGTGGCGAATCGGGCGCTGCTGCCGGCAAGTAGCGCTGAATGATCTGCTGGTATGGCCCGTATTGCTTGATTCGCTCCAGGGCCGCATTCAGATTATCGCGCAACGCTGTGTCGGTCTTGCGCACGGCCATGGCCACGCCGGTGCCCAGCATCGGATCGTTGAGCGCGTCTCCCGCAAAAGCGAAAGACGGCCCTCGGGGTTGGCTCAATAAGGCCTCGTTGATTTCGATCGAGTCTTGCAGTGTGGCATCGATCTCACCCGCCAGCAGGCTGTCGATCAACTGGTTGTTGAAACTGAAACTGCGCACCGTGACGCCCTCGGGCGCCCAACGCGCTTTGGCGAATGCCTCACGGCTGGTGCCGGCCAGGACGCCGATGCGCTTGCCCTTGAGCGATTGCGCATCCGGTTGCAGATTAGAGCCTGTGCGAGCCACCAGGCGGCTATTCAGGGGATACAGGTTTTCGGTGAAGTCGATCCGCTCGCGACGCGCGGAGGTAGCGGTCATCGGCATGATGACATCGAACGTCCTGGCTTCCAGCGCAAGGATGTTAGTGGCGTAATCCTGATCGACCCAGACACAGCGAGCCTTGAGCTCGGCACACAGCGCATTGCCCAGTTCGATGTTCAAACCGACCAGCTCACCCTTGTCGTTACGGCTCTCGAAGGGTGGAACCAGCGCTTCTACGCCAAAACGGATCTGCGGCTCGACTGCCGTCGAAACACAGCCGGTGGCCAGGACCGCCAGCGACAACACAGACAGGATTTTTACCAGAGGCATTCGGTAACCTTCATCAAGCATTCAGGGACATGAATACTTCACGAGTGGCCACTGACTTTCCCAGAGGATGAGTCGCTCATCCTCGTAGGAACTGTCTCGGTTTCAGCAAGAATGGTTACCGGACAAAAAACACTGAGCAGTCAGCGTTTGCCCATCGAACGACGGGTGCCAGGAGGCGCTGCGCCGGGGGTCTTGGTGTGGCCGTTCTTGGCGCCGTTCTTGTACCAAGGCTGGCTGGCGGTTTTCGCGGCGGCCAGTTCACCCGGTTTGAACGGGAACTTGAATGCCGGGATCGCGGCTTTGGTTTCGCTGTCTGCGCTGGAGTCGACGCTGTCTGGCAGGTCTGCCTGGTCGTCGCTCAAAGCGTCGGCAACCGGCGGTTGTGTCGGGGAAGTCATGAAAGCTCCGGGTGATGCAAAAGAGTCGGGCCCGGTCAGCGAGCCGCGAAAGGCGGCAGTATACCTGTGTCGGGGGCGACAGGCTTCACGTGGCGAGTGAGTCCGTCGGGTTTTGTCGTGCCCCGCCTGCCGCCATCGCCGGCAAGCCGGCTCCTACAAGGGTTCGCGGTGTACTTTGTAGGAGCCGGCTTGCCGGCGATGGCGGCAGTTCAGTCACCACACATCCCAAACTGACAGTGCCGTCAGTTAGCAGTCACCTTCCTGACCGGCGAACAGGTTTATAAAGGAAGGTATAACCCTGACAAAATTCCGTCCTCCCAGCCCCGGCGCCCCACTCGCATGCGAATTCAGAAAAAACCCGCCCTGCTCGCCGCCCTTCTGATTGTCCTGGCAGCACTGGGCGTGTGGTACGCCACCAAACCGGCCACGGCCAGACTCGCCGCGCCCACGGCGATACCGGTTCGAGTGGTCAACGTCGCCGAAAAAGACGTTCCTCGTTACGTCAGCGGCATCGGCTCGGTGCTGTCCCTGCACAGCGTCGTGGTACGTCCGCAGATCGACGGCATCCTCACCAGAATCCTGGTCAAGGAAGGTCAATTGGTGAACAAGGGTGATTTGCTCGCCACCATCGATGATCGCTCGATCCGCGCCAGCCTGGATCAGGCCCGCGCACAGCTCGGCGAAAGCCAGGCGCAGCTGCAAGTGGCGCTGGTCAACCTCAAGCGTTACAAACTGCTGAGCGTCGACGACGGCGTATCCAAACAGACTTACGACCAGCAACAAGCGCTGGTCAACCAGCTCAAAGCCACCGCCCAAGGCAATCAGGCGTCGATTGACGCCGCTCAGGTGCAGCTTTCCTACACACAGATTCGCTCCCCGGTCAGCGGTCGCGTGGGGATTCGTACGGTGGACGAAGGCAACTTCCTGCGCATGACCGACACCCAAGGCTTGTTCACGGTGACGCAGATCGACCCGATTGCCGTGGAGTTTTCCCTGCCACAGCAAATGCTGCCGACCCTGCAAGGCCTGATCAACGATCCGGAGCACGCCCAGGTGAAGGCCTACATCGGTGCCGACACCGACGGCGAAACCGGCAACCTGCTGGGCGAAGGCCACCTGACCCTGATCGACAACCAGATCAACGCCAACACCGGGACCATCCGCGCCAAGGCCGAATTCAACAACCCTGGGCAGAAGCTATGGCCGGGCCTGCTGGTAACGGTAAAAATTCAGACAGCGCTGGAAAAGGATGCGCTGGTGGTGCCGCCCACCGTCGTACAACGTGGCCTCGATCAACACTTCGTGTACCGGGTCAAAGGTGACAAGGTTGAAACCGTCCAGGTGCAGATGGTCTATCAAGGCAGCGGTCAGGACATCATCAAAGGCGTGAAACCGGGCGACGTGCTGGTCAGCGACGGTCAGTCGCGCCTCAAGCCCGGTTCGACGGTCCAGGTGCTGACTGACCCCGCGCAAATGGTGCAAACGGAGTCGAAACCATGAAGGGCCACGGCTCGGTTTCTGCGTGGTGCATCGATCATCCGGTGGCGACGATCCTGCTGACGTTTGCCCTGGTATTGCTCGGCGTCATTGCGTTCCCACGGTTGCCCATCGCGCCGCTGCCGGAAGCCGAATTCCCGACCATCCAGGTGGCCGCGCAACTGCCCGGCGCCAGCCCGGAAACCATGGCTTCCTCGGTGGCCACGCCGCTTGAAGTGCAATTCAGCGCCATTCCCGGCGTGACCCAGATGACCTCGAGCAGCGCCCTCGGCTCGACCAACCTGACCCTGCAATTCACCCTCGACAAAAGCATCGACACCGCCGCGCAGGAAGTGCAGGCCGCGATCAACACCGCCGCCGGCAAACTGCCCAAGGACATGCCGAACCTTCCGACCTGGCGCAAGGTCAACCCGGCCGACAGCCCGGTGCTGATTCTCAGCATCAACTCGACCCTGATGCCCGGCCCCGAACTCAGCGATCTGGTGGAAACCCTGCTGTCCCGTCAGATCAGCCAGATCGACGGTGTAGGCCAGATCAACATCACCGGCCAGCAACGTCCGGCGATTCGCGTTCAAGCCTCGGCAGACAAACTCGCGGCCATCGGCCTTACGCTGGCGGACATTCGTCTGGCGATCCAAAACACCAGCCTCAACCTGGCCAAAGGTGCGTTGTATGGCGAGTCGAGCATCTCGACGCTGTCGACCAACGATCAGTTGTTCCACCCCGAGGAATACAGCCAACTCATCGTTTCCTACAAGGACGGTGCACCGGTTCACTTGAAAGATGTCGCCAAAGTCGTCAACGGTTCGGAAGATGCCTACGTGCAAGCCTGGGCCGGGGACAAGCCCGGGGTGAACCTGGTGATTTCCCGGCAACCGGGGGCCAACATCGTCGAGACCGTGGATCGCATTCAGGCCGCCCTGCCCGCTCTCGAAGCGATGCTGCCGGCGTCGGTGCAGGTCAAAGTGTTGGTTGACCGGACCCAGACCATCCGCGCCTCGTTGCATGAGGTGGAAGTCACCCTGCTGATCGCGATCATGCTGGTGGTGGCGGTGATGGCGCTGTTCCTGCGTCAGTGGTCGGCGACGCTGATCGTGTCGGCGGTGCTGGGTGTGTCGCTGGTCGCCAGTTTTGCCCTGATGTACATCATGGGCTTCAGCCTGAACAACCTGACACTGGTGGCGATCGTGGTGGCCGTGGGGTTTGTGGTCGACGATGCGATTGTCGTGGTGGAGAACATTCACCGACACCTGGAGGCCGGCGACGGCATGCGCGAGGCGGCGATCAAAGGCGCCGGCGAGATTGGTTTTACCGTGGTCTCGATCAGTTTTTCGCTGGTGGCGGCGTTCATTCCGCTGCTGTTCATGGGCGGCGTGGTCGGGCGGCTGTTCAAGGAGTTCGCCCTGACGGCCACGTCTACGATCATGATTTCAGTGGTGGTGTCGCTGACGTTGGCGCCGACCCTCGCCGCGCTGTTCATGCGTGCGCCAGTGCATCACGCCCACAGCAAAAAAACCTTTGGCGAACGCTTGCTGGCCGGCTACGAAAAGCTCCTGCGCCGTGCCCTCGCCCATCAGAAATTGATGATCGGGGTGTTCGGCATGTCCCTGGCCCTGGCCATCGCCGGCTACATCTTCATTCCGAAGGGTTTCTTCCCGGTGCAAGACACCGGTTTTGTCCTCGGCACCACCGAAGCCGCCGCCGATATTTCCTACGGCGACATGGTGAAAAAACACCTGGCGATGGCGGAAATCGTCGCGGCAGATCCAGCGGTCGCGGCGTTTTCCCACTCCGTCGGCGTCTCCGGCAGCAACCAGACCATCGCCAACGGCCGCTTCTGGATTTCCCTGAAAAAACGCAGCGAGCGCGACGTCTCGGCCAGCCAGTTCATCGACCGGATCCGTCCGCAACTGATGAAAGTCCCGGGCATCGTGCTGTACCTGCGCGCCGGCCAGGACATCAATCTCAGCTCCGGCCCGAGTCGCGCGCAGTACCAATACGTGCTCAAGAGCAACGACGGCGCAACCCTCAGCACCTGGACCCAGCGCCTCACGGAAAAACTGCGCGCCAACCCGGCGTTCCGCGACATTTCCAACGACCTGCAACTGGGCGGCAGCATCACCCACATCAGCATCGACCGCAGCGCCGCCGCGCGTTTCGGCCTGACCGCCAGCGATGTCGACGAAGCGCTGTACGATGCGTTCGGTCAGCGGCAGATCAACGAATTCCAGACCCAGATCAACCAGTACAACGTGATCCTGGAACTGGACACCAGGCAACGCGGCAAAGCTGAAAGCCTCAATTATTTCTACCTGCGCTCGCCGCTCAGTGGGGAAATGGTGCCGCTGTCGGCGCTGGCGAAATTCGATGCGCCGACGGTTGGCCCGTTGTCGATCGCCCATGACGGGATGTTCCCGGCCGCCAACCTGTCGTTCAACCTGGCGCCCGGCGTGGCGCTTGGCGATGCGGTGATCATGCTCAATCAGGCCAAGGCCGAGATCGGCATGCCGGCCGCCATGAGCGGCAACTTCCAGGGCGCGGCCCAGGCGTTCCAGAGTTCGCTGGCCAGCCAGCCGTGGCTGATTCTGGCGGCGCTGGTGGCGGTGTACATCATTCTCGGCGTGCTCTATGAGAGCTTCGTGCACCCGTTGACCATCATCTCGACGCTGCCCTCGGCGGGTCTCGGGGCGGTGATCATGCTGTGGATTTGCGGCCAGGATTTTTCGATCATGGCGTTGATCGGGCTGGTGCTGCTGATCGGCATCGTGAAGAAAAACGGCATCCTGATGATCGACTTCGCCCTCGACGCCCAACGCAACCGTGGCCTGCCGCCGGAAGAGGCGATTTTCCAGGCCTGCATCACGCGGTTCCGGCCGATCATCATGACCACCCTCGCCGCCCTGCTCGGCGCGCTGCCGCTGATGCTCGGCTATGGCACCGGCGCCGAACTGCGCCAACCATTGGGGATCGCGGTCGTCGGTGGCCTGCTGGTGAGCCAGGCGCTGACGCTGTTCACCACTCCAGTCATATACTTGTGGCTGGAGCGACTATTTCATCGGCCCAAAAAACCAGCGCCCGTACCGGTGCTGGCGACCACAGACTGAGGCGGGGTCATGCGCGTTCTGATTATCGAAGACGAGGAAAAAACCGCGGACTATTTGCACCGCGGCCTGACGGAACAGGGTTACACCGTGGACCTGGCGCGGGACGGCGTTGAAGGCCTGCACCTGGCGCTGGAAAGCGACTACGCGGTGATCGTCCTCGACGTGATGTTGCCGGGCCTCGACGGCTTCGGCGTACTGCGTGCCTTACGTGCGCGCAAGCAAACCCCGGTGATCATGCTCACCGCCCGCGAGCGTGTCGAAGACCGCATCAAAGGCCTGCGCGACGGCGCCGACGATTACCTCGGCAAACCGTTTTCCTTCCTCGAACTGGTGGCGCGTCTGCAAGCACTGACCCGGCGCAGCGGCGGTCATGAACCGGTGCAAGTGAGCATCGCCGACCTGTGGATAGATTTGATCAGCCGCAAGGCCACCCGCGCCGGCACGCGTCTGGACCTGACCGCCAAGGAGTTCTCGCTGCTCAGCGTGCTGGCCCGTCGGCAAGGGGAAATCCTCTCGAAAACGGCAATTGCGGAAATGGTCTGGGACATCAATTTCGACAGTGACGCCAACGTCGTCGAAGTCGCGATCAAACGCCTGCGCGCCAAACTCGACGGGCCGTTCGACGAGAAACTGCTGCACACGATCCGGGGCATGGGTTATGTGCTGGAGAGCCGTGGTGTCCAGTAATTCGATTGCCCTGCGCCTCAGTGGAATGTTCACGCTGGTGGCGCTTTTGGTGTTTCTGCTGATCGGCTGGGCGCTCTATCAGCAGGTCGACAAAGGCCTGGGTTTGCTGCCCGAAGCCGAGCTGGACGCACGTTACAGCGTGCTCGAATCCACCGTCGGCCGTTACGGCACGCCCGAGCATTGGGTGAAGATCAACAACAAGCTCAAGCTGCTCGGCGAAGAAGACAAACGCATCAGTTTCTGGATCACCAGCGGCGATCCGCACTACGAATATGGCAACCCGACGCCGCAGATCCGCGCCTTCGCCGAAGGCCCGCTGGGCATGCGCGATTTGCAGTTGCCGGGCCAGCCTTATCCAATGAAAGTGCTGGTCAGCCAGTTCCCGGCCAAGGATCAACGCCCGCCGCTGCGCTTTATGATCGGCATCGACACCGAGACGTTTTTTCAAACCCAGCATCATCTGCTGATTGCGCTGATCAGCCTGGCGGTTGTCGGCGTGCTGCTGGCTTCGGCGCTCGGTTACTGGGTGGCGCGGATCGGCCTCAAACCGTTGATCAAGTTGTCTCAGGAGGCTCAGCGCCTGGCGCCGCCGCTGCGTTCCGGGCGTTTGCGCTTATCGTCGTTGCCGCCGGAGCTCAATCAGTTCGTCAACTCGTTCAACTCCACCCTGGAGCGGGTCGAACAGGCTTACTCGCGGCTTGAGTCGTTCAATGCCGACGTCGCTCATGAGCTGCGCTCACCGCTGACCAATCTGATTGGTCAGACTCAGGTAGCGCTGACGCGCGGGCGTTCGGCGGAACACTATTTCGAAGTGCTGCAATCGAATCTTGAGGAGCTTGAGCGACTGCGTTCGATCATCAACGACATGCTGTTCCTCGCCAGTGCGGATCAGGGCAGCAAGGCCACCAAACTGACGTCCACCTCGCTGGCGGATGAAGTGGCGACGACGCTGGAGTATCTGGATTTCATTCTTGAAGACGCGCAGGTTCAAGTGCAGGTCCGTGGCGATGCGCAGGTACGGATCGAGATCGCACATCTGCGTCGAGCGCTGATCAACTTGCTGAGCAACGCGGTGCAACACACCGAGCCCGGGCAGGTGATTCAGGTGCAGATCGACGTCGAGGAGCATCAAGTCAGCATCGGCGTGGCAAACCCCGGTGCACCGATTGCCAACGAACATCTGCCGCGATTGTTCGAGCGCTTCTACCGGGTCGATGCGTCGCGCAGCAACAGTGGCAACAACCACGGCCTGGGGCTGGCGATCGTCAAGGCGATTGCGTTGATGCACGGCGGGGATGTGTTTGTGCGCAGTGACCACGGCATGAATACCTTCGGTATTCACCTTCCCGTCTGATCTTTCGCAAATCTGTAGGAGCCGGCTTGCTGGCGATCGGTCTTAAGTTCTGTGTTGTTTTTGAAGACGCCATCGCCAGCAAGCCGGCTCCTACAGGGTTGTGATCTTTGCTTATCCCGCAACAGTCCTTTATTGAATTGGCTCTGTTTCCCATCGGCCAGGATCCTTATCTTTGCGCCACCAAACAGCACTTGCCAAGCAAGAAGGTTTTAAAGATGTCCAACACTATGGGTATTGCCAGCGCTTTCGTTTTGTCCTCTTTGTTCCTCTCTCCATTCGCCATGGCTGAAGAGTCGCAGTCCTTCGTCGCACACAATGCAGCGCGCGCTGCAGCGTTTGAAGAACATCAGAGCGAAATGACGGCCAAGGCGCAGGGCGCTGCGCAAACCCCTCAAGCGTCGACCATTCAGGCCCAGCCACGGGTCGAAAAAGATAGCTGATCGCTCACATCGCTCTATTTCCCTCGACACTTTTCGTCGGCTCTTCCTGTTGAAAAGTTGTCTTCAAAGCCGCTGCTATCAGCGGCTTTTTTTTGTTGTGGTTCAAATGCTGTCCGGTTCGTCTTCCCTGACAAGAAACATCCCGCACTTCAAAACAATGAAGTGTTCAGTAGACCCAAGGAGCTGTACCGCTAGTGCGTTTCCCTCAAAGATTCAATCCGTTGTTCATTGCAATCGCCGTAACGATGCCAATCAACGCCAAGGCCGCCGACCAAGAAGGTTTTGTCGAAGGTTCGAGCCTCAACCTCAATGCCCGCAACTACTACATGAACCGCAACCGCCTGCAGCAGGCGGACGACAATATTGAATGGGGCCAGGGTTTCCTGGGGGTCTTCGAATCGGGTTTTACCGAAGGCACCGTCGGTTTCGGTCTGGATGCCCACGCCATGCTCGGGCTTAAGCTGGACGGCGGAGGCGGTACCGATAATTCGAGCATCCTGCCGATCAGTGACGGCAACGGCAAAGCGCCGGGGTCGTTTTCGACGGCGGGTGGCACGCTGAAAATACGCGCCTTCGATACCGAGCTGAAGGCCGGTGACCTGTTTCTCGCCAACCCGGTGATCGCCGGCGGCGAGACGCGCATGCTGCCGCAGACCTTTCGCGGCGTCAGCTTGACCAATCACAGCTTCGACGGTTTTCTGATTGAAGGTGGCCAGGCGAGTTTCACCAAGCCCTACAACCAAAGCGGTCATACGCGCATCGGCACGTCCTATGGCAGCCTCGCCGAGGGCGACGAAAGCCAGCACCTGAACTGGGCCGGCGTGGCCTGGAGCGGCCTGCCGGGGTTGACCAGCAGCCTTTACGCCGCCGAACTCAAGGACATCTGGAACCAGTATTACTACGACCTGGATTACACCTACGCGCTGAACGAACTGGTCAGTCTCAATCCGGGCCTGCACGTTTATCACACGCAGGACACCGGCGATGCGCTGCTGGGCAACATCGACAACAACACTTACAGCCTGCATTTCACCGTCGGCGTGGGCAATCACAGCGTCACCGCCGCTCACCAGCGGGTCAACGGCAACACGCCGTTCGACTACATCAGCCAGGGCGACAGCATTTTTCTCGATAACTCCCAGCAGTATTCCGACTTCAATGGCCCGAATGAACGCTCGTGGAAACTCAAGTACGCCTACGACTTTATCGGACTCGGCCTACCCGGCCTGACCTCGGCAGTGTCTTACTCTCGGGGCGAGCTGGACCTGACCAAAGCCGATCCAGACAGCCGCGGCTACGCCTCGTGGTACAGCGCCGACGGCAAAAATGCCAAGCACTGGGAGCGTGACATTGATCTGAAGTACGTGGTCCAGGGCGGCAAGGCCAAGGATCTGTCGGTACGCCTGCAATGGGCCACCAACCGTGGGGGCAACGGTTATGGCGCGCTGGATCAGGACACTGATGAATACCGGCTGATCGTCGACTACCCGCTGAATGTCTTCTAAGCTTCGCTAAGCAAAAGGCCAGCATCTTTTGCTGGCCTTTTTTTTATCCGGCCTTTATACAAGCCCTCTGGACGCGACCGGTTTCTGGGACTCTGCCCGACTCTTGTAAAAAACTTTCATAACACCTTATTTGCAGAAGCCAGAACCATGAGTGTGAGCAGTGTGAAATCTCAAGATCCGATCGGGTCGACACGATCGGAGCGACTTCTGATTCTCGGCAGTGTGCTGTTGGTGATTGCGATACTCAGCATCGTGACGTTTCTGCTGATCCGTGAGCGCGCCAACGCCGAATTGTCCGCCGCTCGCGCCGCCAACAACATCGTGCAATTGATCGACGCCGACGTGCTGCGCAATGTCGAACTCTATGATATTTCCCTGCTGGGCTTGATCGCCGCCTCCCAGCGAGAGGATCTCAAGAGCGTATCTCCAGCCATTCGCCATATGGCCTATTTCGACCGCGCCACTGCCGCGCCGTACAAGGGCAATATTTTGTTGCTCGACAATAAGGGCGACGTGATCGCCGACTCGGCTTCGGTGGAGCCCAGGCAAGGCAACTACGCCGATCGCGAATACTTTCAATCTCACGTGAACAACCCGGACCCGGGCATGTTCATCAGCCCCCCTTTAGAGCCAGGTCGCCCGAACAGGATTGGCGTATCAGTTTCAGTCGACGGCTGAGCGGCTCCCAGGGTGAGTTTCTGGGAGTAGCCGAAGCCGCCATGCGCTTGAGTTACTTCGATCAGTTGTTCAACAGTTTGAGCATCGGCCGCGATAGCACGGTCAATCTGATCAGCAAGAATGGGATTCTCCTGGCCCAGCAACCACGCCTGGCCGAAGAGCTGATTGGCAAGGATTTCAGTAATCGCCCCAATTTCCAACGCATCGTCAAAGAAGGCAATGGCAGCTTCACCAGCATGTCCGATCGATACCGTGACAAGCGTCTGTACACCTTTTCCAAGGTCGGAAATTTGCCACTGATCGTCATCGTTGCGCTGTCCAGTGATGAAGTTTTTGCGGCCTGGAAGCGCACGGCAGTGGTGGTCAGCTCTGCAACCGTAGCCTTGTGCGTAAGCCTGCTGTGGCTGACGTGGTTGCTACGCCGTGAATTGCGCCGGCGTCACAACGCCGAACACGAGCTGGCACAACTGGCCGCCACCGATGCCTTGACCGGCGTAGCCAACCGCCGAACGCTCGATCAAACCCTGCGCCATGAGTGGTTTCGCGCGCAACGCTCCGGCAAACCGCTGTCGGTGTTGATGATCGATGCCGACCACTTCAAAGCGTTCAACGATCAACATGGCCATCAGGCGGGTGACGATGCGCTGCGCGCACTGGCCAAGGTGATTGCCGAGAATGTGCGGCGACCGACGGATCTGGTCGCCCGCTACGGAGGGGAGGAGTTCTCGGTGGTGCTGGCGGAAACGGACAGCGCAGGCGCGCGGCAAATTGCTGAACACATTCGGTCTGCGGTGGAACAACTGCCGTTTGTGGCGGGCGTGGAATCGCCGATTACTGTCAGTATCGGCATCAGCACCTGGACTTCGACCACCGATACCAGCCTTGAACAGTTGCTGATTGCGGCGGACAAAGCGCTGTATCAGGCGAAGGAAAGCGGGCGAAATCGAGTGGTGGCTACGCAGTGAAATTTTCGCTGTAGCGGCCGGCCTCTTCGCGGGCAAGCCTCGCTCCTACAGGGTACGCATTGCCATTGTAGGAGCGAGCGGTGCGGCGACCCGACTTGCCCGCGAAGGCGTCATCACTACCACCACACGACTTTCTGGCAGGCATAAAAAAAGGCCACCCGAAGGCAGCCTTTAAAAACTAGAGAGGTTTTTACTTACACCGCCGCAACCGGACGCATGTAAGAGATCGGTGCAGTGCTGGCGTCTTCGAAAGTCACGACTTCCCAAGCATCTGGCTGCTCAATCAACTTGCGCAGCAGCTGGTTGTTCAATGCATGTCCGGACTTGAAGCCCTTGAACTCACCAATCAGGCTATTGCCCAGCAGGTAGAGGTCACCAATTGCATCGAGGATCTTGTGCTTCACGAATTCGTCTTCATAGCGAAGGCCGTCTTCGTTCAGTACACCATCCGCGTCGACCACAATAGCGTTTTCAACGCTGCCGCCGAGTGCGAGGTTGTGCTTGCGCAGGTACTCGATGTCACTCATGAAACCAAAGGTACGGGCGCGGCTGACTTCTTTTACGAACGAAGTGCTGGAAAAATCCACGCTTGCACTTTGTGTGCGGTTACGGAAAACCGGGTGATCGAAATCGATCTCGAAACTCACCTTGAAGCCTTCGAAAGGGACGAAAGTGGCGCGCTTGTCGCCGTCTTCCACTGTCACTTCCCGCAGGATCCGGATGAACTTCTTGGCTGCGTCCTGTTCTTCCAGGCCGGCCGATTGAATCAGGAAAACGAAAGGTCCAGCGCTACCATCCATGATCGGGACTTCGGACGCGGAGAGCTCGACGTAGGCGTTATCGATGCCCAGGCCGGCCATGGCCGAGAGCAAGTGCTCAACCGTGTCCACTTTCACGTCACCGTTAACCAGCGTCGTCGACATAGTTGTCTCGCCGACGTTGGCAGCACGAGCCGGGATCTCGACCACTGGATCGAGGTCGGCACGGCGAAAGACGATTCCGGTGTCGATCGGTGCAGGCTTGAGGGTCAGGTATACCTTCTCCCCGGAGTGCAGACCTACACCGGTGGCACGGATAATATTTTTCAGTGTGCGTTGTTTAATCATGGCTTGGGCCGCTTCAGCGCAAATTGCGAACTGGTATCAACAAAGGCTGGCGATGATAGCAGACCAGACCTTTGCTGAACACCAATCACCTTCATAGCCCTGATACATTCCATTAATCGGCCTGACGACGCAGGAAGGCCGGGATGTCCAGGTAGTCCAGATCATCTTGCGGATTCATCTTCGCGGCAGTCGCAGCACCGGCCTGAGCCTGGTTGCGCATGACGGTCGGACGGTCCAGGTCACGGTAGTTCACCGCTGGAGCTTCCTGACGAGCGGGAGCCGATTGTTGCGGTTGCGGCGCCATGGAAGTGTGAACGGTATTGTCGATGACCTTCACAGGCTTCTCGATTTTCGCGCCCAGACCAGTGGCAACGACTGTTACGTGCAGCTCGTCGCGCATGTCCGGATCGATAACGGTACCGACCTTGACCATCGCGTGCTCGGAAGCGAAGGCTTCGATGATGCTACCCACGTCGGAGTACTCACCCAGGGACAGGTCAGGACCGGCGGTGATGTTCACCAGGATGCCGCGTGCACCTTGCAGGTTCACGTCTTCCAGCAGCGGGTTGCGAATGGCCGCTTCGGTAGCTTCGCGTGCACGGTTCGGACCGCTGGCGCAGCCAGTGCCCATCATCGCCATGCCCATTTCGCTCATCACGGTACGAACGTCGGCAAAGTCGACGTTGATCATGCCCGGACGCTTGATGATGTCGGAGATACCGCGAACGGCACCGGCCAGTACATCGTCTGCCTTGGCGAAAGCCGACAGCAGGCTGGCGTCTTTACCGAGGATGGTCAGCAGCTTCTCGTTGGGAATGGTGATCAACGAGTCGACGCTTTCCGACAGCAGGCGGATGCCTTCGTCGGCCAGTTGCATACGCTTGCGACCTTCGAACGGGAACGGACGGGTCACCACCGCAACGGTGAGGATCCCCATTTCCTTGGCCACTTCAGCAATGATCGGCGCAGCACCGGTACCGGTACCGCCGCCCATGCCGGTGGTGATGAACACCATGTTGGTGCCCTGCAGGACTTCGGCAATGCGCTCGCGATCTTCGAGAGCGGCCTGACGACCTACTTCAGGGTTGGCGCCGGCGCCGAGACCTTTGGTCACGCTGGTGCCCAGTTGCAGGATGGTCCGCGCGCTGATGCTCTTCAGCGCCTGGGCATCAGTGTTGGCGCAGATGAATTCAACGCCTTCAATGTTGCTCTTGACCATGTGATTGACAGCGTTGCCGCCGCCTCCGCCAACACCGATAACCTTAATGACCGGGCTTGCGGGGATGTTGTCTACGAGTTCGAACATTTTCCCTCTCCTTTGATTCTCTAGTTTTTTCGCCTACTGCCTGTATCTACAACGGTGCTGCGGTAATTCTTCAGAAGTTGCCTTGTACCCAGCTCTTGATGCGATCGAGCAAGGCGGCTTTCGGTTCGTCATTGCTGTAGCTGTCGCGGCTGCTGATGCCCGAGAAAGAAATCCCGTCGGACTGCTTCTGCAGGCCGTACATCAACAGGCCGACGCCGGTGGAATAAATCGGGTTGCGCACCACGTCGTCGAGACCCTTCACGCCATGCGGCACGCCCAGGCGGACCGGCATGTGGAAAATCTCTTCGGCCAGTTCGACCGCGCCTTCCATCTTCGACGTACCACCGGTCAGCACGATGCCGGCCGGGATCAGGTCTTCGTAGCCGCTGCGACGCAGTTCGGCCTGGATCAGCGTGAACAGCTCGTCGTAACGCGGCTCGACCACTTCGGCCAGGGCCTGGCGGGACAGCTCGCGCGGTGGACGGTCGCCAACGCTCGGGACCTTGATGGTTTCACCGGCACCGGCCAGTTTGGCCAGGGCGCAGGCGTAGCGAATCTTGATTTCTTCGGCGTACTGGGTCGGGGTGCGCAACGCCATGGCGATGTCGTTGGTCACCTGATCGCCCGCAATCGGGATCACTGCGGTGTGACGGATCGCGCCTTCGGTGAAGATCGCGATGTCGGTGGTGCCACCGCCGATGTCCACCAGGCACACGCCCAGCTCTTTCTCGTCGTCGGTCAGTACCGAGTACGCGGACGCCAGTTGCTCGAGAATGATGTCGTCGATTTCCAGACCGCAGCGGCGCACGCATTTTTCAATGTTCTGTGCGGCGTTGACGGCGCAGGTGACCACGTGGACCTTGGCTTCCAGACGTACGCCGGACATGCCCAGAGGCTCACGCACGCCTTCCTGGTTATCGATCACGTAATCCTGCGGCAGGGTGTGCAGCACGCGCTGGTCAGCCGGGATCGCCACAGCCTGGGCAGCGTCGAGGACGCGCTCAAGGTCGGCGGAGCTGACTTCGCGATCACGAATCGCCACGATGCCGTGGGAGTTCAGGCTGCGGATGTGATTGCCGGCCACGCCGACGAACGCCGAGTGGATCCGGCAACCAGCCATCAGCTGCGCTTCTTCGATGGCGCGCTGGATCGATTGCACGGTGGACTCGATGTTCACCACCACGCCTTTCTTCAGGCCGCGGGACGGATGAGTGCCGATCCCGACGATTTCCAGCGTGCCGTCGTCCGAGACCTCGCCTACCAGCGCCACCACCTTGGAGGTGCCGATATCGAGACCGACGATCATTTTGCCGCTTTGCACGTTTGCCATGGGTCCTGCCTCTCTTAATTCTTCGCGACAGCGGGTTGGGCTGTCGTAGGCGCTACAGGTTCCCGCCAGCCAACAGCGAGGCCGTTGGCGTAGCGCAGATCGATGCGCGCAATGTTCGTAATCTGTTCTTTAAGCGTCTTGTCGTAGATGGCAATGAAGCGGCGCATCTTTTCCACCAGGTTGCCGCGGCCCAGCAGCAGTTCGATCCCCGGGCCCGAACTGCCGGCGCCGGTGGTCAGGAACCAGCTGCCTCGTTCACGCAACTCCAGGCGTGCAATCGAGAAGCCCAACGGCCTGAGCATCTGGCTCAGCACCTGGTATTGCTGCATCACTTGCTGCTGAGCCCGTTGTGGGCCGAACAGCTGTGGCAAGTGTTCGTAGTTCGCCAGCTCACGCGGGGTGAACGCCTGACCCTGGTTGTTCAACAGCGATTCATCGCCCCAACGGGCCACCGGCAGTTGTTCTTCCAGGCGGATCACCACTTGATCCGGCCACACCCGACGTACTTCGGCGTGGGCAATCCATGGCATCTGTTCCAGCTCGGTGCGCATGCTCGCCAGGTCGATGGTGAAGAAGCTCGACGCCACGTACGGGGCGATTCGCTGCTGCACCGCTTGCTGGCTGATGTAACTCAGGTCGCCCTGCACCGCGATCTTGGTGATTGGCCGGTCGGCGTACGGCAGCAAACGCTGTGCGCCTTCGTAAGTGCCAAACCCCAGCGCGACCAGCAGCACTGGCCAGAACAGGCTTTTCAGAAAACCAAAATTGGCTTTCGGCAGGCGCGCAGACATCGGCTCTTTGGCCACCATTCGGCTGGCACCCCGCGGCACCGGCTTGCGGCCGGGTGCTGGAGGGGGCTGATGTCTTAGCTGTGCGCCTTGCATGGTCTTACCCTCGTACCTCAACACTGGCGGCCAGGATCGCCAGGACCAATTGCTGGAAATCCAGACCGGCGGCACGGGCCGCCATCGGGACCAGACTGTGATCGGTCATGCCCGGTGCGGTGTTGACTTCCAGGAACCAGAACTGCCCGTCGGCGTCCTGCATCACGTCAGCCCTGCCCCAACCGGCGATACCCAGCGCCTCACAGGCTTTCGCCGTGAGGTCCATCAGTTCTTTTTCCTTGTTGCTGTCGAGGCCGCACGGGATCCGGTACTGGGTATCGGAGGCCACGTACTTGGCGTCGTAGTCGTAGAAACTGTGCGTCGTGCCCAGGGCAATCGGTGGCAACACCTGGTCACGCAGGGTGGCGATGGTGAACTCCGGACCTTGAATCCATTGCTCGACCAACACTTGCGAATCGTAGGTACTGGCCGCTTTCCACGCGTCGATCAACTCCGGCGCGGAAGTCACTTTGGCCATCCCGATACTTGAACCTTCATGGGCCGGTTTGACGATCAAAGGGAAGCCCAGTTCCGTCGCCGCCGAAATACAATCGGCCTCGGAACTCAGTACCGCGTGGCGTGGCGTCGGAATGCCGAGGCTGTGCCACACCTGCTTGGTGCGCAGCTTGTCCATGGCCAGCGCCGACGCCAGAATGCCGCTGCCGGTGTACGGAATGCCCAGGCATTCCAGCAGGCCTTGCATGCTGCCGTCTTCACCGCCACGACCGTGGAGAATGATGAACGCGCGGTCGATTTTCTCGTTGAGCAAACGCTGCAACAGGTCATCACCGACGTCGAGACCGAACGCATCCACACCGGCGCTTTGCAGCGCTGCGAGAACCGCGTTGCCCGACTTCAGGGAAACTTCACGCTCCGCACTCTTGCCGCCGAACAGCACGGCAACGCGGCCGAAATCTTTCGGCGCGACAGTGGAGACGAGGTTGGCGTAAGCAGCAGTCATTTCAACTTCCCCACGCTTGGCGCGGCAACGGCGCCAGCGAACAACGGACTCTTCAACAGTTTCGGTGCGAGACCGCCGATATCACCGGCGCCCTGGCACAACAGGATGTCGCCGGCACGCAGCAGCGGCTTGACGACAGGCGCGAGGTCGACACCGCGCTCGATGTAGATCGGGTCGAGCTGACCGCGCTGACGGATGCTGTTGCACAGCTTGCGGCTGTCGGCACCCGGGATCGGCTCTTCGCCGGCCGGATAGACTTCCATCAGCAACAGCACGTTGGCGTCGGCCAGTACATTGACGAAATCGTCGTACAGGTCGCGGGTGCGGCTGTAACGGTGCGGCTGGTAGACCATCACCAGACGGCGCTCCGGCCAGCCACCACGCACGGCCTTGATCACGGCCGCGACTTCGGTCGGGTGGTGACCGTAGTCGTCGACCAGCATCACGCTGCCGTCTTCGACCGGCAGTTCGCCATAGACCTGGAAGCGTCGGCCGACACCCTGGAACCCGGACAGGCCCTGGACGATGGCTTCATCGCTGACGCCTTCGTCAGTGGCGATGCAGATGGTGGCCAGCGCGTTCAGCACGTTGTGGTTGCCCGGCATGTTCACCGAGACATCCAGCGGCTCGCGGTCAGGACGCAGCACGGTGAAGAAAGTCTGCATGCCCTGCTGACGCACATTGATCGCACGCACATCGCAGTCATCGCCGAAACCGTACGTGACGACCGGACGTTTGACCTGCGGCAGAATTTCACGCACCACCGGATCGTCCAGGCACACCACCGCCAGACCGTAGAACGGCAGGTTGTGCAGGAACTCGACGAAGGTTTTCTTCAGTTTGTTGAAGTCACCGTCGTAGGTCGCCATGTGGTCGGCGTCGATGTTGGTGACCACGGCCACCAGCGGCTGCAAGTGCAGGAAGCTGGCGTCGCTTTCGTCGGCTTCGGCGATCAGGTAGCGGCTGGTGCCGAGCTGGGCATTGGTGCCCGCGGCATTCAGACGACCACCGATGACGAACGTCGGATCGAGGCCGCCGGCCGCAAATACCGAAGCGATCAGGCTGGTAGTGGTGGTTTTGCCGTGTGTACCGGCGACGGCGATGCCGTGGCGATAGCGCATCAGCTCGGCCAGC
This sequence comes from Pseudomonas sp. MM213, assembly GCF_020423045.1. NCBI lineage: Bacteria > Pseudomonadati > Pseudomonadota > Gammaproteobacteria > Pseudomonadales > Pseudomonadaceae > Pseudomonas > Pseudomonas sp. MM213. The sequence continues at coordinate 3,474,147 of NZ_CP081943.1, forward strand.
ATCTCGGCACGCGGCACCACCGGAATACGGCGTTCAAGCGCAGTGGCGACTTCCGGGTTGGAGGTGTTCACCGCGCTCGATACCACCAGCACGTCGGCGGCAGCGGCGTTCTCGGCACGGTGGCCGATAAAGATCTGGGCGCCGAATGATTCGAGACGCTCGGTGACCGGCGAAGCTTTCAGGTCGGAACCGGACACTTCATAGCCCAGGTTCAGCAACACTTCGGCGATCCCGCACATGCCCACGCCGCCGATACCGACGAAGTGGATGCGACGGATGCGGCGCATTTCCGGGTGCGGCATGGCTTTCTGATTCTCAACCATGGGCCACCTCCAGGCAGGTATCGACCACGTTACGGGTCGCATCGGGTTTGGCCAGGCGGCGTGCCGCAGTGGCCATGTCGGTGAGTCGTTGTGGTTGCATCAGGACCTCTGTCAGGCGTGCGGCTAGATCCGCTGCGCCAGTCGTTCTTTGCGGCATCAGGAAGGCAGCGCCTTCACGGGCCAAATAATCGGCGTTGCGGGTCTGGTGATCGTCGATCGCGTGGGGCAAAGGCACCAGCATCGAGGGCAGACCGGCGGCAGCCAGTTCACTGATGGTCAGCGCGCCTGCGCGGCACACCACCAGGTCGGCCCAGCCATAGGCGTGGGCCATGTCTTTGATGAAAGGCTGCACTTGCGCCTCGACGCCAGCCGCGCGATAGCGCTCTGCAGTCACTTCATCGTGGTTTTTCCCAGCCTGATGGAACACGTCCGGGCGCAGGTCGGGGGCGACGTGCGACAGGGCTTCAGGCAGTAATTTGTTCAACGGTTCTGCGCCCAGGCTTCCGCCGAGGATCAGCAAACGCGCCTTGCGACCGGCCAGGGCAGGTCGCGGTGTGTCGAGGAACAGCTCGGTGCGCACCGGATTACCGGTGGTCCGTCGGCTGTCCGACAGGGTAAAGGTGTCGGGGAACGCTTCACAGACTCGGGCGGCCAACGGCACCAGCAACCGATTGGCGGTACCGGCCACGGCGTTCTGTTCGTGAACGATCACCGGCACACCGGCCAGTTTGGCTGCAACGCCGCCAGGACCGGTCACATAACCACCAAAACCAACCACGCACACCGGCCGCAACTGGCGAATGATCGCCCGCGCCTGCCAGACGGATTTGAGCAACATCAACGGCGCCTTGAGCAGGGACAACTTGCCCTTGCCGCGCAGACCGCTGGCGTTGATCCGGTGCAGCTCGATGCCGGCCATCGGCACCAGGTCATTTTCGATGCCACGCGGCGTGCCAAGCCAATGCACGGTGTAACCGCGGGCCTGGAACTCGCGAGCGCAAGCCAGCGCCGGGAACACGTGTCCGCCGGTGCCGCCTGCCATGATCAATACGTTAGCGCCCATGGGTCGGCTCCTCGGCGAAGTCGCTCTCATGGAACTCCATCTCCTCACTGCCCAGGTGGGTTCGACTCTCCCACTCAATGCGCAGCAACAAGCCGAGACAGGCACAGCAGATCACCAGCGAGCTGCCGCCGTAACTGAGGAACGGCAAGGTCAGGCCTTTGGTTGGCAACAGGCCGACGTTCACCCCGATGTTGATCAGGAACTGACCAATCCACAGGAACGACAGGCCGTACGCAATATAGGCAGCAAAGAACTGCTTGGCCTTCTCGGCCCAATAACCGATGTACATGCCGCGAATACAGACAAAGACGAACAGCGCCACGGTGCACAGGGAACCCACGGCACCCAGCTCTTCGGCCAGAACCGAGAACACGAAGTCGGTGTGGGCTTCCGGCAGGTAGAACTGTTTCTGCACGCTGTTGCCCAGGCCTACGCCCAGCCACTCGCCGCGACCGAACGCGATCAATGCTTGCGACAACTGATAACCGGCGCCGAACTGGTCAGCCCACGGGTCGGCAAAGTTGGTCAGACGCGCCATCCGGTATGGCTGCACCTGAATCAACAACACCACCGCCGCAACCGCCAGGACCACCATCAACGAGAACCGGAACAGCCCGACCCCGCCAAGGAACAGCATCGCCGCAGCCGCGCCCATCATCACGACGGTGGCACCGAAGTCCGGCTCCATCAGCAACAGCCCCGCCATCGGCAGCAGTACGATGAACGGCTTGAAGAAACCCATCCAGCTTTCACGCACTTCTTTCTGGCGACGCACCAGATAACCGGCGAGGTAGATCACCACGAACACCTTGGCAATCTCGGAAGGCTGAACGTTGAAGAAACTGAAACCGATCCAGCGCATCGAACCGTTCACTTCACGGCCGATCCCCGGAATGATCACCATCACCAGCAAGCCGAACGCACCGATCAGCATCAGCCAGCCCAGGCGTTGCCAGGTGGCGATCGGAATCATCATGGTAACGATGCAGGCAGACAGGCCCAGCACCACGTAGATCAAGTGGCGAGTCATGTAGTACAGGGCACTGCCCGACTGCACGGCGCCCACTTCGGTCGAGGCCGAGGCGATCATGACCAGCCCGAGGCCGAGCAAGGCCAGGCAACCGGCGAGCATCGGAAAATCGAGGTCGATGCCGCGCCCGGTGATGAGCGGCGAAGGAAACGGCTTGATGATATTGAGCAGGCTCATGCCAGATCCTCCACTGCCTGGACGAACTGGTGACCACGGTCTTCGTAATTCTTGAACATGTCGAAGCTGGCGCAGGCCGGCGACAACAACACCACGTCGCCCGGTTGCGCAGCGGCGCGGCATTGCTGCACCGCTTCAACCAGCGAAGCAGCGCGGATCAGCGGCACGGCGTCGCCAATGGCCTCACCGATCTTGTCGGAGTCGCGGCCCATCAGGATCACGGCGCGGCAGTTGGCCGCCACCGGATCACGCAGATCATTGAACTCGGCACCCTTGCCGTCGCCACCGGCGATCAGCACGACCTTGCCGTCGATGTCCGCACCCAGGCCTTCGATGGCAGCCAGCGCTGCGCCGACGTTGGTGGCTTTGGAATCGTTGTAGTAGCTCACGCCGTCCAGGTCACGAACCCACTGGCAGCGATGTTCGAGACCGGCGAACGTGCGCAGGCTCGACAGCATGGCGTCGAACGGCAGGCCGACCGCGTGGCCCAGGGCCAGCGCCGCCAGGGCATTCGACTGATTGTGGGCGCCGCGAATTTTCAACTCGCGCACCGGCATCAGGTTCTGGAATTCGAAGGCGAGGTATTTCTCGCCGTCTTCTTCGCGGATACCAAACGCCTTGAAATCGGGTTTGCTCAAACCGAAGGTCCAGCAGGGCTGACCTTCGCCCATCAACGGACGGCTCAGGGCGTCCTGACGGTTGACCACGAACTGTCTGGCACCACGGAAGATCCGGTGCTTGGCCAGGTGATAGGCCGGCAGGCCGCTGTAGCGGTCCATGTGGTCTTCGCTGACGTTGAGCACGGTCGCCACTTCGGCGTTGAGCTGGTCGGTGGTTTCGAGCTGGAAGCTCGACAGTTCCATCACGTACAACTCGATGTCATCGCGAAGCAGGTCCAGCGCCGGCGTGCCGAGGTTGCCGCCGACAGCGACGCGCTTGCCGGCCGCAGCTGCCATCTCGCCCACCAGCGTGGTCACGGTGCTTTTCGCATTGGAGCCACTGATGGCGACAATCGGCGCCTTCGCGTTACGCGCGAACAGCTCGATGTCGCCGGACAGCTTCACGCCACGAGCGGCGGCAGCCTGCAGGGCCGGGGTCGCCAGCGCCAGGCCGGGGCTCACGTAGAGCTCATCGGCGCGGCACAGGAATTCGACGTCCAGCTCGCCACAACGCACTTCCACGTGCGGATAGTCACGCTTGAGCGTGGCCAGTTCCGGTGGATTTTCCCGCGTATCGGCCACGGCAAACGACGTGCCCCGGTTCGCCAGGAAGCGAACCAGGGACATGCCGCTCTTGCCGAGGCCGACAACGATGCGGAAGTGGTCAGAAGCGATCAGAGACACGAGTTTCTACCTCAGCTTCAGGGTGGCAAGGCCGACCAGCACGAGAATCACGGTGATGATCCAGAAACGGACGATCACACGCGGCTCGGGCCAGCCCTTGAGTTCAAAGTGGTGGTGAATCGGTGCCATGCGGAACACACGGCGACCGGTCAGTTTGAAGGAAGCAACCTGAATGACGACTGACAGGGTCTCCATCACGAACACGCCGCCCATGATGAACAGGACGATTTCCTGGCGAACGATCACCGCGATGGTGCCCAGGGCCGCGCCCAGCGCCAGCGCGCCGACGTCGCCCATGAAGACTTGTGCCGGGTAGGTGTTGAACCAGAGGAAGCCGAGGCCCGCACCGATCAACGCACCGCAGAACACGATCAGTTCACCGGCGCCGGGTACGTACGGGATCAGCAGGTATTCGGCGAATTTCACGTTACCCGACAGGTAGCAGAAGATCCCCAGGCCACCACCGACCATCACGGTCGGCATGATCGCCAGGCCGTCGAGGCCGTCGGTCAGGTTGACCGCGTTGCTCGAACCGACGATCACGAAGTAAGTCAGCACGATGAAACCTGCGCCCAGCGGAATGCTGTAGTCCTTGAGCATTGGCAGGATCAGGGTGGTTTCGACCGGCGTCGCGGCGGTCATATAGAGGAAGATCGCCGCGCCGAGACCAAACACCGACTGCCAGAAATACTTCCAGCGGCTCGGCAGGCCTTTGGAGTTTTTCTCGATGACCTTGCGATAGTCATCGACCCAGCCGATAGCACCGAACAGCAACGTCACCAGCAACACGGTCCACACATAGCGGTTGCTCAGGTCAGCCCAGAGCAAGGTGCTGACGCCGATGGACGACAGGATCAGCGCGCCACCCATGGTCGGGGTGCCGGATTTGGACAGGTGCGATTGCGGGCCGTCGTTACGAACGGATTGACCGATCTGACGGTTCTGCAACGTGCGGATCATCCACGGGCCATAGCACAGCGACAAAACCAGCGCGGTCAGCACACCGAGAATCCCGCGCAGGGTCAGGTACTGAAAGACCGCGAAGCCTTTGTAGAACTGTTGCAGATACTCCGCTAGCAGCAGCAGCATTAATGTTTCTCCAGACTGGACCCGCACAAAGCGGCAACGATGTTTTCCATCGCAGCGCTGCGCGAGCCCTTGATCAAAATGGTGGTGTTTGTGTCTTGCTCGGCGCCGAGGGCCTTGATCAGTTCAGCCTGAGTGGTGAAGTGATAAGCCTGCTCGCCAAAAGCGTTTACGGCGTGAGTCATCAATGGCCCGACCGCGTAAAGCGCAGAAACCTTGCCACGGGCATACTCGCCCACGTCGCGGTGCCCCTGCTCCGCCCAATCGCCCAACTCGCCGATATCCCCGAGCACCAGAACGGTGCGGCCGGAAAAGCCGGCGAGTATATCAACGGCCGCGCACATCGAGGTGGGGTTCGCGTTGTAAGTGTCATCAATCACGCGCATGCCATTGCTGGCCAGTTGCGCGACGGTGCGCCCCTTGACCGGCTGCACCGCGCCAAGGCCGGTGGCGATGCCGGACAGCGACACGCCCAAGGCGTGCGCGGCAGCGGCGGCGGCCATGGCATTGGCGACGTTATGGGTGCCGAGCAGGTTCAGTTGAACGCGCTCCACACCGTCAGGACTGTGCAGATTGAACGCCGGGCAACCGCGCGCATCGCGGTCCAGATCGCTGGCGTAGAAGTCGGCGCTGACGTTGCTCAGGGCGAAGGTCAGCACTTTGCGACCGGCGGCGCGGGTCTTCCAGATGTCGAAGGCCTTGTCGTCAAGATTGAGCACGGCGATGCCATCGGCCGCCAGCCCTTCAATTATCTCGCCCTTGGCTTCCACGATTTTTTCCGGCCCGCCGAACTCGCCGACGTGGGCGGTCCCGGCGTTGTTGAGCACGGCCACGTGGGGCTTGGTCATGCCAACGGTGTAGGCAATTTCGCCAAGCCGCGAAGCACCCAGCTCGATCACGGCGGCGGTATGTTCCGGCGCGAGTTCAAGCAAGGTCAGCGGCACGCCGAGGTCATTGTTCAGGTTGCCACGGGTCGCCAACACCGGACCGCGTGTGCGCAGGATGCTCGCAAGCATTTCCTTGACCGTGGTCTTGCCGCTGGAGCCGGTGATGGCGGCGACTGGGTGAGTAAACGCAGCACGGTTCATCGCCCCCAGTTGCCCAAGGGCCTGACGGGCGTCCTTGACCAGCAATTGCGGCAGCCCACTGTCGGGCACTTCGCGCTCGACCAGGGCAGCCACCGCGCCTTTGTTCGCCACGTCGTTCAGATAGTCATGGCCGTCGAAACGCGGGCCGGTCAAGGCAATAAACAGTTGGCCCGGCTTGATCGCACGGCTGTCGATGCTGACGCCATCAAACGTGGCATCGGCGATGATCATGCGGCCATTCAGCGCGCCAGTCAGTTCGCTCAGCTTCAAGTGTTTAAGCATGAGCCACCTCCCACGCGGTCAGTGCGCGATCAGCCTCGACCAGATCAGAGAAGTCATGACGCTGGCCGTTGATTTCCTGATAGTCCTCGTGACCTTTACCGGCAAGGACAATCACGTCATCCACCGAAGCACTGGCGATCAATTGCGCAATGGCCTGACCACGACCGGCGACGAACGTCACCTTATCCACGTTGGTGAAGCCGGCGCGGATGTCATCGAAAATTACTGCAGGGTCTTCGGTGCGCGGATTGTCATCGGTGACCAGCACGCCGTCGGCAAGACGCTCGACCACTTCAGCCATCAGCGGGCGCTTGCCGCGATCGCGATCACCGCCGCAGCCGAACAGGCACAGCAAGCGACCTTTGGCGTGCGGACGCAGGGCCATCAATACTTTTTCCAGCGCATCCGGGGTGTGGGCGTAATCGACCACCACCAGCGGTTGAGTACCGCCGCCCAGGCGTTGCATGCGACCGGCCGGGCCTTCGAGTTTCGGCAGGACCTTGAGGATTTCGTCCAGCGCGTAGTCGAGACCGAGCAAGGCGCCGACCGCTGCCAGGACGTTGCTCAGGTTGAAGCGACCGAGCAAGGTGCTGCGCAGATGATGCTCGCCTTGCGGCGTGACCAACGTGGCGCGCACGCCTTCGTCGTCGAACTGCGCTTCGCGGCAAAACAGGTAGGCGCTGCTGTCGAGCAGGCTATAGGTGATCAAGCGCGACTCACGCTTTTCCGCCGCCAGTTGCCGGCCGAAATCGTCGTCGAGGTTCACCACCCGGCATTTCAGGTCGTTCCAGTCGAACAGCTTGGCCTTGGCTTCGCCGTAGGCCTGCATGGTGCCGTGGTAATCCAGATGATCGCGGGACAGATTGGTCATCACCGCCACATCAAACGCCAATGCCGTTACGCGGCCCTGATCCAGACCATGGGAAGACACTTCCATGGCCACGGCTTTGGCACCGGCCTTTTTCAGGTCGGCGAGGGTCGCTTGCACGGCGATCGGGTTCGGCGTGGTGTGCAGGCCGCTTTCCAGCGCGCCATAGAAACCGGTGCCCAGTGTGCCGACAATGCCGCAATGCTGGCCGAGCAAATCCAGTGCTTGCGCAACCAATTGGGTCACGCTGGTTTTGCCGTTGGTGCCGGTCACGCCGACCAGGTTCAGGTGGCGGCTCGGTTCACCGTAGAAACGCCCGGCGATATCGGACAGCTGCGCCGCCAGGCCTTTGACCGGAATCAGTGGCACGTCGGTGATCGGCAGTACGGTCGCGCCTTCGACTTCATACGCCACGGCTGCAGCACCGCGCTGCAAGGCGTCGGCAATATGCGCTCGACCGTCGAACTTGCCGCCAGGAACGGCAAGAAACAGATCGCCAGCCCGCACATTGCGGCTGTCCAGTGTCAGTTCGCGAATCAACAGATCGCGGCCAGCGTGGGCGAAAATCTTGTTCAGGCTCAGAGACATCAGCCGCGCCCTCCATTGGCTTTCAGCGGAACAACCGGTGTTGCGTTGGCTTGCTGCACCGGCGGCAGGTTGTCCGGCGTGACGTTCATCAGGCGCAGGGTCCCGGACATCACTTTGCTGAACACCGGCGCCGATACCAGGCCACCGAAATAGCCGGCTTTGGTCGGTTCATCGATCACCACCACGATGGCATATCGCGGATCGCTCATCGGGCCGAAGCCTGCGAACAGCGAGCGGTAGGAATTCTCGGCATAGCCTTTGGTGCCGACCGACGTTTTACGCGCCGTACCGGACTTGCCGCCGACGTGATACGCCGGCACTTGCGCACGGAATACACCGCGCGGTGCTTCGATCACTTGTTGCAGCATGGTTTGCATGGTCTTGGCGACAGCTTCCGGCAGCACTTGCGTGGTTTGCGGCGCCTTGTCGGTCTTGATCAGGGTCAGTGGCGCGAGGCGACCGTTGTTGGCCAGGGCCGAGAAGGCGTGGACCAACTGGATCGCGGTCACGGAAATACCGTAGCCATAGGACAGCGTGGCGGTTTCAGCCTTGCGCCATTCGCGGTAGTTCGGCAGGTTGCCCACGCGCTCGCCCGGGAAGCCGAGGCCGGTGTCCTGGCCGAGGCCGACTTTCTGCGCCAGGCGGAAAATGGTTTCGCCGCCGATATCGAACGCGACCTTGCTCATGCCGACGTTACTGGAGTTGATCAGAATGCCGGTCAGGTCGAGTACCGGGCCTTCAGTCTTGGATACGTCCTTGATGGTGTACTTGCCAATCTGCAGGCTGCCCGGGTACACCTCGACGGTGTCGGTCGGTTTCCAGCGGCCGGTTTCGATCGCGGCACTCATGGAGATCGCTTTCATGGTCGAACCCGGTTCGAACACGTCGATCATTGCGCGGTTACGCATCATCGCCGGTTGCAGGTTGCGACGGTTGTTCGGGTTGTAGGTCGGCTGGTTGACCATGGCGAGGATCTCGCCGGTCTTCACGTCCATGATCACCAGGCTGCCGGCTTTCGCGCCGTTCTCGATGATCGCGTTGCGCAGTTCGCGGTTGGCCAGGTATTGCAGACGCAGGTCAATGGACAACGCCAAGGGCTTACCGGCCTTGGCGTTTTTGGTCACCTGAACATCTTTGATAAGTCGACCGCGCCGGTCCTTGATGACCTGCCGCTTGCCAGGGACACCGGCGAGCCATTCGTCATAGGCCAGCTCGACACCTTCACGACCGTGGTCATCAATGTCGGTAAAGCCGACCATATGAGCAGTCACTTCACCGGCCGGGTAGAAACGGCGGAATTCTTCGATGCCGTAGACGCCCGGCACTTTCAGGTCGAGCACGGACTGGCCTTGCTCAGGCGTCAGCCCGCGCACCAGATAGATAAATTCTTTATTAGCCTGCGCTTCGAGACGTTCGGCGAGGGCTTTCGGATCCTGACCCAACGCGGCCGCCAATGCTGGCCACTTCTCTTTGGCCGTTTGCATTTCCTTGGCGTTGGCCCACAGCGTGGTGACCGGAGTACTGACAGCCAAAGGCTCGCCGTTACGGTCGGTGATCAGACCACGGTGAGCCGGAATTGGAATGTGACGAACGCTACGCGCGTCGCCCTGCCCTTTGAGGAAGGCACGGTCGACCACTTGCAGGTCAATGATGCGCCAGCAAATTGCCGCGACCATGACGCCGAGCAAACCCACCACCAGGCGAAACCGCCATGGAAAGAGTGCGCCTTCGAGTTTCATCATGGCGCCACCATCTGCACGTCAGCGGCGCCAGGAATGTGCATCTTCAGTTGCTCGGTGGCCAGGACTTCGATGCGGCTGTGCGCCGTCCAGGTGCTCTGCTCGAGAATCAACCGACCCCATTCCGCCTGCGCCTTGTCGCGCACGCTCAACTCGTTGTAAAGCGAGTTCAACAGCTGACGGTTCCAGTGGGCGCTGTACGACACGCCGATGGCCGACACGAGCACGCCAACAAACAGCAGGAGCATGAAAAAGCTTCCGCCGGGAAGTGGCTTGGCGAAAAGCTTGCTCACCGCAGCTTCTCCGCCACGCGCATGACGGCGCTACGGGAACGTGGGTTGGCTTTGAGTTCGGCCTCGGAGGCGGACTGCGCTTTGCCATGGATTTTGATTTTCGGTTCGAACGCGACGTGACGGACCGGCAGGTTGCGCGGCAGGTTGTCGGCTTCGCCTTTCACCAGCTTGCGCATGAACAGTTTGACGATGCGGTCTTCCAGCGAGTGAAAACTGATGACCACCAGGCGGCCACCGATTTCCAGGGACTCCAGCGCAGCTTCAAGGCCGGCTTCCAGATCGCCCAGTTCGTTGTTGACGTGAATACGCAGGCCCTGGAATGCACGGGTCGCAGGGTTCTTGCCCTTTTCCCATGCCGGGTTGGCGACTTTCAGGACTTCAGCCAGATCGCCGGTGCGTTCAAACGGCTTGATGTCACGACGCTCGGCCACGGCACGGGCCATGCGGCCGGAGAAACGTTCTTCGCCGTATTCCTTGAACACCCGGGCGATTTCTTCCACCGGCGCGGTGTTGACGAATTCGGCAGCGCTGATCCCGCGGGACGGATCCATGCGCATGTCCAGCGGGCCATCATTGAGGAAACTGAAACCGCGCTCAGGGTCGTCGAGCTGTGGCGAAGACACGCCCAGGTCAAGCAGGACGCCGCTGACCTTGCCGGCCAGACCGCGTTCGGCGACTTCCGAACCGAGCTCGGCAAAGCTGCGCTGCACAACGACAAAGCGGCCGTCTTCGGCCGCTAGCGTCTGCCCGGTGGCAATCGCTTGAGGATCCTTGTCGAATCCCAGCAACCGACCCTCGGGACCAAGCTGGCTGAGGATCAACCGGCTGTGTCCGCCGCGCCCGAACGTGCCGTCCAGATAGCAGCCATCAGGACGTACGGCGAGAGCCTCGACGGCTTCGTCAAGCAGTACGGTGATGTGGTTAAAGCCGCTATCAATAGTCACAGGATCAAATCACGCAGTTCATCAGGCATGGCGCCCGGTTGTTGAATAGCAGCCAGGTCAGCGGCAGAAACCGCATCCCAGGCATCCTCGTCCCACAATTGGAACTTGTTCAGTTGGCCTACCAGCATCGCGCGCTTATCCAGCCGGGCATATTCACGAAGACGCGGCGGAACCAGGAAACGACCACTGCCATCGAGCTCGAGGTCGACGGCATTACCAATCAGTAAACGTTGCAGGCGGCGGTTCTCTTCGCGAAGCGAAGGCAGTGCGCGCAGTTTGGTTTCAATAATTTCCCACTCATCGAGGGGGTAAACACACAAACACGGATCAACGGCATCAATTGTGACGATTAACTGACCGGAACTACGCGAAACGAGCTCGTCACGGTACCGGCTCGGCATGGCGAGACGGCCCTTTGCGTCGAGACTGATAGCGTTAGCTCCGCGAAACACGTCAGCGTTTCTCCAAATATTAGCGTTTTGCGTTCAAAAAACCCACTTCATGCCACTTTCCACCACTTGCGCACACTATAGGAATGCGGCCACCGCACCGTCAAGGCGCGGATTAAAGGAAAACCCTTACAGAACTGAGATTTAGGAGCGTATTGGGAGGGGTAACGGCAATCTGGCGGATGAATTTGCTCGATAACTTGAATCAGCACAGAAGGCTGCGTTCAGAAGTTAAAGTAGTTTGTTAAGAGTAAGATTTTTTCGGTATTACAAAAGAGGTTATGCGATTGATTGTGCAGGAGGGAAATTGCCATTACGAGCGCCCTGCTCAACGATTCAAACAGGGAGGGAAAAAGGTGGAGAGTCGATCTGTAAGCCGGGTTCTGTCTTGAACAGTCATTCGTCTACGATGGCCATCACTGGACATCTTTAGCAACCTACCCGGTCCCAGCGCGGGCCACGCCTTGGGACCCTATTTGGTCTTGCTCCAAGTGGGGTTTACCTAGCCACGAACTGTTGCCAGACGTGCGGTGCGCTCTTACCGCACCTTTTCACCCTTACCGGCGCCGAAGCGCTTAGGCGGTTATTTTCTGTGGCACTTTCCGTAGGCTCACGCCTCCCAGGCATTACCTGGCACTTCGCCCTATGGAGCCCGGACTTTCCTCCCCCCTAATTTTCATAGAGGGCAGCGACTGTCCGATCGACTCTCCGCCGCGAAGGTTAACGGCAGAGCGGCCGAAGAACAAGCGTTAAACGCCATCAGCCACGCCTGCACGTCGGGATTTACTCGCCCTTCTGCTTATCCAGCGCGACCTGATACAGGACATTCTTGCGTTCGCCGGTAATTTGCGCGGCCAATGCTGCGGCCCGCTTGAGCGGCATTTCTTCGAGCAACAGATTAAGGATGCGCATGGCTTCACTGCTGACGGCATCTTCCGTCTCGGGGGCGGACCAGCCCGCCACCAACACCACACACTCACCGCGCTGCTGATTGCTGTCCGACTCGACAAACTCGCGCAGCTCGGCCAATGGCAGGCCTTTCAGGGTTTCGAAGGTTTTGGTCAGTTCGCGCGCCAGCAACGCCAGACGCTCGCCACCGAAGACCAGCTCCATGTCTTGCAGGCATTCCAGGATCCGGTGCGGGGCCTCGTAGAAAATCAGCGTGCGCGGCTCTTCCTTTACCAGCTCCAGACGAGCCCGACGACCGACCGCCTTGGCCGGCAGGAAGCCTTCGAAGATAAAACGGTCCGACGGCAAACCCGCCGCCGACAACGCCGCAATCAATGCACAAGCCCCCGGGACCGGCACGACGTTGATTCCGGCCGCACGGGCCTGACGCACCAGGTGATAACCCGGATCGGAGATCAGCGGCGTCCCGGCGTCGGAGATCAGCGCCACATCGTCACCGGCGAGCAGGCGGGTAATAAAGCGGCTACCTTCATCCCGCTCGTTGTGTTCGTGGCAAGCCGCCAGCGGCGTGGGGATGCCGAAATGCTGCATCAACCGCTGGGAGTGACGGGTGTCTTCGGCAGCGATCAATGCCACTTCGCGCAGGATCTTCAGCGCACGCGCACTGATGTCGTCCAGGTTGCCGATGGGCGTCGCCACCACATAAAGCGAGCCAGCAGCGGAATTCAAAGCACCTGGAGCAGTCAAAGCGCACACCTCATGATCGGTAAAAGCCGCCATTGTAGCGCGTAGCGACGATTGCGATACGCGCAAGCAACCCCGGGTTTTTCAGGCTACGGTGCAGTGCTGCAACATTTGTACGAGCTAAATTGATCGATTCACGCCAGTAGCATCGCGCCCCGGCCAGTGCTTGGGTACAATTCCACGCTTATTTGATCGAGTATCAGGAACACTACATGATCGCTTGCCTGCGGCTGTTCACTGCCCTCTGCCTCGCTGCCTTGCTGGCGGCTTGCGCCAGCTCGCCCTCTTCCAGCCTTGGCGAACTTCCACGGACCCCGGATGCCAGTATCGAGCAACTGCTCGATCAGGCCGCCAAAAGCAAAACGCCGGAACAAGCCGCGCTGTTTCGCCTGAGCGCGGCCGACCTCGCTTATCGCCAGGGCAATGCCGGCCAGTCCGCGCAAATCCTGCAACAAGTGCCGGTCGAGCAACTCAAGCCAGGCCAACAGGTCTTCGCCAACACGCTGGCGGCTGAACTGGCCATGACCCGCAATCAGCCGAAAGCGGCGCTGACCGCTTTGAGCCATCCAAGCCTGCAACGCCTGGGTGAATTGCCGGAGGAACAACAGGTTCGCACCGGCACCGTGCACGCTCGCGCCCTTGAGGCCGATGGCCAGACCCTCGCCGCCGCACGGGAGCGTATTTTCATCGCGCCGATGTTGAGCGGTGAAGCGGCAGGCAAAAACCACGAAGCGATCTGGACCCTGATCGCTTCGCTGCCAACCGACCAATTGCAGCCAACCACCAAGGACGACCTCGGTGGCTGGATGGGCCTGGCGCTGGCGGTTAAAACGGCCGGCACGCTTGAGCAGCAACAAGCTGTGATCGACAACTGGCGCACCCAGAACCCTAAACACCCGGCCGCCATTCAGTTGCCGCTGTCACTGACCAAACTCAAGGAACTGGCCAGCCAGCCTCTGAGCAAGATCGCCCTGCTGCTGCCGCAAGACGGCCCGCTGGCATCGGTCGGCAAAGCGCTTCGCGAAGGTTTCATGGCAGCGCACTACCAGGCTCAACAGGCCGGCCAGAAGCCGCCTGCCATCGAGTTCTATGACAGCTCGCGCCTGACTTCCCTTGACGAGTTCTATCGCAAGGCTCAGGCCGATGGCGTGCAACTGGTCGTCGGCCCGCTGGAAAAACCACTGGTCAAACAGCTCAGCACTCGCCCACAGCTGCCGATCACGACCCTGGCGCTGAACTACAGCGAAGGCGAACAAGGCCCGGCCCAGTTGTTCCAGTTCGGTCTTGCCGCTGAAGACGAAGCCCGCGAAGTATCCCGTCGCGCTCGCGCCGATGGCTTGCATCGCGCCGCGATCATGGTGCCGAAAGGCGAATGGGGCGACCGCGTACTCCGAGCGTTCAGCCAGGACTGGCAGGCAAACGGCGGCAGCATTGTTGCCACCGAGCGCGTTGATCAGCCGGTGCAACTGGCCCAGCAGATTGCCGACATGTTCCAGCTGCGCCAGAGCGAAGGTCGTGCCAAGAGCCTGCAAAGCACCGTCGGTTCGCAGGTTGCCGCCCAGCCTTCGCGTCGCCAGGACATCGAGTTCATCTTCCTGGCCGCCACACCTCAGCAAGCCCAGCAGATCAAACCGACCCTGAACTTCCAATACGCAGGCGATGTGCCGGTTTACGCCACGTCCCACGTATTCAGTGCCAGCGGCGACGTGAACCAGTACAACGACATGAACGGCATTCGCTTCTGCGAAACCCCATGGTTGCTGGACGCCAACGACCCGCTGCGCAAGCAAGTGACCACACAATGGCCACAAGCCGCCGGCAGCCTGGGTCGTTTGTATGCGATGGGCGTCGACGCCTACCGCCTGGCTCCGCGCCTGGGGCAACTCAAGGCGCTGCCGGACAGCCGCATCGAAGGTCAATCGGGCAGCCTGGGCATGACTCAGAACCAGCGCGTCGTGCGCCAGTTGCCGTGGGCACAGTTCGCCAACGGCCAGGTTCAACGCCTGCCGGACACCCCGCGCTGATGCCTGACCGGTCAAGCCAGCAAAGCGGTAAAGATGCCGAGCGCCATGCGCTCGAGCATCTGCAACAACAGGGTCTGCGCCTGCTGGCGCAGAACTGGTTGTGTAAACGCGGCGAGCTTGATCTGGTCATGCTTGATGGCGATACAGTAGTATTCGTTGAAGTTCGCTACAGAAAAAACACTCAATGGGGTGGCGCGCTCGATAGCATCGATGAGCGCAAACGGCAGAAATTGATTTTTGCCGCGCAGTATTTTCTTCAGCGCGAGTCGCGTTGGGCCAATTCCCCTTGCCGTTTCGACGTGGTTGCCATCGACAGCAGCCTCGATCAGTTGAACTGGCTGCAGAATGCCTTCGACAGCTGATCGCGTGCGTCCCGAACCGGACACTTTCACCCGACAATTTTGCTCTTTGCTTTGCGGGCTGCACATTCATGTGCCGAGTAGCCGCGCTAATTAAGGTCACACAGATGGACATGCAATCCCGAATTCGCCAGCTTTTTCAGGCCAGTATCGACACCAAGCAAATGGCGATGGACGTACTTGCACCGCACATCGAGCAAGCCAGCCAAGTGATGGTCAACGCCCTGCTCAACGAAGGCAAAATGCTCTCCTGCGGCAACGGCGGTTCCGCGGGCGATGCCCAGCATTTCTCGTCCGAGCTGCTCAACCGCTTTGAACGTGAGCGTCCGAGCCTGCCGGCCATCGCGTTGACCACCGACAGCTCGACGATCACCTCGATCGCCAACGACTACAGCTACAACGAAATCTTCTCCAAGCAGATCCGCGCGCTCGGCCAGCCGGGCGACGTACTGCTGGCGATTTCCACCAGCGGCAACTCGGCGAACATTATTCAAGCGATCCAGGCCGCACATGATCGCGAAATGATTGTCGTAGCATTGACCGGTCGCGATGGCGGCGGCATGGCGTCGCTGCTATTGCCCGAGGACGTCGAGATTCGCGTACCGGCCAACGTCACCGCACGTATTCAGGAAGTCCACCTGCTGGCGATCCATTGCCTTTGCGATTTGATCGACAGCCAACTGTTCGGGAGTGAAGAATGACCCCTAATCGCCTAGGCCTTCTGGCCTTGACCCTGTGCCTCGGCATCAGCGGCTGCACCTCGGTGGTGAATGCCAGCCGTGAAGCGCCGATCGATGATGATCGCGGCACACGCACCTTAGGCAGCAAGATCGACGACTCTCTGATCGACACCAAAGTCGGTGTGAACATCGCCAAGGCCGATCCAGCCCTGGACAACGATTCGCACATCGTCGTCACCAGCTTCAACGGCGTCGTACTGCTCGCCGGGCAAACGCCACGCGCCGACCTCAAGGCCAAGGCCGAACAGGCCGCTGCCGCCGTGCAGCGCGTGAAAACGGTGCACAACGAACTGCAGGTGCTGCCGCCTTCCGGTTTCCTCGCCCGCCAGAACGACACCTGGCTGACCTCCAAGATCAAGACCCAGATGCTCACCGATCCGAACATCCCGGGCTCGCGCATCAAGGTTGTCACTGAAAACGGCATCGTCTATTTGCTGGGTCTGCTGACCAAGCAGGAAGCCGCTCAGGCGACCAATCTGGTGCAGGGTGTTTCCGGCGTGCAGAAGATTGTGAAGCTGTTTGAGTACATCGACTGATACTAGCGGCGATCTAGAGACCGCCATCACCCTGTAGGAGCCAGGCTTGCCGGCGAAGGCGATTTCGAGGACGCCTTCGCCGGCAAACGGAACGCCGCCCGGCCGCTCCTACAGGTAATAAAAAAGGCGATCCTTTCGGATCGCCTTTTTTATTACTTCACCACTTTCAAACTTGGCCGACCGCTTGGGCGCGGCGGCTCACTGTCCGGCGGCGGAAGATCATCATCCGGCTCGATCTCTTCCTCGTCTTCCATAGGCGATTCCAGATCGAACACCATGCCTTGACCGTTCTCCCGGGCGTAAATGCCCAGGATCGATGCGATAGGCACGTACAGGGTGTGCGGCACGCCACCGAAGCGCCCCTCGAAGCTGACCGCTTCGTTATCCATGTGCAGATGACGCACGGCGGCCGGCGATACGTTCAGGACAATCTGTCCGTCACTGGCAAAACCCTGAGGCACCTGCACCGACGGATACTCGGAATTGACCAGCATGTGCGGGGTGCAATCGTTGTCCACAATCCACTCGTAGAGCGCGCGGACCAGATAAGGTCGACTGGAGTTCATAGCGGCTCCTTAAGCCTTAGCGCATATCGCGTTCGACGCCAGACAGACTTGCCTGGAAAGCCTCACGCGCAAACGAGCGCTCCATATAATCAAGCAACGGCTTGGCGGGCCGTGGCAGTTCAATACCCAAAATCGGCAAGCGCCAGAGTATTGGTAGTAGGCAGCAATCCACCAGACTTTGTTCCTCGCTGAGGAAAAACGGCTTGTCGGCGAACAGCGGCGACACGCCAGTCAGGCTTTCGCGCAGCTCTTTACGAGCAACGACACGGGCAGCTTCCTTGGTCCGCGAATCCAGAATCAGATCCACCAGACCACACCAGTCACGCTGAATACGATGAATCAGCAAACGACTGTTGGCACGCGCCACTGGATAAACCGGCAGCAAAGGCGGATGCGGGTAACGCTCATCCAGATATTCCATCACCACGGTCGACTCCCACAACGCCAGGTCACGATCGACCAGGGTGGGCAGGCTTCCGTAAGGGTTCACCTCAATCAGTTTAGGCGGCTGGCGGCCAGCTTCCACGTAAATGATCTCGGCGCTGACACCCTTCTCTGCAAGTACGATGCGCACTCGGTGGGAATAGTGGTCGGCGGGGTCGGAGTAACAGGCCAACCGATTGGTCACGCCCATGGCGGTCCTCCTCGCTTGTTGAAATTATCGGAAGCGGAAAAACGAGCGCGCCCAGAGGGCGTCTCCCGTAACGCCTGGATAAACCAGACTCGTTACACCTTCAGAGACGCCCTTGGGCGCGCGCGATTAACAGCAATTGCTTGAAACTTTATCAGTGCACATCTTTCCAGTATTCGCGCTTGAGCAAGTAGGCGAATACGAAGAAGAACGCCAGGTACAGCAAGACGTAGGTACCAATGCGCTGATGCTGCAGCTTAACCGGGTTAGCCGAGTAAGCGAGGAAGGTTACCAGATTCTTGACCTTCTCATCGAACTGCTCTTCGGTCAGAGCACCGCTCTTCGGCACGATGGTCAGCTGATCGCACGCTTCATGAGTCAGCGCGGTACCGGTCAGCGGATCATATTGCTTCTTGCCGTCTTCGACGATCTGGACCTGTTTGCAACCGACGACCTGACGACCTTGCAGGCCCACCAGGACGTTCGGCATGCCCACGTTCGGAAAGACCTTGTTGTTCACGCCCCAAGGACGCGACGGATCTTCGTAGAACGACTTCAGGTAGCCGTAGAGCCAGTCCGTACCGCGAACACGAGCTACCAGGGTCAGGTCAGGCGGTGCAGCACCGAACCAGGTCTTGGCGTCAGCCGGCTGCATGCCGATGCTCATGTGGTCGCCGATCTTGGCGCCAGTGAACACCAGCTTCGACAGCATCAGATCGTGAGGAATGCCCAGATCGTCGGCAACACGCTCATAGCGCTGGAACTTGGCGCTGTGGCAGCCCATGCAGTAGTTGGCGAATGTACGCGCGCCATCTTGCATGGCGGCCTTGTCGGAAACGTCGATGTCGACCTTTTCCAACTCAGGACCACCGTGCTCGGCAGCGAAGGACAGTACAGGCAAAGCAGCAAGAATCAGTACAGCAAATAGCTTTTTCATCAGCCAGTCACCCTTTCCGGAACCGGTTTGGTCTTCTCGAGCCTGGTGTAGAAAGGCATCAGAATGAAGTAGGCGAAGTACAGGAAAGTACACACCTGCGACAGCAACGTACGGCCTGGAGTCGGCGCCAGAACACCCAGCACGCCCAGAATCACGAACGAGATGCAGAACACCCAGAGCCAGATTTTGCTCAACCAGCCTTTGTAGCGCATCGACTTGACCGGGCTACGGTCCAGCCATGGCAGGACGAACAGTACAGCGATGGCCGCACCCATGGCGATAACGCCCAGGAGCTTGTCCGGAACCGCCCGCAGAATCGCGTAGAACGGTGTGAAGTACCAGACCGGAGCAATGTGCTCTGGGGTCTTGAACGCGTTCGCCACTTCAAAGTTCGGCTTCTCGAGGAAGTAGCCGCCCATTTCCGGGAAGAAGAACACGATCGAGCAGAAGATGAACAGGAACACCACCACGCCGACGATATCTTTCACGGTGTAGTACGGGTGGAAGGCAATGCCGTCCAGCGGTACGCCGTTTTCGTCTTTGTATTTCTTGATGTCCACGCCGTCCGGGTTGTTCGAGCCGACTTCGTGCAGCGCCAGAACGTGCAGCACCACCAGACCGAGAATCACGATCGGCAGGGCAACAACGTGCAGGGCGAAGAAGCGGTTCAGCGTGATACCGGAAATCAGGTAGTCACCACGGATCCACTGAGTCAGGTCGTTACCGATGACAGGGATCGCACCGAACAGCGAGATGATCACCTGGGCACCCCAGTAGGACATCTGGCCCCACGGCAGCAGGTAACCCATGAAGGCTTCCGCCATCAACGCCAGGTAGATCAGCATGCCGAAGACCCACACCAGCTCACGCGGCTTCTGGTACGAACCGTAGAGCAAGCCACGGAACATGTGCAGATAAACCACGATGAAGAACGCCGAAGCGCCGGTGGAGTGCAGCAGACGCAGGATCGAGCCGTACTCGACGTCGCGCATGATGTATTCGACGGAAGCAAACGCCTCTTCCGCCGACGGGGTGTAGCTCATGGTCAGCCAGACACCGGTAACGATCTGGTTGACCAGAACGAGCAGCGCCAGGGAACCAAAGAAGTAGAAGAAGTTGAAGTTCTTCGGGGCGTAGTACTTGCTGAGATGGTCTTCCCACATTTTGGTCGCGGGAAAGCGCGCATCAACCCAATCCATGAACTTGCTCATCACGCTTTCTCCGTATCGACGCCAATGACAATAATCTCATTGGTCTCATAGGAATGCGGGGGAACTGGCAGGTTCAAAGGCGCAGGTTGCGACTTGTAGACGCGGCCAGCCAGATCGTAGTGGGAACCGTGGCACGGGCAGAAATAGCCGCCTACCCAGTCCTTGCCCAGATCAGCAGGTGCCACTTCGGGACGGAAGGTCGGCGAGCAACCCAAGTGCGTACAGATACCGATCAGCAGCAGAACCTCTGGCTTGATCGAACGCGTAACCGGGTCGACATAGGTCGGTTGTGTCGAGTTCTTGGAGGTCGGGTCAGCCAGCTGGCCCTCGATCTTTTTCAGATTCCCCAGGATTTCCTCGGTACGGCGGACAATGAACACCGGCTGACCGCGCCACTCAGCAATCATCTGCTGGCCTGGCTCGATTTTGCTGACATTCACTTTCACCGGTGCACCTGCGGCTTTCGCCTTGGCACTGGGAAACCATGACCCCACGAACGGGACCGCAGCCCCCACCGCTCCTGCAGCACCCACCACGGATGTGGCTGCTACCAAGAAGCGACGCCGGCCTGCATTCACGCCGTCATTGCTCATTCAGTCCTCTCCCATCAGCTTTGTGGCCTGTTAAATCAGGCATCTACTAAGTAAAACTATGTACTTATAAAAATTTTGCCGAATGGTAATGAAAAGCCCCAATTCTGACAAGGTAATTACCGAAGGGCTCCACTGCCAAGCCTTGTAGTATAGGGGCTCTGCGGATGTGGCAAGTTGTCACAGAGCAATTCTTTGATAAATCGCACCCATAAAAAAACGCCCAGCTCCGTGAGGAAACTGGGCGTTCTTTTTGAACGTGAAAGCGAATTAACGCTTCGAGTACTGCGGACGCTTACGCGCTTTACGCAGACCGACTTTCTTACGTTCAACTTCACGGGCGTCGCGGGTAACGAAGCCTGCTTTGCGCAGAGCGCTACGCAGGGTTTCGTCGTAGTCCATCAGAGCGCGAGTGATGCCGTGGCGGATTGCGCCAGCTTGACCACTTACACCACCGCCGATCACGGTGACGTAGATGTCGAACTTCTCGACAGTCTCAGTCAATTCCAGCGGCTGACGAACTACCATGCGGGCAGTTTCGCGGCCGAAGAAATTATCCAGCGAACGGTTGTTGATGGAGATGTTACCAGTACCCGGACGCAGGAAAACGCGTGCGGTTGCGGTCTTGCGACGGCCAGTGCCGTAATTTTGAGTCGCCGACATAATGAACTATTCCGTTAAAACTTCAGTTCTTGGGGCTGCTGAGCAGTATGAGGGTGTACAGCGCCCGCATAGACTTTCAGCTTACGATACATGTCGCGACCCAGCGGGTTCTTAGGCAGCATGCCTTTGACCGCGGTCTCGATCACGCGCTCAGGGGCTTTAGCGATCAGCTTTTCGAAGTTGATCGACTTGATGCCGCCCGGGAAACCGGAGTGGGAGTAGTAGATTTTGTCGGTGGTTTTAGCACCGGTTACACGAATCTGCTCGGCATTGATAACGACGATGTAATCGCCGGTGTCAACGTGAGGAGTGTACTCAGCTTTATGCTTGCCACGCAGACGGCTCGCGATTTCGGTGGCCAGACGACCCAGGGTCTGACCTGCAGCGTCGACGACAAACCAGTCGCGCTGTACTGTTTCCGGTTTAGCAGTAAAAGTTTTCATTCTTTATAGCCTCAGGGGCCGCCCTGTAAATTAGACGGCGGATCTTACTGAATAGTGCGTACTTTGACAAGTCAAAGGCAGCCGGATACAGACGCTTTCGGGGGCTCGGGTCGGCGCGTCCGTTCAACGGCAAGATTCTTCGGCGGCGGCGCATCACTTCCACTGCAGAAAGAGGTGCGCAATTATGCAGATTGCGAAAAATATTTCAACCTGCTTTTATGATTGTTTTGCCCAAGGAGCACCTAATGGATTATCGACAGCTAGGCCGAACCAATCTGAACGTGAGCGCCATCTGCCTCGGAACCATGACCTGGGGCGAGCAAAACAGTGAAGCTGAAGCCTTCGCACAGATTGAACGGGCCAAAAGCGCCGGGATCAATTTCATCGACACCGCCGAGATGTACCCGGTACCACCGAAAGCCGAAACCTACGCCACCACCGAGCGCTACATCGGCAATTATTTCAAAAGCCGCGGTGATCGCGCCGACTGGATCCTGGCCAGCAAGATCGCCGGCCCCGGCAACACCATCGACTACATCCGCGACAAAAACCTGCGCCACAACCGCCAGCACATTACCGAAGCCGTGGATGCGAGCCTCAAGCGCCTGCAGACCGACTACATCGACCTCTATCAATTGCACTGGCCGGAGCGCAGCACCAATTTCTTCGGTCAACTGGGCTACAAACACAAGAGCGAAGCGAACCTGACCCCGCTGGAGGACACCCTCGAAGCGCTGGACGAACAGGTCAAGGCCGGCAAGATCCGCCACATCGGCCTGTCCAACGAAACACCATGGGGCACCATGCGTTTCCTGGCGCTGGCCGAAGCCCGTGGCTGGCCGCGTGCAGTGTCGATCCAGAACCCGTACAACCTGCTCAACCGCAGCTTCGAAGTCGGCCTGGCGGAAATCGCCATCCGCGAACAGTGCGGCCTGCTGGCCTATTCGCCGCTGGCGTTCGGTTTCCTGTCGGGCAAGTACGAAGGTGGCGCGCGTCCGCCGAAAGGTCGCCTGAGCCTCTACAGCCGCTTCAGCCGCTATTTCAATCCACAGTCGGAAGCCGCCTGCAGCCGTTATGTGGCGCTGGCCCGCGAGCACGGTCTGGACCCGGCGCAAATGGCCTTGGCGTTTGTGACGCAGCAGCCGTTCGTGACCAGCAACATCATCGGCGCGACGACGCTGGAACAACTGGACAGCAACATTGCCAGCTTCGAGCTGAAACTTTCCGATGAAGTGCTGGCGGGGATCGAGGCGATCCACAAGGATCACCCGAATCCAGCACCGTAACCCGCACATGTAGGAGCTGGCTTGCTGGCGATTGGGACAACGCGGTTACAGCCAAAACCGCGTCGCTTCAATCGCCGACAAGCCGGCTCCTACAGTGACCGCGCAATAATCTCCTTCATGATTTCGTTGGTGCCGGCATAAATCCGCTGCACCCGCGCATCCGCCCACGCCCGGGCGATCGGGTATTCCCACATGAACCCGTAGCCGCCATGCAACTGCACGCACTCGTCGAGCACCTTGCATTGCAGGTCCGTGCCCCAATACTTGGCCATCGCCGCCGTCGGCACATCGAGCTTGCCTCGCAGGTGCAACTCCAGGCAGCGATCGACGAAGACCCGGCCAATCTGGATCTCGGTCGCCATCTCCGCCAGCTTGAAGCGGGTGTTCTGGAAGTCGGCAATCGCCTTGCCGAACGCCTTGCGCTCGCGGGTGTATTCCAGCGTCCATTGCAGCGCAGCCTCAGCCGATGCCAGCCCGCCAACAGCAACCGTCAGACGCTCTTGCGGCAATTCCTGCATCAGATACGCGAAGCCCATCCCGGCCTGGCCCAGCAGGTTTTCTTTCGGCACGCGAACATCCTGGAAGAACAGCTCCGAGGTGTCCTGCGCTTTCATGCCGACTTTTTCCAGGCGCTTGCCCTTGGCAAAACCCGGCGTGTCGGCCTCGACCAGAAACAGGCTGGTACCCTTCGCGCCTGCCTTCGGATCGGTCTTGGCCACGACAATCACCAGGTCCGCGAGATAGCCGTTGGTGATGAATGTCTTCGAACCGTTGATCACATATTCATCGCCATCGAGCACCGCCGTGGTTTTCACCCCTTGCAGGTCGGAACCGGCACCCGGCTCGGTCATGGCAATCGCGGTGACCATCTCGCCGGACACCAGTTTTGGCAGGTATTTGTGTTTCAGCGCTTCGCTGCCGTAATGCAGGATGTACGGCGCGACGATGTCGGAATGCAGGGAAAAACCGATCCCGGTCAGCCCCAGACGCCCCACCTCTTCGATCACCACCGCACTGTAGAGAAAATCCGCTCCCAGCCCGCCGTACTCTTCCGGCAGGTGCGAACAGAGCATCCCCGCCTCCCCTGCCTTGTTCCAGAGTTGGCGGTCGATATAGCCTTGTTTTTCCCATTGCCCATGAAACGGCACGGCCTCTTTTTCGAGGAAGGTTCGCACGCTGTCGCGAAAAAGTTCGTGCTCGGAACTGAACAAGGTTCTGGGGATCATGCGGCACCTGTCGTTTATTGTTAGAAGGAATAGACCTTCAGAGACTAAGCCTCGCTTCCGATACAGGACACTGGACACATCCGACAAAAAATAAGACGATCCAGCCGTCTGGTGACCACTTTCCCCTATAAGAATAAAGTTGAATTATGTCTAACCAAGTCTCCACGCCCTTGCGGCGCGTCAGCATCCTGGCTATCGACCGGGTTTTCGCTTCCACCCTCATGCAAGCCAAGGATTTCTTCCACCTGGCCAGCCTGCGTTACGGCAAACAACTGGGCCAGGGCCTGACACCGGCGTTCGAAACGCGCCTGGTCAGCCCCGACGGCAAACCGGTCAACAGCTTCAGCGACGTGATCATGCCGGTGGACGGCGGCCTGGAAAACGCTGACGTCATCATCCTCCCGGCGTTCTGGGACGATTTCGAAACCCTTTGCCAACGTTATCCACAGATCCTGCCGTGGTTGCGCCAGCAGCATGCGCGCGGCGCGGTACTGTGCGGCGAAGCCACCGGGGTGTTCTGGCTCGCCGAAGCCGGGCTGCTCGACGGCAAGGAAGCGACCACTTACTGGCGCTTCTTCAACGCCTTTGCCGAGCGCTTCCCGAGGGTTTACCTCAATCAGGACAAGCACCTGACCGACGCCGACAACCTCTATTGCGCCGGCGGCACCACGTCGGCGTGCGACCTCTATATCTACCTGATCGAGCGTTTCTGCGGCGCCAACGTGGCCCAGGCCGTGGCCCGCGACATTCTCTATGAAGTGCAGCGCAGCTACTCGCCGGGACGCATCGGTTTCGGTGGCCAGAAGCTGCACCAGGACGTGATCATCCTGCAGATCCAGCACTGGCTCGAAGAGCACTTCGCCGACAAGTTCCGCTTCGAGGACGTTGCCCGCGAGCACGGCATGAGCATCCGCAACTTCATGCGCCGCTTCCAGACCGCCACCGGCGACAAGCCGCTGCATTACCTGCAACGCCTGCGCATTGAAACGGCAAAGGGCTTGCTGTCCGGCAGTCGCAAGAGCATCAAGACCATCAGTTATGAAGTCGGTTACGACGATGCGAGCTTCTTCGCGCGACTGTTCCGCCAGCACACCGAGTTGTCGCCGAACCAGTATCGGCAACAGTTTCAGCAAGCGGCGTAAAACCCCGCAAACCCTGTAGGAGCACAGCTCGCTGGCGATGGCGTCCTTGAGATAGCCATCGCCGGCAAGCCGTGCTCCTACAGGGGATCTGCAACGCACAAAAAAGGCCTGCAATTGCAGGCCTTTTTCATTTTCCGAAATTTCCTACGGCTTATGCGCCCGGGACAGGAATTCGTGGGATTGCATTTCCAGCAGACGGCTGAGGGTGCGCTGGAACTCGAAGTTCAGGCGACCGCCGGTGTAGAGGTCTTTGAGCTCGACTTCGGCGGAAATGATCAGCTTCACGTTACGGTCGTAGAACTCGTCGACCATGTTGATAAAGCGTCGGGCGATGTCGTCGGTGGTGACGCTCATTTGCTCGACACCGCTGAGCAGCACGGCGTGGAAGATCTTGCCCAGTTCGATGTAATCGTTCTGGCTGCGTGGGCCGTCGCAGAGTTCGCGGAAGTCAAACCAGGCCACGTCATCGCAGGTGCGCAAGGCACGGATTTCGCGGTTCTCGATGATCAGCACATCGTTCTCGATGGCCGCCGTGCATTCCGGCGTCAGCGCACGGAAGCTCTTGCGCAGGCTTTCGTGAGACGCCTCATCGAGCGGGAAGTGGAACAGTTCCGCTTGCTCGAGGTGACGCAGACGATAGTCGACGCCGCTGTCGACGTTGACGATCTCGGTGTTCTGCTTGATCAGCGCGATGGCCGGCAGGAAGCGCGCACGCTGCAAGCCGTCCTTGTACAAACCGTCCGGGACGATGTTCGAAGTGGCAACCAGGGTCACACCGTTCTTGAACAGCTCTTCCATCAGCGTGCCGAGGATCATCGCGTCGGTGATGTCGGAAACGAAGAATTCATCGAAGCAGATCACTCGCGACTCGTCGGAGAAACGCTTGGCGATGATGGTCAGCGGGTTTTTCTCGCCGCCGAGGGTCTTCATCTCTTCGTGCACACGCTTCATGAAGCGGTGGAAGTGAGTCCGGGTCTTTTCCTTGAACGGCAGCGCTTCGAAGAAGGTGTCGACCAGGTAAGTCTTGCCACGGCCCACGCCGCCCCAGAAATACAGGCCCTTGACCGGCGCCTGTTCTTTCTTGCCAAACAGTTTGCCGAGCAGGCCCGGTTTGTTCTGCGAGGCCGCGACCAGATCGTCGTACAGGCGCTGCAAATGGCGCACGGCGGTTTCCTGCGCGGCGTCATGGAAGAATTCCGGGCGTTTCAGATCAGCTTGGTATCGTTCTAGGGGCGTCATAATTCGTTAGCAAGGCAACAAAAACGGGCCGTCACTGTAGCGATGGCCCGTGGGAATGGCAATCGGCCCTTGGTCGGACCGAGCCGTTGATTATTCCTGAACCGGCGTCAGCGCAATCCGCAGAGCGTCGATGGCAACGTCACGGGCCGCCGTGTCGGCGAACGCCGGGCTATCGGCCACGCACTCGCCTTCCAGCCAGACGCTGAAGCTCAGGTCTTCATTGCGCACGTCCAGAGGCTGGCCCGCTTGCAGCTGCTTGGTCACCTGGCCAGCGGTTTTACCGTCGGCGAAGTTGCGCGACAGCAGCAGTTGCTCGCCATCGGCCGCCAGCAGACGGAAGCGGAAACTGCCGTCGTCTTCGCGGAAGCTGACAAAACGTGCAGCTTTCGCGGCTTTCTTCTTGGTGGTCGCCGCAACTTGCGTCTGGGCCACGAAAGAACGCAAGCCGACCGCTTCGCGCAATTCGTTAAGGAAAGGCGTCGCCACGGCACGGGCCTTTTTCGCACCGATTTGCAGGATGTCTTCCAGATCAGCCGGGCGTTCGATCAATTGGTGATAACGCTCGCGGGACTCGCCCAGTTCGCTGTCGAGCAGTTGGAACAGACGATTCTTCGCCTCGCCCCAACCCAGGCCCTGCAACAATTCGCTGCGGAATTCGTCGGACTGCGCCGGGGTGGCAAAGGCCTGGAACAGCGTGAACAGGTGCGAATTGTCTGGATCTTTGGCTTCGCCCGGCGCGCGGGAGTCAGTGACGATCCGCGAGATCGCGTCTTTCATCTCTTTAGCGCTGCTGAACAACGGAATGGTGTTGTCGTAGCTCTTCGACATCTTGCGACCGTCGAGGCCGGGCAGCGTCGCGACGCTTTCTTCGATCAGCGCCTCGGGCATGGTGAAGAATTCTTTGCCCTGGCCAAACAGATGGTTGAAACGCTGACCGATATCCCGGGCCATTTCCACGTGCTGGATCTGGTCACGACCGACCGGCACCTTGTGTGCGTTGAACATCAGGATGTCCGCGGCCATCAGCACCGGATAGCTGTACAGCCCCATGGTGATACCGGCATCCGGGTCTTCGCCGGTTTCGACGTTCTTGTCCACCGAAGCCTTGTAGGCGTGGGCGCGGTTGAGCAAGCCCTTGGCCGCAACGCAGGTCAGCAGCCAGGTCAGCTCCGGGATTTCCGGGATGTCGGATTGGCGATAGAACGTCACGCGGTCCACATCCAGGCCACCGGCCAGCCAGGTCGCGGCGATTTCCAGACGCGAGCGCTGGATGCGCAGCGGGTCATCGCATTTGATCAGGGCGTGGTAGTCGGCCAGGAAGTAGAACGAATCGGCATTGCTGTCGCGGCTGGCAAGGATCGCCGGGCGGATGGCGCCGGCGTAGTTGCCCAGGTGCGGCGTGCCGGTGGTGGTGATGCCGGTGAGGATACGGGTACGAGTCGTCATGGGTAATCGCTTGTCAGACTGCAATCAATTCGAAAGACGCGGCAGGATCAGATCCTTGAGATCGGTCAGCTTGCCATGAAAAAAGTGTCCGCATTCTGCCACTTTCAGCAGCTCATGGGGACGATCGAGTTTCTCGGACCAGTCGTAGACGGCTTGCGGGGCAATGACTTCATCGGTTTCCGGCTGGATCAGGGTCAGCGGGCAGTTCACCGGCAGCAGGTCGTAACCATTGAGCCGGGTGACAGCAGCGGCCACCATGAACAAATGCTTGAGCTGTTCGCCCTGCGCTTCCAGGCGTCCGCCGAGACTTGCTGCAACAAAACCGCCGAAGGAGAAACCGAACAACGTCAGCGGCAAATCAGGATGTTTCGCCCGCAACCATGCCGCCGCCGCTTGAGCATCGTCGACTTCGCCGGTCCCCATGTCGTGCGAGCCTTCGCTGGCACCGACGCCACGGTAATTGAAACGCAAGGTAATCAAACCGGCATCGCGCGCGGTGCGCTGCAGGGTCGAGACTACTTTGTTGAGCATGGTGCCGCCCTGCACCGGGTTCGGGTGGCAGATCAGCGCGATGCCGCGCGGCTGCTCGATATCCAGGTAAAGTGCTTCCAATTGCCCGACCGGGCCGTCAATCACTACAGGGGTTTCGCGCATAAGCAAGGAAGGAACTCCGTGACCTCGAATCGGGTCGACTCGTCTAGCAAATTGTCTGTGCCGATGTATTGCGAGTGAATCGCGGTATACAGCGCAGGTTCGAGCCGTTAACGTAAAGCAAAGCCGTTTATAGAGGAAGGACTCGTGGAACACTCGCTCTTAGTTTGGTTGTTGCCGACTCTTGCCCTGGTTGTGGGTGTCGCCATTGGATTCCTGATCGCTCGCCTGGTGCCGAACGCCGCGCCGAGCAGCACCCAACGTCAGCTGGATGACATTCAGGAACGTTTTGACAGTTATCAGAACGAGGTGGTTACCCACTTCAACAGCACTGCAAACCTGGTCAAGAAACTGACTCAGAGCTATCAGGAAGTGCAGGATCACCTCGCCGAGGGTGCCAACCGCCTGGCCCTGGACGAGCAAACCCGCCAACGCCTGCTGGCTTCGCTGCACGCCGACGCGGCAGCGGCCCCACGGGAACGCCTGACGCCACCGCGCAATCAGGAGCCGCCTCGCGACTACGCCCCCAAAGCCCCGAACGCGCCGGGCATGCTTGATGAGCATTACGGCCTGAAGAAGTAATCAGGTTTCGCGCGATACACAAAAGCCCTCGGACGAGTGATTGTCCGGGGGCTTTTTTGTTGCTGATCCAATAGCCCCTTCGCGGGCTTGCCCGCGAAGGGGCCAGAACTGGCGACACAAAAAAACCGCCCGATCTGTTTAGGATCGGGCGGTTTTTTTTACGCCTGGGGTTCAGTCAGGTGGGTAAA
The DNA here is from genome assembly GCF_020423045.1 of Pseudomonas sp. MM213. NCBI lineage: Bacteria > Pseudomonadati > Pseudomonadota > Gammaproteobacteria > Pseudomonadales > Pseudomonadaceae > Pseudomonas > Pseudomonas sp. MM213. The sequence continues at coordinate 3,503,533 of NZ_CP081943.1, forward strand.
GGGGCTGCGTTTACTGCTGTGGATACTCTTGACCCGGAATCGCCTTGAGGTTGACCTCGACGCGACGGTTCTGTGCCCGGCCATTGGCATCGGCATTGCTGGCAACCGGGCTATCCGGCCCGGCGCCACGTGCCGACAGATTGGCACCACTGACACCTTGGGACGTCAGGTAAGTCGCCACGCTCTGCGCACGACGCTGGGACAGGTCCATGTTGTGCTGACGGCTGCCGGTGCTGTCGGTGTAGCCAACGATTTCGATCTGGTTCTGGTTGAACTCTTTGAGCGAACCGGCCAGGTTGTTCAGTGGCTGATAGAAGCTGGAAGCGATGTTCGCCGAATCGGTGGCGAACGTGATGTTGCCCGGCATGATCAGCTTGATCTGATCGCCCTGGCGCTGCACTTCAACACCGGTGTTGGCCATGCTGGCGCGCAGCTTTTTCTCTTGCTGGTCGGCGTAGTAACCGTAACCGGCAGCCGAAGCACCCACTACGGCGGCGCCGATCAGCGCGCCCTTGCCACGGTTATCGTGGCTGATGGCGGCACCGGCCAACGCACCCGCCAGAGCGCCGAGGCCGCCGTACTTGGCGGTTTTGCTCATGCCCGTGGAACCACCGTCGGCCTGCCCCTGGCTGCTGTCATATGGGTTGGGCGAGGCGCAGCCTGACAGCAAGGCCACAGCCGTAGCGACAATAATCAAACGCTGCTTGGTGAACATGAAGAGCTCCTACTTTTTGCATTCTGGGATGCAACGGGTCTTAGGCATTGGTTCTTTGCGGGCGTTTGATCATTTCGGGCGCAGAAAATTCCGTCGATCCCCTTAAGCCCGCACAAAAGGGTTGTCGCGCATTTCATCACCCAGACGCGTATCCGGACCATGACCAGTCACCACCGTTGCGTCCTCATCAAGGGTGTACAGGCGCTGTTTGATCGACCGCACGATGGTCGCCTGATCGCCACCCCACAAGTCCGTGCGCCCTACCCCGCGACGAAACAACGTGTCACCGGCAATCAGCAGCTTAGCCTCTGAAAACCAAAAGCTCATGGAACCCGGCGTATGACCTGGCGTGTGCAACGCCACGCCGCAACCGCAGGCGAGTTCTTCATCGTCGGCCAACCAGCGATCCGGCGATGGAACCGGCGTGTAAGGCACACCGAACATCTGGCATTGCATCTCCAGATTGTCCCAGAGGAACTGATCCTCTTTGTGCAAGTGCAGGGTCGCGCCGGTTTTCTCCTTCAACTGACCGGAGGCCAGGAAGTGATCGAGGTGCGCATGGGTATGGATGATGCTGACAACCTTCAGACCCAGGGCATCGAGCCGGGCGAGGATCAATTCGTGATTGCCACCCGGATCGACCACGATGGCCTTCTTCGTCACCGGATCGCCGATGATCGTGCAGTTGCACTGCAAAGGGCCTACGGGGAAGGTTTCGCGGATGAGGGTCGGTTGCTGGGACATCGGGGCATGCTCGATAAAAACGGGGACGGGGGATTTTCGCACACAATTGCGTCCAGCCATTGACCGCCTGTGTATCGTCACACTACGTCAGCCCAACACTCCCAATGCCTTGGCCCTCGCCACCGCCTGCGTGCGCCGCTCAACCCCGAGCTTGCTGTTGATGTGGCTGGCGTGGGTTTTCACCGTGTGCAGGGAAATGAACAGCTGATCGCTGATTTCCTGGTTCGAGCAGCCTTGGGCAATGAGTTTCAGAACCGACAGTTCGCGGGAACTGAGTTGCTCGCAGGCTTGTGAGGGCTCCGGAGCAAGGCGTGCAGCGATAACGGGGAGTCGCTCCGACAGGCTCTGCGATACCGTCGCTTTCGCGCAGCTCTGCAGTTGCTCGCGAAGCCAGTCAGGGCATTTGGTCAACAAGCCATCAAAAGGCTGCAGCGCGCCGCCACTGGCCGCTTCAAGGGCCTGAGCGAAGGACTGCCGGGCTTCAGGCTCGCGGTTGTGCGCAAGGAGCAGTTCGGTTTTTTGTGTCAGCGCCATCACACTGAGCAACTGCCGACCGGTTTGCTGACCATGCTCGAGTAACGCATTCAATCGCCCTTCGGCCAGCATCGGCTGCGCCTGAATGACCTCAAGCAAGGCCTGCTGCAACTCGATATGCAGTGGCAGTTGCGGATGGAATTCCGGCGGTGCCGCAGGCGTTTCGCCGTTGTAGGTCTGGCCCAGTCGTGCGAGCCAGGCTTCGGCCAGATCGGTGCGTCCCTGGGCCAGCCAGAGTTCGCATTTGACCAGGGTAATCATCGCCAGGTAGTAAATCGGCGGGACGTCCCAGATGTGCATCAGCCGTTCGGCTTCGGCGAGCTCCGCAAAGGCCTTGGCGAACTCGCCGCTGCTGCCTTCGAGCCGGGCGATCACGCAATGGCCGATCAGGACACTGATGTCGCGACAGGCGCGGGCCTCAGTCAAACCGGCCTGCAAACGCAGCCGCGCGGTCTGTGGTTGCAGGCGCAGGGCCAGCAGAAATCCTTCGTACAAGGTCAATCGAGCGCGCACGGCATACAGCCGCTGCGGCGACAACCCTTGCAGGCGTTGCAGCCCCTGACGGACTTCGTCCAGCGAGCGCAGGATTTCCCCTCGCGCCTGCAACACGCGCGCCCGGTCGTAATGGGCCAGCGCTTCGAACAACGGATTACCCACCCGTTGCGCCAGTTCAAGCGAGTCGCGGTTCAAGCCACGGGCACGCCACAAGTCGCCGTCGGCAATGGCCAGGTTGGAAAGGGTCGAGAGGCACATCAGGCGCTGGCCGTAGCGTTTCGATGGCAGGCTTTCCAGCGCTTCGGTGCAATACAGCAGCGTCAATTCGCGGTTGCCGCGCCCGCGGGCAATGATCCCGCTCAATGCCAGCCATTGCGCCAGCATGGATTTCTGCGCAGTGGCCGACGGGGCCGGCAGGAAGCGGCTCAGATGATTGGCCAACTCTTCGGCGGCGTCGAGCTGACAGGCCAGCCCCAAGGCCCAGCTGTAAAGCACGATCAACCGTGGCGTGCTGATCAGCAGGCTGTCGGGCAAGTCCATTTTCCAGCGCAGCAACATGCCGACATTCTGTTCCGCCAGCAATTGCTCTTCCGAAAGGTTCTGCACCAGGTTGGCCGCGACATCCAGATGCCCGGCGCGCAACGCCTGCTCCACCGCCTCATCGAGCAGGCCCTGGGCATTGAACCAGCGACACGCGCGCAGATGCAGGCTGGCTGCCGGCACCATCGCCTGTGAGGTTGGCCGGGTGCGCAGCAGGTCGGAAAACAGATGGTGATAGCGGTACCAGTGGCCATGCTCGTCCAGCGGTACGAGGAACACTTGGTGCGCAAGCAGAAAACGCAGGATCTCGGCGCTGTCATGCGCTTCGCGAACGGCATCGCACAGCTCGCTGCAAAAACGCTCTTGAGGGGCCGTGTCATAAAGGAACGACTGCACCTCGGCGGGCAGACAATCGATGACTTCTTCGAGCAGGTAATCGCGAATCAGCCCTTCCCCACCGTGCAGGGACTGGGGTAACGCACCGTCGGAACCCGCTTCGGAGGCCGCCAGCAACCAGAAACGCAAGCCGGCAACCCAGCCTTCACTGCGCTGGATCAGGTTTTCCAGTGCTTCGCCACGCAACGAACTGCTGTGTCGATCGAGCAGGGTCAAGGCTTCGTCGTGGGTCAGGCGCAGATCCTGCTCATGCAACTCAAGCAATTGTCGCGACAACCGCAGCCGCGCCAGATGCCAGTCCGGACGTTGGCGACTGGTGACCATCACCAGCAAGCCGTCGGGAAGGTGATTGAGGAAAAACTGCAGGCAACGATCGAGCACCGGCCCCTGGGCCAGATGATAGTCATCGAGGACCAGCAGCAATGGCGCTGTCGGCAACAGGTGCACGGCCAACTCATCGAGCAAACCGTCCAGCCATTCTTCAAAAGCAAACGGCTGATGCCGCTGACGCATTTTCAGCAGCCCCAGAGACTGGCGGCCCAACTGCGGAAAAAAGTCCTGAAGACCTTCGAGCAATCGCTCCAGAAAACGGCCTGGATCGTTGTCCCGCGGACTCAACCCCAGCCAGAGACTTTGCCAATGCGCCGGCAGCCCCTGACAGAACTCCACAGCCAATGAGCTCTTGCCAAACCCCGCCGGCGCGCTGACCAGCAGCAGCCGGCCACCGAGACCGGCACTGAGGCGCTCGCATAAACGAGGCCGCAGCACATGGCCGTCGGGCAGCGGAGGCCGATAAAAACGCCCGTCCAATGTTGCGACGGTAACGCTTGCATGGCCCGGGAGTGGGGACAGATCAGTCATGGCCGGCTCTTGTTTGAAATGCTGTTGGCGGCGTTGCAGATGTCCGCAGACTAGCGGTAAACGAAGAGGTAATGAAGGTTATTGCTACAAATGGCTACAAAAAGTCTACGAACAAAAAAAAGCCCCGAACCAGTCGGGGCTTCTTTCGAGGATGCGGCCTCTGTTCAGTTCAGGTTAACGAACCCCGGTCTGACGCAATGCCGCCGGCGTGAAGTCGCTGGTGGTGGCAGTGAAACCGAAGTTGTATGCCGACTTCTCTTCGTTCTTCATGCCCAATGCCAGGTAACGGCCGGACTGCAGGTCGTAGAGGGCTTCCAGGGTGTACCAAGGCACTTGAACGTTGTAGTAGTTCTGGGAGTGAGCTTCCGCTACACGCCAGAGCTGGTTACGACCGTCGTAGTGATCGATCACCGCTGCTTGCCAGGTATCTTCGTCGATGTAGAAGTCACGCTTGGCGTAGATGTGACGCTGACCTTCCTTCAGGGTTGCAACCACATGCCAGACCCGGCGCAGCTCGTAACGAGCCAGGTCCTGGTTGATGTGACCGGCCTTGATGATGTCGGCGTACTTCAGCTTCGGATCGTCGAGCTTGTAGCTGTCGGAGGCGATGTACATCTCTTTCTTGCCTTCGAGCTTCCAGTCGTAACGGTCCGGTGCACCGTTGTACATGTCCAGGTTGTCGGAGGTACGCAGGCCGTCCGCCGCGGTACCCGGCCCGTCATAAGACACTTGCGGAGCACGACGCACACGACGCTGACCGGCGTTGTAGACCCACGCCGAACGTGGTTCCGCCACCTGATCGAGGGTTTCGTGCACCAGCAGCACACCACCGGCCAGACGTGCAGGCGCGGTCACTTCCTGTTTGAAGTAGAACAGGATGTTGCCCGGGTTCGCCGGATCGTAATCCTTCATCTTGTCGCGGAATACGAACTGATCCTGGAAATACACCAAGCTGTACGAGCCGTTCGGCTGCGGGGTGGCCTGGGTCACCAGACGGGTCACGCTGCCACCGCGATAACGGGTGATGTGGTTCCAGATAACCTCAACGCCGCTCTTTGGAATCGGGAACGGTACGGCTGTCTCGAAGTTTTTCAGCCCGTTGCCGCCGGACACCAGCTCCGTGGCGGTGGCGTTTCTCTTGATGGCAGCGAACACGTCATCCGGCACGGTCGCGCCGCGATGGGACGGGTAAACCGGCATCTTGAAGGTTTCCGGGTAACGCTTGAACATCGCGTACTGGCCTGGAGCAAGCTTGTCCTTGTACTGATCGACGTTCTGCGCCGTGATGGTGAACAGCGGTTTTTCACTGGCGAACGGGTCGGACAGGAAACCTTTGGCGTCGGCGGTGCCGGCGTTCTTCGCCATCGGCTTCCAGGCTGGAATCGAACCGTCAGCGTTGCCCGCCATCTCGGCGCCCATTGGCGTCAGGCTCTTGCCCAACTTGTCCGCTTCGGCCGCAGGGACCGCTGCCATCACACTGGTCGCCAGCAGCGTTAGCCCCAGAACTCCAGCGTTGAACAGACTCTTTGTTGTTTTCATAGGTGTGTTCGTCCTGAAAATGCAGTGCTTAGAAGTTCACGCCGAAGCTGAGCGCAACGAAGTCGCGGTCATCCACGGTGGTGTACTTGCCGTCAAAGAAGTTGGTGTAGGCCAGGGACGCGGTGTAGGTGTTCTGGTACTCGGCATCGAGACCCAGGCTGACCGCTTTGCGACCTTCCTCGAAGTTGCCGCCAGGGCCAGGCGAGTAACCGTCTACGTCATGGGACCAGGCGATGTTCGGCTTGAAGTTCACACCGGCGATCACGTCGTTGTATTCCCAGATCGCACGAGCGCGATAGCCCCAGGAGTCTGTGGTGGTGAAGCCATCGTTTTCGCAGTAGCGGTTGACGTTGTTTTGCGGACCGCCTGCCAGGGTCGAAACGTTCAATGCCTGGCACTGACCATTTGGCAATGGACCTGGGCCGTAGCTCGGGTCACGCCCGTAACGGGCTTTCGAAGTGCTTTCCAGGCCGCCGACGTGAGTCCAGCCAACCTCGCCCACCAACGTCAGTCGCTCGGCACCCATCACCTGATCGAAGAAGTGAGTGAAGGTTGTCTGCAGTTGAGACACTTCCTTGCGACGATAGCCATGCTGATCCGCACCAGGCTGCCCTTGCAGTACGGAAACGCTAGGGTTCAGTGGCGTCAGGCCGGAAAAGAGGATGTCGGTGGTGTTGAGCTGTACCGGTGCGTTCGGACGGTAGCTGAACTCACCACTCCAGGCGGTGCCGGTAGGCAACGTGGTGGAGAAGCTCAGGCCATAAAGCCGGATATCTTCCGGGTATTCGATGAAGTAGCTGGAGTTACCCGCCACCACCAATGGCAGGGTTTGCGCCGCCAGTCCGTTCGCGCCACCCACGATGCCAGCCGCGGTTCCCAGCGGAATGCCTGTGCCAACCAGTGCGCCAGTCAGAGCGCCACCCAGTGCCTGTGCGTTATAGGCGCTCGCCGGAGCCCCCTTGCCGCTGAAAATAGGCGCACGGCTGTGGTAGTTCATCATGTAGGCACCGAATTCGGTGTCCAGCGGCTCGAACATGTACTTGAAGGACACGCCGAACTGGCCACTGTCACGCGCATCGCGATCCGGACCGCGACGAACGATCGCGCCTTCGTCCGGGTTACCCCAGTTCACGCCCCTGGCAGTCAACGTGTTGAGGACAGCGTTGCGCGAGGCGGCTGGCAAACGAGCGGCCGTCAACGAGTTGTTGAGCCCGTTACGGGTCCGCAGCACGGCCAGGTTGTTATCGCAGCCATCGGAAATCACGTCCGGTTGCGAGAAGAACGTACCGCAGTTGTCGGTAACGGTCTGGTCCCATTCCAGTTGATAGAACGCTTCCGTGGAAAGGTTCTCGGTCAGGCTCTGGGACACGTAGAACATGTTGACCGGGATCAGGCCTTCCTTGATCTCGGCACCTGGACGGCGGAACGCGGAAACGTCGATCGGGTTGATCGAGTTGATGCCGCCGCCGATGAACGTACTCTCGCCCCAGCTGACCACTTGTTTGCCCAGACGCACGGAACCCGGCTGATCGGCAACCGAGTAGTTGTGGTAGACGAAGGCGTCGAGAATTTGCCCGCCGGAGGACTTGGCGCCTTCCTTGCGGTTGTTGTCGCTGATGTCCTTGAACGGACGGTCTTCGTCTTTGAGTTCGAAGTCATACCAGTATTTGCCCCGGACGAAGATGCCGGTGTCGCCGTATTTCAATTCAAGGTCATGGATGCCTTTGAAGATCTTCGAGAAGGTTTCCCCGCTCTTGAAGTTCAAGTGGCCGTCATCGGAGGTCTGGGACAGGCCACGACCACCGTTGTTGACGCCGATGAGGTTCTTGTTGGCACTCTCGGTAGACCAACTGGCACCAATCGACAGGGATGAGTCGAACTGACCTTCGATTTCACCAACGTTGAAACTGACGCCGAATGCGGGCCCGGCGAGCGAAGAGGCAAGACTGACAGCCAGAGGCAGTTTTGCCCGGCGCCAGAACTGGTTTACTGATGTCATCGACGCTACTCCATGTGCATTATTGTTATGGCATTGAGTACTTTTAAAAACGCTGTGGTTGACCGGAAGCCAAGGCATTCCGAATTCACTCCAAAGTTGCATCGCCCCGTTTTGTGCGTGTGCCCCGTTCTTAAAAATCCTTGAGCGGACTATAGCCAGCAGGTAGTACTGCTTGATCCCTCTAAAGTGTGATTTGCAGCTGCCGGCCACTCTGGAACAGTCCTTTCGCCAAGCCGACACCTGTCGGCACGGGAATGATGGCTGAAAATTCTGATTTCACAAGCCAAGCGCTTGCTTGGTGGGGCTGGCGTGCCATTTCGGGCACGCCGGAAGACGCTTAAAGCGTCGAGAGGAAGGTGCTGTTGTTGGCTTGCCATTCAGTGATGTCGAGGCGAATTCGCTTCTTGTCGAGTTTGCCGACACTGGTCTTGGGAATTTCAGTAACAAGGGCGATCTGGCTCGGGATGGCCCACTTGCTCAGGTGCCCCAGTTCCACAAATGGCTTGAGGTGTTCCTTGAGTTCCCTGGCCCCGATTACATGGCCCTCGCGGATCACCAGCAAGGCAAACGGGCGTTCGCCCCACTGCGGATCGGCAATGCCCACCACTGCTACTTCGCGTACCGCTGCATGGCGACTGATCAGGTCTTCCAGGTCCAGGGAGGAAATCCATTCGCCGCCGGTCTTGATCACGTCCTTGATCCGGTCGCGAATGTCGATCACGCCCATGCTGTCCAGCGTCGCCACGTCCCCGGTGTGCAGCCAGCCACCGGCCCAGAGCTCCGCGCCCTTCTGCGGCTCATTGAAATAGCCTTCGGTGAGCCACGGCGCACGCAGCACCAGTTCACCCTGGGTCTCGCCATCGGCGGGCAGGAAGTTACCGTCGGTGTCGACAATGGCCGCTTCCACCAAAGGCCCCGGCACGCCGGCCTTGATCCGGTACGTGGTGCGTTCGTCTTCGGTGCCCGCCATCAGCTCATCATTGAGGTGCGCACAGGAAACCAGCGGGCCGGTTTCCGACATGCCGTACGCAGCGGTCAGCTGAATGCCTTTGGCTTTGGCGGCTTCGTACAACGCACGATTCAATGCACTGCCGCCGATGACGATTTTCCAGCCGCCGAAGTCGGTGCCTTGCGCCGCCTTGGCGTTGAGAACCATCTGCAGGATGGTCGGTACGCAATGCGAGAAGGTGACCTTTTCCTTGCGCCACAGCTCCACCAGGTATTCGGGATCGTAGCGCCCCGGATAAACCTGCTTGAGCCCGAGCATGGTCGCCACATACGGCAAGCCCCAGGCGTGCACATGGAACATCGGGGTGATCGGCATGTACACGTCGTTGGTGCCCAACAGTCGCACGCTGTCGATGGCGCCCATGATGGTCGACACGCCCATGGTGTGCAGCACCAGCTGCCGATGGGTGAAGTACACGCCTTTGGGATTGCCGGTGGTGCCGGTGGTATAGAAGGTGGTCGCGACCGAATTTTCGTCGAAATCCTGGAAGTCGTACTGCGTGCTTGCGGCCGCCAGCAACTGCTCGTATTCACCGACGAGGTTCGGCAGGTCGGCGGTTTTTTCCGGCAAGTCGGTCAGCAGCAGGGTTTTCTCGACGGTGGTCAGGTGCCCGGCAATCGCGTTGTACAGCCCGACGAATTCGCTGTTGACCAGCACGAAGCGGTCCTCGGCGTGATTCATGGTGTAGAGGATCTGTTCCGGCGACAGGCGCACGTTGATGGTGTGGATCACCGCGCCGATCATCGGAATGGCAAACATGCATTCCAGATAACGATGGCTGTCCCAGTCCATCACCGCCACGGTATCGCCGGCCTTGACGCCGGCCGCCGTCAGCACGTTGGCCAGGCGTGCGACCCGTTCGATCAGGGTCGGATAGCTGTAGCGCAATTGATCGCGGTAAATGATCTCGCGGGTTTTCTCATAGCGCGCGCCGGACATCAGCAGCCGTTTGATCAGCAGCGGATACTGGTAAGCGCCTTCGGCTGGGGGGATAACGCGAGTCTGCAACATAAGAATCCCTTTTCTGACTGCACGGTCGTGGCTGAAAGTAAGCACTCTAGTGCCCTTCCATGACAACCAAATCAGCCGAAGGAATGATTTGCAACATTCAGCAAATGCTAGCGTTGCGCCAGCATTTAACTACTGTCCAGACCTGTAGGAGCCGGCTTGCTGGCGATGGTCTTGCAGGCGCCGCATCCTTTCCAGAATAGATGCGTCATCGTTAAAGACCATCGCCAGCAAGCCGGCTCCTACAAAGGGTGGTGTTCGTCGATCAGTGCATTTCGGTAAACGCGAGTTTCACGCCGATGGCGATCAGCACGGCGCCCATGGTCCGGTCGAACCAGTGGCCCATGCGGGCAAAACCGGCGCGTACACGCTGCTGGCTGAACAGCATCGCCACCAGGCAGAACCAGAAAGCCGTCGCCGCCGCCAGGTAAACCCCGTAACCGGCCTGCACCGCCAATGGCGTATGCGGATTGATCACCACAGTGAACAACGACAGGAAGAACAGCGTGGCTTTCGGGTTCAGACCGTTGGTCACGAAACCCGAGGTGAAGGCGCCGCGAGCGGTGCGCTCACCCGCTTCCTTGTGCAGATCGTCAGTCACCGGTTTGGCCGGTTGCGCGCGCAGGGCCTTGAAACCGATGTACAGCAGATACGCGGCGGCCGCCCATTTCAAGGCGTTGAACAGCACGATCGACTGGGACACGATCAGGCCGATACCGAGCAGCGAATAACCGACGTGCAGGAAAATCGCCGTACCGACACCCATCGCCGTCCAGGTGCCGGCGCGACGACCGTGGGTCACGCTCTCACGCACCACCACGGCGAAATCCGGGCCGGGGCTGGCGACGGCCAGCAGGTGAATCAGGGCAACGGTCAAGAACTCTGTCCAATACATGCGGGCTCCTCAAAAGGCAGATCGATAAAAGTACGCTCAAGGCGTCCGCAATCCCTGTGGGAGCGAGCCCTGCTCGCGATGAGGGAGTGTCAGTCGCAAAACTCTTGTCTGACACACCATTTTCGCCGGCAAGCCGGTCTCGCTCCCAAAGGGGTCAGCGTGCTATCCGATGATGCGTAACGATTTGTTTCATCTGGTAGGCTCGGCAGATTACGCCTTCAGTTCAATGCACAAAAGGTACAGTTGATGACGAACTCTCGCCGCGCCGTTTTCCTCGACCATCCCTCGCTGGACCTCGGTGATCTCGACCTCAGTCCATTGCGCGCCTGCTTCGATGATTTGCAACTGTTTGCGCAGACCATGCAGGATCAAGTGATCGAACGCCTCAAGGGCGCCACCGTCGCCATCAGCAACAAAATCCTGATCGACGCCGCCGCCATCGCCGCCAGCCCCGAGCTGAAGCTGATCCTGATCACCGCCACCGGCACCAATAACGTCGATCTCACCGCCGCCCGCGCCCATGGCGTGACCGTCTGCAACTGTCAGGGTTACGGCACGCCATCGGTGGCGCAGCACACGATCATGCTGTTGCTGAACCTGGCGACGCGCCTCGCCGATTATCAGAAAGCCGTCGGTGAAGGTCGCTGGCAACAGGCGAAACAGTTCTGCCTGCTGGACTACCCGATCGTCGAACTGGAAGGCAAAACCCTCGGCTTGCTCGGTCATGGCGAACTGGGCGGCGCGGTCGCACGACTGGCCGAAGCCTTCGGCATGCGCGTGCTGCTTGGGCAGATTCCGGGGCGCCCCGCCCGACCGGACCGTTTGCCGCTGGATGAACTGCTGCCGCAAATCGACGCGCTGACGTTGCACTGCCCGCTCAACGAACACACTCGCCACTTCATCGGTGCCCGCGAACTCGCCTCGATGAAACCCGGCGCTTTTGTGGTGAACACCGCCCGTGGCAGCCTGATTGATGAACAGGCGCTGGCCGACGCCTTGCGTAGCGGCCACCTCGGCGGTGCGGCCACCGACGTGTTGAGCGTCGAACCGCCGAGCGCCGGCAACCCGTTGCTCGCCGCCGACATTCCACGCCTGATCGTTACGCCGCACAACGCCTGGGGCAGTCGCGAGGCGCGGCAGCGGATCGTTGGCCAATTGACCGAAAACGCGCAGGGATACTTCAGCGGTAAGGCGCTGCGGGTCGTCAGTTGATAAACTGCGGCACTTTTTTCAAGGAGCAGAGTATGGATCCGCGCAGTGAAGTACTGCTTCGTCAGGCCGAGTTATTCCAGGGTTCAGTGCTGTTGGCCGGCTTGCCCGCCGATGATTTGCTCGGGCGCCTGCCCGACGCCCACGGCTGGTGCTGGCACGCCGGCGATCAGGCCGCGCTGGATGCCCGCTTCACCGAGCGCAGCCATTTTGGCGTGACTGCGCCCGAGCGCGAATTCGACACCGCCGTGGTGTTTCTGCCCAAATCCAAGGACCTCACCGATTACATCCTCAACGCCCTCGCCTCTCGCCTGGCCGGACGCGAGTTGTACCTGGTGGGTGAAAAACGCAGCGGCATCGAAGGCGCGGCCAAACAACTGAACCCGTTTGGCAAACCGCGCAAGCTCGACAGTGCGCGTCATTGCCAGCTGTGGCTGGTCACCGTGGCCGATGCGCCGCAAGCCAAATCCCTGGAAAGCCTGGCCCAGACCTACGAGTTGCCGCTGGCCGAAGGTCCACTGAAAGTCATCAGCCTGCCGGGCGTGTTCAGCCACGGTCGACTGGATCGCGGCAGCGCGTTGTTGCTGGAGCACCTGGACAAATTGCCAAGCGGCCATTTGCTGGACTTCGGTTGCGGCGCCGGTGTTTTGGGCGCGGCGGTCAAGCGTCGTTATCCGCACAATCAGGTCACGCTGCTCGACGTGGATGCGTTTGCCGCCGCCAGCAGTCGCTTGACCCTGGCTGCCAATGGTCTGGAAGCGGACGTCATAACCGGTGACGGAATCGATGCCGCACCGATGGGTTTGAGTGCGATTCTGAGCAACCCGCCGTTCCATGTCGGCGTGCACACCGATTACTTCGCCACCGAGAACTTGCTGCGAAAAGCCGCCAAACATCTGAAAAACGGTGGCGAACTGCGGCTGGTCGCGAACAGCTTCCTGAAGTACCAACCGCTGATCGAAGAGCACCTCGGCGTGTGTGCGATCAAGGCCGAAGGTCAGGGTTTCCGAATCTACCGGGCCAAACGCGGTTAGCAATTTGTACTTGCCCTATCGGATTTGCCTAGGCAGAATCCGCTCCGTCCTAGGGGAGTAGTCTCCCACGAGCGCCATGCTCGTCCGGCATACGTCAACATACTTGGTCCTCAGACCATGGCGTATGCGACCCAAGCGTCCGCATCAGACGGATCGCCAGGGTTTGACAAGACCTATGACACGAACACCTTACCCGGGGCGGGAAGGCTGTACGTGTCATAGCCGTGTCGACCCGCCCCTTAGGAAAACCCTGATGCTGGATTCACTTCTCGTTCCCACCGCAATCGTTGCCTTGGCCGAAATCGGCGACAAGACGCAACTGCTCGCGCTCATCCTTGCTGCCCGCTTTCGCAAACCGTGGCCAATCATCGCCGGCATCGTCGCCGCCACCCTGGCCAACCACGCGGCAGCCGGTGCGGTAGGTGCCTGGGTCGGCAGTTTCTTCTCCGATGCGGTGTTGCACTGGATCCTCGCCGCGAGCTTCGCTGCGACGGCATTGTGGACACTGGTGCCGGACAAGATGGATGACGATGAAGCCAGCACCGCCCGCAAATTCGGGCCGTTCCTGACAACATTGATCGCGTTCTTCCTCGCGGAAATCGGTGACAAGACCCAGATCGCGACCGTGATGCTGGCCGCGCAATACCCGGAACTGTGGCTGGTGATTATCGGCACCACCCTGGGCATGTTGATTGCCAACGTGCCGGTGGTTTTGGCGGGTAACTTTGCGGCGGACAAATTGCCATTGACCCTGATTCGTCGACTGGCGGCGTCGGCGTTCTTCGTCCTGGCGATTGTCGCGGTGTACAAGGCGATGCAGAGCAGTGGGTGGGTTTGACGTCGTAGGTCGTTAGACCGCGTTATCGTTCATCGCGAGCAGGCTCGCTCCCACATTGGAATGCAATCACCTGTGGGAGCGAGCCTGCTCGCGATGAGGCCCGAGGCTTCAAAACATAACTATCAGGACTTCCGCGCGTTCTCGTACAACGGCATCACCTTCGGAATCGCCGCCTGCAACGACGCAATCCGACTGGACGACGCCGGGTGAGTGCTCATGAACTCCGGTGGCGAACCTTCCGAGGCCTTGCTCATCTTGTTCCACAGGGTGATTGCGGCGTTCGGGTTGTAACCGGCGCGGGCCGCCAGTTCCAGGCCGATCAGGTCCGCTTCGTTTTCATTGGCGCGACTGTTGGGCAGCGTCATGCCGTAGTTGGCCACGGTGTCCGCCAGGGCCAAACTGTCCTGACCCAGACCGAGCAAGGCGCCCGCGCCCTGCTTGGCCATTTCGATACCGTACGCCTTGGACATCGCTTCACGACCGTGCTCACGCAGGGCGTGGGCGATTTCATGGCCCATGATCGCGGCGATTTCATCGTCGGTCAGTTGCAGGCTGTCGATCAGCCCGGTGTAGAAAATGATCTTGCCGCCAGGCCCGCAGTTGGCGTTGAGCTCGTCACTCTTGATCAGGTTGACTTCCCATTTCCACTGGGCCGAATCCGGACGGAAAATCGGCGCCTGGGCGATCAGCCGATCAGCGATCACCTGGATGCGCTTGGCATCGTTGCTGGTCTTGTCCAGCACACCTTTGTTGGTCGCCTCGCCAACGGTCTTTTGATAAGACTGGGCGTACATCTGGTTGACCTCGTCCGAGGACAACATGCTGAACATGTACTGCTTGCGCTCCACGCCCACGGCTCCGCCGCTGGTGGTGTTGACCGACTGACAACCCGCGAGCAGCAGACCCGCGCTCAGAGCACACAAAACCAATCGCTTGTTCATCACAAAACTCCCTCGAAACATGCCGCGTATCCTAGGCGTCGATTTGTATCGGCGCCAGATACAACAGACATACAGACGTGGATTTCGGACAAAGCTCTCATCAACAGTAGGAAAAAATTCACATACCGCCACCCGCCACGGCCAGTCACGGCCGGCAATGATTCAATTGCGACATCGACGGCTCCAAAACAGCCATTTCGTCGCACCTCACTCATGGCCCTCGAGCCCCCTGCCGATACAGCACCGCAGAAGTCCTCTTGCGTGCGGAGCACCCATGAAATTCAAGTCCATCCAGTTTTCCGTGGCGGCCCTCGCTGGCGCCATCGTATTAAGTGTCGTGGCAGCCCTGGTGCTGTACGCGCTGTTTTCCGGCGCACGGACGCAAGACATGGTTCAGGATCGGACCCAGGCGCAATTCGAGCAAGTCATCGAACAACGCCTGACGTCCCTGGCGCAAACCCAGGTCAGCCAGATCCAGCGTGAACTCGAAGCGCCGCTGCTGATTGCCGGCGGACTGGTGCGGGTCAACGCCCTGATCGGCACGCCAGGCGCCGATGGCCAGCCGCAACTGAACCTGAGCCGCGAGCAATTGATCAGCCTGATCAAGGAAAACGTCGCCAAAAACCCGAAGATTCTCGGTACCTACATCGGTTGGGAAAAAAACGCCCTCGACCACAACGACGCAGCCTACGTCGACACCAAGGTCGTCGGCATCGACGCCAGCAACGGGCGCTTCCTGCCGTGGTGGTTCCGCAACGAAGACGGCAGCCTGGGCCTGGACAAACTGGTGGACGTCGACGACCAGAAAACCCTGTCTACCGGCGTGCGCGCCAGCGAGTACTACCTGTGCTCGAAAGAAACCAAGAAATCCTGCGTGATCGATCCGGCGCCCTACAAGGTCGGCGACAAAATCGTCATGCTCGCGTCCTTTATTGAACCGATCATGCTCAACGGTGCGTTCCAGGGCATCGTCGGCGCCGACCTCTCGGTGAACTTCATCCAGGAAATGCTCCTGGGCGCGAACCAGAAGTTGTACAACGGCTCGGGCGTCATGGCGCTGATCGGCGGTAATGGCCGGATCGTTGCCTACACCAAGGACCCGAGCAAATTCGGCGAGAAGGTCAGTGACATCCTCGACAGCCAGCAGATCGCCAACATGGCCAATCTGAAGCGCGGCGAAGTCACCTACACCGTCGACAAGGCCCAGGGCCGGATCGAGTTGTACCTGCCCTTCGGCATCGGCCAGACCGACGCTCGCTGGACGCTGATGCTGCAACTGCCGCTGAACGCGGTGATGGCCGACCTGCAAAAACTCCAGGCCGACCTGAACACCCAGCGCAAATCCGACACCTTCGGCATGGCCATGGTCGGTCTGCTGATCGCCGGCGTCGGCTTGCTGGTGATCTGGCTGGTGGGCCACGGCATTGCTCGCCCGCTGAAACAAATGGTGGCCATGCTCGACGACATTGCCAAAGGTGAAGGCGACCTGACGCGCCGCCTGACCAGTGATCGCGCCGACGAACTGGGCTCGATCGCCAAAGGGTTCAACACTTTCCTCGCCAAGTTGCAGGCCATGATCACCCAAGTGGTGACGTCGGTGCAGAGCGTCAGCGATTCGTCGGAACACACCGCTGACATCGCCATCCGCACCAACATTGGCGTGCAGAAACAAATGGTCGAGATCGACCAGGTCGCCACGGCGGTGCATGAAATGACCGCTACCGCCCAGGACGTGGCGCGCAACGCGACCCAGGCGGCGCAAGCGGCCAGCCATGCGGATCAGGCGGCCTCTCAGGGCAAACAGATCGTGCGGGATACGTCGAACTCGATCGGCGTGCTGGCCGTGGAAATCGGCAAGGCTGTCGGCGTGGTGCAAAACCTGGCCAAGGACAGCGAGAACATCAACGCGATCCTCACCGCCATTCGCGGCATCGCCGAGCAGACCAACCTGCTGGCCTTGAACGCCGCCATTGAAGCGGCACGGGCCGGCGAGCAGGGCCGTGGCTTTGCGGTGGTGGCCGATGAGGTGCGCAACCTGGCGCAGAAAACCCAGAAGGCCACCGAAGAAATCCAGACCATGATCCAGCAGCTGCAACAAGGCACGCGCGATGTGGTGCGGGTCATGGAAGACAGCCAGAACCGCACCGACGAAAGCGTGCAGCATGCGGCGAAAGCGGCCGAAGCGCTGGATGCGATCACTCAGGCGGTGTCGGTGATCAACGACATGAACACGCAGATTGCCAGCGCGGCCGAGGAACAGAGTGCGGTGGCGGATGACATCAACCGGAACGTGATCAACATTGGGCAAGTGGCCAATGAAGTGGCGGGCGGTGCGGATGAATCAAGCGCGGCGAGTGCGGGGTTGACCAAGCTGGCTGAGCAGCAGCGGCGGTTGATCAATCAGTTCAAGGTTTAAGGATTGCCGGAAGGTCCTGCGGACCTTATCGTCGGAACGCCGCCCGGAGCCGGCTCGCTCCCACAGTTGATCTTCAGTGAACACAAAATTTGTGTACCACACAGATCTCCTGTGGGAGCGAGCCTGCTCGCGATGGGGCCAGCCCAGACAACGCATCAACCGGGGGTCAAACACTCCGGCCCATTCAACTTCGGATCATTCACCAGATTCGCCAACACCCGCTCGCGCAACACCGCGGGTTCACTGGCCAGTAATCCCTGCAGCACATGCAACGGCGTCTCGGGATCGAGCCACGCCTTCTGCCCCGCCGCATCCAGGATCAACGGCCGACGCTGACTCGCCGCCGGTTGCGTGATCACGGCCGTGCTCAGCCACACCTGTTCCTGCACCGGATACGCCTCCCAGATCGCCGCGAAAAACAGCGTCGAGCCCTCCCCCGGCGTCAGCCAATACGGGCGCTTGCGCGTCGTGCCACGCCATTCGTAAAAACCGTTGGCCGGCAACAGGCAGCGGCGCTCGCGCAGGGCCTGGCGAAACATCGGTTGCTCGGCCACGGTTTCGGCGCGGGCATGGGCCGGCGTGCGGGACAGATCGGTGAGCCACGGCGGCGTCAACCCCCAGCGGGCGCGGGCCAATTCACGCTCGCCGTCGGCGCCGGCACGCAGCATCAACACCGAATCATTAGGGGAAATATTCCACTGGGCCTGCTGATCGGCGGGAAAGCCAGGCAGGGCCGCGAAGGCGGGATTCCAGCGAAACAGGGCATAACGTCCACACATGGGGCAACACGACTCTTGATCAAACGAACGTCAGCCTAACAGACCAGCGTGCCGGGAAAGCTTTCCGGTTCATCGCCGGGCATCGGCAGCGCGGCATTGTACGCGGTGATCAACTCCCGGGCGTATTCGGCCTGGTCGTTATCCACCGACAAGCCCAGCAGGCCGAAGATCGGCAATTCGCCGGTGCCGCCGAGCAAATCGCGGCCGACCAGATGCGCCTCGACGCCCTCGCTGGCCAACATGCTTTGCAGCAACTCGCCTTCCATCAGGTTTTCCGGTTCGTAGATTCGCTGCATGGATGCCCTCACTCGTTCTCGCTGAACACTTCGAGATGCCACTCCTCTCCATGAACCTGCAACACAAACGTAATTGGCCGACAACACACCTGACAGTCCTCGATATAGGTCTGATCACCCGCCGACAAATCCACAGTCGTCTCGACCTCTTCACCACAATACGGACATTCATACTCTGCAGTTTCCAGCATCGCGGTCTCCCAAGTGACTTGTGCGTATAATCGCCGGTCTATTTGCAGGGCTATTTTTGTCTGGCTAACTTTTCAGACCGTGCCCCGTTGGTTTTCGATCAAAACCTTTACTTACCCTAGCCGTTTCTAACAAGAGAGCATGATGGGCGAATTCGATGCCATCCGACCTTACGACGACAGCGAAGTCCCAGCAGTGCTGGCACGCTTGCTCGGCGACAAGGCGTTTCTAGATATCCTCACCCACTTCCGCTTCCCGCGTTTTGCCGGTGCCTTCGGCTGGATGCTCAAACCTCTTATAGCTCATCGGCTGCGCCGTGAGTTCGCCGGCATCGATTCGGTGGCCACGCTGCAGGACAAAGTCGAGTATTACGTCGACCACACCATCGAGCGCGCCACGGACGGTGTCACGTACACCGGCGTCGAGCAATTCAAGTCCGGCAGCGCCTACCTGTTCATCGCCAACCACCGCGACATCGTGATGGACCCGGCCTTCGTCAACTATGCCGTGTACCACGCAGGCCTGCCGACGCCGCGCATCGCGATTGGCGACAACCTGCTGCAAAAGCCCTTCGTCAGCGACCTGATGCGCCTGAACAAGAGCTTCATCGTGCACCGTTCGATCACCGGTCGCCGCGAGAAAATGGCGGCTTATCAGCTGTTGTCGGCGTACATCAACCACTCGATCCGCAACGATTGCGCCTCGATCTGGATCGCGCAGGCCGAAGGCCGGGCCAAGGACGGCGACGACCGCACCGAGTCGGCGATCCTCAAGATGTTCCACATGAGCCGCAAGGACGAGCCGTTCGGCGAAGTCATCCGCTCGCTGAACGTCACCCCGGTGTCGATCAGCTACGAATACGACCCGTGCGACCAGGCCAAGGCCCGCGAACTCTACATCCGCGCCACCACCGGCACCTACACCAAGGCGCCAGGCGAGGACGACGTGAGCATCGCCAAGGGCATTACCGGCTACAAGGGTCGAGTCCACGTGAACTTCGCCGCGCCGATCACCGAGCTGTTCGAAGACACCAAGCAATTGGCGATCGAGATGGACAAGCAGATTCTCGGCGGCTACCGCTTGTTCCCGGTGCACTACCTGGCTTACGCGCAATGGAAGGATGCCGACCCGCAGTTGCAGGTGCCGAAAGCGTCTGATGTGTTTGCCGCCGACGAACTGGCGAAAGCCCAGGAAGAATGGCAACAGCGCCTGGACGCTTGCCCGGAAGAACATCGTCCGTTCCTGGTGCTGCAATACGCCACGCCGGTGCGCAATCAGTACCGCGTGAAGGCCGGGTTGCCGCTCTAGCAGTGGCCTGGGCACGCACTCTGTAGGAGCGAGCCTGCTCGCGAAAAACGTTCAGACACCGCGTTTATTCAGACTGCACGCGTTATCGTTGACGTCCATCGCGAGCAGGCTCACTCCCACATTGGTTTTACGGTGTGTTCAGACGCGCGTGCTGATCCATGACACCAGCAGCGCCAACCCCAGGCAGGCGAAACCGAAGCGATAGAAAAACCGGTTCATGCGCAAGGTCGCCCCATCCAGCATCAACATCGGCTCATCGATGCGACGGCTCTGGCTCCGCGCTTCGAGGCTGGCCAACGCGCGTTGTTCGCGACGACGCGTGGCGTGCAGCAGCCAGCTGCCCGGAAAGGCCAGCAGCAAGGCGAGCAGGTTGATCAATTTGGCGGGATGGGCGGTAAACAGCGTCATCAAATGCAGCGACA
Organism: Pseudomonas sp. MM213; assembly: GCF_020423045.1. Taxonomy (NCBI): domain Bacteria; kingdom Pseudomonadati; phylum Pseudomonadota; class Gammaproteobacteria; order Pseudomonadales; family Pseudomonadaceae; genus Pseudomonas; species Pseudomonas sp. MM213. The sequence continues at coordinate 3,523,700 of NZ_CP081943.1, forward strand.
TCACGAACCTCGGACAAAACAGATGTGGCGGAAGCCAGATCGACGACCGCGGCGCGGATTCTACCGAAAGCCGTCCCTCCTGCCCGCCGCTATACGATAAATAACTCACCATTTGGCAGATTCCTGCCCTGCGTCACGGCTTCGTCATCTGAATGCGCCAATCTCTCGCCCCACCAAAACCGACATGGACACCGTCATGCTGCACGCTGAAAACCAGGATCGCCTCTATCTCATTGCTCAAAGCGACGAACAACAAACTTTGGTCGGCAGCCTTGCCTTCAACGTTCAGGATCGTCATTGGCTGGTGTATTGCGCGCTGGGCGGGCATCAACATGCGGACCTGCCGGAGGCTGATTTGCTGACGGGCGTGAGTGTGCTGGAGTTTTACTCGCAAGCCGCCTGACACCAACCCCAATGCCCTTTGTAGGAGCGAGGCTTGCCCGCGAAGGCGGTGTATCAGCCGACATCGATATTGAATATTCGACCGTCTTCGCGGGCAAGTCGGATCGCCGCACCGCTCGCTCCTACAGAGGGCTAGGTGAATTCGAGATATCAGCAGGCACAAAAAAGCCCGGGGCCATTGCTGGCGCCGGGCTTTTTTGATTTCAGCGAAAACTTATTCGCCGAGAATCTGACCCACGGTCGGGTCCTTGAACAGGCGCGTCAATGCATCGCTCAACACATCGCTGACCAGCTTGGTATTGGTTTCCTGGTTCGGCGCCATGCCGAAACGCTGATCCAGGGATGCACCGTAACGACCGCTGTAGCGGCGGTTGGCGTTCTGCACGTCAGAGCGGAAGGTCGCGCCGATGGTCGCCTCGGTCACATACATGCCTTCTTTAGGCGACTGATACTTCAGCTCGGCCAGGGTCACGGTCAGTTGCGGGGCATTCGGCGCATTGTTAGTCGGGGTAAAGCCGAGCAAGCGCACGGCCGCTTCGGCCTGGGCCTGCAGCTTCGGCAGAATCTGCGCGCCCTGCACCGTGATCGCGCTGGTCTCCGGATACAGACCGCCACGGGTGCCCAGGGTTGGCGACGGACGACCGTCCACCACACGCACCACGACTGGCTGGCCATGGCCGACCGGTGCCAGCTGAGTGGTCAGCTTCGGCTCCGGACTCAGTTGTTGCGGGCTGTGGGCGCAGCCAACCAGGGTCAAACTGGTCACAGTGATCAAACCGAACAACAGGCGTTGCAACATGCTCTTCTCTCCAGAATCAGGCACAAACAGGCCGGCAGTATAGCGGTGCGCCACTGCGGGTAACTAGCGTCATGCAACGAATACCGGAATCTCAGACAAACCCCGTGGACCGCGGTTCCTGTCACACATCGTTCACCCTCCTTTCACCGGCACGTCACGACTTGCTGACAACGTATGCGGTAAATCCCACGAGGTATTTCCCATGCGCCTTCTCGTCTCCCTGTTCACACCGCGCCCGTTGCATCGCTGCTTCGCCCTGCTCGACCGCAACGGCCATTGCCAGGCATTCAAGCAGTGCAGCCTCCAGCCGATGGGCGATGGCTGGGTCGAAATCGAAGAAATCCGCCTCAACTGGCTGCACCATCCCCTGCCCGCCAGCGCCCGTGTCAACCAGCGCCAACCCCGTGCTCGCGCTCAACAACTGCTGGCGACCTGACCAGACGCCTAATAAAAGTCATTAAACACGTCCATTTCCCCGCGTTTCTTAGATACAATCTCCCCCCGATTATAAGGACGTCTCCTGATCGGGCCTCGCAGCAATCGTCAATGCTTCGGTATTGGCACCCCGCACCGCCCACAGAGAGCCGCCCACACAGATCGAGTGAAGCTGGCGCGCTTGCTGTTCCTTGAGCAAAAACCCCACTTTTCGCGAATCTGCAGAGCTGTCATTACGCTCGGTCACTGAGCTGTTTGCCCGTTTTGCCTGTCATGTATTCCATGGCGGCGATCCATCCGGGCACGGTGCCAGGCTGGGACAGCCCTTTTTTGAGGTTCACGTCTTCAAAAGAGCGTGAAAAAAACGGGTTTTCACAACTTCACAAGAGTGTGGCGAGCAAATGAATAGTTTTGCGTCTGAACATGCACCATTAGCGTCTGAAACAGCCCAACGACACAGGACCGAGTATTCCTCGAACACCGGAGCCTGAAGCCTGTCCGCTACGGATTTGGTTGCACAAACGGATGTCTCGACCATAAGTCGAATTGCCAGTCGCGCGTTGAAATGAGTTCATTGACCTCATAAACCCGGCCGGTAGCGTCCGTCGAAGTTGCGATAAATTGCGAAGATTCGGACATGGCAACACTGCCATGGGTACCTGGGGCATCACTGACACGCCCCGAACGCCTGGCAGCCATGCCGACAATTTGGTGCTGCAGATTTTGGAGACGCGTTAAATGGCGCATAACGAAGCAGTCGACGTAGTACTGGTTGGGGCCGGCATCATGAGTGCCACCCTCGCTGTACTGCTCAAAGAGCTCGACCCCGCGATCAAGCTGGAAGTCGTCGAGCTGATGGATTCCGGTGCCGCGGAGAGTTCCAACCCGTGGAACAACGCCGGTACCGGTCACGCCGGGCTGTGTGAGCTCAATTACACGCCGCAGGCCGCCGACGGCACCGTCGACATCAAGAAAGCCGTGCACATCAACACTCAGTTTGAAGTGTCGAAGCAGTTCTGGTCCTACCTGACCAAAAAAGGCACCTTCGGCTCGTGCAAGACCTTCATCAGCCCGGTGCCGCACCTGAGCTTCGTCCAGGGCGACAGCGGCGTGTCCTTCCTCAAGGAACGCTTCAAGGTGCTGAGCAAGCACCACGCCTTCGCGGACATGGAATACACCGAAGACAAGGCAAAAATGGCCGACTGGATGCCATTGATGATGCCGGGGCGTGACGCTGGCGAAACCCTCGCCGCCACCCGCGTGATCAATGGCACCGACGTCAACTTCGGCGCGCTGACCAACCAGTTGCTCAAGCACCTGACCAGCGCACCCGATGCCCAGGTCAAGTACTGCAAGCGCGTGACCGGCCTGAAGCGCAACAACGGCGGCTGGACCGTCAGCATCAAGGACGTCAACAGCGGCAATACGCGCGAAGTCGACGCCAAATTCGTGTTCCTCGGCGCGGGCGGCGCGGCATTGCCGCTGTTGCAGGCCTCGGGCATCGAAGAAAGCAAAGGCTTCGGCGGCTTCCCGATCAGCGGCCAGTGGCTGCGTTGCGACAACCCGGAAGTGGTCAAGCATCACCAGGCCAAGGTGTACAGCCAGGCTGCCGTGGGTTCGCCACCGATGTCGGTGCCGCACCTGGACACTCGCGTGGTCGATGGCAAGAAGTCCCTGCTGTTCGGACCTTACGCCGGTTTCACCACCAAGTTCCTCAAGCACGGCTCCTTCATGGACCTGCCGATGTCGGTTCGCGCCGGCAACATCGGCCCGATGCTGGCCGTGGCGAAAAACAACATGGACCTGACCAAGTACCTGGTCAGCGAAGTGATGCAGTCGATGGAGCAGCGTCTGGATTCCCTGCGTCGCTTCTACCCTGAAGCGAAAGCCGAAGACTGGCGCCTGGAAGTGGCCGGCCAACGGGTGCAGATCATCAAGAAAGACCCGAAAAAGGGCGGCGTTCTGCAGTTCGGTACCGAACTGGTCGCGGCCAAGGACGGTTCCCTTGCTGCCCTGCTGGGTGCTTCGCCAGGCGCGTCGGTGACCGTTTCGATCATGCTGGAACTGATCGAAAAATGCTTCCCGGCCCAAGCGTCCGGCGAGTGGGCAGCCAAACTGGCGGAAATCTTCCCGGCCCGGGAAAAGGTTCTGGAAACCGATGCTGCGCTGTATCGCAAGATCAACGCGCAGAACAACATCGCGCTGGAACTGGTTGAAGAAAGCAGCGAGACACCAAGCTTCGCTTGATCGTCGCGCATAAAAAACGCCCCGTTCTCATTGAGAGCGGGGCGTTTTTTTATGCCTGTTTCACGACAAACCTGATCCTGTGCGCCTGTTCCTTGGCAAATCTGACCCTGTAGGAGCCGGCTTGCTGGCGATGGCATCACCTCGGTATGTCAGGTCCACCGAGGGGATGCAATCGCCAGCAAGCCGGCTCCTACAAAAGCGGGTTTAGCCGCGGGCTTTTTCGATCAGCTCGATGTAGTCCGGGGCGTTGCGCTGATCCTTGATCAGGGCAATGAAGTCGTTGCCGTGCTCGTCCTTGCCGTCCAGATCAAATCCGGCCTCGACGAAGAACGTCAGAAAACGCTCGAAGTCGTCGATACGCAGGCCACGGTAGGCCTTGATCAGTTTGTGCAGGGACGGCGAAGTGGCGTCGACCGGTTCGAAATCGAGAAACAACTTGATCTGCTCGTCGCCGATCTCGTCACCAATCACTTGTTTCTTATCTTTACGCATTGCCGACTCCAGCTCGCAGACATTTCACGGGGCGGGCAGTTTACCCCTCACTGGCCGCCGGGCTCAACGCGGACGAACGGCCCCGGTGTGCAGATCGGCCCAGACATGACCGTTGGCGTAGCTGAGGAACTGGCAATACACCGTGTCATTGCGCAGCAAGTCGATCACCACGCGATATTGCGCCATCGGGTAAAACAGCGTCAGGGTTTTGCTCTTGTCGTCGTAGATCGGCTTTTTCAGGCTTTTGCTTTCGCCATCGAAGTTGACCAGCACCTGATTGATGGTCGCGCCCTTGTTCAAGGATTTGCCCTTGAGGCGGATCAGCAGCGGAGACGTTACCGGGATCGGTTGTTGGGTGGACTGCCGTTGGCTGCCGACCACCACCGAATACTCGGTGACCTGCAGCAATTGTTGCTGCTCCGGTTCGGCATCACGCAGCGTCAGGTCGTCAGGCGGCAGAAACTGCCCGTGCATCAGCGCCGGCGCGGCGGCCAGCGGCAGGCTGAGGGTCAGCAACAGGGCGGCGCAGCTGCGGATCAAAAGGCTCATGACGGGCTCCGAAAGGCGGGGCCGGGCACTTTAGCATGGGTACACACCGTCCCTGTAGGAGCGTGGCTTGCCCGCGAAGGCGGTGTGTCAGTCGATAACTAAGGGACTGACACACCGCCTTCGCGGGCAAGCCACGCTCCTACAAGGGCCGGGTATCAATCGAACTGCGCGCGCATCCAGGCCTGATACTCGGCTACGCCCGGCTCGCCTTCGCGCGGCGCCCAATCAGCCAGCTCACCTTCGCCCACAGGACGATAAGGACCAGCCTTGCACTCGAACATCAGGCTGTCGGCTTCCAGCACCACCAGGCCATGAAACACACCGGTTGGCAGGTCCACGCCGACGCAGTCGCCAGCGGCCTGCAGCACTTGCTTGCGCACCACCGCGCCGGACTCGTCGAAGATCAACACGCCAAGCCGTCCCTTGAGGACCAGCAAGGTTTCAGCCTTGTTCTCCCCCAGATGACGATGAGGCGGGATGTACGTGCCCGGCTGCAAACCCACCGCCATGCGATGGCAAGCGTCTTCCATCTGATGAAAGTTGTGGTGCTGGCGTCCACGCGGATTGGCCGCTGCTTTCTCGGCCAACTCAGTGAACAAGGTTCGATCAAGAAAGCTTGGCGCGGCCATGTGCTTACATCCCTTTAACGGCAAAAATCCCGTTGGCGTTACGCCAGTAGCCTTTGTAGTCCATGCCGTAACCGAAGATGTAGCGGTCGATGCACGGCAAACCGACGAAATCGGCTTTCAGGTCCGGACGAGCCTTGCGGTCGTGGTCCTTGTCGATCAGCACGGCGGTGTGCACTTTGCGCGCGCCGGCGTGTTTGCAGAAGTCGATGATCGCGCCCAGGGTGTGACCTTCGTCGAGGATGTCGTCGATGATCAGCACGTCACGGTCGATAAACGACACTTCAGGCTTGGCTTTCCAGAACAGGTCGCCGCCGCTGGTTTCGTTGCGATAACGGGTGGCGTGCAGGTAGGACGCTTCCAGCGGGAATTGCAGATGGGTGAGCAGCTTGCCGGCGAAGATCAGGCCGCCGTTCATCACGCAGAACACCACCGGGTTAGTGTCAGCCATTTGTTCATTGATATGTGCACCAACGCGGGCGATGGCCGCCTCGACTTCAGCTTCGGTGTACAGGCAGTCAGCCTCTCGCATGATTTGACGGATATGCTCGAGATCAGCGGACATGGCGCTCTCCAAGGGGTGGCATTCAGGAAAAGCGGGCAAAGGTACGCATCCCGCACGGCCAGATCAAGCGTTTGTGGACTAACGTACTCTATTGTCTATAGGACAACACCCTCGGATAGATTAATCTAGGCCGGTTTTTTTGCCCGCCGCCGGAGCCTTTCCCATGCCCATCCTCGAGATCCGCCATCCGCTGATCCGTCACAAACTCGGCCTGATGCGCCGCGCAGACATCAGCACCAAGAATTTCCGCGAGCTCGCTCAGGAAGTCGGTGCCCTTTTGACCTATGAAGCCACCAAAGACCTGCCGCTGGAATCCTACGACATCGAAGGCTGGTGCGGCACCGTGTCGGTCGAGAAAATCGCCGGCAAGAAAATCACCGTGGTGCCGATCCTGCGCGCCGGCATCGGCATGCTCGAAGGCGTGCTGAGCCTGATCCCGGGCGCCAAAGTCAGCGCCGTGGGCGTGGCCCGCAACGAACAGACGCTGCAAGCCCACACGTATCTGGAAAAACTGGTTCCGGAAATCAACGAACGCCTGGCAATGATCATCGACCCGATGCTCGCCACCGGCAGTTCCATGGTTGCCACCATCGACCTGCTGAAAAAAGCCGGTTGCCGCGACATCCGCGCCATGGTGCTGGTCGCCGCGCCGGAAGGCATCGCCGCTGTGGAGAAGGCTCACCCGGACGTGACCATCTACACCGCTTCCATTGACGAGAAACTCAACGAACACGGTTACATCATCCCGGGCCTGGGCGATGCCGGCGACAAGATCTTCGGCACCAAGCAGAAGGACGCTTGAGCATGCAGCAAGAGTTCAACGATCCGCTCTGGCGCACGGTGCTGTCGGGTGCGCAGATGCTGTTCGTGGCCTTTGGCGCGCTGGTATTGATGCCGCTGATTACCGGCCTCGACCCGAACGTGGCGCTGTTCACCGCCGGTTTGGGGACGATTCTGTTCCAGATCGTCACCGGGCGTCAGGTGCCGGTGTTCCTGGCATCGAGCTTCGCCTTCATCACCCCGATCATTCTCGCCAAAGGCCAGTTCGGCCTCGCGGCGACCATGGGCGGTGTGATGGCGGCGGGTTTTGTCTACACCTTCCTCGGCCTCGCCGTGAAGATCAAAGGCACCGGTTTCATCGACCGTTTGCTGCCACCGGTGGTGATTGGTCCGGTGATCATTTCCATCGGCCTGGCCATGGCGCCAATCGCCGCCAACATGGCGATGGGCAAGGCTGGCGACGGCTCCGAGCTGATTCATTACCAGACAGCCATGCTGATCTCGATGCCCGCGCTGCTGACCACGCTGATCGTCGCGGTGTTCGGCAAAGGCATTTTCCGCCTGGTACCGATCATCTCCGGCGTGCTGGTCGGTTTTGCGATGGCGTTCTATTTCGGCGTGGTTGATACCGCGAAGATTGCCGCTGCACCGTGGTTCGCGATCCCGAACTTCACTGCGCCGGAATTCAACTGGCAGGCGATTCTGTTCATCGTTCCGGTGGCATTGGCCCCGGCCATCGAGCACATCGGCGGCGTGATCGCCGTGGGCAGCGTGACAGGCCGCGACTACCTGAAGAAGCCAGGCCTGCACCGCACGCTGCTCGGCGACGGCATAGCAACCACCGCAGCCGGCCTGTTCGGCGGCCCGCCCAACACCACGTACGCCGAAGTGACCGGCGCGGTGATGCTGACCAAGAACTACAACCCGAAAATCATGACCTGGGCGGCGATCTTCGCCATCAGCCTGGCGTTCATCGGCAAGTTCGGCGCGTTGCTGCAAAGCATTCCGGTGCCGGTAATGGGCGGGATTCTGTGCCTGTTGTTCGGTTCGATTGCGGCGGTGGGGATGAACACGCTGATTCGCCACAAGATCGACCTGGGCGAGGCGCGCAACCTGGTGATCGTTTCAGTCACGCTGGTGTTCGGGATTGGCGGCGTGCTGGTCGGCACCGGCACCGGCCCGGACGACTTCGGCCTCAAAGGCATCGCGCTGTGCGCGGTGGTGGCGATTGCGCTGAACCTGTTGCTGCCGGGGAATGACAGCTGGAAGCACAAGAAGGCGGATGAGCCTTTGTTGTAAACCAGCCTTTAGATCGCCTTCGCGGGCAAGCCTCGCTCCTACAGATTTTGCGCAAATCCTGTAGGAGCGAGGCTTGCCCGCGAAGCTTTTAAAGCGCCAGCGGCGCTCTTTCGCACAAGGCGTTCAACGCCTTCGCCCACTGCGGATCATCGTTGAGGCACGGCACCAGCACCAACTCCTCCCCTCCGCTTCGCGGAACTGTTCTTTCCCGCGATCACCGATTTCTTCCAGCGTCTCGATGCAATCGGCAACGAACGCCGGGCACATCACCAGCACCTTTCTCACGCCCATTCCCGCCAACTCATCAAGGCGCGCTTCGGTGTAGGGTTCGATCCATTTCGCTCGACCCAGCCGCGACTGAAACGACACCGACCATTTGCCGTCCGGCAGGCCCATGCGCTTGGCGAATTCCGCTGCGGTGCGCAGGCACTGGCCGCGATAACAGGTCGCGACGACTTCCGGCGGCGCACCGGCGCAGCAATCGCCGCCACCTTCAAAACTGTGCCCCGGGTTGAGCTTCTTCAGATGCCGCTCCGGCAAGCCATGGAAGCTCAGCAACAGATGATCGAAGTCCTGCTCCAGATGCGGTTTGGCGCTGGCCACCAGGGCATCGATGTATTCCGGCTGATCATAGAACGGCTCGAGTATCGAGAACTGCACATTGAGTTTGTGCTCGCTCACCACCCGCTTGGCTTCCTCGATCACCGTGGTCACGGTGCTGTCGGCGAACTGCGGATAAAGCGGCGCGAGGGTAATTCGCTTGTGGCCCTGGGCGGCGAGTTGCAGCAGTTTCGACTCAATCGACGGCTCGCCATAACGCATCGCCAGTTCCACCGGCCCGTGGCTCCACTGTGCACTCATGGCCTGTTGCAAGCGGCGGCTGAGCACCACCAGTGGCGAGCCCTCCTCCCACCAGATCGAGGCGTAGGCGTGGGCCGACTGCTCCGGGCGTCTGATCAGAATCAGCGAGACCAGCAAACGGCGCACCGGCCATGGCAGGTCGATCACATACGGGTCCATCAGAAATTGATTGAGGTAGCTGCGCACATCCGCCACCGAGGTGGAGGCAGGTGAACCCAGGTTGACCAGAAGCAACGCGTGATCGGTCATGCAACGTCCTATTTCAGAGGCGGCTGGACAAGTCGTCCAGAGCCGCACGCAGGTCAGTGAACTGGAAGGTGAAGCCCGCTTCCAGCAAGCGCGCCGGGACAGCCTTCTGGCCGCCCAGCAACAGCAATGACAACTCGCCCAGGCCCACCTTCAAGGCCAGGGCCGGCATGGGCATGAACGCCGGGCGATGCAGCACGCTGCCCAGCGTCTTGGCAAATTCGCGATTGCGCACCGGTTTGGGCGCGCAGGCATTATAAGGACCGCTGGCGCTTTTCTGATGCAGAAGAAAATCAATCAAGGCAATTTGATCCTTGATATGGATCCACGGCATCCATTGCCGACCAGTGCCCAAAGGCCCGCCCAGCCCCAGTTTGAACGGCAGCAACAGCCGCGACAAAAAGCCGCCCTCGGCCGACAGCACCAAGCCGGTGCGAACGAAGATCACGCGAATGCCCAAGGCTTCGGCACGCTGAGCGGTTTCTTCCCAGGCAATGCACAACTGACTGGCAAAATCATCGATCACCGGAGGGGAATGTTCAGTCAACTCCCGCTCGCCCCCGTCGCCATACCAGCCAATGGCGGAGCCCGAAATCAACACCTGCGGTTTTTGTTCACGGCTTTCGAGCCATGCCAGCAAGGTTTCCGTCAGGGTGATGCGGCTGCTCCACAGCAAGGCTTTACGTCGGTGAGTCCAGAGCCGGTCGGCAATCGGCGCACCCGCGAGGTTGATAATCGCATCCACCGGTTCCTGACCGAGGTCCTCGAGTCGGGCCACCGCGCGCACCTGGGCGCCACAGACTTTCGCGACTTTGGCCGGCGTCCGGCTCCAGACGCTCAGACGATGTCCCTGACTCAACCAGTGGCGGCAGAGCTGACGTCCTATCAAACCAGTACCGCCGGTCAGCAATATGTGCATGACTTCTTCCTCGCGTGGCGTTTTACCCTGATCACTAGTCTATTTTTATAAGCAGGGATCTTTGATATCGGGCAGGGTCTGTGTTTAACAATAGGCCAAGCTGTCAGAACGAGAACGCTAAAAGTTATACCGAAAAACAATATTGTACAGGTTTCAACCACGGCGTAGTCTGTACAGAAAGGTAAACGAGGCCCCTATGACTGTACCTATCGCAATCATCGGCACCGGCATTGCCGGACTCTCAGCCGCCCAGGCCCTTACGGACGCAGGGCATGTCGTTCAACTTTTCGATAAAAGCCGCGGCAGTGGCGGGCGCATGTCGAGCAAGCGCAGCGATGCGGGTGCGCTGGACATGGGCGCGCAATATTTCACTGCACGTGATCGCCGCTTTGTCACTGAAGTCCAGCGTTGGCAAGCCAAAGGCTGGGTCGCCGAATGGGCGCCGCAGCTTTATACCTACCACGGTGGCCAGCTCAACCTGTCGCCGGACGAGCAGACGCGCTGGGTCGGCACGCCACGCATGAGCGCCATCACCCGTGGCCTGATTGGCGATCTGGAAGTGCATTTTGCCTGCCGCATTACCGAGGTCTATCGCGGTGAAGAACACTGGCATCTGCAGGATGCCGAAGGGTTCACTCATGGCCCGTTCAGTCACGTGATCGTCGCCACGCCAGCACCGCAAGCGACCGCCTTGCTGGCCTCCGCGCCGAAACTCGCAGGCGCCGCCGCCGGGGTCAAAATGGACCCGACCTGGGCCGTCGCACTGGCCTTCGATACTCCGCTGGATACACCCATGGAAGGCTGCTTCGTGCAAGACAGCCCACTCGACTGGCTGGCGCGCAACCGCAGCAAACCGGGGCGCGACAACACCAAGGACACCTGGGTATTGCACGCGACCAGCACCTGGAGCCGGCAACATATCGACCTGTCCAAGGAAGCCGTGATCGAGCAACTGCACGGCGCGTTCGCCGAACTGCTCCACAGCGCCATGCCTGCGCCGAGCTTCAGCCTCGCGCACCGCTGGCTCTACGCCCGCCCCGCCAGCAGCCATGAATGGGGCACGCTGGCCGATGCCGACCTGGGTCTTTACGCGTGTGGCGACTGGTGCCTGTCCGGTCGTGTCGAAGGTGCCTGGCTCAGCGGTCAGGAAGCCGCCCGTCGCCTGCACGAACACCTGCAGTGAACCGCATCAACCCGAGCAAATTGCTGCTGTCGAAATGGACAGCAGCCCAGCCGCAAAACCGCGAAAAACATTTTCTGGTCATCGAGCTGTTCCGCGACGAGGAAGGCACGGTGCTGGACGTCGAATTGCAGGCAGTGCTAACCAAGCGCAATCAACGCCTGAGCTGGCAAACCCTGAAAAACAGCGACGCCTGGATCTCGGGCTGGAACTAGATCCTGTAGGAGCCGGCTTGCTGGCGATTCAGGCACTGCGGTCCCTCAGGAACACCGCGTCATCGTTCATCGTCGGAACGCCGCCCGCAGCAAGCCGGCTCCTACAGGAGACCAACACAGCAGAATACTTATACAAACAATTTGACTTGTACACCTTTGAATCTATGATGAAACACATGTTGTACAGAAATTAAATTCTGTACAGGTTTGGATTCGAGGTGCTCCGATGCTCCACGCCAGCGCGAAACCGAAAATCGCCATCAGCGCCTGCCTGATGGGCGCCGAGGTGCGTTTCAATGGCGGGCACAAGGAATCGCGGCTGTGCAGCCGCACCCTCACCGAGTATTTCGATTTCGTCCCGGTGTGCCCGGAAGTCGCCATCGGCCTGGGCATTCCTCGCCAGCCCATTCGACTGGTCGGCGACGCTGAACGCCCCGAAGCCATCGGCACTGTTCACCCCGAACTGAATGTCACCCGGCCGCTGGCCGATTACGCCCGGAAGATGGCCGCCGAGCTGGACGATGTCTGCGGCTACATCTTCATGCAGAAATCGCCGTCGTGCGGACTGGATCGGGTCAAGGTCTACCACGCCAACGGTGCGCCGGTAGACGGCGGTGGCCGCGGCATCTATGCCCAGGCTTTCTGTGCGTTGCACCCGGACCTGCCGGTGGAAGAAGACGGCCGGCTCAACGACCCGGTGCTGCGGGAAAACTTTCTCACCCGCGTGTTCGCCTACAGCGCCTGGCAACAGTTGCTGCAAGCAGGCCTGACTCGTCGCGGCTTGACCGAATTTCACTCGCGCTACAAATACCTGCTGATGGCCCACAACCCGGTGCAGTACAAAACCCTGGGCAATCTGCTGGGCAACATGGGCCGGATCGACCCGAAAGAACTCGGCCCACGTTATTTCAGCGAACTGATGGCGGCCTTGAAAAAGTGCGCCACGCGCCGCACCCACACCAACGTCCTGCAACACATCAGTGGTTACCTCAAGCAGGTCATCACCGCTGAAGACAAACAGGAAGTGCAACACGTCATCGGCCAGTACCGCCACGGCATCGTGCCGCTGGTGGTGCCGCTGACGCTGCTCAAACATCACTTTCGCCAACACCCGGACCCGTACATTGCGCAACAGGTTTACCTGCAACCGCACCCGGAAAACCTCAGCCTGCGAAACGCGATCTGATGAAAATCCCACTCGACACCAGTGCCCGCGAAGACCTCGGCGCCGACTTCAAGAAAGCCCTCGATGAGGGTTGGCTGCCAATTCGTGAAGTGGCCCGGCAGACCGGCGTCAACGCCGTCACCTTGCGCGCCTGGGAACGGCGTTACGGTTTGATCGTGCCGCAACGCACGCCCAAAGGGCATCGGCTGTTCAGCGCCGAACACGTACAACGCATCCTGACAATCCTCACCTGGCTCAATCGCGGCGTGGCCGTCAGCCAGGTCAAGCAACTGCTCGACACCCCGCAAGCCTTTGGCGAATCGGTCGAAAATGATTGGCAGGTGATGTGCAACACGCTGCTGCAAGCAGTCACTCGGCTCAACGAACGCACCCTCGATGACACCGTCAACCAGGCGATCGCGTTGTACCCGCCGCGGACTTTGTGCGAACAACTGCTGATGCCGTTGCTCGCCGAACTTGAACAACGCTGGCAAGGCCAGTTTGGCGCGCAGATGGAGCGCGTGTTTTTTCACTCCTGGTTACGCAGCAAATTCGGCGCGCGCATCTACCATAACAACCGTCAACTGCGCACTGCACCGCTGCTGTTGATCAATCACTCCGACCTGCCGCTGGAACCGCATCTGTGGCTCACCGCGTGGTTGATCAGCAGCGCCGATTGCCCGGTGGAAGTGTTCGACTGGCCGTTGCCGGCGGGCGAGCTCGCACTGGCAGTCGATCACCTGCAAGCCCGTGGCGTACTGCTGTATTCCAGCAAAGCCATGAACCTTGCGCAGCTGCCGAAACTTTTCAACGGTGTCAGTTGCCCAAAAATGATTGCCGGACCAACGGTATGCATCCACCACGCCGAGTTGTCCGTAAAAACCACAGAGATTGCTGAATTGTTCCTGGCCGAAGATCCGTTATCGGCGCATCAGGACCTGGTACAGCGCGGGCTTATTTAAATGAATCGTACGGACACCACCATGCAATTGATCTGGCTGCGCAGCGACTTGCGTCTACATGACAACACCGCTCTCTCGGCTGCCGCTTCCCGGGGGCCGAGCGTGGCGGTGTACCTGTTGAGCCCGGAACAATGGCGCGAGCATGACGACGCGCCGTGCAAAGTGGATTTCTGGCTGCGCAACCTCCGTGAACTGAGCCACGCACTCGGCGAGTTGAACATCCCGTTGCTGATTCGCACGGCCTCTCGCTGGGATGAAGCGCCGAAGGTTCTGCTCGACCTGTGCCAGCAGTTGAAGATCGACGCGGTGCACGTCAACGAGGAGTACGGCATTCACGAAAGCCGTCGTGATGCGGCGGTGGCCGACGCACTGAAAACCAAAGGCATCGACTTCTATAGCTACCTCGATCAGCTTCTGTTCAGCCCCGGCACCGTGCTGACCAAGACCGGCACCTATTTCCAGGTCTTCAGTCAGTTCCGCAAAGTCTGCTACGACCGTCTGCACCGTTCATTGCCGAGTCTCGTCAGGGCGCCAGCGGTGCAATCGAAGCTGAACATCGACAGCGATGAAATCCCTTCAAGCGTTGCAGGCTTCGACACGCCCAGCGACACCTTGCGCGCGCTCTGGCCCGCCGGTGAAGCCGAAGCCCGACGCCGTCTGGACACCTTCGCCGATGCGCAGATCGACTACTACAAAAGTGAGCGTGACTTCCCGGCCAAACCCGGCACCAGTCAGCTCTCGGCTTACCTGGCGGCCGGCGTCATTTCCCCGCGCCAGTGCTTGCATGCCGCCCTGCAAAGCAATCAGGGCGAGTTCGAAAGCGGCAAAGTCGGCGCCGTCACCTGGATCAACGAATTACTGTGGCGCGAGTTCTACAAACACATTCTGGTGGGCTACCCGCGCGTCTCCCGTCACCGCGCCTTCCGCCCGGAAACCGAAGCCCTGGCCTGGCGCGATGCCCCCGACGAACTGGCAGCCTGGCAAGAAGCGCGCACCGGTCTGCCGATCATCGACGCGGCGATGCGCCAACTGCTTGAAACCGGCTGGATGCACAACCGTTTGCGCATGGTGGTGGCGATGTTCCTCACCAAAAACCTGCTGATCGACTGGCGTGAAGGCGAACGTTTTTTCATGCGGCACCTGATCGATGGCGATCTCGCGGCGAATAACGGCGGCTGGCAATGGAGCTCATCCACCGGCACCGATTCGGCGCCCTACTTCCGGATTTTCAACCCGCTCAGCCAATCGGAAAAATTCGACAGCGAAGGCCTGTTCATCAAGCACTGGTTGCCGGAGCTGGCCGGTCTGAACAAGAAAGACGTGCACAACCCGGCGAACCTCGGCGGGTTGTTTGGCGTGGCAGGTTATCCGTCGCCGATCGTCAATCTAAGTACATCCCGTACACGCGCGCTGGCGGCTTTCAAAAACCTGCCGTCGCGACAGAACGCGGGAGGCGGTTATGAGTGATTTCCTGCGCCGCTTCGCCTGGCAGTTTGCCGAGCTGAACAAAGACAACCTGCAGCGCCTGAATGAACTGTACGCCGACGACGTGCACTTCACCGATCCGCTGCACGAAGTACAGGGCCTCGCGCATTTGTGCCGCTATTTCAGCGAGCTCTATGCCAATGTCAGCGAACTGCGCTTTGATTTTCACGGCTTCGACCAGATCGGCGAAGGCGAAGGTTATCTGCGCTGGGTCATGAGCTACCGCCATCCGCATCTGGCCGGCGGGCGCTTGATTCGGGTGGAGGGCTGCTCGCACCTGCTCTGGCGTGACAAGGTTTATCGCCACCGGGATTACTTCGATGCCGGGGCACTGCTTTACGAACATGTACCCGTATTGGGCCGGGCTATCGCCTGGTTGAAAAGGAGAATGGGATGAGCCTTACACCTCCACGACGATATTGGCTGACTGGCGCCAGCAGTGGCATTGGCGCCGCGCTGGCCGAGGAGATTCTGAAAACCGGCGCCCATCTGGCGGTCAGTTCACGTTCGCTGGCGCCGATGAAAGTCTTGTCGCAACGCTATCCCGGGCAAGTGCTGGTGGTGGCGGGTGACCTGACCAACAGCCAGACCGTACGCGAAATCGGCGAGCAGATCGCGCAAGACTGGGGCTCGCTGGATACGGTGATTCTCAATGCTGGCACCTGCGAATACGTCGACGTTCAGCAGTTCGATTCGTCGCTCGTCGAGCACGTGGTGCGCACCAATCTGCTGGCCAGCAGTTACTGCATCGAAGCCGCCCTGCCGCTGTTGCGCAAAGGCCTTGCGCCGCATCTGGTGGGCGTCGCCAGTTCGGTGACTTACCTGCCGCTGCCACGGGCGGAGGCGTATGGCGCGTCGAAGGCCGGGCTGCGTTATCTGTTCGAATCGTTGCGTATTGACCTGGCGCCCGAAGGCATCGAAGTCACCGTAGTCAGCCCGGGGTTCGTCGAGACTCTGCTGACGGCGAAGAACGATTTCCCGATGCCGCTCAGTTGGCCGGTGGGCAAAGCGGCGCGGCACATCTTCGAAAAACTGAAGCATCGGCCACTGGAGATCGCGTTCCCGGCGCTGTTCATGGCGGCGCTCTGGCCGCTGTCGAAAATGCCCAACCGGGTGAAGCTCGCCATCGGCAAACGCATGGTCCGCAGCAGTCCGCCGATCAAGGACGTGCCGTGAACATCGCCATCATCGGCAGCGGCATCTCGGGGCTGACCAGTGCTTACCTGCTGAATCGCCGCCACGAGATCACCCTGTTCGAGGCCGATGACCGGGTCGGCGGCCACACCCACACCGTGGACGTGAAGGTCGATGGCGAGCGTCATGCCGTGGACACCGGTTTCATCGTGTTCAACGACTGGACCTACCCGAACTTCATTCGCTTGCTGGGTCAGATCGGCGTGGGTTTCAAAGCGACCGAGATGAGTTTCTCGGTCACCGATCCGGACAGCGGCCTGGAGTACAACGGCAACAACCTCAACAGCCTGTTCGCCCAGCGCCGCAACCTGCTGTCACCGGGGTTCTGGGGCATGCTGCGCGACATTGTGCGCTTCAACAAACGCGCCCGGCTCGACCTGTCCGAGGGCCGGATCGCGGCGCACACCACGCTCGACGAATACCTCAAGGCCGGCGGTTACGGCGAGCGGTTCATCCTGCATTACATCGTGCCGATGGGTGCGGCGATCTGGTCGATGCCGATGGCCGAAATGCTGAATTTTCCGCTGCAATTCTTTGTGCGGTTTTTCAAGAATCACGGTTTGCTGTCGGTCAACAATCGCCCGCAATGGCGTGTGATCGAGGGCGGATCGAGTGCTTACATCGCACCGTTGACCGCAACCTTTAACCGGAAGATCCGCCTCAACTGCCCCGTGATGCAGGTCGAGCGCGATGCCGATGGCGTCGTGATCCACAGCAGCGCCGGCAGCGAACGCTTCGACAAAGTGGTGTTCGCCTGCCACAGCGATCAGGCGCTGAAACTGCTGGCCAAACCGAGTGATGCCGAACAGTCGATCCTCGGCGCCCTGCCCTACGCCGACAACGAAGTGGTGCTGCACACCGACACGCGCCTGCTGCCGTCGCGCACACTCGCCCGGGCCAGCTGGAATTACCGCCTCGGTGGCGCCGGCCATACGCTGGCGGCGGTCACCTACGACATGAACATCCTGCAAGGCATCCAGAGCGACACCACGTTTTGCGTCAGCCTCAACCAGAGCGCCGGCATCAGCCCGGCCATGGTGCTTGGCCGATTCACCTACGCCCATCCTCAATACAGCCTGGCGGCGGTGGCGGCGCAGGAGCGCTGGGAAGAATTGAACGGCGCGCAACACAGCTTTTATTGCGGCGCCTACTGGGCCAACGGTTTCCATGAAGATGGCGTGGTCAGCGCGTTGCGCGTGGCCCGCTCGTTCGGGGAAGTGCTGTGAACAGCGCGTTCTACAGCGGCTGGATCGCCCATCGGCGGTTTGCCCCAAGGCGCCATGAATTCCGCTACCGGATCGGCCTGCTGTACCTCGATCTCGATGAACAGGACGCCGTACTCGGGTTATCGCCGCTGTCGGGCAACCGCCGCTTCTCGCCGTTTTCGTTTCGCGAAAGCGACTACCTCAAAGCCTTCACCGGCAATGGCATGCGCCTGATCGATGCGGTGCGCGAACAGGTCCGCCAGGCCATTGGTCATGCGCCACAAGGTTCAGTCTGCCTGCTGACCCAGCCCCGCAGTTGGGGCCTGGCGTTCAACCCGGTGAGCTTTTTTTATTGTTACGAAGCCGACGGCCAACTGGCGGCAATCGTTGCCGAAGTCACCAATACCCCGTGGCGCGAGCGTTATCACTACGTGTTGCCGGCCAGGACACCGGATGACCTGCGCGATTTCCATCAGCATTTCGCCGTGGCCAAGGCCTTTCATGTGTCGCCGTTTCTGCCACGCGATCTCGAACACCGCATGAGCTTCAGCCCTGTCGCGAAAAAACTCGGCGTGCACATGGCCGACTGGCAGGGCGAACTGAAGCTGTTCGACGCCACGCTCAACCTGAAACGCGAAGCCCTGAGTCGCGCCAGCCTGCACCGGTACCTGCGGCGCTTTCCGTGGATGACCGCAAAAACCTGCCTGGCGATTTATTGGCAAGCCCTACGCCTGCTGTTCAAACGCGTGCCGATATTTGCTCATCAAGCTGCCGACGGCAGCTTTCAAACCGCCACCGTTCCGCCCAAGGATCGCCGCCATGAAATCCTCTAGCGTCTCGGCCAAAGCCACTCTACTCAGCACTAACGGCTTGACCGGGACGTTGCTGCGTCGCGGTGTGCTGCGGCAACTGGCGCACCTCAAGCACGGGCAACTGGTGGTGATCGAGGACGGCGAGCGGCAGGTCTTCGGCACCGCTGGCAGTCATTTGCAGGGGGAAATCCACATCCTCGACGCAGCGGCGTGGGGGTTGGTGGCGAGTAACGGTTCGATCGGCGCGGGCGAGGCATTTATCCACGGTTACTGGAGCTCGCCGGACCTGACGGCGGTGGTTCGCGTGTTCGTCAGTAACCTTGAAGTACTTGATTCGCTGGAAGGTGGCCTGGCGAAACTCGGCCGGCCCTTCGTTCAAGGCCTGCACTGGCTCAACCGCAATACACGCAAGGGTTCGCAGAAAAACATCGCCGCTCACTATGACCTGGGCAACGACCTGTTCGAACAGTTTCTAGACCCGACCATGATGTATTCGGCCGCACAATTTCTAAGTCCCGAGGACAGTCTGGAACAGGCGCAGCTGAACAAACTGGAGCGGATCTGCCAGAAACTCGACCTCAAGCCCAGCGATCATCTGCTGGAAATCGGCACCGGCTGGGGCAGCATGGCGCTGTACGCGGCGCAGAATTATGGCTGCAAAGTCACCACCACCACGCTGTCCAGGGAGCAGTACGCGTTTACCGCGCAACGGATCGAAACCCTCGGGTTGCAAGATCAGGTCACGTTGTTGCTCAAGGATTACCGCGACCTCACCGGGCAGTACGACAAACTGGTGTCGATCGAGATGATCGAAGCCGTGGGCCATCGCTTTCTGCCGACCTACTTCAAGCAGTGTGCGCACTTGCTCAAGAGCAATGGTTTGATGCTGTTGCAGGCGATCACCATCCGCGAGCAGCGCTACGAGCAGGCCAAGGGCAGTGTCGACTTCATTCAGCGCTACATCTTCCCCGGCGGCGCCCTGCCCTGCGTGCAGAAAATGCTCGAGATCGTCAGCCGCGACACCGACATGAACCTGCTGCACATGGAGGATTTCGGCCTGCACTACGCGCGAACCTTGCGCCTGTGGCATGAGAATTTTCGCCGCGCCCAAGGCCGCCTGAGCGAATTGGGCTACGACGATTATTTCCTGCGGCTGTGGGAGTTTTACCTGTGCTACTGCGAAGGTGGTTTCCTGGAGCGCACCATCGGCACCGCACAGTTGCTGCTGGCCAAACCTTCGGCGATCACCGCGCCGCTGCTCGGCCGTTTCGATGCTTGAACGCCTGGCCAACGCCGTGCTGTTCCAGCTCGGCTGGCTTGCCTGCGTGATCGGCGGCAACAGTCTGTGGTTATTGGTGGCGCTGGGCGCTTTGGTGATTCACCTGCTGTGGATAAGTCGCTGGGCGGACGAAGGCCGGCTGATTCTCAGCGTTGTGCTGCTGGGCACGACCGTCGACAGCTCATTGCGCTGGCTGGGGGTGTTCGAGTTCAACGATGTCGCGCCGCTGATTCCCCTATGGCTAATGCTGTTGTGGGCATTGCTGGCCACGACGTTGCGCCATTGCCTGCAATGGAGCGCAACGCCCTGGTGGCTGGGCTGCTTGCTGGGCGCCGTGGGTGGGCCGTTGTCGTATTACGCGGGAGGACAACTGGCCGGGGTGCAATTCCCTTACGGCCAATTACCGACGCTGATCGGCATCGGATTACTCTGGGCGCTGCTGTTTCCCACGCTGCATTTCATGGCCCGGCGCCTGGCGTCGTCCGCCCCCCACGACTGAGCGTCCGTCCGGCCTTTCACACAGCACCGACCGACTGACTTACACTGCGTGCCATGAAAACCATTCCCCACACGCAAATCACCGAGCCTGCGGTCACGTGCTCGACCTGCGCGGCCTGCTGCTGCCAGCTCGAAGTGATGCTGATCACCGACACGGGCGTGCCCGAACGTTTTATCGATACCGATGATTGGGGCGGGGAAGTCATGCTGCGCCTGGACGACGGCTGGTGCGCCGCGCTGGATCGCAACACGATGATGTGCACGATCTACGAAAAACGCCCGCTGATCTGCCGGGAGTTCGAGATGGGCGCACCGGAGTGCATCGAAGAGCGCCAGGGGATTAGCACGGCGTATCGATGATTTAGAAATGTGTTGCCTGATCTGACGCCTTCGCGGGCAAGCCTCGCTCCTACAGGTTTTGCGATATGTCGTAACGGTGAATACGACATGAAACCTGTAGGAGCGAGGCTTGCCCGCGAAGCTTTTAGTCTTACAACGGCATCGTGTAGTGCAGCGCGTAACTTTCTACACCATCGTTCGGGCTGCTGAGCCCCGCATTGGAATAGTGCGTCGCACGAATCCCGACTTCATGCCCGCCCGCAAAACGCAGACCGAAGCCAAAACGGTCTTCGAACTGAAAGGCACTGCCCAGTTCGTTGCCTTCAAGTTCGGTATTCGAGAACGCCGCCACGCCAACCCCGAGCTCTAGATAAGGTTTGACGTTCTGACCGGCAAACTCATAAACAAGCACCGGCGAGAAAGACAGGCTGTGGTTGCTGGAAGTCTTGTCGCCTTCCCAATAGGTGTAGGCACCACTCCAGTAACCGGTCAAACGACCGACGTCACTTTGCAACCAGCTCTTGTCCCAATCGAATTGCATGCCCAATCGATAGGTCATGGTCGAATCGCTGGTCTGGCCGACCCCGAACTCCACGCCTGCCGCCTGTGCGGTAAAACTTTGCCCCATCAATGCGGTCGCAATCGCGGCCAAGCAGAATAGTCGCTTCATAGAAACATCCTTTTCCGTACGATTTCGTATGGTTTTTTTGTTGCTTACCGCAATAGAAGCCGACGTTTAATCAGAAGTTCACCCCAATTACCCGTTTCCCCAAACTACCTATTGAAGCTTTGCACAACGCCAGCGGTATTCCACAGTATCGGCAAGATATTTCTGAAATGTTCCGGATCGGCACTCGTCCAGAATTGCGCTGCGCGAGCTGGACCTTCAGCCAGCAATTCACGCTCGGCCAACAGCCGCTGAAGTTGTCGCGCGACGGCGGCGCCGGTATCGATCAGGCTGATGTCCTCGGGGATCATCTGCTTAAGCAACGGCTTTAGGAAGGGGTAATGCGTGCAGCCGAGAATAATCGTGTCGCAGCCTGCGGCGAGCAGCGGCCCGACATAGCGGGCCAGCAACTCACGCAGGGCGGGACTGTGCAGATCGCCGTTTTCAATCAGCTCCACCAGCCCCGGGCACGGCTGAGTGATCACCTGCACATCGGTGGCGAAACGGTCGAGCAACGCAGCGAACTTGGCGCTCTGCAAGGTGCCCGTGGTGGCGAGGACACCGACCACGCCGCTGCGGGTCGCGGCGGCGGCCGGTTTGACCGCAGGCTCCATGCCGACGATGGGCCACTCGGGGAAGTCGCGCCGCAAATCGGCAACACCGGCCACCGTCGCCGTGTTGCAGGCCAGCACCAGGGCCTTGGCGCCTTGCTGCTGAAAAAAATCGGCCATCACGCTGCAACGATGGCGAATGAATTCCGGGGTTTTCTCGCCGTAAGGAATATTGCCGCAATCGGCGACGTACAGCAGAGACTCGTTGGGCAGCAAACGCTGGACCTCGGCCAGCACCGACAGCCCACCGACCCCGGAGTCGAACACGCCAATGGGCGCTTCACGCATGTTTCGGCCCACAGACGCTGCAGCCCGGATCGCGCTTGACGCGCAATTCACGGAAGCGCGAACCCAAGGCATCGATCAACAACAGGCGTCCTACCAGCGGTTCGCCGAAACCGGCCAGCAGTTTCATGGCTTCCAGTGCCTGAAGGCTGCCGACCAGTCCCACCAAAGGACCGACGACGCCCGCTTCACTGCACGTCAATTCAGCTTCGCTGCCGTGCCCGTATAAGCAGTGGTAGCACGGACTGTCCGGACGGCGCGGGTCGAACACCGACAATTGCCCTTCAAGACGAATCGCCGCGCCGCTGACCAGCGGCTTGCCGGCCGCCACGCACGCAGCGTTGACCGCTTCGCGGGTGGAAAAATTGTCGGAACAGTCGAGGACCAGATCCACTGTGGCCACCACAGCGGCCAGGGAATCTTCGTCCAGCGCGGCACGATGGGCGACCAGCTTGATCTCGGGGTTGATCGCGCTCAGGCGGCGGATCGCCGAATCGACCTTGGTCTGGCCGACGCTGTCGGTGTCGTGAATGATCTGGCGTTGCAGGTTGGTCAGGTCGACGGTGTCGAAGTCCGCCAGATGCAGCTCACCGACGCCCGCGGCGGCGAGGTACAGCGCAACCGGCGAACCGAGGCCGCCGAGACCGATGATCAACACGCGGCTTTCTTTCAATCGCAACTGGCCGTCGATGTCGACGTGTTGCAACAGAATCTGCCGACTGTAGCGCAACAATTCCTGATCATTCAGCACGGCAGGCGCCCCAGGCTGATCCGTTGGTGACCGCCCAGATCGGTGCGGCTGTGGACTTCTTCAAAGCCGCGGGTCTGCAACAAATCGCGCACGGCTTCGGCTTGATCATAACCGTGTTCGAGCATCAGCCAGCCGCCCGCTTCCAGATAATCCGGGGCCTGGGCGACGATCAAACGCAGATCGTCGAGCCCGTCGACTCCAGCCACCAAGGCACTGGCCGGTTCGAAACGCACATCGCCTTCCACCAGATGCGGATCGGCGGATGCAATGTACGGCGGGTTGCTGATGATCAGCTGAAAACGCTGACCTTCCAGGGCGCTGAACCAATGACTGCTCAGCACGGTGGCGTTGTTCAGGTGCAAACGCTGACGATTGCGCTCGGCCAAAGCCACGGCTTCGAGTACACGATCCACAGCGGTGACGCTCCACGCCGGACGCTCGCTGGCCAGGGCCAACGCAATGGCGCCGCTGCCGGTGCCGAGATCGAGTACCTTCGCGGGCGTGGCGGGCAACAATTCCAGCGCGGCTTCCACCAGCAATTCGGTGTCCGGGCGCGGGATCAAGGTGTGCGGCGCAACTTCCAGATCCAGTTTCCAGAAACCTTGCTGACCCAGAATGTAAGCCACCGGCTCACCGCCACGACGGCGTTGCAGGTACTCGGCAAACTTCAGCGCGGCGTCGCTCGGAACGATGCGCTCCGGCCAGGTGTGCAGAAAACTGCGGGACTTGCCCAACGCCGCCGCCAGCAGCAATTCGGCATCAAGACGCGCCGTCGGCGAGTCGGGTAAATCAGCGGCGCGCAACAAACTGGCAATGATCGTCATTTAGTCACCTATCGCTGCCAATTGGTCGGCCTGGTATTCGGCCAGCAACGGTTCGATCACCGCATCGACACCGCCCGCGAGAATTTCGTCGAGGGAATACAGCGTCAGGTTGACCCGGTGGTCGGTGACCCGGCCCTGGGCAAAGTTGTAGGTGCGGATGCGCTCGGAGCGATCACCCGAACCGACCAGCAACTTACGCTCGCTGGCGATGGCATTCGCCGCTGCGCTGGTCTGCTGGTCATTGAGCTTGGCCGACAGCCAGGACATCGCCCGGGCGCGGTTCTTGTGCTGGGAACGTTCTTCCTGGCACTCGACGACGATACCGGACGGCAAGTGCGTGATGCGGATCGCCGAGTCCGTCTTGTTGACATGCTGGCCACCGGCACCGGAAGAACGGTAGGTATCGATCCGCAGGTCCGCCGGATTGATCTCGATCGCTTCCTGCTCGTCCGGCTCGGGCAATACCGCCACGGTGCACGCCGAGGTGTGGATACGCCCCTGGGATTCAGTGGCCGGAACCCGTTGCACGCGGTGCGCGCCGGATTCGAATTTCAGCTTGCCGTAGACGTTGTCGCCTTCGACGCGGGCGATGACTTCTTTATAGCCGCCATGCTCGCCCTCGTTTTCCGAGAGGATTTCCACACGCCAGCCGCGACGCTCGGCGTAACGCGAATACATGCGGAACAGGTCGCCGGAGAAGATCGCCGCCTCGTCACCGCCAGTGCCGGCGCGGATTTCAAGGAACACGTTGCGCCCGTCGTTCGGGTCCTTGGGCAGCAGCATGCGTTGCAGGCTGGCTTCGATCTCGATCAATTGCTCTTTGGCTTCGCGGACTTCTTCCACGGCCATTTCACGCATGTCCGGGTCGTTGTCCTTGAGCAGTGCCTGGGCGCCTTCGAGGTCGCTCTGTACTTTGAGCAACTGTTTATAGGCGTCGACAATCGGCTCGACTTCCGCGTATTCCTTGGAATAGGCGCGGAATTTGGTCTGGTCGGAAATGACCTCGCCGTCGCCAAGCAAGGCGGTCAATTCCTCGAAACGGTCCTGGAGGATGTCCAGCTTATTGAGCAGTGACGCTTTCATTGCGGTTTTTTATCCGAAAAGCTATCCGATGAGCCCTCACCGAGGGCAAAGAGTTCCTGGGCCATGGCCAGTGCGTCGAGGCGACCTTCGGCTGAGAGCTTTTTCAACTGCACGCTCGGGGCGTGCAAGAGTTTGTTGGTCAAGCCACGCGCCAGTTGCACCAGCACGTCTTCGGCGCTGCTGCCGTTGGCCAGCATGCGTTGGGCCTTCTGCAATTCTTCGTCACGCAGACGCTCGCTTTGTTGGCGATAGGCCTTGAGTACATCCACCGCTGCCAGTTCACGCAGACGGATCATGAAATCTTCGGCGCCGACCGAAACCATCTCTTCCGCCGCTTGCGCAGCGCCTTGACGGCTCTTGAGGTTTTCGGCGACCACTTCGTGGAGATCGTCGACGCTATAAAGGTAAACGTCGTCCAACTCGCCGACTTCAGGCTCGATATCGCGCGGTACGGCGATGTCCACCATGAAGATCGGTTTGTGCTTGCGCAGTTTCAAGGCACTTTCCACCGCACCTTTACCGAGGATCGGCAACTGGCTGGCGGTGGAACTGATGACGATGTCGCTGCGCACCAGTTCGGCCGGGATGTCCGAGAGCAACACGGCATGGGCGCCAAACTGCTCGGCCAGAATGCTTGCGCGCTCCAGGGTGCGGTTGGCGACGACGATGCGTTTTACCCCCAGTTCATGCAGATGGCGGGCGACCAGGGTGATGGTCTCGCCGGCACCGATCAGCAAGGCCTGGCTGCGTTGCAGGTCGCTGAAAATCTGTTTCGCCAGGCTGACTGCGGCAAACGCCACGGACACCGGGTTTTCGCCGATGGCGGTGTCGGTGCGCACTTGTTTGGCCGCATTGAACGTGGCCTGGAACAAACGCCCGAGCAGCGGACCGATGGTGCCGGCCTCGCGGGCCACGGCGTAGCAGGATTTCATCTGGCCGAGGATCTGCGGTTCGCCCAGCACCAGCGAATCGAGCCCGGAGGCGACCCGCATCATGTGACGAACTGCCGCATCATCTTCGTGCACATAAGCGCTCGCGCGCAGCTCGTCGAGGCTCAGATGGTGATAATCGGCCAGCCAGCGCAGCACGATGTCCGCCGAAAGGTGATCCTGTTCTATATAGAGTTCACTGCGATTGCAGGTGGAGAGGATCGCAGCTTCGCGGCTGTCGGTGAGTCGGCAGAGCTGCTGCAAGGCCTCCACCAGCTGCTCAGGGGTAAAGGCCACGCGCTCGCGGACGTCTACTGAAGCAGTCTTGTGGTTAATACCGAGTGCAAGGAAGGCCATTCAAGGTCGCTGATGGTGACGTGAAGCCGGCAATTGTCCTACTTCGACAGATTCAGAACAACTACTCGATCTCTATTGACCTGGTAGCCGATGCCCGGGCTTGCGAGCGGTTCTCGTTTACCCGACTTCCACGCAACCTTTGTAGGAGCCGGCTTGCTGGCGATGGTCGTGAACGATGGCGCATTTATTCCTGGAAAGGATGCGGCGCCTGCAAGTCCATCGTCGGAACGCCGCCCGCAGCAAGCCGGCTCCTACAAGGGTTTGTCGCGTGCGTCAGGGAAAATGCCCGGCCGGT
This sequence comes from Pseudomonas sp. MM213, assembly GCF_020423045.1. NCBI lineage: Bacteria > Pseudomonadati > Pseudomonadota > Gammaproteobacteria > Pseudomonadales > Pseudomonadaceae > Pseudomonas > Pseudomonas sp. MM213. The sequence goes on from NZ_CP081943.1 coordinate 3,550,056, forward strand.
TATGTTTGGCCGAAGGCTTGTGTCATGATGATCTGACCGCAGGTTAGTCGTCCTCTTCCTATATGAATAGATCTTCCGCGTTGCTCCTCGCTTTTGTCTTCCTCAGCGGCTGCCAGGCCTTGGCACCCGTTTCGTCGGACGGTACGTCGCCGGTCGAAGACAGCACTCCGGCCCCTGAAAAGCCCAAGGTCTACAGCTCATTCAGCGAAGAAACCATCTTCAGCCTGTTGAGCGCCGAACTGGCTGGCCAACGCAATCGTTTCGACATTGCGCTGGACAACTACGTGACCCAGGCCATCAACACCCAGGATCCGGGCATCTCAGAACGGGCGTTTCGCATCGCCGAGTACCTGGGCGCCGATCAGGCTGCCCTGGATACCGCGCTGATCTGGGCGAAAAACGCCCCGGACGACCTCGAGGCGCAACGGGCTGCTGCCGTGCAACTGGCGCGCGCCGGGCGTTATGACGACTCCATGGCCTATATGGAGAAAGTCCTGCAAGGCAAGGGCGACACGCATTTCGATTTCCTGGCCCTGTCTGCAGCCGATACCGATCAGGAAACCCGCAACGGCCTGATGAAAAGTTTTGACCGTTTGTTGCAGCGTCACCCCAGCAACAGCCAGCTGATTTTCGGCAAGGCCTTGTTGATGCAACAGGACGGCGACAGCAAAGGCGCACTGACGCTGCTGGAAGACAACCCGCCCGATGACGGCGAAATAGCCCCGATTCTGCTGCGCGCACGCCTGCTGCAAACGCTCAATCGTGGTGATGAAGCGTTGCCGCTGCTGCAAAAAAGCATCAAGAAGTACCCGGACGACAAACGCCTGCGCCTGACGTATGCCCGCATGCTGGTCGAACAGGACCGGATGGACGACGCCAAAGTCGAGTTTTCGAGCCTGGTTCAGCAGTACCCCGAAGACGACGAATTGCGTTACTCCCTGGCGCTGGTGTGCCTGGAAGCCAAGGCCTGGGACGAGGCCAAGGGCTACCTGGAAGACCTGATCGCCCGAGAAAGCCATGTCGACTCGGCACACCTGAACCTCGGCCGTATCGCTGAAGAGCGTAACGATCCCCAAGGCGCCCTGATCGAATACGCCAAGGTCGGCCCAGGCAATGACTACCTGCCGGCACAGTTGCGTCAGGCCGATATCCTGATGAACAACGGCAAGACCGCCGAAGCGCAAAGCCGCCTGGCGGCCGAGCGTGACGAACAACCCGATTACGCGATTCAGCTGTATCTGATCGAAGCCGAAACCCTGTCCGCCAATAAACAGGGGGACAAGGCCTGGAATGTTCTGCATAAAGCCTTGCAGCAATACCCGGACGATCTGAATCTGCTGTACACCCGCGCCATGCAGGCGGAAAAACGCAATGACCTGGCGCAGATGGAAAAAGACCTGCGGCTGATCATCAAGCGCGACCCGGACAACGCCATGGCGCTGAACGCCCTCGGCTACACCTTGTCCGACCGCACGACGCGTTATGCCGAAGCCAAGGCCCTGATCGAACAGGCACACCAGATCAATCCGGAAGACCCGGCGGTACTCGACAGCCTCGGCTGGGTGAATTTCCGCATGGGCAATCTCGACGAAGCGGAAAAACTGCTGCGCAAGGCGCTCGATCGCTTTCCCGATCAGGAAGTGGCCGCTCACCTCGGCGAAGTCCTGTGGGCCAATGGCAAACAACGCGAAGCCAAACAAATCTGGGGCAAGTTCCTCAAGGAACAACCCGACAGCCCAATCCTGCGCGGCACCATCAAGCGCCTGACCGGATCAGAGACTCTTTAAGCTTATGTTTTTGCGCCACTTCATCGTTTTCAGTTTCATCGCCCTGCTCGCCGGTTGCGCGGGCTTCGGTGCCCGCGAATCGGTACAGGGCCAGGGCGACGCCGGCCTGTGGCGCGTTCACAAAGAACAACTGACCGGCCTCGACGGCTGGCAGATCAACGGCAAGATCGGCATTCGCGCGCCAAAAGACTCGGGCAGCGGCACGCTGTTCTGGTTGCAGCGCCAGTCCTATTACGACATTCGCCTTTCGGGCCCTCTGGGTCGCGGCGCCGCACGCCTGACCGGACACCCCGGAAAGGTTTCGCTGGAAGTCGCCAATCAGGGGCGCTATGAAGCGCCGACGCCGGAAGTGCTGCTCGAAGAACAGCTCGGCTGGAAGTTGCCGGTGTCCCATCTGGCGTGGTGGGTCCGCGGACTCCCGGCGCCGGACAGCAAGAGCCGCCTGACCCTGGACACCGATAGCCGCCTGGCCAATCTGGAACAGGATGGCTGGCAAGTCGAATACCTGAGTTACGCCGAGCAAAACGGCTTTTGGCTGCCCGAGCGGATCAAACTGCATGGCACCGACCTTGATGTCACGCTGGTGATCAAGGAATGGCAACCGCGCAAACTGGGGCAATGAACATGACGACCCCACGCTTGACGCTGCCCTCCCCGGCCAAACTCAATCTGATGCTGCACATCCTCGGTCGCCGTGAAGACGGTTACCATGAGTTGCAGACGATTTTTCAGTTTCTCGACTACGGCGATGAAATCACTTTCGCCGTGCGCGACGACGGTGTGATTCAACTGCACACCGAATTCGATGGCGTACCGCACGACAGCAATCTGATTGTTCGAGCGGCAAAAAAACTTCAGGAGCAATCCGGTTGTTCGCTCGGCATCGACATCTGGATCGAAAAAATTCTGCCCATGGGCGGCGGCATCGGTGGCGGCAGTTCAAATGCCGCGACGACGTTGCTCGGGCTCAATCACCTCTGGCAACTGGGTTGGGATGAGGATCGACTGGCCGCACTGGGCCTGACGCTGGGCGCCGACGTCCCGGTTTTCGTGCGTGGCCACGCGGCTTTCGCCGAGGGCGTGGGAGAGAAACTCACCCCTGTAGACCCCGAAGAACCGTGGTATCTCGTGCTTGTGCCGCAAGTATCTGTAAGTACAGCAGAAATTTTTTCAGATCCGTTGTTGACACGTAACTCTTCTCCCATTAAAGTGCGCCCCGTTCCCAAGGGAAACAGTCGAAATGACTGCTTACCGGTGGTAGCAAGGCGTTATCCAGATGTACGTAACGCATTGAATTTGTTAGGTAATTTTACCGAAGCAAAACTCACCGGAACTGGAAGTTGTGTGTTTGGGGGCTTCCCAAGCAAAGCTGAAGCTGATAAAGTCTCGGCCCTTCTTACAGAGACCCTTACAGGGTTTGTAGCAAAGGGAAGCAACGTTTCGATGTTGCATCGCAAGCTGCAAAGTCTGCTCTAAAGGAACCGATTACTGGGTAATCGTTGCAACAGATACAGGGGCGTCGCCAAGCGGTAAGGCAGCAGGTTTTGATCCTGCCATGCGTTGGTTCGAATCCAGCCGCCCCTGCCATTTTCTATACTCATCCAGGTTACCCTCAGCCTCTAGGTACTGCGCGTGTCCAAGATGATGGTCTTTACGGGGAATGCTAACCCCGATCTGGCTCGGCGTGTCGTACGTCAGCTGCATATCCCTCTCGGTGACATCTCTGTCGGTAAGTTTTCCGACGGCGAGATTACAGCCGAGATCAATGAAAACGTCCGCGGTAAAGATGTCTTCATTATTCAGCCGACTTGCGCTCCGACCAACGATAACCTGATGGAACTGGTAGTGATGGCTGATGCCTTCCGCCGCTCCTCGGCTACTCGTATTACTGCTGTTATTCCTTACTTTGGTTATGCCCGTCAGGATCGCCGTCCGCGTTCCGCACGTGTGGCTATCAGCGCGAAAGTCGTTGCTGACATGCTTACCGTAGTCGGCATCGACCGTGTTCTCACGGTTGATCTGCATGCTGACCAAATCCAGGGTTTCTTCGATATTCCGGTAGATAACATCTACGGCTCCCCCGTTCTGGTGGATGACATTGAAGATCAGCGCTTCGAAAACCTGATGATCGTGTCCCCGGACATTGGCGGCGTCGTGCGTGCACGTGCTGTTGCCAAATCCCTGGGCGTGGATCTCGGGATCATCGACAAACGCCGTGAGAAAGCCAATCACTCTGAAGTGATGCATATCATCGGTGATGTCGAAGGGCGTACCTGTATTCTGGTCGATGACATGGTCGATACCGCCGGCACTCTGTGCCACGCGGCAAAGGCTTTGAAAGAGCATGGCGCTGCCAAGGTTTTCGCCTACTGCACACACCCTGTGCTGTCCGGTCGGGCGATCGAAAACATTGAAAATTCCATGCTGGACGAACTGGTGGTGACTAACACCATCCCGTTGTCCGCTGCTGCTCAAGCCTGCTCGCGTATCCGTCAACTGGATATCGCGCCGGTTGTTGCTGAAGCGGTCCGCCGCATCAGCAATGAAGAATCGATCAGCGCGATGTTCCGTTAAGGGCCCTGCCCTTCTCGAACAGCTCGTTGACGAAAAGCGCCCCGCCCCGGCATTCCTGTCGGGGCGGGGCTTTTTTGCCCATATCGCCTTTAGCGCTGGTCGCAAACGCTGGGGCGAATGTGGTTATTTTGGAGATACAACATGAACGATTTTACTCTGAATGCTGAAGTGCGTTCCGACCTGGGGAAAGGTGCGAGCCGCCGCCTGCGTCGTCTCGCAAGCCTGGTACCAGCTGTAGTTTACGGTGGCGAAAAAGCCCCTGAATCCATCAGCATGCTGGCTAAAGAAGTTGCCAAACTGCTCGAAAACGAAGCGGCTTACAGCCACATCATCGAGCTGAACGTTGGTGGCACCAAGCAAAACGTAATCATCAAAGCTCTGCAGCGTCACCCGGCCAAAGGCCACGTGATGCACGCTGACTTCGTACGCGTAGTTGCCGGCCAAAAGCTGACCGCTATCGTTCCAGTGCACTTCATCAACGAAGAAGCACCAGCGAAGAAAGGCGGCGAGATTTCGCACGTTGTTGCTGAAATCGAAGTGACCTGCCTGCCAAAAGACCTGCCTGAATTCATCGAAGTCGACCTGGCTAACGCCGAAATCGGTTCGATCATTCACCTGTCCGACCTCAAAGCCCCTAAAGGCGTTGAGTTTGTTGCTCTGGCACACGGCGATGACAAGGCTGTTGCCAACGTCCACGCTCCACGTGTTGCTCCAGAAGCTGCTGAAGGCGCTGCAGAGTAATTCACTCTGTGATGCCGGAGTGACCCGGTAACATCGCGGACTGGAACGTAGCGAGAAAGCGGGCGAGAACGCGGAGTTTACATAATGGTAAATGAGCACTTGTCGTCCACTTTCGCCGCACACCCGGATTGCGGCGATGTTATCCACCACTCCAAAGAAGGGCCCCTATCGTGACTGCCATCAAACTGATCGTTGGCCTGGGAAATCCAGGCGCTGAATACGAACAGACCCGGCATAACGCAGGGGCCCTTTTTGTTGAGCGCATCGCGAACGCACAAGGCGTCAACCTTGTGGCGGACCGCAAATATTTCGGCCTGACCGGGCGTTATTCGCACCAGGGTCAGGATGTTCGTCTGCTGATTCCCACCACGTACATGAACCGCAGCGGCCAGGCCGTGGCGGCACTCGCAGGATTCTTCCGCATCAAGCCTGAAGAAATCCTCGTGGCGCATGACGAACTCGACCTGCCACCGGGCGTTGCCAAACTCAAACAGGGCGGCGGCCATGGCGGTCACAACGGGTTGCGCGACATCATCGCGCAGCTGGGCAATCAGAATACCTTCTACCGCTTGCGGCTTGGCATTGGCCATCCGGGCGTAGCCAGTATGGTTTCAAATTTCGTCCTGGGTCGTGCGCCACGCGCCGAACAGGAAAAACTCGATGCCAGCATCGACTTTGCCCTCGGCGTGCTGCCGGATATCCTCGCCGGGGAATGGAACCGCGCGATGAAAAACCTGCACAGCCAGAAGGCCTGACTCTACTCCTCGGGGAAAACACCATGGGATTCAATTGCGGCATCGTCGGCCTGCCTAACGTCGGTAAGTCCACCCTGTTCAACGCCCTGACCAAATCCGGGATCGCGGCCGAGAACTTCCCCTTCTGCACCATCGAGCCGAACAGCGGTATCGTGCCGATGCCGGATCCGCGTCTGGACGCTTTGGCGGCCATCGTCAAACCAAAGCGCATCCTGCCGACCACCATGGAATTCGTCGACATCGCGGGCCTTGTTGCCGGCGCCTCGAAAGGTGAAGGCCTGGGCAACAAGTTCCTGGCCAACATCCGTGAAACCGATGCCATCGCCCACGTAGTCCGCTGCTTCGAAGACGAGAACGTGATTCACGTCTCCAACAGCGTCGACCCGAAACGCGACATCGAAATCATCGACCTGGAACTGATCTTCGCCGACCTCGACAGCTGCGAGAAGCAACTGCAGAAAGTCGCACGCAACGCCAAGGGCGGTGACAAGGACGCAGTGGTCCAGAAAGGCCTGCTGGAGCAACTGATCGCTCACTTCACCGAAGGCAAGCCAGCGCGCAGCCTGATGAAGAGCATGGGCACCGACGAGAAAGCGGTGATCAAGGGCTTCCACCTGCTGACCACCAAACCGGTCATGTACATCGCTAACGTCGCTGAAGACGGTTTCGAAAACAACCCGCACCTGGACGTGGTCCGCGCCATCGCCGAAGAAGAAGGCGCCGTGGTTGTTCCGGTGTGCAACAAGATCGAAGCGGAAATTGCCGAGCTGGATGACGGCGAAGAGAAAGACATGTTCCTCGAAGCCCTTGGCCTCGAAGAGCCTGGCCTGAACCGCGTGATCCGCGCCGGCTACGAAATGCTGCACCTGCAGACCTACTTCACCGCCGGTGTCGAAGAAGTCCGCGCCTGGACCGTCCGCGTTGGTGCCACCGCACCGCAAGCCGCTGGCGTGATCCACACCGACTTCGAAAAAGGCTTCATCCGCGCCGAAGTCATCGCCTACGACGACTTCATCCAGTACAAGGGCGAAGCCGGCACCAAAGAAGCCGGTAAATGGCGTCTGGAAGGCAAGGACTACATCGTTAAAGACGGCGACGTGATGCACTTCCGTTTTAACGTGTAAGACAGCAGCCCAAGAAAAAGCCGCGTTTGATACGCGGCTTTTTTGTGCCTGAAATCCGGGCAACACCCAATCCTGTAGGAGCATGGCTTGCCCGCGAAGAACGATAACGCGGCTTACCTGAATCACCGCGTCATCGTTCTTCGCGGGCAAGCCTCGCTCCTACAGGTCAGTGGTGTTCAGGCCTTTTTGGTTCTTGGCAGGAAGATCGCCAACACGCCCAACAACGGCAGGAAAGAGCACAGGAAGTACACGTATTCGATGCCGTGCACGTCCGCCAGATGGCCCAGCAACGCCGCGCCAATCCCGCCGAAACCGAACATCAGCCCGAAGAACACCCCGGCAATCATCCCGACATTACCCGGCACCAATTCCTGTGCATAAACCACAATGGCCGAGAATGCCGAGGCCAGGATGAAGCCAATCACCACGCTCAGAATGCTGGTCCAGAACAAATCAACATGCGGCAGGATCAGGGTGAACGGCGCAACCCCAAGGATCGAAAACCAGATCACCGCCTTACGCCCGATCTTGTCGCCAATCGGCCCGCCGAAGAAAGTCCCCGCCGCCACCGCCCCCAGAAACAGGAACAAATGCAGCTGCGAACTTGCCACCGAGAGGTCGAATTTCTCGATCAGGTAAAAGGTGAAGTAACTGGTCAGACTGGCCATGTAGAAATACTTGGAGAACACCAGCAGCCCAAGCACCACCAGCGCACTGGTGACCCTGCCCTTCGACAAGCCATGAGTGGCCGCCTGACCTTGCTTGAGCTTGAACAGGTTCAAGTGATTAGCATACCAACGGCTGATCCGGTAGAGCACGAACAGCGCAAACAACGCGAACAAGCCGAACCACGCCACATGACCCTGGCCGAACGGAATGATGATCGCCGCCGCCAGCAATGGGCCAAAGGCCGAACCCGCGTTACCGCCCACCTGGAACGTCGATTGCGCCAGACCGAAGCGCCCGCCCGAAGCCAGTCGCGCCACACGGGAGGCTTCCGGGTGAAAGGTCGAGGAACCAACACCGATCAGCCCTGCCGCCAGCAGGATCATCGGAAAGCTGCCGACCACCGACATCATCAAAATACCAATCAACGTACACACCGTACCGGCCGGAAGCAGCCAGGGTTTGGGATGACGATCGGTGTGGTAACCGACCCACGGCTGCAACAGCGAGGCTGTCAGTTGAAAGGTCAGGGTGATCAGGCCGACCTGGGTGAAGGTCAGGCCGTAGTTGGCCTTGAGCATCGGGTAGATCGACGGCAGCACCGACTGAATCAGGTCGTTGATCAAATGCGCCAGCGCCACGGCGCCGATGATGCGCATGACCAGAGGGCTGTTTTGTGACGTCGCGGATGCCGGCGTCGCGCCGGTCTGGGCATTGCTGATAGCCATGGGAGTTTCCGTACAACAGATGGGTGCACACGGGCAGGTGCGTCAATGTGCCATTTTTCAGTGCAGCTGCGCCATCCCCTTAGCCAGCTAACGAACTAATTTCCGCAAGTAATAGCGCAACGCCATGGTCTGAATCTTGCCTTGTTATCCGCTTCAACGCGGCGCCCTTACAAAGGGCGCCGAGAATGGGAAGTTTCGCTACAGAGTCGGCCTACAGAGCTGGCGAGGGTGAACTTTCGAGGCCTTTAAAAAGGGCACGAGTCGCGGTCGCAACGACCTCGACGCACGCCATTGGTGCGTGGTGTCCAGAGGAGTCATGGGGCATGCAGGCTTTTTTATCTCCGGGGATCGGGTTGCTGGGGCGTTTCGGCTTCGCCCGTAAATTTCAGTTGTTGTTTCTGCTGTTTATCCTGCCACTGGCGGGTAGCCTGCTGATGATCGGCCAGGACTATCGCGCCAAACTGAACCTGATTTCCGGCGAACGTGCCGGGGTTAGGCAGCTGCTCGCGCTGGATGCGCTGGATAACCTGCTCGCCGCCCAGCGTGACCGCGCCGCGCGCTGGCGTGCCACCGAGACCAATCGCCAACCGACACCGGCCACCCTCGCCGCGATGGCGGCGTTCGATGCCGTTCAGCCGGCGGTCGCGCAAGCCACCACGGACCTTGGCAACGCGTTGCAAACTGAAGGCGCCGAGGGCGAAACCCTCACTCGCTACCAAGCGCTGCAAACCGCGCTCAACGGCCTCGACTCGAAAAGCCTGAGCAGCGTCGGCTGGTGGCCGGACGGTTACGACCGTTTCACTAACGCCTTGAGTGCCCTGCAGGCCCTGCGCGAGCAGATCGCCATGGACAATCGCCTGACCCTCGCGCCGTGGCTGGAAACCTACCTGCTGACGCAGATCTCGACGCAACACGCGCCGGACCTGATCGAGCGCGTCGGCCGTCTGGCCAGCGTCGGCCAGGCGTCGGTGGTGTCCGGGCAATTCACCCTGCAAAGCCGCCTGCAATTGCGCGACCTGCGCAGCCGCATCGGCGACGCCCGCGAGCAGCTTGTCAAAACCGCCGGCCTGCTGGAAGCGCGCCTGCCCAGTGCCTTGCAGGCGTGGGCCGGGCAGTACCATGACAACCTCAAACACCTCGACGCCGAGCTGAAAGTCCTCGATGACGGCGTGTTTGGCGGCAGCATCAAACTCAAACCCGAGGAGTTCGAACGCAGCCTGGACAGCCTGCTCACCGACCTCGCCTCGCTGCGTCAGCAGTCGTTGGTCTCGCTGGATCAGCGTCTGGATTACTACCATGGCTCGGCGATCCGCCAGTTCATCCTGGTGGCCGTGATCTTTGGCTGCCTGCTGCTGGCCGCGTTGTACCTGTTCATCTGCTTGCAGGCTTCGATCCGCCGCAGCGCCAGCGGCATCACGCTGCTGGCCGAAGCCTTGCGCGACGGCAATCTGAGCCTGCAAGTGCCGGTTGAAGGCCGCGACGAACTGGCGGCGATCAGCACCGCGCTCAACGTTGCGGTGGTGCAACTGCGCAACAGTCTGTTGGGGGTCGATCATGAAACCTTGCAGCTGAGTAACGCGGTGCGCACGCTCAATCACCATTCCAGTGGCGCCTTGGGCGAGGTTGAAGCGCAGCAATTGCAGATCAGCCAGATCGCGGCAGCGGCAACGCAATTGGCCGCCACTTCCCAAGGGGTTGCCCAGAGTTGCGAACAGGCCTCCGGCAGCGCTCAGCATACCCAGCGCATTGCTGCCGACAGCAGCCGTGACAGCCAGCGCACAACGGCGAGCATCCAGCAACTCAACCAGCGTTTGAACGACACGGCGGCCGCACTCGGACGGGTCAGCGAACAAGGGCAGCAGATTCAGTTGGTGGTCGACACCATTCGCGGTGTCGCCGAGCAGACCAACCTGTTGGCGCTCAACGCCGCTATCGAGGCCGCGCGTGCCGGTGAACAGGGCCGTGGCTTTGCGGTGGTGGCCGATGAAGTACGCAGCCTCTCGCAGCGCACCCAATCGTCCACTGCGCAGATCGCCGGCACCGTCGACAGCCTGCGCAACACGGTGAACGAAGCCGTGAGCCTGATGGAAGCCGCCTGTGGCCAGGCGCAATCCGATGCGCAAGCAGTCACTGGCCTCGGCGAACGACTGGGGGAAATCGCCAGTGCCGTGCAGAGCGTCACCGACACGTTGGCGCAAATTGCCACGGCGGTCGACGAGCAAGCGACCACTGCCGACGAAGTCAGCGGCAACATCCAGCAGGTCGATCAGGCGGCTGTCCGCTTGCTCGAAGGCGCGCGGGCGGTGAACCTGGCGGCGGACACCTTGAGCCAGGGCAGCAAGGCCCTGAGTGCCAATACCGGGAGATTCCAGCTCGGTTGACGCCCTCCCCCGGTCCGGTTTTTCGGCTCTGGAGGATAAGCGGTTGAAAGTGTAGAGAAATATTTTAGATTTACGCTTGACGCATCTGCATTACCGGTGAATAATGCGCGCCACTTGGCTACATAGCTCAGTTGGTTAGAGCATAGCATTCATAATGCTGGGGTCCGGGGTTCAAGTCCCTGTGTAGCCACCAAGTACTAAAAACGGCTTACCGAAAGGTAGGCCGTTTTTTTATGCCCGGAGAAAAGTGCACGGATTCTTTGGCCAACACATACACGGGCATGTGTCGTGCGCGAACTCTTTGCCCGACACAAAACCTGTAGGAGCCGGCTTGCCGGCGATGGCGGCCTGACAGGCTCCACAAAACCTGAACCGGACCACAACGCCTGTCAGGAACGCATCGCCGCCAGCGCCGACAACCCCCGCTCCCATATCTGCCACGTACGCAACCAGACCATTGCCTGCCAGTCGCTGTCGGCAGGATAGAACTGTTCCAGCAGATTCAGTTTGATCTCGCGCCCCACGGCATCGCCGGGATTGCCGTGCAGATGCAACCAATGATCGTCGCGCAGATAACGATGAACCTCGGCCCCCGGATACGTCCCGCACTCAATCACGAAAGGCATCAGGCGCACCTGCGGCAACGCGTCGATCAGCGCCTGCGAGGTGTAGCCGGTTGCCGTCGCGGCCACGCCGGTTTCGCTCAGCGTATCGGCACCGGTCAGCAACGTGTAGAGCCATGGCCCGTAAATGGCCTGCGCCTCTGGCAGCGCCGGGTAGGCCGACTCGGTGATGGTCAGCAACATCGGATGGCCGTACTCCCCGGCGCCGGTGTGCAGGTCAAAGCACATCGCGACCTCGGCGTGGGCGACATGCTTTTGCAGGATCTGGTGCAACGTACGGTTCGACCAGGCCGGTGCCCGCCCGCCATAAAACAGACCATCGGGATGACTGTGCTGGCCGCCCTCGACAATCGACATCACCGCCGGCCAGCCGTGATCGTGGATCTGCTGGTTGAGCAGCGCATCGGCGCGATCACGCTCGGGGCCTGCCAACTCAGTGCAGGCATAGATTTCATGCAGCGCGGCGTAGGCCCGGTTGTCCGGCAGTGGATGTTCAAAGTTCAGGTGATTGCGGTTCAGGTCGATGTTGTCTTCGTTGACCCGGCGCAACCACGCCGTGCCCCAGGGATTGATCAGATGAACGAACACCACGGCGACATCAGCCGGCAGTGAACGCTTGCCCAACTCCTGCATCCATTTGATCTGACAGCCCGAACCATAGAAACCTTCGACCCCGTGAGTGCCGCTCAACGCGATCAGCAAGCGTTTGGCGCCCGGATCACCGAGCACCGCCACATCGGTGCTCAACGGCTCACCGAACGGCCCTTTGAGCGGGTGCGGATACTCGGTCAGCGTCGCGCCGGCCGTGGTCGCTGCGGCCAGAAACTGTTCACGCTGGGTGCGATAGCCGGGTTGGGTGGGAAAGTCGGTCTGCATGTCTGCCTCTTGTTTGTTTTCTGGCCTGCCTGTTGCCCTCGACCCTACAGAAAATCCGTCAATGGATGAAGGACAAAACGTCCTGCGGTTTGCGTCGCTTCCTGTCGGCCGATAAAGTCCCCTGAACTTTTCCCACGGACGGAGTGCCCCGCGTGTTCTCAACCCTTCATTTGAGCCGCTATCGCCTGTCAGCCCTTTCGCTGATTACCAGTGCATTAATCCTCGCGGCGTGCAGTGCCCCGCCCTCCTCGACCTTACCGGTCGCACCGGAAACCGCCTCGGGCTATCGCACCGACCTGCAAACCCGCCACGCCTCGAAACACATGGCAGCAGCAGCCAACCCACTCGCCGCCGAAGCCGGACGGGCGATGCTGCGTCAGGGCGGTTCGGCGATTGATGCCGCCATCGCCATGCAAGCAGTGCTGACGCTGGTCGAGCCGCAATCGTCGGGTATCGGTGGTGGCGCGTTGATTGTGTTGTGGGATGGCAAAAACGTGCGCACGTACGACGGTCGCGAAACCGCACCAGCCGGCGCCACCGAGAAGCTGTTCCTGCAGGCCGATGGCAAACCGATGCCGTTCACTCAGGCGCAGATTGGCGGTCGTTCGGTCGGCACGCCGGGCGTGTTGCGGGCGCTGGAACTGGCCCATCAAAAACACGGTCGCCTGCCTTGGGCGCAGCTGTTCGAGCCGGCGATCAAACTCGCGGAACAAGGCTTCGCCATCTCGCCGCGCCTGCATCAGTTGATTGCTTCGGATTCGTCCATGCAGCGCTCGCCGGACATGATGGCGTACTTCCTGAACGCGGATGGCAGCCCGAAAGCCGTCGGCACCTCGCTGAAAAATCCGGCACTGGCCGCCGTGTTCAAACGCATCGCCAAGGAAGGTCCCGATGCGCTGTACAAAGGCCCCATCGCGCAGGAAATCGTCGCCAAGGTTCAGGGCCACGCCAACCCCGGCACGCTGTCGCTGAACGACCTCAACGGTTACACCGCCAAGGAACGCGCGCCGCTGTGCACCGATTACAAACGCTGGCAGGTCTGCGGCATGCCGCCACCGTCGTCGGGCGGGATCGCCGTGGCGCAGATTCTCGGCACCTTGCAGGCGCTGGAAGCCCGCGACCCGCGTTATGCCCTGGCGGCACTGAAGCCAGTCAAAAGCGCCCAACCCGCCGGCATCGAACCGGCCCCTGAAGCCGTGCACCTGATCTCCGAAGCCGAGCGCCTCGCCTACGCCGACCGTGCACAGTACGTCGCCGACAGCGACTTCGTGCCCGTCCCGGTCAAAGGCCTGGTGGACCCGACCTATCTGGCCAGCCGCGCCGCCCTGATCGGCGATCGCAGTATGGGCACGGCCAAACCCGGCACCCCGCCGGGCATTCAGGTCGCCTACGCGCCGGACCGTTCGCCACTGCGCATTTCCACCTCTCAGGTGGTGGCGGTCGATGACCTGGGCGGTGCGGTGTCGATGACCACCACGGTCGAATCCGCGTTCGGCTCACACCTGATGGTCCAGGGCTTTCTGCTCAACAACCAGATGACCGACTTCTCGTTCATCCCCGAAGAAAACGGGCAAAAGGTCGCCAACCGCGTCGAACCCGGCAAACGCCCGCGCTCGTCCATGGCGCCGACCCTGATCTTCGACCGCCAGAGCGGCGAATTCCTCGCCACCATCGGCTCTCCCGGCGGCTCGCAAATCATCGAGTACGTGGCCAAATCCACCCTCGGCCTGCTGGACTGGAACCTAGACCCGCAAACCGCCATCAATCTGCCCAACTTCGGCAGCCGCAACGGCCCGACCGAACTGGAACGCGGGCAGTTCAGCGCCGAGCTGATTCAGGCGCTGAAGGACAAGGGGCACAACGTGAGCGAGATCGACATGACCAGCGGGACACAGGCGATTCTCCGGGTCAGGGATGCACAGGGGAAGGTTTCGCTGGCGGGTGGAGCGGATCCGCGTCGGGAGGGGGAAGCGTTGGGGGATTGAGTCCTGCGCAGTGCTGAAAGCCGGATGCTCCTGAATCCGTTGCCGGAGCGAGCTGGCTCGCGAAAAACGTCTGGAGAACGCGGTCATTCAGATAGCACGCGTTATCGTTGACGATCTTCGCTGGCAAGCCAGCTCCTACAGGGAAATACGTCGTTTGAGAGGCTGAGCCTGAACAATCGCACGCAAACTAACGAGAAATCTTCAATACCTGCCGCGCCCTGTGCTTTTCCAGCGCCAGCTCGATCAGACGACTGACCAGCTCGCTGTACGTCATGCCCGTGGCCTGCCACAACTTGGGGTACATGCTGATGCGGGTGAAACCGGGCAGCGAGTTGATCTCGTTGATCAGTACTTCACCGCTGTCCGTCAGGAACACATCGACCCGCGCCAGCCCGGAGCAGCCGAGCACCTGAAACGCCTCGACGGCCAGGGCACGAATGCGTTCGCTGGCTTCGGTGCTGATGTCAGCCGGAACCACCACTTGCGCCGCCTGTGCGTCGATGTACTTGCTGTCGTAGGAATAAAACCCGCTGCGCACGACGATTTCGCCACAGCCACTGGCGATAGCGTCTTCGTTGCCGAGCACCGCGCATTCGATCTCCCGACCGCTGACGGCTGATTCGACCAGCACTTTCTCATCGAAACCCAAGGCCAATTCGATCGCTGCCGTGTACTCGGCCTCATCGTTGACCTTGCTCACACCCACCGAAGAGCCCTGATTCGCCGGTTTGACGAACAGCGGCAGCCCGAGTTTGCCCCGGACCTCGGCGAACCCGGTGCGCTTGGCGGTTGCGCGGGTCAGGGTCACGAACGGCGTCACCGCCAACCCGGCATCGCGCAGCAGGCGTTTGCTGATGTCCTTGTCCATGCACACCGCAGAGCCCAGCACATCGGAGCCGACAAACGGCAGATCGGCCATGCGCAGCAACCCTTGCAGGCAACCGTCTTCACCCAGCGTGCCGTGGACGATCGGGAAGATCACATCAACGTGGCCCAACAGCTCCTGACTGGAAGTTTCCACCAATTGCTGACGGGTTTTGCCCGGCACCACGGCGAGTTCGCGGTTGGATTGGTTGAGGGCGATCAGCGCCGGGTTTTCCTGGTTGAGCAGGAAATTCGACGGGTCGTTCAAGTGCCAATGACCCTGTTTATCGATACCGATCAACACCGGATCGAAGCGCGAACGATCCAGTGCGTCGACGATGTTTTTCGCCGATTGCAGCGACACTTCGTGCTCCGCCGAACGGCCGCCAAAAATAATGCCTACCCGCAGTTTGCTCATTCAGAACTCCTTAGCGACTGGCCACCAGATGCGCACCGAACAACAGGTAGCAACTGCCGGCAAAGCGATCCAGCCATTGGCGCGAACGGTCGTACACCCGCGCCATCCGACGGCTGGAGAAAACCAGCGCCACGCTGCAATACCAACTGAACGACAACGTCGCCATGGTCAATACGGCCAGCACCAGCAATGTCGGGGGCACTGTCGCGGGCATGGCGGTCGCGAAGATCGTCGCCACGAACAGTGCGGATTTTGGGTTGGTCATGTTGCCCAGAAAACCCTGGCCATACACCGACCACAATGTGCGCCTCGCGCCGTCAAGCAAGCGGCTGTCGCCCGCAGCAACCGGCGGTTTGCGCTTGAACTGCTTCAAGCCGAGGTAGATCAGGTAACAACCACCGGCAATCTTGAAGCTCAGGTAAAGCGTCGGTGCCGCGCTGAACAGCGACTTGATGCCCAACCCGCCCGCCAGCCCCCAGAGCACCGTGCCGGTGGCCACGCCCAGCGCAGCCACCACGCCGTGACGTTTGGATTGACTGGCTGCCAGTTGCGCGATGTTGAAGAAGTTCGGCCCCGGCGTCACCACCGCAACCGTCCACAACAGCGCCAGCGACAACAACGGAGCGGCGTAGCTCAGGTGGGATATTTCCATAATGTGGGTCGCCTTCTTGGCTGCAGAGGATGCGCAACACATTGCAACATTTGCACTCGGTTTTCTACTCACGCGAGACCTTCCATCCGCCAGCAGACAGACGACCGGTCACTGAGCTAACGTGTTCTGCATCAAGCTCAAGATAACGATCACCATGGCTCGACACCCGCCTCGCAATGACTGGTTCCACCGCGCGCCCGACGTTTCCGGCCTGCAGCGTTTCGAAGCGTTTTTTGCAGGTCACGGCTACGACTTGCACCGCCACGACACCTACGCCATCGGTCACACCCTGGCCGGCGTGCAGAGTTACCAGTACCGCGGCGCCTGGCGCCACAGCCTGCCCGGCGGGACGATGGTGCTGCACCCGGACGAAGTCCACGATGGCGAGGCCGGGACCGAGAGCGGTTTCCACTACCGAATGATGTACATCGAACCGGCGCTGATCCAGCAGATGCTCGGCGGTCAGCCGCTGCCGTTCATCAAGAACGGGTTGTCGACCGACCCACGCCTGTTCGCCGCCACCCAAGTGCTGCTGCGCAGTCTCGATTGCCCGCTCGAACCGCTGGAAGAACAGGACGCGCTGTTCGATCTGGCGCAAGCCTTGAACACTGTCGGCGGAGTGACCACCACGCGCCCAAGCTTCGATTATGTGGCAGCGGAACGCGCGCGGGAGTACATGCACAGCGCCCTGGATCGCACCGTGACCCTGGAAGAACTGGCGCACCACAGCGGTCGGGATCGTTGGAGCCTGTCACGGGACTTTCGCCTGTTGTTCGGCACCAGCCCTTATCGATACCTGACCATGCGTCGCCTGGACCTGGTCCGTTCGCTGCTGATTCAGGGCCAGTCGCTGGTCAGTGCCGCGCTGATCGCCGGCTTCACCGATCAGAGCCACATGACCCGCCAGTTCAGCAAGACCTACGGCTTGTCACCGGCGCGCTGGATGAAAATGCACCGGCGCTGAGCCACGCACAATCGTACAAGAAGTGCGCCGTTGCGCTGGTTACCGTGGTTCTACGATCAACCACGAGAGCTGCTTCATGAAAGCTTACGAAAGCCTGAACTTCGCCGAAAAAATCTCACGAATCGACTCGCACTGGACACCGCGCGTCATTGCCGAAATGAACGACTACCAGTTCAAGGTGGTGAAGCTGCTGGGGGATTTCATCTGGCACGACCACCTCGATACCGACGAAGCCTTCATCGTGCTCGAAGGCCAGTTGCGCATCGATTTTCGTGATGGCCACGTGCTGGTGAACGCCGGCGAAATGTACGTGGTGTCCAAGGGCATCGAGCACAAGCCGTTCGCCGAGCAAGAGGTGAAACTCCTGCTGATCGAACCCCGGGGCGTGTTGAACACCGGCGACAAGGGTGGCGAGCGCACGGCGGAGAATGACCTCTGGGTCTGAAGTCTTACGGCTGCAAGGCTTTGCCGTCTACCGGATCACCGATGGTCAGGAAATGCCCGCCCGCCACGTGGTGCAAGGTGCGTAACGCATCGTGCCCCTCGAAGTGCCAGCGACCGTCGCTGAACACGCGCTCGTCCGCCTGGGCCGCAATCACTTCGGCCAGGAACAGATCGTATTGTTGGTGGTTGTTCGGTTCCGGCAGCAACCGGCATTCCAGCCAGGCCACGCAGCCTTCGAGCATCGGCGCGTCGATCAACTCGCCGCTGAAAGTCTGCAAGCCATAGGTCTTGAACTTGTCCCGGCCCTGGCCTTGAGTCAGCTCCAGGCCCGAGGTCGAGCCGACGGTTTGCGCGATATCGGCCTGGGCAGCACAGGGTACGTTCAACACGAATGTGCCCGACGCTTCCAGCAGGTGCCGGGTCCAGGTGGACTTGTCCAGCACCACGGCAATTTTCGGCGGTTCGAAATCCAGTGGCATGGCCCAGGCTGCTGCCATGATGTTGCGCTGCCCGTCATGGGCCGCGCTGACCAGCACGGTCGGCCCATGGTTGAGCAGGCGATAAGCCTTGGACAAGGGAACCGGA
This sequence comes from Pseudomonas sp. MM213, assembly GCF_020423045.1. Lineage (NCBI taxonomy): Bacteria > Pseudomonadati > Pseudomonadota > Gammaproteobacteria > Pseudomonadales > Pseudomonadaceae > Pseudomonas > Pseudomonas sp. MM213. Next base: position 3,568,223 of record NZ_CP081943.1, read on the forward strand.
CGGCGGTGGGAAGCGCTCATGGGATCTGCTCCTGGGAAAAGAGCCGATTGTAGCGATATCCGCCCGGTTCGCAGGCATCAAGTCGTTAGCTGGTTGGCAAACTGCCCGACCGCGTTCACCACTTTCTGCGCGCCGTCCTGAATCTCGACAATCACCGTGCCCGCCTCTGCCGCCAGCGCCAGCCCCTGCTCTGCCTGAGTTTTGCCGTCGGTCATCAGCGACACCGCATTACGCGCCATGTCCTGGTTCTGACGCACCACCAGGACAATTTCATCGGTGGCCTGACTGGTGCGCGAAGCCAATTGCCGGACCTCGTCCGCGACCACGGCAAAACCACGACCCTGCTCACCGGCACGGGCCGCTTCGATCGCCGCGTTGAGTGCGAGCAGGTTGGTCTGTTCGGCGATGCCGCTGATGGTTTTGACGATGGTGCCAATCACCAGCGACTGCTCGTTCAAGGCCTCGATGCCCTCGCCGGCCGTTTGCATGTGCTTGGCCAGGTCGCGCATCACGTTCACCGCTTGCGTCACTACGGCCGTGCCGCGCTGGGCGCTTTGATCGGTTTGCTGCGAGGTGCCGTAGGCAATGTTCGCCGCTTCAGCGACGGCCAGCTCCTGATTGACCTGATCGGTAATCACCGTGGCGAACTTCACCACTTTGTAGAGTTTGTTATTGGCGTCGACCACCGGGTTGTAGGACGCCTCCAGCCAGACCGTACGCCCGTGGCTGTCGATGCGTTTGAAGCGGCCGGCCACGAATTCCCCGGAATTCAGGCGACGCCAGAAGTCCTGATACTCGGCACTGGTGTGCTCCTGCGCTTCACAGAAGAGACGGTGATGTTTGCCTTTGATCTGCGCGAGGCTGTAACCCATGCCGTTGAGGAAGCGGTCGTTGGCCGACAACACATTGCCAGCGAGGTCGAACTCGATCACCGCCGTCGAGCGCACCAGCGCGCCGATCAGGTTCTCGTGTTCACGGGATGCCTCGATGGTGCGGGTCAGGTCACTGGAGTAAATCGAAAAGTGCTTGATCCGCCCGTCCCCGGAGCGCACCGGCTGCACAATCGAACGCAACCAGGCTTCCTGGCCATCGCCACGCAACAAGCGCACCGCACCGGCAAAGTGCTCGCCTCGGGTCAGCGCAGCCTTGAAGCGGTGATGGAATTCGTCGGACTTCACGTGAACAGGAACGATGTCTTCGATAGGACGATCGATCAGGTCGTGGCTCTTGTAGAGCATCTCGCTGAGAAAATTCTGATTGACCGATTGAATCCGCCCGTCGGGATCCAGGGTCAGGACCAGCATCTCGCTTTCCAGACTTTCCTTCACTTGCTGAAGGCTGGAGAGTTCTTCGCGAAGAGCCGACAACTCTTGCTTCAAGCGTTTGTTGAACATGGGAAAGCACCGATGGACAGAGATAGAAAGCGGCATGCAGCCTAGCCATCGGCCTTGGGGATGTTTTCTGAAGAGTGTTTCAGGGTTGTCCTACAAAAATAGTTGTCTTGGACGCAGCGCCACCTTCAATCAGATGGCGCCAGCCGCCGGGCAATTGCCTGTGCTCGGCGTACGCGCGCCGAAATACAGCGCGCTGCTCACGCCCACCGCGCCCATCACCGCGCAGAAAATCACGCAGATCCAAGGGCTCCACGGCATCAGACCGATCAGCAACAGCGGCGTGATACTCGCCCACGCGGCGTAGGCAATGTTGTACGTGAAGGAAATCCCCGAGACGCGAATCCGCGCCGGGAACAGGCTGACCATCACCGATGGCACCGCGCCGACCACGCCACAACTCAGGCCGGCAATCGCATAGGCCAGACCGATCCAGTTGCCGCCGATGATCAGGCAGGTATAAAGCACGCCGATGCCCAGCGGCAGCAGCAGGCTGTACAGCATCACGGTGCGCCAGGCGCCGATACGGTCGACGAGCAAACCAGCGAGTACGCAGCCGATGTTCAGGAACACGATGCCCAATGCGCTCAGGCCAAAGGTGTGGCTGGCGGTCATGCCGAAGGTTTTCTGCATCATGGTCGGGGTAATGACCACAAACACCACCACGGCTGAAGTCAGCACGCAGGTGAGGATCATCGCCGGCAAAATGGCCAGGCGATGCTCACGCAGGACCGTGCGCAGTGGCAGTTCAACGGCGGCATCACGCTTCGCCTGCATCGCCATGAACACCGGGGTTTCATTGAGCCAGCGGCGCAGCCAGACGCCTATCACGCCAAATACGCCGCCCAGCAGGAACGGGTAACGCCATGCGAAATCGAGGATCTCCGCCGGGGTGAACGCCTGTGCCAGAAAGGTCGCTGTCAGCGCGCCGATCAAGTAGCCAAAGGTCAGCCCGGCCTGAAGGAAACCCAGTGCATAACCGCGATGCCCGGCCGGCGCGTGCTCGGCGACGAACACCCAGGCGCTTGGCACTTCACCGCCGACCGCCGCGCCTTGCAGTACCCGCAGGACCAACAGCAGCAAGGGTGCGAAATAACCGATCTGGGCGTAGGTCGGCATGATGCCGATCAGCAGGCACGGCAGCGCCATCATCAGAATGCTCAGGCTGAAGACTTTCTTGCGCCCCAGCCGGTCGGCGAAATGCGCCATCAGAATCCCGCCCAACGGCCGCGCCAGGTAACCGGTGACAAAAATCCCGAAACTTTGCAGCAGGCGCAGCCACTCAGGCATTTCCGGCGGGAAGAACAGCTGACTGAGGGTCAGGGCGAAAAACACGAAGATGATGAAATCGTAGATTTCCAGCGCGCCGCCGAGGGCCGCAAGGCCGAGGGTCTTGTAGTCCGAACGGCTGAACGGTGCCGGGCGCGAATCGTTAAGGGCAGTCATCAAAAGAACTCTGGCATGGGCAAAAAACCAAGGCGCCCATGGTCTACGCAAACGCGCCAGCGGACAACCCGTTAGACCATAGTCCCGTATCGGTAAAACTTCGTCACAAATCCTGACCGATTGATTTACTGTTGGCGCCTGTCCAGACGGGCGTTGCAGCCAGTGCCGATCAAAAACTGTAAGAGCGAGCCTGCTCGCGATGGACTCGAGAACGACGCGTTTAATCAGTAAACACGCGTCATCGTTTACGACCATCGCGAGCAGGCTCGCTCCCACAATAAAAACGGCGTTAGGCCTTTGCAGCCCTGAAGACCACAACAAACATAAAAATTCGAGGTACTCCCGTGGCTGCTGATATCGAAGATACCCGCTCCGCCCGCTTTGCCCTGCGCTGTTCAAGTTTTGCCGAACGCTGGTTTCCTGATTCCTGGGTGTTTGCTGCCCTGGCGGTGATCATCGTCGCCGTGGCCACCCTGTTCATGGGCGCCAAACCCACCGACGCCGCGATGGCCTTCGGTGACGGGTTCTGGAGCCTGATCCCGTTCACCATGCAGATGGCGTTCGTGGTGATCGGCGGCTATGTAGTCGCCAGCTCGCCGCCCGCCGTCAAGCTGATCGACCGTCTGGCGCGCATCCCCAAGAACGGCCGTTCCGCCGTGGCGTGGGTGGCGCTGATTTCCATGGTCGCGTCGCTGCTGAACTGGGGCTTGTCGCTGGTGTTCGGCGGATTGCTGGTGCGCGCCCTCGCCCGCCGCGTCGACCTGAAAATGGATTATCGCGCCGCCGGTGCTGCCGCCTACCTGGGCCTTGGCGCGGTGTGGGCCCTGGGCCTGTCGTCGTCCGCCGCGCAGTTGCAGGCCAACCCGGCCAGTTTGCCGCCGTCGATTCTGTCGATCACCGGGGTGATACCGTTCACGCAAACCATCTTTCTCTGGCAGTCCGGCGTCATGTTGCTGGCGCTGATCGTGATCTCGCTGATCATTGCCTACGCCACCGCCCCAGGCCCGAACTCGGCCCGCGATGCCAAAGCCTGCGGCATCGACCCGAGCTTCAACCTGCCACCGCTGCAACCGCGCACTCGCCCCGGCGAATGGCTGGAACACAGCCCGCTGCTGACGATTCTGCTGGTGCTGCTGGCGGCCGGGTGGCTGTTCCACGAGTTCTCGACCAAACCGGCGATCAGTGCGATTTCCGGGCTGAACACCTACAACTTCCTGTTCATCATGCTCGGTGCCTTGCTGCACTGGCGCCCGCGCAGTTTCCTCGATGCGGTGTCCCGCGCGGTGCCGACTACCACCGGCGTGCTGATCCAGTTCCCGTTGTACGGCTCGATCGCCGCGCTGATGACCACGGTCAAAGGCACTGACGCGCAGACCCTGGCGCACCACATCTCGACGTTTTTCGTACAAATCGCGTCCCACGACACCTACGCGCTGCTGATGGGCGTGTACTCGGCGATCCTCGGCTTCTTCATCCCGTCGGGCGGCGGCAAGTGGATCATCGAAGCGCCGTACGTGATGCAAGTGGCCACCGACCTGAACTACCACCTGGGCTGGGCCGTGCAGATCTACAACGCCGCCGAAGCCCTGCCGAACCTGATCAACCCGTTCTACATGCTGCCGCTGCTGGGTGTGCTGGGTTTGAAGGCGCGGGACTTGATCGGGTTTTCGTTCGTGCAACTGCTGGTGCACACGCCGCTGGTGCTGTTTCTGCTGTGGGCGCTGGGGACGACGCTGACGTATACGGCGCCGGTGATGCCGTAATGCAAAAAGGGGCCGATATTTCTATCGGCCCCTACTTCTCGTTCGGCCTCTTCTGTTTCAGTATGTCTTCGCCCGTTCTCGAGGGCCCACACGCTGAAAAGGATCTGAGCATGTTCAAACTCGCAGCACTCACCCTTGCCGCCCTGACCCTGAGCACCGCCGCCCAGGCGGATGCCGATCTGAAGCTGGGCAGCACCGAGCGCGTCACCCGGCTGTTCGCTTACCCCAACAATTGCAACGTGATCTGCTTTCGCAACTGGACGCTGGAGCAAACCGTCGAGCATTACCTGACGCAGAGCGTGCAGCGTGATGGTTACAGCGATGCGAAGGTGCAGGTCAAAACCGATAACAATCAGCTCTATGCCGCAATCACCGGTGTGCCCAGGGGCTATGAAAAGCCGTTGGCAGCGCTGCTCGATGCCGGCGATCTGGCTTATACCGGCGCCAGCAAGCTGAATGCCGACGGCAAGTGGGCTTACAGCTGGTACTTGTTCCTGCCGCTGGGCATGGCCCTGGAGAACCGCAGAAGTGTCGAGCTGCTGCACTTCCCGCCGGATTACTCGCTGACTCAGGCCCAGGACTATCTGGAGTCCAAGACCACCGATCGCTGGGCCACGCTGCTGACGATCAACGGCATCCCTGCCGATCAGACACCGGCTTTCCAGACCATCATCGACATCGCGCCGATCGCCGCGCCGTCCAACGCCGGCAAGGATCTGGAAGGCGTCTACGACTACTTCAAGGACTACCAGACCACCATGGTCAAGGAAGTCAGCCAGAACGCCAGCGGTGCCGCGTTGCCGATGGTCGCGTTCGGTGCGCCGGTGCGTAACTGGATCAAGCAGCAATACGGGCCGACCGTAAACGTGCTGGGCCTGGCAACCATCAGTCCGAAGGAAGGGGTGAAAGTACCGGTGCTGGGTTCCAACCACCCGAGCTACATCTGGTACGCCGCCGACCCGGACAGCTACACCGGCAAAGATGCCCAGGCCCAGGCCGACGCAGCGGGCCTGAAAGTCATGGGCCAGGACTTGAGTGCCGCATGCTGGCAGGCCGCAATGGGCCGCGACCTCGACAGCAATCCAGACATTGAGCTGAGAAGTTGCACCCAGACCTGGCAAGTGGCCCAGGCAGTTAAAACCTGCGAACTGTTCTACACCTCGATCCGCAACCTGACGCCTGGGCAAGCCACGGCCAAATGCGCGACGACGCCGATCAAGGCTCAACTCAAACAGCTCAAGGTCCCCACGCCTGCGACCGCAGTGCCTGCTACGCATCTGTAAAAAACTGAACGGCGTTCCTGCGTGAGCCTTGGCTGACGTGGGAACGCGCGCTTTTCCTCTGTCAGTTATGACAGTAGACCGGTGGTTTTTTTTGCGAGAGTCTTGAGGCGTACCCATGTGCTGCAGGGCTGACAGGATGTCAGCTGACGGAGGTCGCAGCGCCCCGCCGACAAGGATTGTGATGAAACCCCACGCTGAGCAAGGAATCACCTCACCGCCATTCAATGGCATCTATCGGTTTAGAAAGTTGTCCCCTCGACTAGGATTCCCTAACACGGAAGACTTTCAAATCATCAACAATGCTCAGGGAGAGCCGATCGCTGTCGCCGCTTTGCGCGAATTCCCACGGCTCAGCCGAATCTGCCGAATTTCCGGGCATTTGCTGCCCTATCGCTGCCGACACACTCGACAAATGGCACCGGGCATTCATGTCTATGACCCGCGCTTCTGCGGATTGCTTAACCACGCCTGCGACCCCAACGCCTTTCTCGACATGAGTGAACTGTGGTTATGGGCGCTGAAGGACATCAGAAAAGGTGATCGGCTGACGTTGGATTTCGCCATGACGGAAGACAGGCTGCAGCGGCAGTTTGCCTGCCGCTGTGGTTGTCCTTGCTGCCGTGGCTGGATCACCGGCTACGACGAATCGCCGAATGCCGATGGCCAGTTGTACTTCCAGAACTGGCGCCGATGACGCCGGGGGGCTTTTACAGCGGCTCAAATGGACGCAGGCGATACTGCGGCGGCAACTGCTCGAAACCACTGATGGTGGCATTCAGGCTCTTCCACCGACCGTCCTTGATGCCATAGATGCAGCCGTGAATCGACAGTTTCTGCCCGCGGTGCCAAGCGTTTTGCACAATGCTGGTGTGCCCGACGTTGGCCACTTGCTGGATCACGTTGAGCTCGCAGAGGCGGTCGACCCGCTCTTCTTCGGTCGGCAGTTTGGAGAGTTCTTCGCGCTTTTCGTAGTAAAGGTCACGAATCGACCGCAGCCAGCCATCGATCAAGCCGAACTGGCGATCCTGCATCGAAGCACGCACACCGCCGCAGCCATAGTGGCCGGTAACGAGGATGTGTTTGACCTTGAGCACGTCCACCGCGTACTGAATCACCGACAGGCAGTTGAGGTCAGTGTGCAGCACCACGTTGGCCACGTTGCGGTGGACGAACAGGTCGCCAGGCAGCATGCCGACAATCTCGTTCGCCGGTACGCGGGCGTCGGAGCAGCCGATCCAGAGGAATTCCGGCGTTTGCTGACGCGCCAGTTTGGCGAAGAAATCAGGATCTTCTTTGGTGATCGCGTCAGCCCAGCGCTCGTTGTTATCAATCAGATCTTGTAAGTCGTTCATGCAATGAAGCCTCGAGAATGATGCGCTGCTTTGACAGACAACCGTCCGTCGGGGTCACGCGCAAGATGCAGATTGCCGATGAGGCATATTACCGGTGTTCCCTGCCGGCGGAATTCCGGGCAGCCCAGTGGGTCTACCGTAGTAAGGCTCACAGTATGAGGAATTACCATGAATGATTCACGACGTCCGTACGATGCGGCGCAACCCGAGCCCATCGACGACAACGAAGACCGCATGGGTTCGCTGCAGGAGCTGGATTTCGAGGAGGAAGAACCCAGCGCGAAAATCGGCGACGAACTGACGCAAACGGAACGCGAGCGACTGATACCGCGCGCGCGCGTGCGTGAAGCCGGCATGACCGGCGCCTCGACCGCTGATCATGAACCCACCGATGATGACTTGAGCCCGGAAACGTTGATCCGTGAAGACGGTGCGCGGGATGCGCATGAGGCCGGTGACGATTACCGGGCCGATTGGGATTTGAGCATCGTCGATGAAGATGACATCGGCGGGGGTAATGGGTTGGATGAAGAAGAACTGGCGCGGCTGGATCCGCTGGATGGGAATCGGTGATCGTGGGTGTCAATGAGGACGCCTTCGCGGGCAAGTCGGATCGCCGCCCGCTCGCTCCTACGTTTGCAATGCAATTCCCTGTAGGAGCGAGGCTTGCCCGCGAAGCTTTTGAGGCTCAATCCACCAAAGTGCAGGCCATGACCACCGCATCTTCGCGCCCACCCACCGCCGGATAATAATCCCGACGCCGGCCAATCTCGTTGAACCCGTACCGCTCATACAACCGGAACGCCGAGCGATTGCTGTCGCGCACTTCCAGAAAACATTCCCGCGCCTCAGCCTTGTAGGCAATCGACATCAGGTGCTCCAGCAGCGTCAAACCCAGGCCACGGCCCTGATTTTCCGGTTTGACGGTGATGTTCAGCAGGTGCGCTTCATCCAGAATGATCTGCACCACACCGTGCCCGACCTGCTGTGAACCTTCGAACATCAGCCAGATCTGGTACTTGCCCAGCCCATCGAGAAAAATCCCGCGGGTCCAGGGATGGCTGTACGCCGCGAATTCAATTTTCAGGACAGCGTCCAGGTCCGCCTCGGTCATCGGGCGAAACGATACAGCGTCACTCATTCGATTCTTTCCAGCGCGCCATCAGCCGACGCATGGCTTGCCAGACATCAGCCTTACGCTGTGGCTCTTCCATTAATAATTCCAGGCCCGGCAGGGCCCAGACCGCGCCCAGGCCTTCGACCTGAAGTTCACGATTGAAGGATTCGGCGTTGGCCTCGCCGGCAAAACGCACCGCCGGCAGGCCGATCAGCCACACGCAGACGCACGGTGCGTCTTCCAGCCGGGCCGAGAGAAAACCTTGTACGAAGTCACGAGCCGCTTCCGGGCCTTGATCCATGGTGCCGCGAACCAACAATGGCCAGCGCACCGGTTCGCCGACAATTTGCGGGCTGTCCGGCAGACCGGCGGCGCGCAACATGTCCTTGAGCAGCAGATAGGCGGGATCGCGGGTCTGGAAGGTTTCGCCTGTGGGTAACTCCACCAACAGCAGGCAACGACCGGCGCGCAGCAATTGCAGGGCGAAACGCGGTGGCGGGATTTGCGGAGCCTTGGCGACGACCGGCACTTCCTCCTCGACCGGCTGGGTGACCGTCCGCGTGCTCGACAACGATGGCCGCGGCACCTCGATCTTCACCCGCTCCGCAGGTTTGACCACTGGTTCCACGGGCATCTCAGCCACGGGTGCCGGCGCCACAGGGGCAACGACCAACGGCTCCGGCATTTCCAGCAGCTCGGGCCGCGAGGGCGCGGCAAAGGGCAATTCGGTACGCGGCAGCCAGTTGACCACCTGCATGGCGGTCAAATAAGCGCGGCGACGGGACTCGATTAGCAAAGGTCGGCCACTTGTGGATAACTAAAGTGCGCTGATTCTACCGCCCTTCGCTCAAGATCGCCCGCGCTTGATCGATACTCTTTCCCTTAGAAACAGCTACAGCCCGTCCCGAGAGTGAATCGCATCGGTCCCGATGCAGTACAATCGCGGCTTTTAATCGCCAACCAGCCGGCCATTCCGATGATCGAACCCAAGCGCGTCTTGCGCGCCCTCGCTGAACACTGGGCACTTCTGGAGCCACTGTGCGAGCACTTCGACCAAGGCACACTGAGCCTCAACGAACTGCGCACGCAACTGGCCGCCCAGCAACTCGACAGTACGCCGCAGGACATCACCAGCCTGCTGGACGTGTGGATCCGCCTCGACATTCTGGTTCCCGTGGCAAAAAGCCCGAACCGTTTCGAGCTCAACGCGCAGATCCACGACTTCCTCGCTTACCTGCGCCGTGAGCACCGTCTGGGCCTGTGCCTGGAAATCGAAGCCTATTTGCGCCACCTCGAACGCCTGGCCGGTTACATTCAGGACGCCTTCGACATCCGCGACGGCCACGACCTGGCGCGCCAATTGCGCCTGCTCGACATGCGTGTGCGCGATGTACTGAAGAAGCTCGCCAACGACGAACAGGCCCTGGTGGCCGTCGCCGAACGCGCCAAGACCAGCGATCGGCAGATCCCGCTGCGTCAGCGTTACGCCGAAGTGCTGGCGACCTGGGACGAATACGTCGAGCCGATGATTCAGTTGGTGAACGCCGACGGCGCCTTCGAACAAGGCGTGCGCAAAGTCGAAAACGTCCTGTTGAAGATGCTCACCGAGCAGCAACGCCTCGGCCACCTGGTCGACGACGACATGCTGCTGCGCACCCACGCGCGCATCCTTGAAATGCAGACCAGCGCTCAATTGACGCTGCGTCATGCCCGCGAACTGCTACTGCCGCTGCGTGAAGAAGCCCGTCGTCACAACGCCGTGACCCGTGGCGCAGCGCTGGCCTTGTCGGCCATCCGTCGCAAAGGCATCGACGCGGTGCCACAAGCGGCGATGCCGATGTTCACCCGGCCGCAAAGCACCTTCCTCGGCAGTGCCAGTCAGGTCGAAGCCTACGTCTACGCGCTGGCCCGTTTCGAGCCGAAACCGGCGCGTTTCCCCAAGGCCCACAAGACCCAGAAAGGCGAAGCGCCACGCGCACCACGTACCGTTCGCGAAATGCTTGAACGTTGTGAAGACGCGCTGCCGATGCCAGACCTGATGACCTGGCTGCTGGAACAGGAACCGAACGGCGCCACCGACGAATTGCTGTACTGGTTCTCGCGCCTGTCGCGGGAAAAACGCTTCAAACGCGAGCGTCTGGAACGCCGCGATTACCACACTCACGAGCACCAGGTCAGCCTGCGCTCCTTCGCCCTGCTCTCGGCCGGCCCAGATGCCATCGAGAATTCTGCGAGCACTCCACATGCATCTTGATCTATCCGAACTGTCCCAGCTGGCACCGATCTTTCGCGAGCTGTTCAAGGGCTACCACGTCAGCCGCCGCGACCCGGAGCTGTACGCGCAACTGTCGAACTTCCAGGACCAGTACCGCACGCTGTTCAAGGCACTGGGTTTTGAACTGGTTTGCGACACCCGCGGTTTCTACTACTTTGTGCCGGACCTCGCCGCTGCGGCGGTGAACAAGACCGCGCAGCGTCTGGCGCTGTTCACCTTCATCCTCGTCGAGCATCTGGCCGATCAGGGCCGTGACCCGATTGCCGTGCTCGACGGCGGCAGCCTCGGTCGCGATGAACTGCCGTCGTTGCTGGAAAAATACCGCGACCTGTTCATCCAGGCCGAAGTGCAGACCGTCGAAGAACTCGAAGAAAAAATCATGCGCCGCATGACGCAGCTCGGGTTTGCCGGCGAAGAAAACGGCGTCTACCGCTTCCTGCCGCCGATGCACCGTTTCCTCGACGTCTGCCTGTCGGTTCAACAAGACCGCGACTTGGCCGCCAGCCTGCACAGCGTGCTGCCGCTGCCGGTTCCGGTACTGATCGACGACGACAGCGACGAAAAACTGCTGCAAACCGATGACCCGCTGGACTTGAGTGACTTCGCTGAAGAAAGCGAAGAAGACGCCCTGGCCCGCGCCATTGCCGAAGAACAGGAGACCGACGCATGAGCAAGGAACGCTACGGCATTCGCCGCTTTGCCCTTTTGAACACCGCCGGTTACAGCCTCGGCCTTTTTCCGCTGGAAGAACCGTTGTCGGTCTACGGCGCGAACAACCTCGGTAAATCCGCGTCGATCAACGCGTTGCAGTTCCCGATTCTGGCGCGCATGTCGGACATGAGTTTCGGCAAGTACAGCCTGGAACAATCCCGGCGTTTCTACTTCGCCTCGGACACCAGTTACATCCTGGTTGAAGTCTCGCTGCCCCACGGTCCGCACGTGATCGGTGTGGTTGGTCGCGGCCCGGGCGGTGGTTTCGGTCACCAGTTCTTTGCCTACGCCGGCAAACTCGACCTGGCCCATTACCAGAAAAACGACACCTGCCTGCGTCAGAAAGAACTGTTCACCAACCTTGAGCGCGAAGGCCTGAAAGCCTACGAACTCAAGCCGGATGAACTGCGTCGTTTGCTGGTCGGCGGTCACACCTCGATCCCGCTGGACCTGACCCTGATTCCGCTGCGCTCCACCAGCGAGCAGAGCCTGAAGACCTTCCGCGCGCTGTTCATCAACCTGCTGCACATGCGCGAAATCACCGCGGCCAAGCTCAAGCAATTGTTCCTCGATGCCTTCGAACACAGCCTGCGTTCCGGCAGCGTCGATTACATCGCTGCGTGCGAAGAAGCCTTCCGCGATGTACGACGCATGGAGCAGGACTACAACTCTCTGGTCACAGCGGGTCCGCTGGTTGAAGCGCTGGCCGCAGGCGTTGCCCAGCGCAATATTCTGCGCGGCAAACTGCACCGGATCTCGCCGCTGCTCGATTCGTTGCTCGGCACCTGGTCGGACTATGCCAGTGCACGCAAGGAAGAGCTGACGATTCAGGCCGAGCACTACCGCAACGAACAGGACGCGCTGCAAAACGATCAGCGCGGCGGCACGCAGGAGCTGATGCGTCTGGAGCGGGAAATCACCGGCATCCAGCGCTGGCTCGGCGAGTTGTCGGTGCTCAAGCATCGCTTCGCGTTGGTGACTGACGTCAAGGTCCTGGAGCAGCAATTGCTCGCGGCCAAGGACGCGCACGATGAATTGGCCGGTGCGCTGGCGCAGTCGCGGCAGTTCTCTGCCGAAGACCTGGAAGAGCGCCTGCGCGATCTGGAAAAACGCCTGAAATCGGTGAAACAGCAACTCGATCACGCCGACAACAACAGCTACGCCCGCCTGCGTGAAGAGTTCTCGCAACAGGATGTCGAGCGTCTGATGCGCCTGTTCAACAGCGCGCTGTTCAGCCTGCCGTTGGGCGAGCATGGCATTACGCTGGACGAGGACGGTCAGTGGGTCAAATCCATGGAGCTGATCCTCGACGGCTTCAAAGGCGAGCGCTTCGAAGTGCCTGGCCTGTCCATCGACATCTCGCACATTGAGCCTCCGGCGTTGCAGGCCCTGGCGGACCGCGCCGCGTTGCGCGATCAGAAAGACCGCCTGGAAAAAGAACTCAAGCAACTGAAAACCCAGGCTGCCGTGGTCGCCGACCGTGCAGCGAGCAAGACCCAGACCGAAGCGCTGTACCAGCAAGTGCTGGACGCGCAGAAAGCTCTGGAAGATTTCCGTCGCGCGCAAACCCTGAGCGCCGAGGAAGACGACAAGCTTGAGCAACTGGCGCAGATGGAAGCGGCGCAGGAAGAACTGAAGCGTTCCAGCGACGCCTTCACCGAACGCGTCCAGCAACTGTCGGCCAAGCTGCAACTGGTCGGCCGGCAGATCGGCGACATGGAAGCCAAGCAACGCACCCTCGACGACGCCCTGCGCCGCCGTCAGTTGTTGCCGGCAGACCTGCCGTTCGGCACGCCGTTCATGGACCCGATCGACGATTCGATGGACAACCTGTTGCCGCTGCTCAACGACTATCAGGACAGCTGGCAGGGCTTGCTGCGCAGCGATGGCCAGATCGACGCGTTGTACGCTCAGGTGCGCCTCAAAGGCGTGGCCAAGTTCGACAGCGAAGACGATATGGAGCGTCGCCTGCAACTGCTGATCAACGCGTATGCACACCGCACCGACGAAGCCCTGACCCTCGGCAAGGCACGCCGTGCTGCGGTTACCGACATCGCCCGGACCCTGCGCAACATCCGCAGCGACTACGACAGCCTCGAGCACCAACTGGCGCTGTTCAACCGCGAGATCAACAAGCGTCAGGTCTCCAACCTGCAGAGCTTCCGCATCGTGCTCGCGCCGAACAAAGAAGCACTCAAGCACATCGACCAGATCATCCACAGCGCCGGTCAGTACGAAGAAGGCGAAACCCTTTCCGTGTTCGATCTGAGCCAAAGCGCCGATCAGGACAACAAGAACGAAGAAGCCAAGGAATACCTGGCACGGCTGGTGGCGGCAAACCACAACCAGCTCGGTCTCAAGGACTTGTTCGAACTGGCGTTCGAGATCACCAAGGTCAACGGTCAACCGGTGATCCACACCGACATCGACGGCGCCGCGTCCAATGGCACGACGATGACCATCAAGGCGCTGACCAACATGTACTTGTTGCTGCACTTGATGGACCGCGACCAGGCCGGTCGCGTGCGCCTGCCGTACTACCTCGACGAAGCGGCGGACATCGACGAGAAAAACCAGGCAGCGTTGCTGGAAACCAGTCTGCAACTGGGCTTCGTGCCGATTCTGGCGAGTGTGAAGCCGCAGGTCTGCGCCAGTGTGGCGATTGACCTGGAAGGCGGTAGCGGGCCGAACGGGATCTACATCGATGAGGCGGACTGGAAGTACATCCGTCGCCACGATGAGGTGAAGGCTGTGGTTAATGTTGAAGCGGATGAACCGGAGCTGGATGCGGTCTGATTTGCGTTAATCGAAGGCAATAAAAAAGGCCGCGATCCAATCGCGGCCTTTTTTTGTCTGGTGGTTATGTGTTGGCTATCCGGACCTCTTCGCGGGCAAGCCTCGCTCCTACAGGTTCGGTGCTGATCTGTAGGAGCGAGGCTTGCCCGCGAAGGCGTCATCCCTGACGCCAACAGATTATTTGCCGAGCGAGATCTTCGGCGCCCAGGTCAGCCATTCATCTTCAAACTTGTCGAACAACGGGAAGGTTTGCTCCGCTCGCGCCGGGTTACCCATGCGATCCCCGTCCGGCGTGGCGAAAGCGATGCCGCCCTGAATCAGCGTCTCCAGCGATTCGGTACGAACCGTCGCGCCTTTGAACAAGCCGTAGTCGAAACCAAAACCGCTGGTGTTCCAGAATCGTGTGCCGCTGCGCACCAATGGCGCGTACTTCGGCTCGATCAGGATGTGTATCAACACACGGTCAGCCGTCTGGCCCAGTTCATACCCCGTCACCTTGCCCACGGTGACTTCGCGATACGTCACTGGCACGCCGGTTTTCAACGAACCTCGACGAGCGGCGCTCAGAACCAGACTTAACCCGGCTTCCTGTTTGGCGGTTTCCGGAGGATTGGCCAGCGCTACGAAGTTATTCTGCGGCCCGATGTTTTTCGCGGCCGGCTGCACTTCGATGTATTGACCGGTCACCAGGGTTTCCAGGTTCGACGTTTTGAGCAGACCCAGCTCGGGTTTGACCACCCAGAACTGACTGCCGGCCCGAGCGATTCGCTCCGGCACTTCGGTGATCCGCGCGGTGAGCATCACCGATTGCAGGTCATCCGTGAGGTCGACGTCTTCAATCTTGCCGACGTCCAGACCTTTGAATCTCACCGGTGTGCCGCTGCGCAAGCCATCGGCGCGATCGACCTTGATCGTGATCACGGCGCCTTTCTGGTTGGCTTCGTCATGGCTGGCGAACAGACGGAAACGCGGGATTTTCTTTTGCAGCGGGGCTTTGGCCAGCGGGGTTTCGAAGGCGATACCGCCGGCCATCAGGCTTTGCAACGATTCACTTTTGACCTGGATTCCGCCAGTCAATCCGCCCGTGAGCGTAATGCCACTGGCATTCCAGAAACGAGTCGAGGCGTTAACCAGCCCTTCGTATTCCTTTTCGATGTGTACACCGATCACCAACTGTTTTTTCTTGCGCGAGAACTGATAGCTCTGGACCGAACCGACCTTGACCTGCTTGTAGAGAATCGGACTGCCAACTTCCAGCGAACCAAGATTTTCGGTGAACAACACCAGGTGCAGGCCCGGCGAACGCAAATCCAGCGGCGGCGCCTTGGCCCTTGCCACGAACTCACGCTGTGGTGCGGCGCCTTTATCGCCGGGACGCACAGCGATGTAGTTACCTTTGACCAGCGCTTCAAGCCCGGTGATACCCGCCAGGGAGATCGACGGTTTGACCACCCAGAATTGAGTGCCTTCGACCAGGTAATCTTCGGCCAGAGGATCAAGGGTCAGTTCAGCGGTAGCACCGGACAGATCGGGATCGATCTTCAACGCTTTCAGATTGCCGACCTGAATGCCTTTGTACATTACCGGCGTACGACCGGCCTGCAGGCCTTCGAAATCGCTGAGTTTAACCTTGACCCGTATACCGGCCGCCGCCGCATCGAAGTCTTCATAAAGACGGAACGGCAGGCTCGGATCGGTGGGCGGGCTGTCCCTGCGGTTTTCCGGCGTGGCAAACGCGATACCGCCGGCGACGATGCTGGCCAGGGACTCACTGCGCACTTTCACACCGGACAGGTTGGCGTCGATGCTGATGCCGCTGGCGTTCCAGAAACGTGTGTGTTTGCGTACGAGCTTGGCGTAGGTGGGCTCGATGAACACTTTGAGCTCAACCGTGCTTTGGTCTTCGGACAGCAAGTAACTTTTGATCTGGCCTACTTTGATCTGCTTGTAGAACACCGGGCTGCCACGGTTCAGCGAACCGAGGCGGTCAGCCTTGATGGTCAGGTGCAACCCGGGCTGGGCATCCGACAGCGGCGGCTCTTCAGCCAGGGCCTTGAACCGGCGTGTGGGCTCGCCTTCCCCCGGACTGATCGCGACGTAGTTACCGGAGACCAGGGTTTCCAGGCCCGTGATACCCGCCAGGGTCACGCTCGGCTTGACGAGCCAGAAGCGTGTGCTGGTCCGCAGGTATTGCTCCACGTCCTTGTTCATTTCAACGGTGGCGATCACTCCTTTGGAGGCGCCTTCATCATCGAGCGTGAGGGTTTTCACCTTGCCGACCGACATGCCTTTGTAGACCACTTCGGTCTTGTTGGCCTGAATGCCTTCACCGCTTTCGAAACGCACCTGAATCTCGATGCCGGTCTCGTTGTAGGCACGCCAGCCGAGCCAGCCGCCGATGATCAGGGCGATCAGGGGCAACACCCAAATGGCTGACCAGTTCGAGGCCGGTCGGGTTTTCGCTGTGGGCAAATCAGTCATGGTCGTCGTCCGACTCCGTGTTATCCCAAATCAGTCGGGGATCGAAAGTTACTGCGGCAAGCATCGTCAGAATCACCACACTGGCGAAAGCGATGGCGCCAAGATTGGCTTCGACACTGGCAAGCCGTCCAAAATTCACAACCGCCACCAGGATGGCAATCACAAAGATATCGAGCATTGACCAGCGACCGATGAACTCGATAAAGCGGTACATCCAGATCCGTTGACGAGCCGAAAGCGGCTGGTGGCGCTGCACCGAAAACAGCAGCAAGGCGATGCCCACCAATTTGAACGTGGGCACCACGATACTGGCGATAAAAACCACGGCGGCGATGGGAAGCATGCCGTGTTGAACCAGTTGGATCACACCGGACATGATGGTGCTGGGATCGCCCTGACCGAGGGAACTGACCGTCATGATCGGCAGTACGTTGGCCGGAATGTAGAGGATCGCTGCCGTGATCAGCAACGCCCAGGTACGAGCGAGGCTGTTGGGACGGCGGGCGTGAACCAGCGCACCGCAGCGGGTGCAGACCTGCTCGTCGGTGTCAGCTTCCTGCTTGTTCAATTCATGGCATTCGGCGCAAATCAGAATGCCTGCATCAATCGCCCGCATGGGCATCCTCTCCTGATAAAGCCTGCCAGATCTGATGGGGCGACATCACGACCTCCAACCAGACCTGGACCAACAACAAACTGATAAAGCACGCCAGGCCGAGACCGATGGTGATTGCTGCCATATCTGCCAGTTTGACGATCGCCACCAGCACGCCCATGAGGTAGACCTCGAGCATCCCCCAATCGCGTAGATGGTGATAAATCCGATAGAGCAACAAGCCGTAACTACGGCCGATATCAAAACGAATGCTCAGCAGCACGGCCAGTTGGCAAAGCAGTTTGAGCAACGGGATCCCCATGCTGCACAGGAACACAACCACTGAGACGCCTTGCATTCCGGTATCGAACAGGCCGACAACGCCACTCCAGACAGTATCTTGCGACGACTGCCCGAGTAGATTGAGCTGCATGATGGGTAAAAAGTTCGCCGGGATGTACAACAACAGCGCGGAGATGACCAAGGCGAGACTACGTTGCACAACATTGTGCCGATGGGCATAGAGTTCGTAACCGCAGCGCGGACACAGGGCTTTCTCGCCATGGGCGAGCTTGGGCTTGCGCATCAGCAAGTCGCACTCATGGCACGCCACCAAGTCGTCCAGCGGTAATTCTGACAGCCCGGGGGCGTCAACCGGTTCTGGCATAAAGGCACTGACTCCGAAAAAGTTGGACCTATTCTAGTGTCCTGAGTCGAAAATAACTGTGCAAATTTGTGCTCGTCCCGGGCGTGCTTTTTTGCGGGCAAAACAAAACCCCAACTGCTTTCGCAATTGGGGTTTCGGAATTTAATCTTGACGATGACCTACTCTCACATGGGGAAACCCCACACTACCATCGGCGATGCATCGTTTCACTGCTGAGTTCGGGATGGGATCAGGTGGTTCCAATGCTCTATGGTCGTCAAGAAATTCTTGAGCTGACGCGTCTTACGACGTTCCAGCGAATTGGGTATGCGATAGTTTGTGTGTTTGTTTCTCGAACTTTCGGTTCATTGCGTCTTCACACACCGCAATCTGATGCTCTTTCGAGTAGTCAAATTGCTTGGGTGTTATATGGTCAAGCCTCACGGGCAATTAGTATTGGTTAGCTCAACGCCTCACAGCGCTTACACACCCAACCTATCAACGTCGTAGTCTTCGACGGCCCTTCAGGGGACTCAAGGTCCCAGTGAGATCTCATCTTGAGGCTAGTTTCCCGCTTAGATGCTTTCAGCGGTTATCTATTCCGAACATAGCTACCCGGCAATGCCACTGGCGTGACAACCGGAACACCAGAGGTTCGTCCACTCCGGTCCTCTCGTACTAGGAGCAGCCCCTCTCAAATCTCAAACGTCCACGGCAGATAGGGACCGAACTGTCTCACGACGTTCTAAACCCAGCTCGCGTACCACTTTAAATGGCGAACAGCCATACCCTTGGGACCGGCTTCAGCCCCAGGATGTGATGAGCCGACATCGAGGTGCCAAACACCGCCGTCGATATGAACTCTTGGGCGGTATCAGCCTGTTATCCCCGGAGTACCTTTTATCCGTTGAGCGATGGCCCTTCCATACAGAACCACCGGATCACTAAGACCTACTTTCGTACCTGCTCGACGTGTCTGTCTCGCAGTCAAGCGCGCTTTTGCCTTTATACTCTACGACCGATTTCCGACCGGTCTGAGCGCACCTTCGTACTCCTCCGTTACTCTTTAGGAGGAGACCGCCCCAGTCAAACTACCCACCATACACTGTCCTCGATCCGGATAACGGACCTGAGTTAGAACCTCAAAGTTGCCAGGGTGGTATTTCAAGGATGGCTCCACGCGAACTGGCGTCCACGCTTCAAAGCCTCCCACCTATCCTACACAAGCAAATTCAAAGTCCAGTGCAAAGCTATAGTAAAGGTTCACGGGGTCTTTCCGTCTAGCCGCGGATACACTGCATCTTCACAGCGATTTCAATTTCACTGAGTCTCGGGTGGAGACAGCGCCGCCATCGTTACGCCATTCGTGCAGGTCGGAACTTACCCGACAAGGAATTTCGCTACCTTAGGACCGTTATAGTTACGGCCGCCGTTTACCGGGGCTTCGATCAAGAGCTTCGCGTTAGCTAACCCCATCAATTAACCTTCCGGCACCGGGCAGGCGTCACACCCTATACGTCCACTTTCGTGTTTGCAGAGTGCTGTGTTTTTAATAAACAGTCGCAGCGGCCTGGTATCTTCGACCGGCATGAGCTTACGGAGCAAGTCCTTCACCCTCACCGGCGCACCTTCTCCCGAAGTTACGGTGCCATTTTGCCTAGTTCCTTCACCCGAGTTCTCTCAAGCGCCTTGGTATTCTCTACCCAACCACCTGTGTCGGTTTGGGGTACGGTTCCTGGTTACCTGAAGCTTAGAAGCTTTTCTTGGAAGCATGGCATCAACCACTTCGTGTTCTAAAAGAACACTCGTCATCAGCTCTCGGCCTTAGAATCCCGGATTTACCTAAGATTCCAGCCTACCACCTTAAACTTGGACAACCAACGCCAAGCTGGCCTAGCCTTCTCCGTCCCTCCATCGCAATAACCAGAAGTACAGGAATATTAACCTGTTTTCCATCGACTACGCTTTTCAGCCTCGCCTTAGGGACCGACTAACCCTGCGTCGATTAACGTTGCGCAGGAAACCTTGGTCTTTCGGCGTGGGTGTTTTTCACACCCATTGTCGTTACTCATGTCAGCATTCGCACTTCTGATACCTCCAGCAAGCTTCTCAACTCACCTTCACAGGCTTACAGAACGCTCCTCTACCGCATCATCCGAAGATGATACCCGTAGCTTCGGTGTATGGTTTGAGCCCCGTTACATCTTCCGCGCAGGCCGACTCGACTAGTGAGCTATTACGCTTTCTTTAAAGGGTGGCTGCTTCTAAGCCAACCTCCTAGCTGTCTAAGCCTTCCCACATCGTTTCCCACTTAACCATAACTTTGGGACCTTAGCTGACGGTCTGGGTTGTTTCCCTTTTCACGACGGACGTTAGCACCCGCCGTGTGTCTCCCATGCTCGGCACTTGTAGGTATTCGGAGTTTGCATCGGTTTGGTAAGTCGGGATGACCCCCTAGCCGAAACAGTGCTCTACCCCCTACAGTGATACATGAGGCGCTACCTAAATAGCTTTCGAGGAGAACCAGCTATCTCCGAGCTTGATTAGCCTTTCACTCCGATCCACAGGTCATCCGCTAACTTTTCAACGGTAGTCGGTTCGGTCCTCCAGTTAGTGTTACCCAACCTTCAACCTGCCCATGGATAGATCGCCCGGTTTCGGGTCTATTCCCAGCGACTAGACGCCCTATTAAGACTCGCTTTCGCTACGCCTCCCCTATTCGGTTAAGCTCGCCACTGAAAATAAGTCGCTGACCCATTATACAAAAGGTACGCAGTCACCCAACAAAGTGGGCTCCCACTGCTTGTACGCATACGGTTTCAGGATCTATTTCACTCCCCTCTCCGGGGTTCTTTTCGCCTTTCCCTCACGGTACTAGTTCACTATCGGTCAGTCAGTAGTATTTAGCCTTGGAGGATGGTCCCCCCATATTCAGACAAAGTTTCTCGTGCTCCGTCCTACTCGATTTCATGACTAAGAGATTTTCGCGTACAGGGCTATCACCCACTATGGCCGCACTTTCCAGAGCGTTCCGCTAATCTCAAAGCCACTTAAGGGCTAGTCCCCGTTCGCTCGCCACTACTAAGGGAATCTCGGTTGATTTCTTTTCCTCAGGGTACTTAGATGTTTCAGTTCCCCTGGTTCGCTTCTTAAGCCTATGTATTCAGCTTAAGATACCTAACTTATGTTAGGTGGGTTCCCCCATTCAGACATCTCCGGATCAAAGTCTGTTTGCCGACTCCCCGAAGCTTTTCGCAGGCTACCACGTCTTTCATCGCCTCTGACTGCCAAGGCATCCACCGTATGCGCTTCTTCACTTGACCATATAACCCCAAGCAATCTGGTTATACTGTGAAGACGACATTCGCCGAAAATTCGCGATTAAACTCACAAATTTTACCTTAGCCTGAATAAACACCAGTGAAAGTGCTATCCAGTCTATCTTTCTATCACATACCCAAATTTTTAAAGAACGATCTAGCCAAAGACTAGAAATCAACATTCACCACCATCACGATGGAATGCTCATTTCTAAGCTTTATACAATCAGAAGCAGTAGTGGTGGAGCCAAACGGGATCGAACCGTTGACCTCCTGCGTGCAAGGCAGGCGCTCTCCCAGCTGAGCTATGGCCCCGTATTGCTACAGGATCCCACACAAAAATTGGTGGGTCTGGGCAGATTCGAACTGCCGACCTCACCCTTATCAGGGGTGCGCTCTAACCAACTGAGCTACAGACCCAATTTCGGGCTGCTTCTTATCGTCTTCTTCAATGAATCAAGCAATTCGTGTGGGAACTTATGGAGCAGCTGATGTCGTCGATTAAGGAGGTGATCCAGCCGCAGGTTCCCCTACGGCTACCTTGTTACGACTTCACCCCAGTCATGAATCACACCGTGGTAACCGTCCTCCCGAAGGTTAGACTAGCTACTTCTGGTGCAACCCACTCCCATGGTGTGACGGGCGGTGTGTACAAGGCCCGGGAACGTATTCACCGCGACATTCTGATTCGCGATTACTAGCGATTCCGACTTCACGCAGTCGAGTTGCAGACTGCGATCCGGACTACGATCGGTTTTATGGGATTAGCTCCACCTCGCGGCTTGGCAACCCTCTGTACCGACCATTGTAGCACGTGTGTAGCCCAGGCCGTAAGGGCCATGATGACTTGACGTCATCCCCACCTTCCTCCGGTTTGTCACCGGCAGTCTCCTTAGAGTGCCCACCATTACGTGCTGGTAACTAAGGACAAGGGTTGCGCTCGTTACGGGACTTAACCCAACATCTCACGACACGAGCTGACGACAGCCATGCAGCACCTGTCTCAATGTTCCCGAAGGCACCAATCCATCTCTGGAAAGTTCATTGGATGTCAAGGCCTGGTAAGGTTCTTCGCGTTGCTTCGAATTAAACCACATGCTCCACCGCTTGTGCGGGCCCCCGTCAATTCATTTGAGTTTTAACCTTGCGGCCGTACTCCCCAGGCGGTCAACTTAATGCGTTAGCTGCGCCACTAAGAGCTCAAGGCTCCCAACGGCTAGTTGACATCGTTTACGGCGTGGACTACCAGGGTATCTAATCCTGTTTGCTCCCCACGCTTTCGCACCTCAGTGTCAGTATCAGTCCAGGTGGTCGCCTTCGCCACTGGTGTTCCTTCCTATATCTACGCATTTCACCGCTACACAGGAAATTCCACCACCCTCTACCATACTCTAGCTTGTCAGTTTTGAATGCAGTTCCCAGGTTGAGCCCGGGGATTTCACATCCAACTTAACAAACCACCTACGCGCGCTTTACGCCCAGTAATTCCGATTAACGCTTGCACCCTCTGTATTACCGCGGCTGCTGGCACAGAGTTAGCCGGTGCTTATTCTGTCGGTAACGTCAAAACAGCAAAGTATTAATTTACTGCCCTTCCTCCCAACTTAAAGTGCTTTACAATCCGAAGACCTTCTTCACACACGCGGCATGGCTGGATCAGGCTTTCGCCCATTGTCCAATATTCCCCACTGCTGCCTCCCGTAGGAGTCTGGACCGTGTCTCAGTTCCAGTGTGACTGATCATCCTCTCAGACCAGTTACGGATCGTCGCCTTGGTGAGCCATTACCTCACCAACTAGCTAATCCGACCTAGGCTCATCTGATAGCGCAAGGCCCGAAGGTCCCCTGCTTTCTCCCGTAGGACGTATGCGGTATTAGCGTCCGTTTCCGAGCGTTATCCCCCACTACCAGGCAGATTCCTAGGCATTACTCACCCGTCCGCCGCTCTCAAGAGAAGCAAGCTTCTCTCTACCGCTCGACTTGCATGTGTTAGGCCTGCCGCCAGCGTTCAATCTGAGCCATGATCAAACTCTTCAGTTCAAACATCTTTGGGTTTTTAAGAAACCCTAAACTTGGCTCAGCAATCGTTGGTTACATCTTTGATTTCTCGCGGAGTAACTTGTGATGCTGATAATCTTGTTGACTATCAGTCTGACTCCACAAGCACCCACACGAATTGCTTGATTCAGTTGTTAAAGAGCGGTTGGTTAAGATCTTTCGTCTCAACCGAGGCGCGCATTCTACAGCGTCCTCTGTATCTGTCAAGCGGTTATTTTCAGAAGCTTTCAAAGTTTCCTTTGCAACTTCAACCACTTGCGCTTCCGATCTCTCGTTAGCGGGAGGCGAATTCTACAGCGTTACTCGCTGCTGTCAACACCTCTTTTTCTCCGCTTTCGACCGAGAAGATCGAACCGTCAAAAGAGCCAAACAACACCGCTCTTTCAACTCCTTCTGGGCTTCGATGAGCTGAAGCAACTCGCTGTCGAAAACTGCGTAACTCTTTGTTTACCAAGGAGTTTTCCGTTTCGACTGCGCCGGAAGTGGGGCGAATTATAGACTTCCAGAATCTGCCGTCAACACCTAATTATGCTTTTCTTTCAAAAGGTGTCTTTTTAGCTATTAAACGCGGAATTCGACGGGCGACAGGCGGTAACCGCAACACCAATAGCAGTGCGCCTATAGAGGCATAGACCGCCCACTCCTTCAGATCGGCACGCACGATCCACAACATATGCAGCAAGCCAAGACCGAGAACCCCATAAGCGAGTCGATGCAGTTTCTTCCAGCCAGCCCCCAGCCGACGTTGACTGTAGCGGTTGGAGGTTATCGCCAACGCCAGCAAACAAAGGAACCCCAGCACACCGACAATAATGTACGGTCGCTTGCGCAACTCGACACCCAGCTGCGACCAATCAAAGCCAAGAATGAACGCTATATAGCCACTCAGATGGAGTACTACGTAAGCGAAGCACCACAAACCCAGCTGCCGCCGGACAGCAATCCACCCCGCCCAACCGGTGAGCTTCAGCAATGGCGTGAAACTCAATGTAATAAGCAGCAGTACAAGCGTCCCCAACCCCAACCGATCAACCAGTACCTTGCCGGGATCCGGCCCCAGCACATCCGCCCAAGCCTGATATAGCCAAAGCAGCGGCCACACCGCAGCAGCGATGAAGACACTCACTCGCCAGAACGGATACCGCATCAGTAGTTCTTCCGCAGATCGAGCCCTGTATATAGAGAAGCAACTTCGTCCGAGTAGCCGTTGAACATCTGCGTGTCACGCACATTGGGCTTGAACAGACCGCTCGGTAAACGACGCTCCCTAGCCTGCGTCCAGCGCGGATGATCGACTGTCGGATTCACGTTGGCATAGAAGCCGTACTCGTCCGCAGCAATGCTTTGCCAGGTGGTTTTCGGCTGTTCGCTGACCAGACTGATCCGCACGATGGATTTGATGCTCTTGAAGCCGTACTTCCACGGCACCACCAGGCGCAGAGGTGCGCCGTTCTGGTTAGGCAGCTCACGCCCGTACATACCCACTGCAAGAATCGCCAACGGATTCATCGCCTCGTCCAGACGCAGCCCTTCTACATAGGGCCAGTCGATCAGGGCAAAACCAGAGCGCTGCCCTGGCATGGTCTTAGGGTCCTGCAGCGTTTCGAAGCGAATGAATTTTGCCTTGGAGGTTGGCTCAACAACATTGAGCAACGCAGAGATGGGAAATCCGATCCATGGAATGACCATCGACCAGGCCTCTACACAGCGAAGACGATAGATACGCTCCTCCAGCTGATAAGGCTTCATGAAGTCCTCCAGCGCATATCGCCCCGGCTTACCCACCTCCCCGTCCACCACCACGCTCCACGGTTCGGTTTTCAGAGAACCGGCGTTGGCGGCCGGATCACCCTTGTCGGTACCGAACTCATAGAAATTGTTGTAGTGGGTCGCGTCCTTGAACGGCGTGATCGCCTCATCCTTGACGGTGACCGCCCCCCACTTGGTAGAAGGAAGTTTTTCGGCAAACCAGGACGGCGCGTTACCCGCCTCGACATCCGCGTATCGCGCGGCATCGTCAGCACTGGCCCAACGCGGCAAGCTGCTCACAGCCAAGCCGGCAACGGCGGCACCCAAGACATTACGACGAGATAGATAGAGGGATTCAGGCGTGACATCCGACTCATGGCAGTCGGATGACTTGGGGACTTTGATCAGCATGGCAACTCCGCAGCATTGGAGGACAGATGCACCAATAGACTGCGGAGTATGAGGGAAATTACACGCTTTTGTGCCGACGAAGACGTAACAGGTATTGAACCGGGCCAGACGCTGCATAGGCGAGGAAAACCAGCAGCAGGATGCGCGGCGGATCACTGAACACGACGGCAAACACCAGCACCACGGCCAGGATCGCCACGAAAGGTACGCGCCCTTTCAGGTCCAGCTCCTTGAAGCTGTTGTACTTGATGTTGCTGACCATCAGCATGCCGGCGGCCGCAACCATCAGCGCAACCAGGAAAGACATCTTGGAGCCCTGAATGCCGTAATCGCTGAACGCCCAGACAATACCCGCAACCACACCCGCCGCAGCCGGACTGGCCAGGCCGATGAAGTAGCGCTTGTCGGCGGTGCCCACCTGGGTGTTGAAACGTGCCAGGCGCAACGCAGCGCCGGCGACATAAATGAAGGCGACCATCCAGCCGACCTTGCCCATATCACCCAAGGCCCAGCCAAATGCCAGCAGTGCCGGCGCGACACCGAAGGCGACCATATCGGACAGCGAGTCGTACTCGGCACCGAAGGCACTCTGGGTGTTGGTCATACGGGCAACTCGACCGTCGAGACCGTCGAGCACCATGGCGACAAAAATGGCGATCGCGGCAAACGCAAAATACTTGCTCGCGCCAATCGCATCACCTGCACTCAAGGCACTCTGGGCACTCATTGAATTGATGATGGAGTAGAACCCTGCGAACAGGTTCGCAGTGGTGAACAGATTCGGCAGAAGATAGATACCACGATGCCGGACTTTACGGCCTTCAGCGTCATGCCCTTCTTCGACGTGTTCATCGATGGGCAGCAGGCTTTCGGCGTCAGAAGCCTGGTTTGGCTCTTCGGGACGTTCGCTCATGGACATTACCTTGCAACGGGGTGGAAAGTTTCGACAGGTGTCTGGGACGACGGTTCGGCCACAAACGATGCAGCTTTATACCAGAACCGGCCTCCTAAACGAAAAAACGCGGCCTAGGCCGCGTTTTCCGTACAAGTGTGCGACTTAGTTTTTGGCTTTGTCGACGATCTTGTTGGCACCGATCCACGGCATCATGGAGCGCAGTTGCTCGCCGATGATTTCGATACCGTGAGCGGCGTTGTTACGACGCTTGGCGGTCATCGAAGGATAGCCGGTTGCGCCTTCGCTGATGAACATCTTGGCGTATTCGCCGTCCTGAATACGTTTCAGGGCGTTGCGCATGGCCTGACGGGATTCGGCGTTGATCACTTCCGGACCAGTCACGTACTCGCCGTATTCAGCGTTGTTGGAGATCGAGTAGTTCATGTTGGCGATACCGCCTTCGTACATGAGGTCAACGATCAGTTTCAGTTCGTGCAGGCATTCGAAGTAGGCCATTTCCGGCGCGTAGCCAGCTTCAACCAGGGTTTCGAAACCGGCTTTGACCAGTTCAACGGTACCACCGCACAGAACGGCTTGTTCGCCGAACAGGTCGGTTTCGGTCTCGTCCTTGAAAGTGGTTTCGATGATACCGGTACGACCGCCACCAACGCCGGCAGCGTAGGACAGTGCAACGTTTTTGGCGTTGCCGGAAGCATCCTGATAGATAGCGATCAGGTCAGGGATACCGCCGCCTTTGACGAACTCGGAACGCACGGTGTGGCCCGGTGCTTTCGGCGCGATCATGATCACGTCGAGGTCAGCGCGCGGAACAACCTGGTTGTAGTGGATCGCGAAGCCGTGGGAGAAGGCCAGGGTTGCGCCTTTCTTGATGTTCGGCTCGATTTCGTTTTTGTACAGGGAGGACTGGAACTCGTCCGGGGTCAGGATCATGACCAGGTCGGCAGCCGCAACAGCGGAAGCAACGTCGGTCACTTTCAGGCCGTGAGCTTCGGCTTTGGCAACGGTCGCCGAACCTTTACGCAGGCCAACAGTGACGTCAACGCCGGAGTCTTTCAGGTTGCACGCTTGAGCGTGGCCTTGGGAACCGTAACCGATGATGGCAACTTTCTTGCCCTGGATGATCGACAGGTCGCAGTCTTTATCGTAGAAAACTTTCATGAATTTCCCCTATATATCCAGGCCGTTCAGGCCATTCGCTAATTTGGTTTAGATGCTGAGTACTTTGTCGCCGCGAGCAATACCGGTTACGCCGCTGCGGACGGTTTCCAGGATCGACGCGGTGCCGATGGACTGAATGAAGCTGTCGAGCTTGTCGCTGGTACCGGTCAATTGAACGGTATACACGCTAGCGCTGACATCAACGATCTGCCCACGGTAAATATCGGTGGTGCGCTTGATCTCGGCGCGCTGGGCGCCGGTGGCCTTGACCTTGACCAGCATCAGTTCGCGCTCGATGTGAGCACTTTCCGACAGGTCGACCAGTTTGACCACTTCGATCAGCTTGTTCAGGTTCTTGGTGATCTGCTCGATGATCTCATCGTGACCAACGGTGGTCAGCGTCAGACGCGACAAGGTCGGGTCTTCGGTTGGCGCCACGGTCAGGCTTTCGATGTTGTAGTTGCGCTGCGAGAACAGGCCGACTACACGCGACAGAGCACCGGGTTCGTTTTCCAGAAGCAAGGAAATAATGTGCCGCATGATTAAGTACGCTCCGTCTTGCTCAGCCACATATCGCGCATGGAGCCGTCTTTGATTTGCATCGGATAGACGTGCTCGCTGGTGTCGACCGCAATATCGATGACCACCAGGCGATCCTTCATGGCGAATGCTTCTTCCATCTGCGACTTCAGATCTTTCGAGTCGGTGATGCGCACGCCGACATGGCCATACGCCTCTGCCAGCTTGACGAAGTCAGGCAACGATTCCATGTAGGAGTGCGAGTGACGGCTACCGTAGCTCATGTCCTGCCACTGACGAACCATACCCAGAACGCCGTTGTTCAGGATGACGATTTTGACCGGCAAACCATATTGCAGACAGGTGGACAGTTCCTGAATGTTCATCTGGATACTGCCCTCGCCCGTTACGCAGGCGACGTCGGCATCCGGAAAGCTCAACTTGATACCCATGGCCGCCGGGAAACCGAAGCCCATGGTGCCCAGGCCACCGGAGTTGATCCAGCGGTTCGGCTTGTTGAACTTGTAGTACTGCGCCGCGAACATTTGGTGCTGACCCACGTCGGAGGCAACAAAGGCATCGCCCTTGGTCACTTCGCACAGGGTTTCGATCACGGTCTGCGGCTTGATGACACTGCCGTCGCCCTTGTCGTAAGGGAACAGGCCGCGATCACCGCGCCACTCATCAACTTGCTTCCACCAACTGGCAACGGACTCCTTGTTCGGGGTCTCGCCGATTTCCTTGAGGATCGCGACCATTTCGGTCAGGACGCTTTCCACCGGACCAACGATCGGCACGTCGGCCTTGATGGTCTTGGAGATCGAAGCCGGGTCGATGTCGATGTGAATGATCTTGGCATTCGGGCAGAACTTCGACGCGCCGTTGATGACACGATCGTCGAAGCGTGCGCCGACTGCGAGGATCACGTCAGCATGGTGCATCGCCAGGTTGGCGGTGTAGCTGCCGTGCATGCCGAGCATGCCGATGAACTGACGGTCGGTGCCAGGGTAGGCACCCAGACCCATCAGGGTATTGGTCACTGGCAGGTTGAGCATCTTCGCCAACTCGGTCAGCGGCGCGGAGCCACCACCAAGAATCACACCGCCGCCTGCGTACATCACAGGGCGCTTGGCCGCCAGGAGCATTTCGGCTGCCTTGCGGATTTGTCCGGAGTGACCGCGAACGGCCGGGCTGTAGGAACGCAGCTTGGCTTTTTTCGGGAAGATGTATTCGAACTTCTCGGCCGGGTTGGTCATGTCTTTCGGGATATCGACAACGACCGGACCAGGACGACCGGATTGCGCCAGGTAGAACGCTTTCTTCATGACTTCCGGGATTTCCGACGCGTGCTTGATCATGAAGCTGTGCTTCACGATCGGCCGGGAGATACCGATCATGTCGGTTTCCTGGAACGCATCGGTGCCAACCATGTTGCTAGGCACCTGGCCGGAAATGACCACCATCGGAATGGAGTCCATGTAGGCCGTGGCAATACCGGTAATGGCGTTGGTTGCGCCCGGGCCGGAGGTCACCAGCACCACACCGGCTTTACCAGTGGCACGGGCGTAGCCGTCAGCCATATGGGTCGCAGCCTGCTCGTGACGAACCAGGATGTGGGTCACTTCCGGTTCTTTGAACAGGGCATCGTAAACATGAAGAAGAGCACCACCCGGGTACCCGTAGATGTACTTGACGCCTTCGTCACGCAAAAAGCGGACGAGCATCTCACCGCCAGATAAAAGCTCCACGTTGTTCACCTCTAAAACGCCAGAATACCGCCCACATACAAGAGGACGGGTCTTAATAGGTTTACTTCTCGGCAGAGCATGAGCGACGGTGGTCGCCGACTACGTCAGCACTGACTGAGCAAGTATTGGGATCGTCCCAAGTGTTGCGGGGCTTTCCCACCCAGCGCGAGGTAACGCGTTGCGGGTGTAACAGGTCGGCGCGGATGTGCGCCTCATGATCTGCCGAGTGGGTCTGCTTCTGGCAGTCCCTCTACAGCGGACTTTGGATTCTTCTGTTTCGTCCCCTGCAAGTCAAGTCGTCAATGTGCTTTATTGAAGTAAGCACATGAGAAAGCAAGAAAAAACCGCTAAACAGCAACTGTGTTAGCTTCAATTGCGCAACCCAATACAAGGAAATGGCATGCGAACGTTTTTCCTGACCGCCAGCCTGCTGATCGCCATCAGCCCTTTGTGCATGGCCGCTCAGATTTACACGTGGGTCGATGAACAAGGCGTTACCCACTTCGATGCGCAGCCGCCCCAGGGCCGGGAAGCCAAGACCGTGGTCACGCCCTCCCCTGCAAACAAGCCGGCTACGCTGCCCCGCAGTAATGCCATTGGCGATCAACAGGCCATCGATAAGACCGTTAAAAAACAGGTCGCCGAGCAGCAAGCGCAGCTAAAGGTATTCTGCGAGCAGGCGCGGACGAACCTGGCTCAACTGCAGAACAATCCGCGGATACGGGAGGATGTCGAGGGTGAGATGCGCCGCCTGACCGACGAGCAACGTCAGGAACGGACTGCTGAAGCGCAAAGACAGATCGCTGAAAACTGCCAGTAGATACCTGTAGGAGCAGAGCTTGCTCCGGGCGGCGTTCCGACGAAGGCGGCGTAACATTCAACATATCTTTTGAATGTTACGCCGCCTTCGCGAGCAAGCTCTGCTCCTACAAGAAATCGGGGTCAGCGGGAGGCGGTGATCAGTTGGTCGAACTCTTTGAGCAGCACCTGCAACTGCCGATCCTTGCCCTGGACATTGCGGCTGGCGAAGACCATTTCCGCCATCTCCTGAATGCCCGAGGCATTGGGCAACGGCAAATCCTGCTCGAGGATCGCTTTCATGCGCGGCAGGAAGATCCATTGCAGCCACTGCTCGAAATCCAGCGTATCGACCGAGAACGGCTCGACACTGGACAGCGCTTCAACCGATGGCGAGACATCGTCCCACCACCCCTGAACCCGCAACTCGCGCTCGATCAACAACAGCTGCTCGGCAATTTTCGGAAAGCGTGCGTCCATCACAGCGAAACCTTGGCCTTCTGACGGGCCAGTGCAGCGCCAGCGGAATCACCCTGCTTATCACGTGCCTGACCGATCAATTCCCACAGACTGGCCTGAAGTGCCGGACGCCCATTGGCGAGGGTTAGACCACGACGAGCGAACTGCTCGGCTTGTGCCGCATCACCTTGGGCCATGCGAACCTGCGCCAGACGATAAAGCACTTGCGGCTCGCGCGGTGCAACACGCTGGGCGCGCTCCAGACTGGAAGAAGCACCGTTGAGGTCACCGCCAGCCTGTTGCTGCTGAGCAGTGGTCAGCAGCGCCAATACCGGACCGTCCAGTTGTTCATCGGCTGACAGGCCACCGACGCTCGACGAAGGAATCCCGCTCGGTGTCGATGGCATGCTGTAGCTGCCCTGATTGATCGGGGCCGACTGGACTGGCGAAGTGTCGATCGGACCCGAAGTGATCGGGCCTGGCGTAATCGGCGAAGTGCTGATCGGTGCCGATGCAACTGCACCGCCACCCGGCACCATCACCACGACGCCGGTGTCACCTTGCGGGATCGCCTGGGTCTGGGATTGCACAGGACGTTTAACCGTCGTTTGACGAAAACCGCCATTGGCCGAAACACGTTCACTGTTGGAAACGGCGCTGCCGGAATCCACAACCGGAATCGAACCACGCTGTACGCTGGAGCAACCGCTGAGCAAAGCCACGGCGGCAACCGCTGGAATCAACCATTTGTTCACTTGAAACCCTCTTTGCTTAATTCATCCAGCCCTTGACCCAATCCATCACCGTTTCACCGTTAACAGGGCTTTCGCCACCACAAGCAGCGCCGGGAGGCGGTTCGCTGCCGCGAATATACGGCATCTGCACGGCGCCTGGGCAGTTGGCATCAGAGCCTTGTCCGGTATGTGAATCGACCCAAGCCTGAACCACATTATCCGGCTGCGGCATGTCCAGCGGCAACGGATCGGCCTTGCGCATGAAACTGGTCCAGACCTGCAACGCGCCAGTGGCACCGGTAAACGGTGTCTTGCCGTTGTCATCGCGACCCAGCCACACCACCGCCAGCAAATCCTGACTGAAGCCGGCGAACCAGCTGTCTCGCGAATCGTTACTGGTACCGGTCTTGCCCGCCAGCGTCAGGGTTTTCGGTAACACGTTGTAAACCGAACTGCCGGTGCCTTCGCGCATGACCCGCTGCATGGCACTCTGGATCAGGTAAATGGACGCCGGATCGAAACGCTGCTGAATCTGGAACGGATAGCGCTTGAGCGGCTCGCCTTCCGCCGTCAGCACGCTACGAATCCCGCGCATCGGTGTATTGAAGCCACCGTTGGCGAGGGTCTGGTACATGGTCGCCACTTCGATCGGGGTCATGCCGCCGGCACCCAGCAGCATCGACGGGAATGCCGGAAACTCGCGACTCACCCCCAGGCGCGCCAGTGTCTTCAAGACATTCGGCACGCCCACCGCCAACCCGAGACGCGCGGTCGACAGGTTGTAGGAGTGCGCCAGGCCCTGATAAAGGAAAACAGTGCCATGGGAGCGGCGATCATAGTTTTGCGGTTTCCAGACCTGCCCGTCCGCGCCTTTTACCGAGAAGGATTCGTCTGACAGCCAACTGGTCAACGTGTACTGGCTAGGTTTCTCAAGGGCTGTCAGATAAACCGCCGGCTTGATCAACGAACCGATCGGTCGCACAGCATCCAGCGCCCGGTTGAAACCGGCGAAGCTCGCCTGGCGACTGCCGATCATCGCCTGGACCTCACCGGTTTCCGGGTTGGTCACCACCATCGCCGCTTCAACGTCATCGGAACCTTTGCGGCCGGACAAGCGCTTGAACGTATCGTTGACCGACGCTTCAGCCTTCATCTGCAAAATAGGATCGAAACTGGTGAAGATCCGCAGGCCTTCTTCGGTCAAGTCTTCGTCGCGATAGTCTTCGCGCAGTTGACGTTTAACCAGATCGAGAAACCCAGGGAACGAACTGTCGGCCAGTTTGCCGCGCGTCGTCACGCCCAAAGGCATTTTCTTCGCCGCCGCGACCTGCTCGGCGGTGGCGACGCCTTGCTGCTCAAGCACATCGAGCACCAGGTTGCGCCGCTCGAGCGCCCGCTCCGGATTGCGACGCGGGTTGTAATAGGACGGTCCCTTGACCATGCCCACCAGCATCGCGACTTGATGCAGTTTCAGCTCGGACAACGGCTGCCCGAAGAAGAACTGGCTGGCGAGGCCGAAACCGTGCACCGCGCGCTGGCCATCCTGACCGACGAACACTTCATTGAGGTAGGCCTCAAGAATCTCCCGCTTGTCGTAATGCAGCTCAAGCAGCATCGCCATCATGGCTTCGGTGAGTTTGCGGCTCAGGCTGCGTTCGCTGGTCAGGTAGAAGTTCTTGACCAACTGTTGCGTCAGGGTACTACCGCCCTGGGTCATCTTGCCGCCAGAGGTGTTGACCCAGATGGCGCGGACAATCGACTTCGGCGACACGCCCCAGTGGCTATAGAAGTCCCGGTCTTCTACAGCGACCAGGGTTTCCAGCAGATACGGCGGCACCTGATCGATGTTGATCAGAATGCGGTCTTCGAGATTCTTCGGATAAATCCCGCCGATCAGCAGCGGTTCCAGCCGCACCACAGAAAGCTTCGAACCATTGGTCGCTGAAAGTTCGGCCACGTAGTCGCCGGAGAAGCGCACGCGTACGGGCTGGGCGTTCTCCATGCCTTCATAGAACTGGAAACCACGGGTATTCAAGTCAACGGTGTTGCCGTTGACCGCTGCTGCGCCGGGGCCGTTGCTCACGCTTTCGCGGCGATAGCCCAGGGCGTCAAGCTCGGTGAGGAAGTCTTCCTTGC
Source organism: Pseudomonas sp. MM213 (assembly GCF_020423045.1). Classification (NCBI taxonomy): domain Bacteria; kingdom Pseudomonadati; phylum Pseudomonadota; class Gammaproteobacteria; order Pseudomonadales; family Pseudomonadaceae; genus Pseudomonas; species Pseudomonas sp. MM213. Next base: position 3,602,084 of record NZ_CP081943.1, read on the forward strand.
TCAGCTTCTGGCCGGTGAACAGCTCAAGCGGGCGCGCATATACCTTGGCCGGGATAGTCCAGCGCTTGCCGGAGAACTTCTCCTGGACAATAGCGTCGAGGTAAACCGCGAACCCGGCGAGCACCACAAGGCCGACCAGACTGAGTTTAAGGGCCCAGCCCAGCCAAGGGCGCAGGCCCCTGGAAGGTGGTTTTTTGGGGGTACGGGGGGATCGAGTACGAGTCATGGCGCCGGATTATACGCACTTTATTCATACTCAACAGGAGCCCGCCGAGGTTTGCGTCGGGCGGACTTGCGGCCATAATGGCGGCCGTGAATTTTCCCAGACTCTGAAGGAACGCCTGTGAGCCAGCCCCTGATCGCCGCCCTGCAAAACCCGGCCCTTTACCCGCATCCGGTAGACGGGTTCCAGCTCATCGAAACCCACATCTCCTGGGTCATTCTCACAGGCGCTTTCGCTTATAAAGTGAAGAAGCCCGTCAACTTCGGCTTCCTCGACTTCACCAGCCTCGATGCCCGCGAGCATTTCTGTGGTGAAGAACTGCGCCTGAACCAGCGCCTGACCAATGATTTGTATCTCGAAGTATTGCCGATTACCGGCAGCGCCGAAGCGCCACAACTGGGCGGCGACGGTCCGGTCATCGAATACGCGCTGAAAATGCGTCAGTTCCCACAGAGCCAACTGCTCAGCACGCTGCAAGCCAACGGCGAATTGACCACCGCGCACATCGACGAGATGGCCGCACAGATTGCGCAATTCCACCTCACCGCACCAAAAGTGCCTGCGGAACACGAAGCCGGCACGCCGGACAGCGTCATGGCGCCGGTGCGGCAGAACTTCGAGCAGATCCGCCCGTTCCTGAATGACAAGGCGGACCTGCTGCAACTCGATGCCTTGCAAGCCTGGGCCGAAAGCAGCTTCGAACGCCTCAAGCCACTGTTTGCCCAGCGCAAGGCCGAGGGGTTCATCCGCGAGTGTCACGGTGACATCCATCTGGGCAACGCCACCGTGATCGATGGCAAGGTCGTGATCTTCGACTGCATCGAATTCAACGAGCCGTTCCGCTTCACCGACGTCTATGCCGACACCGGTTTCCTGGCGATGGACCTTGAAGACCGTGGCCTGAAGAGCCTGGCCCGTCGTTTTATCAGCCAATACCTGGAGTTGACCGGCGATTACCAGGGCCTGGAACTGCTGAACTTCTATAAAGCCTACCGTGCGCTGGTTCGCGCCAAGGTCAGCCTGTTCAGCATGCCGGCCGAGGCCGACCCGGTGCAGCGCGCTACTACCCTGCGCCAGTACCGCAACTATGCAAACCTGGCGGAAAGCTACAGCACCATTCCTTCGCGCTTCATGGCCATCACCCACGGCGTTTCCGCTGTTGGCAAAAGCCACGTGGCCATGCGCCTGGTGGAAGCGCTGGGCGCAATTCGCCTGCGCTCCGACGTCGAGCGCAAACGCCTGTTCGGCGAACAAACTGTCGCCAACGATCCGCAAGCCGGCATTTATAGCGCCGACGCCAGCGCCGCAACCTACACTCGCCTGCATGAAATCGCCGCGGTCATCCTGCGCGCCGGTTTCCCGGTGGTAGTCGATGCCACTTACCTCAAGCGCGACCAGCGCGACGGCGCGGCGAAAATTGCCGAAGCCACCGGCGCGCCGTTCCTGATCCTTGATTGCAACGCGCCACAAGCGGTGATCGAAAGCTGGCTGGCCCTGCGTCAGGCAGACAAGAAGGATCCGTCCGACGCCAACCTGGCCGTTATCGAAGCGCAGCAAGCCAATCGTGAAGCCCTGACGCCAGAAGAGATTCTGTGCAGCAAACGCGTACAGACCAATGAAAGCGGGACCCTCGACACCGTCGTTGCGCAAATTCGCCAACGCCTGCCAGGCCTGTAAGAAAGTATTTCAGCCGTGAAGCCTTCGCCGGCTTCACGGCTGTCAAATAGTGGCACTATACTGGCGTCATAAAACCAACAGGTGATGTGACATGAGCCAGCCGAAACTTCTCGACACCCCGCTTTATGCCTTACTGCACAAAGACGACATCACAGGTTTCAACAACGAACGTCCAAAAGACGGACCTATCGACATGGTCGGTGGTGACTTCCGAGGCCTGGACCTGCGCGAACTGAATGCCGACGGCATCGACTTTACCGATGCTTACTTCCGCTCGGCCGACTTGCGCGGCATCGATTTCAGTAACTCAAACCTGGAAGGCGCAAGCCTGGCCCACGCGCAGATCTCCGGCGCCTACTTTCCACGAGAGCTGAGTGCCGACGAAATTCTGATGTCGATGAATTTCGGTACACGCCTGCGTTATCGAACCCGTTAAAAACGACCGATAACTGACATGTCCAGTGCTCAGCCTTGGCGCCCCCCGCCTTGCGCTGGACTGTGGGTGTTTTCAGCTTGAGAACTTGACGCCCTTCCGCCTTTTCCTACCTTGCTCGCGTATTTTTACGCTGCACATCGGAGTCGCTTCTTAGAAGCATTTGCTCCGAAACCGACCAAACAATCACGCTTTTCCTACTGATGGCTACACTCCTCAGAAGCTTGCCCACGCACCGTTCGGCCGTCGCAAGGAGGCTTGATGAATGATGAACTGCAGCACCTGAAGAATCTTGGCAAGACATCGGCGCAGTGGCTGCATGCCGTGGGCATCCACAGCGCCTCGGACTTGCGTCGCCTGGGGGCGGTGGATGCCTATCGGGCTGTGCGCACGCGCGGGTTCCGGGCATCCAAGGTGTTGTTATATGCGATCGAAGGCGCGCTGATGGATGTGCATTGGAACGACATCCCCGCTGAGCGCAAGGAAGCCCTGAATAAACAGTTGGAAGCGATCTCGTCACGCCACAAGAATTGAACGGGAGCGAAGGAGAGTTTCTCAGCCTCACTCAAGGCAATCCGAAGATCGCCCACAGCCTGATCGAGAGCGTGGACCGACGCATTGACCTGCTGAACAAGCACACCACGCAGCTGAGCTCATCAGGAATGTAGTCTGAAGCCCAATGATTTCAGGGCTTCTCGCCAAGCGACTGACAATTTTCGAGGAAATGAAAAATCAGCGGTTGACTTGGTAATGAGAATCGCTATGATTATCACAACTGGTCGCGAGACTGGTCGATATTTGAAAAGCCCTTGGTTCGGACTCTCAGATATCTCCTCATCAGGCTAATCACGGTTATTTGACCCGGCTCTTGCCGGGTCTTTTTTTGCCTGTGCAAAAGTCCCCCGGCAAAACCGATCCCCTGCAGGAGCCGGCTTGCTGGCGATGGCGGGTTATCAGTCAACGCATTTAGTGACTGACCCATCGCCATCGCCAGCAAGCCGGCTCCTACAGGGGGATCTGTTGCCGTTGCTTAGGGTTTTGATTCTGGCTGGCCCTTGCGCATCTCTGCACAGTAATCCGGCGCCGGCGTGGCAGGCGTGTACCAGACGTAATCGGCCATCGCCGCTGTGACTTCGCCGCCCTGCTGCGCCAACATTAAAACCACGGGCGCTTCGGGCGTTCCCAGATCAAGCGCATGGATCGGCACGCCGACATCCTTTCGCGCGTGGTAAGCGCCGGCGAACAGCAATGCAGGAGTGGGTGCAGCCAACAGCCGCTCGGCCATGCGCCGGTCACGTTGCTGCTGGACGGCGAGCATCGCCGGCATTTGCGATTCGGGCAGCAGGCCGCAATGGGAACCGCTGATCTGTGCCAGTAACTCATCCTTGACCGACGTGGCATTGGAGCGAGCGCCGCTTAATGTCGGCGGCCGGGCGTAAAAAGCACGCACCTCGACAGTGTCCAGGTTGGCGGCCAGCAGCGGATACGGTTGGGCCAGGGCGAAACGAACGATCGGCCCATACAGATTCCAGTCCCAGCCAGGTTGCCAGGCTAATGCACCAGGCAAGTCCGAGGGCAGCGTCGAGGCGTGGCGAACGTCATCGACGCGCAGCTGTTGATCCGGCGTGAGCATTTCCAGCAGCAGGCTGCCTTGCGGGCGCCGCTGTCCCAGCGCCTGCAATAACCAGCGTTGCAGTTCATGGTGATCGCGATTGTCATGCTGCTCCCCCACGATCAATCGCGACGGCTTGGCCAGACGCGCCAGCAGCTCCTGCGCCGTCAGCGTCTGACCACTGCGCAAGTCGCGAATCTCGCCGGTGACCGGCGGCGTCGAAACATGCTGACAAGCACTCAGCATCAGCACCGCCAGAATCACCATCACACGCATACCCACACCCTCTATCAATGACTCAGCGGGCGATGATCAGCGGATGCCCACGCTCCGGGTGCTGCTGCACCAAGACGTCCAGCCCGAATACCGCCTTGAGCGGTTCCGGACGCAACACTTGCTCCGGGGTATCGAGCGCGACCGGCCGCCCGCCTTCGAGCAGTAACAGGCGATCACAATAGCGCGCCGCCAGGTTCAGATCATGCAGGATCACCAACACGGACGCGCCGCGATCGGCGAACTCGCGCACCGCTTGCAAGGTGGTGTGTTGATGCAGCGGATCAAGCATCGAAGTCGGCTCGTCGAGCAACAGCGTTTGCCCCGCCTCGCCCGGCCAGAGTTGCGCCAGCACCCGCGCCAGATGCACGCGCTGACGTTCGCCGCCGGACAACGCCAGATAGCTGCGACCACTCAAATGCCCGGCATCGGCAGCCTGCAACGCGGCGGCGACGATTTCGTCATCGCGGACCCGGCCGGTCTGGTGCGGCAAGCGCCCCATGCCGACGACTTCCTCGACGCGAAAGGCGAAGTTCAAGGTCGAGACTTGTGGCAACACCGCCAGGCGTTGCGCTCGTTGCGCGCCGGTCCAGTCACGCAACTCGCGCTCATCGAGCCACACGCTGGCGTGATCAGCCTGCAACTCGCCGCACAAGGCACCCAGCAACGTGCTTTTGCCCGCACCGTTAGGCCCCAGCACGCCGAGGACCTCTCCCGGTTTGAGCTCAAGCGTAATATCCATCAGGACAATCTTGCGGCCTCGGCGGATGTGCAGATTTTGCGTTCGCAACATCAGGCACGCCCTCGCAGCAATAGATAAAGAAAGACCGGCGCACCGATCATCGCGGTGACGATTCCGATCGGCAACTCCGCCGGCGCCAAGGCCAGTCGCGCCACCAGATCCGCGAACAACAGGAGACTGGCGCCCGCCAGCACCGAGGCCGGCAGCAACACCCGATGATCGGGACCGGCCAGCAGACGCACCAGATGCGGCACCACCAGCCCGACAAAGCCGATCATCCCCGCCGCTGCCACCGCCGCGCCGACACCCAACGCCGTGCAAAGCACCAACTCACGCTTGAGCTTTTCGACGTCGATGCCCAGGTGCCCGGCCTCCGACTCTCCCAGCAACAACGCATTCAACGCCTTGGCGCGACGCGGCAACCACAGCGCCACGCCGGCACTGATCAACAGTAACGGCCAGAGTCGCGAATAACTGGCACCGTTCAGACTGCCCAGATTCCAGAAGGTCAGCGTTCGCAAAGTCGTGTCGTCTGCCAGGTAGGTAAACAGCCCCACGACCGAGCCGGCCAGCGCCGTCAAAGCGAGACCCGCCAACAGCATGGTTGCGACATCGGTTTGGCCGTTGCGCCGACCCAGTCGATACACCATCGCTGTCACGCCGAGCCCGCCGAGAAACGCGCACAGCGATAAAAGGTACGGCCCGAGGAATTCCGGCAATCCACCAAACGCCGAGCCGCCGACAATTGCAATGGCCGCGCCTAATGCCGCGCCACCGGAAACGCCCACTAACCCCGGATCGGCCAATGGGTTGCGAAACAAGCCCTGCATCGCCACGCCCGACAACGCCAGCACACCACCCACCGCCAATCCCAACAAGGTACGCGGCAGGCGAATCTGCCCGAGGATCAGCTCGGCCTGCTCCAGTCCGTCAGGCGCAAAAGGCAGGCCGATCATGCGTAACGCTGCACGCAAGGTATCGAGCAACGGCAGGCTCACCGGACCGAGCGCCAACGACAGCCAGATCGCCAGCAAACACAGCAGGCTCAGGCCGATGAACAACGCCCGGGGTTTTACCAGGACGGTCATTGAGCAACAGTGCCGGGATAGAATCCATCACTGATCTTTTTCAACGCCTCGGGCAATCGCGGGCCTAGCCCACCCACCAGCAGCGTTGGATCGAGCTCCATGACTCGTCCGTCCTTGGCGGCGCGGGTGGAAGACAGAATCGGGTTCTCCTTGAACAGCGCTGCGCGCGCCGCTTCACCGGTCAATGCGCGGTCGGCGAACACCAGCACTTCGGGGTCCAGGCTGATCAAGGATTCATTGGAAAAAGGTTTGTAACCGGTGTGCGTCGCCAGGTTGTGCCCACCGGCCTTCTGGATCAGCCAATCAGCGGCGGTGTCCTTGCCAGCGATAAGAGGCTTGCCGCCCGCATGACCGAGCAGCACCAGCACACTCGGTGAGGGCTGCGTCAGCTGCGCATTGGTGACCCGAACCTTTTGCTGATCGAGTTGCTGTTGATAGCCCTGGAACAGTTGCGCAGCCTTGTCCTCGGCGCCGAGCAATTTGCCCAACTGCTGCAAGTTAGCCTGCAACGTCGGCAGATCAGGCTGAGCCGAAAACAGTTCGACTTGCACCCCCGCCGTGCGAATCTGCGAAATCACCGGCGGCGGCCCCATTTCTTCGGTGCCGACCAGGATCTGCGGGCGTAAGCTCAAGATGCCCTCCGCCGACAGCTGCCGCTGATAACCGATGCTCGGTAACGCCTTGAGCGATTCCGGGTGCTGGCTGGTGGTGTCGACACCGACCAGTTTCGATTCGCCGCCGAGCGCGCTGACCCACTCCGACAAGGCCCCACCGGCGCTGACCCAGCGTTGTGGCAACTCGGCCGCTGCGGCGTGGTGGCTGACGAGAAGTCCGGCACAGAGCGCAGCAACGCGGGTACTCAGGCGCATAAACAGCTTCCTTTAATGGTTTTCCCAGGCATTGAAGTGACAGGCCAAGTATCCTCGGCATCCGGCACCTGCACCCGACGGGCGAAGCGGCCATTTGATAATTGTTTGCATTTGAACGTCAAGCTCGGACATATCCAGTCACGAGCCGCCGCACTTGAGGATAGACATGAAGTTTCTTTGCGCAGGCGCTGAGCTGGCCGAATCCAGCAGCCGCGGTTTCGAAATCGACGGCGACAAGCTTTTCGCCGTACGCCGGAACGGTCAGGCCTACGTCTATATCAACCGTTGCCCGCACCGTGGCGTCGGGCTGGAATGGACACCCGACCGGTTTCTCGACCCCAGCAACAGCCTGATCCAGTGCGCCACCCACGGCGCACTGTTCCTGATCGAAGATGGCGAGTGCGTCGCCGGCCCGTGCGCCGGACAATCCCTGACCACTGTTGAAAGTCGCGAAGATGCTCAAGGAATCTGGGTCAGCCTCTAACCGTTGAGCAACACCTCCAGACGCCGCTCGACCCGCATTTCCTCGTGGGTCAACCGCACGCCGTAAGCCAGGACTTCAACACCGCACGCCACCGCTTCTCGCAAAGCGGCCGCGTAGGCCGAATCGATTTCCTCAGCAGGACGCACGGCATCGATGCCAGTGAGGTTCACGCAATACAACTGCACCGCACGAATCCCGTCCCGCGCCAGATGCGCCAGTTCCCGCAAATGCTTGGCACCACGCTGGGTGACCGCATCGGGAAACGCCGCCACCGATGAGCCATCGAAGCCCAACGTGACACTTTTGACTTCCACATACGCCGGCCCGCTTGGGTAATCGAGGCGAAAGTCGATGCGACTGTTCTCCTGCCCGTAGGCCACTTCGCGTTTCAGTTCAGTGAAGCCGTTGAGCTCAGTAATGACGCCGCCCCGCAGTGCTTCCTCAATCAAACCGTTGGCTCGCCCGGTGTTCACGCAGAACAACCGCCCTTGAGGGGTCTCGCCGATTTCCCAAGTGCCGGGTAATTTGCGCTTGGGATCATTGGAGCGACTGAACCAGACCTGCCCGCCCTCCACCTGACAATTGAGCATCGAGCCGGTGTTCGGGCAGTGAATGGTCAGCAACTCGCCGTGAACGGTTTCGATATCGGCGAGAAAACGCTTGTAACGTCGGATCAGCCGACCTTCTTCGAGGGGAGGATTGAACTGCATCAGCCTTGCCAGCTCTTCAAGCCGCGAGCGATGCGTTCGACCGCTTCCTGCAAACGCGGAAGGCTTTGGGTGTAGGCAAACCGCACGTGGTGGCCGGCCTGAAAACGCCCGAAGTCGAGGCCCGGCGTAATCGCCACGTGTTCGGTTTCAAGGAAATGCCGACAGAACGCGAAGGCATCTCCGCCGAACTTGCTGATATCGGCATACAAATAGAACGCACCCTCGGGTTCAACAGCGATACCGAAACCCAACTCCCGCAGTGCGGGCAGCAGATAATCCCGGCGCCGACCAAACTCGGCGCGACGCTCTTCAAGAATGGCGATGGTCGCAGGCTCGAAACAGGCCAGTGCGGCATGTTGAGCCATGCTCGGGGCGCTGATGTAGAGGTTCTGTGCGAGTTTTTCCAGTTCGCCGACCGCCGCTTCCGGCGCCACCAGCCAACCGAGTCGCCAGCCGGTCATGCCGAAATACTTTGAAAAACTATTCAGTACGAAGGCGCTGTCATCGACTTCCAGCACGCTGGTGGCATCGGTGCCGTAAGTCAGGCCGTGATAAATCTCGTCCACCACCAGATGGCCATGCCGCGCCTTGATCGCGGTCGACAGGCCCGCCAGCTCATCGCGGGTCAGGAGGGTTCCAGTCGGGTTGGCCGGCGATGCCACCAGCGCGCCGACGCTGTCGTGACCCCAATGACGGTCGATCAAGTCCGGTGTCAGTTGGTAACGCACCTCCGGACCGACAGGAACAAGCTGCGCCGCGCCTTCCACCAACCGCAGGAAATGCCGGTTGCAGGGGTAACCCGGGTCCGCCAGCAGCCAGTGTTTGCCCGGATCCACCAGCAAGGCACTGGCCAGCAGCAACGCGCCGGAACCGCCGGGGGTGATGAGGATTCGCCGCGGATCGATGTTCAAACCGTAACGCTGCTGATAGAAGCTGGAAATGGCCTCACGCAGCTCGGGAATGCCACGGGCGGCGGTGTAACGGGTTTTTCCCGCCGTCAGCGCGGCCTGGCCGGCCTGGATGATCGGCTCGGCGGTGGTGAAATCCGGTTCGCCGATTTCCAGGTGGATCACATCGTGGCCGGCAGCTTGCAGTTCATTGGCCCGCGCCAGCAGCGCCATGACATGGAACGGTTCGATCGCGCGACTGCGGGCACTGTAGGACTGAGCCATTAGCCTTCCTTCAACAGGGTAAAAAAACCGATTCTACCCAAGCGCAGGAACGAGCGAGAACCTAAAGCGGTCAGACGCGTTAAGACCCTGGCCACAAACGACCCATGCGAGTGCGCAAGGTTTGACTAAAATCATTAATTGATCAGGTCTCCAGCACCACCGGTCAAGGCTTTGCAATCATTTGCAAGCCCTTCGGGCCACTACCTCGACATCCGGGAGTAGCGCGGCCCGATTTGATCTGGTAAGTTCGCCCGCTTGCAGCCGCAGGGCCGGCAGGTGTCGGTGATGGAGCAATCCTGCGCAGATGGATTACAAGAGTAGAGGCGGTCCATTTCATGCCCACCCAAGCAAAGCAGCAAAATCAGTCGATCAGCGGCTTCGAACCCTACAAAGAAGTAAAGGGCGAGGAGTACATGGGCAAACCCATGCGCGCTCACTTCACCAAGATCCTGAACAAGTGGAAACAGGACTTGATGCAGGAAGTCGACCGCACGGTTGATCACATGAAAGACGAGGCGGCCAACTTCCCTGACCCGGCAGACCGTGCCAGCCAGGAAGAAGAATTCAGCCTTGAATTGCGCGCCCGTGACCGCGAGCGCAAGTTGATCAAGAAGATCGACAAGACGCTGCAATTGATCGAAGACGAAGAATATGGCTGGTGCGAGTCCTGCGGCGTCGAGATCGGCGTCAAGCGACTGGAAGCACGCCCTACCGCCGACATGTGCGTTGACTGCAAGACCCTGGCGGAAATCAAGGAAAAGCAAGTCGGCAAGTAATTGCGACTTGAACGAAGAACGGAGCGTGCGAACGCTCCGTTTTTGTTTCTGATATTTGCTGATGTGTATTGCGTCTTCGGAATCGCCTTCGCGAGCAAGCTTCGCTCCTACAAAGGCCGGCGCAATCTCCTGTAGGAGCGAAGCTTGCTCGCGAAGACGGCTTCAAGCCATGCTCGAAACGATTGGACAGCCTGAAATCGCCTTATGACCGCCATCGCCCCCGCCTACATCGGACGCTTCGCCCCCACGCCAAGCGGCCATCTGCATTTCGGTTCGCTGGTCGCAGCGCTGGCCTCGTACCTCGACGCGCGCTCGGTGGGCGGGCGCTGGTTGATGCGCATGGAAGACCTTGATCCGCCACGGGAAGAGCCCGGTGCCCAAGCGGCCATTCTCAAGGCACTGGAAAGCTACGGTTTCGAGTGGGACGGCGAAATGGTCCGACAGAGCGACCGGCACGACGCCTACGCCGAGGTGCTCAATCGCCTGTTCAATCACGGCCTGGCCTACGCCTGCACGTGCTCGCGCAAACAACTGGAGCCGTATCACGGCATTTATCCGGGCTTGTGTCGCAATGCAGGCCATGGCACTGAAGATGCCGCCATTCGCTTGCGCGTGCCTGAGCTGGAATACCATTTCATCGACCGCGTGCAGGGTGAGTACCGCCAACACCTGGGCCGGGACGTTGGTGATTTCGTGATCCGCCGTCGCGACGGGCTCTACGCCTATCAACTGGCGGTGGTGCTCGATGACGCCTGGCAAGGCATCACCGACATCGTCCGTGGCGCCGACCTGCTGGACTCCACGCCACGCCAGCTCTATCTGCAAGAACTGCTGGGTTTTTCGCAACCGCGCTATCTGCACATCCCGCTGATTACCCAGCCTGACGGCAACAAGCTCGGCAAGTCCTACCGTTCGCCGCCGCTGACCGAAGACCAGGCAACACCGTTGTTGCTGCGCGCATTGCGCGCACTCGGGCAAAATCCCGGCACAGAACTGGCGTACGCCACGCCACGGGAAGTGCTGAACTGGGGCATCGCCCACTGGGACGCGCTGAAGATCCCGCGCACACTCAACCTGCCCGAAGCGCAACTACAGTGATCAAACTTGCAGTGGCGCGCCCATCCGTTACCATCGCCGCACGTTTTCGGGCACGCGCATAAAAAAGAGAGGCCGGGATGTACATCTATCGCTTGGTCCTGCTCCTGGTAGTGGGGATTTACCTGTTTTCCCCGGCCATCATGGATTGGTGGATCGACGCCACTGGCGCCTGGTATCGCCCGTATCTGCTCTGGCTGATTCTGATCGTCGTGACCTTCATCCTGCAGAGCCAAAAAGATGCCGATGAGCTTTAGCCTGACCCAGATGATCCTGATCAGCGCCGCGTACCTGGCGGTGCTGTTCGGCGTCGCCTGGATCAGCGAACGGGGCATGATCCCCCGGGCGATCATTCGCCACCCCCTGACTTACACCCTGTCGCTGGGCGTTTACGCCAGTGCCTGGGCGTTTTACGGCACGGTGGGCCTTGCCTATCAGTACGGCTACGGCTTTCTCTCCAGCTACCTTGGGGTTTCCGGGGCATTTCTGCTCGCGCCGGTGCTGCTGTATCCGATCCTGAAGATCACTCGCACGTATCAACTGTCGTCGCTGGCCGACCTGTTCGCGTTTCGCTTTCGCAGTACCTGGGCCGGCGCACTGACCACGATCTTCATGCTGATCGGCGTGCTGCCGTTGCTGGCCTTGCAGATTCAGGCCGTGGCGGACTCCATCGGCATCCTCACCCGCGAACCGGTGCAACATCGCGTGGCCCTGAGCTTTTGCGCGCTGATTACGCTGTTCACGATTTTCTTCGGCTCGCGCCACATCGCCACCCGCGAGAAACACGAAGGCCTGGTGTTTGCCATTGCCTTCGAGTCGGTGATCAAGCTGATCGCCATTGGCGGCGTTGGTTTGTATGCGCTGTACGGCGTATTCGACGGCCCGCAACAGCTGGAACTGTGGCTGCTGCAAAACCAGACCGCCCTCGCCGCGCTGCACACGCCTTTGCAGGAAGGCCCGTGGCGCACGCTGTTGCTGGTGTTCTTCGCCTCGGCGATTGTGATGCCGCACATGTACCACATGACCTTTACCGAAAACCTCAACCCGCGCTCGCTGGTCAGCGCGAGCTGGGGTTTGCCGTTGTTCCTGCTGTTGATGAGCCTGGCGGTGCCGCTGATTCTCTGGGCCGGCCTGAAACTGGGGGCCACGACCAATCCTGAATACTTCACGCTGGGCATCGGTATCGCCGCCAACAGCAAAGCCTTGGCGCTGCTGGCATATGTCGGCGGGCTATCGGCCGCCAGCGGGCTGATCATCGTCACCACCCTGGCCCTGTCCGGGATGGCGCTGAACCACCTGGTGCTGCCGCTCTATCAGCCACCGGCCGAAGGCAACATCTACCGCTGGTTGAAGTGGACACGTCGGGCGCTGATCGTCGCGATCATCATGGCCGGTTACGGTTTCTATCTGCTGCTGGGCGCAGAGCAGGACCTGGCCAACCTCGGCATCGTCGCGTTTGTGGCGACGTTGCAGTTCCTGCCGGGCGTGCTGTCCGTCCTGTACTGGCCGACCGCCAACCGCCGTGGCTTCATCGCCGGTTTGCTGGCAGGGATTCTGGTGTGGCTGGTGACCATGCTGTTGCCGCTGGTCGGCAATCTGCAGGGCTTCTATATCCCGCTGTTGAACATGATCTACGTGCTGGACGACACCAGTTGGCACATGGCCGCAATCGCCTCACTGGCCGCCAACGTGCTGATGTTCACCCTGATTTCGCTGTTCACCAACGCCAGCCCCGAAGAAGCCAGCGCCGCCGAAGCCTGCGCCGTGGACAACGTGCGTCGCCCGCAACGTCGGGAATTGCACGCCGCCTCGCCTCAGGAATTCGCCACGCAACTGGCCAAACCCTTGGGCGCCAAGGCAGCGCAGAAAGAAGTCGAACAAGCGCTGCGCGATCTCTACCTGCCGTTCGACGAGCGCCGCCCTTACGCCTTGCGCCGCTTGCGCGACCGGATCGAAGCCAACCTCTCCGGCCTGATGGGGCCGAGCGTGGCGCAGGACATGGTCGAAACCTTCCTGCCTTATAAGGCCGGCGGCGAAAACTACGTCACCGAAGACATTCACTTCATCGAAAGCCGCCTCGAGGATTACCACTCGCGCCTGACCGGCCTGGCCGCTGAACTCGATGCCCTGCGCCGCTACCACCGCCAGACCCTGCAGGAATTGCCGATGGGCGTTTGCTCGCTGGCCAAGGATCAGGAAATCCTCATGTGGAACAAAGCCATGGAGGAGCTGACCGGAATTGCCGCGCAGCGCGTGGTCGGTTCGCGCCTGAGCACCATCGCCGATCCGTGGAAAGAGCTGCTGCAAGGCTTCATCAATCTGCCGGACGAGCATTTGCACAAGCAACATCTGGCCCTTGATGGCCAGACCCGCTGGCTGAACCTGCACAAAGCGGCGATCGACGAACCGCTCGCGCCGGGTAACAGTGGTTTGGTATTGCTGGTGGAAGACCTCACCGAAACGCAGATGCTCGAAGACAAACTGGTGCACTCCGAACGCCTGGCCAGTATCGGCCGCCTCGCTGCGGGCGTGGCCCATGAAATCGGCAACCCGATCACCGGCATCGCTTGCCTGGCGCAGAACCTGCGCGAAGAACGCGAAGACGATGGCGAGCTGAAGGAAATCAGCGGGCAGATTCTGGAACAGACCAAACGCGTATCGCGCATCGTCCAGTCGCTGATGAGTTTCGCCCACGCGGGCAGTCATCAGCACAACGACGAGCCCGTCTGTCTGGCCGAAGTGGCCCAGGACGCCATTGGTTTGCTGGCCCTGAACCGACGCAATTTCGAAGTGCAGTTCTACAACCTGTGCGACCCCGATCACTGGGTCGAAGGCGATCCGCAGCGACTCGCCCAGGTACTGATCAACCTGCTCTCAAACGCCCGTGACGCCTCGCCTCCCGGCAGCGCGGTGCGGGTAAAAAGCGAAGCCGGCGAACACACGGTCGACCTGATCGTGGAAGACGAAGGCAGCGGTATTCCATCGAGCATCATGGATAGATTGTTCGAACCTTTCTTCACCACCAAGGATCCTGGCGAAGGCACCGGTCTGGGCCTTGCACTGGTCTATTCCATCGTTGAAGAGCATTATGGACAAATCACCATCGACAGCCCGGCTGATGTTCAAAGCCAACGCGGCACCCGTATCCGGGTGACCTTGCCGCGTCATGTCGAAGCGACGTCCGCTGTGAACTGAGACCGTCGAGAGTATCGAATCAATGCCGCACATTTTGATCGTCGAAGACGAAACAATTATCCGCTCCGCCTTGCGCCGCCTGCTGGAACGTAACCAGTACCAGGTCAGCGAAGCCGGTTCAGTGCAGGAAGCACAAGAACGCTTCACCATTCCCACGTTCGACCTGATCGTCAGCGACCTGCGTTTGCCTGGCGCGCCGGGCACCGAGTTGATCAAACTCGGCCAGGGCACGCCGGTGCTGATCATGACCAGCTACGCCAGCCTGCGTTCGGCGGTCGACTCCATGAAAATGGGCGCGGTGGATTACATCGCCAAGCCTTTCGACCACGACGAAATGCTCCAGGCCGTCGCACGCATCCTGCGTGACCGGCAATCGGTACAGGCCAGCGGTGAACCTGCCGTCGGCAAAGCCGGCAATGGCGCGGCGAAACCGGGTGTCGACAACAGCAACGGCGAAATCGGCATCATCGGTTCGTGCCCGCCGATGCAGGATCTGTACAGCAAGATCCGCAAAGTCGCGCCGACCGATTCCAATGTCCTGATCCAGGGCGAGTCCGGCACCGGTAAAGAACTGGTGGCCCGCGCCCTGCACAACCTGTCCAGGCGCGCCAAGGCACCGATGATTTCGGTGAACTGCGCGGCGATTCCGGAAAGCCTGATCGAGTCCGAACTGTTCGGCCACGAAAAAGGCGCGTTCACCGGTGCCAGCGCCGGGCGTGCAGGCCTGGTGGAAGCGGCTGATGGCGGCACCTTGTTCCTCGACGAAATCGGCGAACTGCCACTGGAAGCCCAGGCCCGCTTGCTGCGCGTGTTGCAGGAAGGCGAAATTCGCCGGGTCGGTTCGGTCCAGTCACAGAAAGTCGATGTGCGCTTGATCGCCGCGACTCACCGGGACCTCAAGAGCCTCGCGAAGATCGGCCAGTTCCGTGAAGACTTGTATTACCGCCTCCACGTGATCGCCCTGAAACTGCCGGCCCTGCGTGAGCGCGGTGCCGACGTCAACGAAATCGCCAATGCCTTCCTGGCGCGGCAGAGCGCGCGGGTCAACCGCACCGATCTGAAGTTCGCCGCAGACGCCGAGCAGGCAATTCGTCATTACTCCTGGCCGGGCAACGTGCGCGAACTGGAAAACGCGGTGGAACGCGCGGTCATCCTATGCGAGAGCCCGGAAATTTCCGCCGAGCTGCTGGGCATCGACATCGAGCTGAGCGACCTGGAAGACGATGAGTTCATCGGCCTGCCTCCGCAACAGGGCAACGGCGCCGGCAACAACAATCATGAGCCGACCGAAGACCTGTCACTGGAGGACTACTTCCAGCACTTCGTCCTCGAACATCAGGACCACATGACCGAAACCGAGCTGGCACGCAAACTGGGCGTCAGCCGTAAATGCCTGTGGGAACGCCGCCAACGCCTGGGCATTCCGCGGCGCAAGACCGGGGTGGCCAGCGAGAGCTGAGCGGGTAACACATGATTGTGTGAAGAAACTGTTACCCCAGTTTTTTCACGTAACAGAAACCGGGGCTTACGGTAACGAAGCCCCGGTTTTTTTTGGCCTCGAAAAAGCCCATCAAGTGACGTAACCCCTTGTTTTGCTAGGCTTCGCAAAAGTTGGCACGCACCCTGCTATATGTTTGGTACAAGAACAATAACAAGCAATGTACAAGACAATAAAAATAAGACGTATCGACTCACGCACAATAAAAACAAGACGGCATGAGGCGTAGCTAACTGATTCTTTTGGAGAGGCGTTGTATTTGGGGCTTGCCCCACGACCAGGCCGAGAACAACAAAAAACTGTCTTGAGACAGAGCCTGAACTGGTTGGATCGCAAGATCACTGCAGCACAGCGACCAAAGCAATCCGTTTGCTCTTGGCTCCCGATTGGGAGGGTCATGAAGGAAAACTTCATGACGCGGGCACTCAACAAAAACAAGAAGCCCGAAACCAATAACAAAAATAGAACATGCAACTACTTCTTGGGGAGCTTCGGCTCCCCTTGTAGTTTCTGGCGTTTACGCCCGTGCCAGACACGCCCTTCAAGCGCTTGCGCAGCTTCCTACACCATCCCCCGACTAAATGCTAGAATCCCCGCCCATCATGCGGTCATTCTTCGTTTTGGCCGAACATTCCTTCAAACAGTGCATCCCATGCTGAAGAAGCTGTTCCAGTCATTCCGTTCTCCCAAGCGTCATACGCAACACATCCGCAGCACGCCTGAAGTGCTTAACAGCGGCCAACACTCGCTGCAAAAGGCACAATTCAGCCGTTACGCGGTGAATATCGTCGAACGCCTGCAGAACGCCGGTTACCAGGCTTACCTGGTCGGCGGTTGTGTGCGTGACATGATGCTCGGCATCACACCGAAAGACTTTGACGTCGCCACCAGTGCCACCCCTGAACAGGTGCGCGCCGAATTCCGTAATGCGCGGATCATCGGCCGCCGCTTCAAACTGGTGCACATCCACTTTGGCCGCGAAATCATTGAAGTCGCGACCTTCCGCGCCAATCACCCGCAAAACGATGAAGAGGAAGACAGCAACCAGTCTTCCCGCAACGAGAGCGGGCGCATTCTGCGCGATAACGTCTACGGCACGCTGGAAGAAGACGCGCAACGCCGCGACTTCACCATCAACGCCCTGTATTACGATCCGGTCAGCGAGCGCATCCTCGACTACGCCAACGGCGTACACGACATCCGCAACCACCTGATCCGCCTGATCGGCGATCCGAAACAACGCTACCAGGAAGACCCGGTGCGGATGCTGCGCGCCGTGCGTTTCGCCGCCAAGCTGAATTTCGGCATCGAAAAACACAGCGCCCTGCCGATCCGCGACCTGGCACCGATGCTGCGCGAGATCCCGTCGGCCCGTCTGTTCGAAGAAGTGCTCAAGCTGTTCCTCTCCGGCCACGCCGCGGACACCTTCGAGATGCTGGTCGACCTGCAGCTGTTCGATCCGCTGTTCCCGGCCAGTGCCGAGGCGCTGGAATACAACCCGACGTACACCCACACCCTGATCAGCGAAGCGCTGATCAACACCGACCTGCGCATCAAGCAGAACAAACCGGTGACCCCGGCGTTCCTGTTTGCAGCCCTGTTGTGGCCTGCCCTGCCGGCTCGCGTGCTGCGTTTGCAGGAACGTGGCATGCCGCCGATTCCGGCGATGCAGGAAGCGGCGCACGAGCTGATTGCCGAACAGTGCCAGCGGATCGCGATTCCAAAACGCTTCACCATGCCGATCCGCGAGATCTGGGACATGCAGGAACGCCTGCCGCGCCGCAGCGGCAAACGCGCCGACCTGCTGCTGGACAACCCGCGTTTCCGCGCCGGTTACGACTTCCTGCTGCTGCGCGAAAGCGCTGGCGAACAGACCGATGGCCTGGGCGAATGGTGGACGGATTATCAGGACGCCAACGACAGCGAACGTCGTGACATGATCCGCGACCTCAGTGGCAAGGAAGACGGCACTGGCGCACCACGCAAACGTCGCCGCAGCGGCGGTGCCAAGCGCAAACGTGCAGCCGGCGCACCGAGCACCACGGGCGAGTAAGCATGGAACGCATCTACATCGGCATGGGCAGCAACCTGGCTGACCCCGCCGAACAATTGCGCAGCGCCGTCGAAGCGCTGGCGCGGTTGCCGCAGACCGAACTGGTCGGGGTTTCCGGGTTTTATCAGAGCGACTCGCTGCTGCCTGGCCAACCGCGTTACACCAACGCGGTCGCCGCCCTCGACTGCACGCTTGCCCCGCTGGAGCTGCTCGATGCGCTGCAAACCATCGAGAACGGACAGGGCCGCGAACGTCTTGAGCGCTGGGGGCCACGCACGCTTGATCTCGACATCGTGCTGTTCGGTGATCGGCTGATCGACGAGCCACGCCTCAAAGTGCCCCACTACCATATGCAGGAACGCGCGTTCGTTCTGTATCCGTTGGCCGAATTGGCGCCAGTGGATTTGCGGTTGGCCGATGGCCGCAGTCTGAAAGAACTACTCGCAGCCTGCCCGTTCGTCGGGTTGGAACGCCTCCCCCCGAATTAACGCACATCCCCTGTGGGAGCGAGCCTGCTCGCGATAGCGGTGGATCAGTCGGCATCAATGCTGAATGACACACCGCTATCGCGAGCAGGCTCGCTCCCACAGGGGATTAGTGTTGTGTACAGGATCTGCAGGTGCTGAATCGCATCAGTTACTTCGGTAACACCCCACGCGTAACAATGCGGTAACACACGCAATTGACTTCCCGAGTTCTCCTCACGACTATAGGCGTCCCGCTGCCGCCAACACGGCGTTAAAGGGCGCAATCCAGGCCTTAAAAGCACGACAACAGACCGTGCGCCTGTATTTAACGAAGAATCACGCGCGTTACTCGCAGTAGTTTCCACAGCGCCTGAATGAGGAACTTTTCATGCCAGCCATCACCCTGACCACTCTGCAAGGTCTCAAGCAAAAAGGTGAAAAAATCACCATGCTGACCTGCTATGACGCGACCTTCGCCCACGCCTGCAATGAAGCCGGCGTCGAAGTGCTGCTGGTGGGCGACTCCCTCGGCATGGTTCTGCAAGGTCACGACAGCACCCTGCCGGTGACCACCGCCGAGATGGCTTACCACGTCGCCGCCGTCAAACGCGGTAACACCGACGCGTTTATCCTCGCCGACCTGCCCTTCATGGCCTACGCCACTATCGAACAAACCATGACCAACAGCGCCCAGTTGATGCAGGCCGGTGCACACATGGTCAAGGTCGAAGGTGCGCTGTGGCTGGCGGATTCGATCCGTCTGCTGGCCGAGCGCGGCATCCCGGTGTGCGCGCACATGGGCCTGACGCCGCAATCGGTGAACATTCTGGGCGGTTACAAAGTCCAGGGCCGTGGCGAGAACCAGGCACGGCAGATGCGCGCCGACGCCATCGCCTTGGAACAGGCCGGTGCCGCCATGCTGCTGCTCGAATGCGTGCCGAGTGAACTGGCTCAGGAAATCACCCAGGCAGTGGGGATTCCGGTGATCGGCATCGGCGCCGGCAGCGGTACCGACGGCCAGGTCCTGGTGCTGCACGACATGCTTGGCCTGTCGATCACTGGCCGAGTGCCAAAGTTCGTGAAGAACTTCATGAACGGCCAAACCAGCATTCACGCGGCCCTGAGCGCTTATGTCTCTGAAGTCAAAGCGGCGACTTTCCCTGGTATCGAACACGGATTCTCTGCATGAACACCGTAAAAACCGTACGCGAATTGCGGGCCGCCGTGGCCCGCGCCCGCAGTGAAGGCAAGCGCATCGCCTTCGTACCGACCATGGGCAACCTGCACAGCGGTCATATCGCGCTGATTACCAAGGCCTCCCAGCGGGCGGACTTCGTGGTCGCGAGTATTTTCGTCAACCCGCTGCAATTCGGCGCCGGCGAAGACCTCGACAAGTACCCGCGCACCCTGGCAGCGGATCAGGAACAACTGCTCGAGGCCGGTTGCCACTTGTTGTTCGCACCCGCCGTAGAAGAAATGTACCCCGACGGCATGACCGGCCAGACCCGCGTCAGCGTTCCACAACTGTCCGAAGGCCTGTGCGGCGCCAGCCGTCCGGGGCATTTCGAAGGCGTGGCGACGGTGGTCAGCAAACTGTTCAACATGGTTCAGCCGGACCTGGCGATCTTTGGCCAGAAAGATTTCCAGCAACTGGCCGTGATTCGCGCGCTGGTGCATGACCTGAACATGCCGATCCAGATCATCGGCGAGCCGACGGTCCGTGCGGCCGATGGGCTGGCATTGTCATCGCGCAACGGCTTTCTCAGTGAAGAACAGCGGGCCGTGGCGCCGGTTGTGTATCGCACGCTGACCTCGATTGCTGATGCCATTAAACAGGGTGAGCGCGATTATCCGGCGTTGATCGCCGCACAGACCAAACAGCTTGAAGCTGCGGGTTTGCGTACCGACTACCTGGAAATCCGCCATGCGCTGACCTTGCGCCCGGCGACGGCGGAAGATCGGGACCTGGTGATTCTGGTGGCAGCGTTCCTCGGCACCACGCGGTTGATCGACAACCTGCACCTGAACCTCGACGCCCCCGTCTGAACACCACAACCCCTCTGTAGGAGCGAAGCTTGCTCGCGAAGGCATCGCGTCATTCGACATCTGCATCGACTGACACGGCGCCTTCGCGAGCAAGCTTCGCTCCTACAGGGAGTTGCGTTGCCTCGCCGCTGTATTGCTGCCCACAATCGCTTCGGGCAAACTGCCCGCCGTTCGATTCCGACCTGGGAAAACACTCATGCACGCCATCATGCTCAAGGCCAAGCTGCATCGCGCCGAAGTCACCCACGCAGTACTCGATTACGAAGGTTCTTGCGCCATTGACGGCGAATGGCTGGACTTGTCCGGCATCCGTGAATACGAACAGATCCAGATCTACAACGTCGACAACGGCGAACGCTTCACCACCTACGCCATTCGTGGCGAAGAAGGCTCGCGCATGATCTCGGTCAATGGCGCCGCCGCCCACAAGGCCAAGGTCGGTGACCGTGTGATCATCTGTGCTTACGCTCACTACAGCGAAGCCGAGCTGCTCAACTTCAAGCCGCGCATGCTCTACATGGCACCGGGTAACGAGCTGAGCCACACCAGCAATGCCATTCCGGTTCAGGTCGCCTGACCGAACCTTCTCTTCCGTTTGTCGGACCGTTCCCTGCTTCATGTACAAAAAAGTACCGGGAACGGGTCAGACAAAGTCAAGACAGATCGCAGCGCGAGGTTTACTGTATTCGCCCTGTGCCATGAAATCGTGTCGACGCAGTTGACCGGACGCCCACCCACGGCGCTCCGGGATTTTTAGTGTTCAAAAGGCCGTTCAAGTAAAAAGGAAACCCGCAGCGATGGCGTACTACCGCACTCCTCAAGACGTGACCGCTCTGCCCGCCTGGCAGGCGCTGAATGACCACCGCCAAGCCATGCAGGATTTCAGCATGCGCGAAGCCTTCAATGCCGATCCGCAGCGCTTTACCCAATTCACCCTCAGCAGCTGCGGCCTGTTTCTCGACTACTCGAAGAACCTGATCAACGCCGAGACCCGCAATCTGCTGGTGGGCCTGGCCAATGAAGTTGACCTCAAGGGCGCGATCAAGGCGCTGTTCGAAGGCGAAATCGTCAACTCTTCCGAAGGACGCCCGGCCCTGCACACCGCGCTGCGCCGCCCAGTGGGCGAGAAGCTGTCGGTCAACGGCGTCAACGTGATGCCCGAAGTACACAAGGTCTTGAACAAGATCACCGACCTCGTGGGCCGTATCCACGACGGTCTGTGGCGCGGTTACACCGAGAAGCCGATCACCGACGTGGTGAACATCGGCATCGGTGGCTCGTTCCTCGGCCCGGAGCTGGTATCCGAAGCCCTGCTGTCCTACGCCCAGAAAGGCGTGCGCTGCCATTACCTGGCAAACATCGACGGCACCGAGCTTCATGAACTGACCATGAAGCTGCGCGCCGAGACCACGCTGTTTATCGTTTCGTCGAAGTCCTTCAACACCCTCGAAACCCTGAAAAACGCCCAGGCCGCTCGCGCCTGGTACCTGGCTCAGGGTGGTTCGGAAGCCGAGCTGTATCGTCACTTCATCGCGGTCTCGAGCAACAACGCCGCCGCCGTGGCGTTCGGTATCCGCGAAGAAAACATCTTCCCGATGTGGGATTGGGTCGGCGGCCGTTATTCGCTGTGGTCGGCCATCGGTTTGCCGATTGCCCTGGCCATCGGCATGTCGAACTTCAAGGAACTGCTGTCCGGTGCCTACACCATGGACCAGCATTTCCAGAGCGCGCCATTCGAACAGAACATGCCGGTGCTGCTGGCGTTGCTCGGTGTCTGGTACGGCAACTTCTGGGGCGCGCAGAGCCACGCGATCCTGCCGTACGACCACTACCTGCGCAACATCACCAAACACTTGCAACAGCTGGACATGGAATCCAACGGCAAGAGCGTGCGCCAGGACGGCACACCGGTGTCCACTGATACCGGTCCGGTGATCTGGGGTGGCGTGGGCTGCAACGGTCAGCACGCGTATCACCAGTTGCTGCATCAGGGCACCCAACTGATTCCGGCCGACTTCATTGTGCCGATCGTCAGCTTCAACCCTGTGTCCGATCACCACCAGTGGCTGTACGCCAACTGCTTGTCGCAAAGCCAGGCACTGATGCTCGGCAAGACCCGCGCCGAGGCCGAATCCGAGCTGCGTGACAAAGGCATGGCCGAAGCCGACGTGCAGAAACTCGCGCCGCACAAGGTGATCCCGGGCAACCGTCCGAGCAACACCCTGGTGGTCGAACGCATCAGCCCGCGCCGTCTCGGCGCACTGGTGGCGATGTACGAACACAAAGTCTTCGTGCAAAGCGTGATCTGGGGCATCAACGCCTTCGACCAGTGGGGCGTGGAGCTGGGCAAAGAGCTGGGCAAAGGCGTCTACAACCGTCTGGTCGGCAGCGAAGAAACCCCGGCTGACGATGCTTCCACCCAAGGGCTGATCAACTATTTCCGCGGTCGTCACCGCGGTTAATCTGACGCCACTCCTACAGACGGTACTAACCTTGTAGGAGCCGGCTTGCTGGCGATAGCGGTGTGTCATTCAACATTTTTGTCGACTGATACGCCGCTATCGCCAGCAAGCCGGCTCCTACGAGGGTCGCGTAGCTCCCCTCTTGTCGCAAAAACAAGAAGAAGGAACCGTCATGTTCGATATCAGCACGTTCCCCAAAGCCGATGCCGTCCGCCGGGCCGCACACCTCAGTCAAGACGACTACAAGCGCCTGTATCGTCAATCCATCGAGCACCCCAGTGAATTCTGGGCTGAACAGGCCACACGCTTCCTCGACTGGAGCACACCGTGGAAAACCGTCCAGCGCTATGACCTGAAAACCGGCGAAGCCAGCTGGTTTGCCGGCGGAAAATTAAACGTCAGCTACAACTGCATCGACCGCCACCTGGAAAAACGCGGCGATCAGATCGCAATCCTCTGGGAAGGCGATGACCCCGCCGAATCGGCCCAGATCACTTACAAAAAACTGCATCACAACGTCTGCCGCCTGGCCAATGTGCTCAAAAACCGTGGCGTGAAGAAAGGCGACCGCGTGTGCATTTACATGCCGATGATCCCCGAAGCCGCCTACGCCATGCTCGCCTGCACGCGAATCGGTGCGGTGCATTCGGTGGTGTTTGGTGGTTTCTCCCCGGACTCTGTGCGCGACCGCATTCTCGATGCCGACTGCCGCACCGTGATCACCGCCGATGAAGGCGTGCGCGGCGGCAAATTCGTACAGCTCAAGCAGAAAGTCGACCAGGCGCTGAAAAGTTGCCCGAACGTCAGCACCGTGATCGTGGTCGAGCGCACCCAGGGCGATGTCGACTGGGTCGAAGGCCGCGACCTCTGGTATCACCAGGCCCTGCGCGACGTCGATGACAATTGCCCGCCGGAACCCATGGACGCCGAAGATCCGCTGTTCATCCTCTACACCTCCGGCAGCACCGGCAAACCCAAAGGCGTGTTGCACACCACCGGCGGCTACCTGTTGCAAGCGGCGATGACCTTCAAATACGTGCTCGACTACCGCGACAACGAAGTCTTCTGGTGCACCGCCGATGTCGGCTGGGTCACCGGCCACAGCTACATCGTCTACGGCCCGCTGGCCAACGGCGCGACCACGCTGATCTTCGAAGGCGTGCCGAGCTACCCGAGCAGCTCGCGCTTCTGGCAGGTGATCGACAAGCACCACGTGAACATCTTCTACACCGCCCCCACCGCCCTGCGCTCGCTGATGCGCGAAGGCCCCGAACCGCTGAAGGAAACGTCCCGCGCGAGCCTCAGATTACTCGGCAGCGTCGGTGAGCCGATCAACCCGGAAGCGTGGGATTGGTATTTCAACGTCGTCGGCGAACAGCGTTGCCCGATCGTTGACACCTGGTGGCAGACCGAAACCGGCGGCATCATGCTCAGCCCGCTGGTGAGCGCGCAGCGGATCAAACCCGGCTGCGCCACGCAACCGATGTTCGGTGTGCAGCCGGTGTTGCTCGACGAAGTGGGCAAGGAAATCAAAGGCGCCGGCAGCGGCGTGCTGGCGATCAAATCCAGCTGGCCGGCGCAGATCCGCAGTGTCTACGGCGATCCGCAACGGATGGTCGATACCTATTTCAAACCGTATCCCGGCTACTATTTCACCGGCGACGGCGCGCGGCGCGACGAGGACGGCGACTACTGGATCACCGGGCGCATTGACGACGTGATCAACGTTTCCGGCCACCGCATCGGCACCGCCGAAGTGGAAAGCGCGCTGGTGCTGCACGACAGCATCGCCGAAGCGGCGGTGGTCGGTTACCCTCACGACGTCAAAGGCCAGGGCATCTATGCCTTTGTCACGCCCATGAACGGCACCGATCCCACCGACGAACTGAAGAAGGAACTGCTGGCCCACGTCAGCAAGGAAATCGGCAGTTTTGCCAAACCGGACCTGATCCAGTGGGCCCCGGCCTTGCCGAAAACCCGTTCGGGCAAGATCATGCGACGGATTCTGCGCAAGATCGCCTGTAATGAGCTGGACAGCCTGGGCGACACCTCGACGTTGGCCGACCCGAGCGTGGTTCAGGATCTGGTGGATAAACGCCTGAACCAATAACGTGTGCACGCCTTGCCCTTGTAGGAGCCGGCTTGCTGCGGGCGGCGTTCCGACGATTGCGGCGTATCAATCGACAAAAATGTTGAATGACACACCGCTATCGTCGGAACGCCGCCCGCAGCAAGCCGGCTCCTACAGGGGAAGATTGGCGCTCCCCCTTTTTTTCAGCAATGAGTCGCCATGGAATTCATCCGCAGCCGCATCGAAACACAGGTCATGAGCCTCACCGGCCTGTCCCTCGGCAAGCTCGACCTGGAAAACCCCAAGGGTGATCCCGGCCTGTTCGGCCCTGATTCGGTCAGTTGGCAAGTCCACGGCGACTTCAGCAGCATGCTCATCGGCGGCATCAGCGCGTTGATGCTGCAAGCCCTGCACCCCTTGGCGCTGGCCGGGGTCTGGGACCATTCGAATTTTCGCGAGGACATGCTCGGTCGCCTGCGCCGCACCGGGCAATTCATTTCCGGCACCACCTTCGGCTCGCGTAAAGATGCCGACTGGCTGATCGAGAAAGTCCGCACCATCCACCTGCAAGTGACCGGCACCGCGCCGGATGGCCGGCCTTATGCCGCCAGTGATCCCGACTTGTTGACCTGGGTGCACGTGGCCGAAGTCAGCAACTTCCTCGCGGCGCATTTGCGTTATCGCAACCCACACCTTTCGCTGGCCGATCAGGACCGTTACTACGATGAAATCGCCTTGGTCGCCGAACGCCTGGGCGCGCGGGACGTACCGCGTTCGCGACAGGAAACGGCCGAATACCTTGAGCGCATTCGTCCGCAATTGCTGTGCGACGAGCGCAGTCGCGAGGTGTTGCGACTGTTGTTGAACGCCCCCTCCCCGAGCCGTCTGGCCAAGCCGTTCGGTGGGTTGATGATGCAGGCAGGCATTGATCTGCTGCCGGATTGGGCCAGCGACATGCTCGGCGTGCGCCAGAGCTCGCTGCAACGCAAACTCATCCGCGCCAGCGTCAACCGCAGCGCACCGATGCTGCGCTGGGCCGTGCGTAACGGCTCGGTGCATAGGGCCAAGCGACGGATGGGACTACCAACCTAATACCCTTGTAGGAGCGAGGCTTGCCCGCGAAGAACGATAACGCAGTGTATCCGCCAGACCGTGCGGCATTCTTCGCGGGCAAGCCTCGCTCCTACAAGTCCTCTCGTGCGCAAGCTGTTAAACTCCCGCGCAAAATTCCCTCCCCTGCAAGGCGCCCAGCATGTCTTCCTTGAATCAGGCGCTGTGCGCCGCCCTCGAACATCGCCAGGACCTGCTTGCCGAACTGCATCAGCAAGGCACCGATTGCTATCGCCTGTTCCACGGCAGCCAGGAAGGCGCCGGCGGCCTGACCATCGACCGCTACGGCCCGCAGCTGTTGGTGCAGAGCTTTCATCAGGCGCTGGAGCGCGACGCCCTGCTGCAAGTGCATGAAACGATCAACCAACATCTGGGCCTCGATACCCTGCTGGTCTACAACGACCGCTCCCGGGGCAACTCGCGCATCGACCGTGAAGACACGGTCTACCGCGCCGACGAAGCCGCCCTGCAAGACTTGGTCGGTCACGAATGGGGCCTGAATTACCGGGTTCGCGGCCGCCACGCCGGCCAGGATCCGCTGCTGTTTCTCGACCTGCGCAACACCCGTGGCTGGGTC
Organism: Pseudomonas sp. MM213; assembly: GCF_020423045.1. Lineage (NCBI taxonomy): Bacteria > Pseudomonadati > Pseudomonadota > Gammaproteobacteria > Pseudomonadales > Pseudomonadaceae > Pseudomonas > Pseudomonas sp. MM213. Next base: position 3,628,717 of record NZ_CP081943.1, read on the forward strand.
AAGGATCACAGCAAGAACAAAAGCGTGCTGAACCTGTTTGCCTACACCTGCGGCGTCGGCCTGAGCGCTGCGGCCGGTGGCGCGAGCGAGGTGTGCAACCTGGACTTCGCCGAGGGCAACCTGGCGGTCGGCCGCGAAAACGGTCTGCTCAATCCACAGTTGCCGACCATGCAATTCATCCAGTCCGATTATTTCCCGGCCATTCGCCAACTCGCCGGCCTGCCCATCAGCCAGCGTCGCGGGCAGAAACTGCCGAGCTATCAACGCCTGGAACAACGTCAATACGATCTGGTTTTGCTGGACCCTCCGGCCTGGGCCAAGAGCGCTTTCGGCACCGTCGACCTGCTGCGCGACTACCAGAGCCTGCTCAAGCCCGCGCTGCTGACCACCGCCGACAACGGCGTGCTGATCTGCTGCAACAACCTGGCAAAAGTCAGCATGGACGACTGGCGCGAACAGGTTTTGCGCTGCGCCGAGAAGGCCGGCCGCCCGGTGCGCGAATGGACGGTGATGAAACCGGGCGCCGATTTCCCGTCCATGGATCAACAGCCGCCGCTGAAAACACTGATCCTGCAGCTCTGAATCACGTGAGATAAATCTGAAAAATCCTGGGCTGAGCGATTACTTCGGAACCGGATTGGCGTGCCATACTCCAAGGCACTCCGATTCAGACAGATGAAGCCGCACATGCCCAAAGGATTGATCCGCGCTATCGGCGCCTTGTTGACTGCTCTGGCCCTCTACAGCCTGCTGGGGTTTCTGATTTTACCGGGCATCGCATTGCGGGTGGCCAACCAGCAACTGGCCAACTACGCAACGACGCCCGCCACTATTCAGCGAATCGAACTCAACCCGTTCAGCCTGGAAGTCACCCTGTGGGGCCTGATCATCGGCGAACCGGGTAAGGAACAGGTCGGTTTCGAACGGCTTTACGCCAACCTGCAGATCGACAGCCTCTGGACCAAGGCGCTGCACCTGTCCGATATCGAACTGGACAAGCCGAAGACCGAGATCCTTTTCGGCAAGGACGGCAAACTCAACTTGCTTGGCCTGTTCAAACTGCCGGCGAGCGAGCCGACGCCGGCCGACCCGGACGCCAAACCGTTTCCGCTGCGCGTAGAGCGGATCAAACTGGCCGGTGGTGCCGTGCATTTCAAGGATGACCGTCCCAGCGAAGCCATCGAGTTCCTCTACGACAAACTCGATTTCGAGCTGAACAACCTCAGCACTCTGCCCGATGACAATGCCGACATGACCCTTGTGGCCATTGGCCCGAACGGTGGGCAGATCGACTGGACCGGTAACTTCAGCCTCATCCCGATCGCCTCCGAAGGTAAGCTGAAAATCACCGACGGGCAGATGAAAACCTTTTGGCCCTATGTGCGTGACGCGCTGCCGCTGGTGCTGGAAAACGGCGTGCTGAACCTGAGCACCGACTACAAACTCAACCTGTCCAAGGAAACCGAGCTGCTGCTGAACAACGTCGCAGTGAGCGTGGCGCCCTTCGCCATCAAGGCTCCGGACGGTCGGCCACTGGCGAAACTCGAACGCCTGGACGTAACTGAAACCACGGTCGACCTGGCCAAGCAGCAAGTTGTCGTCGGCAAGATCCGCAGCAACAAACTGGAAACCTGGGCGGCACTGGAAGCCGACGGGCAACTCGACTGGCAGAAGCTGTTCGCCAGCCAACCGTCCAAGGCCGCCGCCAAGGCCAAAGCCGAGCCGGCCAGCACGCCAGCGGCCGCCGACTCGCCAAAGCCAGAACCGACGCCGCCGAGCAAACCTTGGCAAGTGCTGTTGAAAGATGTGCAGTTGCGCAATTACCAGGTGCACCTGGCTGACCGCAAAGCGCAACCCGCCGTGACGCTGGATTTGAACCCGCTGAACCTGGACCTGCAAAATTTCGACAGCCTCAATGGCTCGCCTTTTACCCTCAAGCTCGACACCGGGGTGGGCAAGCAAGGCAAGATCACCGCCGAGGGCGAGGTCAATCTCGCTCCCGTCAGCGCTAAATTGAACGTGCAGACCAAGGACATCGACCTGCGGGTCGCCCAGTCCTACATCAATCCGTTCATTCGCCTTGAACTGCGCAGCGGCATGCTCGGCAGCGATCTGGCGGTCAACCTGAAAAGCACCGAGCCGTTGGCGTTCAGCGTCACAGGACGGGCGCAGATCGATCAGCTGCACACCCTCGACACCCTGAAAACCCGCGACTTTCTCAAGTGGCAGCAGGTGGTGGTCGAAGGCCTGAATTATCAGCACGGCGACAGCCTGTCGATCGACAAGGTCAACCTGTTCCAGCCCTACGTGCGTTTCATGATCAACGATGACCGCACCACCAACATCGATGACCTGCTGATCCCGCAACCGCCCGATTCCGGCGCAAAAACCGCTGCGGCCAAACCCGTCAGCAAGGACAAACCGCTGGGCATTCACATCGGTGGCATTGCCATCAATGACGGTTCCGCCAACTTCGCCGACTTCAGCCTGACCCCGAACTTCGCCACCGCCGTGCAACAGCTCAACGGCCAGATCGGCACCATCGACAGCCGTCAGGCGAAACCGGCGACCGTCGACATCAAGGGCAAGGTCGATCGTTACGCGCCGGTGACCATCAAAGGTTCGGTCAACCCGTTCGACCCGATGGCCAGCCTCGACATCGCCACCAGTTTCAAACGGGTGGAACTGACCACGCTGACGCCCTACTCCGGCAAGTTCGCCGGCTACCGTATCCGCAAGGGCCGACTCAATCTCGACCTGCATTACCTGATTACCAAAGGCCAGCTCAAGGCTGAAAACAAAGTGGTGGTCGAGCAATTGCAACTGGGTGAAAAGGTCGACAGCCCCGACGCCGTAAGCCTGCCGCTGAAACTGGCGATTGCCCTGCTCAAGGACGTCGACGGCAAGATTTCCATCGAGCTGCCGGTGAGCGGCGACCTCAACAATCCGCAGTTCAGCGTCATGCCGATTGTCTGGCAGACCCTGCGCAACCTGATCGTCAAAGCTGCTGCCGCACCGTTCAAAATGATTGGCGGGCTGGTCAGTGGTGGTTCGGAAGACCTCGGCACGGTGTCGTTCGCGCCGGGCTCGAGCGATCTGAGCAAGGACGCCGAGGGTTCGCTGGTCAAACTGTCCAATGCGCTCAAGGAACGCCCGGCCCTGCGCCTGGAGATCGAAGGCACCGCTGCCGCCAGCAGCGATGGCCCGCTGATCGCCGAGCAACGCCTGGAACGGGAATACCAGTACAACTACTACAAAATGCTCCAGCGTCGCGGCGACAAGGTGCCGGCGCAGGCCTCGTTGCTGCAAGTACCGGACGGCGAGAAAGGCCCGCTGCTGGAAGGCATCTACCGCACCCGCCTGAAAACCCAGCCACCCGCCGAATGGAAGGACTTGGGCAAGGAAGAACGCACCGCCAAAATGCGCGCAGACGTGATCAAGTTCTGGAGCACCAGCGACGTGCTCTTGCGTCAGCTGGGCCAGGATCGCGCCAGCAGCATCAAGGATTATCTGGTCGACAAGGGGCAGTTGGCCGATGACCGCGTGTACTTCATCGATGCCAGCCTCGGCGAAGCCGAAAGTGACGGTCGTGTGGTAACGCCGTTGCACCTGGATGCCGAGTGATGATCAGTCGGTTGCTGATCAGCCTGACACTGGCAATGGCGGCCAGTCAGGCCTCAGCCGCCGATACCCTGCGCTGCGGCAGTCAGTTGGTCAGCGTCGGCGACCGGTCCAGCGAAGTCCTGCAGAAGTGCGGTGAGCCGGTCAGTCGAGACCTGTTGGGCTACAAGCGCAGCGCCAACCGTCGGGAAGAATTCCAGGTCGAGGAATGGACCTACGGGCCCAACGGCGGGATGTATCAATACCTGCGGTTTGAAGGCAATCGCTTGAAGCAGATCACCAGCAAACGCGGAAACTGACACACAGACCCTTTGTAGGAGCCGGCTTGCTGCGGGCGGCGTTCCGACGATTGCGGTGTTTCAGTCGACGAAACTGTTTACTGACACACCGCAATCGTCGGAACGCCGCCCGCAGCAAGCCGGCTCCCACATTTTGGTTTTGCGTAGCCCGGAATAGAACAGGCCCCGGACACGAATGTCAGGGGCCTGTAATGGCCACTTCCTTGTGGCCGTCGCATGAACTCTCAAGTTGCGGCAGACGCATGACTCGGCTCGTCTACCGCGTCTTCTCCCGTTCAGGCGAGAAGTCTTGCCTTACTCGGCTTTCAGGCCGTCAGCGGAGACCGCCTGGACGCCTTTGATTTTCTTGGCGATGGCCACGGCGGTGGCTTTCTGAGCGTCAGTCACCGCGACGGTGGACGACAGGGATACAACACCTTTGTTGGTTTCGACTTTGATATCGGTACCAGGAATGCCTTTTTCGGTCACCAGGTCAGCTTTGACTTTGGTGGTGATCCAGGTATCGGAAGTGGCTTCTTTAGCCTTGGTCACTTCACCGGCAGCCAGCACCATTGGGGCTTGGGTAGCCTGGGTTTGAGCGAATGCAACGTTGGCCATGGTCAGGGTCAGCGCGGTAGCAGTAGCGGCAGCGATAGCGAACTTCTTCATACGAGTAACTCCTGTTTTTTCATAAAGTCTGCTGCGTGTCTTGTCAGCAGGGTTACTGGGTATAGTGCGAACGCTGTGCCAACTTTGAAACAGTTACTAACCCCTTATAAATCAACAACTTAAAAAATCGACTGATTTTCGGAATCATGCAAATTGCATGACTTCGACATTCTCTACATGCAAGTTGCAGGTTTTAACGTGGGCCTAAGGCCATGAATTTGTGAGGTTTTCCAAATCTCACCAAGAAACGCAGCGAACCTGGAGTTTCCCCCCCAAAAAATGCCCCATCCGACGATGGGGCATTCTTCTATCTAGCCGTTTTCAGCATTAAGTTGCCGAGGCTGTGCAACCAGGCGGTGCGTAATCGGCAGTCACGCCGGTCGCGCATGACCAGCCTGCAGTGGCGCTGCGAGTCAGCGTGATGGTTTTACCTGCCACAGGGGCCGGTGCTTTCTGCAGGGTGCAGACAATGGTGCCAGCGCCTGAGGCAACCGTGCCGGTGACAGCAATTGCACAGTTCTGCGTTGTCGTGCCGGCGCCCGTCAGTGTGGTGGGTTCTGCAGTGCCGGCATTCATCAGGTCTTCAAACGAAACCTTCAATGCTGAAATCTCCGCCAACCCCGCCGTCACTTTCGCCCGGGCCTGATACTTCGAGTAAGCCGGCAACGCAAACGTCGCCAGAATCCCGATGATCGCCACCACGATCAACAATTCAATAAGCGTAAAACCTTTCTGAGCACTCATAGACAAGCTCCATGCATGAGTCGAAATCTCATGATCTGAACCAGTCTCAGCACAGCCCATGCCAAGCCCGTTACCCCCTGTTAGCGGGGCGCGAGAACGACGCAAGGCCTTGTCCTGCCCTCAGGATCCGCACTATCTGACACTTTTTGTCACCAGAGCAGCGCTGGTTTGGCGTCACCGGTTGACTAGGCTATAAGTCATGAACTGTCTGTGTCCGGTATCCCCATGAATGACATCGCCCTTAGCGGTCTGGCCAAGCAATTGGTGCTTGCCGAGCTGCTCACCGACCAAAGCGCGCAACAGGCGTATCAGCAAGCCCAACGTCATAAAATCTCCCTGGTCAGTTATCTGGTGCAGAACAAACTGGTGAAAAGCCGCCAGGTCGCCGAGATCGCCTCGGAGCATTTCGGCATGGCACTGCTCGACCTCAACTGCCTGGACAAGGAAACCCAACCCAAGGGCCTGGTCAGCGAAAAACTGGTTCGCCAGCACCACGCCCTGCCCCTCTGGCGGCGTGGCAACAAGTTGTTCGTGGGGGTTTCCGACCCCACCAATCACCAGGCCATCAACGACATCCAGTTCAGCACCGGGCTGAACACCGAAGCCATCCTGGTGGAGGACGACAAGCTCAGCGATGCCATCGAGAAGTTCTTCGACAGCCATGCCAGCGGACTGGAAGACATGGCCGACGTCGACCTCGATGGCATGGACATCGAGTCGATCGATGACCACCAACAGGACGCCATCGCCGGACAGGATGCCGACGACGCGCCGGTGGTGCGCTTCGTTCACAAGATGCTGCTGGACGCGATCAGGAGTGGCTCTTCCGACCTGCATTTCGAGCCCTACGAAAAAACCTACCGCGTGCGGATGCGCACCGACGGCATGCTGCGTGAAGTCGCCAAGCCGCCGATTCAACTGGCCAACCGCATCGCCGCCCGCCTGAAAGTCATGGCCAGCCTCGACATCTCCGAGCGACGCAAACCCCAGGACGGGCGGATCAAGATGCGCCTGTCGAAGAGCAAATCCATCGACTTCCGGGTCAACACCCTGCCGACCCTGTGGGGCGAGAAAGTGGTGATCCGGATCCTCGACCCATCCAGCGCGCAAATGGGCATCGACGCCCTCGGCTACGAGCCGGACCAGAAAGACCTCTACATGGCCGCGCTGAAGCAGCCGCAAGGGATGATTCTGGTGACCGGCCCCACGGGGTCGGGCAAGACCGTGTCGCTCTACACCGGGCTGAACATACTCAACACCGTGGACATCAACATCTCCACCGCCGAAGACCCGGTCGAGATCAACATGGAAGGCATCAACCAGGTCAACGTCAACGCCAAGCAGGGACTGGGTTTTGCCCAGGCGCTGCGCTCCTTCTTGCGGCAGGACCCGGACGTGATCATGGTCGGCGAGATCCGCGACCTGGAAACCGCCGAAATTGCCATCAAGGCCGCCCAGACCGGGCATCTGGTGCTGTCGACCCTGCACACCAACAGCGCCGCGGAAACCCTGACCCGCCTGCACAACATGGGCATTCAGGGGTTCAACATCGCGACGTCCGTCAGCCTGATCATCGCCCAGCGCCTGGCGCGCAAACTGTGCAGCCAGTGCAAGAAGCCCATCGATATTCCCCGCGAGGCATTGATCAAGGAAGGCTTCCCAGAGGAACGGATTGGCACATTCACGATCTATGAGCCGGTCGGTTGCGATCAGTGCAACGGCGGCTACAAGGGGCGCGTGGGGATTTATGAAGTGGTGAAGAACACAGCAGGCCTGCAACGGCTGATCATGGCCGAAGGCAATTCGCTGGAAATCGATATCCAGATGCGCAAGGACGGCTTCAACGACCTGCGTACTTCCGGGCTGATCAAGGCCATGCAAGGCATCACCAGCCTTGAAGAAATCAACCGGGTCACCAAGGACTGAACATGGCGGTCAAAGCAGCAAAAATCAGTGTGTACGCCTGGGAAGGCACCGACAAAAAAGGTACGAAAATAACCGGCGAACTCAGCGCTCAGAACCCGGCGCTGATCAAGGCGCAACTGCGCAAGCAAGGCATCAACCCCGGCAAGGTGCGCAAGAAATCCGCCTCGTTTTTCAGCCTCGGCCAACGCATCAAGGCGAATGACATTGCCCTGTTCACCCGGCAGATGGCGACCATGATGAAAGCCGGCGTACCGCTGTTGCAATCGTTCGACATCATCGGCGAAGGCTTCGAAAACCCGGCCATGCGCAAACTGGTGGACGAGGTGAAACAGGAAGTCGCGGCGGGTAACAGCTTCGCGGCAGCCCTGCGCAAAAAGCCGCAGTATTTTGATGAGCTCTACTGCAATCTGGTGGATGCCGGCGAACAGGCCGGCGCGCTGGACACCCTGTTGGAGCGGGTCGCGACCTACAAGGAAAAGAGCGAAAGCCTCAAGGCCAAGATCAAGAAAGCCATGACTTATCCGCTGGCGGTGGTGTTCGTCGCGATCATCGTCACCGGGATTCTGCTGGTCAAGGTGGTGCCGCAGTTCGAGTCGGTGTTCAAAGGTTTTGGTGCGCAACTGCCGGCGTTCACGGTGATGGTCATCGGTCTGTCGCAGTTCATGCAGGATTGGTGGTGGCTGATGCTTGGCGTGCTGATCGCGGCGATATTCGGTGTGCGCCACGCCTTCAAGACATCGCAAGGCTTTCGGGACCGGACAGACACCTGGCTGCTGAAACTGCCGTTGATTGGCGCATTGATGTACAAGTCCGCCGTGGCCCGTTACGCCCGTACGCTGTCGACCACTTTCGCCGCGGGTGTACCGCTGGTCGAGGCGCTGGAGTCAGTGGCGGGCGCGACCGGCAACATCGTGTTCAAGCGGGCGGTGCTGCGTATCAAGCAGGACGTTTCGACGGGGATGCAGCTGAATTTCTCCATGCGCACCGCCGGCGTCTTTCCGAACATGGCGATCCAGATGACGGCCATTGGCGAAGAGTCGGGCGCACTGGACGACATGCTCGACAAGGTCGCCAGTTTCTATGAGGCGGAAGTCGACAATATGGTCGACAATCTCACCAGCCTGATGGAGCCATTCATCATGGTGGTGCTGGGTGTTATCGTCGGCGGCCTGGTGGTTGCGATGTACCTGCCCATTTTCCAACTCGGCAATGCGATCTGACATGCCTTTGAACGAAATCCTGACCGTGTACCCGCTGGCGTTTGTCGTCATTGCACTGCTGGTCGGCTTGCTGGTCGGCAGCTTCCTCAATGTGGTGATCTGGCGCCTGCCGAAAATGCTCGAGCGTGAGTGGCAATTGCAGGCCCGGGACATTCTCGGTTTGCCTGGCGAAACACCGCCTGCGACCTACAACCTGATGCTGCCCCACTCCGAGTGCCCGCATTGTGGGCACCGAATTCGCGCCTGGGAAAACATCCCGCTGCTAAGTTATGTGTTTTTACGTGGACGATGCTCAAGCTGCGCAGCGCCCATCAGCAAACGCTACCCCTTGACCGAACTGGCCTGCGGCCTGCTGTCGGCGTTCATTGCCTGGCATTTCGGTTTCGGCTGGCAAGCCGGGATGGTGCTGGTCCTGAGCTGGGGCCTGTTGGCCATGAGCCTGATCGACGCCGAGCATCAACTGTTGCCGGATGTGCTGGTGCTACCGCTGATGTGGCTGGGACTGGTCGTCAACAGCTTCGGATTGTTCGTGCCGTTGCACGAGGCGCTGTGGGGCGCAATTGCGGGCTACATGGCGCTGTGGTCGGTGTTCTGGCTGTTCAAGCTGATCACCGGCAAGGAAGGCATCGGCCACGGCGATTTCAAGCTGTTGGCCATGCTGGGCGCCTGGGGCGGCTGGCAGATTTTGCCGCTGACCATTCTGTTGTCGTCCCTGGTGGGCGCGATTATCGGCATGATTTTGCTGAGCCTGCGCAATGCGAAAACCTCGACCCCGATCCCCTTCGGTCCCTATCTGGCGATTGCCGGCTGGATTGCATTGCTCTGGGGTGGTCAAATAACCGGCTTCTATTGGCAGTTTGTCGGTTTGAAATGAATACCCCTGTGGATAAACCCTGGATTCTCGGCCTGACCGGCGGCATCGGCAGCGGCAAAAGCGCGGCCGCCCAGCACTTCATCGACCTGGGCGTGCACGTGGTCGATGCCGATCATGCGGCGCGCTGGGTGGTGGAGCCGGGTCGCCCGGCGCTGGCACAGATCGCCGAACATTTTGGCCCCGGCGTGTTGCAAGCCGACGGGCAACTGGATCGCGCAGCGTTGCGCAAACTGATCTTCGAGGTGCCTGAGCAACGCCTCTGGCTCGAGGCGCTTTTGCATCCGCTGATCGCCAGGGAAATCGCCGATCACCTGGGCAAGGCACAATCGCCTTACGCGATTCTGGTTTCGCCGTTGCTGATCGAGTCCGGGCAGTACGCCATGACCCAGCGAGTGCTGGTGATCGATGCGCCCGAACAACTACAGATCGAACGCACCCTGCAGCGTGACCAGACCAGCGAACAACAGGTCCAGGCGATCCTCAAGGCGCAATCCAGTCGCCAGGATCGCGTGAGCCATGCCGACGATGTGGTGGTCAACGACCGCGACCTCGCCTGGCTGCACAGCGAGGTCGAACGCCTGCATCACTTTTACCTTACATTGCGTGGAGGCCAGTCATGAGCCAGATCCCAACCGTCGAATGCCCAACCTGCGGCGCCCCTGTGGAATGGACCCCGGAAAGCACATTCCGGCCGTTCTGTTCGGACCGCTGCAAACTGATCGACCTGGGTGCGTGGGCATCGGAAGAGCACAAGATTCCAGTGGCACCCGATGCCGAGGACGAGTTGTTCAGTGGTGATTTCGACCCGCGTCACTAAGTGACGGTTCAGGGCCGCATGAAGCCGTAGTCCTGACCGTCATCGAGGTTCTCGGCGAGAAACTGCAACTCATCGGCCAGATCCTCGACACTGCGCACGGCCTTGCTCTGCTGCACCACCGCGCTGAGCAGGGCGCGCAGGCTCAACCCCGGATCAAACCCGACTTCCTGCGCTGCATCCAGACTGTGGCGCAACTCCTGCCTTGCCCATTCGTAGACACTCATTTTCGATGCTCCTGAAGGTTTTTCGGAGCATGGATTCGTCGACGTTTTTTGGATTTGATGTGGATCAAGATTTCGGATCGTCGTCCTTCCAGGGTGCCGAAAGATAGCGTGTGCGGTTGAAGGTCTCCAGCCATTCGGGGCTGAACACCACCAGCGCGCTGACGACCATGCCGTTGATGAAGGCTTCGGGAAAGATGATCAGCCACAGGTAACCGACAAAATCTTCCAGCCAGTAAGGCATGACGAAAAGCTCGTTGAACCACAGCAGCCACAGGGCTAGCAGCAGGCACAGCAAGGCCGACAGCGCCGCTGCGAAGAAACCGGAAACGAAGATATACACGAAGGGATTACGCGGCTGCGCGCGCTCGACCAGGATTGCGCAGCACTCGGTGACCAGCACGGGCAGCAGAATCAACAAGGCGCCGTTCACGCCGACGGCGGCGAGGTCCTGGCGTCCGAGCATGACCAGGCCTGCTTGTGCGACCAGTCCGCCGACGATCGCCAAGGGCCAGTCCAGGAGCAGGGTTACGGCGGTCATGCCGATGAAGTGATAGGACACGCCGGTGTCGAAATCCCGGCGTACCAGCCACAGCATGAATAGCGCGAACACGGTGCCGAACAACAGATGCTGGCGGCGGCTGTCGCTGAACAACTCGACCCACGGGGCACGTGCGATGGCCCAGATCAGGGCTGGAATGTAGATCAGCCAGCCGACGGTGAGGGTTTCGGGGGACAGCAGCTCGGCGCCGATCATGGCTGGGTGGGCTCCCTTGTCTTTGCCGGAATAGGGTGGGGTATCAGTTTACACCGGTGTTTGGTTGGTCTTTGGTTGGGGGCATATCCGTTTTTGCGGTGATGGCGGCTATTGGTTTCGCCCTTACGGCGAGTCACTTGGAAGAGCCCCAAGTAACCAAGGGCTCTTGCCCCTTTCGTTCGGTGGCTCGCTAAGGCTCGCCATGCCCTCGCTCCGGTCCTGCTCCGTGGGCCCGCCGCCATCGGCCATCCATGGCCGGGGGCGGCTAACCCGGCATCCATGCCGGGTTGCCCACTGCGCAGAACCTCCACTCGGCCTCTCGAGGGGGCGCTCAGATCAAAAGCGGAAGGCGAGCTAACGCTCGGCCTGATGAGTGGTGGGAATCAAAAGCAAACGCCGATCCCTGTAGGAGCCGGCTTGCCGGCGATAGCGGTGGGTCAGTCCCCCTCCTTTTCGACTGGACGGACGCCATCGCCAGCAAGCTGGCTCCTACAAGGGAAATGCAGATGTGTCTGGATGAATACGATCAACTGTAGGAGCCGGCTTGCTGGCGATGGCGGTGGGTCAGTCACCCTGCTTTTCGACTGGACGGAAGCCATCGCCAGCAAGCTAGCTCCTACAAGGGCAATGCAGATGCGTTTGGATGAATACGATCAACTGTAGGAGCCGGCTTGCTGGCGATGGCGGTGGATCAGTCAACGTATGTATTGGCTGGACGGACGCAATCGCCAGCAAGCCGGCTCCTACAGTAGATCGGTGTACATCTCCCGAATGAGTGTTCGCAGCAGTGAAGGACAATGCGTACGCAAAATGAGCCAGGTCGGCTTTCAGGCCGCCTCGGCGGCGGTGGCGGTAGTCGCCCCCTCGAGAGGCCGAGCGCAGGTTCTGCGCAGTGGGCAACCCGGCATGGATGCCGGGTTAGCCGCCCCCGGCCATGGATGGCCGATGGCGGCGGGCCCACGGAGCAGGACCGGAGCGAGGGCATGCCGAGCCACAGCGAGGCACCGAACGACAGGGGCAAGAGCGCTTTGGATACTTTCGCGCTTTTCGAAAGTGACTCGCCGTAAGGGCGAAACCAATAGCCGCCATAACCAAAGAAACGGATATGCCCCCATTGTTACGTTTCCTGCAAAGCTGAATCAGCCCCAGCCCCCTTTATCCATCACCACCAAGGACTAAACTTCAAGCATCAAAACCAACACCGAGCACACAAAAATGAAAACCCTGAGCACCCTGTTTCTGACCCTGATCGCCACCTCAGCCATGGCCGCCAGCGAGCCCGCTGCCACCCCGTACGACCCGGCGCAGCCGCTGGACATCGCCAAGGTGGTTTCCGTGACCGACACCGCAACCGCTTGCGACGTCGTGCCGGCAACCATGGTCTACATCGACCATCAGGGCCAGACCCATCGCGTGACCTACCAAGTCATGGGCAACTGCACAAGCAACCTGTAACACCAGGCATCACACGATCAGCCGTTTCGCCTGCAACGCCAAATCATGCAGGCCGGCCAAACGCGCCATGATCCGCTCGACCACCTCGACCCTGGCCACCGCACCGCTTTGCAATTCCCCCATCGAATGCAAAGCCACTCCAGCCTTTTCCAGCCCCAGACGGGTGGAGCCGGATAACTGCTGAATCCCCTGGCGTGCATGCTCCGCCGACTGCTCCAGCCCCGTGGCGATTTGCCGGATCTGCGCACTGGAGTCCGCGGCCTGACGCGAGAGATTGCGCACCTCATCGGCGACCACCGCAAACCCTCGGCCATGACTGCCCGCCCTCGCCGCCTCGATTGCCGCGTTGAGCGCCAGCAAATTGGTCTGACGGGCGATGTCCTGAATGCTGCCGACAATCGCGCCGATGCGCATCGACTGACTGCCGAGCTCATCGAACACCTGATCCAGACGCTGCATGTAGAGGTTCAGATCCTCCAGCACACTGGCCGAAGATTGCATGCTCTGCGCACTCGCCTTGACCCGATCGCCGGCCGTGCGCGCCAGTTGATTGGCAAAGCGCATGTCTTCCTCGGTTTGCAGCACCGACTCGGTCAATTGCTCCAGCTTGACCTGCAAGCCGATGTTGTAAGGCGGTTGTTCTTTTTCAATGGTCATAGCAGCGTCCAGGTGTAACTGAGGATCAGGCGGTTTTCGTCGATATCACTGCGGTAGTTGGAACGGGCCATCACGTTGCGCACGCGAATCCCGAGGCCTTTGAGGCTGCCGTTTTGCAGCACGTAGCCGAGGTCGAGATCACGCTCGCGATCCTTGCCCTCGAACCCTTGCCCTGTGTCGACGTTATTACCGGAAATGTAACGCACGGTGCTGGTCAGCCCCGGCACACCGAGGGCGGCGAAGTCGTAGTCGTAACGCGCCTGCCAGGAGCGTTCGTCGGTAAAGGCAAACTCGTAGGTCGGCACCTCGTTGCCCAGCGGCGAGATGTTGGCGAAGACACGCGGGAATGCGCTGTCACCGAACATCCCCTGATAACCGACATAAAACGTGTGACCACCGCGCTTGGCCGACAGTAGCGAGAAGAACGCCTGGTTATCGATGTTGCCCAACAGCTTCTTGCCGTCTTCGCGCGAATCGTAGTAACCAAGGTTGGCGCCCAGGGTCCAGTCGCCCATCGGCTGGCTGTGCTTGAGACCGAGAAAGCGCTGGTTGTAGATGTCTTCCAGTTGCCCGAACCAGGCGCTGACCGAGCTGCGCTTATCGTTGAAGGCGTAATCGGCGCCGGCAAAGTTGAAGCCATCACTGCTGACTTGGCGCTGCGGCACATGGCCGAGCATGGCCTGCATTTTCTCGTCGCCCGCCTCGTTGCGCAGGCTGGTCGTGTTCAAGTGACCGCCTTGCAAAGTCAGACCATTGATCTCATTGGAACTGATACTTGCACCTTGGTAACTGGGCGGCAGCAGGCGGATATCACTGAACGCCAGCACTGGCAGGTTGGGTTGCAACTCCCCGACCTTCAGCTCGGTTTTGGAGTAACGCACCTTCAGCGCAGCTTCGAGACGGCTGTAATCATCTGCCGCGCGCCCGTCATCCTTGACCGGCAGCAAACCGGTATTGACCCGATCCGGGCTGCTGTCGAGTTTGAGGCCGAGCAGGCCGATCACATCCACACCAAACCCGACAGGCCCTTGGGTGTAGCCGGATTTGACGTTAAGGATGAAGCCCTGCGCCCACTCTTCGGCCTTCGATTGTTTGTTCGCCCCGACGATGTCGGAGAAGTCCCGGCTGAAGTAGTAATTGCGTGCCTGCAAGGTGGCCGTGGTGTCTTCGATAAAGCCGCCCTCTGCCGCCATCGCACCGGTGGAGAAACCCGAGACGAGCGCCATGGACAACACGGAACCGGTTGTTGGAAGAATCTGTTTCATCGTTTTTTCTCTTATTTTTATTGATCGACAGTTGGAAGTGCTTCAGCCGCCGCGCTTTCGCGACGGGCGTTTAACAACACATGGGTGACCATGCCGAAAATCAGTCCCCAAAAAGCCGCGGACAAACCCAACAACGACATGCCCGAAGCGGTGGTGAGAAAGGTCACCAGCGCGGCTTCGCGATCTGTCGGCACCGCCATTGCGCCGGCCAGCGCCCCGGCAATCGCGGCGAACAGCGCCAGCCCGGCCAACGCCGCGATCAGCTCTTTGGGGAACGCCGAAAACAGCGAAACCAGGGTGGCGCCGAAGATGCCCAGCAGCAGGTAACACAGCCCGCCGACCACCCCGGCCACGTAGCGCTTGCCGGGGTTTTCATGGGCCTCGCGACCGGTACAAATGGCTGCGGTGATCGCGGCCAGATTCAGCCCGTGGCAACCGAACGGTGCCAACAGCGCCGTGCCCAACGCACTGCTGGCGATGATCGGGCCGGACGGCGTCGCGTAACCGCTGGCCCGCAACACCGCCATGCCGGGCACGAACTGGCCGGTCAGCGCCACCATCACCAGCGGCAAGGCAATGTTCAGCGTCGCGCTGAGGCTGAACACGGGCGTGATCCACACCGGTGTGGCCAACCCGATCACCAGCGCTTCGCTGTGCAAATCACCGCCGAGAAACGCCATCGAGCAGCCCACCAGCAGCACCATCACCACCGCATAACGCGGCATCAGCCGTTTGCAGATCAGGTACGTGGCAAACATCGCCAGCACCAGCAACGGTTTGCCCTGCAACGAGACAAACAACCCGGTGCCGAAACTGAACAGAATCCCCGCCAGCATCGCCGCCGCAACAGCCGCCGGCAGTTTGCCGATGATCCGGTCAAACGCCCCCGACACCCCGACCAGGAAAATGATCAGGCTGCTGACCAGGTACGCGCCCACCGCCTCCGGCATCGAGATCCCCGGCAACAGCGCCACCAACAATGCCGAGCCCGGCGCCGACCACGCGATGATCACCGGCACGCGGTAACGCAGGCTCAAACCGATACCGAGCACCGCGCTGCCGATGGAAATCGCCCAGACCCACGACGACAACACTTCCCGCGACAGGTGTGCGGTCTCGGCCGCCTGGAAAATAATCACCAACGGGCCGGCATAGGAAATTACCGTGGCGATAAACCCGGCGACGGCCGCCGACAGGGAAAAATCCCGGACAAACGTTTTCATGAAGCTTCGCCGACAGACCCGTCTGGCGAACCGTTGCGCAGGCCCGACAGCGCTTGCCTGTGACTGCGCTGACTGCTGATCGCAAACACGGTCATGGCAATCGCGGCCACCGCGCCGGGCAAGGCAAACGCCATGAAGTTGAGTTGCAGCGGCAGGCTGATCCCAAGCAAGGCACCGCCCAGCAGCGGCCCGACAATCGCACCGTTGCGTCCGATGCCCGAGGCCCAGCCCAGACCGGTGGAGCGAATGGTCATGGAGTAAAACTGCGCGGCGCAGGCGTACAACAGAATCTGCGAACCGATGGTGGTGGCGCCGGCGATGGCGATCAGCAAGTACAGCAGCGGCATCGGGCTGTTGAAACCGAGCAAGGTGATCGACACGGCGGCCACGGCGAAGAACACCGCCAACACCCGAGGCAGGTTCAGTTTGTCACCCAGCACGCCGCCACCGACCGCGCCGAAAATGGCGCCGAAGTTGAGCACCAGCAGGAACGACAGGCTCGAACCCAGGCTGTAACCGGCGTTGGCCATCAGTTTCGGCAGCCAGGAACTCAAGGCGTAGACCATCAACAAGCAGCAGAAAAACGCCAGCCACAACATCAGCGTGCGCAGTGCGCGCCCCTCGCGAAACAGTTGCAGCACGGGGGTGCCGGTGCCCTTCACTTCGCTCATGTGCAGTTGATCGCCGGACTGTGCGACGTACGCCGGATCGACCCGTTGAAGAATGGCGCGCGCCTCTTCATTGCGTCCCTGACGCAGCATGAAACCCACCGACTCGGGCAGGAAGTACATGATCAGCGGCAACAGCACCAACGGCAGCACCGCGACGTAAAACACCGACTGCCAGCCGAAGCTCGGGATCAGCACGATGCCCAGTCCCGCCGAGAGCATGCCGCCCACGGAGTAGCCGCTGAACATGATCGCCACCAGCGTGCTGCGGATTTTCTTCGGCGCGTACTCGTTCATCAGCGCCACGACGTTGGGCATCACCCCGCCAATGCCCAGGCCGGCGATGAACCGGCACAGGCCGAACTCGGTGGGGTTGCGGGCAAAACCGTTGAGCACGGTAAAACCGCTGAAGAGCATCACGCAGATCGTGATGGCTTTCTTGCGGCCGATCTTGTCCGAGAGCGGGCCGAAAAACAGCGCGCCGAACATCATTCCAAACAATGCGTAACTTCCCAGCGCGCCGGCCTGCAAGGGACTGAGCCCCCACTCCTTCATCAGCATCGGCAACACCACGCCGTAAATCACCAGATCGTAACCGTCGAAAATGATGATCAGGGCACACCAGAACAGCACCATCCAGTGGAAGCGGTTGAATCGAGCGTTGTCGATAACCTCATGTACGTCGATCTTGCGCATGGCATTCATCTCTTGTTGTTGTTTTATTCAGAACGTCGGTAAAGCGGCTAACGTCCCGTAAAGCCGAGGGTAAAGCTGCCAGGCGCGGGGCAATATCCGCTTTGCGCAGATCGCTATCCGTTTTGTGCAGGGCCCTGAAACGGGCACGGGATGGGGCAATGGCGTTACAGGCTTTTGCTCTTCTCCGACAAACTGTCTTCTTTGCGAACGCATTTGAACGCTAAGCTTGGGCCTATGGATGACTCAGATTACTTACGCCTGCTGACCATTGCGGCCGAGCAAGCCAACGCGTTTCTTTCCAATGCCCGCAAATGGGAGCGTGAGCGTTGGGTGTGCCAGCGCCTGCTGCAAGGGCTGAACATTCCTTACCGCACCGACGAGTTCGCGCCTGCCGGGGAGCCGCCGGACGTGCTGTTTCGCGAGGCGAACTTCGAAGTGTTTTTCGTGCTCGACGAAGGCCGGCGCCTCAACGATGAGTGGCGCGATGAACTGCAACGCCGACGCAGTGCGTTTTCGCTGAGTTCGCTGGTGCGTCGCGAAGCCAAACCCCGGCGCATTCCGGCCAATGAATTCCTGCTGAGACTGGCGCCGACCTTGCGCAAAAAAGCGCACAACTACAAAGAGCGCGGCATGGACCTGGGCGAACTGGACATCATCGCCTTCGCCAGCCTCAAGCGCGAAGTGCTCGACCTCAATAGCCATTTCCCGCCGCCCACCGAATACTTGCGTCAGGGTTGGCGCTCGTTGTCGCTGGTGGGGCCGACCTTCGCCCGTGTTTTATTTGCGCATCCCGACGCCCCGGATTTCCTGCGCAGCAACCTCGGTCGCAGCATCGTCTTCGATGTCGGGATCAGCCTGTGAGTCCATTGCAGGAACTGATCGCTGAAGTCCCGCAAACCGGCCGCGTACGCTGGATCGGTGTGCGCCCGCAGCCACACGTGCCGATGATCGAACTGGCGGCCGTGGAGGCACGACTCGAGGCCGGGTTGACCGGCGATCGCGCCCGCCCCGGCGTACGCAACGCGCGGCAGGTGACACTGATTCAGTGGGAGCATCTGGCGGTGATCAACTCGCTGATGGGCCGCTCGGAAGATAATCCGCTGTTGCCTAATGATTTGCGGCGCAACCTCGTTATCAGTGGGATCAACCTGTTCAGCCTCAAGGGTCGCCGCTTCAAAATCGGCCAGGCGATTTTCGAAACCACCGGTTGGTGTCAGCCCTGCGCGCGCCTGCAAAACAACCTCGGCCCTGGCACCTTTCAGGCCGTTCGCGGACATGGCGGAATCACCGCCCGAGTGTTACAAAGTGGAATCATTCGCCTGGACGATACGGTCAGCGTCGAGCCTGTTCCAGCGAGCGGCTATGCTCCGTTCAATGCGGGCTGATGTGTTACACCGCCGCCCGCATGTAGCTTCCCCACATTCAGCAACGTCTACCCCTGACGAGGCCCGATATGACCAGCCGCCTGAACCCCGACGACCAAAAGCATGTCGAAGAGTACCTGCACCTGTCCCAGCACCGAGTCGAGCGCCGGCCTTTCCGGCCGTGGATGCTCCTGGTGGTGGTGCTGGCAGTGACTATTGGCCTGGGCCTGTTGAGCCGATTTATCAGTTACCTGACGCTATGAGCTGCATCGCGCTCGCTCGGGTAATTGCACCGATTTCTTTTAGCCTTGCGAGATATCCCCATGACTCATCGTATTGTCATCGTTGGCGGCGGCGCCGGCGGTCTGGAGTTGGCTACCCGTCTGGGTAAGACTCTGGGCAAGCGCGGCACGGCCAGTGTGATGCTGGTCGACGCGAACCTGACCCACATCTGGAAACCGCTGTTGCACGAAGTGGCGGCCGGTTCCCTGAACTCTTCCGAAGACGAACTCAACTATGTTGCCCAGGCAAAATGGAACCACTTCGAGTTCCAGCTGGGGCGCATGAGCGGGCTTGATCGGGCACAGAAGAAAATCCAGCTGGCCGCCACCTATGACGAAGCCGGCCTGGAACTGGTGCCGGCGCGTGAAGTGCCGTACGACTCGCTGGTGATCGCCGTCGGCAGCACCACCAACGATTTCGGCACCCAGGGCGCGGCGCAACATTGCCTGTTCCTCGACACGCGCAAACAGGCCGAGCGCTTCCACCAGCAACTGCTCAACCATTACTTGCGCGCGCACGCCGGGCAGACGGATGTGGTGCAGCGGATCAGCGTGGCCATCGTCGGCGCCGGTGCCACGGGCGTCGAGCTGGCCGCCGAACTGCACAACGCCGCGCACGAACTGGCGGCTTACGGTCTGGACCGGATCAAACCGGAGAACATGCACATCACCTTGATCGAAGCCGGTCCACGGGTGCTGCCAGCATTGCCGGAACGCATTGGCGGGCCTGTGCATAAAACCCTGGAGAAACTCGGGGTCAATGTCATGACCAACGCGGCCGTTAGCGAAGTGACCGCCGACAGCCTGATCACCGCCGACGGCAAAGTGATCAACGCCAGCCTGAAAGTCTGGGCCGCCGGGATTCGTGCGCCGGGTTTCCTCAAGGATATCGACGGTCTGGAAACCAACCGCATCAACCAGCTGCAAGTGCTGCCGACCCTGCAAACCACCCGCGACGAGAACATCTTCGCCTTCGGTGACTGCGCGGCCTGCCCGCAACCGGGCACCGATCGCAATGTGCCGCCGCGCGCCCAGGCGGCACATCAGCAGGCGTCGTTGCTGGCCAAATCGCTGAAGCTGCGGATCGAAAACAAACCGCTGCCTGTATACAAGTACACCGACTACGGCTCGTTGATTTCGCTGTCGCGTTTTTCGGCTGTGGGTAACTTGATGGGCAACCTGACCGGCAGCGTGATGCTCGAGGGTTGGCTGGCGCGGATGTTTTATGTGTCGCTGTACCGCATGCACCAGATGGCGCTGTATGGCGCGTTCCGCACGGCGATGTTGATGCTGGGCAGCAAGATTGGCCGCGGGACTGAGCCGCGCCTGAAACTTCACTGATATACATCCCTTGTGGGAGCGAGCCTGCTCGCGATAGCGGAGTGTCAGTCACCAGATGAGTTGGCTGACACACCGCTTCGCGAGCAGGCTCGCTCCCACATTTGATCTCCACTGATTTGGAGATCCGTGTCTTACTGTACCTCCCCCCGCGATTTTCCCCCTTCGCTTACAAACTCCCCCTTGCGCGACACAGCAGCGATACACCTCGCCCGTTAAATGGCCACATCCGAGCAAGGCACCCGGCCGCGCTTCTCCACCGAGAGGTGCGGCTTTTTTTCGTCTGGCGGTTTTACACCCGAAAACGCTGCACCATCCCCTGCAACGCATTGGCCAGTTTCGACAGCTCGTGGCTGGAGGCACTGGTCTGATCCGCGCCGGTAGCGGAACGCACCGACAGATCACGAATGTTCACCAGATTGCGATCCACCTCCCGGGCCACTTGGGCCTGTTCTTCGGCGGCACTGGCAATCACCAGGTTGCGCTCGTGGATTTCGTGAACCGATGCAGTGATCGTCTGCAACGCATCACCCGCCCGCTTCGCCATCACCAGAGTTTCGGCAGCACGGGAAGCGCTGGCATTCATCGAGTCCAGCGCCAGGCTCGAACCATTGCGCATGCCCTGGACCATTTGTTCGATTTCCTGGGTCGATTGCTGCGTGCGATGCGCCAGTGCACGCACTTCATCGGCCACCACCGCAAAACCGCGCCCGCTTTCACCCGCACGCGCCGCTTCAATCGCAGCGTTGAGCGCCAACAGATTGGTTTGCTCGGCAATGGCCCGAATCACATCCAGCACCTTGCCGATGTCTTGAGACTGATTGGCCAGCGATTGCACCAACTCACCGGTGTGCTGAACATCATTGGCCAGGTCGCTGATGGCACTTGCAGTTTCGCTGACCCGCTCCTGCCCCAGATGCGCCGACTCGCTGGACTGGCGAGTGGCATCGGAGGTCGACACTGCGTTGCGCGCAACTTCTTCGACGGCGGAGGTCATTTCGTTGACCGCCGTGGCGGCTTGTTCAATCTCGTTGTTCTGTTGTTGCAGGCCCTGGGTGCTATCCAGGGTGACGGCGTTCAGCTCATCTGCCGCCGTGGCCAGTTGCGTCGCCGAGCCACTGATGGCTTGCAGGGTTTCCCGCAGGTTCTGCTGCATGGTCGCCAGCGCCTTGAGCAAACGGCTCACTTCGTCGTTGCCATGGGTCGCGATAGGTCGGGTCAAATCGCCCTGCGCCACGCTTTCCGCCGCACTCAGGGCTTCGTTCAGCGGACGGACGATACTGCGAGTCAGCAACATTGCCAGGCCGACTGTCGCCAGCGCCGCGAGTGCGATGAACAGGCTGACGATGGACCGCGAGGTTTCGTAGTGCGCTGCGGATTTCTGGCTTTCAACGGCGACCTGTTTGGCGAACAGTTCCGCCAGGTCATTGAGCTGCTTGCCGGAACCATCGACCACGGTTTTCATGTCGATCAACAGCAGTTTGGTCAGCTCGTCACGGCGACCTTGCTCGGCCAGGGTGAACGACTGGGCAATGCCGGTGCGATAGGCGGCGAAGGTGGTTTTGAACTGGTCGTACAAGGCCTGACCTTCAGCGGTGTCGACCAACTTGTCGTAAGCCGCAATCTTCTCGCTCAGTTCCTTGTCGCGGGTGTCCATCTGGCCGCGGTAGGTTGGAATGTTCTTTGGGTCTTGATCCAGTGCCATACGCAAGGAAATGGTACGGATGCGCAGCATCAGCTCGCGGATCTCATCACCACCACGGATGCTCGGCAGCCATTGCTTCTCCACCGCCACCTCGCTCTCGCGAATGCTCGACATCTGCCCCAGGGCAAATATTCCAAGCAACGCCACCAGCACGGCAATCAAGGCAAAACCCAGCGCAGCACGAGGGGCAATATTCAGCTGACGAAGAAACATAACGAGCGCCTTTCTTGTTGTTGGCCTGAATGGGAGGTCGCGAGTGCGCCCCGACAGCTCGTTATCGGCTAGTTGTACGATGACTTGAAAGGATTCGGCTTTTTCAAAGGCAAAAAAATCCCCGTATCTTTCGATACGAGGATTTTTAATATGGTCGGGGTAAGGGGATTCGAACTCCTGACATCCTGCTCCCAAAGCAGGCGCGCTACCGGACTGCGCTATACCCCGGTAAAAAAAAGGCACCTTTAAAAGGCGCCTTCTGCGAACAGAGCTTTTGGCGTCTGATCTTAAGATTCGATTCCAGCGTTAACTGGTTTCAAAAATGGTGGGTCGTGTGGGATTCGAACCTACGACCAATTGGTTAAAAGCCAACTGCTCTACCAACTGAGCTAACGACCCAAAAATGGTCGGGGTAAGGGGATTCGAACTCCTGACATCCTGCTCCCAAAGCAGGCGCGCTACCGGACTGCGCTATACCCCGGTTTGAAATTGGCTCCGTGACCAGGACTCGAACCTGGGACCCAATGATTAACAGTCATTTGCTCTACCGACTGAGCTATCACGGAACTACATATTTCAATTTACAACGGTGAAGCTTTACTGCGTTCTCTTCGACCCGTTCGCATCGCTGCGTTCGTGTGTCTGAGGCGCGCTATTCTACAATCTTAAGCACCTCTGTCAACCCCCTAAATTGCATTCAAGTTAATGATTTGCAACTTATTTCAGATTCCTGCTTGGGGAGCAGAAACCCTTCCGGGTGACTTACTGCGGGGCGCACTTTACAAGCCTTTTCCTTTGAGTTCAACAACCTGACGAAAAAAAGGCCTCGCAATGCGAGGCCTCTTCAGTTTTGTTGCTAACGCGGATCAGGCGAAGACGATTTCGTCGTTTTCCACCACACCCTTGGCGGTATCGCCGGGCATGAAACGACCCGACAAAATCAGCTGCGCCAGCGGGTTTTCGATCCAGCGCTGAATCGCACGTTTGAGTGGCCGTGCGCCGTACACCGGGTCGTAGCCAACCGCGATCAGCTTGTCCATGGCCTCAGGGCTGAGTTCCAGTTTCAGTTCGCGCTCAGTCAGGCGACTGCGCAGACGACCCAACTGGATCTCGGTGATGCCCGCGATCTGATCCCGCGCCAATGGCTCGAAGATCACCACTTCGTCGACCCGGTTGATGAACTCCGGCCGGAAGTGCGTGGAAATCGCATCCATCACCGCTGCGCGCTGAGCCTCACGATCACCGACCAGTTCCTGGATTTGCACCGAGCCCAGGTTGGAGGTCATGACGATCACGGTGTTCTTGAAATCCACCGTGCGGCCATGGCTGTCGGTCAGGCGGCCATCTTCCAGCACTTGCAGCAATATGTTGAACACATCCGGGTGGGCCTTCTCGACCTCATCCAGCAGGATCACCGAATAAGGCTTGCGACGCACCGCCTCGGTCAGGTAGCCGCCCTCTTCATACCCTACGTAGCCTGGTGGCGCACCGATCAACCGGGCCACGGAATGTTTCTCCATGAACTCGGACATGTCGATCCGCACCATCGCCTCTTCGGTATCAAAGAGGAACTCGGCCAACGCCTTGCACAACTCGGTTTTACCGACACCGGTCGGGCCGAGGAACATGAACGAACCGCTCGGACGATTCGGGTCGGACAAACCGGCCCGCGAACGGCGCACCGCATTGGAAACCGCGATCACCGCTTCGTCCTGACCGATCACACGCTGGTGCAACAGGCCTTCCATCTTCATCAGCTTGTCGCGCTCGCCTTCGAGCATTTTCGACACCGGAATGCCGGTCCACTTCGAGACGACTTCAGCGATTTCTTCCTCGGTCACCTTGCTGCGCAGCAACTGGTTTTCGCTTTTGCCATGCTGGTCGACCATTTGCAGGCTGCGCTCCAGGTCCGGGATCACCCCGTATTGCAGCTCGGCCATGCGGTTCAGGTCGCCTTTACGGCGTGCCGCTTCCAGTTCCTGACGGGACTGTTCGATTTTCTGCTGGATCTGCGCAGAACCCTGGACTTCGGCTTTTTCCGAGTTCCAGATTTCTTCGAGGTCCGAATACTCCCGTTCATGACGAACGATTTCTTCCTGGAGTTTCTCCAGACGCTTGATCGCCGCTTCGTCGCTCTCTTTCTTCAGCGCCTGGGATTCCACCTTCAGCTGAATCAGACGGCGCTCCAGACGGTCCAGCACTTCCGGCTTGGAGTCGATCTCCATGCGGATGCGGCTGGCGGCTTCGTCGATCAGGTCGATGGCCTTGTCCGGCAACTGACGATCGGTAATGTAGCGATGACTGAGCTTGGCCGCAGCGATGATCGCGCCGTCGGTGATCGCCACTTTGTGGTGAACTTCATAACGCTCTTTCAGGCCACGCAGAATGGCGATGGTGTCTTCTTCGCTCGGTTCGTCCACCAACACTTTCTGGAAGCGCCGCTCAAGGGCCGCGTCCTTCTCTATATATTGGCGGTACTCGTTGAGCGTGGTCGCGCCGACGCAGTGCAACTCGCCACGGGCCAACGCAGGTTTGAGCATGTTGCCCGCATCCATCGAGCCTTCGCCTTTACCGGCGCCGACCATGGCGTGCAGTTCGTCGATGAACAGAATGATCTGCCCTTCCTGCTTCGACAGCTCGTTGAGCAGGGATTTCAGGCGTTCTTCGAACTCGCCACGGTACTTGGCACCGGCAATCAGCGCGCCCATGTCCAGGGACAGCAGGCGTTTGCCTTTCAGGCCATCCGGCACTTCGCCGTTGATGATGCGCTGGGCCAGGCCTTCGGCGATGGCGGTTTTACCCACGCCAGGCTCACCGATCAGCACCGGGTTGTTCTTGGTGCGACGCTGCAGCACCTGAATGGTCCGGCGAATTTCGTCGTCACGACCGATTACCGGATCGAGCTTGCCGTCTTCGGCGCGCTTGGTCAGGTCGACGGTGTATTTATCCAGCGCCTGACGCGACTCTTCGTGGTTGGCGTCGTTGACCGCTTCGCCACCACGCAGGTTGTTGATCGCGTTTTCCAGGGCTTTTTTGCTGACGCCCTGACCGAGCAACAATTTGCCGAGTTTGCTGTTCTCGTCCATGGCGGCGAGCAGCACCAGCTCACTGGAAATGAACTGATCGCCCTTCTGCTGGGCCAGGCGATCCGCCTGGTTGAGCAGACGCGCCAAGTCCTGCGACATGTTGACGTCGCCGGTCGGGTTCTGGATTTTTGGCAGCTGGTCGAGCTCTTTGGTCAGTTCTTTACGCAGGCTGTTGACGTCAAAACCGACCTGCATCAACAGGGGTTTGATCGAACCACCCTGCTGTTCAAGCATGGCTTGCATCAAATGCGCCGGTTCAATACCGGGATGGTCGAGGCCGACGGCCAGCGATTGGGCGTCGGATAGAGCTAACTGCAATTTGCTGGTTAAACGATCTATACGCATGGGTCACCTTCCTTTTGAGCAGGCCGGACCTATAAAACATCCTGAATGAAGAAACCTGCCAGATACCGCTATAGATGTGGTCGATTCTGGGAGTTTCAAGCGTCGTGACGTTGATGCAGATCAGTCGAGTCTAGCTTTCGAGCCAGACCAGGGAGGCAAACCGACCAGTGCGAGGGCTGCGGCGGTAAGAAAAGAAGCGGGGATCGGTCACGGTGCAGAAACCGCCACCATAAACAGCAGTGACACCACGAGCCGCCAGACGCAAACGCGCCAGCTCATAGATGTCAGCCATGAATTTGCCAGCGTTTTGGCTGGGCACGAAGGCTTTCGCGGATTCGGGCAATTGCTCGACGAAGGTAGCCCGCACTTCCGGGCCGACTTCAAAGGCTTGCGGGCCAATGGCCGGACCGAGCCAGACCAGCACGTCTTCCGAGGGCACGGCCAGCGCATCGAGCGTCGCTTCGAGCACACCCGCCGCCAACCCGCGCCAACCGGCGTGGGCCGCAGCGACGCGAGTGCCGGCACGGTCGCAAAACAACGCGGGCAGGCAATCAGCCGTCATCGCCGCGCAGGCAATGCCGGGCGTTGCCGTCCAGCTGGCGTCGGCGGTGGCCACAAGGCCTGGGTCCGCATGAGCCACGGCGATGCCGTGAACCTGCTTCAACCAGGCCGGCTGCATGGAGAAATGATCGGTGAGGCGACGGCGGTTTTCGGCAACAGCTTCGGGGCTGTCGTCGACGTGATCGCCGAGGTTGAGGCTGTCGAACGGCGCCAGACTGACGCCGCCCGCACGGGTGGTGACGCAGGCTTTCACCCCGGCAGGCGCAGGCCAGTCGGGAATCAGCCAGTCACTCATCCGATGAACGCCTCGCGGTCTTGCTTGAGCAGCGTCAGCAACCAGACGAAATCGTCCGGCAGTGGCGATTCCCAGCTCATGCGTTTACCGGTAGTCGGGTGATCCAGCTCCAGGAACCGCGCATGCAGCGCCTGACGCGGGAACGTCTTCAAGGAATCGACCATGGTCTGGCTGGCGGCTGGCGGGATACGGAAACGACCGCCGTAGGCAGGATCTCCGACCAACGGGTAGTTGATGTGCGCCATGTGCACGCGAATCTGGTGCGTACGACCGGTTTCCAGCTTCACCCGCACGTGAGTGTGGGAGCGGAAACGCTCAAGCACACGGTAATGGCTGACGGCTTGCTTGCCACCTTCCATCACGGCCATGCGCTGGCGTTGCTGGCCGTGACGACCGATCGGCGCGTTGATCTTGCCGCCCGCCGTCACCACGCCGATCACGATGCACTCGTAGATCCGGCTGACGCTGCGGCTCTGCAACTGTGTCACCAGCTGCGTCTGCGCTTGAATGGTCTTGGCCACCACCATCAGACCGGTGGTGTCCTTGTCCAGACGATGCACGATACCGGCGCGGGGCACATTGATGATGTCCGGCACGTGGTGCAGCAAGGCGTTGAGCAAGGTGCCATCAGCGTGACCGGCAGCCGGGTGCACCACCAGGCCCGCAGGCTTGTTGATCACCAGGATGTCGTCGTCTTCATAGACGATGTCCAGCTCGATGTCTTGAGCGATCCATTCGCCCTGAGCTTCCTGCTCGGCAGTCAGTTCAAGAATGGCGCCACCGTGAACGATGTCTCGCGGGCGGATAACCGCCCCATCCACAGTCAGGCGGCCGTCTTTGATCCAGGCGGAAAGGCGCGAGCGCGAGTGCTCAGCGAATAATTGTGCGGCGACTTGATCGAGGCGTTGGCCGCCCAATTCGGACGGCACCTCTGCGCGAAGTTCAATTTTATCGGACATGCTCAGACTAGGCGTCGGCACAGCCTTTGGTTTCGGCTGCGCGCTTGTGGTTAAATACGGCGTCTTTTGCCCCGAGGCTATTCAACGGGGCGCTCATCATAACAGGACGGCCTCGCCCAAGACAGCGGCCGTCATAGGGACGCAAGCCGCCATGCAAGTGAAACACCTGCTGCTGATCGCCATCCTCGCATTGACCGCTGCTTGCTCATCGAAGGAAGTCGTAGACGAAAACCTTAGCGAAGTCGAGCTGTACCAGCAGGCTCAGCAAGATCTGGACAACAATAGCTACACCGCCGCCACAGCCAAGCTGAAGGCGCTGGAGTCGCGTTATCCGTTCGGTCGCTACGCCGATCAGGCTCAACTCGAGCTCATCTACGCCAACTACAAGAACACCGAGCCTGAGGCTGCGAAGTCTGCCGCCGAGCGTTTCATTCGTTTGCACCCTCAGCATCCGAACGTGGACTACGCCTATTACCTCAAGGGCCTGACCTCTTTCGACCAGGACGTCGGCCTGCTGTCGCGTTTCCTGCCGCTGGACATGACCAAGCGTGACCCGGGTGCTGCCCGCGACTCCTACAACGAGTTCGCCCAACTGACCAGCCGCTTCCCGAACAGCCGCTACTCGCCGGACGCCAAGCAGCGCATGATTTACCTGCGCAACCTGCTGGCGGCCTACGAAATTCACGTCGCCGACTACTACCTGACCCGTCAGGCCTACGTCGCTGCCGCGAACCGTGGTCGTTACGTGGTGGAAAACTTCCAGGAAACCCCATCGGTCGGCGACGGCCTGGCGGTGATGACTGAAGCCTACCAGCGTCTGCACCTGGACGACCTGGCAGCCACCAGCCTCGAAACCCTGAAGCTCAACTACCCGAACCACCCAACGCTGGTAGACGGTCAGTTCGTGCCATCGGTCGACGAAGCCGACAACCGTTCGTGGTTGAGCAAGGCGACTCTGGGCCTGATCGAATCCCGTCCACCGCTGCCGCCGGGCGAAACCCGCGCCAACCAGGACGTGCAGAGACAATTCCGGGACGCCAAAGAAGCGATTCCGAACGATCTCAAGCCTAAAGATGAAAATGGCGACGTGATCGAAGAAGAAAATCACGAAGCGGAAGGCAACAACAGCGACCGCTCGTGGTTCAGCTACATGACCTTCGGCGTGTTCGACTGATACGACCGGTGGTGCAAAAAGGAGCCTTTCGAGGCTCCTTTTTTTATGGCGGATTTTTATTGCAGCACTAACAGGCTGTGCGCCCGTCATGTCCTTGGCTAAACTGCTTAATCACTCGTCATAAAGCAGCTCATCATGCTTCGTTTACTGTTCTGGATCGCCCTGATTGCCGCTGCGGTATGGTTCTGGCGCAAGTTCAAGGGCCAGGCTTCTGCGCCCAAGTCCCCCGCCGAACTGGAAGCCGCGCCCATGGTCCGCTGCGCCCATTGCGGCGTACACCTGCCCCGCGACCGCGCGCTGAGCCTTCAACAACAGTGGTATTGCAGCCAGGCTCACCTCGAGCAAGGCCCGGGCTCCAGTGATCGCTGAGACGTCCAGTCCCGGCAGCAAACAGGCTCAGCGACTGCTGCGCCTTTATCACCTCTACCGCCTAAGCGTCGGCATCACCTTGGTGCTGCTGATCTCCAGCAACCTGGACAACCAGTTGCTGACGTTCGCCAATGACAGCCTGTTGCGCAGTGGCAGCTGGCTGTACCTGGTGCTGAACATCTTGCTGGTGGTCTTCTTCGAGAACACTCGCCGCCCGGCGCAATTGTTCGGCCTGGCGCTGATTGATGTCCTGCTGCTGTGTGGCTTGTTCTACGCCGCCGGCGGTGTCGCCAGCGCCATCGGCAACTTGCTGATCGTCTCGGTGGCCATCAGCAACACCTTGTTGCGAAGCCGCATCGGCCTGCTGATCGCCGCCGTGGGCGCGCTCGGCATCGTCGGGCTGAGCTTTCTCCTGAGTTTCAGCCATCCCGCCAGCCCCAACGATTACCTGCAAGCCGGCACCCTCGGTGTGTTGTGCTTTGCCGCGGCGTTGCTGGTGCAAGGCTTGATCCAGCGCCTGGAAGTCAGCGAAACCCTCGCCGAACAACGGGCCAGCGAAGTGGTGGGCCTCGAAGCCCTCAATGCATTGATCCTGCAACGCATGCGCACCGGCATCCTGGTGCTCGACGGCCAACTGCGGGTGCAATTGGCCAACCACAGCGCGCTGATCTTACTGGGCCGAGACAAACTCGAAGGCCAACGGATCGACGACTGCTCGCCCATTCTGGTCGAACGCCTGCAACTGTGGCAGAACAATCCGACGCTGCGCCCCCAGAGCCTGAAAATCGCCAACAGCGGCCTGGAACTGCAACCGAGCTTCATTGCCCTGGCCCAAAGCCCACACCACCAAACCCTGGTCTTCCTTGAAGATCTCGCACAAATCGCCCAACAGGCCCAACAACTGAAGCTCGCCGCTTTGGGTCGCCTGACGGCCGGTATCGCCCACGAAATTCGCAATCCTTTGGGCGCCATTAGTCATGCCGCTCAGCTATTGCAGGAATCGGAGGAACTGAACGGCGCGGATCGACGTCTGACCCAGATTATTCAAGACCACTCTCAGCGAATGAATCGGGTTATCGAAAACGTCCTGCAACTGTCCCGCCGCCAGCAAACCGTACCGCAACGACTCGATCTGAAGCCGTGGCTGGAGCAGTTCGTGGCCGACAGTCGCGAAAGTGCGCTCGATCGTCAGCAGATTCACCTGCGCATCGGTTCAGGCGACTTCAAAACCCTGATGGACCCGAACCAGCTCACCCAGATTCTCGACAATTTGTTGCGCAACGCCTGGCGTCATAGCGCTCAGGTCCACGATCAGGCGCAGGTCTGGCTCGATTTGTTTGTCGACCCCGACAGCCAGTTGCCGATCATCGAGGTTCGGGACGATGGCCCCGGCGTGGCACCGGACCAGCAGGTGCATTTGTTCGAACCGTTCTATACCACCAGCGCCCAAGGCACAGGCCTGGGGCTGTATCTGTCCCGTGAGCTGTGCGAAAGCAATCAGGCCCGCCTAGACTTCAAGCCACGCCATGATGGCGGCTGCTTTCGCATCACCTTTGCTCACGGACGGAAACAAAGTTGAACATGTGTCCACGGCAAAAAGTCCTGATCGTCGACGACGAGCCGGATATCCGCGAACTCCTGGAAATCACCCTGGGACGGATGAAACTCGACACCTTCAGCGCCCGTAACCTCGGCGAAGCCCTGGCGCTGTTGAAGCGTGAGACGTTCGACCTGTGCCTGACCGACATGCGCCTGCCGGACGGCACCGGTCTTGAACTGGTGCAACATATCCAGCAACGCGCCCCAAACCTGCCGGTGGCCATGATTACCGCCTACGGCAGCCTCGAAACGGCGATCAACGCCCTCAAGGCCGGCGCCTTCGACTTCCTGACCAAACCGGTGGACCTCACGCGGCTGCGCGAACTGGTCACCAGCGCCCTGCGTATGCCGGCACCGGGCGCAGCCATCGACCGACGGTTGCTGGGCGATTCGCTGCCCATGCGCAGCCTGCGTAAACAAATCGACAAACTGGCCCGCAGTCAGGCGCCGATCTACATCAGCGGCGAGTCCGGCAGCGGCAAGGAACTGGTCGCCCGACTGATCCACGAACAAGGACCGCGCGCCAACCAGCCGTTTGTCCCGGTCAATTGCGGCGCGATACCGTCGGAACTGATGGAAAGCGAGTTTTTCGGCCATCGCAAAGGCAGCTTCAGCGGCGCTATCGAAGACAAACCCGGACTGTTCCAGGCCGCCCAGGGAGGCACGCTGTTCCTCGACGAAGTGGCCGACTTGCCACTGTCGATGCAGGTCAAACTGCTGCGGGCGATTCAGGAAAAAGCCGTTCGCAGCGTTGGCGGCCAACAGGAAACCGTGGTCGATGTGCGGATCCTCTGCGCCACCCACAAAGACCTCGACGCCGAAGTCGCCGCTGAACGCTTTCGCCAGGATTTGTATTACCGGCTGAATGTGATCGAACTGCGGGTTCCGCCTTTGCGCGAGCGCCGCGACGACATCGAGTCATTGGCCGGTCATGTGCTCAAGCGTCTGGCGGCAGCCAGCGGCCAACCCGCCCCGAAGCTCCACCCACAAGCGCTTGAAGCGCTGAAAAGCTATCGCTTTCCGGGCAATGTGCGGGAACTGGAGAACATGCTCGAACGCGCCCACACCCTGTGCGACAACAAGCAGATCGAAGCCAGCGACCTGCGACTGGCCGAAGGCAATTGCAGCGCCGACAGCGGTGTGCCGGACCTGACGCAGATCGACAATCTGGAAGACTATCTGGAAAACGTCGAACGCAAACTCATCCTCCAGGCCCTTGAGGAAACCCGCTGGAACCGCACGGCGGCGGCTCAGCGATTGAATTTGTCGTTTCGGTCGATGCGTTACAGGTTGAAGAAATTCGGGCTGGATTGAGGGCCCCTTCGCGGGCAAGCCTCGCTCCTACAGGATTTGAGTCGATCGAAAATATTGTGATCGCCACAAATCCTGTAGGAGCGAGGCTTGCCCGCGAAAGCGTTCTGGAAGACGACGAATGTTTCGCGTCTAGATCCGCCCGGCCGGCGCATACGGCGCCGGATCAATGATCGGCGCCCTGCCCAACATCACATCCGCAAACAACTGGCACGACGCCGGCGCCAGCACCAACCCGTTACGGTAATGCCCGCAGTTGAGCCACAACCCCTCGAAGCCCGGCACCCGGCCGATGTAGGGAATGCCCTCCGGTGAGCCCGGTCGCAACCCCGCCCAATGCCCGACCACCTCGGCATCCGCCAGCGCTGGAATCAATTCCACTGCAGACGCTTTCAGGCTCTCAAGCGCAGAGCCGGTCGGCGTCTTGTCGAAGCCTTCATGTTCCAGCGTGCTGCCAATCAGAATGTGTCCATCCCGGCGAGGAATCGCATAACGCCCCTTGGCCAGCACCATGCTCGGCAGGAAGTCCGCCGCGCACTTGTAAAGAATCATCTGCCCTTTCACGGGTTCAACCGGCAACGCAAGGCCCAGGCTTTTGAGCAAATCACCGCTCCAGGCACCCGCCGTCAACACCACCTGATCACCGTGGATCGCGCCCGCCGAAGTCTGCACGCCGACGACTTTTTCGCCTTCGCGAACGAACCCGCTGACTTCGCACTGCTCATGAATCGTCACGTTCGGCATCGCCAGCAAGGCAGCCTTGAGGGATTTCACCAGCCGCGGATTGCGCACATTGGCCACGTCGGCCATGTAGATCGCGCGGGTGAAACCGCCACCCAGGACCGGCACCGCATCGTGCGCCGCCGAGATATCCACAGCCCGCAATGGACGGTTTTCCCGCTCAGCCCAGGCCAGCGCCTCGGCTTCATCGTCCAGGTCCAGCCAGTACAGGCCGGTGGTGTGCACTTCTGGATCAACCCCGGTCGCGGCAAACAGACGCTCGCCCAGCTGTGGATAAAAGTCCTGAGACCAATGGGCCAGCGCGGTAACTGCCGGGCTGTAGCGCCATGGGTAGAGTGGCGAAACGATACCGCCACCGGCCCAGGACGATTCCTGACCGACATTCGAACGGTCCAGCAGCACAACGCTCTGTACTTGCGACGCGAGATTGAACGCTGTCAGCAGGCCAATTACACCGCCGCCGACTATCACCACTTGCTGTTGCATGGTCATGTTCCGATCCAACCGTTAAAGAGACAGGAGGCGCAAAAGGCGCCCGAAAAAAAACTCAGCGACCCCAGCAATCTTTGGTGGTCAGTCCGGCCGTCGCATTGACCATGCTTCTGACACCGGTGTTGGTGATGGTGAAATCGCCACACTTGTCAGTCGCCATGCTGCCGGCCTTGCGTGTAGCGGTCAGCAGGAAGGTCTGGTCGGTCAGGGTCGGGGTGATGGTGTAATAGTCATTGCCGGCGCTCAGGCCGGTGGCACCGGTGTAGACATTACCCTTCGAGTAAAACCGTTCAAGAACCTGCGCCTGCTCGGAAAGCAGCCCGGCCACTTCAGCCCGGCGGCCCTTTTTCACGTATTCGGTGAGGCTCGGGTAGCCAATGGTGATGACGATCCCGATGATCGCAATCACGATCATGATTTCGATCAGGGTAAAACCTCGGTTGGATCTGCGCATGCCTCAACTCTCACTTACTGTATTTGTCGCCACATGATGCGACGGCTGCCACCGCCGCCCTTTTCGGTCAGCTTGGTCACCGTTGAACCTGTATCGGTTACGATCTTGCCGGTGCCGCCGTTGGTAACGGCGCTCAAGAATGGCATCCCGCTAGTGAAAATCACCCCGCTGGATATCGCATCGTTGCTGTCGACTAGCCCATCGCCAGTGGTGTCGAGCACCGCGTAGTTGAGCATCTTACCGCTGAACGCATCCAGTTCGACCAGTTTGCCGGTGCCAAAACTGGCACAAGGATCTGTGGTATCCACAATGGCCGTGGTAAATACGATTCGCCCCAGCACCAGCGCCGCCTGGCTGATCACCCGCTCACCGGTCAATACGCTGTTGTAGACCAGTGGTAAATACCAGCCCTTCTCCGCCGGATAGGTCACTTCGTTCTGGCTGGTGGTGATGAACTGCCCCGTACTTCCCGAGAACACACCGGTCACCGATTGGGCCTGCAAACTGGACGTAGTGATCTGTCCAGAGCCGCCGTCAGCATCCCACACCGCATAGAACGCCTGCAGATCCTTGTTGGTCTTGTCGACCGTTTCATTGAATTTGCCGGTACCGAAAAACACCACTTTGCCGCCCAGTGAATTGTCCGCCAGCAACGGCTGCGCGGTGATTGGCTGGGTGGCGCCGCCCGCCGTCGTGAACAACGGTTTGCCGGAAAACGCCACGCCCCAGGTGTCCGTGGTGGCGCCGCTCAGATCAAACTTCCATAAACGCCCTTTCAGATCCCCGCCATAGGCGGCCTGCACCACATTCTGCGAGTTGACCTTGAGTTTCACCGACGACAAACCGTTGGTGGTTTCCGTGCTGTCGATGACGATTTTCTTGATCAGCGACCCATCGCGGATATCCACCACGTACAACGCCGCCACACCCGAATTGCTGCCGTAGCCGTTGGAGATGAATGCTGCCCATCGACCATCCGCCAAGCGTGCCACTTCCGGACGGGCGTAGGCATAACCCAGATCATTGAAAACGTTCGCCGTGTTTGCTGTGGCAGGTGCACTGATTTCCCACAACGCCTTGGTCACGTTGCCGGCCGAGGCGTCAAACAGCTGCAAGGCGTAGAACGTCTTGCCGCCCGCGCCTGTTCCGCCGAGCGCCAGGGTTTTCCAGGCACTGTTGAGTTGAGCATCAAAAACGCCGACCTGACCGTCGACCAGAAACTTGTGGCTGACGCCGTTGATGTAGGCGGTATCGGCGATATAGCGCAACGATGGCAAAACACTGGAGGGCATGTAGGCATAACGTCTGGCGCCGTTACCCGAGTTGATGACGCTGACAAAACCATCGTTGGCATTGACCACAAGGCTGGTGTTCATGTTGCTGGATTTGGTGGCCAGATAGGTGCTGTAGCTGGTGTCACTGACCAGATCGGATGCGGTTTTTTCCGTTGGCGAGGCCAGCACCAAAGGCGAGTTGATGATGTCGCCGAGCAACACGCTGCGTACTTTCAACCCGGTCTTGTTGGTGCCCTTGCTCCACTCCACAAGGTCGCTGCCCGTGATGCCGGTGGGCAGGCCCTGATTCAGCACCGTCTGCTGTGCCGGGGCGAAATTGGCGAAGGCCAGCGTGACGGGGGCATTGCTCACGTTGTTCCACGACTGGTAAATCGGCGCTGTGGCGCCGGGCACGATGGCCGTGTCAGTCGTCCAGAGCACCGTGGAGGTATTGACCGAGCCGGTGGCGGTGAACCCGTAAGACTTGATGGTGCCGCGCCAATCCTTGGGGTCGTAGCTGGTCTGGTAGTAAGCGGAACCGACCCCGACGATTGCGCTGCTGGTGGTGCCGCTCCCGCCGGAACCGGCTTTCGACGTGATGTCGCCCAGCGCTGATGACAACGCGGTATTCAGGCCGGCACTGTCCGTCGCCTGGTAGTACTTGCCCTGCCCGTAACCGGCGGCGTCCGACAACATCTGGTTCGCGGCGGTGAAGCCCACGGTGTAGGTGTTCATGTTCTGTTTGGGGAAATCTGCGGCGTTCCAGTTTTTGCCACCGGCGTCGGTACCGGTAGTGCGCATATCGATGTCGAAGGCGAATTTGGCGATGTCGTCCAGGTACAACGTGTCCCCCTCGCCATCACCGGAGAGGTTGTCGCCATCGTTCGCGCTGTTACCGTCCCAGTTCGGCAAGCGGGCGCCACCGAGCGGATCGTTGGTCGGGAAGGTCCTGTCGAACGTAGGCAGGCCATCGGTGATCACCACGCCATAGTTTTTCTGGCAGCGATACTGGATCGGGCTGGTGTAAGTGGTTGGCGTCGAGTTGTAGTACGGCGCCATGCCGCGCATGTACCGCGTGATCTCGTAATAGGTTTCCGCCAACGGGGTACTGGCGATTGCACTCAAACTATTGATCGAAGAGATCAACGCGTTGTAGTTGGTGTCCGCCTGGGCCTGGGAAACGCTACCACTGACGGGAGACAGATCACTGACCGCGCGAGCGATAAAACCGCCGGGGCCGGAGTTGCCACTGACAGAAGGGTTGAATGTCGCCAGGCCTATTCTCAATGAACGGTTGCTGGCGACCAGATTGGTGGACACATCCTGCGCAACGCTGATGCGGTAATCATTGGGGATCGCGCCGGTACCGGTGGTGAAATCCCTGTTCGAACCGTTGGCCAGTGTGACCAGATAGGACAGATAGTTAGCCGTATAACGCGTGTTTTCGTTGCCCACCGGGTCGGGCAGCTTCAGGCATATCGATGACAGTCCCAGGAAACCCCGATAAAAACCGTACCAGTTGCCATTGTTGGAGCAACCGCCGCGATTGAGGCTCGACAAGGCGATGTTGGTATCGTCCATGTCCAGATTCTGACCGGTCAGACACGAGTTGTTCGAACTGCAATTGGCAATTTGCGGGCGACTGACCGTCGGATCGAAACCCGGCGCCCAGATGATGTTGTTCATGCTCCCCGAATCATCGATCAGCAGCATCACGTTGGGCGCAACCGCCGCAGCGCTCAACAGGGGCGAGTCCGAGGGCGTGAACGCGTACGCAGGCGCTGACAGGTACAACCCCAATGCAATGCCACTCAGAAACCGCCAGATCCCTGAGCATCTATTAGTATTTGGCATAGATGCTCTCCACCACACTGCGCACGTTGTTGCCCACGATGGCCACTGCCGTGACCCGATAAAGCGTCGCAGAGGTGTTGCTCGGCACATTCACGGCATTCAACGTGGTGCCGATGTTCTGTACCCCATAGAAGCCGTTGGCGGCCGCGATCCAGGTGACCCCCGAGGAGGAGTTGAGACCGGCAGCCGTGAGGGTCGATGACTCGGCGGGCGGCAAACATTGATTGCCGCTGCAAACCGGCAATGTATAGGTATCGAGCTGAACCGCACTTTCGCCGATGCGCAACGCGGCTTCGGCGATCTGGAACGACTGATTGCGCAGGGTGACGCTGCTGGCCATCTTTTCCTGCAGGGTTGCGTTCTGCATCGATGAAATGCCAATCAGCGTCAGCAACAGAAGGAATACCAGGCTGACCAGCAGCGCCATGCCGCGCTGGGCGTGAGAGGTAGCGGGAGAAAAACTCATCGGCCCTCCCCTCATGGCAAGCGGTTGCGCAAGGCGGCAACCACGTTGAAAGTTTGATCGTGGACCCGGCTGTTCGGATCTTTCAGTATCAGCGTCAGGCGCACACTACGGATTCGTGCAGGGTCGGACGGGTTGGTGCTGTAACTGGAAGCGGCCGTATCGGTGGCTGACGCTGCGAGACCGAAGCTCACGTCAAAGGCTTTGACGTTGTCGACGAGCACTGCCTGAGCCGGCGTGCCGATGCCACTGCCCATCGTCAGTTGGCCGTTCTTGAGGCTGTAGATCAGTCGTCGAATCGGAAACGCCAATTGTCCTGTGGCGGGAGCCTGCACGTTGGAGTAAGCCGTCGCGGTGTTTCGGCAATCCGAAACCACCGTCCAGGTCGGCGTACCGCCACCCGCTCCGACATCGGCGGTCACCAGGGTCAGCTTGAGGTTGGCATTGTCCCAACTGATCGGCGCTATCTGGCTGGCAGTAAAACTCGCCCCGGCGCTTGCATCAGTAATAGCCCCCAGACAACCAAACATCCCCACCATGCGGATTTCCTGAATCATTTTGCTCAGCACGAAACGCGCGTCTTCCTGCATGTTCGCCGCCGCGTTCTGGCTGACATACGTGTTCTTGGCCGCTATGAAAATCTGCGCCACACCGAGCACCACGACCAGGCTCAACGCCAACGCGATCAACATTTCGATCAGGCCGAAACCTCTGTTGAGCCGGATCATGGTGTCGCCACCGGATCAACGGCGGCGCGACTGGTCAGCACAAAGCTGCGACGGGAATTGGCGGCATTGGCCGCCCGCGAGTCGTCCCAGGTTATGGTGATGGTGTACACCCGCTGATTGAGGGTGACGCTGCCCGTAGCGGTGGCGCCGAGCATACTGACGATATTGGTGGTGAAGTCGTAGAGGTCCTGATCCCGGGCAACGTTGAGGTTGCCCGACGTCGGCGGCGTGACCGTGTAATCGGCGCCGGCGTTGGCGCGGATGCGGTCCATCATGTCGTAGGCGATAAAACTCGCCTGGCTGGTCATCCGCGAACTGTCGGTGTACTTCAGCGCATTGAGCTGGAACGCCGCCGCCCCCAACAGCCCCACGCTCAAAATCAACAACGCCACGAGAACCTCGATCAGCGTCATGCCCTCCTGTGCACGCTTGCTCCATCCCCTCATCCGCAACTTCCACCCAATAGAATTCGTCCGTTCAAACACACATTCAGCGTCCTGCTTTGCGCCCCCAGTACGTAGCTGATCACCACCGCCGTGGACGGTGCCGACAGACCGCCCAGATTGTTGAAATCGATGGCGGTCACGCCTGAGGTTAGCGTCAGAGTCGCGCCGCTGCTCATCGCGGGAACAACCCGCAATACATTGGCCACAGTGCCAGTACTGTCATAAACCGCCAATTCCCCGGTCCAGACGCTGCCACCCGCCGTCGGCCGCACCCGGGTGGTGATGCCGCGGTCGATGGCTTCAAGCCGGGCGAAATTCAAGGCGCGCTGCAGGTCGCCGATCTCGGTGTCGGCCCTGGTGCCTTGCACCGAACGGGTAAACGCCGGCACTGCCAGGGTGATCAGAATCAAAAAGACCGCAAGCGCGACCAGCAACTCGATCAGCGTGAAACCTTTTGTACGATGATCCATCAATGCCCTCCGTTGCCGTCGGCTATACCTGCTGTTACACGCTAGAACAATCGACCCACAGGTGTCGGTTGTTTTGCCATTACTGCGCAAGGATTGCGCGGGCCACCGCACTCCAGGGAGGGAGATGTCATGCGTCAGCAGGGTTTCAGTCTGATTGAACTGCTCATGGGACTGACGATTGTCGGGATTGTTCTGCATCTGGTCAGTCCGGCGTTTGCAGCGCTCACGGAATCGAACCATCAGGAGGAGGCAGCGAAGTCGCTTGTCAGTGGCATGCGCAGTGCCAGAGGCGAGGCGATCACGCGAAACCAGGCTGTCGTCATACACGGGATAAACGACGATTGGGGCCAAGGCTGGCGGATGATTCTGGATTTAAATGGCAAGGGACATGAGGACAGCAACAATCCGCTGCTGGTCGAGCGCCGAAGCGACACTCGGGTGCCGGTTATCGGCAATCACTATGTCAGGACTTCAGTACGATTCAGCCATCTCGGCGAACCGCAGCACGGAGGCTTTCAAGCGGGGACATTGCATGTTTGCGCAAAACACGAGCCAGTGAGTCAGCACCAAGTGGTGCTGGCCCCGAGCGGTCGCGTCAGCCTGCGCAGCATCAAGGCTGTGCAGGCGTTGTGCGAGAAAGGAAAAAAATCAAAGCAGCGAACGAACGCGTAACTCTTTCGGCATGGAGAACGTGATGTTCTCCTCGCGACCCGCCAGTTCATCGGCACCGGTAGCACCCCAGGCCTGCAACTGCTGGATCACGCCACGCACCAGTACTTCCGGTGCAGAGGCACCTGCGGTAATGCCGATGCGCTCGACACCGTCGAACCAGCTCTTTTGCAGGTCTTCAGCGCCGTCGATCAGGTAGGCCGGAGTGGCCATGCGTTCGGCCAGCTCACGCAGGCGATTGGAGTTGGAGCTGTTCGGGCTGCCGACAACCAGCACCACGTCGCATTCGTCGGCCAGCGTCTTGACGGCGTCCTGACGGTTTTGCGTGGCGTAGCAGATGTCGTCCTTGCGCGGACCACCAATTGCCGGGAAGCGTGTACGCAGGGCGTCGATGACGCGGCTGGTATCGTCCATGGACAGGGTGGTCTGGGTCACGAACGCCAGTTTTTCGGGGTTGTTCACCTGCAACGCGGCGACGTCTTTCTCGTCCTCGACCAGGTAAATCGCGCCGCCATTGCTGCCATCGTACTGGCCCATGGTGCCTTCGACTTCCGGGTGACCGGCGTGGCCGATGAGGATGCATTCACGGCCGTCGCGGCTGTAGCGTGCGACCTCGATGTGCACTTTGGTCACCAGCGGGCAGGTGGCGTCGAACACCTTCAGGCCACGGCCGGCGGCTTCGGTACGCACCGCCTGGGAAACGCCATGGGCACTGAAGATCACGATGACGTCGTCCGGCACCTGATCCAGCTCTTCAACGAAGATCGCGCCGCGAGCGCGCAAGTCTTCGACGACGAATTTGTTGTGGACCACTTCGTGGCGCACATAGATCGGCGGCCCGAAAACTTCCAGGGCGCGGTTGACGATTTCGATCGCCCGGTCCACACCGGCGCAGAAGCCACGGGGGTTGGCGAGTTTGATTTGCATGCTGTGCCTCGTGTCTTGCGCGCAGGAAAATTAGATCTTTGTAGGAGCTGGCTTGCCGGCGATGAGGCCCTTGGCGTTGCAGCGAGCCTGATGGCCCCATCGCTGGCAAGCCAGCTCCTACAGAACAGCGTTTACAGCGATTTGACGTTGATGATTTCCACGTCAAAGGTCAATGTCTTGCCGGCCAACGGATGGTTGAAGTCGATGGTCACTTGCTCGTCATCGAACTCTTTCACCACGCCAGGCAGCTCAGTATTCGCCGCATCGTTGAAGATCACCAGCAAACCCGGCGAAAGGTCCATGTCCTTGAACTGCGAACGCGGGATGATCTGTACGTTTTGCGGGTTCGGCTGACCAAAAGCGTTTTCCGGCTGAATCGTCAGCGTACGCTTGTCGCCGGCCTTGAAGCCGAACAGCGCCGCTTCGAAACCCGGCAACAGGTTACCGTCGCCGACCTGGAAGGTCGCCGGGGCTTTGTCGAAGGTGCTGTCGACGGTGTCGCCGTTCTCCAGGCGCAGTGCAAAATGCAAAGTGACTTCCGTGTTCTGGCGGATGCGTTGCTCAGCCAATACCTGTTCAGTCATGAACTGCTTCTCCCGTCTTCTTTGATTTGAACATGTCCAGCGCCAGCATCACCGCACCCACAGTAATTGCACTGTCGGCGAAGTTGAACGCCGGGAAGTACCAGCGGTTCTGCCAATGCACCAGGATGAAATCGATCACATGGCCCAGGGCTATGCGGTCGTACAGATTGCCCAGCGCACCACCCAGGACCAGCGCCAATGCGATGGCCAGCCAGGTTTCGTTGCGCCCCAGACGCTTGAGCCACACCACCAGCACCGCACTGACCACGACCGCGATCAGGGCGAACAACCAGCG
Source organism: Pseudomonas sp. MM213 (assembly GCF_020423045.1). NCBI lineage: Bacteria > Pseudomonadati > Pseudomonadota > Gammaproteobacteria > Pseudomonadales > Pseudomonadaceae > Pseudomonas > Pseudomonas sp. MM213. Next base: position 3,669,805 of record NZ_CP081943.1, read on the forward strand.
CTGCCAGCCCGAGCTGTCGGCCAGGAAACTGAACGCCGCGCCTGTGTTGTAGGCCAGGGTCCAGCTGAAGTAATCGGGGATCACCACGATCTGCTGGTACATCTCAAGCTTGCCTTCGAAGTAGAACTTGCTGGCCTGGTCGATGACCAGGACCAGCAAACTCAACCAGAGCCAGCCCAGCCGTCCAAAACGGCCAATGGCGTTAGGCATAGTGACGAACCTCGCCAGTGCCGCTGATGTTATCGACGCAACGACCGCAGATTTCCGGATGTTCCGGGTTCACGCCGACGTCTTCACGGCAGTGCCAGCAACGGGCGCACTTGGCGAAGGCCGACTTGACGATTTTCAGCTTCAGGCCGCTGACTTCGGTGACCACTGCATCGGCCGGAGCCTGTACGAACGGCGCAACGCTGGCGGTCGAGGTGATCAGTACGAAGCGCAGTTCGTTGCTCAGCTTGGCCAGGTCGGCGCTCAGGGCGTCTTCGGCGAACAGCGTCACTTCGGCCTGCAGGTTGCCACCGACGGCTTTGGCCGCGCGCTGGATTTCCATTTCTTTGTTCACAGCGACCTTCACCGCCATGATCCGCTCCCAGTAGGCGCGGCCCAGTTCGACGTTTTCCGGCAGCTCGGTCAGGCCTTCGTACCAGGTGTTGAGCATCACCGATTCGTTGCGCTCGCCCGGCAGGTATTCCCACAGTTCGTCGGCGGTGAACGCGAGGATCGGCGCGATCCAGCGCACCAGCGCTTCGGAGATGTGGTACAGCGCGGTTTGCGCCGAACGGCGGGCCTTGCTGTTGGCGCCAGTGGTGTACTGACGGTCCTTGATGATATCGAGGTAGAAACCGCCCAGCTCCTGCACGCAGAAGTTGTGGATCTTGGAGTAGACGTTCCAGAAACGGTATTCGCCGTAGTGCTCTTGCAGTTCGCGTTGCAGCAGCAAGGTGCGATCCACGGCCCAACGATCCAGCGCGAGCATTTCTTCGGCCGGCAGGATGTCGGTGGCCGGGTTGAAACCGGTCAGGTTGGAGAGCAGGAAGCGCGCGGTGTTACGGATCCGCCGGTAGGCGTCCGCACTGCGTTGCAGGATCTGCTCGGAAACCGCCATTTCACCCGAGTAGTCGGTGGAAGCGACCCACAGACGCATGATGTCGGCACCCAGGGTATCGTTGACCTTTTGCGGCGCGATCACGTTGCCCAGCGACTTGGACATCTTGCGGCCGGACTCGTCGACGGTGAAGCCGTGGGTCAGCAGCTCGCGGTATGGCGCGTGGTCGTCGATGGCGCAACCGGTCAGCAGCGACGAATGGAACCAGCCACGGTGTTGGTCCGAGCCTTCCAGGTACAGGTCGGCGCGTGGACCGGTTTCGTGGCCCATCGGGTGCGAACCGCGCAGGACGTGCCAGTGCGTGGTGCCCGAATCGAACCAGACGTCCAGGGTGTCGCTGATCTTGTCGTACTGCGGCGCTTCGTCACCGAGCAGCTCGGCAGCGTCCATCTTGAACCAGGCTTCGATGCCTTCGACTTCAACGCGCTTGGCGACTTCTTCCATCAACTCGGCGGTACGTGGGTGCAGCTCGCCGCTTTCCTTGTTCAGGAAGAACGGGATCGGCACGCCCCAGTTGCGCTGACGGGAGATGCACCAGTCCGGACGGTTGGCGATCATCGAGTGCAGGCGCGCCTGGCCCCAGGCCGGAACGAACTGAGTCTCTTCGATGGCTTTAAGAGCGCGCTTGCGCAGGGTGTCGCCGCTGACAGGCTCTTTGTCCATGCCGATGAACCACTGCGCGGTGGCGCGGTAGATCAGCGGGGTCTTGTGACGCCAGCAGTGCATGTAGCTGTGTTCGATGATGGTGGTGTGCAGCAGCGAACCGACTTCGGTCAGTTTGTCGACGATGGCCGGGTTGGCTTTCCAGATGAACTGGCCGCCAAAGAACTCCAGCGAAGTCGCGTATACGCCGTTGCTTTGTACCGGGTTGAGGATGTCGTCGTTGACCATGCCGTATTTCTTGCAGGTCACGAAGTCGTCCACGCCGTAGGCCGGAGCGGAGTGAACCACGCCAGTGCCAGCGCCCAGTTCAACGTAGTCGGCCAGGTAAACCGGCGACAGACGGTCGTAGAACGGGTGACGGAAGTTGATCAGTTCCAGTTCTTTACCGGTGGTGGTCGCGATGACCGAACCTTCCAGGCTGTAACGGACCAGGCAGGATTCAACCAGCTCTTCCGCCAGCACCAGCAACTTGTCGCCGACATCGACCAGGGCGTAGTTGAATTCCGGGTGAACGTTCAGCGCCTGGTTGGCCGGGATGGTCCACGGGGTGGTGGTCCAGATCACGATCGAAGCAGGCTTGCCCAGCGACGGCAGACCGAAAGCGGCAGCCAGCTTGGCTTCATCGGCAATCGGGAACGCTACGTCGATGGTCGAGGACTTTTTGTTCTCGTACTCGACTTCCGCTTCAGCCAGGGCCGAACCGCAGTCGAAGCACCAGTTCACAGGCTTCAGGCCCTTGAACACGAAACCGCCCTTGACGATTTCGGCGAGTGCGCGGATTTCACCGGCCTCGTTTTTGAAGTCCATGGTCTTGTACGGGTTGGCGAAGTCGCCCAACACGCCCAGACGGATGAATTCGGATTTCTGGCCTTCGATCTGCTCGGTGGCGTAGGCACGGCACAGTTCGCGGGTCTTGTCCGCGCCCAGGTTCTTGCCGTGGGTCACTTCGACTTTGTGCTCGATCGGCAGACCGTGGCAGTCCCAGCCCGGAACATAAGGCGCGTCGAAACCCGACAGGGTTTTCGAGCGGATGATCATGTCCTTGAGGATCTTGTTCAGCGCATGACCGATGTGAATCGTGCCGTTGGCGTACGGAGGACCGTCGTGCAGAACGAACTTCGGACGATCCTTGCCAATCTCGCGCAACTTTCCGTACAGGCCAATACTGTCCCAGCGCTGCAGAATCTGCGGTTCGCGCTGTGGCAGGCCGGCCTTCATTGGGAAGGCGGTGTCCGGAAGGTTTAGCGTGGCTTTATAGTCGGTCATTTATGGCTCTTCATTAGCGATTGGCGCTAGGTGCGACAGGGCACGGGCGGCGGCGACATCCGCATTGATCGCCGTCTTAAGCGCCTCCAGAGAGGCGAAACGCTGCTCTTCACGCAGCTTGTGGTGGAAAACCACCGTCAAACGCCGGTCATACAGATCGCCGGCAAAATCTAAAAGATGTACTTCGAGGTGGGCTTTGCCATCCCCTTGGACCGTAGGGCGCACGCCGATATTGGCGACGCCTGGACAGGTCTTGCCGTCGATGTCGACGTTGACCAGGTAAACCCCGGTGAGCGGCACGCGACGGCGCTTGAGTTGAATGTTGGCGGTTGGCGTACCCAACTGGCGCGCCAGTTTCTGGCCATGCAGGACTCGCCCGGTAATCTGGAACGGCCGACCGAGCAGGCGCTCTGCCAAGGCAAAATCGGCAGCGGCCAGGGCATTTCGCACCTGGGTGCTGCTGACGCGAATGCCGTCCAGCTCAACGGTTTGCGCCGCTTCGACGGTGAAGCCCTGCATGACGCCGGCCTGTTGCAGGAAATCGAAATCCCCTACCCGGTCACAGCCGAAGCGGAAGTCGTCACCGACCTCAAGATGCTGCACGCCGAGACCGTCCACCAGAATGGTATCAACGAATTCGCTGGCGCTGAGCTTGCTCAGGCGCTGGTTGAAGGCCAGGCACAGGACCCGGTCGACGCCTTCGTCAGCCAGCAGCTGCAGTTTGTCGCGCAGACGCGCCAAGCGGGCCGGCGCTGTCTCCGGGGCGAAAAACTCCCGTGGCTGCGGCTCGAAAATCACCACGCAGCTGGGCACGCCCAACTCGAGCGCTCGCTCACGCAGCCTCGCCAGGATAGCCTGGTGGCCACGGTGAACACCGTCAAAGTTGCCAATAGTGGCGACACAGCCCCGATGCTGGGGGCGCAGGTTGTGGAGGCCTCGAACCAGCTGCATAACGCGCTTCTTGCTCATAAAGTGGTCGATTATAACCACACCCGGCGGCCGACGACAGGCAACACCGTAACCCAAAGTGATCGAACCGACAAAACCGCCGGCTCGCCCGTGTTTATCGAGGCAAAAGCCTCAGTTCAGCGCCTTGCGATTGAAGTCGCGCAAACGGAAGCCCATCAACAGCAACATGCCGAAATACGAGACCACGCCAGCCCCTACCAGAGCGCCCAGACGCAGGAATCGCTCAAGCATGTGGCCCTGATCCCAGGCCGGCATGAAATGCATCCCGGCCAGCAACACCGCGGACATCACCGTGACCGCTACCACCAGCTTGGCACCGAACTTCGCCCAACCCGGCTGCGGCTGATACATCTGCTGTTTGCGCAGCTGATAGAACAACAACCCGGCGTTAAGGCAGGCACCAGCGCTGATCGCCAGAGCCAGACCGGCATGGGCCAGCGGCCCGATCAGCACCAGGTTGAACAACTGGGTAACCACCAGGGTGAAAATTGCGATTTTCACCGGTGTGCGAATGTTTTGTTGCGCATAAAAGCCCGGCGCCAGCACTTTGATCACGATAATCCCAAGCAACCCGACCGAATACGCAATGAGCGCCCGCTGAGTCATAGACGCATCGAAGGCGTTGAACTGGCCGTATTGAAACAGTGAGACCGTCAGCGGCTCAGCCAGGATCCCCAACGCCAGCGAGCACGGCAGCACCAGCACAAAGCACAGGCGCAGCCCCCAATCGAGAATCCGCGAATACTCTGCGCGATCCTTGCTGGCGTAGGTCTTGGCCAGGGTCGGCAGCAGGATCGTGCCCAACGCCACGCCCAGCACGCCGGACGGCAATTCCATCAGGCGGTCGGCGTAATACATCCACGACACCGAACCGGCGACCAGGAACGAGGCAAAAATGGTGTTGATGATCAGCGAAATCTGGCTCACCGAAACGCCGAGAATCGCCGGCAGCATCTGTTTCATGACCCGCCACACGCCACTGTCACGCAGGTTCAGGCGTGGCAGCACCAGCATGCCGATCTTTTTCAGGTGCGGCAGCTGATAGAGCAACTGCGCCAGACCACCCGCCAGCACCGCCCAACCCAGCGCCATGACCGGCGGATCGAAATACGGTGTCAGGAACACCGCAAAGATGATCATGCTGACGTTGAGCAAGGTCGGCACGAAGGCCGGCACCGAGAAGCGGTTATAGGTGTTGAGGATCGCCCCGGCCAATGAAGACAGGGAGATCAGCAATATATAAGGGAATGTCACTCGCAACAGACTGGAGGTCAGCTCGAATTTTTCCGGGGTATCGGTGAAACCGGGCGCGGTCACCCAGATGACCCACGGTGCAGCGAGCATGCCCAACGCAGTGACCACTGCCAACGCCAGGGTCAGCAGTCCGGAGACGTAGGCAATAAAGGTTCGTGTCGCCTCTTCGCCCTGCTGGCTTTTATATTCAGCGAGAATCGGCACAAACGCCTGGGAAAACGCCCCTTCGGCGAAGATCCGGCGCAGCAGATTGGGCAGTTTGAAGGCGATAAAGAAGGCGTCGGTGGCCATTCCCGCACCAAAAATACGCGCAATGAGGGTGTCACGGACGAACCCCAGAATCCGGGAAAGCATCGTGATAGAGCTGACGGCGGCCAACGATTTGAGCAGATTCATTGAAAGAGTTTGTGCCTGTCGATAAACAGCAGGCGAACAAAGCGCCCACTTATGCGATACTCCGCGCCGCAGCAGCACAGAGCCAAAGCTCGCGAGTTTACAGGTCAAGCGCCGGAAATAAATATCCCGCCTCTTTATACCTACCACTTAGCGGAACGTCTCAACCGCCCTTGACAAGACATCAACTCATCGGCATGATTCGCGGCCTATTTTGTTTGCTATTTCCTAAAAAGTCTTTCGAGGAGCTCGACGGTGGCCAACACACCTTCCGCCAAAAAACGTGCAAAACAGGCTGAGAAGCGTCGCAGCCACAACGCCAGCCTGCGTTCCATGGTTCGTACCTACATCAAGAATGTAGTTAAAGCCATCGACGCAAAAGACGCTGAAAAAGCTCAAGCTGCTTACGTTCTGGCCGTGCCAGTTATCGACCGTATGGCCGATAAAGGCATCATCCACAAGAACAAGGCTGCTCGCCATAAGAGCCGCCTGAATGGCCACGTCAAGACTCTGAACCTTGCTGCTGCCTAAGTAACACGCTTGTTAAAAAACCGACCTCAGGGTCGGTTTTTTATTGCCTGCGATTTGACCTCGTCACTCAACCCAACCCCACACCGGGAGCACATCCACCGCGGGATGCACTCTCCGGACAAAGGCTACTCACCGAAATTGAACACCACCGGCTTCGGCGGAGGACAACCTTCTGGCGGCGGAAAATTCTGAACACCCGCCTCATCGTAACCGGTATAGCAACCGACCAGCTTGTCATCCTTGAAGTTGAATCGCCGCTTGATCACACCCGTCTGGTAATAGCAGACCATTTCTCCCTCACGCCTGGCATACGAATAATCCTTGTACTCTCGCCCCTCGACCGTGATCAGACGAAAGCCCTGTTTTGCCTCCGAACACTCCAACTGTCCATTGGAGTAGTAACTGTTGCGAGTCACATGATCATCAGGCCCCAGCAACACTTCGCGAACTTTTCGGCCATCCTGGACATGCCGGACACTTTGCTCATTGCCGAACAGATACTCGGCCTCAAAGTCGAACTGGCCGTTATTAAAGCCACCTCGCTGCTTGCCGCAGAGCTTGATACGGGTGTACTTCCCGTCCGCCACATGGCAATAGTTTTTATCCTCGACCAACACTCCAGCCTCATCAAATGACTGAAGATTGCCAATTGGCTCGCCCGCTTCGTAGGTAGCCACCCGATCGGGCCTCCCATTGGGATGAAAGTCTCGAAAAGCACCGTCTATCGAACCGTTACGCCAGGAGATATCCGAGCGCAACACAGCACCGTCCTCACTGTAAGTCAGCGCACGCCCCTCAATCTGGCCATTGGCATAGTTGGCCGAATAGGTAAGCTTGCCATTGGCGGTATAGGTTTCTTTGAGCCCATCAAGAACGTCGGCACGATAATGCTCGACGAGGCGCAACACGCCTGCCGCATCAACTTCCCGCAACTCTCCCTGCTTCTTGCCGGCGACGAAATTGACAGTCTGTACACGCCCATCCTGAACGTTCAACTTCCAGGTGCCTTCGCGAACACCCCACAGGTAACTGCCCTCGCCACTTCTGGTAATCCAGTAACCATGCTGCTGACTCTTTACGAAATCGCCGCGCTGGACGATCTCACCATGGCTCATGCGCTCGGTAGGACCGTCGAACTCACCGTGCTTGTAGGTATCAAACCCCGACAGCTCGCCCTCCCCCGATTGCGCACGAATGACCCAGCGTCCCTCATAAAAGTCATCGACGATCATGCCTTCTGAAACGGTATCTTCATCCTGAACAATCCAGCGCCCCTGACGCAGCCCGTCCACGTAGGCGCCGCTAGACTCACCCGACACTTCGAAGATGACCCAATTGCCCGACTGCTTACCCTGAACAAATGCACCACGCGCCAGTAGTCTGCCCTCACTCAACAACACCGACACACCGTCTTCCGATCCTCGATACTGCTTCGGATCAGTTTCCCAGGCCACTCTGCTAACCCTATAGGCAGAGCCGACATCGTCCTCCGAAGGATAGACACGCTCATAAGTGACCGTCAGCCAATGCCCGTCACGATTCTCGAAAGTCTTCTTATAGGTGTCACGGTGACCATCCTCCGGTCCATGCACCGCAGAAGCCGGGACGCCATCAACGCCAAAATACCCCACCAGCGTTCCGCCAGCAGGATCGAGCGCATCGAATTCGACAATGCCGGTTTTCACCATGGGCCGACCGTAGTCGTAAGGTGGCAACTTAACGAGCTCGCGCTGGACGAGGGCGGCATTGAGGGTTTTATGACCACTGGCAATTCGATCCAGAACCGACTGCAGGGTTTCGAGTCGGCGGTATCGGCCCACCTGCGGGGAGAACCGGTAACCACGAAGCGCATATCGCCCCGAAGCCCGGGAAAGCACGATCAGCGTCTCAATGTCGCTGTCGAGGCTGGCATAGAACACCGACTCAATACTCGCATCACCGAAGTTATCCAGTAATTGTGGCGCCTCATCAGGCGACTCGCACAGACAGGTATAACCCTTCACCCCGCCCGCCTCACGGAGAAAGGCCAACGTCGCACCACTGTCCTGAGAGCCCTTTATCACTGGATGCGCCAGCGACTTTCCAACATAAAATGGCTCCGCCAATACCGAGCCGGACACCGAACAGCACAGCACAAACCACAACAAAAACGACCGCATACGAATCCTTTCGCGCCTGAAGCACTTCAATTCCACCGAACAAAAAAATGGCGAGCCGAACGGCTCGCCAGTCAATCAACCATCCATTAACGCCACGGCAATATCGGAATCGCCGTCACCGCATTCTGCGGACTGCCTTCGATCAAGCGATCGCTGTAGACCAGATACACCAGCGTATTGCGCTTCTTGTCGAGGAAACGCACCACCTGCATGGTCTTGAAGACTAGCGAAGTACGCTCCTTGAACACCTCTTCGCCATCCTTCAATTCACCCTTGAAGTTGATCGGACCGACCTGACGGCACGCAATGGACGCTTCCGCTCGATCTTCAGCCAAACCCAAACCACCCTTCACACCGCCCGTCTTGGCTCGGGACAGGTAGCACGTCACGCCTTCGACCTTCGGATCATCAAATGCCTCAACGACGATGCGGTCGTTCGGGCCGACGAACTTGAACACCGTCGACACCTGACCAATCTCCTCGGCCGAAGCCAGCAGCGGCATCGCCAACAGCAAGCCCAACAATCCTTTTGCCACACGCATTCAAATATTCCTTCAGACCAGGATCAGGTTATCGCGGTGAACCAGTTCCGGCTCCGCCATGTAACCCAACAGACCGACAATCGCCTCAGACGACTGACCGATGATTTTTTGCGCTTCCAGCGCGCTGTAGTTGGCCAGGCCACGGGCGATTTCACGACCGTCCGGCGCCACGCACACCACCATTTCACCGCGACGGAAACTGCCCTGAACCAGCTTGACACCCACCGGCAGCAAACTTTTATTGCCCTGGGACAGGGCCGTCACCGCACCAGCATCCAGCACCAGCGTGCCGCGAGTTTGCAGATGCCCGGCCAGCCACTGCTTGCGCGCCGCCAGCATGCCGCGCTCCGGCGACAGCAAGGTGCCGATGCGCTCGCCTGCCTTCAGGCGATCCAGCACACGCTCAAGGCGCCCACCGACGATGATGGTGTGCGCACCTGAACGGGCCGCCAAGCGCGCCGCACGCAACTTGGTCTGCATGCCGCCACGACCCAACGCACCACCGGTACCGCCCGCCACCGCATCCAGCGCCGGATCATCAGCGCGCGCTTCGTAAATCAGCTTGGCATCGGGATTGTTGCGCGGATCGGCGTCGAACATGCCGTCGCGATCCGTCAGGATCACCAGCAAATCAGCCTCGACCAGGTTGGCCACCAGCGCCGCAAGCGTATCGTTGTCGCCGAAACGGATTTCGTCGGTGACCACGGTGTCGTTTTCGTTGATCACCGGGATCACTTTCAACTCGACCAAGGCACGCAAGGTGCTGCGGGCATTCAAGTAGCGCTTGCGGTCGGACAGATCGTCATGAGTCAGAAGAATCTGCGCAGTGTGCCGGCCATGCTCGGCAAAGCTCGACTCCCACGCCTGAACCAGACCCATCTGACCGATGGCGGCAGCAGCCTGCAATTCGTGCATCGCACTGGGTCGCACGGTCCAGCCCAGACGGCTCATGCCCGCCGCTACCGCCCCGGAGGACACCAGCACCAGCTCGACGCCCGCCTCATGCAAGGCCACCATCTGTTCAACCCAGACACCCATTGCCGCGCGATCCAGGCCCTTGCCGTCCGCCGTCAGCAACGCGCTGCCGATTTTCACGACCCAACGCTGCGCACCTGTCACCTTGCTCCGCATCATCTTCAACCTTAGCTTGAGGGCAGCGCGACCCAGCGCTGCCCGTGACGTTAATCGTGGCTATTTGTTACCAACAATCGATTTCCAGATACTAAAACGCCGCTCCAGGGAGCGGCGTTCAAGTTTATCGCAACAGATCAGTCGCGCACGTAAATGATTTCCGGACCGTCTTCATCATCTACATCTTCTTCGTCCCAATCATCGTCACCGATGTCATGGACCGACTTCACGCCGCTGCGACGCAGGGCACGCTGGTCATCCAGGGCCTGCAACTGAGCGCGCGCTTCGTCTTCGATGCGCTGATCGAGCTCGGCCAGCTCTTCCTTGTAGGCCGGGTCGTTCGCCAGGCGGTCAGCACGATCTTCCATGTAACGCATGATGTCATGGCACAGACGCTCGGTACCGAGCTTGGAGATGGCGGAGATCACGTAAACCGGACCGGTCCACTCCAGGCGATCAACGATTTCCTTGACGCGAGCATCGTGCTCTTCTTCAAGGATCTGGTCGCACTTGTTCAGTACCAGCCAGCGATCACGCTCAGCCAGGGACGGGCTGAACTTGGTCAGCTCACTGACGATCACTTCGGCCGCATCCGGGGCACTGGTGTCATCCAGTGGCGCCATGTCCACGAGGTGCAGCAGCAAACGGGTACGCGACAAGTGCTTGAGGAAGCGAATCCCCAGGCCAGCGCCGTCGGAAGCACCTTCGATCAGGCCCGGAATGTCCGCGACCACGAAGCTTTTCCAGCGATCAACGCTGACCACACCCAGGTTCGGCACCAGCGTGGTGAACGGGTAGTCGGCGACTTTCGGCTTGGCGGCCGATACCGAACGGATAAAGGTACTTTTGCCAGCATTTGGCAAACCCAGCAGACCAACGTCCGCCAACACCTTCATTTCCAGCTTCAGGTCACGCGCCTCACCCGGCTTACCCGGAGTGGTCTGACGCGGAGCGCGGTTGGTACTGGATTTGAAACGGGTGTTACCCAGACCGTGCCAGCCGCCATGGGCCACCAGCAGCTTTTGACCGGCCTTGGTCAGGTCGCCGATCACTTCCTGAGTGGCAGCGTCGATGACTGTGGTGCCGACCGGCACTCGCAGCACCAGCTCTTCACCCTTCTTACCAGTGCAGTCGGTGCTGCCGCCGTTGGAACCGCGCTCGGCATCGAAGTGCCGGGTGTAACGGTAGTCCACCAGGGTGTTGAGGTTTTCGTCGGCAATCATGTAGACCGAGCCGCCATCACCACCGTCGCCGCCGTTCGGGCCGCCGTTTTCGATGAATTTCTCGCGACGGAAGCTCATGCAACCGTTGCCGCCGTCACCGGCCTTTACTCGAATCGATACTTCATCAACAAACTTCATAACAAAACGCCTCTCGCCATACGGACGAGCCGAAAAAATCCAGACATAAGACTCTTGCAAAAATGAGCGCAGCGACCTCAATCAACGACCGCAAATCCAGCGCTGGAGCTCATTACAAACAGCTTTGCAAGAGACTCACCCCACAAACGAAAAAGCCCCGTCGCGAGACAGGGCTTTTCCAGCATCTACGTAATTATGCCGCGACGACTTCAGTCTTCGGGACAATGCTCACGTAACGGCGGTTGAAAGCGCCTTTTACTTCAAACTTGATCACGCCGTCGATTTTAGCGAACAGAGTGTGATCTTTACCCATGCCAACACCGTAACCGGCGTGGAATTGGGTGCCGCGCTGACGCACGATGATGTTGCCCGGAATGATAACCTGGCCGCCATACATCTTCACGCCAAGGCGTTTGGCTTCTGAGTCGCGACCGTTACGGGTACTACCACCAGCTTTTTTGTGTGCCATGAGTCAATTCTCCTAGTGAGGAATTAGGCTGAAATTAAGCCTGAATACCGGTGATTTTGATCTCGGTGTACCACTGGCGGTGGCCCATACGCTTCATGTGGTGCTTACGACGACGGAACTTGATGATGCGGACTTTATCGTGACGACCTTGGGAGATCACTTCAGCCACAACGGTAGCGCCAGCAACAACTGGAGCGCCGATGTTCACGTCATCGCCATTGGCGACCAACAGAACGCGATCAAAAGTAACGGATTCGCCGGTAGCGATTTCCAGTTTTTCGATCTTCAGGTATTCACCTGGGGCGACCTTGTATTGCTTGCCACCAGTAACAATTACTGCGTACGACATGGTATTTCTCCGATAATCCTGCTCACCCAGCTCTTTATAAGAAGAGGTATTGGCTGGCATGGCTGCATATGGCTGGAAGGCCAGTTTGCAATTGCGTAAGGCAGGTGCTGCCCAGGAAGTTCAGGGTGCGCGATTGTACGCAAGCTACCGTGGCGTTGCAAGAGGCCGTCCATCGCGCCTTGACACCCGCCGACGTGGGTCCTAGCATGCCGCGCAACCCTTCTGGAGCGACTGTCGCTGATGCAACCCCAAGCTTTCTACCGCGCGGTGGCGGACGATTTTAGCGCCGTCGACGGCATCATCAAGAAGCAGCTGACTTCCCGAGTGCCGCTGGTATCGAAAATCGGCGATTACATTACCTCGGCCGGTGGTAAACGCCTGCGTCCTTTATTAGTGCTGCTGTGTGGCAAGGCCCTTGGCCGCGAAGGCGACGACCTGCGTCTGCTGGCCGCGACCATCGAGTTCCTGCACACCGCCACCCTGCTGCACGACGACGTGGTCGACATGTCCGGCATGCGCCGCGGCCGCTCGACTGCCAACGCCATGTGGGGCAACGCGCCAAGCGTGCTGGTGGGCGACTTCCTGTACTCGCGTTCCTTCGAAATGATGGTCGAACTGGGCTCCATGCCGGTGATGAAGATCCTTTCGCAAGCCACGCGCATCATCGCCGAAGGCGAAGTGTTGCAGCTGTCCAAGGTTCGTGACGCGAGCACTACCGAAGAAACCTACATGGAAGTCATCCGTGGCAAGACCGCGATGCTTTTCGAGGCTTCGACCCACAGCGCCGCCGCCCTCTGCGAAGCCACGCCGGAACAGGCTGAAGCCCTGCGCACGTTTGGCGATCACCTGGGCGTAGCCTTCCAGCTGGTCGACGACCTGCTGGACTACAAAGGTGACGCAGAGACCCTGGGCAAGAACGTCGGTGACGATCTGGCCGAAGGCAAGCCGACCCTGCCGCTGATCTACACCATGCGCGAAGGCACGCCGGAGCAGGCTGCCCTGGTGCGCAAGGCGATCCAGAAAGGTGGCATCGAGGACCTGGAAAGCATTCGCGAGGCCGTTGATGCTTCCGGTTCGCTTGAGTACACCGCGCAACTGGCCCGCGACTACGTGGCCCGTGCGATCAAATGCCTCGACGCGCTGCCCGCCAGCGAATACCGCGATGCATTGGTCGAGCTGAGTGAATTCGCGGTCGCCCGCACGCATTAATCTGCTTTTCGTAGGAGCCGGCTTGCTGGCGATTGCATCACCGCGGTGCTTCTGGAGCACCGCGGCGACTGGATCGCCAGCAAGCCGGCTCCTACAGACCCCCTCCCGCCTAAAACCCTATATAATGTGCGCTTTTTAGCGATCCTGAATCCAAGGAGCTTTAGTGAGCACGTTGCCACCCTGCCCGAAATGCAATTCCGAATACACCTATGAAGACGGCGCGCAGCTGATCTGCCCGGAGTGCGCCCACGAATGGTCCGCCAGTGGCGAAGCCGAAGCGGCGTCCGATGACGCCGTGAAAAAGGATTCGGTGGGCAATGTCCTGCAAGACGGCGACACCATCACCGTGATCAAGGACCTCAAGGTCAAAGGCACATCGCTGGTGGTCAAGGTCGGCACCAAGGTCAAGAACATCCGCTTGTGCGATGGCGATCACGACATCGACTGCAAGATCGACGGCATCGGCCCGATGAAGCTCAAATCCGAGTTCGTCAGAAAAGTCTGAACCTGCTGTATTCCATCCCGCGCCCGGCGTGGGATGGTGCTTCGCCCTCCCCCGATTCGCCCCGCATTTCCTCGCAATAGCCAAACGCCAGCCGCTTTGACCTTACGCAATCTTTACCCGGAAAAAATCACAAACCGCCAATAGGCCCTTGCTATTTGATGAATAAGAATTATTCTCATTGAAACCAATCAATGGAGATGAGACCCATGACTTATTTGATCGATGCCTGGCTGGACCGCCCACACCCCTACCTCAGGATCCTGCATCGGGAAACCGGGGAAGTCTGTGCGGTGCTTGAAGAAGAAGCCTTGAACGAGCTGCAGGATCAGGGTGACCTGGACGTCAACGGCTTGAGTTCCAGCGAGCCGGTGGTGCTCAAGGAACTGGTGCGCAATCTGTTTCTGTTCTGCTACGCCCGGGCATTGCGCCCGTCGCATGAACTGCATCACAAGCTAGAAATATGAGAAACCCCACAAAACCTGTAGGAGCGAGGCTTGCCCGCGAACCCGACAACTCGGTTCCGACTTGAAACCGAGGTGATGCATTCGCGAGCAAGCTTCGCTCCTACAGGCTCATGTTTTACAGAACGTCGAGCAGCTCGACGTCGAAGACCAGTACGCTGTGCGGCGGAATGCTGCCAACGCCTTGAGCGCCGTAAGCCAGTTCGCTCGGCACGTACAGACGCCATTTGCTGCCAGCGTTCATCAGTTGCAGGGCTTCGGTCCAGCCAGCGATCACGCCGCCTACCGGGAATTCTGCAGGCTGACCGCGCTCGTAGGAGCTGTCGAACACAGTGCCGTCGATCAGGGTGCCGTGGTAGTGAGTACGCACTTGGTCTTCACGGGTCGGCTTGGCGCCTTCACCGGCGGTCAGCACTTCGAATTGCAGACCGGAAGCCAGGGTGGTGATGCCATCGCGCTTGGCGTTTTCAGCCAGGAATGCCAGGCCTTCGCCAGCAGCCGCTTCAGCTTTGGCAGCTGCTTCGGCTTGCATGATTTCACGGATAACCTTGAAGCTGGCGGACATTTCTTCCTGACCTACGCGGCTTTCCTTACCGGCGAAAGCGTCAGTCAAGCCTGCCAGGATTGCGTCCAGGCTAACGCCCGGCGGCGGGTTGTCGCGCAGTTGGTCGCCCAACTGACGGCCAATGCCGTAGCTGACGCGGGTTTCGTCGGTGGACAGATTTACTTCGGACATGACACTGCTCCGCTGTGCGGACGGCCCTGGAACTTGCCGTGCGTGCACAGCGCGTCCCGGAACGCCCGGAACCAAAAGGGCCAGCAGACTAGCACAGATGTCGTTGCGCTGATGAGGGGGTGTCAGTGCTGCCAGGCAGAACCGAAGGCAATCGGCACCTTCAGGCTTTCCCCCGCACTCGCACCCAACCCGCACATTTCATCGTGAACCGATGTATGCACAAGGTTGAATGGCAAGGTGGGAAAGTTATGCAGCACTTCACGCGCATGCTCGACCGAGCGCAGGTGAACCATCACGCCGTGAGCATCACTCAACGGGTAGGCGGCCCCGTGCATGCGCGCCTCCAGCAGGTAGATCCCGCCTTCCATGGAGATCAGGTTCAGCTCATCGACTTTCCCTGCGATGGCATAAGCACGTAACTCTACGAAGTTCATGAACGCACCTCACGCAGTGGCGAGCCAGCATTCATACAGGCATAGGCCTCACAGCATCAAAGTACAAGCCATAAACGCCACCGCCCGTCTGTTTCACACTGCCCATGTAGGAGCGTGCGGTGCGGCGATCCGACTTGCCCGCGAAGGCGGCGTGACAGACAACACCTATGTCGACTGACCCGGCCTATTCGCGGGCAAGTCGGATCGCCGCACCGCACGCTCCTACAGAGGCCGCGTGGATCAGTGCTTGGTGAGTTTATCCAGATACCCCATGGCAAACGCCGATACCACGAAGGTCATGTGGATGATCACGTACCACTTCAAATGCTCGGGATCGACGTTTTTGGCGTCCATGAAGATCCGCAGCAGGTGAATCGACGAAATCGCCACGATGGACGCCGCGACCTTCATCTTCAATGAAGACGAATCCATGGTGCCCAGCCAGTTGAGCTTTTCCTTGTTGTCATCGATATCCAGCTCGGAAACGAAGTTCTCGTAGCCGGAAATCATCACCATCACCAGCAAACCGCCCACCAGCGCCATGTCGATCAACGACAGCAGCACCAGAATCAGGTCCGACTCGGCCATCGAGAACACGTTAGGGATGACGTGGAAGACTTCCTGGAAGAATTTCAGCGCCAGGGCCAGCAGCCCGAGGGACAGACCGAAGTAGATCGGCGCCAGCAGCCAGCGGGAGGCGTACATTGCATTTTCGATAAAGCGTTCCATTGAATCTCACACGTGGGCTGGAAATGGCCGCGAGTATACCAGCCACCCGTTACAGCCAGAAACACTCGGAAAATCCGCCACCTGCGCGTGTGTGACAAGGTTTTTCTGCTAGTGTCCAAAGCATTGACACCTCTGCGACATCGGACAGGACGACGGGAAATGGATGTGCGATTGCCTTTAATGAGCGTCGGGATTTGTCTGGCCCTGCTGGTGAGCGGCTGTTCACCGGACGATGACAAACGCCAGGTCAGCCTTGAGGAAAAGACCGCGCAATTCGAAACCTCCCTCGACGCAATCCAGGACCCGAAACTCAAGGATGCCGTGGCCGAACTCGGTGGCTCCCTGCTGCTGCTCGAACGTGCGCAACTCAAACTCGACAGCAAACCGGTGGAAACCGAGTACGGCGCAGATGTCCTCGCCGTGCTCAAGCACTACCCCACGCCACAGGCGCTGGTCGACACGTACATTAACGGCCTGTTCGTGCTGCACAAGGATTCCAGCTCCGACTACCTGACCGATCTGCAACCGGTGTTCCCGTTCAACTTCAACATTCCGGCCGAGTTTCTCTTTCCCCACGGCCTGGAATGGCAGTCAGTGACCTTGAGCAACAAACGCGTGATCCCGTTCCAGCCGGAGTGGTCGGAAACCGATCCGGGCATTCAACTGAGCCCGTCGAGCTCCAACCTGACCAGCCCCGACGATCTCACGGTGACTTACCCCTTCATCGACGGCCTGGGCATGGAAATCAAGAACCAGCCGCAGCCCGTCAGCCTGCAAGGCAAGGTCGAAGTCATCGCCCCGCGCAGGCTCTATAGCTTCGACCTGACAAAAAAAGACGTCGGCCAGACTCGCAGCAATGACAACCTGAGCGTCACGCTGCTGAAGCTGACAAACAACTACGCCGAAATCGAGTTCAGCAACAGCGCGCCGCTGGCCCCGGAAGTCAGCGAGATACCCTTCAACCCGTCGGTCGTCCAGGCCAGGGACGCCACCGGGCAATTTCTCTCACGCTCGGGCTCGATCAACCAAACCGCCGCGCAAATTGCCTTCTACCAGAAACAACTGGCGAAAATGCAACAGCAGAAGAGCTGGAGCGAAGCCTTCGAAAGGCAGCTCGATGAAGAACAACGCGCGTTTGAGAAGCAACAAACCAGGCATTACTCCAAGGTGTATTTCAACGGCCCGATCGAAACCCTTGAAGTCAGCCTGTTGGACTTTTCGGCGGCCACGGTCACGCGCAAGGACCTGGACCTTCCGATCCGTCGCTTCGATCAACACACCACGGCAAAAACCATCCAGCCACTGACTTTACCCGTGGTCGTGTACGACGATCAGGCACCGACCTGGCTCAAAGGCGCAACGCTCAGCGAGGAGCAACTGAAGAAGAGCGTCAGCATCCGGCAATCGGTGGACGACCCGAGCGCGGCGCGCATCGAGTTCGATCACACCCGAAGCTTCAACGATGAACTGCTCGGCACGTCCTTCAGCCCTGGCGATAGCCCGGTCAGTTTCTTTACCGAGGACAGCAGCGGTCAACGCGACGAGCCGATCGAACTGCCGCCCGAGGCTTACCAGGTCGATCCCCTGCGCGGCATCATCACTTATGACCTGAACCTGTTCGCACAAACGCCGGCGTTTGCGGTGGGTTCCATGCCGCTGTTCCTGGCCACCGTCGACAAGCAGACGCTTGAAACCGACCGGCTGCCCAAAGGCCTGGAACTGAAAGGCAATGCACTGGTGGTTGATCTGAAGCTGTTCCCCGCCCAGGACTGGCGCTTTTTCGCCAGGGACGACAGCGGCCACTATCTCAAGGAGATTCTTTCAGTCATTCACGATGCAAGTGCGCAGGGCCCGGCGTTATTCAGCGTGCATTACTTCTACGGCCAGCCAGCGCAGCTGGAAACCTACCAGCGAACCGATCTCACCACGGTGCAATATGGTTTCGAGGTCAAACTCGACAAGGCTGATACGTCCAGCCTCGCCCAATAGTCGTCTCAGTGATCGGGGCGGAACTCGAAGCCGCCCATGTTGCGGCAGCGCCCACCATTGATTTCCCGTAGCTGGGCTTGCAGGTGCAGGCACCAGATTTGCGGGTCATCGGCCAGTTCATAGCCATGCAACGTCAGGCTTTCAACGATGGTGTCGAGGATCGATTCAGCCGCGAAGGGCCCAGGAAACGGACCTTGGGCTTTGATGGCTGAGGGTTGTTCGCCAGCCATTCCGGCGGCGAAAAGCAAAGTCCACATGCCCGTATCACCAGCCAATGGCTTGATGGCACATTCGATACGGGTCACAAGGCCCAGGCATTGACGGGTGAGGCAGAGGTTGCGCGACATGGCGGCGACCCTCGGTAGATCCGGTATTCAGCTCCCACGGGAGAACTGTCTCGATCCAGTGATTACTGTCGATGTCCTTGAGCTGAGAATAGAAGAAAAGTCAGACCCGCACGCCAACTGAGACCAGAAGGCGCCGAATGGTCATTGTGTGAATATTGACGTCAGAGTGATGGCACTTGTAGGAGCGAGGCTTGCCCGCGAAAGCCATGACGCGGTTTGCCGGAATAACCGCGTTATCGTTCTTCGCGGGCAAGCCTCGCTCCTACAGGGACTCCTCTGTGTCAGGCCGGCTTGGCTTCGACCAACGCTTCCTGTGCCGCTTCTTTCTCGGCTTCTTTCAGGTCTTCTTCGCTGATCATTTCCGCGATCACCCGCAAGCGCTCCACCACCCGCGCATTCACGCTGCCTTCTGGGAATTCGCCATTTTCATCCGGCGCACCGGCAGGCTCGCCGACCAACAGGCTCAGCGCTTCGTCAGCCTGGCGCACTGCGTAAACGTGGAATTGCCCTGCGCGCACCGCCGCCAGCACCTTCTCGTCCAACATCAGCGTCGCCACGTTGGCGTGAGGAATGATCGCCCCCTGCTCACCGGTCAGCCCGCGGGCTTCGCAGAGGCGGAAGAAGCCTTCGATCTTCTCGTTGACCCCGCCCACCGCCTGCACTTCGCCGAACTGGTTGATCGAGCCGGTGATTGCAAAGCATTGCTTGAGCGGTGTTTTCGACAACGCCGAAATCAACGTGCATGCCTCACCCAACGACGCACTGTCGCCATCGACATAACCGTAGGATTGCTCCAGGGCGATACTCGCGGAAATCGCCAACGGGAATTCCTGGGCGTAACGGCTGCCCAGATACCCGGTGAGGATCATCACGCCTTTGGAGTGAATCGGCTGGCCGAGGTTGACCTCACGCTCGATGTCGACAATGCCGCTGCCACCCGGGTACACCGTGGCGGAAATCCGCGCCGGGACACCAAACGCCGAATCCCCGACTTCCAGTACCGTCAGCCCGTTGCACTTGCCCACGGCCGCGCCATCGGTGTCGATCAGGATGATCCCGGCCAGCATGTCATCGAGAATCCGCGCCGAAACGCGCCCGGTGCGGGTGGCCTTGGCCTTGAGCGCACGCTCGATGTGCCCGGCGTCGGTCATTTCATCGCTGGCCAGGTGACGAATGAAATCCGCCTCGCTGACCAGTTGGAACAAGTCACCGATCCGCGCCGACAAACGCCCCTGGTGCTCGGCCAGACGCGCGCTGTAGGTCGCCAGACGCGCCACCGCATCGGCGGTCAGCGGTGCCATGCCTTCTTCGGAGGTACGGGTTTTCAACAACTGGGCGAACTGCTCCAGGCTTTCGTCGACCATCGGGATGTCTTCGTCGAAGTCCACCAGAACGCGGAACATCTCCTGGAAGTCCGGATCGAGGTCTTGCAGCGTGTAATACAACTGCCGGGCACCGATGATGACGACTTTGACCTGCAACGGAATGTGTTGCGGTGTCAGGGTCACGGTGGCCAGACGCCCCAGCTCACCCAGCGGTGATTCCATTTTCAGTTTGCGCGATTGCAGGGCGCGCTTGAGCGCATCCCATACGAACGGCTCGCTGAGCATTTTTTCTGCTTCAAGGATCAGGAAACCGCCATTTGCACGGTGCAACGCGCCGGGACGCAACTGGCGATACGTGGTGTAGAGCGCGCCCTGATCGGTGCTGTATTCGATGCGGCCAAACAGGTTTTCGTAGGTCGGGTGCGGCTCGAACACCACCGGCGCACCGCCGCTGGCCGAGTGACCGACCACCAGGCTCGGCGCGTATTGCTCTTCCAGCATCTTGCGCGCCACCGCATCGACCTTGCTGTCGTCGACCAATTGCTCGACCACGGTTTTCAGCAAGTAAACCTGCATGGCTTGCAGGTAACCGCACACCGCCGCGTTCTCGGCGTATTTTTCCGACAACGGCGACAGCAACGGCTGCAAGGCCAGGGTGATGGTTTCTTCGTTGAGGTGGCGCAGCTGATTGCTCGACTCGCGCTTCCACTGCGGCAGGCTGGCGAGTTCTTCGTTCAGTCGCTCTTCCAGGCCAGAGATGTCTTCGTGGAAACGCTCGCGATCGGCTTCCGGCAACTGGGCGAATTCCGCTTCATCCAGCGCCTTGCCTTCGCTCATCGGGGTAAACGCGATGTTGCTCGCGTCACGGTACAGCGCGACTTCTTTTTCCAGCGCCAGGCGCTCGATGATGTCCAGCGCCTTGTCGTAGCGCTGGTTGAAGGCGCGGTCGATGGCGCTTTTTTTCTGCTGATAAGACGGATGTTCGAAGACCGCCGGGAAGGTCGCCAGCAGGTTGTCGATCAAAGCGTTGATATCACCGATGAACGCGCCGGCCGTGCCCGATGGCAATTCCAGGGCTCGCGGCTCGCGGGGTTCATCGAAATTGTTGACGTAGACCCAGTCGGCCGGGGTCTGCAGGCGCTTGCCTTCGGCCTTCAGGTAGCGTTTGACGAACGAAAACCGGCCAGTGCCAGGCTCGCCCATGACGAATACGTTGTAACCGGGGCGTGGCATGGCCACACCAAACTGCAAGGCTTCGACCGCACGTTCCTGGCCAAGCACACCGCGGAAGGGCTCCAGATCATTGGTGGTAGAGAAGCTGAACTGTTCAGCGGAAAACGGACGGGTCAGCGCTTCGGGCGCTAGACGCAAGCTGGCAGCAACAGGATCAGGCATCGGGCTTCCTTACATCAGGCGGGGCAGATAGCGGCATTCTGGCGCTGCCCATACCCCACTTGCAAGGCGCGCCTTTCGCCAAAGCATAGCCAAACGGGCATCCCCAGGCGGGCCGGGTCTAAATCAATGTTTTCAACGAATGTTTCGTAAAAAGTAACGGAACCCTTGGAACGTGCCTAAACTCCAAGCTGCGCGGCTGGAACAATAACCGGCCCACTGGCGCCAGATCGGGCCAGAACCCTTGTCCATTGGTACGCACATAAAGAGAACAAAGCTATGAAACGGATTCTTCTCGGTACTCTCTTCACCGCTGTATCCATCAACGCTATGGCACAGGCGCCAGGCGGCCCGGATTGCGGGTGGGGCAACATGCTGTTCGAAGGTCAGCGTGGCACCCCGGCTCACTTCCTGGCATCCACCACCAACGGCACTTCCGGCAACGCAACGTTCGGTATGACCTCTGGTACCAACGGTTGCGCGACTAATGCGTCGCTGACTTATGGCGGCAAATCCTGGTTTGCCATGAATGGCATGATGAACGAGCTGTCCGAAGACATGGCTAAAGGTAACGGCGAAGCGCTGACGACCTACGCCGTGGTACTGGGCGTGGCGCCGGAAGACCGTGCGCATTTCGCGGCTGTGACTCACGAGCACTTCCAGCAGATCTTCAGCAAGGCTGACGTGACTGCAGAAGATGTGCATACCAACACCCTGGCCGTTTTGAAGGCCGATCCTCGTCTGGCCAAGTACGCAACTCAAGCTTAAGCTCGACCCGCCCGCTCCTTTCGGGGAGCGGGTTTTATTTTTTGGACCTGCCCTCTTTCGGTAATGTTCTTTCCCTGTAGGAGCATCAACCGCGCTGGGTCTTTATTTTTTTCGACTTAAGTTGCCCACCTATGCTCAAACGCCTTGCCTGGCTGGCGCTCTGTGTCTGCGCCCCGCTGTCCGCCGCGCCTCACATCGACAATCAACGTTTGCAGCAACTGGCCAACGACCCCTTCTGGATTTCCCTGGGGCATTACGAAACCGCCAAGCTCGGTGGCTGGCGCAGCTATGTCAGCGACAGGAAATTCTTTCTGGCGCCCGATGGCAACGAACACCCCGACCGCGAACTCGCGGCCACCGTGCAGGCGCTGTACGCCCCGGCCAGTGCCGGCGAAAAACATGCGCAATGCGTCTACCCGGCCCGTACCCGCTGGCTCAAGGCGCAACTCAACCTGACTGACTTGCCGGCCCCGGACTGTGCCGAATTCAAGCAATGGTTCAAGGATGTCTCGCCCCACAGCGCGGTGATGATTTTCCCGGCGGCGTACCTGAACAGTCCGTCATCGATGTTCGGCCACACGCTGCTGCGCATCGATCAGGCGGATGTGCAGAGCGACAAGACGTCATTGCTCAGCTATGCCATCAACTTCGGCGCCTACATCGAAGGTTCCGACAACAGCATTCTCTACGCCTGGAAAGGTTTGATGGGCGGCTACCCGGGCCTGTTTGCGCTGGTGCCGTATCAGGAAAAACTCTCGGAATACCGCAGCCTCGAAAACCGTGACCTGTGGGAATACCGGCTGAACCTGACACAGCAGGAAACCGAGCGCATGGTCGAGCACGTCTGGGAACTCAAACAGATCCAGTTCGACTATTTCTTCTTCGACGAAAACTGCTCCTATCGCCTGCTGGAACTGCTGCAAGTGGCGCGTCCAAGCCTGCGCCTGACCGAACAATTCCCGCTGACCGCCATCCCCACCGACACGGTCAAAGCGGTGAAAGAAGCCGGCCTGGTGGAGTCCATTCAGTATCGGCCGTCCCGCGAACGCGAACTGCTGAGCCGCGCCGAACCGTTGAATCCTGAAGAGCAGCAATGGGTGCTGAAAGTCAGCGCCGACCAGAAACAGTTGCAGGAACCGGCGTTCAAGGCGCAACCGCGCGAACGTCAGGCGCTGATCATCGACGCGGCTTACCGGCTCGAACGCTACCGCGCCAATGGCCAGGAACGCGACCCGCAGCGAGCTCAGCGCAGTTTTGAATTGCTGCGAGCGATCAACCAGAACCCGGCGCCGGAGCTGGACATCCCGCAACCGGGCTTGCCCGAAGATGGCCATGAATCGCGCACCTGGCAGGCCGGCCTCGGCACCCGGGGCGACAAGGCCTTCGGTGAATATGGCCTGCGCATGGCGTATCACGACCTCAACGACAACTCGGAAAGCTTTCCCCTCGGCGCGCAGATCGAAATCCTGCAGATGAAACTGCGCCAGTACGAAGGCAATCAGTGGCAGTTGCAGCAACTGGATCTGGCGACCATTCGCTCCCTGACCCCGCGCAACGAGCTGCTGCAACCGCTGTCGTGGCAGGTCACCGGCGGCCTGGAGCGGGTGCCGGGCAAACATGACGATGAAACCCTCGTCAGTCATGTCAACGGCGGTGGTGGCGGCACGTGGCAACTGGGCGACGACATGCTCGGTTTTGCCTTGGGCACCGTGCGCGTCGAGCACAACAACGACTTCGCCGGTTTCATCGCCCCCGCGGCGGGTTTCAACAGCGGTGTGCTATGGAAGAATCCTCTGGGGAATTTCAGCCTGGAGGCCAAGGGGGATTTCTTCACCAATGGCGAAGTGCGCCGTAGTTTGAGTCTGAACCAGCAGTGGGAATTGTCGCGCAACCTGGGTCTGCGTCTGAGCGCCCAGCGCGAATTCAGCCATCTGGCCACACCTGAGAATGAAGTGATGCTTGAGCTGAAGTGGTATCACTACTGACCTGTAGGAGCCGGCTTGCTGCGGGCGGCGTTCCGACGATGGCATCACCGCGGTGAATCTGAAAAACCGTGTTGATGCGATCGTCGGAACGCCGCCCGCAGCAAGCCGGCTCCTACAGGTGATGGCGTCACCGCGGAGTAACTGAACGACCGTGTTGATGCCATCGCCGGCAAGCCGGCTCCTACAAGGGATCTGTGTTGTTCAACGGATTCATCACAGGCCTTTCACGAAGGTCTCACGAATGCACTTCTAGACTTGAACCATAGGCCGTTGAACGGCCGGGAGTCCGAGATGTGGCGTTGTGTGGGTGTGATGGGTGTGTTGCTGTTGTGCGCGGGTTGCCAGACGACTCACGAAGACCTGATTGCCAAGGGTTATCCTCCGGCATTCGCCGATGGTTTCGATGACGGCTGCAGCAGTGGTCGACAGGCTGCCGGGGCGATCACCGGTGAATTTCGCAAGAACGTGCCGCGGTATCTCAAGGACAAGCCATACGCCGAAGGCTGGAGCGATGGTTTCCGCCAATGCCAGGCCATGCGCGAAAGCGAAGACCGCGAGGACTATCGCAGCCATCACTGGGACGAACGTGAAAAAGCCTGGCAACAGCAGAAAGATCAGGACGCCGCCCGTGCGTTTCGCTCGCAATGAGTCGCTGACAGACATCCGCCGAAACTAAAAGCCTGTGACCATGGCCTAAACCCTATAACGGGAGGAAACCATGAGTCGCGCCTTCGTCAATGAAGATAACGCCGCCGCGCAAGTTGATCAGCCCGTCGAACGGCAGGTCAGCACGCAGCCCAATTACGTCACGCCCGCAGGCCTTGCCCAGTTGCAGGCAAAAGTTGCCGGGTTGCAACAATTGCACAATGAACAATCGGCCCAAGGCGAGCAGGCCGACAAGCAACGCCTGGTGGACCTTGAGCGGGATTTGCGCTACTTCAATCAGCGCCTGCAAAGCGCTCAAGTCGTGACCGCCGCCAGTTCAACGCAAAAGGTGCAGATCGGCAGCCGCGTGACCTTCGCCGACGAGCACAGCACCGAGCAAACCGTGCAACTGGTCGGTGAAGACCAGGCCGACGCGTCTGCGGGCCTGATCAACTGGGGTTCACCGCTGGGCCGGGCATTGCTTGGGGCGCAACTCGGCGACGAGGTGCTGTGGCAACGCCCGGCGGGCGATCAGACGATCGAAATCATCCGCATCGAACCGGCTTAAACCACGCCCTGGGCGAGCATGGCGTCGGCGACTTTGACGAAACCGGCAATGTTCGCGCCTTTGACGTAGTTGATGCGGCCGTTCTCTTCGCCGTAATGCACGCACGCATGGTGGATCGACTGCATGATCCCGTGGAGCTTGCTGTCCACTTCCCCGCCGGTCCACAGCAGACGCATGGCGTTCTGCGACATCTCCAGCCCGCTCACCGCGACACCGCCGGCGTTGGACGCCTTGCCCGGCGCGAACAGAATCCCGGCCTCGATAAACAGGTCCACGGCGTCCAGGGTGGTCGGCATGTTCGCGCCTTCCGCCACGCAGATGCAGCCGTTGCGCAGCAACGTGCGCGCGGCCTCGGCATCCAGTTCGTTTTGAGTGGCGCAGGGCAGCGCGATGTCGCACGCCAGATCCCATGGGCACTGACCCGCACGGAACTCCAGGCCGAAACGCGTGGCCAGCTCGCTGATCCGTCCACGCTTGACGTTTTTCAGCTCCAACAGCGCCAGCCACTGTTCTTCGGTCAAACCAGCCTCGCAGTACAGCGTGCCTTCGGAGTCCGAGAGCGAAATCACCTTGCCGCCCAGGTCCATGACCTTGCGCGCCGCGTACTGCGCAACGTTGCCGGAACCCGAGATCGCTACGCGCTTGCCTTCGACGGCTTCACCGCTGCGCTTGAGCATTTCCTCGGCGAAGTACACGCAGCCAAAACCGGTGGCTTCCGGACGAATCAGGCTGCCGCCATAGCTCGGGCCCTTGCCGGTCAGCACGCTGGTGAACTGGTTGCTCAGGCGCTTGTACTGGCCGAACAGGAAACCGATCTCGCGGGCACCGACGCCGATGTCGCCGGCCGGCACGTCAACGTCTGCACCGATGTGGCGGTACAACTCGCTCATGAAGGCCTGGCAGAAGCGCATGACTTCCGCGTCGCTTTTGCCTTTAGGGTCGAAGTCCGAGCCACCCTTGCCACCGCCCATTGGCAACGAGGTCAGGGAGTTTTTGAAGGTCTGTTCGAAGGCGAGGAATTTCAGTACGCCGAGGTTCACCGAAGGATGGAAACGCAAGCCGCCCTTGTACGGACCGATCGCGCTGTTCATCTGGATGCGGAACCCGCGATTGACCTGCACCTTGCCGTGATCGTCGACCCAGGAAACACGGAACACAATCGCCCGCTCCGGCTCGCAGATCCGCTCCAGAATGCCGGAGGTCAGATAATGCGGATTGGCTTCGAGAAATGGCCACAGACTGCGCAGGACCTCTTCGACGGCCTGGTGGAATTCAGGTTGGTCCGGGTCGCGTTTTTTCAGTCGGGCAAGGAAGGTTTCGACGGATTCGATCATGGAAAAGTCTCGGCAAATTTATTGTCGTTGGAAGAGATTGGGCCGGACTTTAGCAAACGGAGTGCGCACAGTAATAGAGCAAAATGTCGCGTTTATGAAATTAAATGGTGCGCAGGATATAAATAACCTCCATTTTCAGGCTGATTCCGCACCTAAAAAGGGATTCACAAATTGGATCATGCACCAGTAGTGATTCCGCTTTCGCGAGCAAGCTTTGCTCCTACAGTTGATCGCGTCCCCTGTAGGAGCAAAGCTTGCTCGCGATGAATGCACCTCGGTGTACCTGAAAAAACCCATAAAAAAACGGAGCCCCGAAGGCTCCGTTTTTTCATGCAACCAACCCGAAATCAGGCCAGTTTCTTGTGCCGTACACGATGCGGCTGGGAAGCCGCTTCGCCGAGGCGTTTCTTGCGATCGGCTTCGTACTCGGTGTAGTTACCTTCGAAGAACACCGCTTGCGAATCGTCTTCGTACGCCAGGATGTGCGTCGCGACGCGGTCAAGGAACCACCGATCGTGAGAGATCACAATGGCGGCGCCCGGGAAGTCCAGCAGGGCTTCTTCCAGGGAACGCAGGGTTTCAACGTCGAGGTCGTTGGACGGTTCGTCGAGCAGCAGGACGTTGCCGCCCTCTTTCAGGGTCAGGGCCAGGTGCAAGCGACCGCGCTCACCACCGGACAGGTCCTTGACGAACTTCTGCTGATCGCCGCCCTTGAAGTTGAAGCGACCGACGTAGGTACGCGACGGGATCTCGTAGTTGCCGATGCGGATCTGATCCGAACCGTCGGAGATTTGCTGGAACACAGTCTTGCTGCCGTCCAGGTCTTCGCGGCTCTGATCGACGCAGGCGAGTTGCACGGTTTCGCCGACTTCGATGCTGCCCGAATCCGGTTGTTCCTTGCCCATCAGCATGCGGAACAGCGTCGACTTACCGGCACCGTTACCGCCGATCACGCCAACGATGGCGCCTTTAGGCATGGAGAACGACAGGTTGTCGATCAGCACGCGATCGCCGTAGCCCTTGGAAACGTTCTTGAACTCGATGACCTTGTCACCCAGGCGCGGACCGGCCGGGATGTAGATCTCGTTGGTTTCCGAACGCTTCTGGAATTCCTGCGATTGCATTTCTTCGAAGCGTTGCAGACGTGCCTTGGATTTGGACTGGCGGGCCTTGGCGCCTTTGCGCACCCACTCCAGTTCTTCCTTCATGGCTTTTTCGTGGGCCGACTGCTGCTTGGATTCCTGGGCCAGACGATCGGACTTGGCTTCAAGCCAACCCGAATAGTTGCCCTCGTACGGGATACCGGCGCCGCGGTCGAGCTCGAGGATCCAGCCAGCAACGTTGTCCAGGAAGTAACGGTCGTGCG
The DNA here is from genome assembly GCF_020423045.1 of Pseudomonas sp. MM213. NCBI lineage: Bacteria > Pseudomonadati > Pseudomonadota > Gammaproteobacteria > Pseudomonadales > Pseudomonadaceae > Pseudomonas > Pseudomonas sp. MM213. The sequence continues at coordinate 3,697,790 of NZ_CP081943.1, forward strand.
TGATCGCAACGACAGTGCCCGGGAAGTCGTGGAGGAAGTGTTCCAGCCAGGCGACGGAATCGGCGTCCAGGTGGTTGGTCGGTTCGTCGAGCAGCAGCATGTCCGGTGCGGACAGCAGCAGGCGGCACAGGGCCACACGACGTTTTTCACCACCGGAAAGGAATTCGACCTTGGCGTCCCAGGCCGGCAGGCGCAGCGCATCGGCGGCGACTTCCAGTTGGCGATCCAGGTTGTGACCGTCGCTGGCTTGCAGGATGGCTTCGAGCTTGGCCTGTTCGGCGGCCAGTTTGTCAAAGTCGGCATCTTCATCAGCGTAAGCCGCGTAGACCTCGTCCAGGCGTGCCTGGGCGTTCTTGATCACGCTGACCGCTTCCTCGACCACTTCACGCACGGTCTTGGTCGGGTCCAGGATCGGTTCCTGTGGCAGGTAGCCGATGTTCAACTCCGGCATCGGACGGGCTTCGCCCTCGAACTCGGTGTCGACGCCGGCCATGATTTTCAGCAGCGTGGATTTACCCGAACCGTTGAGGCCGAGCACGCCGATCTTGGCGCCGGGGAAGAAGGACAGCGAAATGTTTTTCAGGATTTCCCGCTTCGGCGGAACAACTTTGCCCAGCCGATGCATGGTGAAGACGTATTGAGCCATGGAGAACCTTGGGTCAGTGACAGATGAATGATTGGAGCGCAGGCGATGCCCGGCCAGGCCGTGCGCGTCGACGACTGATAGGTATCAATGCTGCGCGCTGAAAAAACCTGATTCTAGGAGCTGGAACGCTCCCGCGTAACCGGCAAAGCTACCTTATTGACAGAAGGCAGTCCAGCCGGGAGGGTCTGGCACTTTGCCACAACTCAAGGCATGCTAGCCGCCCTCCGGGCGTCCGGCTTATAGTGCACGTCGCGCCAGTCCAGCTAAATCGCAGGATTACAGTTTGTCTAATGTCACTCCGCCCTTGACCACCCGTGCACCGACTGCTGTGCCCGGTTCCCCCCTGCGCGGAACATTAAAGGGTGCGCTGGCGACACTCGTGCTTTTGCTGCTCGCGTTGCTGTTCTGGCAACTGCTGGATCAGCTGCGCGAAACCCAGAAAAACCAGCGCCAATACACCATCGACTACACCGCCGATCTGGCTGCACAAGTCAGCCTGAACATGTCGCTCAATGCGCAGATCGCCCTCAACCTGCTACCGATCGTCGAACAGCCGCAAAGCGCCGACGAACAGCAGGAGCTGCTGCGCAAGCTGCAAAAGTCCTTGCCCGACCTGCGCAGCCTCGCGTTGTTGAGCCCCTCAGGGAAAGTCATCGGCGACACCACCGCCGACAGCGACGACGCCGACTACCTCATCGAGCTGGTACGCCGCAGCCGTACCCAGGCACATTATTTCAGCAATGCCGATAACGGTTCGGTGGTGCACCTGTTGCTGCATCAAGCCAGCGGCAGCTCTCGGGGCTATTGGGTCCTGCGCCTGACGCCGAGCTTTTTCTCGTCATTGACCAAACCAGGCGAGGCCGGTATCCGCCCAATGTGGCTGGTGGAAAACCGCGTCAATCACCAGGTCATCAGCCGCGATGATTCACAGCCCCTGGCCAAGCCGAGCGAGCTGACCGCAAATGATGTGGCCAACAGCGTGCTGACGGTTCCCCTGACCGGCAGCGACTGGCAACTGCGCGGGTTGTTCGACCGGCAACGCGTGATCGAAGAACTGCTGCCGGCGTTTATCGGTAAATGCCTGTTGGGGCTGGCGCTCTCTCTGCTGCCGCTGATCGCCCTGTTGAACATACGCCGTCGTCAGCGCCAGGTGAGTGAAGGTCGCCGGCGCTATCAGGATATTTTCGAAGGCACCGGCGTCGCCCTGTGTGTGCTCGATGTGTCGGGCCTCAAGAACGTCTTCGACAAAAACCAGTTGCTCAGCACCGAACACCTGCAAGCCTGGCTGGAAACCCCGGAACAGCGCCAGCAACTGTTGCAGGAACTGCGCATCACCGAGGTCAACCAGGTCGCCCTGCAACTGCTCAACGTCAATTCCTGTGAACAAGCCTGGAAGTTGCTGATCGACGGCAATCCGCTGGATGGCACCGCCATCGGCAATCAAGTGCTCGAAGCGGTACTCAATCAGCAGAAACAGTTCGAGCTGGAAATAAAACTGCAAGACGCCAATGGCCGCGATCAGCACCTGTGGCTGGTGATGCGCCTGCCGGAAAACCAGGACGACTATAAAGCGGTGATCCTGAGCATCAGCGACATCACCAGTCGCAAGCTCATCGAACTGTCGCTGCTTGAGCGTGAAGGGTTCTGGTCCGACGTGGTGCGCACCGTGCCGGATCATTTGTACGTCCAGGACGTGATCAGCCAGCGCATGATCTTCAGCAACCACCACCTGGGCCAGACACTCGGTTACAACCGCACCGAGCTGCACCAGATGGGCGAGTACTTCTGGGAAATCCTGCTGCACCCCGAAGATGCCGACCACTACCACCGCGCGCGACAGACCCAGCGGCACGCGGGCTATACGCAATTGCTGCAATGCCAACTGCGCTTCCGTCACCGCAACGGCAAATGGCGGCGTTTCGATATTCGTGAACAGGCACTGGCGCGGGACAAACACGACCAGGTCACACGGATCATCGGCGTGGCCAAGGACATCACCGAGCAGATCGAGGCCAGTGAGTCCCTGCGCGACAGCGAGCAGCGCTACCGGATGCTCGCCGAAAGCATCAGCGACGTGATTTTCTCCACCGACAGCAAGCTCTCGCTCAACTACGTCAGCCCGTCGGTGCAAGCCGTGCTGGGCTACGACACCGACTGGATTTTCCAGAACGGCTGGCAGTCGACCATCGCCAACCCGCAACAGTTGACCGGCATCTACAACCTGATGGACCGCGTCAGCAAAGCGCTGGGCAAACCCGACCAACTGGCGCTGTTGCGCAGCCAGGTGCAGACCCAACTGTTCCTGTTCGACTGCCTGCGTGCCGATGGGCGCAAGATTCCGATCGAGTTGCGGCTGGTGCTGGTCTGGGACGAACACGGTGCCTTCGAAGGCGTGCTCGGTGTCGGTCGCGACATCAGCCAGCAACGCCGCGCCGAGAAAGACCTGCGCATGGCGGCCACGGTATTCGAACACTCGACGTCGGCGATCCTGATCACCGACCCGGCAGGCTACATCGTGCAGGCCAACGAAGCGTTCAGTCGCGTGAGCGGCTATGCGGTGGAGCAAGTGCTCGACCAGTTGCCGAACATGCTGACCGTCGACGAGCAGCAGGAAGCGCACCTGCGCTATGTGCTCAAGCAATTGAACCAGCACAGCACCTGGGAAGGCGAAGTCTGGCTCAGGCGTCGTAACGGCGAGCATTACCCGGCGTGGGTCGGCATCACGGCGGTGCTCGACGATGAAGGCGATCTGGCCAGTTACGTGTGTTTCTTCAGCGACATCAGCGAGCGCAAGGCCAGTGAACAACGGATTCACCGCCTCGCCTATTACGACGCCCTGACGCACCTGCCCAACCGCACGCTATTCCAGGACCGCCTGCACACCGCGCTGCAATCGGCGGAACGGCAGAAGTCCTGGGTGGTGCTGATGTTCCTCGACCTCGACCGTTTCAAGCCGATCAACGACTCCCTGGGCCACGCCGCCGGCGATCGCATGCTCAAGGAAATGGCCACGCGCCTGCTCGGTTGCGTCGATGACGACGACACCGTGGCGCGCATGGGCGGCGACGAATTCACCTTGCTCCTGCAACCGCGGGCCAACCGCGAAATCGCCCTCAATCGGGCGATTCACGTGGCCGAACAGATTCTCGCCAGCCTGGTGAAACCGTTCGTGCTTGAAGGCCGCGAATTCTTCGTCACCGCCAGTATCGGCATCGCCCTGAGCCCGCAGGACGGCAACGAACTCAGTCAGCTGATGAAGAACGCCGACACCGCGATGTATCACGCCAAGGAACGCGGCAAGAACAACTTCCAGTTCTATCAGGCGGACATGAACGCCAGTGCCCTCGAGCGCCTGGAGCTGGAAAGCGACTTGCGTCACGCCCTGGAACAGAACGAATTCGTTCTGTACTACCAGCCGCAATTCAGTGGCGACGGCAAACGCCTGACCGGTGCCGAAGCCTTGCTGCGCTGGCGTCATCCGCGCCGTGGCCTGGTGCCGCCGGGGGATTTCATTCCGGTGCTCGAAGAACTGGGCCTGGTGGTGGACGTCGGCGACTGGGTGATCAGCGAGGCGTGCCGTCAGCTCAAGACCTGGCATCAGGCCAAGGTGCGGGTGCCGAAGGTATCGGTCAACATCTCTGCCCGGCAGTTCTCCGACGGCCAGCTCGGCACACGGATCGCCACCATCCTCAAGGAAACAGGCCTGCCACCGGCGTGCCTGGAACTGGAGCTGACCGAAAGTATCCTGATGCGCGAAGTCAGCGAGGCGATGCAGATTCTGGCCGGGCTGAAAAACCTCGGGCTGAGCATCGCGGTCGACGACTTCGGCACCGGTTATTCGTCGCTCAACTACCTCAAGCAGTTCCCGATCGACGTGCTGAAGATCGACCGTACCTTTGTCGATGGCTTGCCGTCGGGTGAACAGGATGCGCAGATCGCCCGGGCAATCATTGCCATGGCCCACAGCCTCAACCTGGCGGTGATCGCCGAGGGCGTGGAAACCCATGAGCAGCTGGACTTCCTGCGTGAGCATGGCTGCGATGAGGTTCAGGGTTACCTGTTCGGGCGGCCGATGCCCGCGGGCCGGTTTGAAGCGCAGTTCAGTAATGATGCGCTCTTCATGTTCGACTGAAATTTGTAGTGCTGCAGATGACCCCTTCGCGGGCAAGCCTCGCTCCTACGGATATCACCGACTGTAGGAGCGAGGCTTGCCCGCGAAGAGGCCGGCACGATCGCCGCCGATTCCTGCATGAACACCACTTGTCTGCGACATGATGCCCTTTCATATGCCATCTAAATCCCATTGGGTTAGAATGCCCCCTTTTCTGCCCCGATCCTTGAGGACCGCCATGTTCAGCCGTGATTTGACTATTGCCAAGTACGACGCCGATCTTTTTGCCGCCATGGAGCAAGAAGCTCAGCGCCAGGAAGAACACATCGAGCTGATCGCTTCGGAAAACTACACCAGCCCTGCGGTGATGGAAGCTCAAGGCTCGGTACTGACCAACAAGTACGCCGAAGGCTACCCGGGCAAGCGCTACTACGGTGGTTGCGAGTTCGTCGACGTCGTTGAGCAACTGGCCATCGACCGTGCCAAAGAACTGTTCGGTGCCGATTACGCCAACGTTCAGCCGCACGCCGGTTCGCAAGCCAACAGCGCCGTTTACCTGGCCCTGCTGCAAGCGGGCGACACCATCCTGGGCATGAGCCTGGCTCACGGTGGTCACCTGACCCACGGTGCCAGCGTTTCGTCCTCCGGCAAGCTGTACAACGCCGTTCAGTACGGCATCGACGCCAATGGCCTGATCGACTACGACGAAGTCGAGCGCCTGGCCGTTGAGCACAAGCCGAAAATGATCGTGGCCGGTTTCTCTGCTTACTCGCAGATCCTCGACTTCCCGCGCTTCCGCGCAATCGCTGACAAGGTGGGCGCCTACCTGTTCGTCGACATGGCCCACGTGGCCGGTCTGGTCGCCGCTGGCGTCTACCCGAACCCGGTGCCATTCGCTGACGTCGTGACCACCACCACGCACAAGACCCTGCGCGGTCCACGTGGCGGCCTGATCCTGGCTCGCGCCAACGCCGACATCGAGAAGAAGCTGAACTCCGCAGTATTCCCGGGCGCCCAGGGTGGCCCGCTGGAGCACGTGATCGCTGCTAAAGCGATCTGCTTCAAGGAAGCGCTGCAGCCTGAGTTCAAGGCTTACCAGCAACAAGTGGTGAAAAACGCCCAGGCCATGGCCAGCGTCTTCATCGAGCGCGGTTTCGACGTGGTTTCCGGCGGTACTGAAAACCACCTGTTCCTGCTGTCGCTGATCAAGCAGGAAATCTCCGGTAAAGACGCTGACGCCGCTCTGGGCAAAGCATTCATCACCGTGAACAAGAACTCCGTGCCAAACGATCCACGTTCCCCGTTCGTCACCTCCGGCCTGCGCTTCGGCACTCCGGCTGTGACCACTCGCGGCTTCAAGGAAGCAGAGTGCAAAGAGCTGGCCGGCTGGATCTGCGACATCCTGGCTGACCTGAACAACGAAGCGGTGATCGACGCCGTTCGTGAGAAGGTCAAGGCTATCTGCAAGAAGCTGCCGGTGTACGGCGCTTAATCAGCCCGTTAAACCGTAGTTAGAAAAAACCGGCCAGTGATGGCCGGTTTTTTTTCGCCTGCGATTTGTGGGAGGTGGCTGGCTGGAGTGCTTGTTCTTGAGCCTTGTAGGGATCTTTCTGGCGCCATCGCCAGCAAGCCGGCTCCTACACAACCAGCTTCGCTGGTCAGACCGGTCATGCCAATTTTCAGGTTTTCACTTGTAATCGTAAAAAAATCCGGCGTAGACTGCGCCTGCACTGGACATACCGGTAAGACCACAATAATTAAGTCCTGAATCTGATGCGCGCAGCGCACGGCAGCCAGGACACCGACCAGGATTCCTCCCATGCTCAGATGGTGCTCGCGTTCAATCTTCCTTCAAGTGGTTCTCGGACTGGTGCTCGGCATCGTCTGCGGGCTGACCCTTCCCGAATACTCCGCCCAGCTCAAACCCCTCGGCGACGGTTTCATCAAACTGATCAAGATGCTCATCGGTCTGATCGTGTTCTGCGTGGTGGTCAGCGGCATCAGCGGCGCCGGCGACCTGAAGAAGGTCGGGCGCATCGGCCTGAAATCGGTGATCTACTTCGAAGTGCTGACCACCATCGCCCTGGTGATTGGCCTGGTGTTCGCCTTCAGCACCGGCATCGGCAGCGGCGCGAACATTCATCTGGAGCAGCTGTCTGCCGCCGACATGGGCGACATCGCCCAGCGCGGCCAGCACATGCACACCACTACGCAGTTCCTGATGGACCTGATTCCGACCTCGGTGATCGGCGCCTTCGCCGACAACAACATCCTGCAGGTCCTGCTGTTTTCAGTGCTGTTCGGCAGCGCACTGAACCTGGTGGGCGAAGCCGCGTCGGGCATTTCCCGGCTGATCAATGAGCTGAGCCACGTGATTTTCCGCATCATGGGCATGATCGTGCGCCTGGCGCCGATCGGCGTGTTCGGCGCAATTGCCTTCACCACCAGCAAATATGGCCTGGACTCGCTGCAACACCTTGGCAGTCTGGTCGGTCTTTTCTACCTGACGTGTGTCGCGTTCGTGGCGCTGATTCTCGGCCTGGTGATGCGCCTGTCCGGCCTGCGCATGTGGCCGCTGCTCAAATACCTGCGCGAAGAACTGATGATCGTCATGGGCACCGCCTCGTCCGACGCCGTGCTGCCGCAAATCATGCGCAAGCTCGAACATCTGGGCATCGGCAGTTCGACGGTCGGGCTGGTGATTCCCACCGGTTACTCGTTCAACCTCGACGGCTTTTCGATCTACCTGACATTGGCCATTGTGTTCATCGCCAATGCCACCGGTACGCCGTTGGCCATGACTGATTTGCTGACCATTTTGCTGGTGTCGCTGATCACCTCCAAAGGGGCTCACGGGATTCCCGGCTCGGCGCTGGTGATTCTGGCCGCGACACTGACGGCCATCCCGGCGATTCCGGTGGTCGGTCTGGTGCTGGTATTGGCGGTGGACTGGTTCATGGGCATCGGCCGCGCGCTGACCAACCTGATCGGCAACTGCGTGGCCACCGTGGCCATCGCCCGATGGGAAAAAGACATCGATATCCAACGCGCAAACAAGGTGCTTTCCGGTCAGGTGGGTTATACCTTCCAGCCTCGAAAACCGGTCGCGCCCGCGCACCAGCAGGAATTTTAAACAACGTGTGCCTGCCTTTGGGCGGGCACATTATCGCGACTTGGAGCGAACAGTGATTACCTCGTCAACCGTCGTAAATTCAGTAGTGGAAAAACTTCGTGCCGCGCTGGCACGTGGGCAATGGCGCTCCGGCGAGATGCTGCCGGGGCAACGTGAACTGGCCGAACAACTGGGCATCAGCCGCCCGAGCCTGCGCGAGGCGGTCATCGTCCTGGAAACCCTCGGCCTGGTGCGCTCGATGCCGGGCAAAGGCGTGGTGGTGCTCGATGCCCAACTGACAGACAGCCAAAGCCACGACAGTGCAGTGGCCGGCGCGAGCCTGGAAGACGTGCTGCAACTGCGCTACACCCTTGAGCCGTTTATCGTCGGCCTGGTGGCGCAGTCGATCAGCAGCAAGGAAGTCGGGCAATTGCGCCTGACCCTGATGGACATGCGCGAAGCCCTGGAGGCGAACGACAGCGAAGCCGGGGTCAACGCCTACATCGCGTTCCACGAAGAGCTGTTCACGCTGACCTCGAACCCGATTTTCCAGAGCGTGGTACAGCAGACCAGCAACGCCCTCAAGCAAAGCGCCGAGGTGCTGCGCAACTCCCCCGAGCATCTGGCCGAACGCCTCGAAGAAAACGAAGCCGTGGTGCGCGCGATCCGCAGCAAAAACAGCGCCCTGGCGAGTGCCGAAATGCGTCGGCACATTCTTCGCGAAGGCCAGCGGATGGGCATCGAATTGAATATCCCGGACGACAACCTCGGCAGTTGAACCCTCTTGGAACCGGAGACAGGCCATGAACAGCTTCGCTTCAGCGCAAACTCTTGTTGCCCTGCCCTTTCCCACGCCGACGGATGATCTCTACTCGCGAGTCTTCGACGCCATTCTTGAACAGCGCATCGATGCGGCCAGTCGCGTTACCGAAGAAAGCCTGGCGCAGATGTTCGGCGCTCGCCGCAGTGACATGCGCGGGGTGCTGACGCAGCTGTCCCATCAGCAGATCATCGTGTTGCGCACTCACCATCGTCCCCGAGTCGCGGCGCTCGATCATGAGCAAGTCCGGCAGACGCTGCATGCGCGGCGGCTGACCGAAACCACGGTGGTGCGGCTGGCGTGTCAGCAGCCCCGTGCACAAGACTTGAAGTGTCTGCGTGGGTTGATTGATCGCGAGCGCCAATGTGCCGCGCATGGCTCGGCGATCAGGTTGGCGGGGGCGTTTCATCTGCAGCTGGCCGAAATGGCGGGGAATGCACCGCTGGCGCATTTTCTGGGCAGCCTGGTGCCACTGACTTCGCTGGCGATTGCGCAGTTTGATGTATCGGCGGAGGGTTATTGCGATTGGCGGGTGCATTCCGCGATTCTGGATGCGGTGGAGCGTGGGGATGCGGTGAAGGCGGTCTCGCTGCTGAGCGGGCACCTGGATGATCTTGAGGAAATATTGCTGAACTCAGGACTTGGGCTTAGTCAGGATCGTGTTGCTGGTTAGATCGCTTTCGCGGGCAAGCCTCGCTCCTACGGATATCACCGACTGTAGGAGCGAGGCTTGCCCGCGATGGCGTTATCACTGACGAACGAAATGATTCAATCCGCCGCTACCCGCGCAAACCCCTCGCGAATCTTCTCTTCCGGCAATTCATCGGCAATAAACACAATCACGCTTTCCCGCGCCTCGCCCTCTGCCCACTCCGTGTCCCAGTCGAAGCCATACAACTTCAGCACCCCCTGAAACACCATGCGCCGCGGCTCGCCAAGGATGTTCAGCACGCCTTTGTAGCGCAGCAACTGCTTGCCATGTTCTTCCAGCAGTTCGTTCATGAACTCGCTGAGCTTGTCGATATCCAGCGGCTTGTCGGTGCGCAGCACCAGGCTGGAAATGCGGTCGATGGAAGGCGCTTTGCTGACCGGGCGCAAACTCACGCCGCCACCCAGGTCGGCATTGAGGTTGAAGCCGCGCACATCGAGCAGTTCGGCCAGATCGATCTGGCCGTGGTCGACCACGCGAATCGGCGCGCGACGGTTGATACGGGTCAGGCGCTCGCTCAACGCGGTGAAGGTCGGCTCGTCCACCAGATCGCGTTTGCTCACCAGCAAGCGGTCGGCAAAACCAATCTGCGCCTGGGCGATGGTTTGGGTCAGGTGTACGTCGGCGTGCGCTGCATCGACCAACGTGATGATGCCGTCGAGGATGTAACGCTCACGCAGTTCTTCGTCGATGAAGAAGGTTTGCGCCACCGGTGCCGGATCCGCCAGGCCGGTGCACTCGATCACCAGACGGTCGAAGGCGATTTCGCCACTGTCCAGGCGTTCGAGCAACAGGTAGAGCGCCTTGGTCAGGTCGGTGTGGATGGTGCAGCAGACGCAGCCGTTGGACAGCGTCATCACCTGCACCGGCTCGTCGCCCAACAGTTGGGTGTCGATGCCGGCGTCACTGAATTCGTTTTCGATCACGGCGATTTTCAGGCCGTGCTCGGCTTTGAGCAGGTGGCGCAACAGCGTAGTCTTGCCGGCGCCGAGGAAGCCGCTGAGGATCGTGACGGGGATGGGAGAGGACAACTGGAGTCTCCTGCTTTACAGAATTAGAAAACAACATAAAACAAATGTGGGAGCTAGCCTGCTAGCGATGGCGGACTGTCAATCAACAGTGATGTTGAATGTTCAGCCGCCATCGCCAGCAGGCTAGCTCCCACAGGGATTGCTGTTAACCCGACAACCGGGTCAACAGCACTTCGGCCCACCCTTGCCACCGTAACGGGCTTCCTGACGTTCCCGAAAGAACATTTCGTAGCTCATCACCGGTTTGTCCGGGTGTTTGGTTTGCATGTGCTCGACGTAGTTGTCGTAGTCGGGCATGCCGACCATCAGGCGCGCGGCCTGACCGAGGTATTTACCGAGGCGACTCAGGTCATTGAACATGCTGCAATCCTCGATTACGCGTCCGGCAAGGCCTGGAATGGCGATTCTTTATCCGTACGCTCTTTTTTACCCCAGGCGGCAATGCCGACCTTGAGTGCATAGAACAGGATACTGAACACCACGAACAGGAACAGCGCGGTCAGCGTTGCGTTGGTGTAGGCGTTGAAAATCACGTGTTGCATCTGGGTGATGTCCTTGGCCGGGGCGAGGATCTGACCGTTGGCCAGCGCATCGCTGTATTTTTTGGCCAGCGACAGGAAGCCGATCGCCGGGTTGGCGTCGAACAGCTTGATGAAGCCGGCGGTGGTGGTGCAGATCAGCAGCCAGACCGCTGGCACCATGGTCACCCAGACGTAGCGTTGGCGTTTCATTTTGATCAGCACGACGGTGCCGAGCATCAGCGCGATACCGGCCAGCATCTGGTTGGAGATACCGAACAGCGGCCACAAGGTGTTGATGCCACCCAGCGGATCGATCACGCCCTGATACAGCAACCAGCCCCACATCGCCACACAACCGGCGGTGGCGATCAGGTTGGCGGTCCAGGATTCGGTGCGTTTCAGCGCCGGCACGAAGGAGCCGAGCAAGTCCTGCAACATGAAGCGACCGGCACGGGTACCGGCGTCCACCGCTGTCAGGATGAACAGCGCTTCGAACAGGATCGCAAAGTGGTACCAGAACGCCATGGTGTTTTCACCCGGCAGGACACTGTGCAGGATCTGCGCAATACCGACCGCCAGGGTCGGCGCACCGCCGGCGCGGGCCAGGATGGTGGTTTCACCGATGTCCTTGGCCACCGTTTGCAGCGCTTCCGGGGTAATTGCAAAGCCCCAGCTGCTGACAGTTTGTGCAACCGCGACCACGTCACCACCGACGACGGCCGCCGGGCTGTTCATGGCGAAATACACGCCTGGCTCGATCACCGAAGCGGCAACCATCGCCATGATGGCCACGAACGATTCCATCAACATGCCGCCGTAACCGATGTAACGGGCGTTGACCTCGTTATCCAGCAGTTTTGGCGTGGTGCCGGAGGAGATCAGCGCGTGGAAGCCCGAGACCGCGCCACAGGCGATGGTGATGAACAGGAATGGGAACAGACCGCCTTTCCATACCGGACCGGTGCCATCGATGAACTGGGTCAGCGCCGGCATTTTCAGCTCGGGCATGGTGACCAGGATGCCGATCGCCAGCGCGATGATGGTGCCGATTTTCAGGAACGTCGACAGGTAGTCACGCGGAGCCAGAATCAGCCACACCGGCAAAGAGGCAGCGACGAAACCGTAACCGACCAGCATCCACGTGATCTGCACGCCAGTGAAGGTGAAGGCTTTGGCCCAGACCGGGTCCGCGGCAATCTGCCCGCCCAGCCAGATCGAACCCAGCAGCAACAGCACGCCGACGATGGAGATCTCACCGATGCGGCCCGGGCGGATGTAGCGCATGTAGATGCCCATGAACATCGCGATCGGGATAGTCGCCATCACCGTGAAAATGCCCCACGGGCTCTCGGCCAGGGCTTTTACGACGATCAGAGCCAGCACCGCGAGGATGATGATCATGATCAGGAAGCAGCCGAACAGCGCGATGGTGCCGGGGATGCGGCCCATTTCTTCGCGGACCATGTCGCCCAGGGAGCGGCCGTTGCGGCGGGTGGACATGAACAGGACCATGAAGTCCTGAACCGCACCGGCCAGCACCACACCGGCAATCAGCCACAGCGTGCCGGGCAAGTAGCCCATCTGCGCCGCCAACACCGGACCGACCAATGGCCCTGCGCCGGCAATGGCTGCGAAGTGGTGACCGAAAAGGATGTGTTTGTTGGTCGGGACGTAGTCCAGACCATCATTGTTGAGCACAGCGGGGGTGGCCCGTCGTGAATCGAGTTGCATCACGTTGTTAGCGATGAACAGACTGTAATAACGGTACGCAACCAGATAAATGGCCACGGCAGCGACCACAATCCACAAGGCGTTGATTGCCTCGCCTCGACGCAATGCCACTACGCCAAGGGCGCACGCTCCTACGATTGCCAGCAGCAGCCAGGGTAGGTGGCGTAGCGGGCTATTATTATTTTTCATTTTTTTATTCCAGCCAGGGTGGACAAGAAAGACAGCCACCCCGAGTTTAGCTCTCCTGACGGCAAAGGCCATACCCGACATTGGTCTAGACGCCCGTGTCAGCTGGCAGGCTTTGACAATGCGGGTCTATAGTCAGCGGACATTAAGAGGAATAAGACATGAGCGAACACCCTGCCAATCGCCGCCGCTTCAAACGTATTGCGTTCGATGCCCGAACCGAGCTTTGCCAAGGGGAATTCATCTGGCCAGTGAAGCTGATTGACTTGTCGCTCAAGGGAATACTGATCGAGCGACCCGAGCCGTGGCTGGGCGACCCGAAAAAGATGTTTTCTGTCGACATTCATCTCAGCAAGGACTTTGACATCAAGATGGATGTGCAACTGACGCACGACGATCCTCGCCATTTGGGATTCGTTTGCCGATACATCAGCCTGGAATCCATCGAGCGGCTGCGGCGATTGATCGAGCTCAATCTGGGGGATCCGCAGGAGCTGGAGCGCGAGTTGGGTGCCCTGATCGAAGTCTGAAAACCCGACACCAATCCAATGTGGGAGTGAGCCTGCTCGCGATAGCTGTTTAACATTCAACGATGATGTTGACTGACAGTCCGCTATCGCGAGCAGGCTCGCTCCCACAGGATCGGTGTTCTATCTGGCAGGTTATTCGAACAGGGCGTCGAGGGCCTGTTCGAGGCGGGTAACGGCAATAATCTGCAATCCCGACGGAGACTCCTTCGGCGCATTGCCCTTGGGCACGATGGCCCGTTTGAAGCCGTGCTTGGCCGCTTCTTTCAAGCGTTCCTGCCCGCTCGGCACCGGACGCACTTCGCCAGACAAACCGACTTCGCCGAACACCAGCAGATCATGGGGCAATGGCCGGTTGCGCAAACTGGACATGACCGCCGCCATCAGCGCCAGGTCGGATGCGGTTTCCAACACCTTCACGCCACCCACCACGTTGAGGAACACGTCCTGGTCGTGGGTCGGAATGCCGCCGTGTCGATGCAGAACCGCCAGCAACATCGCCAGTCGGTTCTGATCCAGCCCCAACGTGACCCGACGCGGGTTGGCCAGATGGCTGTCATCCACCAACGCCTGAACCTCCACCAGCATCGGTCGGGTCCCTTCCCACGTTGCCATGACCACACTGCCCGGGACTTCTTCCTGTGCACGAGTAAGAAAAATCGCCGAAGGGTTGGAGACTTCTTTCAAACCCTTGTCGGTCATGCCGAACACGCCCAGTTCGTTGACCGCGCCAAAACGGTTCTTCACCGCCCGCAGCAAGCGCAAGCGACCGTCGGATTCGCCCTCGAAATACAGCACGGTATCGACCATGTGCTCCAGCACGCGCGGTCCGGCCAGCGCACCTTCTTTCGTCACGTGGCCAACCAGAAAAATGGCTGTGCCACTCTGTTTGGCATAACGCACCAGCAAGGCCGCGCTCTCCCGCACCTGGGACACGCCGCCCGGTGCCGATTGCAGCTGCTCGGTGAAAATCGTCTGAATCGAGTCGATCACCATGACCTTGGGCTTTTCGACCCGGGCGGTGGCTATGATGGTTTCGATGCAGGTTTCGGTCATGACCCGCAGTTGATCCTGCGGTAATCCCAGGCGTCGGGCGCGCATGGCCACTTGCTGCTGGGACTCTTCGCCCGTGACGTACAACGCCGGCATGCTCTTGGCGAGGTTGCACAAGGTTTGCAAGAGGATGGTTGATTTGCCGATGCCCGGATCACCGCCGATCAAAACCACCGAACCGTCCACCAGCCCGCCACCCAGGACGCGATCGAGCTCACTGGATGCAGTGGAAAAGCGCGGTATTTCTTCGACGCTGACTTCGGCCAGGGTCTTGATCTGTGCCTGTTGGCCGGTCCAGCCGGTGCGGCCGCTGGGGGCTGCGGCACCGCCGCTCTCGACCATGGTTTCGGTCAAGGTGTTCCAGGCCCCGCACTCGCCGCACTGGCCGGCCCACTTGGGGAAGGTTGAGCCGCACTCGGTGCAGCCGTACATGCGTTTGGCCTTGGCCATCTGAACTCCCGGCAAAAACCGCGATGATAGCTCAGCTGGGCTGGATCAGTGCGACGGAGTTGCCAAATGGAATTGTGCGGCAACTTGTTCGATTCTCGAGACAACGACAGCGTTGCAACTTTCATAACTTGTACAACGCGCTGCCAAAATAACTCGACCAACGTTAAATCCAAAACCCACAAAGCTGTACAACTCTTAACACTCTGCAAACTTAACGTACAACATCACCTAACAAACCAAGAGTTTAATACTGAAAATCAAATCGATGGCTTTACGGCATCACGCATTCTGTGTTTTTCCAGCCACTATTTTCCGAACCAGGAACTTATACTTGAAGTTAACCGCTGTAAAACTTATAGCACGCACTCTCCCATTACACTCAACAAGTCGCTCCTGTGACGCACGCACTTTTGATAAGGACCACCACCTCCATCGCTGATCAGCGCAAGCGACTGAATGACGAACAACACCCTTCAGATGGATAGCGGGCACACACCTGAAAAACGCAGATCAATGCACCAATGATGGCATTTTGAAAACTTTTTACCGTTGCCCCGGTCGATAGCAGGCAAGCGCTGTAAGCAGTTGTTTCGGGCAAGAACCATTTGGCTGATTTACACTGCGTTACCAACCTCATCTGTAACAAGGAAATAACCTATGGGCGTGCTAAATGAGTTCAAGGCCTTCGCGGTAAAAGGCAACGTGGTCGACATGGCCGTCGGTATCATCATCGGTGCCGCCTTCGGCAAGATCGTTTCGTCGTTTGTCGGCGACGTGGTCATGCCGCCAATCGGCCTGCTGATCGGTGGGGTGGATTTCAGTGATCTCGCCATTACGCTCAAGGCCGCCAGCGGCGACGCCCCCGCAGTGGTGCTGGCGTACGGTAAATTCATCCAGAGCATGATCGACTTCATCATCGTCGCGTTCGCGATTTTCATGGGCGTCAAAGCCATCAATCGCTTGAAGCGCGAAGAAGCCGTTGCGCCCACCCTGCCGCCGGTTCCGACCAAGGAAGAGGAGCTGTTGGGTGAAATTCGCGATCTGTTGAAGGCTCAGAACAATCGGCCAGAATGATCTGATGCAGGTAAAAACGGCGCCTTCGAGGCGCCGTTTTTTTTACCAGTAGTTTTCCACCGCCACGTGCCCGGGGCGTCGGCTGAGACTCAAGTGCATGTCACGCTGTTTGAGCAGTTTTCGCGTGTCATCGATCATCTGCGGGTTACCACACAGCATGACCCGCGAATGCTCGGACGTCATTGCCACACCCGCCGCCCGCTCCAGTTCGCTACTCTCGATCAAGGTGGTGATCCGGCCATTCAAGGCACCTGGATGCTGCTCGCGGGTGACGGTGGCAATGTATTGAAACTTGTGCGCGTACTCGGCCAGATAGTCACGCTGCATCAATTCCGCGATCAGTTCCTGATACGCCAGCTCCCGGGCTTCGCGCACGCTGTAGACCAGGATGATTCGCTCGAACTTCTCCCAGACCTCGAAGTCCTGCAGGATCGACAGAAACGGCGCCACGCCCGTGCCGGTGGATAACAACCAGAGATCCCGCCCATCGATGAAGCGATCAAGCGTCAGGTATCCAAAGGCTTGGCGGTCGACCAGCAGCGTATCGTCGACGCCCAGCCGACTCAGCTCACTGGTGAACTCGCCCCCCGGCACCACGATGGAAAAGAATTCGAGGAACTCGTCGTAAGGCGAAGACACCATGGAATAGGCACGCCAAACAACGCTGCCGTCAGCCTTGGTCACGCCCAGCCGGGCGAATTGCCCCGCACGAAAACGAAAGCCCGGATCCCGCGTCGTGCGCAGGGTGAACAGGCTCGGGGTCAACGGCTTGACGTCGAGCAGGGTCTGGCGCGTGAATTTTTCTGCACTGGCAGTCATGGTGCGCTCCATTCAACAGATTGCATCCAGTGTCCCGCAAAGCGGGAAAAACAAACACCGATGATTTGTAGTGTCTTTAATTATCAACCTGAACATTACAAAGAGTATTTGATCTTTTCAGACGTACCATTCAGTTAATAAAACGGCCAATGAAATTAAACTCGACATTCAAAACCCGCCGCATTTTTAAAAATCCCATTAGAACTTGATATTTATTTTTTAAAGCGCAGTAAAGCCAAAAAATCTCACCTTTATGTACGAATCATCCTACACTCGGCTCGTGCAGGATTTCGGATCCAATCAGCACCCCGGCAGATTGTAAAATGGAGATACATGATGGAGCGGTGGAAGGAGTCACAACTCAACCAACTATCGAGCACGAAGCATATTGATGCCGCGTACCCGATCGCACTTGAATTCGCGAAAAACATCGGGTTTAAATTTTTCGCTTTTTCAACTACTTATCAAACAAAAAGCAACCAGCTCAATACTATCCGACACAACAATTACCCAACCATCTGGAACACGTATTATGAACAGAAAAACTTAAGCTCGGTGGACCCGGTAGTAGCTCATTGCAATCACTCAATGCTGCCCATTATGAGGAGCGAAACGCTTTTCTCCAAGGTTCCTTCCCTGTGGGAGGCCCTGGAAACGCATGGTTTGCAGCACGGCTGGTCACAATCGCTGCATGACGAAGAGAGCGGCCTGTGCAGTATTCTGAGCCTGGCAAGGAGCCATTACCCGATCACGGCCCTGGAGCTGTATGAAAACCTCGGTTTCTCGGTGTTCATGTGCCGTCATCTTCATGCGTTGATCGCACAATCGTTGCCCAGGAAAATGCTGAAACCACCCGCTCCACATTTATCTCCACGGGAAATCGACGTATTGGAACTGGCGGCAGCCGGCAAGACGGCTGAAGAAAGCGCGCGAATTCTTAACCTGAGCGCACGGACCATCCATTTCCACATTCAAAGCGTGATTTTGAAACTCGGGGTCAGCAACAAGATTGCCGCGATCATCGCCGCGATCAAGGCCGGTCACCTCAAAAGCACCTCGACACGTTGATCGATTAAAACCTGCGAGTAACGTACCATTTGCGATTCCTCCTGAGTGTTGACGTGTGAACCTTCACGACGCAGTGCACTCGGACGGCCTCGCCCGCTACAACGCCCCTGGGCCGCGGGATACCCGTTGATTTACCCAGAGCCCCGCCCCATGCCTTTGCTCGAAACACCCTTCGCCCGCCTCGACCTGATCCGCCAGCCAGAACAGCAGAACGAACCGCTGCAAGCGTTTGATGCCGCCGACGAATACCTGCTCAATCACCTGGCCGAACAACAACCGGCTCCGGATACGCGTGTTTTGGTGCTCAACGACAGCTTTGGCGCATTGGCTGCCAGCCTCGCGGGCAAGGTTCAGGTGACCAGCAGCGGCGACTCGTTCCTGGCCTTTCAAGGCCTGGAAAAAAATCTGATCCGTAACGCTCAGGCATTTGATGCCGTGCCTCGCGTACCTGCCAGCGAAGCGTTTAGCGGCCCGTTTGATCGGGTCCTGATTCGTGTACCGAAAACCCTGGCCTTGCTGGAAGAACAACTGATCCGTCTGCAAAGCCAACTGGCGCCCGGCGCCCAAGTGATTGCCGGCGCCATGATCAAGCATCTGCCACGCGCCGCCGGGGATTTGCTGGAGCGCTACATCGGTCCGGTTCAAGCCTCGCTGGCGGTGAAAAAGGCTCGGCTGTTGATGGCCACCGCTGAAGCCAAAGCACCCGCGACGTCGCCCTACCCGACTCGCTATCAGCTCGATGCGCCGGCGATTGAACTGCTCAACCACGCCAATGTGTTCTGCCGCGAAGGGCTGGATATCGGTACCCGAGCCTTTTTGCCGCACTTGCCGACAAACCTCGGCGCGGCACGGGTCGCGGATCTGGGCTGCGGTAATGGCGTGTTGGCCATTGCCAGCGCTCTGCAAAACCCGCAGGCGCACTACACGCTGGTGGACGAATCCTTCATGGCCGTGCAATCGGCCGCCGAAAACTGGCGCGCGGCGCTGGGTGACCGGGACGTGATCGTGCGTGCCGGGGATGGTCTGGCCGGGCAGGAGCCGCAGTCACTGGACGTGGTGCTGTGCAACCCCCCGTTTCACCAACAACAAGTCGTGGGCGATTTCCTCGCCTGGCGGATGTTCCAGCAAGCGCGCGAAGCGCTGGTGGTGGGCGGCGCGCTGTACATCGTCGGCAACCGTCATCTGGGTTATCACAGCAAACTGGCGCGGTTGTTCCGTGGCGTCGAACAAGTGGCGGCCACACCGAAGTTCGTGATCCTCAAAGCCCGAAAATAATCCCGGACAAAAAAAACCCTCCAGCGCAGGAGGGTTGTAAATCCGTGCCGCAAGGCATCGGGATGGGATTTTGCGAATTCAGTGGGTCGACAGG
The DNA here is from genome assembly GCF_020423045.1 of Pseudomonas sp. MM213. Taxonomy (NCBI): domain Bacteria; kingdom Pseudomonadati; phylum Pseudomonadota; class Gammaproteobacteria; order Pseudomonadales; family Pseudomonadaceae; genus Pseudomonas; species Pseudomonas sp. MM213. The sequence continues at coordinate 3,717,017 of NZ_CP081943.1, forward strand.
CCTGCGGCATTCATGAACATGCGCATCAGGCTCGCAACGATGAACAGCGCTACCACGCTGCCGGCCCAGATCATCGCCAGCCAGCCAAGCCGCTGCCAGAGCGGCTTTTTCTCTGCGGCCTGGATTTCTTCCAAAGTGTGTTTACCAGTCATGGCGTTCCAACCCTCCTCTTCAAGGTTGATGGCGTCAGTGATGACGCCATCGCGAGCAAGCTTGCTCCTACAGGATTAGTGGTAACCATCTTCATGGGTGACCTTGCCGCGGAACACGTAGTAGCTCCAGAAGGTGTAACCCAGGATGAACGGGATGATGAACAAGGTGCCGACCAGCATGAAGCCCTGGCTTTGCGGCGGTGCGGCGGCGTCCCAGATCGAGATCGACGGCGGCACGATGTTCGGCCACAGGCTGATGCCCAGACCGCTGTAGCCGAGGAAGATCAGCACCAGCGTCAGCAGGAACGGCGTGTAGTGCGCATTGCGAGCCACAGCGCGGATCAGGCCGTACATGGTCACCAACACCAGAATCGGCACCGGCAGGAACCAGAACAGATTCGGCAACGTGAACCAGCGCGCGGCGATTTCCGCGTGAGCCAGCGGCGTCCAGATGCTGACGATACCAATCACCGCCAGCACCACGAACGCCAGCGGCCGCGCCAGGTTGTGCATCTGTTCCTGCAACTTGCCTTCGGTTTTCATGATCAGCCAAGTGCAACCGAGCAGCGCATAAGCCACCACCAACGCCACGCCGCAGAACATCGTGAACGGTGTCAGCCAATCCAGTGACCCGCCGGCGAACTGACGGTTGACCACCGGCAGCCCATCGATGAACGCACCCAACGCGACACCCTGGAAAAAGGTCGCGGCGATGGAGCCTCCAATGAACGCCTTGTCCCAGAGGTGGCGCTTGTCGTCCTTGGCCTTGAAGCGGAACTCGAACGCCACGCCGCGAAAGATCAGCCCGATCAGCATGAAAATCAGCGGCAGGTACAGCGCCGAGAGCACCACCGAATACGCCAGCGGGAAGGCGCCGAACAGCGCCGCACCGCCCAGCACCAGCCAGGTCTCATTGCCGTCCCAGACCGGTGCGACGGTGTTCATCATTACGTCACGGTCGGTCTTGCCCGGAATGAACGGGAAGAGAATCCCGATCCCCAGGTCGAAGCCGTCCATGACCACGTACATCATGATGCCGAAGATGATGATCACGGCCCAGATCAGCGGAAGATCAATACCCATGACTCAAATCTCCTTGGTCAGGCTGGGGCTGTGGTCGTTTTCGGCGCCATCATCGTCAGCCGCAGACAGGGGACGCGCCGGTGTGCGTTTCTGGCCGGGACCACCGTCGTTGGTTTCCTTGCCTTCGTCGATCTTCGGCCCTTTGCGCACCAGGCGCATCATGTAGCCCAGACCGGCACCGAACAGCGCGAAATAGACCACGACGAACAGGATCAGCGTGATGCTCATCTGCATGAAGCTGTGATTGGAGGACGCATCCGCCGTGCGCATCAGGCCGTAGACGACCCAAGGCTGACGGCCGATTTCAGTGGTAAACCAACCGGCGAGGATCGCGATCAGGCCGGACGGCCCCATCCACAATGCCAGGTACAGGAACGGTCGCGAGGTATACAGCTTGTCGCTTTTGCGCAGCCACAGGCTCCACAGACCGGTAAAGATCATCAGCATGCCCAAGCCGACCATGATCCGGAACGACCAGAACACGATGGTCGAATTCGGCCGGTCTTCCGGCGGGAACTCCTTGAGCGCCGGCACCTGTTTGTCCAGCGAGTGCGTGAGGATCAGGCTGCCCAGGTACGGAATCTCGACGGCGAACTTGGTCCTCTCTTCTTTCATGTCCGGCCAGCCGAACAGGATCAGCGGGGTCGGTTCATCACCGTGGTTTTCCCAGTGGCCTTCGATCGCGGCGATTTTCGCCGGTTGATGCTTCAACGTATTGAGACCGTGGAAGTCACCGATGACCGCCTGAATCGGCGCGACGATCAAGGCCATCCACATGGCCATCGAGAGCATGGTACGGATCGCCGGGTTGTCCTTGCCGCGCAGTAAATGCCAGGCCGCCGAGGAACCGACGAAGAATGCGGTCGCGACAAACGCGGCCGTCGCCATGTGCATCAGGCGGTACGGGAACGACGGGTTGAAGATCACCGCCAGCCAGTCGGTTGGAATGACCTGGCCGTTGACGATTTCGAAGCCCTGCGGGGTCTGCATCCAGCTGTTGGACGCGAGAATCCAGAAGGTCGAGATCAGCGTGCCGATGGCGACCATGACCGTGGCGAAGAAGTGCAGATTGCGCCCGACCTTGTTCCAGCCGAACAGCATGACCCCAAGGAAACCGGCTTCAAGGAAGAACGCGGTCAGTACTTCATACGTCAGCAACGGCCCGGTGACGGAACCGGCGAAGTCCGAAAAGCGGCTCCAGTTGGTGCCGAACTGATAGGCCATGACCAGCCCGGAGACCACGCCCATGCCGAAGTTGACGGCAAAGATCTTCGACCAGAAGTGGTACAGATCGCGGTAGGTGTCGTTATTGGTTTTCAGCCACAGGCCTTCGAGTACCGCCAGGTAACTCGCCAGACCAATGGTGATGGCCGGGAACAGGATGTGGAACGAGATGGTGAACGCGAACTGAATTCGGGCGAGATCAAGCGCCTCCAAACCGAACATAAGTCTTCCTCTGTCAGGTAATACCGGCTGAAGGCTTGCGGCCTACACCCACGGCCCCCACGAATAGGAGTGTGGCGAATTTGAATTCGTTCTTCTTTTTACAAACATCACACGTAGGGAATTCGGCCATCTGGCCACCAGATCAATTCCGCAAAGGCCTTGATCTGGATCAAGCATGGGTAAAAGAGTAGTCCGGTTTTTGGCGATGGACGGTGTGGTCTTTTGCCGCGTGACAGGTTGCCTCATAGCCACAGTCATAGCTGGCAACACATTCCTGTGGGAGCGAGCCTGCTCGCGAAAGCGGTCTGTCTGTCCCTTATAGGTTGTATGTACCGACGCCTTCGCGAGCAGGCTCGCTCCCACAGGGGATTTCAGGGATTTCGGGATCGGTGTCTAGCTAACTAAATTTCCCGTCTCTGCAACTTCTGATTACAGGTTGGTGATAATCTCGGGCCTCCCCTCGCTCAAGATCTGCCTCCGATGCCCAGCCAAGCGCCTTTGCTGTTACGTCATCACCGCCCTTTCATCGCGTTCTGGCTGGCCCGGGTGTTTACCGCCAGCGGCTTTCAGATGCTCACCGTGGCCATCGGCTGGAACCTCTATCAACTGACCGGCAACGTGCTGGATCTGGGCCTGGTCGGCCTGGTGGAATTTGCCCCGCGCGTGCTGTTCATGTTGCACACCGGGCATGTCGCCGACCGCTACGACCGGCGCAAAGTCGCGGCGATCTGTCAGTCGCTGCAAGCCTTGATTGCCTTGACCCTGGCGATTGGCGGCGCCACCGGCCATGTCACCCGGGAAATGATCTTCATCCTCGCGTTTCTGCTCGGCGCCGCGCGCTCCTTCGAGATGCCGACCACCCAGGCACTGCTGCCAAGTATCGTTCCCTCCGCGCTGTTCCCCCGCGCCGTCGCCGCTGCACAGTCCGCCCAACAATCGGCGACCATCGTCGCGCCGGCCCTCGGCGGCTTGCTGTATGCCTTTGGCAGCGTCTGGGTCTACGGCCCGACCGTGATTCTCTATGTGATCGCCTGCCTGCTGATGCTCAACCTGCCTGCGCGGCAAACGCCATTGAACAAAGGCAAGGCCACCCTGGACTCGCTGCTGGCGGGTATCCGCTTCATTCGCAGCCGACCGGACATTCTCGGGGCGATTTCTCTGGATCTGTTTGCCGTGCTGCTCGGCGGCGCGACGGCCTTGCTGCCGGTGTTTGCCAAGGACATTCTGCTGACCGGGCCATGGGGCCTGGGCTTGTTGCGTTCGGCTCCGGCAGTGGGCGCGTTGCTGATGTCGCTGTGGCTGGCGCGGTTCTCCGTGGATCGCAAGGTCGGTCGGGTGATGTTCACCGCCGTCGGTGTATTCGGCGTCGCGACCATTGCGTTCGGCCTGTCCACTTCATTCTGGTTCTCGCTGGCGGTGCTGGTCGTGTTGGGCGCAGCAGACATGATCAGCATGGTGATCCGCGCGTCCTTCGTGCAACTGGAAACCCCGGATGAAATGCGTGGCCGGGTCAGCGCCGTCAACGGCCTGTTTATCGGCGCTTCGAACCAGTTGGGCGAATTCGAATCCGGTCTCACCGCCCATTGGTTCGGCACCGTGCCGGCGGTGGTCATGGGCGGCATCGGCACGCTGGTGGTGACCGGGGTCTGGATCAAACTGTTTCCGACCCTGGCCAACCGGGATCGCATGCATGTGCCTGCGGAAGAAGCCAAGGTTTGAAATACTGAGGCAGAGCACAAATTTGCCGACCAGGTGCAATACATAGATAGTGCATTGAGTGTAATGTAACGCCTTACACTCAACCCATGATCAAATCCTTTCAGCACAAAGGCCTTCGCGGTTTCTATGAAACAGGTTCGACGCGTGGAATCCGGGCAAACCATGCAAAGCGTCTGTCTCGGATGCTGCAATTCATGGACCGCGCAATGGCACCGGGTGACCTCGATCTACCGGGATGGCGATTACACCCGCTCAGGGGCGAATTGGCCGAGTTCTGGGCACTGAGCGTTTCAGGAAACTGGCGGGTTATTTTTCGTTTTATCGGTTCGGATATCGAGTTGGTCGACTATCTGGACTACCACTGACAGGAGGCAGGACATGCCCTTGCACAACCCGCCACACCCTGGCGAAACACTGTTGATGGACGTCCTGCCCGAACTGGGCATCAGCGTGACGGAACTTGCCCGGCATTTGGGGTTTGCACGCCCTCACCTTTCGCGGGTGCTGCATGGCCATGCGCCGATCAGTCCAGACCTGGCAGTCCGTCTGGAGCGGGCCGGAATTGGTAAGGCGCGGATGTGGCTAGGGGTTCAGACCGACTACGATCTCTGGCAAGCAGAGCAGCGGGAGCAACCGGTCATCAAACCCCTCGCAGTCCACGCCTGACACGTTCTAAACCATCAACTCCCCCGCCACCGTCGCACGCATGGCCTTGCCGCAAAGTTGTTCCACCAGTGTCAGGGCAAACTCCAAAGCGCCGCCTGAACCTTGAGCGGTCACGCAGTTGCCGTCGACCACCACCGGTTGGTCGACGAAGTTGCAACCCGACAGTTGATGACTGGCGGTCGGCAGGCACGTCATCCGCCGTTGACGCAGGACGCCAAAGGCCTGAAGTGCCAGGGCCGGGGCTTCGGCGATGCCGGCGAACAGACGGCCGGCTGCCGCCTGATCCTTGATCAATTGCTGCAAAGGTTGATGGCCGGCCAGATGTTGCGCGCCGACGGCACCGCCAGGTAGCGCGACCAGGTCGAACGGCTGGGCCAGCAAATCCACCAGCATTGCATCGGCCGTCACGCGGGTGCCGCGGGCACAGGTGAGCATGCGCCGGCCCTCGATGCTGGCCACCACCACTTCAACCTTGGCGCGGCGCAGCACATCGATCAGCGTCACGGTTTGCAGGTCATCGATGCCCTCGGCGAGGGTAATCAGGGCTCTAAAGGTCATGGGCGCAATCCACAGAATGATCTTTAAAGCGTAGTCAGCTTTCCTGACCCTTGTTCGAGCCGGCCGTTACTTGATGTAAAGCTGCGTCGACAGCGTGTTGCCCGGCGCATTGATGGACGTGTTGCTGAAGGTGAACGTGCCTTCTTGCTTGCCGGCCAGATCGAAGACATACAGATAGCCCACGGTTTTTCTGCCGACGGTGCAATCGGTAAGGTTGCCGTTATCAAAGGCGCAGACCGGGGTCCGGGTGCCGTCCACATCGAAACCGTCCAGCCCGACTTGCGCCTTGCGGCCATAGCCGACTTCCAGCACGTAGATCTTGATGTTCGGCCCGCTGTGATCGCAGCGTGTTGCCTCCTGCCCCTCGCCAATGTCCTCAAACCCACAGGCCGGCGACTCGACCTTGAGCACCTTGACCTGGCTCAACGGCGCCGCCGAGGCAGCCGAAGCGGTTTGCGCCCCCAGCATCAAGGCAATCAATACTCCAAATACGTTAACCAGACGCTTTTTCATGCAATCCCCATGTCCCCCAAAACCAGCGCGCAGTATGGCGCACTTGGCTTTAACGCAAAACATCGACGACGATCACCACCATAAGCAGCCACAACCCCACGCGGCTGGTATGATGCGCGGCTTTTTCCGACCCACAGAAAATTACCAGGCGCCTGCTGCGGTCTGTGCTTTGCTGTTGAGGTCGATACATTCACGGCGCCGGGCGCGCCACGGGGAGCAGACATGCTGGAAAGGCTGTTTCAACTCAAGGCACACAACACCAACGTGCGGACCGAGATTCTTGCGGGCGTCACGACCTTCCTGGCCATGGCCTACATTCTGTTCGTCAACCCGAGCATCCTCGGCGAGACCGGCATGGACAAAGGTGCGGTGTTTGTCGCCACCTGTCTGGCAGCCGCCATCGGCTCCACGACCATGGGCCTGATCGCCAACTACCCGATCGCCCTCGCACCGGGCATGGGCCTGAACGCCTTCTTTACCTACACCGTGGTCCTGCACATGGGCCACACCTGGCAAGTGGCACTGGGCGCGGTGTTCATCTCGGCAGTGTGCTTCTTCCTGCTGTCGATCTTCCGCATCCGGGAATGGATCATCAACAGCATCCCGCTGCCGCTGCGTTCGGCGATTGCTGCCGGTATCGGCCTGTTCCTGGCGCTGATCGCCCTGCACAACGCCGGCATCGTGGTCAGCAATCCGGCGACCATGGTCGGCCTCGGTGACCTGAAACAACCGGCACCGATCCTCGCCACCCTGGGTTTTGCCCTGATCGTTGCCCTTGAAGCCCTCGCCGTGCGCGGTGCGGTGCTGATCGGGATTCTGGTCGTGACCATTGCGTCGATTGCCCTCGGTTTCACCCCGTTCGGCGGCGTGATGTCGATGCCGCCATCGCTGGCGCCGACCTTCCTACAACTGGACATCAAGGGTGCACTGGACATCGGTCTGGTCAGCGTCATCTTCGCCTTCCTGTTCGTCGACCTGTTCGACAACTCCGGCACTCTGATCGGCGTCGCCAAACGCGCCGGCCTGATGGGCAAGGACGGCCACATGCCGAAAATGGGCCGCGCGCTGATCGCGGACAGCACCGCGGCCATGGCCGGTTCGTTGCTGGGTACGTCGACCACCACCAGTTACATCGAATCCGCCGCGGGCGTGAGCGCCGGTGGCCGCACCGGTCTGACGGCCATTGTGGTGGCGATCCTGTTCCTGCTGGCGCTGTTCTTCTCGCCACTGGCCGCCAGTGTTCCGGCATTTGCCACGGCGCCGGCACTGCTGTTCGTCGCAGTCCTGATGACTTCCGGCCTGGCCGAAATAGACTGGGACGACATCACCGTTGCCGCACCGGTCGTGGTCACTGCGCTGGCCATGCCATTCACTTACTCCATCGCCAACGGCATCGCCTTCGGTTTCATTTCCTGGACCGCCATCAAGCTGCTGTCCGGTCGCGGCCGTGAGCTGAACCCGGCGCTGGTGATTCTGTCGATTCTGTTTGTGATCAAGTTGGGTTGGTTCAACGCATGACTTTTGATTCCCAGGCTTACACCGTTCAGCTCGAAGAAAAGGTCTCGCGCCTGCGCGACCTGCTGGCCCCGTTCGATGCACCGGAGCCGGCAGTGTTCGATTCGCCGCTGAAGAACTTCCGCCTGCGTGCCGAATTCCGCCTGTGGCGTGAAGCCGGCGAGCGTCACTACGCGATGTTTTCCCAGGAAGACAAACGCACGCCGATCCTGATCGAAGAGTTCCCGATTGCCAGCCTGCGCATCAATCAACTGATGCCGCAGCTCAAGGCCGCGTGGAAAGCCAGTGCGGCCCTGAGCCACAAGCTGTTCCAGGTGGAGTTCCTGACCACCCTGGCCGGCGATGCGATGATTACCCTGTGCTATCACCGCCCGCTGGATGAACACTGGCACGCGGCGGCATCGAAGCTGGCAGCCGACTTGAACGTCAGCGTGATCGGTCGCTCGAAAGGCAAACGCGAAGTGATCGGTCACGATTACGTGGTCGAAAAACTGGAAGTCGGTGGCCGCACGTTCAGCTACCGCCAGCCGGAAGGCGCGTTCACCCAGCCCAACGGCACCGTGAACCAGAAAATGCTGAACTGGGCTTACGACGCACTCGGCGACCGTCCCGACGATCTGCTGGAACTGTATTGCGGTAACGGCAACTTCACGCTGCCGCTCGCGACCCGCGTACGCAAAGTGCTGGCCACCGAGATCAGCAAGACCTCAGTCAATGCGGCACTGAGCAATCTCAGCGAAAACGCGGTAAACAACGTCACGCTGGTGCGCCTGTCCGCCGAAGAGCTGACCGAAGCCCTGAACGAAGTTCGCCCGTTCCGTCGCCTGCACGGCATCGACCTCAAGAGCTACGAGTTCGGCAGCGTCTTCGTCGACCCGCCTCGCGCCGGCATGGACCCGGACACCTGCGAGTTGACCCGACGCTTCGACAATATCCTGTACATCTCCTGCAACCCGGAAACGCTCGCGGCCAACATTGCCCAGTTGCACGACACCCACCGCATTACCCAATGCGCAATGTTCGACCAGTTCCCGTGGACTCACCACATGGAATCCGGGGTGTTGTTGACCCGGCGTTGATTGCTGCTGAGCGATACAAAACAGCCGTCATTTCGACGGCTTTTTTGTGCGTGCTCATTCGGTGAGATATGGCATGCGCGGACCAGCAAGGCTTCCAGCGGCACCCAGGAGCAAAAATGGTAAGCAATCCTTTCCGCAATTTGATAAACACTGCATCAGGCCCTCCATTTGATCCCCGGTGTAATCAATCATGCAGCGAACATTCGACGATCTTCAGCTCGGCAGCATCGAACTGTTTTGCCTCGCCGCCGAAGCGGGCAGCTTTACCGCCGCCGCGCTGGTCGCTGGCGTGACGCCGGCAGCGGTGAGTCGGTCCGTGTCGCGCATGGAGGAACGCCTGGGCGTGCGGCTGTTCGCGCGCACCACTCGCAGTGTCAAACTGACGGATAGCGGGCGCCGGTATTACGAAGAATGTCGTCAGGCGCTGGCGCAATTGGTCGAGGCTCAGCGCGAAGTGATGGGCCAGCAGCAAGAGCCTTCAGGCACCTTGCGCATCAGTATTCCCACGACGTATGCGCATCACCGGATCCTGCCGTTGCTGCCGGCGTTTCGGGAGCGTTTTCCGCAGGTGAAAGTCGAGTCGCACATCAGCAATCGCAACATCGATTTCGTCGGTGAAGGCTATGACCTGGCCATCCGCGTGCGGGCGATTCCGGATTCCGGGCTGATCGCCCGGCAACTGGAGGACGCGCAATTGGTGATGATCGCCAGCCCCGACTACCTGAAGCGCGCGGGCACGCCGCAAACCCTGGATGACCTGAAAAATCATGAATGCATCCAGTACGATTTGCCCAGCAGCGGTCGGCGGATTGCCTGGCTGTTCAACGACGATGGCGTGCAGCGCGAAATCCTCGCCGAGGGCGATCTCAGTTGTTCCGACGACGTGCTGGGCGGTGTGACCCTGGCCAAACATGGTGCGGGTCTCTTCCAGACTTATCGTTTTATCGTCGAAAAAGAGCTGGCCGATGGCTCGCTGGTGGAAATCCTCAAACCTTACGGCGGACGGTCACGACCATTCACCCTGCTTTACCCGCAAAGCCGCCATGTGCCTCTGCGATTACGGGCGTTTATTGATTTTCTGATCGAGCATTTGCCGCGTTGAGACACCGAAACCGTCCGATCACCGCACACAAACCTCCGTCTTGGCGCCTGTTCAATTGACCAAATTAACCATCTAGTACAATTTATCTCCACAGGCTGAAGCATCAGCCCATGCCAAAAATAATATGTGGAGAGACCCTGATGAACCCTATCGTTCTGGTGCTCAACGGCCCGAACCTGAACCTGCTCGGCACCCGTGAACCGGCAACTTACGGCCGCGAAACCCTGGCGGATATCGCAGCGTTGTGCGGCCGGGCCGCCGAAGAGTTCGGCCTGGCGGTGGAGTTTCGCCAGACCAACCATGAAGGCGAACTGCTCGACTGGATTCACGCCGCCCGCGGTCGTTGCGCCGGGATCGTCATCAACCCCGCCGCCTGGACTCACACCTCGGTCGCCATTCGTGATGCCCTGGTCGCCAGCGAATTGCCGGTGATCGAAGTCCACCTGTCCAACGTCCATGCTCGCGAACCTTTCCGCCACCACTCCTTTGTTTCAGCCATTGCCACCGCAGTAATGGCCGGTTTCGGCAGCCACGGCTATCGCCTGGCGCTGGAGCATTTCAGCCTGCGCTTGAAAGGGTGAACGCCGTGACTCAGAACAACGCGGTACTGGCCGGGCTGATCGGCGCCGGCATTCAGGCGTCCCGTACGCCCGCACTGCATGAACATGAAGGCGACGCCCAGGGTGTGCGTTACCTCTACCGCCTGATCGATCTCGATCAGTTGAAACTCGACAGCAGCGCCCTGCCCGACCTGTTGATGGCGGCGGAACGTATGAACTTCACCGGTCTGAACATCACCTTTCCGTGCAAGCAGTCGATCATCCCCCTGCTCGACGAATTGTCGCCGGAAGCCCGCGGTATCGGCGCGGTGAACACGGTGGTGTTGAAGGACGGCAGACGCATCGGCCACAACACCGATTGCCTGGGTTTTGCCGAAGGTTTTCGCCGTGGCTTGCAGGGCGTTGCCCTTGAGCGTGTCGTCCAGATGGGCGCCGGTGGTGCCGGTGCGGCGGTGGCCCACGCGCTATTGAGCGAAGGCGTACAGCGGTTGAGCATTTTCGATGTGGAAATCAGTCGCGCGCAGAGTCTGGCGGACAATCTCAATCAGCATTTCGGCGCTGGTCGAGCCGTGGCGGGTCATGATTTGCCGAACACGCTGGCTCAGGCTGACGGCCTGGTAAACACCACGCCTATGGGCATGAAAAAACTGCCTGGCATGCCGGTCCCGGTGGAGTTGCTAAGGCCACAGTTGTGGGTGGCGGAGATCGTGTACTTCCCGCTGGAAACCGAACTGCTGCGCAACGCCCGCGCCTTGGGATGCCGGACACTGGATGGCGGCAACATGGCGGTGTTTCAGGCGGTGAAGGCGTTTGAATTGTTCAGCGGCGTGGTGCCGGATGCACAGCGAATGCTGGCGCATTTTCAAAGCATGAATAGCTGAAAAGCTTCGTCGGAATGCCGCCCAGACCAAGCCTCGCTCCTACAGATCAACGCAAAACCTGTAGGAGCGAGGCTCGCCCGCGAAGGCGTCAGGCCTGCAGGTATCGCAACACCGACTCGCAAATCATCTCTCGATGACGCTGCTTGATGCTTTCGTCCGGCAGGTCGATCTGAAAAATCTCACCAAACGTATGGCGGTTCGACACGCGATAGAAGCAGAACGAACTGATCAACAGATGCACATCCAAGGGCTCAAGCCCCGCCCGGAACACACCCTCTTCAACCCCGCGACGCAATATCACGCCCAGTGAATCAAGAATGGTGTTGTTCATCGCCTTGATCGCATCGGAGCGCTTCACGAATTCGGCATTGTGAATGTTCTCGATGCTGACGATGCGCACAAAATCGACATTGCGATCATGGTGATCGAAGGTGAATTCCACCAGCCGCCGAATCGCCTCCACCGGCGCCAGTTCGGCCAGGTGCAGGCGGTTTTCGGTGCTGCGGATATCGCCGTAGAGCTTCTCCAGCACCTCGATGTAGAGCTGTTCCTTACTGCCGAAGTAGTAATAGATCATGCGTTTGGAGGTGTGGATACGCTCGGCGATCGCATCGACGCGAGCGCCGGAAAGCCCCTGCTGGACGAACTCTACAATGGCTTCTTGAAGAATGTTCTCGCGGGTCTTTTCCGGGTTGTTCTTGCGACTCTTGCGTGGCTCGGCCATGGGTTCGTCGGGCGCTACGGAGAGTTCTGATGTCATTGTCATTGCGGGCTCACGGCCATCACTGCACAGGCTGGCGATTATGAGCCGCACGGCACAGTGAAGGAAGCCGCGCGGCAGCGGTTTAACCTCGCGTTTACGAAATTGCTACAACTTCGCCTGACGAATGGCGCCGCTGCGGGATTTGGCCATCGCCGCCAGCCGCACCGCCACATTCGCCGCGCCGTAACCGGCATAGCCGTTCTTGCGCTGGATGATTTCAAAGAAGAACCGCCCTTCGAACGGCTCGGTGTAAACGTGGAACAGCTCACCGCCCTGGGCATCACGGTCGTACAGCACGTTGTAATAAGCCAGTTCGCTGAGGAATTCGTCGTCGAAATCGAACCGCGCCGCCAGGTCATCGTAATAGTTGAGCGGGATATCCAGCAGCGGTACGCCCGCCTCCTTGGCCCGACGGACTTCGGCAAAGATATCGTCGCAGTCAAACGCGATGTGATGCACGCCGGAGCCGCGATAACTCGACAGCGCGTGTGAGATCGCGGTGTTGCGGTTCTCGGAAATGTTCAGCGGCAAGCGGATCGAACTGTCGCGGCTACGCAGCGCCCGGCTCTTCACCAGACCATACGGATCGGGCAGCACCACTTCGTCATCGGCTTCGAAATCCAGCAGGCTTTTGTAGAACAGCACCCAACTGTCGAGGCTGTCGGCCGGCAACGCCATGGCCATGTGGTCGATGCGCTTGAGGCCACCGCTGGCCGTTTCCGTCGGTTGCAGATTGAAGTCGGTGCCGTAGACGTCGGCGTCCTGGTCCACCAGGTAAATCAGGCTGCCATCCGGCGCGCGCACCGCAGCCAGTTCCAGCTCATTGGGGCCGACCAGTCCGCGATAAGGCTGACCTTTGTAAGCCACGGCCCGGGCCAGCGCGCTGGCGCTGTCATTGACCCGCACCGCAGTGGCGCACAGCGACGGGCCATGCGCTTCGAAAAAGCTGTGGGCAAACGAGTAGGGCTCGGAGTTGAGAATCAGGTTGATGTCGCCCTGACGCATCAGGCTCACGCTTTTTGAACGGTGTTGACCGGCCTTGACGAAGCCCAGCCGCTCCAGCCAATGAGAAAGCCTGGCGCCGAGGCTTTCGTCCACGGCGAACTCAAGAAACTCGATGCCGTTGTATTCACTGGCCTTCGGCGTCTCGAACAGAATGTCCGGGCTGGTCGCAGGTTTGGTTTCCTGCGCCAGCCGCTCGCGGGTCTTCTCTTCCAGGTACAGCAACGAACGCAAACCATCGGCGGCGTTGGCCCGTGGCGGTGCGGCGCGGAAGCCGTCGTTGAAGATCTCGAGCGACAACGGCCCGGTGTAGCCACTTTTGATGATCGGCGCGAGGAACCCCGGCAAATCGAATTCGCCCTGGCCCGGGAAGCAGCGGAAATGCCGGCTCCATTCCAGCACGTCCATGGCCAGGATCGGCGCGTCGGCCATTTGCACGAAGAAGATTTTGTCGCCGGGAATGTCGGCGATGGCACTCGGATCGCCCTTGAGCGACAACGTGTGGAAACTGTCCAGCAACACGCCCAGACTTGGGTGGTCCGCCTGGCGAACGATGTTCCATACCTGTTGCCAGGTGTTGACGTGCCGGCCCCAGGCCAACGCCTCGTAACCGATTCGCAGACCACGCGCACCGGCGTGCTCGGCCAGCAGGCGCAAGTCGTCGATGAGGATTTGCTCATCACCCACGGAATCGGCGGAAGCGTTGCTGCACACCAGCACCAGGTCAGTGCCCAGTTCCTGCATCAAGTCGAACTTGCGCTCGGCCCGCTCCAGATTGCGCGGCAGGCGGTCGCGGCGGCAGCCTTCGAAATCGCGGAACGGTTGAAACAGCGTGATGGCGATCCCGAGATCGGCGCACATCTGTTTAATTTCCCGAGGACTGCCGTCGTAATAGAGCAGGTCGTTCTCGAAAATCTCCACCCCGTCGAAACCGGCGGCGGCAATGGCTTCGAGTTTTTCCGGCAGGGTACCGCTCAAGGACACGGTGGCAATGGAACGCTGCATGTTTCGACTCCCGGTGGTGGAGACCATCTTGTTAGGGGCATTGCACGCATTTTTTGTAGGAGCGAAGCTTGCTCGCGAAGGCAATCTTGAGGACCCCATCGCCAGCAAGCCGGCTCCTACAAGGGACCGCGTTTTTCATGGAGTAAATTATTGGCTGTAGTATCGAGCACAGCAATTCAAAGTGTACTATCCGGTTAGTTTTCCGTGCGATTATCGAACACAATGGCCTTTGGCGAATTGACGATTTTTCGTCCACTGCCCACCATCCACTACACATTGAGTCCGGTCACAACCATCGGTCTCGGTGACCCAAGACTCAGAACACCACATAAAAATAATCGGTGGCCTACATGACTCCTTCTCAAAGCTCTCCCGTGGAGCGTTCCTCCACGACTCCTGCCGTCGGTGGCATCGGCGACAAGATCCGCGGCGCCATGGCCGTCGGCAAGACCCGTTGGGGCATGCTGGCGCTGGTGTTTTTCGCCACCACCCTGAACTACATCGACCGTGCCGCACTGGGCGTGATGCAGCCGATCCTGGCCAAGGAAATGAGCTGGACGGCGATGGATTACGCCAACATCAACTTCTGGTTCCAGGTCGGCTACGCCATCGGTTTCGTGCTGCAAGGCCGGCTGATCGACCGGGTCGGCGTGAAGCGCGTGTTCTTCTGCGCGGTGCTGCTCTGGAGCCTGGCGACCGGCGCCCACGGCCTGGCCACGTCAGCGGTCGGCTTCATGGTTTGCCGCTTTATCCTCGGGCTGACCGAAGCCGCCAACTACCCGGCTTGCGTGAAAACCACGCGGTTGTGGTTCCCGGCCGGCGAACGCGCCGTGGCCACCGGCATCTTCAACGCCGGCACCAACGTCGGTGCGATGTTCACCCCGATGCTGCTGCCACTGATCCTGCACGTGTGGGGCTGGCAAGCCGCGTTCCTGTGCATGGCGTCGCTGGGCGGTATCTGGCTGCTGTTCTGGGGCCTGAAGTACTTCAACCCGGAAGATCACCCAAGCGTTAAACAATCGGAACTGGACTACATCCAGAAGGAAGTCGAACCGGAACAATCCCGCGTACCGTTCTCCAAAATCCTGCGCATGCGTGGCACCTGGGCCTTCGCCCTCGCCTACTCGATCACCGCGCCGGTGTTCTGGTTCTACCTGTACTGGCTGCCACCGTTCCTCAATCAGCAATACAACCTGGGGATCAACGTGACCCAGATGGGTATCCCGCTGATCATCATCTACCTCACCGCTGACTTCGGCAGCGTTGGCGGCGGCATCCTGTCCTCGTTCCTGATCGGCCGCGGGATCAACCCGATCAAGGCGCGCCTGATGTCGATGTTCCTGTTCGCCTGCTGCATCATCGGCGTGGTCATGGCCGCCGGTTCGAGCAGCCTGTGGGTGGCGGTGTTTGCGATCTCCCTGGCCATCGGTGCACACCAGGCCTGGACCGCGAACATCTGGAGCCTGGTGATGGACTACACGCCTAAACACATGATGAGTACGGTGTTCGGCTTCGGCGGCATGTGTGCGGCGATTGGCGGGATGTTCATGACCCAGTTGGTCGGCCACATTCTGACCATCACCAACAACAACTACACCGTGCTGTTCACCATCATTCCGGCGATGTACTTCATCGCGCTGACCTGGATGTACTTCATGGCGCCGCGCAAGATTCCTACAGTCGAAAACTGATACACCCCAAACGCAGGCCTGATCCCGGGCCTGCGTTTTTTTATGCGCAGGATTTATGAATGCCCCCTTTTTTCTCAACACCACAGAGACCCACCATGTCGCCAGGTCACTTGAGCATTGCCAAACGCGCCGTGATCAGCTTCGGCGTTATCGCCCTGCTGGTTCTGTTGCAGGGATTGTTCGCCCTCAAACAGGTTGCACAGGTCCGCGCCACCGGCCAGCACACGGAAAACATCTCCCTGCCGAGCGTTCGCTACCTGGGTGAAATCCGCGACTATGTCCTGAGCATTCGCGTACTCAGCCTGCGCATGGCACTCAACCGCGACCCCAAAGTGCTCGATGCTACCGTCACACGCCTGCATCAAGTACAAGGCTGGCTGGGCGAGACGCTGGAAAAATTCACCCCGCTGGTCGGTGATTACAACCGGGAGCCGTACGAAAAGTTCGTTGCCACCGTCACCCGTTACCGTCAGGCGTTGGCTCAATATGAAGCGCTGTCGCGGGAGAACCGCAGCGAAGACATGACCGCGCTGCTCAACGGCAAAATCCAGGAGTACTCGACCCAGACCGGTGACCAGTTCGCCGAATTGATGGCCCTTGCCGCCAATGAAGTCAGCCTGTCGGCCAGCCAGGCCGACTCGCTTTACAACCAGGTGAAGTTCACCGTGATCGGTGCGCTGATCGCCGTTGCGCTCCTGACCTTGTGCCTGGCCTGGCTGCTGATTCGCAGCATCGTCGTTCCGATCCGTCAGGCCGTCGCCGTGGCCGAGCAAGTCGCCGCCGGGGACTTGAGTAAACCGATCCACAGCCACGGCAGCGATGAAACCGCACGTTTGCTCAAAGCCTTGTCGGCCATGCAAACCAGCCTGCGCGAAACCCTGCAGTTGATCAGCGGCACCTCGACGCAATTGGCGGCGGCTGCGCTGCAGATGAATCAGAACACTCGGCAGGATTCCGCTCGGCTGCAACAGCAACACAATGAAATCGAGCAAGCCGCCACGGCCGTCAACGAGATGACAGTCGCGGTGGAAGAAGTCGCACGTAACGCGGTGTCGACTTCCGACAGCACTCGCCTGTCCACGCAGCAAGCCAACCAGGGCCAGACGCGGGTCATTGAGACACTGGATTCGATTCAGGCGATGAGCAGCAATGCCGGCATTGCTCTGCAACAGGTGCAGACGCTGGCCGAGCAATCCCGGGAAATCGGCAAGGTGCTGGACGTGATCCGCGCCATCGCCGAACAGACCAACCTGCTTGCGCTCAATGCCGCCATCGAGGCCGCGCGCGCCGGGGAAGCCGGGCGTGGGTTTGCAGTGGTGGCCGATGAAGTACGGGCGCTGGCTCATCGCACCCAGCAATCGACCCGCGAAATCGAACAGATGATTGGCCGGGTGCGGGGCGATACCGACAGCGTGGTGCTGTCGATGCACGACAACAGTCAGCGCGTCGCCGATACCTTGTCGATTGCCGAACAGGCGGGTCTGGCACTGGCAGAAATCACCCGGGCAATGGAGCAGATCCATGAACGTAATCTGGTGATCGCCAGCGCGTCAGAGGAACAGGCGCAAGTGGCCCGCGAGGTGGATCGCAATTTGCTGAACATCCGCGACCTGTCACTGGAAAGTGCCGACGCTTCGACCCGGACCAGCGCCACCAGCCAGGAATTGTCGCAACTGGCGACCGGCCTGCAAAACCTGGTGGTGCGCTTCAGATTCTGACCCTGTTCAGCGACGGCTTTGCTGCCAGGCCGCCGCCAAACCGCTGCAGCAAATCACCGCGATCCCGACCACCGTGGTCAGGGTCGGCGTGTGGGAAAACAGCAACCAGCCGAGCAAGCCGGCGAAGACAATCTGGCAATAGCCGAACGGCGCCAACAGCGCCGGAGCGGCGTAGCGGAATGCCTGAGTCAGGAACAAGTGCGCCGTCATCCCGCATGCCCCCAGCGCCACCATCATCAATCCATGCCCGAGGCTCGGCACTTGCCAGAAGAACGGCACCAGCGCGCTCATCACCAGGGTGTTGCACAACCCGGCGAAAAAGTTGCTGGTGGTCGGGCTGTCGACGCTGCTGAGCTTGCGGGTGAGCAATTGATAGAAGCAGAAAAACAGCGCCGAGCAGAGCGGCAGCAGCACCGCTGGCGTGAACAGATCGCCGCCGGGGTGGACGATGATCAATACGCCGATAAATCCGCAAATCACCGCGATCCATTGGCCACGGGTAACGCGCTCACGCAGCAGCGGCACCGACAGCGCAGTCACCAGGACCGGAGCAAGAAAGTTGACCGCGGTGGCTTCGGCCAACGGGATGTATTGCAAGCCGGTGGTGAAAAACAGACTGGTGCCCAACAGGCACAACGCCCTCAGCAACTGCAGCAACGGTCGTTTGGTGCGTAGGACTCGCAGCCCGGATTGCGGCAGAAAAATCCCGGCCATCAACAAGGTGTGAACCACATACCGGGCCCACACCACCATGACGATCGGGTAGAACCCCGAAAGGTATTTCGACAAGGCGTCATGGCTGGAGAAGAGAAAGGTGGCGAAGACGATCAGCAAAATCCCTTTGAAGGGTTGGTTTACGCCGGAGAGCGGGGTGCTGACGGTCATTGGGGTTCCTTTTTTACTTCGAAAGTCAAAAGCTTCGCGGGCGAGCCTCGCTCCTACAAAAGCAATGGAAAACCCTGTAGGAGCGTGGCTTGCCCGCGAACAGGTGCGCAGCACCTTCTAGATTCTTGCCAACAATTCCCGGGCCTTATCCAGCGCCATCTGCGCCCGCTGCAACCCGCTCACGCCCTGCTCCAACAACTTCACCGTCGGAATCTCCAGGCTTAGCGGAATATCGGCCGGCAAACACTGCAACAACCCCGCCAGATCACAATCGCCATCACCTGGAAAACGTCGCTCGTTGCGGGCCTGACGCAAAATCTCCGCCATGTCCGTCGGTCGCGGCCCCGCCACATCGCACAACTGCGCATACCGTAACCGTGACGGGGCGACTTTGGCCAGATCTTCCAGCCGAGAACCCGAGCGGTCGAAATGGAAAGCATCAACCAATACCGCGCCGTTTTCACGATCAGCGTTTTCGACAATGCGCACCGCTTGTTCAAGATTGCGCGCATCAGTCCAGGGCATGAACTCCAGGTGCGGGTGCAGTCCGTAAGGCGCCGCCAGATCACAGAGCCGGGCGAAGTTTTCCGTCAGCCGCTGCTCGTCAGAATCGTTACCCGCCACCAGCAATTCACTGGCACCAAACTCCGCACCGACTGCCAGAGTTTTCTCGAAGTCGGCGACGACGGTGTCCGGTTTAAGACGCAGGATTTCAACATCCAGCACACGAATACCGGTGTCGCGCAGCCGCGCCAGCGTCTCACGCCGCAAACCGACATCGGCTACCAGCGCAAAGTGATGTTCTTCGGGTGTCGCCGGCTCAAGGCGCAGTCCCACGTGGCTGTACCCGGCACGTGCCGCGACGTCCACCATCTGCGGCGGTGACAATTCCAGTACCGTCAGACTGGCCAGGGAAAAGATCCGTTCATTCATGTTCATTCCTCGATCACCACGGGGGTGCAGGCGCGACCGGTTTCGGCGGCCTCGCGGATGGCTTCGATCAACGCCAGTGTGCGTGCCGCATCGGCAGCGCTGACCAACGGCTCGACTTCCCGACGCACCACGCGCACGAAATGCTGCAACTGCAAACCCAGGGCTTCATCGGCGCTGACGCTTTCCTGCATCGGCAACAAGGGTTGATGCCATCCCCCATCAGCGTCGGCGTAATGCCAGCGCTTGAGTTGCGGAATGCTCAACGCGCCGCCGGTACCGGCCAACAAGTAACACGGCTGATCCGCCTGACGCGGATACACCGGGTTCTCCCCGGAATCCAGCTCCCAACTCCAGGGCGCCGCCACTGCGTCGGAACCGGTCAGGCTGCCCAGTGCGCCGTTGTCGAATTGCAGCAACACCGCCGCACAATCCTCGTTGGCAAACCCGCGCACGGCATTACTGGTGATCGCTTGAACCTGCCGCACTTCGCCGCACAGATGGCGCAGCAGATCGAGGTCATGGATCAGGTTGGTCAGCAACATTCCCGCGCCTGGTTCGCGGCGCCACGGCGTTTCGAAATAACTGTCGGGTTTGCGTAATTGCCAGAGCGCGGTCACCGTCGTCAGCCGTCCCAAAGCACCGCTTTGCACCAGTTCGCGGGCGCGGACGATCAGTGGATTGTGCCGACGATGATGGCCGACCAGCACCGGGACGCCGGTGGCTTTCGAGGCGGCTACCAACTCGCGCGCCTCATCCAGGTGCACGCCGACCGGTTTTTCCAGCAGGACCGGCACGCCGGCAGCCAGGCAATCGAGTGCAGTGCTGACGTGCAGCGTGTTCGGGTTGGCCACGATGACCGCGTCCGGCTTCACCTGCTCCAGCATCTGACGGTGATCGGCGAAATACCCCACGCCCCATTCGGCGGCGAGGCCTGCCGCTTGCGGGCCAGGATCGGCTACGGCGCACAGGGTCGCGTCCTTCAGGGTGTGCAGATGCCGGTAATGCTGCTGGCCCATGTTGCCGGCACCGATCAGGGCGATGCGAACGGGCGAAGTCATGGTGCGGTCCTCTTGTGATTATTGTTGATTGACCCTCAACAATTTAGAACCTGGTTCCAGATTCTTACACAAGCGATTCACGAAAGCGTGCGAACAACGCACAACTTTCCGGCGAACAAAGATTCCTGTGCGGCGGTGGTTAACTGAAGAATTCTGACGCGAGACTCGCCGCCGACAACTCTTCGGCAAATCTCAACAACAGCGGCGCCAACTCATGCAGCCGCACCCCCGGCATCCGCGCGCTCGGCCCGGCAATGCTCAGCACCCCGATCACTCGCCCATCACTCGGGTGACGCACCACCGCCGCAATCGCCGAAGTGCCCACCGCCGAGCTCTCTTCGACCCAGGCGTAGCCCTGCTCCCGCGCCAGACGCAGGCGCTCGAGCAATTCAATGTTGGAGCGCGGCGCGTTCGGCCCGAGGTCTTTTGGCCGCTCGCCGCCCTGGCGTTCCACCAGCGACAACGCTTCGGCATCGCTCATGCACGCCAGCCACGCATGGCCCGACGCCGTGTAAAACAGCGGCGCATCACGGCCCATGTCCGGGTCGTAACGCAGACCGGAGCGGGCGCCCTGGGACTTGGCGATCCAGGTTTGACGCTCGCCCTCGATGACCCCGAGGCGCACCAGTTCGCCGGTTTCCTGGGCCAGGCGATCAAGCACTGGCTGCACGATATCGGCGCCGCTTCCCGACAGATAACGGAACCCCATGGCCACCAGTTTGGTCGACAGGTGATAGCGCAGGTTATCCGGATTCTGCCGCACGTAACCCAGCCGAATCAGCTCGGCGAGCAAGCGATGAGTCGCGCTTTTAGGGATGTCCAGTTGCTCTGCCAGCGTCTGCATCGGCAGGCCGCGAGGGTCACTGGTGAGGCTTTCCAGCACGCTGAAAACACGTTCGATCTGACTGCCGGCCATGGAAGGTTCCGCCTGAAATTTGCCCGATTCTAGAAGACAAACCGCCTAATGCGAAATCTGGAACTGCTTGTTCGGTAACCGCCCGTTTTATCGGCTGAGTGGTTGCCGAGCGGATTCACGTCGCTATATTTTCTGGAATCTAATTCTAAAAATATGCACTGGAGTTTTAAACAATGCCTGCCGAATCCCACAGCTCACCAGACATCGACTGCGATGTATTGGTCGTCGGCTCCGGTGCAGCCG
The DNA here is from genome assembly GCF_020423045.1 of Pseudomonas sp. MM213. Taxonomy (NCBI): domain Bacteria; kingdom Pseudomonadati; phylum Pseudomonadota; class Gammaproteobacteria; order Pseudomonadales; family Pseudomonadaceae; genus Pseudomonas; species Pseudomonas sp. MM213. The sequence continues at coordinate 3,738,505 of NZ_CP081943.1, forward strand.
GGTTATCGGCAGCGGTCACCGCTGCATGGCACGGATTGAAAGTCATCGTGGTGGAGAAAGACCCGGTATTCGGCGGAGCCACGGCGTGGTCCGGCGGCTGGGCCTGGGTGCCGTGCAATCCTCTGGCCCGCCGCGCCGGCATCGTCGAAGACGTCGAGTTGCCGCGCACCTATCTCAAGCATGAACTCGGTGAGCGCTACGAACCGGCAATGATCGATGCGTTCCTTGAGGCGGGCCCACGGATGGTCGCCTTCTTCGAACAGCACACCTCGCTGCAATTCGCCGATGGCAATGCCATCGCCGACATACATGGCGATACGCCCGGTGCCGGAACGGGCGGACGTTCGGTGATTGCTGCGCCCTATGACGGGCGAAAAGTCGGCAAGCTGCTGAGGCGTCTTCGCAAAACCATGCGGGAAACTTCGTTCATGGGCATGCCGATCATGGCGGGGGCGGACCTGGCCGCATTTCTCAACCTGACCCGTTCGGTGCCCGCCGCGTGGCACGTCACCCGGCGCTTCACCCGGCACCTGCTCGACCTGATTGTGCATGGCCGGGCGATGCAACTGGTCAACGGCGTGGCGCTGGTCGCTCGCCTGGCAAAATCTGCCGAAGACCTTGGCGTGCTGCTCTGGGAATCAGCGCCTGTCAGCGAGTTGCTTCGCGAAGGCGATCAGGTCCGGGGCGCGCTGGTGAGCACCGCCAAGGGCAAGGTCCGCATCCATGCACGCAAGGCTGTGGTGCTCGCGGCCGGTGGGTTTGCCAATGACACCGAGCGGCGCAAGGCACTGTTCCCGCGCACACCGACCGGCAACGAACACTGGGCGCTGCCCCCCTCGGCGTGGCCGGTGACGGTTTGCGCCTGGGCGAAAGCGCCGGGGCCCGGGTCAACACCGACATGGCCTCTCCCGTAGCGTGGGCACCGGTCTCGCAAGTGCCACACAGGGATGGCAGCATCGGTCACTTCCCGCACATCATCGAGCGGGGCAAACCGGGGATCATCGGCGTACTGAGCAACGGCCAGCGCTTCGTCAATGAAGCGAACGGCTACTACGACTATGTAACGGCCATGGTCGCCGCTGCGCCTGCCGGCGAAGAGGTTGCCTCCTGGCTGATTTGCACCCATGGTTTTCAACGCCGATATGGGCTGGGCATCTCTCGGCCGTTTCCGGTTCCGTTGTCATCCTTTATCCGCAGCGGCTATCTGAAAACCGGCAACACGATCGAGGAATTGGCCCACGCCTGCGGCATCGACCCGAACGGCTTGCGCAGCACTGTGGCGGACTACAACCAGCATGCGCGCAACGGTGAAGACCCCTTGTTTGGCCGCGGTTCGACGCCTTACAACCGCAAACAGGGTGACGCCTTGCAGCAACCCAACCCGTGCGTCGCACCCATCGAGCAAGGGCCGTTTTACGCGGTGAAGGTCCTGCCCGGCTGCTTCGGCACCTTCGCCGGGCTCAAGGTCAATCAACACGCCCAGGTCCTCGGCGAATCCGGCCAGGTCATCGCCGGGCTGTACGCCGCGGGCGGCGACATGGCCAGCATCATGGGCGGGCATTACCCCGCCGGCGGCATTAATCTCGGCCCGGCGCTGACGTTCGGCTACATCGCCGCGCGACATATCGCCGGCATCACTGCTTACGAACAGGAGATCGACCATGCAGCGCATCGTTAATGCACAGGGTTTGAACATGCCCAAACTCGGCCTCGGCACCTGGCCGATGCTCGGCGAAGAATGCACACGCGCCGTTGAACAGGCGTTGAAGTTGGGTTATCGGCACATCGACACCGCTGCCGCCTACAACAATGAAGAGGCCGTCGGTCAGGCGCTGGTGAACAGTCCTACGCCTCGCGAGCAGATCCACGTCACCACCAAAGTCTGGTGGGATCAACTGCAATCCGATGCCATGCGCCACTCCATGGATCGCAGCCTCAAGGCCTTGCGCAGCGATTACGTTGACCTGTTCATGGTCCACTGGCCGACCACCGATTGGGACCTGCCACGCACGATCGAAACCCTGGTGTCATTCAAGGAGCAAGGCCTGGCACGCAACATCGGCGTGGCGAATTTTCCGCTGCCGCTGCTGCGTAAAGTCGTTGAAGAACTGGGCGCCCCGCTGTCAGCCATCCAGGTTGAATACCACGTGTTGCTCGGACAAAACGCGCTGCTGGACTACGCCCGTCAACATGACCTGGCACTGACGGCCTACTCGCCGCTGGCCCGCAACAAGGTCTCGGACATCCCGCAAATCCAGCAGATCGCCGCCAGACACGGGGTTCTGCCGACACAAGTGGCACTCAAATGGCTGCTTGATCAACCGAACGTTGCGGCGATCCCCAAGGCCAGCAGCGAAGCTAATCAACTGGCCAACCTGGCCTCGCTGGACGTCCAGCTCGATGACGCAGACCGGGCGTTGATTGCCGGGTTGTCGAAACGCGAACGACTGGTCAGCCCTGACTTTGCACCGGCGTGGGATGCGTTCGACCGGTAAGCACAGAACTGCTTTTTGTAGGAGCCGGCTTGCCGGCGATGGCGGTCTCACGGACGCTATCGCCGGCAAGCCGGCTCCTACAAGTCATCGGGCGTTCGCCCTGACGTCATAAAAAACCCATCACCTGACGGAATTCGATGGGCTATCCATGTTCAATACACTCAGTAATGCTCCCGCCCGCATAAAAGCCGGACGACCGGACTGGCGCCGCTCCCACTCACCAGCAACACTCATCCCCACGATAATCAGAGGATTCCCACATGCTATGGAAAAAAGGCCGACGCAGCGACAACGTGGTCGATGCCCGTGGTGATGATGTCGGCGGTGGTGGCGGCGGGATGCGTTTTGGTGGCGGCAAGGGCCTGAGCCTGACCGCGATCATTCTGATTGTCGGGATCGGCTGGATCACCGGCCAGGACCCTTTGCAGATCCTCGGCCAACTCACCGGGCAGATGACCGAGCAATCGGCACCGGCACCGACGCAAACCCGCAAGGCACCGCCAGCCAATGATGAAGGAGCGGAATTCGTCCGTTCGATCCTCGGTGACACCGAAGACACCTGGGGCCAGATTTTCCAGCAGGCCGGGCGGCAGTATAAAGATCCTACGCTGGTGCTGTTCAGCAACCGGGTGAACTCGGCGTGCGGCCTGGCCACCTCGGCGACCGGTCCGTTCTATTGCCCAGCAGACCAGAAGGTTTACCTGGACATGAGTTTCTTCCAGGAAATGTCGCAACGCTTTGCCGCTGCGGGTGATTTCGCTCAGGCCTACGTGATCGCTCACGAAGTCGGACACCATGTTCAGACCTTGCTCGGCGTTTCCGCGAAAATTCAGGCCGCCCGTCAGCAAGGCCGGCAAATGGAAGGCGACGGTGGCTTGCTGGTGCGCCAGGAACTGCAAGCGGATTGCCTCGCGGGTGTCTGGGCCAACAATGCACAGCAACGCCTGAACTGGCTGGAGCCGGGCGACATCGAAGAAGCCTTGAATGCCGCCAACGCCATCGGCGACGACCGCTTGCAGCAGCAAGGCCAGGGTCGCGTGGTGCCGGACTCGTTTACCCATGGCACGTCGGCGCAAAGGGTGCGCTGGTTCAAAACCGGATTTGCGCAAGGCCAGGTGGGCCAGTGCGATACCTTTGCGGCGAAAAATCTGTAAATGAAAAAGTGGTTGTTGATGTTGTTGTTTACTTGCACCTGTACCCAGGCTGACGAGCATGGGGTCAAGGAGATCAGCCCCGGCCGACTCTTGTTGAAAGAAGGTGAGATAGCGGTGGGCATCGGCCCGGCGCCGGCGAAAATCGAGCGCGTGCTGATCATCATCCACGGTCGGTTACGCAATGCTGAAACCTACCGCCAGAGTGCCGAGCGGGCGGCAGAGCAAGCCGGGCAAAGCGCCAACACGTTGGTGATCGCTCCGCAGTTTCTCAATGAAACCGACGTAGCACTCCATCCAGTCGCCGACACCGTGTTGCGTTGGCAAGGCAATGACTGGATGGCCGGCGGTTTATCCACCGCTCCGTTTGCCCTGAGTTCCTACGCGGCGCTCGACCAGATCATCGCCCGGCTCGGCGATCGTCGACAGTTTCCGGACGTGAAGGATGTCGTCATCGCGGGCCACTCGGGCGGTGCTCAGGTGGTTCAACGTTATGCGTTGTTGAGTCACGATCAACCGGAGCTCAAGGCGGCGGGCGTGCACGTGCGCTACGTCATCGCCAACCCGTCTTCCTACGCGTATTTCGATGAGCGGCGGCCAGTGGCGTTCAGTCACGCCGGCTGCCCGGCGTTCAATCGCTGGAAGTACGGCCTGTCAGATTTGCCTGCTTACGCAGAAGGACAAAAACCCGCACAACTGGAGGAAAACTACGTTCAGCGTGACATCGTTTATCTACTGGGGCAGCAGGACATTGATCCGAACCATCCGGCGCTGGATAAAAGTTGTGAGGCGAAAGCCCAGGGCGCTAATCGATTGATTCGCGGGCGCAATTATTTTGAGTTTTTGAAGCGCAGCCATCCGCAAGGATTGAATCAGCAATTGATCGAAGTGCCCGGGGTTGGGCATAACGGGGATGGGATGTTTACGTCGCCGGAGGGGCAGAAAGTGTTGTTCGGGCAGTGATGACGCCTTCGCGGGCAAGTCGGGTCGCCGCACCGCTCGCTCCTACGTGTAACTCTGTAGGAGCGAGGCTTGCCCGCGAAGGGTCCCTCAAGCCAACAACATTTCCCGCAACGCCACGCAATCCGCCGCATGCCAATCCGTCAATTCAGGCCACGGGTTATCCGGCAAGTTCACCAACACCGTCCGCGCCCCCGCCGCCCGCCCGCAATCCAGATCAAACCGGTAATCACCGACCATCACCATCTCGCTCGCCGGCACGTTCCAGGCCTCGGCCAATTTCAACAAACCACCGGGGTGCGGCTTGGGCGGCGCTTCATCACGCCCCAGCACATCCTCCACCGCGAAGCAGTCCGCCAGGCCAATGGCCTCCAGCGTCACATGCGCCAACTCCCGAGCATTGCGCGTAAGAATGCCCAGGCGATAACCGCGCCCCGCCAACTCGCGCACCAGTTCCACAGCACCCGGCGCCGGTTTCGAACCCAGCGCCAGATCCCGTTCATGCTCCAGCAACCATGCATGTTTGGCCGCGGCTTCAGCAGCCGGCAGCGCGGCGAGGTGGGTCAGGATGTCGTCTTCGGCCGGGATCGCCAGCGCCACGCGAATTGCCGCGAAGTCATGCACGGCCACCGTCAGGGTGCCGTCCATGTCGAACACCCAGTGCCGCACCTCGGCCAGGCTCATGCCCAATCCTTGCGGTGACGGATCAGGCCTTCCTGAGTGACCGACGCCACCAGTTGCCCGGCGCGATTGAACACGCTGCCACGGCTGAACCCACGGGAATTGCCGGCCCACGGGCTGTCCATCGCGTACAGCAACCAGTCATCGGCACGCAGATCCGCATGGAACCACAGCGCGTGATCGAGACTGGCGACCTGCATGTCTTTCTGCCAGACCGACTTGCCATGGGGCAACATCGAGGTGGTCAGCAGATTGAAGTCCGACGCGTAGGCCAGCAGGTATTTGTGCAGCGCCGGGGAGTCGGCCAGCGCGCCGTCGGCGCGAAACCAGACGTACTTGACCGGGTCGGATGGCTGCGGGTTGTAGGGATCTTTCTCGGTGACCGGGCGGAATTCGATCGGCTTCGGGCACAGCAGTTTTTCACGCATGTGCTCGGGGATCAGGTGCGCGCGCTGATGGGTCAGCTCCAGTTCCGAGGGCAGGTTTTCCGGCCCGACCACCGTCGGCATCTGGCCCTGATGCTCGAAGCCTTTTTCGTCATATTGGAACGACGCGCTGCACGTAAAGATCGGGTTGCCCTTCTGGATCGCCGTGACCCGACGCGTGCTGAAACTGCCGCCGTCGCGAACCCGATCAACCTGATACACCACGGGCAACGTGGAATCGCCCGGACGCAGGAAATAACCGTGCATCGAATGCACATGACGCGCGACTTCGACCGTCTGGCTGGCCGCCGACAGGGATTGACCGATCACCTGGCCGCCGAACAACTGACGAAAGCCCAGGTCCTGGCTGCGGCCACGGAACAGGTTTTCTTCGATCGGTTCCAGGGTCAGCAAATCGACCAGATCATCCAACACTTGGCTCATTCAGACTCTCCTCACACATCGCAATGCCGCGCAGTCTTGGCTGCGGCGGTCGATTCAGTTTCCGGCCAGGGCCATCATTGGCGCCATTGTAAACGTCCGGGCCGTCTTATCCATGCAAGGTTTGCAGCCATTGCTCACGGGTGATGCGGTACAGCACATGGTGACGCAGAGGATGATCGACCGCGAGTTTCGGGTGGTCGAAGTCACCGGCTGAATCATGGTGCATACCGATGGCCTGCATGACTTTCTGCGATGGCGTGTTGGTTTCCGTGGTGAAGGACACGACCTCTTGCAGCGCCACCCGGTCAAACCCGCAGCGCAGAGCGGTCCACGCCGCCTCACTGGCGTAACCCAAGCCCCAGTGTTCGCGGGCCAGGCGCCAGCCGATCTCGATGGCCGGCGTGAAAGGCGCATCAAAACCGACCACGCCGAGCCCGGTAAAACCGATGAATGCACCGGTGTCCTTGCGCTCCAGCGCCCAGAGACCAAAACCATGCTCGGCGAAATGCCCACGAATCCGCCCGATCAGCGAAGCACTTTCCAGTCGACTCAAGGGCGCCGGAAAATAGCGCATCACCTGTGGATCGGCGCACATCGCCGCAAACGCCGGCAAATCCTCGTCACGCCACTGCCGCAACAGCAGTCGCGCGCTCTCGAGTTCCAGTATCGGCTCCATCGTGCCCCTCCGTTTCCATGCCGCAAGTCTACATCGCTGGTAGGATCGTTCACTCATTCCTACACGCCGTACTCATAAAAGCCCGTCATGCCGCTGCCACTGATCTACCACGAAGACTACAGCCCCGAGTTCCCGGCGGACCACCGCTTCCCCATGGACAAGTTTCGCCTGCTGCGCGATCACCTGGTGGACAGCGGGCTGACCCGGGACGCCGACCTGCTGCGCCCGGAACTCTGCCCGCCGGAAATTCTCGCCCTCGCACATGACGCTGCCTATATCGAACGCTACATGAGCGGCGAGTTGTCCCGCGAAGACCAGCGGCGCCTCGGCCTGCCGTGGAACGAAGCCCTGGCCCGGCGCACGGTGCGGGCGGTCGGCGGTTCGCTACTGGCGGCAGAACAGGCGCTGGAACATGGATTGGCCTGTCACTTGGCCGGCGGCACGCATCACGCGCATTACGATTACCCGGCGGGGTTCTGCATCTTTAACGACCTGGCGGTGATCAGCCATTACCTGCTGGAAAGCGGTCGTGTGAATCGGGTGCTGATCTTCGATTGCGACGTGCATCAGGGCGACGGGACTGCACGGATTCTGCACAACACCCCGGACGCGGTGACCGTTTCCCTGCACTGCGAGAAGAACTTTCCTGCACGCAAGGCCGAAAGTGACTGGGACATCCCGCTGCCCAAGGGCATGGGCGATGCCGAATACCTGAAGGTCGTCGACGACGCGCTGAATTATTTGCTGCCGCTCTATCAACCGGACCTGGTGCTGTATGACGCCGGTGTCGATGTGCATAAGGACGACGCGCTCGGTTACCTGAAGCTGACAGACGAAGGCGTGGCCGCTCGGGATGAAAGCGTGATGCGCCATTGCCTCGGGCGAGATATTCCGGTGGTCGGGGTGATTGGCGGCGGCTACAGCAAGGACCGCAAGGCGCTGGCGCGGCGGCACGGCATCCTGCATCACAGCGCACAGCGGGTGTGGGCGTCATCAGGTTGTCATTGAGGTGTGCGCCTTTACCCACAATGCCTGTGGAACTGCCTGTGGATAACCTGAGCGAAAGGGCCTACAGGCCATGCTGCATATAGCCTGCAAAGGGGTGGTTGTTTTTTAACCAACTCTTCAACCCGACATAAATCCCCTGTGGGAGCGAGCCTGCTCGCGAAAGCAATTGAACAGTCACATTGATGTCGACTGAACCACCGCTTTCGCGAGCAGGCTCGCTCCCACAGGGATTTGGGCTGGTAGAATGCCCGGCTTATTCCGCCGAACCGCAGCGCATTCCATGACCCAATCTTCCGCCGCCCTCCCCCCTAAAGTCGCCATCATCGGCGGCGGCCCCGCCGGCCTGATGGCCGCCGAAGTGTTGAGCCAGGCAGGGATCAAGGTCGATCTGTACGACGGCATGCCTTCCGTAGGCAGGAAATTTCTCCTCGCGGGCGTAGGCGGCATGAACATCACCCATTCCGAAGCCTATCCGGCATTCCTCTCACGCTACGCCGAGCGCGCACCGCATATCGCACCGCTGCTGCGAGCCTTTGGTGCCGAGGCGCTGTGCCAGTGGATTCATGACCTGGGCATCGAAACCTTTGTCGGCAGCTCCGGCCGGGTCTTTCCGACCGACATGAAGGCCGCGCCGCTGTTGCGCGCCTGGCTCAAACGCCTGCGAGAGGCCGGCGTAGTTATCCACACCCGCCATCGTTGGCTCGGCTGGGATAACAACGGTGGTTTGCGTGTTGAAAGTCCTGAGGGTGAAAAAACCCTGAAGCCCGAAGCAACCCTGCTGGCCCTCGGTGGCGGAAGCTGGTCGCGCCTGGGGTCGGATGGCGCATGGATGCTGCCACTGGAGCAGCACGGCGTAGGACTGGCGCCGCTGCAGCCCAGCAATTGCGGCTTCGAGGTGCAGGCCTGGAGCGAATTGATGGTCAGCAAATTCGCCGGCGCGCCGCTGAAAAATATCGCTATCGGACTCAATGACGACATCCCTCGGCTCGGCGAATGTGTGATTACGGCCACCGGGATTGAAGGCAGTTTGATCTACGCCCTGTCGGCGCCCATCCGCGAAGCGATCAATCAGCATGGCTCGGCGACCATTCACCTCGACCTGTTGCCGGGCCGGCCTGTGGATAAAGTTCAGGCGGCACTGAGCAAACCGCGCGGGTCTCGTTCAATGTCCAAACATCTGCACAGTCAGCTCGGGATAGATGGCGTGAAAGCGGCACTGCTGCGCGAATTGACGCCGGCAGAATGCTTCGCCGATCCGGCGTTGTTGGCTAAAGCGATCAAGGCGCTGCCGCTGACATTGATGAAAACCCGTCCACTGGACGAGGCCATCAGCACTGCCGGTGGCGTGATGTTCGAGGCGATGGATGAACGTTTGATGCTCAAGCAGTTGCCTGGCGTGTTCTGCGCGGGGGAAATGCTGGATTGGGAAGCGCCGACCGGCGGTTATCTGCTGACCGCGTGTTTTGCCAGTGGGCGAGCAGCGGGGTTGGGGATGGTGGAGTGGCTCAAGCGCAAGGCTTGAGACCGAGTTGCGCCCTTCGCGGGCAAGCCTCGCTCCTACAGGTTCGACGTAAATTCTGTAGGAGCGAGGCTTGCCCGCGAAGGCGGCCTAACAGCCGCCGCAATCAATCAAGGCTTACGCTTACGCGGCCCAGTATTAAACACCGGCACCTTACGCACAGGCTTGATCGAAGGCTCCGGCGCCGAAGCATCCCCGCTCTCGACCCATTTACCCAAATTGCGCTTACCGCCGCTGGACGTCTTCGGCTTCTTCGGTTTTTTCGGTTTCTTCACCACCTGGCCGCTGGCATCAGTGTCCGGCACACGGTGCTCAGGTTCGAAATCGTGTTCCATCTGCCGAGGCAACGTCTGACGCGTCAACGTCTCAATGGCCGACAGCAAATTCACTTCATCGGCGCAGACCAACGAAATGGCCTGCCCGGTGGCACCCGCACGGCCGGTACGACCGATCCGGTGGATGTAGTCTTCCGCCACAATCGGCAGGTCGAAATTGACCACCAATGGCAAATCTTCAATGTCCAGACCACGGGCCGCGACATCGGTGGCCACCAGGATCTGCACTTCACTGGCCTTGAAACGGTCCAGCGCACGTTGACGCGTAGCCTGAGGTTTGTCGCCATGGATGCCGTCGGCGTTGATGCCCAGGCCCTGGAGTTTTTCCACCAGCGCGTCCACGCCATTACGGGTCTTGGCGAATACCAGCACCTGCTTCCACTTGCCCTTGCGCAGCAGGTGGATGAACAGCTCCGGCTTGCGCTTCTTGTCCACCGTCACCACCCACTGTTTAACGGTGTTGGCGGCAACGTTACGCGGGCTGACTTCGATGCTCAGCGGATCATTGAGCATTTGCCCGGCCAGCAGGCGAATCGCATCGGAGAAGGTCGCGGAGAACAGCAGTGTCTGACGTTTCTTCGGCAGCACGCGGTAAATGTTCCCCAGCTCCTCGGAAAAACCCAGGTCGAGCATGCGGTCGGCTTCGTCGAGCACCAGGGTTTGCAACTGGTTGAACTTCAGCGCGTTCTGGCGGAACAGGTCGAGCAGACGGCCCGGCGTCGCCACCAACAGGTCGACGCCTTTGCGCAACTTCATCATTTGCGGGTTGATGCTGACGCCGCCATACACCGCATAAGTGCTCAGTGGCAGGTTCTCAGCGTACTGACGCACGGCTTCGTGAACCTGCTCGGCCAGTTCGCGGGTCGGCACCAGAATCAATGCGCGCACCGAGTTGGCGGTGACTTTCGGCCCTTCCATGGCCAGCAATTGCAGCAGCGGCAGCGCGAAACCGGCGGTCTTGCCGGTGCCGGTCTGGGCGGCGGCCATCAGGTCGCGACCGGCCAGCACCGCCGGAATGGCTTGCGCCTGAACCGGCGTCGGGGTCTGGTAGCCGAGCGTCTCGAGAGAGCGCAGCAAGGGTTCGATCAGGCCAAGGGTGGCGAAAGTCATGGGATTACCGTAGGAAAATTCAGCGCGGTTGTGCAGAACAAATGTGCAATGGCGCGCAGTTTACCCTAATTCACACTCGATTCTGTCTGCACCACCGCAGCAGGTCGTTCCGGCGCCCGGCGCCACTGCGGCAAACCGATCAACACCACGGCACTGATGATCACCAGCATGGCCAAGGCTTCTTCGATGCCGATGGTCTCGCCGACAAACACGATCCCCAGCAACACCGCCACCGCCGGGTTGACGTAGGCATAGCTGGTGGCCGCTGCCGGACGCACGTTTTTCAACAGGTACATGTAGGCGTTGAAGGCGATGATCGAACCGAAGAAGGTCAGATAGGCCAGCGCCGCCCACCCTTCAATCGGTGGCATGGCTTCCAGATGTTCACCACTCATCGCACTGCCGATCAGCAACGCCACGCCGCCCTCCAGCATTTCCACGGCACTGGCCATCGCGCCCTGGGGCAACGGCAAGTGTTTGCTCCAGACTGAACCGAACGCCCAGGCCGCCGCCGCAAAGATCAGCAACATCGCACCCAGCGGGCTCGATTGCAGGTTGGAACCGAGGTTGAGCATGGCGATGCCGATCAACCCGAGCACAATCCCCGCCCATTCGAGACGGGTATTACGCGCACCCCAGAAATAGCCGCAGAGCAAGGTAAACAACGGCACCGTCGCCACCGCCAATGCCGCGACGCCGGAAGCGACGCCCATGTGTTCCGCCACACTGACCCCGCCGTTACCGCACGCCAACAGCAAAATCCCGATGATCCCCGCCGCTTTCCACTGCGCCCACGTCGGTGCCGGCGCCCCGCGCCAGCGCAGGAAGGCGTACATCAACGTGCCAGCAATGACGAAGCGAATACCGGCGAGCAACAAGGGCGGCCAATACTCCACGCCGATGCGGATCACCAGGTAAGTCGAGCCCCAAATCACGTACAAGGCGAAAAAGGCAGCGATCAACGGCAAGGGAAAACGACGGAGGCCAGGCATGGGGGGCAGCTCGCAGGCAAGGACAAATGAACAGCTATTCTAGAAAGGCGAACAGCAGAAAATAAGTTACAAAACCTGTTTATAGCGCCGGTACACTTTTCAAATCACGGAGATCAGCGCTATAAACCGTGCTTTCGAAAGTCAGCCATTTTTCAGGAATTCGCTCATGGACAAATACGACCGCATGCTCCTCAGCGCCCTACTGGAAAACGGTCGTGCGTCCTACGCCGACCTCGCACGCAAAGTGAACCTGTCCGCCCCGGCCGTAGCCGAGCGCGTGGCCAAACTTGAGGCCAGCGGGGTGATTACCGGTTATCAGGCGAAAGTCGACATGGCCAAGCTGGGTTTGCCGATCCAGTGCGTGATCGAACTGCGCCTGAACCAGCACGGTAATCAGAAAGCCTACGACGACCTGATCAAAATCCCACAGCTAACCGAATGCCACCGGGTGACGGGTGATCCATGCGTGATCATGCAAGCGGCGGTGGGTTCGATGCCGGAACTGGAAGAGCTGATCAACCGGATTGCCACGTTCGGGTTCAGCAAGACGTCGATTGTGTTGTCGAGCGCGATAGAGAAGCGCGTGCCGTTGGGACAGTTGGAGGGGAACGGTAAGTAGTGATGCGGATGACGTCTTCGCGGGCAAGCCTCGCTCCTACAGGATTTCATCGTACCCGTAGGAGCGAGGCTTGCCCGCGAAGAGGCCCGTCCGAACACCGCTGAACTTAAAACCCGCGATGGCGCTTGAGATGCTCATTGATTTTGGCCGCCGGGACTTTCTGCAAGCTGACCAGCAGATCATGGGACAACTCGCGCAACCCATGCTTCTGCCGCAGTTCCTGCGCCAGATGCGCCGTCAGGTTGGCCGCCATCTCGGCGTCGGCCATGGCCCGGTGAGCCTTACCGGTGTTTGGCAGGCTGGCGAAGGTGGTGAGCGTGCCGAGCTTGTGATTCGGCGCCGCCGGCATCAACCGACGGGCCAGTAGCAGCGAGCAGGCAAAATTCTGCAACCGCGTACGCTTGATCCGCCCCAGTTCAAAGTCCCAGAACTTCTGGTCGAACGCGGCGTTGTGCGCCAGCAGCGGCGTGGTGCCGACAAATTCGTTGACCTCGTTCATCACCTGTTCCGCCGATGGCGCGGTGCGCAGCATGGCGTTGCTGATGCCGGTCAGTTGTTCGATGAAGGCCGGGACGCGTACGCCGGCGTTCATCAGGCTTTGGTAACGCTCGACGATGCGCCCCTGTTCAAGGATCACCACGGCAATTTCCGTGGCCCGGCAGCTGCTGCTCGGGGAGATCCCGGTGGTTTCAAAGTCGATGACTGCTATGCGTTCCAAACCTGTTTCAACTCCGTAAAAATCAATTCTTGAGCAGCAACGCGCCTTCGATCGGCACGTAGCGGCTGGCGGCGCGGATCAGCGAGTTGGCCGTCAGGCCCGGTACGCCGTAGGCCACCGCTTGCACGCCATGCTTGGCGATGATGCGTTCCAGCAGCATGTCGAAATCACCGTCGCCGGAGGCCAGCACCACTTCGTCGACATGATCGGCGGCGTCCATGATGTCGAGGGTGATGCCCACGTCCCAGTCGCCCTTGGCCGAGCCGTCGCTGCGCTGGATGTAGGGTTTGAGCTTCACGGTGAAACCGAGGTTGCGCAGGATCTGCTGGAACTGCTGCTGCTTGCTGTCGCCGCGATCGATCGCATAGGCATAGGCTTCGACGATATCGCCCTGTTTGCTGATGTCAGCCCACAGCGCGGCGTAGTTGAAGTGGCAACCATAGGCCTGACGCACGGTGTAATAGAGGTTTTGAACGTCGGCGAACACTGCAATTTTTTTCACCGTGCATCCTCTTTCGCGCAGGCGGGATCAGGCACCGGGCCCGAAAAGTTGCCCAGTATGCCAGCCTGGAGGATTGTTCCGCGAATAATCGGCCCGGAGCGCCGCAGCGCTCCGGACGAATGGCGTGTCAGACGAAGGAATCGTCGTCGCCGCCGAAGAACGATGAACTGTCATCGTTGTAGTCGGTGTCGGCATAGTCTTGGGAGTTGTCAGCCACGCGCTGGTCATCGCCCCAGCCGTTGTCACCGCTGTGATCGTTGACCTGAGCCGGCTCTTCCTTGATCACTTCCACCACTTCCGGCTGCTGGTTGTGATGGAACAGGCTGCTGATGCCTTGTGCCAGCATCACGCCACCCGCCACACCCGCGGCAGTTTTCAGCGCGCCGCCGAGGAAACCGCTGCCAACCGCTGGCGCAGGCTGTTGCGGCGCGTAGTTCTGCTGCGGTGGCGGCGCACCGAAATTCTGCTGTGGCGGCTGCGCGTTGAACGAAGGCCGTCCCGGCTCGCGCCAGCCGCCGCTGGAGGGCGGTGCACTTGGCGCAGGCGTTTCACGGGAACTGCCACCGAAAATGCTCGACAGGAACCCACCGCTGCTCGGCGCCGGAGCAGGTGCCTGGGACTTGGCCGATTGCAGTTCGGCCTGCAATTGCTGGATTTGCTCGGTGAGTTGCTTGTTCTGTGCGTCGAGGCTCTTGATCGCTGCCTCTTGCACCAGAATCGCCTGGGTCATGAAGTAGCCCGCCGCGGGTTGGCGAGCCAGATGTTCCTTGATCCGCGCCTCGGCCAGGGCATCGCGCGGGGCTGCGTCCGTTTCGGCCTGTTGCAGCCGGGAAAACAGTCCATCGATCAGGGTTTGCTCTTCGGTGTTCATGGCGACCTCGTAGATTGCCGGGGAAATCGTTGACCTTCTCCAGGGAGGATACGGCGCTCGACCTTAATGGAGGCTGAAACAAGTTGTTTCAATGACCTTTACCGAACGTTTACGTTTGCGCCCCGACGCGCTGCATCGGTTAAAGTGGGCCACTGCTTTCAACCTGCGATACCGACTGATGAATCCGTTCGATGTACTGCGTGACTCGCTGTATTTCTTCAAGCGCAATCTGAGCCAGATCGTGCGGCTGTGCCTGCCGCTGGTGATTTTCGAAGCGCTGCTGCAACAAGTGGTCGACCACAACACCGTGCCGGACAGCTTTCCCGGCGTGAGCGTGATCGTCGGCCTGCTGGTATACCCGCTGTACACCGCCGCCCTGATCCTGTTTCTCGACGCGCGCAGCCGTGGCGAATCGCCGCGCAACCGTGACCTGCTGGCGAGGTCCGCGTACCTGTGGCCGCGCTTCGCCCTGCTCACGGCGCTCAATACCTTGATGATCCTGCTCGGCCTGTCGTTGTACTTCCTGCCGGGCATCTGGCTGATGGTGACGTTGGCGTTCAGCGAATACCTGTTGGTGCTGCGCGGCCTGGCGCCGCTGGCGGCAATGAAGGAAAGCCTGCGCCTGACCCGCGGTCATTTCCTGCGCATTCTGGTGTGCATCCTGTGTGTGATGGGCCCGTTGTGGGTGCTCAAGGGTGTGACGCTCAATGTGTATCCGGAACCGCAGAACCCGGTGATTTCCCTGCTGATCGACAGCGCCCACAGCTTCCTGCAACTGTTCACCAGCGTGGTGTTGTTCCGTTTGTTCATGCTGATCAGCGACGTTCCCGAGAAAATCGACCGGCCGCTCTGATCGTGGGCTTCGGCCCGGCTCTCGGTTATGCTCGGATCCATCTTTTGTAACGCTATAAGCCGAGCCATGACCCGACTACTGCGCTACACCCTGCTGGGCCTGTTGATAGCAATCGGCCTGATTGCCTTGCTGATCTACAGCCTGACCTGGCGCCCCGAAGCCAAGGAAGTTTTGCCCGTCAGTTGCAACGCTCAAGCACCGACACTGGTGCCCGGCCAGGCGTTGAAGGTGATGACCTGGAACGTTCAGTACCTGGCGGGTAAGCGCTATGTGTTCTGGAATGACCTGGCCGCCGGCGACGACGAAAAACCGACGCCTGAAGACATGGCCTTCAGCCTCGATGAAGTGGCGCGGGTGATTCGCGACGAACAACCCGACCTCGTGTTGCTGCAAGAGCTCGATGACGGCGCCAAGGCCAGCGATTACCAGAACCAGTTCAAACTGCTTCAGGAACGCCTCGCCGATCTCTATCCGTGCAGCGCCCATGCCTTCGACTGGAAAGCCGACTTCGTCCCGCAACCGCACATCTTCGGCAGTGTCGGCCGGCAACTGGCAACCCTCAGCCGCTACCGGATCGAACACGCCGAACGCCTGCAACTGCCGGTCGCGCCGACTAACTTCATCAGCCGTCAGTTCCAGCCGAAAAATGCCTTGCTGGTCACTTACCTGCCGTTGAGTGACGGCGGGCAGTTGGCCGTCCTCAACACCCATCTGGACCGCGCCACCCAACCTGACGAAACGCTACAGACCCAGGTGACGGCGGTGGCCAAAGTCCTCGACAAATACGAAAGCCGTGGCACCCCGTGGCTGATCGGCGGCGACTTCAACCTGTTGCCGCTGGGGCAATATCGACGCCTGCCCACCGAACAACGCACGCCCTACTCCGCCGACAGCGCGCTGCACCTGTTGTGGGACAAGTACCCGATGATCCCGACCAACAATGAAGCCAGCGGCATCGATCGAGCGCGTTGGCTGACGCACTACCCGAATGATCCAGGCCTGAACGGCCCGGACCGCACCGTCGATTACCTGTTTTACAGCCCTCGGATCAAACGGGTCGAGGCGACGGTACGACAGGACGATACGTTGCGGATCTCCGATCACCTGCCGGTGATTGCGCGTTTCCTCCTGCCGGCTGCGCCGTAATCCGGGCCGGACACAATCCCCTGTAGGAGCCGGCTTGCTGGCGATAGCGATGTGTCAGGCAACATCATCGTTGAAGGTACCGACGCCATCGCCAGCAAGCCGGCTCCTACAAGGGATCGCGTTGTTCAATGCACCTCCTCCAGGTCATCATGCAGCAGCCCGAAAATATCGCGTTTCATCTCGATAAATGAACGCTCCATGACCATATCCAGGGTCCGTGGGCGTTCGATCGGCACGTCGAGAATCTGCTTGATCCGCCCAGGCCGCGCGCCCATCACGTAGACCCGATCACCCAGCAGAATCGCCTCGTCGATGTCGTGGGTCACGAACAACACAGTCTTCTTGCTGTTGCCCCAAACGCGCAATAACAGCTGTTGCATTTGCAGGCGCGTCTGGCTGTCGAGGGCGCCGAAGGGTTCGTCCATCAGCAGGATTTGCGGGTCATTGGCCAAAGCGCGGGCAATCGCCACCCGCTGCATCATGCCGCCGGACAACTGCTTGGCGTAGTTGTCGGCAAACCCGCTGAGGCCGACTTCATTGACGTAGTAATCGACGATGTCCTTGCGCTGCGCCGCCGCCATGCCGCGACGCTTGAGGCCGAACTCGACGTTCTGCCGCACGGTCAGCCACGGGAACAGCGTGTAGCTCTGGAACACCATGCCGCGGTCCGCGCCAGGCCCTTGAACTTGCTGGCCGCCGACGTAGATCTCGCCTTCCGTGGGCTCGTTCAAACCGGCGGTGAGGTACAGCAAGCTCGACTTGCCGCAACCCGACGGCCCGACCAGCACGGCGAATTGCTGATCCGGAACTTCGAACGAAACCTGATCCAGCGCGGTGAACATTCCGCCGTCGGGCTTCTGGTAACGCAGGCTGACTTTGTCCACTTGCAAACGAGGTGCGGCGTAGGCCGGGGCAGTCATCGGTGTGACGATACGCGGGTTGACGGCGGTTACTGAGCCCATGCGGCAATCCTCAGACGAAGGAAACGGAACAGTTGATCGGTGATCAGGCCCAACAGGCCGATGATCGCGATGGCGAGGAAAATCACATCCACCTGAAAGCCGCGCATGGCCTTAAGACTCAGGTAACCCAGGCCACTGGAAGCGGCGACCAGCTCGGCGACCACCAGGTACGTCCAGGCCCAGCCCATGGTCACGCGCAAGGTGTCGAGCACACCCGGCAACGAGGCCGGCGCGATCACATGCAACACCGCATCGCGGCGGTTCGAACCGAGTGTGTAAGAGGCGTTGATCAGGTCTTTGGAGATGCCTTTTGACACGTCCGCGATCATCACCAGTTGCTGGAAAAACACGCCGAAGATGATCACCGAGACCCGCTGCTCCAGACCGATACCGATCCACAGAATGAACAGCGGCACGAACGAGGTCACCGGCAGGTAGCGGATGAAATTGACCATCGGTTCGAGGAACGCCTGAACGATGCGGAAGCTGCCCATCAGTAACCCCAGCGGCACCGCCACCAGCGACGAAACGACGAAACCGACCACCACCACTTCAAGACTGGCCCACACGTGCAAACCGAGCGTGCCGTCGCGGCTCAGGCGCACGGCGGCTTCGACCACCGCGCCCGGCGTCGGCAAGAACATGCCCGGCACCACGCCGCCGTAAGACAACCCGGCCCACAGGCCCACCAACAACACCCAGGCCAGGCCGCTCGCGCTCCAGATCACCGAAACCGGCAAGCCGGTCTTGGGCGTGATGCAACGGCTCAGCCATGAATTGCGCTTGAACATGCGAACCTCCTACAGCGGGCTGACGAAACGGTTGTCGATCAGGTCGTCATTGCTGACGTTGTAGGGTTTGCCCTGCAATTCACTGGCGGTTTCGTTGGCCAGTTTGATCAACGGTTCGCTGTCACCCGGCTTGCCCGGCGAGCCCAGGAGTTTTTCGCTCATGGCCTGATCGTAGAAGCGCACGCCTTGCGCGGCGGCCTCCAGTTCCTTCGGATCGGCGAGGTAGCCGCCAACACCCTTGGCCATGATTTTGTAGGCTTCCTGCGGATGGTCCTTGGTGTACTGCACTGCTTTGTACAGACCGGCGACCAACGCCTTGACGTCTTCCGGCTGTTTCTCGATGACCGTGCAGTTGAGCGCGACCACATCGACAATCACGCCAGGCGTGCTGCTGCTGTCGATCAAGACTTTGCCTTGTTTCTTGTCACGCACCATCGACAGGTGCGGTTCCCAGGTCACGGCGGCAGGCACACGACCGGCGATGAACGCGGTGGCGGCGTCGTCGGCCGTCATGTTCTGCACGGTGATGTCGCTCATGCTCATGCCGTGTTTTTTCAGCAAGTACGACAGCCAGAACTGCGAAGTCGAACCTTCGTTCACCGCCACGGCTTTGCCTTTCAGCTCTTGCAGGCTCTTGATGTCCTTGCCCACCAGAACACCGTCGCCACCATGGCTGTCATCGAGTGCGGCTACGGCCTTGAAGCAGAATTGCGGACGGTATTTCAGTACTTCGTCGATGGTCGACGCCGAGCCGGACAATTCGCCCGAGGCTTGCGCAGCCATGTACATCGAAGCCTCTTCGACGACGGGCAACTCGACGGTCAAACCGCCTTCCTTGAAGTAGCCCAGGTCCTGGGCGAGGTAGAGCGTGCCGTAACCGACCCATGTGGTATGGCCGATGGACAGGGTGCCGGCCTGGGCGCTGGTGGCGATCGTGGCGGCGATGGCGGTGATCGCCAGTGGATGAGCGACGCGGGTTAGCAAGGACTTGATCATGGAGCACTCCCAAAGCTGTTGATTTAGTTTTGTCATGGGCAGTACGGCCAGCAGCCTTTGGAGAAGAGCTGCCACGGGTGGTCTCTGATGGACCTTTGGGTGGGCAGTGTTCGGCTGACTGGCGAGGTCGATGTTGGACCAAGGTGGGGAGAAGGAAAATTAGGAAATATGTCGGTGGGAGTGATGAAAAAACTGGGTAGCGTGCGCGGTAAAAGGGCGGGGTTGGCGGGGGTGCACGGGGTGGGTGCAAAACCTGAGAGGTGTGTTGAATCGGCAATAGCAATCGCGAGCAGGCTCGCTCCCACAAGGGGATTTGTGATCGACACAGATCCAATGTGGGAGCGAGCCTGCTCGCGATTAAGGTCCGAAGGACCTTCGGCTACATCAGAGCCGGCCGTATTCCTGCGCCGTACGATCGACCGCTTTCAGCGTCTTGCCAACCAGCTCATCAACCTCTTCCCGACTGGCAATCAACGCCGGCGCCATGATCATCCGCCCCAACGTCGAACGAATAATCACCCCCTCCTCAAACCCAATCGTGCGGCAACGCCAGGCAATGTCGTTCTCGTTGGCAAAGCGCTTGCGACTGGTTTTGTCTTCGGCCAACTGCAACGCCGCCACCATCCCGACACCCTGGATATCCCCCACCAACGGGTGATTGCCGAACACTTCGCGCAAGCACTGTTGCAGGTACGGCCCGATGTCGTCCTTGACCCGCGTCACCACGCCTTCATCGCGCAACGCCTTGAGGTTGGCGATGGCCACCGCTGCCGCCACCGGGTGTCCGGAATAGGTCAGGCCGTGGGCAAACACCCCGCCCTGCTCCACCAATACCTGCGCCATTTTCTTCGACAGGATCAGCCCGCCCATGGGGATGTAGCCGGAGGTTAGCCCCTTGGCAATCGACAGCGTGTCCGGCTCGAAACCGAAGTGCTCGTGGGCGAACCATTCGCCAGTGCGACCGAAGCCGCCGATCACTTCGTCGGCGCACAGCAGCACGTCGTACTTGCGGCAAATCCGCTGAATTTCCGGCCAGTAACTTTCCGGTGGGAAGATCATCCCGCCCGCACCCTGGAACGGTTCGGCGATGAACCCGGCGACCTTGTCCGCGCCCAGTTCGAGAATTTTCGCTTCCAGTTGCTGCGCTGCCCGCAGGCCGAATTCAGCCGGGGTCAGGTTGCCTTCGTGGGCGAAGAAGTACGGCTCGTCGATGTGCTCGATGTCCGGCAGCATGCCGCCCATTTCGTGCATGAACTTCATGCCGCCGAGCGCCGTCGCCGCCAGTGTCGAACCGTGGTAACCGTTCCAGCGACCGATCATGACTTTCTTCTCGGGCTTGCCGAGGATCGTCCAGTAACGGCGCACGGTGCGGATCAGCACCTCGTTCGCTTCGGAGCCGGAGTTGGTGTAGATCGCGTGGCTGTAGTGCCCCGGCAGCAGGCTGAACAGCAGCTCCGAAAGCTCGATCACCTGCGGGTGAGTGGTGTGGAAAAACATGTTGTAGTACGGCAATTGCTCAAGCTGCCGAGCCGCTGCCGCCGCCAGATCCTTGCGGCCGTAACCGAGGTTGGTGCACCACAACCCGGACATGCCGTCGAGGTAGCGCCGACCATCGTTGTCCCACAGGTGCAGGCGCTCGCCACGGACCATCACCCGCGGCCCTTCATCGTTGAGCGCTTTCTGATCGACGAATGCGTGGATGTGGTGCGCAGCGTCGGCGGCCTGGTAGTCGCGGGTTTCACGTGGTGTGGTCATCGCCAGTTCTCCGTTTTGTTATTAGCGCAGTTGAAACCAGGTGGTCTTCAACTGGGTGTATTTATCGAATGAGTGCAGCGACAGGTCACGGCCGAAACCGGACTGCTTGCCGCCGCCGAACGGCACCGTCACATCGAGTGCATCGACGCTGTTCACCGACACCGTGCCGGCGCGCAATTGCCGCGCCACGCGGTGGGCGCGATTGAGGTCGTCGGTCCACAGCGAAGCGGCCAGGCCGTAGACGCTGTCGTTGGCCAGTTGCAAGGCGTGTGCCTCGTCGTCGAACGCCGTGATCGCCAGCACCGGGCCGAACACTTCGTCGCGAAACAGCGGCATGTCCGGGCTCACGTTAGTGAAAATCGTCGGCTGGATGAAGTTGTCGGAGCCGTTGAAAATCGACTGCCGACCACCGCACACCTTGGTCGCACCCTGGCGCTGGGCTTGCTCGATGAACTTCATGATGCGCGCGGTCTGGCGACTATCGACAATCGCCCCGGCGCTGCTCGACGGGTCCAGCGGATCGCCCGGCAGCCAGCGTTCG
Organism: Pseudomonas sp. MM213; assembly: GCF_020423045.1. Taxonomy (NCBI): domain Bacteria; kingdom Pseudomonadati; phylum Pseudomonadota; class Gammaproteobacteria; order Pseudomonadales; family Pseudomonadaceae; genus Pseudomonas; species Pseudomonas sp. MM213. The sequence goes on from NZ_CP081943.1 coordinate 3,760,055, forward strand.
GCCTGCGCCTTGAGGCGCTCGACGAACTCGTCATGGATCGAACGCTGCACCAGCAACCGCGAGTTGGCTGAACACACTTCGCCCTGATTGAAGAAGATGCCGAACGCAGCTTTTTCGGCCGCCAGATCAAGGTCCTGACAATCGGCGAACACCAGGTTGGCGCTCTTGCCGCCGCACTCCAGCCACACCTGTTTCAGGTTCGATTGCGCGGAATACTGCATGAAAAATTTGCCGACTTCGGTGGAGCCGGTGAACACCAGGCAATCGACATCCGGGTGCAAACCAAGGGCTTTGCCGGTCTGCTCGCCGAGTCCCGGCAGCACGTTGAGCACGCCTGCTGGCAAGCCGGCTTCAAGCGCCAACTCGGCCAGACGCAGGGCAGAAAACGGTGATTGCTCGGCGGGTTTGAGGATCACCGAATTGCCTGCCGCCAGCGCGGGCGCGAGTTTCCATGCAGCCATGTCCAGCGGGAAATTCCATGGCACCACGGCGGCGACCACGCCCAGCGCTTCGCGGGTGATGGTCGCCAGTACGTTCTGCGCGCTCGGTGCGATCTGATCGTAGAGTTTGTCGAGGCTTTCGGCGTACCAGCGAAACACTCCGGCGGTGCCCGGCACGTCGATGTTGTAGGCGTCCATCACTGGCTTGCCCATGTTCAGCGAATCCAGCAGCGCCAGTTCTTCGCGGTGGGTCATGATCAGATCGGCCAGACGCAGCAGCACTTGCTTGCGCTCGTTTGGCGAACGCGACGACCAGGTGCCGGCCTCGAACACCTGCCGCGCATTTTTGACGGCGGCGTTCACTTCTTCATCACCGCACGCTGTCACGTTGGCCAGGCGCTGGCCGGTGGCCGGGTTGATCGCGGCGAAGGTTTGTCCCGACTGCGCCGAACGGGGTTTGCCATCAATCAGGGCCTGGTCGGGAAACGCCAGCGCAGCGGCCTTGTTTTGCCAGTAGGTAAGCTCGAACACGTTCAGATGCTCCATGGGCTTTTCTTGTGAATTGGATGGTGGCCCAGGCCCGTGTCGAGGAAAAATAGTAAAAATGTCTTCGCAGACCATGAAAAAACTGGGCAGCCCATCTCCCCGGTCGTGCGGTATGTGGTTATTGTTCAGGCACAACAACACCGTCGTCAGAACGGACGCAGTCGGCGCAAAAATTGCTGGATGTCGAGTCCATCCACCCCGAGGTTTGCCGTGGCTGCCTACAACCTGCGTCAATTGAAGTACTTCATCACCACCGTCGAATGCGGCAGCGTTGCCGAGGCGTCGCGCAAGCTGTACATCGCCCAGCCGGCCATTTCCACGGCGATCAAAGGCCTGGAAGACAGCTTCGGCGTGCAACTGCTGATCCGTCATCACGCCCAAGGCGTGTCCCTGACGCCCAGCGGCGCACGCTTCTACCGCAAGGCCCAGGAACTGTTGCGCATGGCCAAGGAGTTCGAACAGAACGCCCTGGCCGACAACGACGTGGTGGCCGGGCAAATCGACATCGGCTGCTTCGAAACCGTCGCGCCGCTGTACCTGCCGCAATTGATTGCCGGGTTCTCGGCGCTGTATCCCGGCGTGAAAATCCGCATCCGTGACGGCGAACAGCAGGAGTTGGTGCAAGGCCTGACCTCGGGCACCTTCGATCTGGCGATCCTCTATGAACACGACCTCGACGCCACCATCGAAACCGAACCCCTGATGCCGGCGCAGCGGCCTTATGCCTTGCTGCCGGCGGATCATCGCTTTGCCCAACTCAAGCAAGTGTCCCTGCGTGATCTGTGCCTGGAGCCGATGATTCTGCTGGACGTGCAACCGAGCCGGACCTACTTCGTCAGCCTGTTCGAAGAACTGGGCCTGTCGCCGAACATTGCGTTCAGCTCACCGTCGATCGAGATGGTCCGGGGCATGGTCGGCCAAGGGTTCGGCTTCTCGATCCTGGTCACCCGCCCGCACTCGGAGTGCACCTACGACGGGCAGAAAGTGGTGTGCGTGGACATCGTCGAAGACATCACCGGCTCAGGGCTGGTGGCGGCGTGGCTGAAGCGCGGGCAGTTGACCAAACCGGCGCAGTTGTTTGCCGATTACTGCCGCGAACAACTCACCGCCAAGGCCGAAAGATCACACCCGACCTTGTAGGAGTCCGGCTTGCTGGCGATGGCGTCCGTCCAGCCAATAAATCTATAACTGACCCACCGCTATCGCCAGCAAGCCGGCTCCTACAGTGGGGGGCACCTCACTTCCGGGGTTTGATTCGTGCGGTCGCTTCGGCCACCAACGGATCATCCGGCCAGTAATGCTTCGGATACCGCCCCTTCAGATCCTTTTTCACCTCGGCGTACGTACTGCGCCAGAAGTTTGCCAGATCCTGCGTCACCTGCACCGGCCGCCGCGCCGGGGACAACAGATGCAACTTCACCACCTGCCGCCCGCCAGCAATGCGCGGGGTTTCGGCCAAACCGAACAACTCCTGCAACCGCACCGCCAGAATCGGCGGCTGCTCGCTGTAATCCAGACGAATCGACGACCCCGACGGCACGCCCAAATGATGCGGCGCCAGCTCATCGAGCCGTTGCGGCAGCGGCCACGGCAATAGGTTATGAACAATGCTTGAGAGATCCAGACTGGCAAAATGACTGAGCCGCGAGACCTTCCCCAGGTACGGCATCAACCAGTGCTCAAGGCTTTTGAGCAGCGCAGCATCACTGACATCCGGCCACTCGCTCTCGCCCTTGCCGACAAGGTCCAACTGCCGCAACAACGCCACCCGCGCCTGCCACTGACGCAACTCCGGCGTCCACGGCAACAGCTCCAGCCCCTTGCGCCGCACCAGATTCACCAACGCCTGACTGCGCGCGGTTTCATCGAGCCCGGTCAACGGTTCACGGCTGAGGATCAACTCGCCAACCTTGCGCTGACGCTCGGCGCGTAACACGCCTTCGCGCTCATCCCAATCCAGCTGATCGACCACCCGCACCTGCTCGGCGAGCACCGAATCGAACAACGCCGGATCGAAATCCGCCGCCAGATAAATCCGTTCCTCGCACTGCCCCTGACGGCTGCCGAGATCGGCGATTACCAGCCACGGCTGCTTCATCAAACTGTCGGCTTCGGCGAACAACGCGGCACGGCCGTTGGCCAGGCGATATTCCGCACCACCCGCTCGACGTTGCTGCGCAACACGGTCGGGATAGGCCAGCGCCAGCAAGGCGCCGAGCCAGCGCGGGTGCTCCGGATCGCTGACCGGTTCCGACGCCTTGCCACGCAGATAACCACGGTATTGACGCGCCAGTTGCCGCGCTCGCTGAACACCGCCCTGAGCACCGCGTGCGGCACGCTCTTCGCCGGACAACAGCACCAGTCGACTGTGCAGATCGGCGCCGGCACCGCGCAAAATATCCCGTTCGCCGAGCAACGCCGCGACATCACACGCCATGTCCGCCAAGCCCAGCGCCTGACCGCGCAGCAGCAAATGGGCGATGCGCGGATGCGCCGGCAGTTCGGCCATGGCCTGACCGTGGCGGGTCAGCGACTCACCGTCCAGTGCGCCAAGGCGATCAAGCAAGTCCTGAGCCTGGGCATACGCGGCGGCGGGCGGCACGTCGAGCCACACCAGTTGCGTCGGTGTCACGCCCCAGCGACTGAGTTGCAACGCCAGACCGGCAAGGTCCGCCGAAAGAATTTCCGCACTCGCATACGCCGCCAGTTGCTCGTGTTGATCCTGCGACCACAAGCGATAACACACGCCCGGCTCCAGCCGCCCTGCCCGCCCCGCACGTTGCGTGGCACTGGCGCGAGAGATGCGCTGCGTGTCGAGGCGGGTCATGCCGCTGCCCGGATCGAAACGCGGCACCCGCGCCAACCCGGCATCGATCACCACACGTACGCCGTCGATGGTCAGGCTGGTTTCGGCGATGTTGGTCGCCAGCACCACTTTGCGCTTGCCCGCCGGGGCTGGATCAATCGCAGCGCGCTGCGCGGCGAGGTCCAGTTCACCGTGCAACGGGCAGAGCAACACCTGTGTGTTCTCGCCCAACGCATCGGCCAGTTGTTGATGCACCCGGCGGATTTCCGCTTGCCCCGGCAGGAATACCAGGAGGCTGCCGGTTTCATCGTTCAAGGCTTCGAGGATGGTTTGCACCAGGCGCGGCTCGATGAATTCACCGGGCTGGAACGGTCGGCCCCAGCGCATCGCCACCGGGTACATGCGCCCTTCACTGCGCAGGATCGGCGCGTCATCGAGCAACCCGGCCAGGCGTTCGCCTTCAAGGGTGGCCGACATCAAAAGAATCTTCAGCGGCTGATCATCGCGGAACAGTTCCCGGCCATTCAGGCTGAGCGCCAAGGCCAGATCGGCATCAAGACTGCGTTCATGAAATTCGTCGAAGATCAGCAAGCCCACGCCTTCCAGCGCCGGATCATCCTGCAAGCGCCGGGTGAGGATGCCTTCGGTGACCACTTCAATCCGCGTCCTGGGCCCGACTTTGCTGTCCAGCCGAATGCGATAGCCGACGGTTTCACCGACCTTCTCGCCCAGCTCACTGGCCAAGCGCTCCGCCGCCGCACGTGCAGCCAACCGACGCGGTTCGAGCATCAGAATGGTCTGCCCGGCCAGCCATGGCTCGTTGAGCAGGGCCAATGGAACACGGGTGGTTTTACCGGCACCGGGCGGTGCTTCGAGCACGGCTTCGTGGCGTGTCGCCAAGGCTTCACGCAGGGCGGGTAAAACTTCATCAATCGGCAAAGAAATCATGCTGGCTCCCAAACAGAGGGCCGAGTATAACGGCGAACTGCTCGGCGTTTATCAGGGTCCTAACTCATAGAGACGCCCTTTCGTTTTGAAATTACCCAGGAGATTTCATATGCGTGTTCCCTTTCGCCTGATTGGCGGTGTATTGGTTGCCACCTTGCTGACTCAGGTAACCGCTTGCGGATCGATCTTCTACCCTGATCGCCGCGGGCAGATCGAAGGCAAGATTGACCCGGCCATCGCCGCGCTGGATGCCGTGGGCCTGCTGTTCTACATCATCCCCGGCCTGATCGCCTTTGCCGTGGACTTCGCCACCGGCGCGATCTACTACGCACCGGGCGAGACCGCACAGGTGGCACCGGAAAAACTCAAGGAAGCGATCGGTGCCGACGGCAAGGTCGATACCCACAAATTGCAGACTATTCTTGAAACCGAACTGGGCCGCAGCTTCCCGCTGGACGATCCACGTTTGATTCAACACAAGGGCAGCACTCAGCAACTGGCCTTGCTCGGCCTGCAACCTGCCGCGTAATCCGTGCACATAAAGGAATAGCCGCACTTATGATTTCCAGCTCCGAACACGCCCGCCTGCTGCGGCTGGCGACCCGTGCCTCGGTGGCGGTGGCGTGCACGTTGATCGTCGCCAAAGCCATCGCGTGGTGGTTGAGCGGTTCGGTGAGCATGCTCGCCGGGTTGACCGACTCGGCCCTCGACGGTATCGCCTCGCTGCTCAACCTGCTGGCAGTGCATTACGCCTTGCGCCCCGCCGATGAAGATCACCGTTACGGGCACGGCAAGGCCGAATCGCTGGCGGGCATGGCGCAGGCGTTGTTCATTGGTGGCAGTGCGGTGCTGATTGCGTTGCAGGCGTTTGATCGGCTCAAGCATCCGGAACCGGTGGGTGCGCCGTGGATCAGCATCGGCGTGATCGTGTTTTCCCTGGCGCTGACATTGGTCCTGCTGATGTTGCAGCATCGGGTCGTCAAGGCCACCGGCTCCAACGCGGTGCGCGCCGATTCCCTGCATTACCGTTCGGACTTGCTGCTCAATGGCAGCATTCTGGTTGCGCTGTTGCTGGCCGGGGTTGGCTGGCATCAGATGGACGCGTGGTTTGGATTGGGGATCGCCGCTTACATCTTCTGGAGCGCCATTCAAATCGCCCGGGAAAGTTTTAAGGTGCTGATGGACGAGGAGCTGCCGCCAGACGTCAGCCAACACATGCTCGAACTGGCCTGCAGCGTACCGGGGGTGTTGGGCGCGCATGACCTGCGCACACGGGTGTCCGGCAACCAGTGGTTCGTGCAATTGCACCTGGAATTGCCGGGGGAGCTGACCCTGTCAGTCGCTCACGGCATCAGCGATCAGGCGGCCGATGCAATTCACGCGGCGTACCCGCGAGCCGAGGTGCTGGTGCACGCCGACCCGCAGGAAGTGGTGAAGGCTGCCAGGGCAAATCAGAAACTCACCTGATACCCGCGACTGCTCAGGCAGTTGCCCTGGGCCTGGCGGTAGGCTTGCACCACCGACGGATCCGGCTGGTAGATGGCCGTGCGCGGATCGAAGCCACTCTGCTGCACTGCGTATTGATAACACTCGTAGCCGTCCTGATTGACCTGCTGTGGCGACTGCCCGTTGGCGGGATACGCCACCACGTCATAGCCATTGCCGGTCGGTTGCGGTTGCACGGGCGGCTCGACCACCACGTAATCCTGAGTGCTTTCCTGATAGGCGTAATACGAGCCCGCCGCCAGGAACAACAGCGCGCCGCCGATCCACACTTCACGGGCGTAATCAGGCAGGTAGCTGACGCGAATCCCGCGCGGCGGCTGCACCACGACATAACGCGGGCCGAGCGGGCGATACCAGTAGCCGCCGGAGAAGAAATAATCCTGCCCACGATACGGCACGCGATAGTCGCGGTCCGGGAAGCGGTCGATCACATGCCCGGGACGGTACTGCGGGCCTGGCCCCCAACCGTTACCGTGGCCATTCGGGCGACCGGCCCAATGATGATCGTCGGGACGTGAACCCGGCCCGCCGGTCTGCCATTGCTGGTTGTAACCATTGTTTCGCGGGATGTCCTGATAGTAACCACGTTGCGGCTGCTGGGTCTGGCGCACGGTGTCGGGCCGGCCCTGGATCGGCAAGTCGTTGGCCGGCAATTGTGGCGGCGGCGGTGGCGGCCGCACGGGGCTGTTGAAGTCGCGCGGCGGGTTGTCTCGCGGCTGATTGTTTTGCCACTGCCCGCCATTGCGCGACTGGCCGTTGTTCTCGAACTGACGACTGTTGTCGCCACGAATGATGTCGTTGTTTTGCGGACGCGGCTGATTGTTGCCGCCACGGCCCTGATTGTTGCCCTGATGACCGTCACCGCGTTGTCCATTGTCGGGACCCCGGTTCTGCGGCTCATCGGCCAGCGATTGCGCAGTGACACTGACACACAGCAAACCAACACCGGCCAAACGCCAGATGCGCGACTTCATGCTTTTCCTCACTGCGGGTTATGGCCTGTACGTAAGACTGGGAAAGCACAGGCCGGTTCTGCAACAGGTTATCAGTCGCGCAACTTATTTATTGAGGGCGGGTGAAAAATTGCGGGCAAAAGAAAAGGGAGACCCGTCGGCCTCCCTTTGAGAACTTCGTCCGTGCTCGACGCTTATGACGTCGGCTCACCTCACACCGTCTTCTGGACAGTGTGCAGCTCGGGGGCCGGCACATCCCCGGTGGGGGTGGCGGCCGCGACTGGCCTGATTGGGCGAGCCGCTGTGGACTGTTTGTCCGAGCAGTGATTCTGGTGATAAGAATAGGCTTGGGGCGCCGGCAGAGGATTGCGAAGATTGCTCAAATAAACATGACTTGCGCAATTTTTAACCCTGGATAGATAATCTGCCGCAATCGATATGACAAAGGCCTGATTGATGAGCAAACTCGACCGATACGACCTGAGCATTTTGGCGGAATTGCAGCGCGACGCGCGCATCTCCAACCAGGAGCTGGCCGAACGCATCGGCCTGTCACCTTCACCGTGCTCGCGCCGGGTCAAGCAACTGGAAGACGACGGCTACATCACCCGCCAGGTGGCCCTGCTGGATCGCAAAATGCTTGGCCTGAGCCTGACTGCTTATGTGTTGATCGGCATGGACCGGCATACGCCGGAGCGATTCGAGAACTTCGAAGCGGCGATTCGCACCTTGCCGCAAGTGCTTGAATGCAGCCTGGTGACGGGGATGGATGCGGACTATCAGCTCAAGGTGGTGGTGCCGGACATGGATCACTATCAGAAGTTGCTGCTGGGGCACCTGACAAGGATTGAAGGGGTGACGAGTGTGCGGTCGAGTTTTGTGTTGAACCAGGTGCTCAACAGCACCGAACTGCCGCTGACTCATCTGCGTAGCTGAGGACGCCTTCGCGGGCAAGCCTCGCTCCTACAAGGGCTCGCGCGAGCCTTTGTAGGAGCGAGGCTTGCCCGCGAAGGGGCCGGAACAGGCGACGAATAGCTGCGACACGCTGCCGCAGGTCAATGCCGCGCCAATGCCCCATGCCGTATACTCCAGCGCCTTTTAGCCCCGCCCCCGCTGGAGATGTCCGATGGATCCTGCAGTATTCGAAGAGTGGATGATGACCGGACTGGTCAGCATTTTGATCATTTTCATGGGTTTCATCGTCTGGGATCTGGCAAAGAAATCCAAGGCCGGGCGCTTCGGCTCGTTCATCCTGTTCTTCGTGCTCGGTCTGGGCGTGGCCGCGTTCGTGATCAAAAGCGTGGTGATCGGCCTGATCGAATCCGGCACGTTATAAGCGCGCCGGCACTTCTTTCCACTGGCCCTGATCGAGTCCTTCGATCGACCAGTCGCCGATCCTGACCCGCACCAGCCGCAACGTCGGCAAGCCGACCGCGGCGGTCATGCGCCGGACCTGACGGTTACGCCCCTCGCGAATCACCAGTTCCAGCCAACTGGTCGGCACGCTTTTGCGAAAGCGCACCGGCGGGTTTCGCGGCCACAGTTGCGGCTCATCCAGTTGCCGCGCTTGCGCGGGCAAGGTCATGCCGTCATTCAGCTCGACGCCATCACGCAAACGCTGTAACTGCTCGGCACTCGGTTCGCCCTCCACTTGCACCCAATAAGTCTTGGCCAGTTTGTGCTTGGGGTCGGCAATCCGCGCCTGGAGCTGGCCGTCGTTGGTCAGCAGCAACAACCCTTCGCTGTCGCGATCCAGACGGCCTGCCGGGTAAATCCCGGGAATCTCGATGAAATCCTTGAGCGTCGCCCGCCCTTCGCCGTCGCTGAATTGCGTCAGCACATCGAACGGTTTGTTGAACAGAATCAGCTTCGGTTCGGCCGGCGGCGCTTTGGCGACACGGCGCGGGGCTGATGACGGGGTGTTCGCGCCAAGGCGGCGGGACACAGGACGTTGGGGACGGGACATGGCGAAGAGAACATCTAACGGTCAGGGCTGCTAATGCTAGTGCCCTGACCGCCAAATGACCATGACAACTATTACCGGAACGGCGGCTCGTCGAAGCTGCGCAGTTTGCGTGAGTGCAACGAGTTGAGTTCGGTGCGCAACAAGTCCACCGCCTCGATACCGATCTTCAAGTGCTGGCTGACCGCGCGCTCATAAAAGGCGTTGGCCGAACCCGGCAGCTTGATTTCGCTGTGCAGCGGTTTGTCCGAGACACAAAGCAATGTGCCGTACGGCACCCGCAAGCGATAACCTTGCGCGGCGATGGTGCCGCTTTCCATGTCCACCGCCACGGCGCGGGACAGGTTGATCAACGGACGTTCCTGGGCCCAGCGTAATTCCCAGTTACGGTCGTCGTAAGTCAGCACGGTGCCGGTGCGCAGGCGTTTCTTCAGCTCGTCGCCCTTTTCGCCAGTAATGTTGGCCGCCGCTTGCTGCAACGCCATCTGCACTTCGGCCAGGGCCGGAATCGGAATGTTCGGCGGCACGACCCGATCGAGAATCCCGTCGCGGCGCATGTAGGCGTGAGCCAACACGTAATCGCCAATGGTCTGCGACTGACGCAGACCGCCGCAGTGACCGATCATCAGCCAGCAATGCGGACGCAATACCGCCAAATGGTCGGTGATGTTCTTGGCGTTGGACGGGCCGACGCCGATGTTCACCAAAGTCACGCCATGACCGTCGCTGGCAATCAGGTGATAGGCCGGCATTTGATAGCGATGCCAGACCACGCCGGCAGCAATCGCCGAGGCTTCGCCGTGATCCATGCTCTTTTCGATGATCACGTTGCCCGGCAGCACCATGCGCACGAAACGCGGATCGCTGCGCAACTGCTCGAGGCCATGAACAATGAACTGGTCAACGTAGCGGTGGTAGTTGGTCAGCAGAATCCACGGCTGCACATGGCGCCAGTCGCTGCCGGTGTAATGCACGAGGCGGCGCAGGGAGAAATCCACCCGCGCGGCGTCGAACAGGGCCAGCGGCAGCGGGTCGGTGTTTTCCCAATCGTACAAACCGTCAGCGATGCCATCGGTCGCGGCGGACAGATCGGTACTCGGGAACACCCGCGCCAGCACGGCCGCGGTCACACCGGAGCCGGCCAGTTCATCGCCCTGCTCGACCACATACGGATAAGGAATGTTCTGCTGACTGATGCCGACTTCCACGGTCACGGTGAAGTCGTGCATCAACGGTACGAGCTGTTCCAGCAAGTATTTACGGAAAGCCGCCGGATGGGTGACGGTGACGCTGTAGGTCCCCGGCAACTGCACCTTGGCGTAGGCGCGGGTGGTTTGCGGGACTTCGCCCTGGCAGTGGTAGGTCAGACGCAGTTCAGGATAACGAAACATCGCACGCTGTTCGGCGTCCGGTTCAACTCGATCCTTGAGGTAACGCTTGAGCGCCTGGCTCAGTGCGGTGGTTGCGCGATTGTGCAAGTGAGCAAGCCGGTCCACGGCTTGCTCGGCGGTTTGAACGATAATAAAAGCTTCGGTCACGATCAGCATCCTGTGTTCTGACTTGCAGGCCTTCATCTTGCCTGCATCGTCGCTTCACGGGAACAGTGGTGGCTACACAAATGCCAAGTCCACAGTAGATCCAATGTGGGAGCGAGACCGGCTTGCCGGCGATAGCGGTTCAACATTCAGCAATGTTGTTGGCTGAGAGTCCGTCATCGCCGGCAAGCCGGTCTCGCTCCCACAGGGGTTCGGTGTTGGTTACATAGATGGGGTCGAGCGGGCGACGATCGCTTCGACATCCAGCCCACGCGGCAACGCACCGTATACGCGACCGGCGTCGCCGAGGCGGCTGGCGATGAACGCATCGCTGACCGCCGAATTGCCGGCCTCCAGCAACAGTTTGGCTTGCAGCCCCAACGCGATGTCTTCGGTGAGCTGCCGCGCACGATACTGAATGTCGCTGGTGTCCTTGAACGCCGCCTGCAATTGGCTGATGTGCGCGGCCAGCCGCTTGTCGCCGTGACCATCGCCCAACTCGCTGAACAGCACATCCAGAACACCCGGTTCTTTCGACAGCGCCCGCAACACATCCAGGCATTGCACGTTGCCGGAGCCTTCCCACGTCGAATTGACCGGTGCCTCGCGGTACAAGCGCGGCAGGATGCTGTCTTCGACATACCCGGCACCGCCCATGCATTCGGCAGCTTCGTTGATCATCGCGGGCGCGCGCTTACAGATCCAGTACTTGCCCACGGCGGTCACCAGGCGGGCGAATTTGGCTTCGTGCCCGTCATCCAGATGATCCAGCGCCTTGCCCATGCGCAGGCTCAACGCCAACGCGGCTTCGCTCTCCAAGGCCAGATCGGCGAGGACGTTCTGCATCAACGGTTGTTCGCTGAGCAGCTTGCCGCCGACGCTGCGATGGGCGCAGTGATGACTGGCCTGGGTCAGCGCCTGACGCATCAAGGCGCTGGAACCGACCATGCAATCGAAGCGGGTCATGGCAACCATTTCGATAATGGTCGGAACGCCGCGCCCCTCTTCGCCAACCATCCACGCCAGCGCACCGCGAAACTCGACTTCGCTGGAGGCGTTGGAGCAATTGCCGAGTTTGTTTTTCAGGCGCTGGATGTAGAACTGATTGCGCGTGTCGTCCGGACGATGGCGCGGCAACAGGAAGCAGGTCAAACCTTTGTCAGTCTGGGCCAGCGTGAGGAAGGCATCGCACATCGGCGCGGAACAGAACCACTTGTGGCCCACCAGTTCGTAGGCTTGGCCCGGTCCGCTGGCACCCACCGGATACGCCTTGGTGGTGTTGGCCCGCACATCGGTGCCGCCCTGTTTCTCGGTCATCGCCATGCCAATGGTGACACCGGCCTTGTGGGCCATGCCGACATTGCGCGGGTCGTATTCGGTGGCGAGGATTTTCGGCAGCCACTGCCGGGCGAGATCGGGCTGCAAGCGCATCGCCGGCACACTGGCGAAGGTCATGGTCAGCGGGCAACCGCTGCCGGCTTCGGCCTGGCTGTGCAGGTAGGTCATGGAAGCGCGGGCGACATGGGCGCCGTCCTGTGGATGCGCCCAGGGCAGCGAGGTCAAACCGTGCTCGATCGCCGTGCGCATCAGCTCGTGATACGCCGGGTGAAATTCCACCAGATCGATGCGGTGACCGTAGCGGTCGTGGCTGCTGAACACCGGTTTGTTCTGGTTGGCCAGGAACCCCGCTTCCATCAGCGGCCCGCCGGCCAGCGCGCCGTAAGTGTCGATCCGCGACTCGGCCCAACCGGCCCCGAAACGCTGCGACCACTCCTGCAAAGGCAGGTCGATGCGATACAGGTTGGCGCCGTCCAGCGACGGCGGCTGGTTGGTGACTTCGTGGGTTTCGGCGAACTGATGCAGGTTCATGACGGGGCTCCTTTGGTCAGCCAAGGAGTTCAGTTAAGCACTGCCCCGAGGCCGAACAAAGTGGCATATCCGCCTAACTGTCGGCGCTTTCGCCTTGTTTTGGACAAAGCACGCGTCGATACAACGCGGCCTGCAAGTCTTCGAATTTCACCGGTTTGCTCAAGTAATCGATCAGTGCACCGGTTGGGCAACGCTCCCGATCAGCGCTCAAGGCAATCATGAACACCGGCAATTCGGCACAACCCGGCAAGTCCCGGATCTGGCAGCAGACAGACTCCCCGTCGAGGGGCGGTAGCTGACAATCGAGGAGTACGGCGTCGAAGGTTTCACGCTGCAGGACTTCCAGCGCGGCCACCCCGTTATCCGCCGTACGGACCCGAAACCCGAGCTTGAGCAACATGCCGCGCATCACCAATTGATTGATGCTGTTGTCGTCCACCAGCAGCACCGTGCAGTCCTGAGGCAAGCGCAGACGCGGGAATTCCCGGGTCATCAATGGCGTTGTCACGCGCTCGACCACCGGCAATTCAAACTCGACGTCAAGCTGGAAGCGGCTGCCGCGACCAGGTTCGGAGCGGTGCGTGAGGTTCCCGCCGAGCAGGTCGACCAGTTGTCGACAGATCGCCAGGCCGACACCGAGGCCGCCATATTCACGGGTCATCGAGCCGTCGAGCTGGAAGAACCGCTGATACAGCGTCGCCTCGCCCAGATCGGTGAAACCGATGCCGGTGTCGATCACCGCAAAGGACAATGCCAGCTTGCCGGGCTCCGCGTTTTTACCCGAGACCCGCAGCGCCACCCCGCCCACTCGCGTGAACTTGATCGCGTTATCCAGCAGGCATTCCAGGCATTGCGCCAACTTGACGTTATCGCCGTACAAGCGGTCCGGCAGGCCCGGTGTCACCTCGACCTTGAAGTCCAGCGACTTGCCCGACGCGTTGCCTTCGAACTGCACGCGCAAGGTATCGACCACGCTGCGCAAACTGAAGGTGGACGCCGAAGCCTTGAGCTTGCCGGCCTGCAATTCGGTCAGGGTAAGAATGCCGTTGACCATGCGCATCATGTCGCGTGCCGAACCGGCGGCCGTTTGCTGGTATTGCTCCAGCTCCGGGTCCATCTCGACGGTTTGCATCAATTCCAGCGAACCGATCACGCCGTTCATGGGGGTGCGCAATTCGTGGGTCAGCGTGGCGAGGAATTCATCCTTGAGCTTGTTACTGTGCGCCAGTTGCTGGTTGAGCACTTCAAGCTTCTGGCCAGCATCGAACAAGGTTTGCGCCTGTTGCTCGCGCATGGCGTTGATGCGGTCGGCCAGGGCCAGGGACAGCAGCGCCACCTCGATGGCCGAACCGATCTGGCTGGAATACATGGTCAGGAATACGTTCGGCAGGTAACCCAGCACCATCATCGTATTGATGATGCCGCCGAGCAAAAACGCCGACCAGGCGATGATGAAATAGCGCGCCACCCGCAAGCCGCGCCACCAGGCGAAAAACCCTGCGGCGAAAATCACCACGGTGAACGACAGGGCCAGCGTCGTCGCCAGGCGCAGGGCCAGGGCGTAACTGGTCATCAATGACAACCCGACGACGACCGCACTGAACGCAATCAACGCCAGCAGCAAGCGATCGAGCCAGCGGCTGAGGGTCGCCGTTTGCAGGAAGCTGCGGGCGAACTGGCTGCCGAACAGCCCTGCACAACCAATGAAAAACGGCGTCGCGGCGTTGGCCCACCACGGATTATCTGGCCAGAAATACTCTACGGCCGCGCCATTCACCGACAGCTGATACAGGCCGAACGAGGCAATATAAAAGATGTAATAGAGGTAGCTGGTGTCGCGCACGCTCAGGTAGATGAACAGGTTGTAGACCAGCATCCCCAGCAACACGCCGTAAATCAGGCCCAACACATAAAGCCGCACCGGCTGTTCTTCGAGGAACGCGGTGCTCGACCACAACGTGACCGGCGCCTGGATCGACCCTTCGCTTTGCAGGCGCAAGTACACGGTTTGCGCTTGGTCGGGCGTGAAGTTCAGATCGAACAGGTAGTTGTTCTGGCGAATCTCGCGACTGCTGAACGGCAAGGCGTCGCCGGTCTGACGGGCCAATTGATAGCTACCGCCGGCATCAGGCAAATACAGATCAAGGTGGTCGAGGGGCGGATAGGCCAGTTCCAGCAGCCACGTCCGCTGTGCAGCGGGATTGGTCGGGCGGTAATGCAGGTCGATTTTCAGCCAAAACACCGAACGCGAGTAACCGGCGTTGAGCGTGGCCTTGTCATGGGGCTTGAAGTGTCCGGCAGCGGCTTGCGCGCGGATATCGGCAATGCTCGCCTGACCATCGGCGTCTTCGAACACTTGCAGGGTTCGGCCCAAGGGCAGGCTTTGAGTGAACTCATCGAACTCGACTGCGCTTGCCATGAGGGGCAAGCAAAACAGCAACATCAGCAAATAGCGCATTTAAGCCCCAGCGTGGCCTGTCCGGTTATCTCAGGAAGCCCCTCATTCCTTTTGAGTAGACGTAAAACCGGCATTACCTGTTATTGGTTTGGATCCACTCTAGCATAGCCGTTGATGGCCATTGAACACCATTGAAATTTTTCTTGGAAAGGCTCTAGAACAGGCGTTCCAGAGAAGAATATAGAGCCAGAGCTGTTTGCTCGGTCAGATTGTGACAATCCCGGACGACTGCATTTCCAGCCCATGACACTCTATCGGCAGACCTGGCGGGCACTGCACCCGAAAATCGATGTTTGGTGGTAAGCTCGCGCACCATGAATATCTACAGCTCTCGCCCCGTTGTCCTCTGTCTCTCCGGCCACGACCCAAGTGGTGGCGCCGGCTTGCAGGCAGATATCGAAGCCCTGCTTGCCCAGGGATGTCATGCGGCTCCGGCCGTCACCGCCCTGACCGTGCAAGACACGGTCAACGTCACGGATTTCCGCGTCCTCGACCGTGAGTGGGTGCTGGCTCAGGCCAACGCCGTGCTCAACGACTCCGAAGTCGCCGCCGTCAAGCTGGGCATGCTCGGTTCCCTGGAAATGGTCGACACCGTCGTCGAACTGCTTCAGGCGCACCCGCATTTGCCGATGGTCTGCGACCCGGTGCTGCGCGCCGGCGGTGGCGGACGACTGGGCAAGGACGAAGTCGGCTACGCCATGCGCGAACGCTTGCTGCCCTTGGCTATCATCGCCACCCCTAACCTTCCCGAAGCCCGCATCCTCGCTGAACTGCCAGAAGGCACCGCCGACGAGTGCGCTGAAAAACTCCTGCCGTTCGTCAAACACCTGCTGATCACCGGCGGCCACGGTGATGAACACGAAATACACAATCGCCTGTACAGCCGCGACGGTCTGCGCGAAACCTATACCTGCCAGCGCTTGCCCGGCAGTTACCACGGTTCCGGTTGCAC
Organism: Pseudomonas sp. MM213; assembly: GCF_020423045.1. Taxonomy (NCBI): domain Bacteria; kingdom Pseudomonadati; phylum Pseudomonadota; class Gammaproteobacteria; order Pseudomonadales; family Pseudomonadaceae; genus Pseudomonas; species Pseudomonas sp. MM213. Next base: position 3,776,031 of record NZ_CP081943.1, read on the forward strand.
ATTGGCGAGCGCCCTCGCCGGTCGTCTGGCCCAGGGTGAAAACCTCATCAGTGCCGTGCAGAGCGCGCTTAACTACACGTGGCGCACCCTGCGCGATGCCGAGCAGTTGGGCAAAGGCCAGTTCGTGCCGCGCCGCCTGCCACTGGATTTCTGTTCGTAACGCCATGAGGCTTGCCCGATGAAACTACGTGGCCTGTACGCCATTACCGACAGCCAGTTACTGGCCGGTAAATTTCTTTCGTACGTGGAGGCGGCGCTGGAAGGCGGCGTCACCCTGCTGCAATACCGCGACAAGAGCAGCGACGAGGCCCGCCGTCTGCGTGAAGCTGAAGCCCTGCGTGATTTGTGCGAACGCTACAAGACCCATCTGATCATCAATGACGATGCCGAACTGGCCGCACGCCTGAACGTCGGCGTGCACCTGGGCCAGACCGACGGCCCGCTGACCCCGGCCCGTGCGTTGCTCGGTCGCCAGGCGATCATCGGCTCGACCTGTCACGCGCAACTCGAACTCGCCGAACAAGCGGCCAAGGAAGGCGCCAGTTATGTCGCCTTCGGCCGTTTCTTCAATTCCAGTACCAAACCCGGCGCCCCGACTTGCAGCCTCGAACTGCTCGACCAGGCCCGCAGCACATTGCACCTGCCGATCTGCGCGATCGGCGGCATCACCCTGGAAAACGCCGCCCCGCTGGTGGCCCACGGGGTCGATCTGCTGGCGGTGGTCCACGGCCTGTTTGGCGCCGAGAGCACGGCTGAAGTGACCCGTCGCGCCCGCGCATTCAACGAATTACTAAAAATCTGATTTGAGAGCCCCATCATGTCTCGTTCCGAAACGCTGTTTGCCAATGCCCAGAAACACATTCCCGGTGGCGTGAATTCGCCTGTTCGCGCGTTCAAGAGCGTTGGCGGCACTCCCCTGTTTTTCAAACACGCTGAAGGCGCCTACGTCACCGACGAAGACGACAAGCGTTATGTGGATTACGTCGGCTCCTGGGGGCCGATGATCCTCGGCCACAGCCATCCGGACGTGCTGGACGCGGTACGCAAGCAGCTGGAACACGGCTTGTCCTACGGCGCCCCGACCGAGATGGAAACCGAGATGGCCGATCTGGTCTGCTCGATCGTGCCATCGATGGAAATGGTGCGCATGGTCAGCTCCGGCACCGAAGCGACCATGAGCGCGATTCGCCTGGCCCGTGGTTTCACCGGTCGCGACAGCATCATCAAGTTCGAAGGCTGCTACCACGGCCACTCCGACAGCCTGCTGGTTAAAGCAGGTTCCGGCGCCCTGACCCAAGGCGTGCCGAGCTCGGCCGGTGTACCGGCGGCCTTCGCCAAACACACCCTGACCCTGCCGTTCAACGACATCGACGCCGTAGAAACCATGCTCGCTGAAGTGGGCCAGGACGTGGCCTGCATCATCGTCGAGCCGGTGGCCGGCAACATGAACTGCGTACCGCCGGCACCGGGCTTCCTTGAAGGCCTGCGGACCCTGTGCGACAAGCACGGCGTGGTGCTGATTTTCGACGAAGTGATGACCGGTTTCCGCGTTGCCCTCGGCGGTGCTCAAGCGCATTACGGCGTTACGCCAGACCTGACCACATTCGGCAAGATCATCGGTGGTGGCATGCCGGTTGGCTGCTTCGGCGGCAAACGCGCAATCATGTCGCACATCGCGCCACTGGGCCCGGTGTACCAGGCTGGCACCTTGTCGGGTAACCCGCTGGCAATGGCGGCCGGCCTGACGACCTTGCGCCTGATCAGCCGCCCAGGCTTCCACGCCGAACTGAGCGACTACACCAGCCGCCTGCTCGATGGCCTGCAACAGCGCGCCGACGCTGCCGGCATTCCGTTCGTGACCACCCAGGCCGGTGGCATGTTCGGCTTGTACTTCAGCGGCGCCGACGACATCGTCACCTTCGATGACGTGATGGCCAGCGACGCGAAGCTGTTCGGCCGCTTCTTCCACCTGATGCTCGAAGGTGGCGTGTACCTGGCGCCAAGTGCATTCGAAGCCGGCTTCACCTCGATCGCCCATGGCGAAGCCGAGTTGAAACTGACCCTGGATGCCGCCGAGCGCGCTTTCGCTGCATTGAAATAACGTTGTGCCGCTGACGTTGGCGATTGCCAGCGTCAGCTTTCACCTACATTCCCGCCTCTTTTCCTACTCACCTGCCAATAATCCCCCGTAAAGTGGGCGATATATTCCCCGTGCAGCAGAAAAACGAGTAAAGACTTTGTAAGGTTGGCCCTGCTTATTTCATAATGCGCGCTTATTGGATCCCCTCGTTGGGTCCGCGCGCCCTTCAGAGGTAAGTCGATTCCCATGAACCGCACCGGCCGCGCCCTTGCAATGGGCTGCCTGTTGCTCCTTCAGCCCCTGCTCGCGCTCGCACAAGCAGGCGGCAACTCGTTGTTAATCCCAGCGATGGGTCGCTGCACCCTCAATACCCAGCCGCAAGACCTGGCACAGGCGCTCGCCGCCTGTCAGAAAGCGTCGGATGAAGGGGATGCGCAAGCGCAATACGAGTTGGGTGAGTTCTACTACGACGGCAAAAACACCCCGCGCGATCTGAAAAAAGCCCTGGATTACTTCGAAAAGGCCTCGCTGCAAGGCCATGCCCAGGCGCAATTCAAACTCGGCACCATGTTCTTCCACGGCGAAGGTGTACCGGCCAATAACGTTCAGGCGTACATCGTGCTGAAAATGGCGGCGGTCAATGGTGCGGAAGAAGCGCTGGATACGGCGGATGAAGTCGCCGAGAAGATGCCGCGTGAAGAGCTTGAAGTGGCGACTCAGGTGCTTGGGCAGATCTTCCGCAAGTACCTGATGGAATTGCAGAGCGCCGATGGGCGTACGCCTTTCTCGCCGCTTCCCTGATTTCTGCCTCGATCTTTCTGGCCCCTTCGCGGGCAAGCCTCGCTCCTACAGGTCTTATGCGCACACATAACCTGTAGGAGCGAGGCTTGCCCGCGAAGGGGCGACCCGGTCTTGAGGCTTACTTCTCAGGCATTGGCATCGGAAACGGCATCACATTGCCGACCGCGCCACGGGCTTCGCTGATTTTCGGGGTGCCCAGACGCTCGACTTCGTCGATGCGCACGATCGAATGCATCGGCACAAAACTGCGCACCACGCCCTCGAACTGAGCCTTGAGCTTCTCTTCGCTCGGGTCGACGACCACTTGCGTGCGCTCGCCAAAGACGAACTCTTCCACTTCAAGGAAGCCCCACAGATCACTTTGATAGATCTGCTTGGCGTACATTTCGTACACCTGGCCCTGATTGAGGAAAATCACCTTGTAGATTGGAGCTTCACGTTTGGTCATGGTGGGCGAGCAACACATCGGGGGATAAAAATGAGGGCGCGAACTATAGCATAGCCACCGGACGCGCAACGGTAGGAACCTTGGGACATGTTCCCTATAATGCGCGGTTCTTTGAATCACGTGATGACTGTATCCATGGCCAAGAAGCTTTACATCGAAACCCACGGTTGCCAGATGAACGAGTACGACAGCTCGCGCATGGTTGATCTGCTGGGTGAACATCAGGCCCTGGAAGTCACCGCTCGCGCTGAAGACGCCGACGTGATCCTCCTCAACACCTGCTCGATCCGCGAACGCGCCCAGGACCGGGTGTATTCCCAGCTCGGCCGCTGGCGCGAACTGAAACTGGCCAACCCGGAGATGGTGATCGCCGTCGGCGGTTGCGTCGCCAGCCAGGAAGGCGCCGCCATCCGCGATCGCGCACCGTACGTCGACGTGGTGTTCGGCCCGCAAACCCTGCACCGTCTGCCGGAAATGATCGACGCCGCACGCGCCACCAAGCTGCCGCAAGTCGACGTCTCGTTCCCGGAAATCGAAAAATTCGACCACCTGCCCGAGCCGCGCATCGATGGCCCGAGCGCTTATGTGTCGGTGATGGAAGGTTGCAGCAAGTACTGCACATTCTGCGTGGTGCCCTACACCCGCGGCGAAGAAGTCAGCCGCCCGTTCGATGACGTGATTGCCGAGATCATCCACCTCGCCGAGAACGGCGTGCGTGAAGTGACGTTGCTGGGCCAGAACGTCAACGGTTATCGCGGGACCACTCACGATGGTCGCCTGGCGGACCTCGCCGAGCTGATCCGCGTGGTCGCCGCTGTCGATGGCATCGACCGGATTCGTTACACCACCTCCCACCCGCTGGAGTTCTCCGACAGCCTGATCCAGGCCCACGCCGAAGTACCGGAACTGGTGAAACACCTGCACTTGCCGGTGCAATCGGGTTCGGACCGCATTCTGTCGGCGATGAAGCGCAACCACACGGCGCTGGAATACAAATCCAAACTGCGCAAGCTGCGCGCCGCCGTTCCGGGGATCTGCATCAGCTCGGACTTCATCGTCGGCTTCCCGGGCGAGACCGAAAAAGACTTCGAACAGACCATGAAGCTGATCGAAGACGTCGGTTTCGACTTCTCCTATTCGTTCGTCTATAGCCAGCGCCCAGGCACGCCGGCGGCCGATCTGGCCGACGAAACGCCGGAAGAACTGAAAAAAGAACGCCTGAACGCCTTGCAACATCGCCTGAACCAGCAAGGTTTCGAGATCAGCCGACAAATGGTCGGTTCGGTCCAGCGGATCCTGGTGACCGATTACTCGAAAAAAGACCCTGGCGAGCTGCAGGGCCGGACCGAAAATAACCGGATCGTCAACTTCCGCTGCGACAATCCAACCCTGATCGGCCAATTTGCCGACGTGCACATCGATGCGGCACAACCGCACTCGCTGCGCGGCTCTCTAATTCAATGACACCACAAAACCTGTAGGAGCGAGCGGTGCGGCGATCCGACTTGCCCGCGAAGGCCGCACCACGGTCTGCCTGACAAACCGCGTTATCGTTCATCGCCAGCAAGCCGGCTCCTACAGAATCGAGGTGTGTCAGGTCGAGATATTTAAGAGCTTTCGCACCCGCCTCACTGGCGTTATCCTTGATTTCATCTTAATTGCCCCAGGGCGGCTAAATACGACCTTGAACGCACCCATAGAACCACATCGTTTTATCCTCGAGCCCTTTGAGGCTCGCCGCTTTGCCAATCTGTGCGGGATGTTCGACGAACACCTGCGCTTGATCGAGCAACGCCTGACCATCGAAATCCGCAACCGCGGAAATCAGTTCGAGCTGATCGGCGACCCCAAACACACCACCTCCGCGGAAAATCTCCTGCGCCGCCTGTACCGGGAAACCAAGGGTACCGAGCTGTCGCCGGACATGGTTCACCTGTTCCTGCAGGAATCGGCCGTCGAAGAGCTGGACAACGTTTCGCCGTCCGAACCTTCCGTGGCCCTGCGCACCAAAAAAGGCATGATTCGCCCTCGCGGCTTGAATCAGCTGCGCTACGTGAAGGAAATCCTCGGCAACGACATCAACTTCGGCATCGGTCCGGCCGGTACCGGCAAGACCTACCTGGCCGTTGCCTGCGCGGTAGATGCGCTGGAACGCGAGCAGATCCGCCGCATCCTGCTGGTGCGCCCGGCGGTTGAAGCGGGCGAAAAACTCGGCTTCCTGCCCGGCGACCTGTCGCAGAAGATCGACCCGTACCTGCGTCCGCTCTACGACGCACTCTACGAAATGCTCGGCTTCGAATACGTCGCCAAGCTGATCGAGCGCCAGGTGATCGAAGTCGCGCCGCTGGCCTACATGCGCGGTCGCACGCTGAACAACAGCTTCATCATCCTCGACGAAAGCCAGAACACCACCGTCGAGCAGATGAAGATGTTCCTGACCCGGATCGGCTTCGGTTCCACAGCGGTCATCACCGGTGACATCACCCAGGTCGACCTGCCGAAAGGCACCAAGTCCGGGCTGCACCACGTGATCGAAGTGCTGAAAGACGTGCCGGGCATCAGCTTCACCCATTTCATGCCCAAGGACGTCGTGCGCCATCCACTGGTGCAGCGGATCGTCGAAGCCTACGAGCGCTTCGAGAATCGCGGGGCAGACGAAACACCAAAGGACAGCCGCCGCGATGCTTGAGCTTGATCTGCAACTGGCCACCGAAGCATCTGCGCCAAGTGAAGCCGAGTTCCGCCAATGGTGCGAACTGGCCCTGCGCCAGCGCACCGCCGACTCCGAAATGACCATTCGCCTGGTCGACGAAGCCGAGGGTCGCGAGCTGAATCACACCTGGCGGCAAAAGGACTACGCCACCAACGTGCTGTCGTTTCCTGCCGATGTGCCTGACGAGTTTCTCGACATCCCGCTGCTGGGCGATCTGGTGATCTGCGTGGCGGTGGTCGAGCGCGAAGCCGCCGAACAAGGCAAGGAACCCAAGGCCCACTGGGCACATCTGGTCATTCACGGCTGCTTGCATCTGCTGGGTTACGACCATATAGATGACGACGAAGCCGAAGAAATGGAAGCACTGGAACGAACGTTGCTTGCTGAGTTGGGCTATCCCGACCCGTACGCGGACGACGAAACAGAAACATCCCCTATCGTTACAACAAAGGATTCAGAGTAATCGCTATGAGCGAAGATCGATCGAGCAACGGGCAGAAGTCATGGCTGGGTAAGCTCACCCAGGCTTTTGCCCACGAGCCGAAGAACCGTCAGGAGCTGCTGGAGCTCCTGCGCGATGCACATCAAAACAAGTTGCTGGACAGCGAAGCGCTGGCCATCGTCGAAGGCGCCATCCAGGTTGCAGACCTGCAAGTACGGGACATCATGGTCCCGCGCTCGCAGATGATCAGCATCAAGGCGACCCAGACACCCCGCGAGTTTTTGCCCGCAGTGGTCGACTCGGCCCACTCCCGTTACCCCGTCATTGGCGAAAGCCACGATGACGTGATGGGCGTGTTGCTGGCCAAGGACTTGCTGCCGTTGATCCTCAGGGAGAACGGTGACAGCTTCAACATCAAGGACCTGCTGCGCCCGGCCACCTTCGTGCCCGAGTCCAAGCGCCTGAATGTGTTGCTGCGCGAATTCCGCGCCAACCACAACCACATGGCCATCGTCATCGACGAATACGGCGGCGTGGCAGGTCTGGTGACCATCGAAGACGTGCTGGAACAGATCGTCGGCGACATCGAAGACGAGCATGACGTCGAGGAAGACAGCTACATCAAGCCGCTGCCCAGCGGTGATTTCCTGGTCAAGGCCCTGACGCCGATCGAGAACTTCAACGAATTCTTCGACAGCGAGTTCTCCGACGATGAATTCGACACCGTTGGCGGCCTGGTGATGAGCGCGTTCGGGCACTTGCCAAAACGCAACGAAATCACTGAAATCGGCCCTTACCGCTTCCGCATCCTGAACGCCGACAGTCGTCGGATTCATTTGCTGCGCCTGACACCTATTGCCCGTTAAGGACTGACATGCTCCGCGTAACCCGCCCCGGCTGGCCCGGTAACCTGCTGGCCGTGGCGGCCGGCGCACTCACCACCCTGGCCCTGGCGCCGTTCGATATCTGGCCGTTGGCACTGCTGGCGGTCGGGTTCTTTTATGCCGGCTTGCGCGAACTGAACCCACGTCAGGCCCTTGGCCGTGGCTGGTGTTTCGGTTTTGGCCTGTTTGGCGCGGGCACCAGCTGGATCTACTACAGCATTCACAACTTCGGTGGCGCTTCCGTGCTGCTGGCCGGGTTCCTGATGCTGCTCTTCACCGCAGCGATTGCCTGGTTTTTCGCCCTGCCCGCCTGGATCTGGGCGCGCTGGCTGCGACGCAACGAGGCGCCGCTGGCCGATGCCCTGGCATTTGCGGCGTTGTGGGTCGGCCAGGAAGCGTTTCGTGGCTGGTTCCTGACCGGTTTCCCGTGGCTCTACTCCGGTTACAGCCAGCTCGACGGCCCGTTGGCCGGACTCGCCCCGGTGGGCGGGATGTGGCTGATTTCCTTCATCCTGGCCCTGACCGCCGCACTGATCTACAACGCCTTGCGCCTGGTGAAAGCGGGTCGCAAAGCCTTCATCGCCGCCGGCGTATTGCTGTTGCTCGGCCCTTGGGTCGCCGGCATCGCACTCAAGGGCCATGCCTGGACCACCCCGGCCGGTGAGCCGCTGAGCGTCGCGGCGATTCAAGGCAATATCGAACAAAGCATGAAGTGGGACCCGGCGCAGCTCAATGCGCAACTGGCGCTGTACCGCGACATGAGCTTCAGCTCCAAGCCGGTCGACCTGCTGATCTGGCCGGAAACTGCCGTCCCGGTGCTCAAGGAGTCCGCCCAGGGCTACCTGAACATGATGGGAAACTTCGCCGCAGAACGTAAGAGCGCGCTGATTACCGGCGTACCGATCCGTGAAGAAGTTCACCACCAGAAGCGCTTCTACAACGGCATTACCGTAGTGGGTGAAGGCGATGGCACGTACCTCAAGCAAAAACTGGTTCCGTTCGGTGAGTACGTACCGTTGCAAGAAGTGCTGCGCGGGCTGATCGCCTTCTTCGATTTGCCGATGTCGGACTTTGCCCGCGGCCCCGCCGATCAGGCGATGCTGCAAGCCAAGGGTTATCAGATTGCGCCGTTCATCTGCTACGAGGTGGTTTATCCGGAATTCGCCGCCAGCCTTGCCGCTCGCAGCGATCTGTTGCTGACCATCAGCAACGACACCTGGTTCGGCACTTCCATCGGCCCGCTGCAACACTTGCAGATGGCGCAGATGCGCGCGCTGGAGGCCGGTCGCTGGATGATCCGTGCCACCAACAACGGCGTCACCGGCCTGATCAACCCGTTTGGGCAGATCACTGTCCAGATCCCACAGTTCGAACGCGGCATTCTGTATGGCGAAGTGGTGCCAATGCACAACCTGACGCCGTATCTTGAATGGCGCTCGTGGCCGCTGATCATCGTGTGCGTGTTGTTGTTCGGCTGGACGCTGGTCGCGAACCGGATGGCCAAAACCGTCTGAATCTCTGTAGGAGCGAGCTTGCTCGCGATGAGTTTGAAAGCGGCGCCTGTTTCCCGCAAACACGCGTCATCGTTCACGCCCATCGCGAGCAAGCTCGCTCCTACAGGAAATGGGTGAGCTTTGGGTTATCGGTAAAACAACGAATACCCCACCTGCCCCACCGCCTCATTCAACAACTGCCCGCTCTGCCAGATCGACTTGAACTCCGGCATCCAGCCGCCCAGCGGCCGGGCATTGTCCACGCCCAGAAACGCTACCGGTGCGGGCACCACCTCAAAGCCGGCTTTCTGAAAACTCCAGACTGACCGCGGCATATGCCAGGCCTGCGTCACGACCACAACACGCTTGATCCCCTGCGGCAGCAACATCTCAGCACTGAATAGAGCGTTCTCCCACGTGGTGCGGCTGCGCTCTTCCTGCCAGCGCACGGTCACGCCGAAATCATCGCGCAACGAATCGGCCATCAACCTGGCTTCGCTCGGAGGTGTCCCGTAATGCAATCCGCCGCTGGTCAGGATCGGCAAGCCCGACGCCTTCGCCAGCCGCGCCGCATAGCGTTCGCGCTCCAGCGCGACACCGGTCGGCTGGTCGGCGCCCCAGGCCAGGTCGCCACGTTCGCGCCCCGCACCGAGCACGATGATCGCGTCGGCGCGCTGAGCCAGGGTTGCCCACTCCTCGCGAGCCAGCGGCGGCTCGCGCTCCAGGGCTTTGGCGCCCCATTGCACAGCCACCGGCAGGCTCATCAGCCAGAAGCCGCCCGCCCCCAGCGCAAAGCACACACCGGCCAGGCGCGGTCTTGAGCGGCGAAACCACCAGGCAAGCACCAGCAACAGCAACAAAATGCCGGGCGGCATGAGAAGGTTTTTAACGAAGTAACGAAAAGGCATCGAGCATCTCCTGAAGATGCCCGAAGCCTAAGTGGGTTGACGCAATGCGACAACAAATGCGAAAGGACTATGCTTTAAAAAACCATACGCCATGGGTTCAAGTGCCCTTACTTGAATTGCAGAGACCGGACCTTTACCGCGTCTTTGCCGGGTGCCTTGTCCTTGAGCCAGATGATCTTGGCCGAACGTGGTGCGTCGAGTTGCTTCACTGCTTCTGACAAGCATCCGTGTGTTTCACGTTCACTGCGATCCAGATACGCCTTGACCAGTTCAAACTCTGCGGGGCTCAGGCCACGCAGCTCCAGCTCCAGGGGACGTTCATCGCGCAACCGGCCAGCGGTTTTTGCCGCGTCCAAGGCCAATCCCAGACGATCGATCAGTCTTTCGTACAACTCCGGTTTTGTAACTTTTTGCTGTGACTCAACCATCCCTCACCTCATTGAAGATAAGACTCACTCCCCATTTAGAGCTTAGCTTCCATGAACAAACCGGCTGAACGCCGCGACCAACGGCCCTCGCAGCCATTTCTGCGAGACGCGCGGCAGTAATCAGGGTTTCCCTCGGTAGAGTGCGGTCATGTATGCTACGGCGCTTCCTGTAACTCCACTTCCAGCTCGTCTGGGCACCGAAACGCCGATTTGGCGTGATCACCGTCCAGCGTCGCATTGAAGAGGATTAGGCCACCCCTATTCAGTTCAAAAGTAGCCATGCACGAACAATATCAGCCCCGTGAAATCGAAGCCGCCGCCCAGTCGTTCTGGGACGAGCAAAAGTCCTTTGAAGTCAGTGAACAGCCAGGCAAGGAGACGTTCTATTGCCTGTCGATGTTCCCTTACCCCAGCGGCAAGCTACACATGGGGCATGTGCGCAACTACACCATCGGCGACGTGATCTCCCGCTACCAGCGCATGCAAGGCAAGAACGTCCTGCAACCCATGGGTTGGGACGCCTTCGGCATGCCGGCGGAAAACGCCGCGATGAAGAACAACGTAGCGCCCGCCAAGTGGACCTACGAAAACATCGCCTACATGAAAAACCAGCTGCGCAGCCTGGGCCTGGCGGTGGACTGGTCGCGTGAAGTGACCACCTGCAAGCCCGATTACTACCGCTGGGAACAATGGCTGTTCACTCGCCTGTTCGAAAAAGGCGTGATCTACAAAAAGAGCGGCACCGTGAACTGGGACCCGGTCGACCAGACCGTCCTGGCCAACGAGCAAGTGATCGACGGTCGCGGCTGGCGTTCCGGCGCGCTGATCGAAAAACGCGAAATCCCGATGTACTACTTCAAGATCACCGCGTACGCGGATGAACTGCTGGAGAGTCTCGACGATCTGCCGGGCTGGCCTGAACAGGTCAAGACCATGCAGCGCAACTGGATCGGCAAGTCCCGCGGCATGGAAGTGCAGTTCCCGTACAACGTCGACTCCATCGGCGAAGCCGGCGCGCTGAAGGTTTTCACCACCCGTCCGGACACCCTGATGGGCGCGACCTACGTCGCCGTGGCCGCCGAACACCACCTGGCCACCCTGGCCGCACAGAACAATCCCGAGCTGCAAGCGTTCATCGCTGAATGCAAGGGCGGCAGCGTCGCTGAAGCCGACGTCGCCACCCAAGAGAAAAAAGGCCTGCCGACCGGCCTGTTCGTCGAGCACCCACTGACCGGCGAGAAACTGCCAGTGTGGGTCGCCAACTATGTGCTGATGCACTACGGCGACGGCGCTGTCATGGCGGTTCCAGCGCACGACGAGCGTGATTTCGAGTTCGCCCACAAGTACAACCTGCCGGTCAAATCGGTGGTGCGCACCAGTTCAGGTGACACCAACCCGGCGCCGTGGCAAGACGCCTACGGCGAACATGGCACGCTGATCAACTCCGGCGAATTTGACGGCCTCGACTTCGCAGGCGCTTTCGACGCCATTGAAGTTGCGCTGATCAAGAAAAACCTCGGCGCCTCGCGTACCCAGTTCCGCCTGCGCGACTGGGGCATCAGCCGTCAGCGTTACTGGGGCTGCCCGATCCCGATCATCCACTGCGGCACCTGCGGTGACGTGCCGGTCCCGGAAGACCAGCTGCCTGTCGTACTGCCGGAAGACGTGGTTCCGGACGGCGCCGGTTCGCCATTGGCCCGCATGCCCGAGTTCTACGAGTGCACTTGCCCGAAATGCGGCGCACCGGCCAAACGTGAAACCGACACCATGGACACCTTCGTCGAGTCCTCGTGGTACTACGCCCGTTACGCCTCGCCGCACTATGAAGGCGGCCTGGTGGAGAAATCCGCGGCCGACCATTGGCTGCCGGTGGATCAGTACATCGGCGGTATCGAACACGCGATTCTTCACCTGCTCTACGCGCGCTTCTTCCACAAGCTGATGCGTGACGAAGGCCTGGTGAGTTCCAACGAGCCGTTCAAGAACCTGCTGACCCAGGGCATGGTGATCGCCGAGACTTACTATCGTCGCGAAGCCAATGGTGCTTACACCTGGTTCAACCCGGCGGACGTCGAACTCGAACGCGACAGCAAGGCCAAGGTCATCAGCGCCAAGTTGATCGCCGACGGCCTGCCGGTGGAAATCGGCGGCACCGAGAAGATGGCCAAGTCGAAGAACAACGGCGTCGACCCTCAGTCGATGATTGACCAGTTCGGCGCAGACACCTGCCGCCTGTTCATGATGTTCGCCTCGCCGCCTGACATGAGCGCGGAATGGTCCGACTCCGGGGTAGAAGGTTCGCACCGTTTCCTCAAGCGCGTCTGGCGTCTGGCTCAAGCACACGTGACTCAGGGTCTGCCGGGCAAACTGGACATCGCCAGCCTGAACGACGAGCAGAAAGTCATTCGCCGTTCGATCCACCAGGCCATCAAACAGGCCAGCCACGACGTTGGCCAGAACCACAAATTCAACACCGCCATCGCCCAGGTGATGACGCTGATGAACGTGTTGGAAAAAGCCCCGCAAGCGACCGAACAGGATCGCGCGCTGGTTCACGAAGGTCTGGAAACCGTGACGCTGCTTCTGGCTCCGATCACCCCGCACATCAGCCATGAGCTGTGGCATCGCCTGGGTCACGCCGATCCGGTGATCGACGCCGGTTGGCCAGTGCTGGACGACAGCGCACTGGTGCAGGACAGCCTGACACTGGTTATCCAGGTCAACGGCAAGCTGCGCGGCCAGATCGAAATGCCGGCCAGCGCGACTCGTGAAGAGATCGAAGCCGCTGCCCGTATCAACGAAAACGTGCTGCGTTTTGTCGATGGCCTGACTATTCGTAAAGTGATCGTAGTGCCCGGGAAACTGGTCAATATCGTCGCCAGCTAATTGGATCAGGCGCCAGGTGAGCCTGGCGCCGAGTAAAACCTTTCGGGCCGCATGATCGGCCCACATGGTTTCAAGGGGAGCAACAAGATGATCAAACGCAATTTGCTGGTGATGGGCCTCGCGGTCCTGTTGAGCGCCTGCGGTTTCCAGCTGCGCGGCACCGGCACCTATGAAATGGCGATCAAGGAAATCGACCTGAGCGCACGCAATTCCTACGGCGAAACTGTGACGCTCATGCGTCAGGTGCTGAAAAACAGCGGCATCAATGTCCACAGCGGCGCACCTTACAAACTGGTGCTGGCCGATGAAAAAGAATCCCAGCGCATTCTCAGCTACGCAGGCGCCGGCCGTACTGGCGAGTATGAGCTGACTACCGTGGTCGACTACGTCATCCTGGGTCAGGGCAACCTGCTGCTGGTGAGCGACAAGATTGAAATGCAGCGAGTCTTCATTCACGACGGCAACAACCTGGTGGGCTCCGACCAGGAAGCCGCTGATGCCCGCAAGGACACGCGTCGTGAAATGGTTCAACGCATGATGATCCGCCTGCAACAGCTCACGCCAGCTCAGTTGGATCAGTTGCAACAGACCGCCGAAGCCAGGGTCAAGGCTGAAGCCGCGGCACTGGAAGCAACGCAAAAGGCTGAAGCGGAAACGCCGCGTCAGTCGCCTGTCGAAATCCCGCAGCAATAAGACTTACGGGGCGCTCAGGCGCCCCGTTTGCCCTCGCCTATGAAACTCGCCCCCGCCCAACTCGCCAAACACCTGCAAGGTGCGCTCGCGCCGGTCTACATCATCAGTGGCGACGATCCGCTGCTGTGTCAGGAAGCCGCCGACGCCATTCGCGCAGCCGCCCGTCAACAGGGCTTCGATGAACGCCAGGTGTTCGCCGCCGAAGCCAGTTTCGACTGGGGAACGCTGCTGCAAGCCGGCGCAAGCATGTCGTTGTTCGCTGAAAAACGCCTGCTGGAACTGCGTCTGCCGTCCGGCAAACCCGGTGACAAAGGCGCAGCCGCATTCATCGAATACTGCTCGCGACCCGCCGAAGACACCGTGCTGCTGATCAGCCTGCCGAAGCTCGATGGCAGCGCGCAGAAAACCAAGTGGGGCAAGGCGCTGGTCGAAGGTCAGCACACTCAGTTCGTGCAGATCTGGCCGGTGGACGCCAGCCAGTTGCCGGGCTGGATCCGGCAGCGCTTGTCCCAGGCCGGCCTGTCCGCCAGCCAGGACGCCGTGGAACTGATCGCCGCGCGAGTCGAGGGCAACTTGCTGGCGGCCGCGCAAGAGATCGAAAAGCTCAAGCTGATGGCCGAAGGCGGGCAGATTACCGTCGAAACCGTGCAAGCCGCAGTGGCCGACAGCGCGCGCTTCGATGTCTTCGGCCTGACCGATGCGATTCTCAACGGCGAGGCCGCTCACGCCCTGCGCATGCTCGAAGGGCTGCGCGGTGAAGGCGTCGAACCGCCCGTGATTCTCTGGGCGCTGGCCCGGGAACTGCGCTTGCTGGCCAACCTCTCGCTGCAATACAGCCAGGGCGTGCCGCTGGACAAGGCCTTCAGCTCTGCCCGACCGCCGGTCTGGGACAAACGCAAACCGCTGATGAGCAAAGCCTTGCAACGTTACTCGGCGCAACGCTGGGCACAGTTGTTGTTGGAAGCACAGCGCATCGACGCACAGATCAAAGGTCAGGCGGCGGGTTCGCCGTGGATGAGTTTGAGTAGGTTGTCGTTGTTGATGGCTGGGCAGAGATTGTCGTTGCCCGCAGAGTAATCGCATAACGGCCGTTCGCGGGCAAGTCGGACCGCCGCACCGCTCGTTCCTACAGTCAATCGATGACCCTGTAGGAGCGAGGCTTGCCCGCGAATGGCGTCCGAAAGGTCCTACGCAATGCGGGGTCTAGACAGAACCCCAACTTCGGCAGATTATTTCCCCCCGCAAAACCCCACTCAATCGAGAGATCCGATCATGAGCAAAAAGCCATCTAAGCATGGCCCCAACAAGGCCAAATCCATCATCGCCCAGCCACTGTTCCGCAGCCGTCAGGAACGAGCCGGCAAGGGCAAAGGCAGCTACCGCCGCGAAGCCTTCCAGTCTGACAACTGGGAGGCTTCTTACTTTCTGGCGGCCTGAAAGGCAAGCCATCGCTCAACATGTTAAGGTCTGCACCTGATCCGTATTCCCTGGACCCGTGCATGCCCCTTTGTATTTCCCGTCGTTGGCATTTGCGCCAATTGATTGCTGCCTCCAGCCTCGTTCTGCTTGTCGCCTGCGCGGAAAAACCGACCGCCGCCGACGCCCAACCGCTTCAGACCCTTCCCGTCGCGACAGCCCCAGCGGTGATCCCGCCCGTGGTGCCGACCGGTGAAAATCTCGACATCCAGCCAACCCAGACCTTCGCCGAATGGCAGGCGGGTTTCCGCAAGGATGCGCTGGCCGCCGGCATCCGCGCCGACCTGTTCGACCGCGCCTTCGCCAATGTCAGCCTGGACACCAGCGTGATCCGTGCCGACCGCAGCCAACCGGAGTTTTCCCGCCCGGTGTGGGAATACCTCGATGGCGCCCTGTCGCCGCTGCGCGTGCGCAAAGGTCAGGCACTGGTCAGCCAGTACGCCGACATCCTGCAAAGTATCGAACAACGCTACGGCGTCGATCGTCAGGCACTGGTTGCGGTGTGGGGCATGGAAAGTAACTTCGGCCAGTTTCAGGGCAGCAAGTCGGTGATCAACTCCCTGGCGACCCTGGCCTACGAAGGCCGGCGCCCTGGTTTCGCCCACGCGCAATTGATCGCGGCCCTGCAGATCCTGCAACAGGGCGACATCGCGCCGGAGAAAATGCTCGGCTCCTGGGCCGGCGCCATGGGCCAGACCCAGTTCATCCCGACCACCTACAACACCCACGCCGTGGACTTTGATGGCGACGGCCGTCGCGACATCTGGGGCAGCTCTGCCGACGCCCTGGCGTCGACCGCGCACTACCTGCAAAGCTCTGGCTGGCAGAAAGGCCAGCCATGGGGTTTTGAAGTGCAGCTGCCGGGCAGCTTCAACTACGTGCTGGCCGATGGCTCGATTCGCAAGAGCGTCGCCGAATGGCAGCAATTGGGCGTCACGCTGCCTAACGGCGGCCAGGTTCCGGCCGGTGCGGAACACCTGTCGGCGGCCCTGCTGCTGCCGGCGGGCTATCGTGGCCCGGCATTCCTGGTGCTCGACAACTTCCGTGCGATCCTCAAGTACAACAACTCGTCGTCCTATGCGCTGGCCGTCAGTTTGTTGGCCGGGCGCTTCAACGGCGCGGGATTCATCAATGGCACCTGGCCCAAGGATGATTTGCCGCTGAGCCGTACCGAACGGATCGAGCTGCAAAACCTGTTGAGCGCGCAGAAGTATGACGCGGGCACCGCCGACGGCATCATCGGCGCCAACACCCGCAAAGCGATCCGCAGCGCCCAGCAGTCGTTTGGCTGGCCGGCGGACGGGTATCCGACGCACAAGTTGCTCGAAGGCCTTCGAAACCGCTAAAAGCTTCGCGGGCAAGCCTCGCTCCTACAGGGTTCGCGCATAACCTGTAGGAGCGAGGCTTGCCCGCGAAGACTGACTATCAGGCGCTGTAGAACTATCGCTTGATGACTACATCCTGCTCCAACACCAATTCCTTATTGCCCGCATCCAACCGGACCAGCGCCCCCATCGGCAACGTCAGGTTCGGATCGCAATGCCCGCTGCGCCACCCCGACAACACCGGAATCCGCAACGGCTCGAACGTCTGCTTGAGCAACCGCTCCAGCGCAATCGAATCAACCCCCGCCACATCCCCCACCAGAACCCCGCGCAACTTGCCCAGCGTGCCTGCGAGCCGCAGATGAGTCAGCAGCCGATCAATGCGGTACAACGGCTCGTTGATGTCCTCGATAAACAGGATGACGCCCTCGGCCTCGATTTCATAAGGCGTGCCCATGGTCGCGGCAATCATCGACAAGTTACCGCCCAGCAAGCGCCCGTGAGCGATGCCAGGCTCGATTGTGGTCAACGGGTAAGCCACCGGGTGCGTCAACACACTGCCCGCCTTCACCTGCCCCCTGAGCATGTTGAAAAACGAGGACTCGGTAGGCTTTTGCTTGTCCCCCAACAAATCAGCGTTGAGCAGCGGGCCATGAAAAGTCACGAACCCGGCATAACGGCTGATCGCCAGGTGCAGCGCCGTGATATCGCTGTAGCCGATGAACGGCTTAGCGTTGTTCTGCAATAGTTCGAAATCAATGCGATCGAGCAAACGCGGCGTGCCGTAACCACCGCGCAGGCAAATGATCGCATCGACCTCGCTGTCCGCGAACGCGGCGTGCAGGTCATTGAGCCGCACATCGTCGCTGCCGGCCAGGTAGCCGTCCTGCTCATACACACCAGGGAAAATCCGCAACGCGTATCCGCGCGCGCGCATCCAGCTGATGGCCTTATCGGTGTCCAGTGCAGCGGGGCCTGCGGGCGCAATGACGCCGATCAGCCCTTGCGCGGGCAAGGCCGGAACGGGTTTGTGGGGAAAAAGAGTGTGGGTCGGTCGAACGGTCATCCATGAATCTCCCTGCGCGAAAGCTTCTGCACACAGTAGTCAGGAACGGGAATAAACAGAAGAGGGACAGTCGCCCCACAGCGTGCAGGAAAAGACTGTAGTTGCCGTAGGCACGGCCAAAAAAAATGCCCGCAAGGCTGAAAAGCCTTGCGGGCGTTTTGTTACAACGACGAGATCAGTTCAGCTTTAACCAGCTTCGCCTGCTCGTCGGCGTGGTACGAGGAACGTACCAGCGGACCGGAAGCGACGTTCTTGAAGCCCATCTTGTAACCTTCCTCGGCGAACCAGGCGAAGGTGTCCGGGTGCACGAAACGCTGCACCGGCAAGTGGCTGCGGGACGGTTGCAGGTACTGGCCGAGGGTCAGCATGTCGATGTCGTGCTCGCGCATGCGCTTCATGACTTCGATGACTTCTTCGTCGGTCTCGCCCAGACCCAGCATCAGGCCGGACTTGGTCGGAATGTGCGGCATCATCTGCTTGAAGCGTTGCAGCAAGGTCAGCGACCACTGGTAGTCCGAACCCGGACGCGCAGCCTTGTACAGGCGCGGCACGGTTTCCAGGTTGTGGTTGAACACATCCGGTGGCTCGGCGGCGGTGATTTCCAGCGCCACGTCCATGCGCCCACGGTAATCCGGGACCAGGGTTTCGAGCTGCACGTTCGGCGACAGCTTGCGGATTTCGCGGATGCAGTCGGCAAAGTGCTGGGCACCGCCGTCACGCAGGTCATCGCGGTCAACCGAAGTGATCACTACGTATTTCAGTTTCAGGTCGGCGATGGCAATGGCCAGGCTTTCCGGCTCATTCACGTCCAGTGGTTTCGGACGACCGTGGCCAACGTCGCAGAACGGGCAGCGACGGGTGCAGATGTCGCCCATGATCATGAAGGTCGCGGTGCCGCCGGAGAAGCACTCGCCCAGGTTCGGGCAGGACGCTTCTTCGCACACACTGTGCAGCTTGTGCTTGCGCAGCAACGCCTTGATGCGGTCGACTTCCGGGGAAACCGGGATGCGCACGCGGATCCAGTCAGGTTTCTTCGGCAATTCGGTGGTAGGAATGATCTTTACCGGGATGCGTGCAACCTTCTCGGCGCCGCGCAGCTTGACGCCGGCTTCAACCTTGGCACGCGGGGCCGGACGCTCGGTGACATCCAGCGTCGGGATCATGGTTTGCACTGCATCAGTAGTCATATCAGTCGATTCCGCCCGTTAGGGTCGTCTGCTCAGCATAGTCGAGGTGTTTGACGAGCTGCGCGCGCAGCCGGGCACTTACCTCGGCAAATTCAATCGATCCTGCGTGATCGCTCAGCTGGGTCATCGCCAGCCCGGCGTAGCCGCAGGGATTAATCCGTCGAAACGGTTCCAGGTTCATGTCCACGTTCAGGGCCAGGCCATGAAAGGAACAACCGTGGCGGATCCGCAGACCCAGGGAAGCGATTTTCGCCCCATCGACGTAGACACCCGGTGCATCCGGCTTGGCCGCAGCCGTCACGCCGTAGCTGGCCAGCAGCTCGATCAGGCAGAGTTCCATGCGGGTGACCAGGTCACGCACGCCAAAACCCAGCTTGCGCACATCGAGCAACAGATAGGCGACCAACTGGCCGGGACCGTGATAAGTCACCTGACCACCGCGATCGACCTGCACCACCGGAATATCTCCCGGCAGCAACAAGTGCTCGGCCTTGCCGGCCTGGCCCTGGGTGAACACCGGTGGGTGCTCAACCAGCCAGATTTCGTCCGCGGCATCGCTGCCGCGTTCGTTGGTGAAGCGTTGCATGGCATGCCAGACCGGCTCGTACGCCATCTGGCCGAGCTCGCGAAAGCCCAGCGTGCCAGACATCACAGCACCATGTGCACGAAGCCGGTAGCCCGCAGTTCGCTGTTGATGTTGTACAGCTGGTCCTGGTCGGTGGCGACGATGTGCAATTGAATCGTGGTGTATTTGCCGTTGGTGCTTTGGCGTTCATCCACACGGTCATGGTTGATCGTCGCGTGTTTCTTGACGATCTCGATGATCCTGTCTTTGTTGCCAACACCGGTATCGCTGATCACCTTAACCGGGTAATCAACGTTGGGGAATTCGATCTTGGGCGCCTTTACTTCAGTATCGGTCATGGCGTAACGGCCTCGTAAGCGTAAGCCGTGGCGACGGGCATGACCCCGCGCCGGATGAGCGCGGGACCATGCAGGTGCACACTAATTCAGTTGAACAAGCCGTAGAAGAATAGACGGATGCTATCCCACATGCGACGGAAGATACCACCCTCTTCGACGCCATCCAGAGCGATCAGGTCAGCGCTGTGCACCACCTTGTCGTCCAGTTTGACTTCGACTTTACCGATCACGTCGCCCTTGGCGATTGGCGCAACCAGTTGCGGGTTCATGGTCATGCTGGCAGCGAGCTTTTTCAGCTGGCCTTTTGGCAGGGTCATGGTCAGGTCTTCAGCCAGGCCGGCCTTGACTTGATTGGTGGAGCCCTTCCAGACAGGGGCCTGAGCCAGCTCGGCACCTTTCTGATAGAAGGTCTGGGTTTCGAAGAAACGGAAACCGTAGGTCAGCAGCTTCTGGGTTTCCGACGCACGTGCCACTTCGCTGTTGGTGCCGAACACCACGGCGATCAGGCGCATGCCATCACGTACGGCCGAAGACACCATGCAGTAGCCGGCTTCGTCGGTGTGGCCGGTTTTCAGACCGTCGACAGTCTTGTCGCGCCACAGCAGCAGGTTACGGTTAGGTTGCTTGATGCCGTTCCAGAAGAACTCTTTCTGCGAGTAGATCGCATAGTGAGCCGGGTCTTCGTGGATGATCGCGCGAGCCAGCACGGCCATGTCGTGAGCCGACGAGTAGTGCTCAGGGTTCGGCAGACCGGTCGGGTTCATGAAGTGGCTATTGGTCATGCCCAGGTCGGCCACGGTTTTGTTCATCATGTCGGCGAAAGCGTCTTCGCTGCCGGCGATGTGCTCGGAGAGCGCAACACTGGCGTCGTTACCCGACTGAATGATGATGCCGTGCAGCAGGTCGCTGACGGTCACTTGCGAACCGACCTTGATGAACATCCGCGAACCGCCGGTGCGCCAGGCGTTTTCGCTCACGGTCACCGGGTCGTTTTCGCCGATCTGGCCGCGACGGATTTCCAGGGTCGCGATGTACGCGGTCATCAGCTTGGTCAGGCTGGCTGGTGGCAGACGCTGGTCACCGTTGTTCTCGACCAGCACGTTGCCGCTGCTGGCATCCATGAGCACATAGGCTTTGGCGGCCAGTTGTGGCGGCGACGGCATCATCTCGACCGCGAAAGCGGCAGGCGAGAGGAGCAGCGGGACTAGAAGGCACAGGCGTTTGGCAAAGGTGGTGATGTTCATCCGTCTCTCGAAATCGCTAATGGAAACTGCCCGAAGGCAAAACTAATCAGACAGCCTTCTAACGAGCTGTCGCGTGTTCAGTCGTTCACTCAGTACCCTTGCCGGGCTTTTGTTCTTCAACGAGCCAACAACCAGGTCCACCCCTCAAAACCGCAAGTGAACCGTCAATCAAGTACTACGTATTACTCGGCGGTGACCACGCTCGGCGAACCGAGATTGGCCAGGCGCACGCTGTTCTGCACTTGCTGGATTTCACCCGGCGAGCCGATCGGCCCCAGGCGCACCCGATGCAGTGTCTGTTGATTACGCACGATCGAGCTGATGAACACCGGAGCGCTCACCATCCCGCTGAGCTTCGATCTCAGGAGTTCTGCAGCGTCCGGGTTGGCGAACGCGCCCACCTGCAGATACTGGCCAGAGGCTGGTACAGAAGCGTTTTTTTGCATCGATCTGCACGGGCACAACGGCCGCGGCGTGTTGCTGCGGCGGCGGCGTCCATTGCTCGACCGTGCCGGCCGATGCGGTAATCGTCGGCGCGGCATTTTGCGCTACTTGCGGCTCGTTGAGCATCAAAGGCGCCGGACGGCCTTTGGCCGCCCACCATTGCTGCGGGTCGATGCCTTCGACCTTGACCCGTGCGGTGCCGGTTTCGGCGTAGCCGAGTTTCTTCGCGGCAGCGTAGGACAAGTCGATGATGCGGTCCGAGTAAAACGGCCCGCGATCGTTGACCCGCAAAATCACTGACTTGTTGTTGTCCAGGTTGGTCACCCGAACGTAACTCGGCAGTGGCAAGGTCTTGTGAGCGGCGCTCATGCCATACAGGTCGTAAACCTCGCCATTGGCGGTGTTCTGGCCGTGGAACTTGGTGCCGTACCAGGACGCCGTGCCCGAGGCGACGTAGGTCTTGGATTCTTGCAGCGGGAAGTAAGTCTTGCCCAGCACGGTGTACGGGTTGGCCTTGTAAGGGCCGGTGTGCAGGGTCGGCGTGGCATCCGGGATGCGCGATACGTCGACGTCCCACCACGGTGCGCCATCTTTGTGGGCGCGGTTGATGTCCAGCCCCGGCGCCGAGCGCACGGCGGTGGATGATTTCTGTGACGGTGCGCGGCTGGTCGAACAACTGGCGACCAGCACTGCCAACGCGGCGAATGCCATCAGCTTCAGGGGTTTATTCATAGGCAATGCCCGCATTACTTGACGCCCCGTGCTTGGACCAGCTGTTCAGACAGTTGATGTACGGCCATGGCGTACATCACGCTGCGGTTATAACGCGTGATTGCGTAAAAATTCGTCAGGCCCATCCAGTATTCAGGGCCATTGTCACCTTCCAGGCGGAATGCCGTGACCGGCATATCATCGCGCAGCGCATCATGACTTGACCACCCTAGAGCCCGCAACTCCCCGACGGTTTTAGTCGGTTCGATGCCGGTGGTCAAACCTTCGTCGACCTGATCGCCACGCACATCGGCGCGGCTGACCACCGGTTCGCCGGCCACCCAGCCGTGACGCTTGAAATAACTGGCGACGCTGCCGATGGCATCGTCCGGATTGGTCCAGATATTAATGTGGCCGTCACCGTCGAAATCCACCGCATAGGCGCGAAAGCTGCTCGGCATGAACTGCGGCAAGCCCATCGCCCCGGCGTAGGAACCTTTGAGGGTCAATGGATCGACCTGCTCTTCCCGGGCCAACAACAGGAATTCACGCAATTCCTTGCGGAAGAATTCGGCACGGGGAGGATAGTCGAAACCCAGGGTCGACAAGGCGTCGATTACCCGGTAATTGCCGGTATTTCGACCGAAAAACGTCTCAACGCCGATGATCGAGACAATCACCTGGGCCGGTACGCCATATTCCTGCTCGGCACGGGCGAGTACCGCCTCGTGCTGCCGCCAGAAATCCACGCCGCGTGCGATGCGCGCGTCGGTGATGAACATTGGGCGATATTCTTTCCACTGCTTGACCCGCTCGGCGGGCTTGGAGATCGCGTCCAGAATCGACTGCTTGCGCTCGGCTTCGCGGAACACGCCCATCAGCTGTTCACCGGCGAAACCGTAGTCGCGGGTCATTTCACCGACGAAGCCGGCCACCTGGGGTGAGCCTTCGTAATCGCCGGCCAACGCGTCCTGCGCTGTGCCAAGGATGCTTACCAGGCCGACCCATGGCGCGTATCGAGTCGCCCAGCCACGCATTACTTGCATTGAAATCTTCACCTTATTCAAACCTGTGCGATCCACTTGCGATGGGTATGGATCGACATCAAAACCCCAAACGCTGACAGCAGCGTTACCAGCGAAGTTCCTCCGTAGCTAATGAACGGCAACGGCACCCCTACAACCGGCAACAGGCCACTGACCATACCGATGTTGACGAAAACGTAAACAAAAAACGTCATGGTCAGGGCGCCCGCGAGCAGTTTGCCGAACAATGTCTGGGCCTGGGCGGTAATCACCAGCCCGCGACCGATCAACAACAGGTAAATCAGCAGCAGTGCGCAGATGCCCACCAGGCCGAACTCTTCACCCATCACCGCAATAATGAAGTCGGTGTGGCTTTCCGGCAGAAAGTCGAGGTGCGATTGCGTGCCCAGCAGCCAACCCTTGCCGAACACGCCGCCGGAACCGATGGCGGCTTTCGACTGAATGATGTTCCAGCCGGTGCCCAGCGGATCGCTTTCCGGGTCGAGGAACGTCAGGATTCGTTGCTTCTGGTAGTCGTGCATGATGAAAAACCACATCCCCACGGCCACCGGCACGGCGGCGGCCAGTACGCTGATGATCCAGCGCCAGCGCAACCCGCCCATGAACAAAACGAATGCCCCACCCGCCAGGATCAACAGCGAAGTGCCGAGGTCGGGCTGACGCACGATCAGAATGAACGGCAAACCGATCAGGAACAGACTGACGCCCACATGCTTGAGCTGCGGCGGCAAGGTGCGCTTGGACAAGTACCAGGCGATGGTCGCCGGCATCAGGATCTTCATGAACTCCGAAGGCTGGAAGCGGATCACCCCCGGAATGTTGATCCAGCGCGTGGCGCCCATGGCGTTGTGGCCCATGACGTCCACCACCACCAGCAACAGCACGCCGACGACATAAGCGACCGGCACCCAACGGGCCATGAAGCGCGGCTCGAACTGGGCGATGACGATCATTGACACCAGGCCGATGCCGAAAGAAGTAGCTTGCTTGGCCAGCAGGTCCCAGCTCTTGCCGCTGGCCGAATACAGCACGAACAGGCTGCCGGCGGCGAGGGTCAGCAGCAGGATCAGCAGCGGTCCGTCAATGTGCATGCGTTGCAACAGCGTCGCACGGCGACGCATCACATCCTCGCTGGAGAGGATGCGATCGAAATTACTCTTCACGGGCCGTAGCCTCCGCACTGATAGGGCTGGCGTATTCGGCTTTCAGTCGGCCGTCCTGGTCGAGGAGCCAGGCGTCCATGACTTGACGCACCACAGGCGCGGCGACGCCTGAACCGGACTCGCCGTTCTCGACCATCACCGACACCACGATTTTCGGGTCGTCGGCCGGCGCAAAGCCGACAAACAAGGCGTGGTCGCGATGACGCTCCTGAACCTTCGAGCGGTCGTACTTCTCGCCCTGCTTGATCGCGACCACCTGGGCGGTACCACTTTTGCCGGCGATCCGGTATTGCGCGCCGATCGAAGCCTTGCGCGCCGTACCGCGCGCACCGTGCATCACTTGCTGCATGCCGTGGTTGACCCGGGTCCAGTCGGACGGATCGCGCAGGATGATGTCCGGCATCGGATTGTCATCCTTCGGCCGCTCGCCTTCGACAGTCTTGGCCAGGTGCGGACGGTTCCACACACCTTTGTTGGCCACCAGCGCCGTGGCCTGGGCCAGTTGCAGCGGCGTGGATTGCATGTAGCCCTGACCGATCCCGAGAATCAGCGTTTCACCCGGGAACCAGGCCTGGCGCCGGGTCGCACGCTTCCACTCACGGGACGGCATCAGCCCCGGCGACTCTTCGAACATGTCCAGCGAGACCTTTTGGCCGATGCCGAACTTGCCCATGTAGGCCGACAAGCGATCAATCCCCAGCTTGTGGGCCAGGTCATAGAAGTAGGTGTCGTTGGACCGCATGATCGCCGTGTCCAGATCGACGTAGCCGTCACCGGTACGGTTCCAGTTGCGATACTTGTGATCGTAATTGGGCAGCATGTAGTAGCCGGGGTCGAAGACCCTGGTCGACGCGGTGACAACGCCCGAGTCCAGGCCCGCAATGGCCACCGCTGGCTTGATGGTCGAACCCGGTGGGTAAAGGCCACGCAGCACGCGGTTGAACAACGGCCGGTCGATGGAATCACGCAGTTCGGAATAAGCCTTGAAGCTGATGCCGGTCACAAACAGGTTCGGGTCGAAACTCGGCTGACTGACCATTGCCAGCACTTCGCCGGTTTTCGGGTCCAGCGCGACCACCGCACCACGGCGACCGCCGAGTGCCGCTTCGGCCGCTTCCTGCAACTTGATGTCCAGGCTCAGGACGATGTCCTTGCCGGGAATCGGATCGGTACGCTTGAGCACCCGCAGAACGCGGCCTCGTGCGTTGGTTTCGACTTCTTCGTAACCCACCTGGCCATGCAGTTCGGGCTCGTAGAAACGCTCGATGCCGGTCTTGCCGATGTGGTGGGTGCCGCTGTAATTGACCGGATCGAGAGACTTCAGCTCTTTCTCGTTGATCCGCCCCATGTAACCCACCGAGTGCGCAAAGTGCGCGCCCTGCGGGTAATGCCGCACCAGCTGCGCAACCACTTCCACACCCGGGAGGCGGAACTGGTTCACGGCGATGCGGGCGATCTGCTCTTCGGTCAGCTCGAACAGGATCGGCACCGGCTCGAATGGCCGACGCCCCTGGCGCATGCGTTTCTCGAAGATCACCCGATCCTCGGGCGTCAGTTCCAGCACTTCGACGATCACGTCGAGCACTTGCTGCCAGTCGCCGGAACGCTCGCGGGTCATGCTCAGGCTGAAGCTGGGCCGGTTGTCGGCCACCACCACGCCATTGCGGTCGAAGATCAATCCGCGGGTCGGCGGAATCGGCTGCACATGGACGCGGTTGTTTTCCGACAGGGTCGAGTGGTACTCGTACTGGATCACCTGGAGGAAATACAGGCGAGCGATCAGCACGCCGATCAGCACCACCACTGCAATGGCCCCGAACACGACGCGGCCACGCACCAGACGGGCGTCTTTTTCGTGGTCCTTGATGCGGATCGGCTGGGACATGAGGCAGAACTACTTGTGGTAAGGGTGACCGGACAGAACTGTCCAGGCACGGTACAGCTGTTCGCCGATCAGAATCCGCACCAGTGGGTGCGGCAACGTCAACGGTGACAACGACCAGCGCTGATCGGCCCGCGCACACACTTCCGGCGCCAGCCCTTCGGGGCCGCCGACCATGAAATTCACCGTGCGCGAGTCCAGCCGCCAGCGATCGAGCTCGACCGCCAACTGCTCGGTACTCCAGGGCTTGCCGTGGACTTCGAGGGTGACAACGCGCTCGTTCGGCCCGACCTTGGCCAGCATGGCTTCGCCTTCCTGACGGATGAAGCGTGCCACGTCGGCGTTCTTGCCACGGGTGTTGAGCGGTATTTCCACCAGTTCCAGCGCCAGCTCGGACGGAAGACGCTTGGCATATTCATGCCAGCCTTCTTCCACCCACTTGGGCATGCGTGAACCGACGGCGATCAGTCGCAGTCGCACAGCAATCCCTTACAGCTGGTCTTTGTTGAGCTTGGTGAAATGCTCGTGGGTGTTTTCCGGGCTGTGATGCGCAGCGCTGGCCGAACGGCTCTGCTCTGCACCGGCCCACAGGCGCTCCAGGTCGTAGAACTGGCGAGCCGAGGCGGTCATCATGTGCACGATGACATCGTCCATATCCAGCAGGACCCAGTCGCTGTCGCCCTTGCCTTCTTCACCCAAAGGCTTGACGCCCTGGGCTTTGACGGCTTCGCGGACCTTGTCCAGCATGGCGCCGATCTGGCGGTTGGACGTACCGGTAGCGATGATCATGAAGTCAGTGATGCTCTGCTTTTCACGAACGTCGATGACCTGGATGTCCTGGGCCTTCACGTCTTCCAGGGCTGCCACGGCAACCTTGACCAGCGCTTCGCCAGCCAGCTCAGGGCCGGTTGGCGCTTCTACTGGCAGCGGGGCGCTCTTGAATGTGCCTTTGCGCTTTACTTTAGCTACGTCTTTGTCAGTCATATAAAACTCGTTTTGCTCGTATGTTCGGGCGCTTCGCTACACGCATTCACGTGCCTTGAAGCGCACCCTTTTTCAGTTCGACGCACGGTAAAGTCCGTGCGCATCGATGTAGGCCAGGACCGCGTCGGGCACCAGGAAACGTACCGACTTACCGCTGGCCAGCAGTTGACGGATCTGGGTGGCGGATACCGCGAGCGGCGTCTGCCAGACGAATGCAATCTGTCCGCTCGGCCCTTTAAGGGCCAGCGGGTCGCTCACCGAGCGCGCTGCCAGCAGGTTGCGCAAGGCATCCGGCGGTTCGCTGTCGGCATCCGGGCGTTGCAGCACCAGGATGTGGCAATGCTGGAGCAACTCTTCCCAGCGGTGCCAAGTGGGCAGGCCGCAAAATGCGTCCCAGCCCAAAAGTAGAAAAACCTGGTCTTCAGCGGCCAGTTCGGCACGCATCAGTTCCAGGGTGTCGATGGTGTAGGACGGCTTGTCCCGCTGCAATTCGCGGGCGTCCACCACCAACGGCGCCACACCGGCCACCGCGCACTCGACCATCGCCAGACGGTCCTTCGCCGACACCTGCGGCGTACCGCGATGCGGCGGCCTGGCACTGGGTGTCAGGCGCAACTCGTCGAGCGCCAGCGCTTCGGCGACTTCCAGCGCACCGCGCAAATGGCCGATGTGCACCGGGTCGAACGTCCCGCCCAGCATGCCGATACGTCGAGGCGCAGGTTCGCTGGTGGTTACCGGGGCCGACGGATTAAGGTCGCCCAAGTCAGACCGACGCCTGGCCGCGCAACTGGCCATCACCGACCACGATGTACTTCTCGCAGGTCAGACCTTCGAGACCCACCGGGCCGCGGGCGTGCAGCTTATCAGTAGAAATGCCAATCTCGGCACCCAATCCGTATTCGAAGCCATCAGCGAAGCAGGTCGGGGTGTTGATCATCACCGACGACGAATCGACTTCCGCGACGAAACGCCGGGTGTCCGCAAGGTTTTCGCTGACGATTGAATCGGTGTGATGGGAGCCGTACTTATTAATGTGCTCGATGGCCTGGTCCAGCCCGTCGACCACGCGGATCGAGAGGATCGGTGCCAGGTATTCGGTGTGCCAGTCTTCTTCAGTGGCCACTGCAGCCTCAATGATC
This sequence comes from Pseudomonas sp. MM213, assembly GCF_020423045.1. Taxonomy (NCBI): domain Bacteria; kingdom Pseudomonadati; phylum Pseudomonadota; class Gammaproteobacteria; order Pseudomonadales; family Pseudomonadaceae; genus Pseudomonas; species Pseudomonas sp. MM213. Next base: position 3,804,398 of record NZ_CP081943.1, read on the forward strand.
GCCCGAGTGCGCTCGCACCCCCGCAGTTCAACGCCTTTTTCGCGGAACTGGGCAGCCATTGACGGCAGGAAATCTTTGGCAACGGTTTGATCCACCAACAGCGTCTCCATCGCACCGCAAATGCCATAACGGTAAGTCTTGGCATTGAAGGCAATACGCTGGGCCTTCGGCAGATCGGCGTGGGCACTGACGTAAACGTGGCAGATACCGTCCAGATGCTTGATCACCGGCACGCGCGCATCACGGCTGACGCGCTCGATCAGGCCACGGCCGCCACGGGGCACGATGACGTCGACGTATTCAGGCATGGTGATCAGCGCGCCAACGGCGGCACGGTCGGTGGTTTCGACCACTTGCACCACGGCGGCCGGCAGATCGGCTTCGGCCAGGCCGCGTTGAATGCAGGCGGCGATGGCACGGTTGGAATGAATCGCTTCGGAACCGCCGCGCAGGATGGTCGCGTTGCCGGACTTCAGGCACAGGCTGGCGGCGTCGATGGTCACGTTGGGCCGGGATTCGTAAATGATCCCGATTACGCCCAGCGGCACACGCATCTTGCCGACCTGAATCCCCGACGGACGGAAGCTCATGTCGCGAATGGCGCCGACCGGGTCCGGCAACGCTGCAACCTGGCGCAAACCGACGATCATGCCGTCGATACGCTCCGGGGTCAGCGCCAGACGTTCCAGCAGCGCAGGTTCCAGGCCATTGGCTCGACCAGCCGCCAGATCCAGCTCGTTGGCGGCCGTCAGCTCGGCACGCGCAGCATCCAGCGCATTGGCAGCCGCCTGCAAGGCGCGGTTTTTCTGCGCGGTGCTGGCACGGCCGATGATGCGCGACGCTTCACGGGCGGCGCGACCCAGGCGGGTCATGTAGTCGAGAACGGACTCAGTCATTGTCTGCTGTGATCTTGGCAAAGATGAAAGCGGCAGATTATAGCTGTCGCGTCCCCTGACTAACAGCGGTGACGGGCGGATGGTCGAAATGGAGGGCAATTTGCCGACGTTCAGCCGTGATTAAGCTGCAAATTGTTATCATCACGACTCAATCAGCTTTGATAAATGCCGCTCATCATGTCCAACCTGACTGTTCGTGCGACCGCTGCGGGCCTGCCCACCGGGCTCCCGGACGCATTTTTCGACCGGGATGCGCAAACGCTGGCCCGGGATTTACTTGGCAAAGTCATCCGGCATCGGGTCGGTGAACTGTGGCTCAGCGCCCGGATCATCGAGACCGAAGCCTATTACTTCGAAGAAAAAGGCAGCCATGCCTCTCTCGGCTACACAGAAAAGCGTAAGGCTTTGTTTCTGGATGGCGGCCACATCTATATGTATTACGCCCGGGGCGGCGACTCCCTGAATTTCAGCGCTCAAGGTCCGGGCAATGCGGTTTTGATCAAATCAGCTTATCCGTGGGTCGATGAGTTGAGCGGCCCGGCAAGCCTGGCGCAGATGCTGCTGAACAATCCCGACGCCCAGGGCCGCCCTCGCCCGTCGCAAAAACTCTGTGCCGGGCAAACGCTGTTGTGCAAGGCGCTGGGTTTGAAGGTGCCGGTCTGGGACGCCAAGCGTTTCGATCATGAGGCGCTGCTGGTGGAAGATGTCGGCCCGGCGCCGGGCCACATTATTCAAACCACACGCCTGGGCATTCCCCATGGGCGCGATGAGCATTTGATGTACCGCTTCGTCGATGCAGCTTACGCGCCGTATTGCACGCGAAACCCGCTGCGACGGGGGCAGGTCGAAGGTCGCGATTATTTTTTGCTGTCATGAACACGAAAATCCCTTGTGGGAGCGAGCCTGCTCGCGAAGGCGTCCTTCCAGGCATATTGCTGGAGCCTGACACGGCGCCTTCGCGAGCAGGCTCGCTCCCACAGGGTTCGGTGGTGTTTTGCAGGCTGTGTTCGTCCGTCGCGGGCGATTATAAAAATTCAATGGAGTTGTTTTTATGGGCCCATGGCTCGATAGCGTGACCGGATGGCTGACGGTCAACCCGCAATGGCTGGCTGCGGCGGTGTTCATCGTGGCCTTCGTGGAATGCCTGGCGATTGCCGGACTGATCGTACCCGGCACGGTGTTGCTGTTTGCCGTCGCCGTGCTGGCCGGCAGCGGTGCACTGTCGTTGAGCGAAACCTTGCTGCTGGGATTCGCCGCCGGCGTGCTGGGCGATATCGTTTCCTACTTTGTTGGGCGACATTTCCATCAGAACATCCGGCGCCTGCCCGGCCTGCGCCATCACCCGGAGTGGATCGCCGGTGCCGAGGCTTACTTCCAGCGCTATGGCATCGCCAGCCTGCTGGTCGGACGATTCATCGGGCCACTAAGGCCGATGCTGCCGATGGTCGCCGGGATGTTCGACATGCCGTTCCCGCGCTTCGTCGCCGTCAGCCTGCTGGCCACTGCCGGCTGGAGCGTCGCCTACCTGCTGCCCGGCTGGGCCACGGGCGCGGCGATTCGCTTGCCATTACCGGAAGGTTTCTGGCCTGAGGCCGGGATCGTCGCCGGCAGTATCGCCGTGATGATCGGCCTGAGCGCGACCAGCAGCCTGCGCCGTCATCGCAAGGCCACGATACTGATCGCCAGCATGAGCTTGTTGATTCTGGCCGGATTGTTTATCGGCTACCCGCACCTCACCGCTCTCGACCAAGGCTTGATGACGCTGGTGCAGGAACACCGCAGCCCGATGCTCGATGAAGTCGCCGTGACTTTCACCCTGATCGGCGAGTTCCGCAACATGCTGCTGTTCAGCGCCCTGCTCACCGTTTTGCTGCTGCTGACCCGGCAATGGCGCCAGGCGATTTTCGCCGGCAGCACGCTGCTCGTCACCGCACTCGGCAATACGCTCACCAAACACTTTTTCGCCCGGTTGCGCCCGGAAGTCCTGAGCGACCCGCTTACCAGCTACAGCATGCCCAGCGGCCATGCCTCGGGCTCTTTCGCGCTGTTTCTGACGCTCGCCGTGCTGGCCGGTCGCGGACAACCGCCAAGGATGCGCCTGACCTGGTTGCTGCTGGGTTGCCTGCCGGCGCTGGCGATTGCCTTGTCACGCGTGTACCTGGGCGCGCACTGGCCAACGGATGTGCTGGCCGGCGCCATGCTGGCGGCGTGCGTGTGTGCGGCGAGCCTGGGGTTGAGTCAGCGTCAGACACCGCTCAACGCCATGCCACCCAAAGTCTGGTGGCTGGTGTTGCCGGCGATGGTGGTGTTATTTGGCTTCTTTGCGTTGCGGCATTTACCGCACGCAATGTTGCGGTATGCCTATTGATCGAACACAAAAAAACCCGAGCTCGATGCTCGGGCTTTTTTTATCCAGCGAAATGGTTCAAGTACGTCGAGCTTCGCGTTTTTCGATCAGTGCATCCGCGGCATCGACGGCAGCCTGAGCAGCGACTTCATAGTTGAATCGCTGTTGACTCTTCAGCACTACCAGCATGACCTCAACGGCGCATTGATCCCAGATAGCCTGTTTTTGTGTTGCGTCGGAATCCATCTACATCTTCCTTTTCAAGTGTGAACCCACTTCCTGTGGGCAGACTTGAAACTATGCGCATCCGTTGCTTCCGACAATGCTGGCCTGAGGCCCAAACTGCTACCAAATGCGTTCATCAGCCCTTCGCTTTCAAGCGAACAACTCACCCTGCAACTCATCGAGCAGCGCCTGGATCGCATCCAGTCGTTGCTGCGGATCGTCGAGTTGCAGCAGGTCGATCTTGTCCACCTCGGCGAATGGCAGCAGGTACGCCAACTGATTGGCCAGCGACTGTTGCCCGGTCGCTTCAGTGCCCATGTTCAGCGCTTCGACCATCGGGTGTTCGGCCAGGGCCTTGAGCAGTGCGACGAGGTCGGCATCCTCATCCTGCAAGGGTTGCTCCGGTTCGTCTTCCAGCCACTCGACCTCGGCGACAGTCAACTGATCGCGCTGAACCTCGGTGCGCAACACGTGAAAACGCCGCCCGCCCTGCACCCGAATGCCCAGCAGGCCATTGTCCTGCTGCTTGAAATCGGTGATCAGCGCCTCACACCCGACCAGCGCATAACCTGACGGGGCGATGCCGACCTCTTCACCCTCAAGAATGCACACCACGCCGAAGCCGCCGCCCTGTTTCATGCAGCGACCAATCATGTCCAGGTAACGCGCCTCGAAGATCTGCAAGTCGAGGATGCAGCCCGGAAACAGCACCGTATTCAGCGGGAAAAGCGGCAGGCTCATAGACATTTCCTTACACCACCATCGACACCGCCAACGGCAGGAACACCGCCGTGGCCACGCCCATCAGACTCATCGCCAGCGCCGCGAAGGCGCCGCACTCTTCACTTTCCTGCATCGCCACGGCCGTGCCCACCGCATGGGCGGTCATGCCCAGCGCCATGCCGCGCGCCTCGGGGCTGTGGACGCCGAGCCGGTTCAGCAGGCTCGGCCCAAAGATCGCCCCGATCACGCCGGTGATCAACACAAAAACCGCCGCCAGCGCCGCGACGCCGCCGATCTGTTCGGCCACCAGCATGGCGATCGGCGAGGTCACCGACTTCGGCGCCATGGTCATCAGGATCATGTGCTCTGCACCAAACGACCACCCCAGCAACACGCCCATGCCGGTGGCAATCACGCCACCTATCACCAGCGTAGTAAATATCGGCCAGAACAACTGCCGAATCCGCCGCAGGTTGAGGTAAAGCGGCACGGCCAGCGCAACGGTGGCCGGGCCGAGCAAAATACTGAGAATCTCGGTGCTCTTGCGATATTCGGCGTAGGTCAGGCCGCAGCCGACCAGCACGCCAATGACCAACAGCATGGAGACCAGCACCGGCTGCAGAAAAATCCAGCGGGTTTTCTCGAACGCCGCCAACACCAGCTGATAGGCGCCGAGGGTGATGCCGATGCCGAACAACGGATGATGAATCACCGACAACCAGGCGCCCTGCCAGTCGAAGATCATTGCGAGTCCTCGCGGTGCGCGTGGCGTTTGACCATGCGCTGCATCAGCACACCGGCGAACGCCATGGACAGCAGCAGCGACAACACCAGTGCGCCGACGATGGCCCAGAAGTCCGCGGCAATGTCCTTGGCGTAAACCATCACGCCCACGGCCGGCGGCACCAGCAGCAATGGCAGGTAACGCAGCAGACTGCCGGCCGCCAGGCTCAACGGCTCGCCGACCTGGCCACGGCTGATCAGGAACACCAGCAGAAGCAGCAGGCCAATGATCGGCCCCGGCAGCACCGGCAAAAACAAATGGTTGATGGCGGTGCCCAGCAATTGGAACAACACCAGCCAGGTCAGGCCACGTAACAACATCCGTCCTCTCCCCCGAAAAATCGCGCCCGGCATTATAAGCATGCCAACGCTATAGACCGGCATTCGCCAAAAGCATGGTCAGTTGACCGGAGCAATTTGCCATGTTGATCTAAAGTGGTAATCCGGGAGGTCAAATCCCCCCACCTCAAAACTATAAAACCGATGAACCCAAGGAGAGTCTCAATGCCCTATGTTCCAGTTGCAGAGCTCAAAGATTATGTCGGCAAGGAACTTGGACGTTCCGAATGGCTAACTATCGATCAGGAGCGCATCAACCTGTTCGCCGAAGCCACTGGAGACTATCAGTTCATCCACGTCGACCCGGTCAAAGCCGCGCAAACGCCATTTGGCAGCACCATTGCCCACGGTTTCCTGTCGCTGTCGCTGATCCCGAAACTGATGGAAGACATCCTCATCCTGCCTGAAGGCTTGAAGATGGTGGTCAATTACGGCCTCGACAGCGTGCGGTTCATTCAGCCGGTCAAGGTCAATTCGAAAGTGCGCCTCAAGGTCGATCTGACCGAAGTCACCGAGAAGAAGCCCGGCCAATGGCTGCTCAAGGCCACCGCCACGCTCGAGATCGAAGGTTCGGAAAAACCGGCCTATATCGCCGAGCCACTGTCGCTCTGCTTCGTGTAAACCCTCCCGGATGCGAAGCAGCTCACGCTGTTTCGCGACCTCTCTCTATATCTCAGTCATAGAGCTGCGGCATACTCGGTCGCCTAATTGCCCGGATCCCGCTATGCGCTCACTTGCACTCATTGCCTTGACCCTGATGCTCACCGCTTGCGGCGACAGCGAATCGCTGTTGCCGCCCGATGCGCGCCTGCCGGACGGCGGCCGCTATCGCGGTGACCTGGTCAACGGATTGCTGCAAGGCCAGGGTCGCGTCGATTATCCGAACGGCAGCTGGTACGCCGGCAGTTTCGACAAGGGCCAGTGGCACGGCCAGGGCGAATGGCACGGCAGCAACGGCGAGCTGTATCGCGGCAATTTCAACCTGGGGCTGTTCGACGGCCAGGGCACGCTGACCACCAGCGGCAGCAGCTACACCGGCGGTTTCAAGGCGGGTCGGCGCGAAGGTGAAGGCACCCTCAAAGAAAACGGCATGACCTACCGCGGCGAATTCAAGGCCGATCAATATTCGGGGCTCGGCCGTCTGGAGCTCGAAGACGGCAGCTCGTATCAAGGCCAGTTCGCCCATGGCAAACCCAACGGCGAAGGCCAGCGTGGCGACGCCAGCGGCAATCAGTTCACCGGGCATTTCAAGGACGGTCAGCTGGAAGGCAACGGGACATTCAACAGCGCTGAAGGCGACATTTACGTCGGCAGCTTCAAGAACAACCAACTGCACGGCAAGGGCCGCTACGAAAACGCCGACGGTGATGTCTGGCTCGGCCAGTTCAAGGAAGGCTCGCTGAATGGCAAAGGCGAGTTGATCGGCGCCGACGGCAGCCACTACATCGGCCAGTTCAGCGACTGGCGCTTCACCGGTCAGGGCCGACTGAACCTTTCAGATGGCAGCTTCTACATCGGCCAGTTCGAAGGCGACAGTTATCAGGGGCGCGGCACACTGGTGCTGACCGATGGCACCGTGCAGAGCGGCACCTGGGCCAATGGCCAGCGGGTACGCGATGCCGACGGCAAGCTGTTGCCCGACAGCCTTGAACTCGGTTTGCTGGCCCAGGGCCGCTTGCTCGAAGACGCGCTGGCCAATGTGCCGGCTTCGACCCCGGCGATCGAGTTGTACACCTTGACCGTCGGCGGTGACGGCAAGCAGAGCGTGTTCCTGCGTGAATCCGATTACGTCAGCAACATGCTCACCAGCCGTTTCGGTGCGTTTGGCCAGATCCGCCTGGTGAACCATCGCGACCACCTCGTCGACCGGCCGATGGCCACCCGGGAAAACCTGCGCCGTGCGGCGCTGACGCTGGCCGAGCGCAGCGGCCCGGAAGACCTGATCTTCATCTACCTGACCAGCCACGGCACCAGCGAGCACGAACTGGTGCTCGACCAGCCACGCATGGAGCTGTCCGACCTGCCGGCCAACGAACTCGGCGCCGTGCTCGCCCCGCTGAAAAACCGCGACAAGATCATCGTGATTTCGTCTTGCTACTCCGGTGGTTTCATCCCCGCCCTGAAGGACGAACGCACCCTGATCATGACCGCGTCGCGCGCCGACCGCGTGTCCTTCGGGTGCTCGGAAGAAGCAAACTTCACCTACTTCGGCGACGCGCTGTTCGCCCAGGCCCTGAACCAGACCGACGATCTGGAACAAGCCTTCAAGCTGGCCAAGGCCTCCGTGGCCGAGCGTGAACTGGCGGACAGCTTCGAAGCCTCTGAACCGCAAATCTGGGCGCCGAAAACCGTTCTCTCCCATTGGCAGCTATTACGCAAACAGCAGACACGAAAAGCGCTACAAAGTGTCTCTATCGACAGCAAGGACGCAAAGAGCAACTAAGCTGATCAGTATCAAGGGGGACATATTATGTACTTGACGCCTCAGCACGTATTGCTTGCCGGAGCTACCGGGTTAACCGGTGAACACTTGCTTGATCGCCTGCTCAACGAGCCCACGATCACGCGCGTATTGGCCCCCTCACGCCGGCCGCTGGCCGAGCATCCGCATCTGGAAAACCCGGTCGGCGACCCGGCGATGTTCCTGCCGCAACTCAGCGGTCGCGTCGACATCGCCTACTGCTGCCTCGGCACCACGATCAAACAGGCCGGCTCGGAAGCGGCGTTCCGCGCGGTCGACCTCGACATGGTAGTGGCCTTCGCCAAACGGGCGCGGGAAATGGGTGCGCGACACTTGATTGTGATCAGCGCTCTGGGGGCTGATCGCAGATCCTCGGTTTTCTACAACCGGGTCAAAGGCGAGATGGAGTACGCATTGCGCGCACAAAACTGGCCACAGCTGACCATTTGTCGACCTTCGGTGTTGCTGGGTGAGCGCCTCGAACCGCGTCTGGCCGAGCAGGTCGCCGGTCCGTTGTCCCGCTTGATCCCCGGCAAATACCGCGGCATCGAAGCGTGCCAACTGGCCAGGGCGATGTGGCGACTGGCGCTGGAAGAACAGGATGGGATACGGATTGTCGAGTCGGATGAGTTGAGGAAGCTAGGCAAATAATTCTTTGTCGTTTGAGCGGACGCCTTCGCGGGCAAGCCTCGCTCCTACAGGGTCAATGGTGAACCTGTAGGAGCGAGCGGTGCGGCGGTCCGACTTGCCCGCGAAGGGAGCGCCGCCGATTCGCAGCAGAAAAACTACAACCCACCCGTCGCCTGAAAACTCACGCCGATCACCGTCAACACCGACAACGGCAACAGCAGCGTATCAAGCAACGCGCTGGCCGGCAGATCGACACCCGGATAACTCGGCGCCTCTGCCCCAAAACGATCCATCGCACAGCAACCGCCATTCAGGGCGTACAAGTCCAGGCGCGTGCCCGCATACACCACCGGCGCCCCCGGTTTGGCAGCATCCAGCGTGCGTGCCGTGGCGCACCCCGCCAGTTGCAGCGCCAGCACAATCGTCAGCAGCTTATTCATCGCTGGTCAGATGGTGTTCGCCCCAACGCGGCAGCATGTCTTGTGGAATGTTCAGCAGGTTGAGAATCCGCGCCACCACAAAATCGATCAGGTCATCGATGGTCTGCGGCTGATGATAGAAGCCCGGCGACGCAGGCAAAATGGTCACGCCCATGTTCGACAACTTGAGCATGTGCTCCAGATGAATGCTCGAATATGGCGCTTCACGTGGCACCAGAATCAGCTGGCGACGCTCCTTCAGCGTGACATCGGCGGCGCGCTCGATCAGGTTGTTGCAGGCACCGGTGGCAATGGCCGACAGCGTACCGGTCGAACACGGCACGACCACCATCGCCGACGGCGCACCGGAGCCCGAGGCCACCGGTGACATCCAGTCTTCCTTGCCGTACACCCGAATCTGCCCGGCGGCAGCGCCGGTGTACTCGGTGAGGAAGGCCTGCATCATTTGGGTTTTCGGCGGCAGCGTGACGTCAGTCTCGGTGGCCATCACCAGTTGCGCAGCCTTGGAAATCAGGAAGTGCACCTCGCGGTCTTCGCGGATCAGGCAGTCCAGCAGGCGCAAACCGTACTGGGCGCCCGAAGCGCCGGTCATCGCCAGCGTGATGCGTTCCGGGCCGTTGTTCATTGCAGCGCCTCGGCGAGTTTGCCGTGCAGGCCGCCGAAGCCGCCGTTGCTCATGATCACCACGTGAGTGCCGGGCTGTGCCTGGCTCTTCACGCGCTCGATGATGCCTTCCAGCGATTCGCTGACAATCGACGGCACACTGCACAGCGCGGCGGTCGCGCCCAGATCCCAACCGAGGTTGGCCGGTGCGTACCAGATCACCTGATCGGCATCGACCACGCTTTCCGGCAAACCGTCGCGGTGCGCACCAAGTTTCATGGAGTTGGAACGCGGCTCGATGATGGCGATCAGCGGCGCGTCGCCGATGCGTTTGCGCAGACCGTCGAGGGTCGTGGCGATGGCCGTCGGGTGATGAGCAAAGTCGTCATAGATGGTAATGCCGCGAACCTCGGCGACCTTTTCCATCCGGCGCTTCACGCTTTTGAACGCGCTCAACGCGGCAATACCCATCGACGGCACAACACCGACATGCCGCGCGGCTGCCAGGGTGGCCAGTGCGTTGGCAACGTTATGCTGGCCGGTCATGTCCCACTCGACCACGCCTTGAGCGACGCCTTCGAACATCACTTCGAATTTCGAACCGTCTTCGCTCAGCAGTTTGACCTGCCACTGACCACCGGCGCCGGTGGTTTGCACCGGGGTCCAGCAGCCCATCTCGATCACGCGCTGCAATGCCGGCTCGGTGGTCGGATGGATCACCAGGCCTTCGCTCGGGATGGTCCGCACCAAATGGTGGAACTGCCGCTCGATGGCCGGCAGATCGGGGAAGATGTCAGCGTGATCGAACTCCAGGTTGTTCAGGATCGCCGTGCGCGGGCGGTAGTGAACGAACTTGGAGCGCTTGTCGAAGAACGCACTGTCGTACTCGTCGGCTTCGATCACGAAGAACGGTGTGCCGCCCAGACGCGCCGACACCGAGAAATTCTGCGGCACGCCGCCGATCAGGAAACCGGGGCTCATGCCCGCGTGTTCCAGCACCCAGGCCAGCATGCTGCTGGTGGTGGTTTTGCCGTGCGTACCGGCGACGGCCAGTACCCAGCGGCCTTGCAACACGTGATCGGCCAGCCATTGCGGACCGGAGACGTAAGGCAGGCCTTTGTTCAGTACGTATTCAACAGCCGGGTTGCCGCGGGACATGGCGTTGCCGATGACCACCAGATCCGGCGCCGGATCGAGCTGCGCGGGGTCATAACCTTGGGTCAGTTCAATGCCCTGCGCCTGGAGCTGAGTGCTCATCGGCGGATAGACGTTGGCATCGGAGCCGGTCACGTGATGGCCCAGCTCTTTGGCCAGAACCGCCATCGAACCCATGAAAGTGCCGCAGATACCAAGAATATGAATGTGCATTAGTCGACCTCGTAAAACATGGCCGCAGGTTAGCGTAGGGAGGCGAAAATCGCACCTTGTGTTTGTAGGAGCGAGGCTTGCCCGCGAATGCCATCACACGGTTCACCTGATGCACCGCGTTATCGTTCTTCGCGGGCAAGCCTCGCTCCTACGCCTATCGGGCGATGCCGTGTTTACGCAGCTTTCTATAGAGGGTGTTACGGCTGACACCCAACTGCTCGGCGGTATGGGTCATGTGCCAACGGGTTTGCTCAAGCGCATTCAGCAACGCCAGGCGCTCGGCATCATCCAGCGGATGTTCGCAAGGCGGTTCGACGGCAACAACCGGCACCGGCCTGGCTTGTCGAATCATCGCCGGCAAATCCTCCAGCCCGATCCGCCCGCCATCACACAACGCGGCCAAGGTGCGCAGCACGTTACGCAACTGCCGCACGTTCCCGGGCCAGGCGAAACCCAGCAACGCCTGGCGGGCGGGCTCATCAATCAGCACCGTTTCCCCGCCCGCCTCTTCCGCCAGCAGAAAGTCGAGCAACTGCGATTTGTCACTGCGGTCACGCAACGCCGGCAACGCAATCTCCAACCCATTGAGCCGGTAATACAAATCCTCGCGGAAGCTTCCGTCCTGCACCCGCTCCAGAAGATTACGGTGAGTCGCGCTGATGATCCGCACGTTGACCGCCTCCGGCTCGCCGCCAATCGGCACCACTTGCCGATCTTCCAGCACTCTTAATAGCCGGGTCTGCAACGCCAGCGGCATGTCGCCGATTTCATCGAGAAACAAGGTCCCGCCATCCGCCTGCTGCAACTTGCCGCGCATGCCTTCCTTGCGTGCGCCGGTAAAGCTGCCGCCGCGATAGCCGAACAACTCGCTCTCGATCAGGCTTTCCGGGATGGCCGCGCAGTTGAGCGCGACGAAGGCTTTTTCGGCCCGCTGACTGGCCTGATGCACCGCTTTGGCGAAGGCCTCCTTGCCGGACCCGGTTTCGCCGTTGATCAACAGCGGCACATCCCGTTCGAACACGCGCAGGGATTTGCGGAAGTCTTCCTGCAAACCCGCATCGCCCAGACAAATGCCCGACAGGCGCGCAGGTTCGGCAACGACCCGACTGGTCACTACCGGCACCGGAATGCTGCGCGGCTGACCGCGCAACACGGCAAACAGGGCACGCCCGTCACGTGCGCGCAACGGCCAACTGGCGCTGGCATTCACACTCGCACGGCCCAGCAACTCATCCAGCGAACAATCGAAAAACGCCTCGACCGGCTTGCCCAGCAGCCCGCCGCGAACATGCCCCAGCAGGTTCAGCGCGCTCTGGTTGACCGCGCTGATCCGACCTTCGCCGTCGAACGCCAGCAGCCCTTCGCTGAACAGCCCGACGGATTCCGCCTGCAGGTGAAAACGCAGCAACCATTGATTGTCGAAGTAACGCAGGAAATAGCAGCTCTCGATCATCTTCGCCGACAGATTGACCAGGGCCATGGTGTGGAACTGACTTTGCCGCGACACCTCGTGCCGCGCCGAGGACACGTCGAGCACCGCCAGCAGTTCGCCATGCGGATCGAACACCGGGCTCGCCGAGCAGGTCAGGCCAGTGTGACGACCACGAAAATGTTCGTCCTGGTGAATGGTCAGCGACTGACGCTCCACCAGGCAGGTGCCGATGCCGTTGGTGCCTTCGCAGGCTTCGCTCCAGTCGGCACCGAGCCAAAGGCCGGCGCGCTCAAAAATCTTCCGCTCGGCGGGTGCCGTCACACAATTGAGGATCACCCCGCGCGCATCCGTCAGCAGCACCGCATGACCGGCGCCGGACAGCTGCTGATGAAGACTGCTCATTTCATTGCCGGCGATGTGCAGCACTTGCTGCAAGCGTTCGCGGCTTTCGAGGACACGACCGTGCTCCAGCACCGTCGGCGCCATGGTCAGGGCCGGATCGAGGTGATAGTCCTCAAGACAACGCAGCCAGGAACGGGCAATGGACGGATCGCTGCCGGGACCGTGCAGGTGGGATTTCCCCTGGGTCACGGTCAGCACTTGCTGGGCATGGCGACTCAAATGGTTGTCGTGCATTTCTTATTATTCTCCCCATGCGATTTACGCCGACCCTGTAGGAGCGAGGCTTGCCCGCGAAAAACGATGACGCGGTTTGCCTGATGCACCGCGTTATCGTTCTTCGCGGGCAAGCCTCGCTCCTACAGGGAGGTTCGAGCATCCTCCAGCCTAGCCCGCATTGCAATGCTGGCAAGACCGGTCAGTCACAGCTTGTGCCACAAGCGGTACAAACTGTCACGGGGGCTGTACCGAAAGCGTCACAGCCGCCATCCATCCGTCCGACAAAAAACGCGCAAGGCCTTGATTTGCCTAGCTCACAGGGCAGTGGCCCGACCTTTGCTCTACGCTTATAGCAAGCGCACATGCGCCTCTCTAATAAGTACAAAAGCCAAGGAGAAAACACCATGCGTTACGCTCACCCCGGTACTGAAGGCGCTATCGTTTCGTTCAAAGCCAAATACGGTAACTACATCGGCGGCGAGTTCGTCGCGCCTGTCAAAGGTCAGTACTTCACCAATACCTCGCCAGTGAATGGCCAACCGATTGCCGAATTCCCGCGCTCCACGGCCGAAGACATCGACAAAGCCCTGGACGCTGCCCACGCCGCTGCCGATGCCTGGGGCGCCACGTCCGCCCAGGCGCGCTCGCTGGTGCTGCTGAAAATCGCCGACCGCATCGAGCAGAACCTGGAACTGCTGGCGATCACCGAATCCTGGGACAACGGCAAAGCCGTTCGCGAAACCCTCAACGCCGACATCCCGCTGGCCGCCGACCACTTCCGTTACTTCGCCGGTTGCATCCGTGCGCAGGAAGGCAGCGCTGCCGAGATCGACGGCAACACCGTGGCCTATCACATCCATGAACCGCTGGGCGTGGTCGGGCAGATCATCCCGTGGAACTTCCCGATCCTGATGGCCGCGTGGAAACTCGCCCCGGCGCTGGCGGCGGGCAACTGCGTGGTGCTCAAGCCAGCAGAACAAACGCCGCTGGGCATTACCGTGCTGGTCGAGCTGATCGGCGACCTGCTGCCACCGGGCGTGCTCAACATTGTGCAAGGCTTCGGCAAAGAAGCCGGCGAAGCGCTCGCCACCAGCAAACGCATCGCCAAGATCGCCTTCACTGGCTCGACCCCGGTCGGCTCGCACATCATGAAGTGCGCCGCCGAAAACATCATCCCGTCCACCGTGGAGCTGGGTGGCAAATCGCCGAACATCTTCTTCGAAGACATCATGAAAGCCGAACCGTCCTTCATCGAGAAAGCCGCTGAAGGCCTGGTGCTGGCGTTCTTCAACCAGGGCGAAGTCTGCACCTGCCCGTCCCGCGCGCTGGTTCAGGAATCGATCTACGACGACTTCATGAAAGAGGTGATGAAAAAAGTCCTGTCGATCAAACGCGGTGACCCGCTGGACACCGACACCATGGTCGGCGCCCAGGCGTCCGAGCAGCAATTCGACAAAATCCTTTCGTACCTGGAAATCGCCAAGGGCGAAGGCGCCGAGCTGCTGACCGGCGGCAAGGTGGAAAAACTCGAGGGCAGTCTGGCGACGGGTTATTACATCCAGCCAACCCTGCTCAAGGGCACCAACAAAATGCGTGTGTTCCAGGAAGAAATCTTTGGCCCGGTGGTGAGCATCACCACGTTCAAGGACGAAGCCGAAGCCCTGGCCATCGCCAACGACACCGAGTTCGGTCTCGGCGCCGGCCTCTGGACCCGCGACATCAACCGCGCCTATCGCATGGGCCGCGCCATCAAGGCCGGTCGCGTGTGGACCAACTGCTATCACCTGTACCCGGCGCACGCCGCGTTCGGTGGCTACAAAAAGTCCGGCGTCGGTCGTGAAACCCACAAAATGATGCTCGATCACTATCAGCAGACCAAAAACCTGCTGGTGAGCTACGACATCAATCCGTTGGGCTTCTTCTAACCCGGCGCGAAACCGCGTAACGGCCTTCGCGAGCAAGCTTCGCTCCTACAGGATCACGCCGTACCTGTAGGAGCGAGGCTTGCCCGCGAAGGCATCCTCAAACACACCACAAATCACTGCCCTGCCGCTCTGGCACGGGCTTTGCGTGCCCGCTCCACACCAAAAATCAGTTTCCGAAAGTCCAACAGATCAAACAATAAAAAAGACAGCGAGGACTTATGACTTCTTCCACACAGCTCAAACCCACACTCGGCACCCTGCACTTATGGGGCATTGCCGTCGGCCTAGTGATTTCCGGCGAGTACTTCGGCTGGAGTTACGGCTGGGGCACCGCAGGCACTCTGGGTTTCCTCGTCACCGCCCTGATGGTGGCGACGATGTACACCTGTTTCATCTTCAGTTTCACCGAACTGACTACCGCCATTCCCCACGCTGGCGGGCCCTTTGCCTACAGCCGACGGGCCTTCGGCGAGAAAGGCGGCTTGATTGCCGGCATTGCCACGCTGATTGAATTCGTCTTTGCGCCGCCGGCCATTGCCATGGCCATTGGCGCTTATCTGAACGTTCAATACCCGGAACTTGACCCCAAGATTGCCGCCGTTGGCGCCTATTTCGTGTTCATGACGCTCAACATCCTCGGCGTCAGCATCGCCGCCACGTTTGAACTGGTGGTGACCGTGCTGGCCGTCGCCGAGTTGCTGGTGTTCATGGGCGTGGTCGCGCCGGGCTTCAGTTTCAGCAATTTCGTGCTCAACGGCTGGTCGGGTTCGAACGAGTTCACCATTGCCTCAATCCCCGGCATCTTTGCGGCGATCCCGTTCGCGATCTGGTTTTTCCTCGCGATTGAAGGTGCGGCGATGGCGGCTGAAGAAGCCAAGGACCCGAAACGCACGATTCCCAAGGCGTACGTCAGCGGCATTCTGACGTTGGTGTTCCTCGCGATCGGCGTGATGGTGATGGCCGGCGGCGTGGGCGACTGGCGTCAATTGTCGAACATCAACGACCCGCTGCCTCAGGCGATGAAAGCCGTGGTCGGCAACAATTCGACCTGGATGCACATGCTGGTCTGGATCGGCCTGTTCGGGCTGGTGGCGAGTTTCCACGGGATCATTCTCGGTTACTCGCGTCAGTTCTTCGCCCTGGCCCGGGCCGGCTACCTGCCACGTTCGCTGGCCAAACTGTCACGTTTCCAGACCCCGCACCGAGCCATTCTGGCCGGCGGCGTGATCGGCATCGCGGCAATCTACAGCGACGGCCTGGTCAACCTGCAAGGCATGACGCTGACGGCAGCGATGATCACCATGTCGGTATTCGGTGCCATCGTGATGTACATCATCAGTATGCTGAGCCTGTTCAAGCTGCGTAAGACCGAGCCGAACCTGGAACGCAGCTTCCGCGCGCCGGGTTACCCGATCGTGCCGGGGATTGCGCTGTTTCTGGCCGTGGTGTGCCTGGTGGCGATGGCGTGGTTCAACCCGCTGATCGGCTGTGTGTTCCTCGGTTTCATGGCGGCCGGGTATTTGTATTTCCAACTGACCGCCAAGCAGCGCTTCGATGCGCCGGCGGATGCGATGCTCGAAGGCGCCTGAGTTGCACCGGCGCCGGGCCGTATGCCCGGCGCCTGCATTATTGAAGTGCACACCGCTCCCCCTGTGGGAGCCAGCCTGCTGGCGATTGCGGTCTGACAGTCAGCATAGATTTTGAATGACACACTGCAATCGCCAGCAGGCTGGCTCCCACAAGGGAATGTCAGGGTAATCAAGACTTCTACACATCAGGAGGACACCGTGGCCACATTTGCCCATTCCATCGGCGCCCAGACCTACCGCTTTGCCAGCCTCAAAGAGGTCATGGCCAAGGCCAGCCCGGCGCGTTCCGGGGATTTCCTGGCCGGCGTCGCCGCCCTTAACGATGGCGAGCGCGTCGCCGCGCAAATGGCCCTGGCTGATATCCCGTTGACTCACTTCCTGCAGGAAGTGCTGATTCCTTACGAGGCCGATGAAGTCACCCGACTGATCATCGACACTCACGACAAACAAGCCTTCGCCGTGGTCAGCCATCTCACCGTTGGCGGGTTTCGCGACTGGCTGCTCAGCGATGCCGCCGACGAACAGAGCCTGCGCGCCCTCGCCCCGGGCCTGACGCCGGAAATGGCCGCGGCCGTGTCAAAAATCATGCGCGTGCAGGACCTGGTGCTGGTCGCGCAGAAAATCCGCGTGATCACGCACTTTCGCGGCACCATGGGCCTGCGGGGACGCTTATCCACCCGCCTGCAACCCAACCACCCCACCGACGAACCGGCCGGTATCGCCGCGAGCATTCTCGACGGCCTGCTGTACGGCAACGGCGACGCGATGATCGGCATCAACCCGGCCACCGACAGCATTGCCTCGATTTGCGCGATGCTGGAAATGCTCGACGCGATCATCCAGCGCTACGAAATTCCTACACAAGCCTGCGTGCTGACCCACGTCACCACGTCCATCGAAGCGATCAATCGCGGCGTTCCGCTGGACCTGGTGTTCCAGTCGATCGCCGGCACCGAAGCGGCCAATGCCAGCTTCGGCATCAACCTGAACGTGTTGCAGGAAGGTTACGACGCCGGTTTGAGCCTGAATCGCGGCACGCTTGGGCAAAACCTGATGTATTTCGAGACCGGCCAGGGCAGCGCCCTGTCGGCCAACGCCCACCACGGCATCGATCAACAAACCTGCGAAACCCGCGCCTACGCGGTTGCCCGACATTTCAAACCGTTTTTGGTGAACACCGTCGTAGGATTTATCGGCCCGGAATACCTCTACAACGGCAAACAGATCATCCGTGCAGGCCTGGAAGACCACTTCTGCGGCAAATTGCTGGGCGTGCCGATGGGCTGCGACATCTGTTACACCAACCACGCCGAAGCCGACCAGGACGACATGGACACCCTGCTGACCCTGCTCGGCGTGGCCGGGATCAACTTCATCATGGGCATCCCCGGTTCCGACGACATCATGCTCAACTACCAGACCACTTCGTTCCACGACGCGCTCTACGCCCGACAAACCCTGGGCTTGAAACCGGCGCCGGAGTTCGAACAGTGGCTGGCCAAGATGGGCATTTTCACTCAGGCCGATGGCAAGATTCATTTCGGCGAGCGCCTGCCGACAGCCTTCCGCCAGGCGATGGGGCAACTGGGATGAGTGTCGAGATGGATAAACCGCCTGTTGATTCAGAAAATCCGTTGCTGGAACTGCGGCGCCTGACCCCGGCACGGATTGCCCTGGGCCGCACCGGCACCAGCATGCCGACCAGCGCACAGCTTGATTTTCAGTACGCCCACGCCCAGGCTCGGGACGCGGTGCACCTGCCCTTCGACCATGCCGGGCTCAGCGCGCAATTGGCTGAATGCGGATACGAAAGTGTGCTCCTGCACAGCGCCGCCACCAACCGCGACAGTTATTTGCAGCGCCCTGACTTGGGGCGGAAATTGAGCGATGAGTCCGCGCAAATCCTGCGCAACCATGCTTCAGCCTATCCCGGCGGCGTCGATCTGGTGATTGTCGTGGCCGATGGTTTGTCGGCACTGGCTGTGCACCGCCACACCGTGCCCTTCCTTTCGCGCATGCGAGAGCAGATCGAAGTCGATGGCTGGACGGTTTCACCGGTGATTCTGGTCGAACAAGGCCGGGTCGCGATAAGCGACGAAATCGGCGAGTTGCTGGGCGCAAAAATGGTGGTGATTCTGATTGGCGAACGCCCTGGCCTCAGCTCGCCAGACAGTCTGGGATTATATTTCACCTACAATCCAAAGGTCGGCCTGACGGATGCTTACCGCAACTGCATCTCCAATGTGCGACTGGAAGGCTTGAGTTATGGCATGGCGGCACACCGATTGCTGTATTTGATGCGCGAAGCCTGTCGGCGACAGTTGTCGGGGGTCAACCTGAAGGACGAAGCGCAGCTTCAGACGCTGGAGTCGGACGCAGGTGCAGACATGAAAGGTAATTTCCTACTGAGCCTGCCGGATGCCTGAACCGTTTCCGCATTGCGTTTCTGATTCAATTTCAGGCAGGATCGAAACACGGCTGCCCGAGTGAAGAACCGTTCGCCGTCAGAGCATGTGAAGACAGCCACTTGAAGACGAGACCTATCGATGCGGATTATTCAAGCGACCCTTGAACACCTGGACCTGCTGACCCCGTTGTTCGTCAAATATCGCGAGTTTTATGGTTCCCTGCCGTATCCGGACTCGTCCCGGGCGTTCCTCGAGAAACGCCTGCGTCGCAAGGAATCGGTGATCTACCTGGCCCTGGCCGATGACGACGACAAGAAGCTGATGGGTTTCTGTCAGCTGTACCCGAGCTTTTCGTCGCTTTCACTTAAACGCGTGTGGATCCTCAACGACATTTATGTCGCCGAAGACGCCCGCCGGCAGTTAGTGGCTGACAACCTGATGCGCACCGCGAAAAAAATGGCCAAGGAAACCAATGCCGTGCGCATGCGCGTTTCCACCAGCAGCGACAACAAAATCGCACAGAAAACCTACGAATCCATCGGATTCAAGGAAGACACAGAGTTCAAAAACTACGTGTTGCCGATCAGCGACGAGCTTTGATCCGCACCGTGCCCTCGTAGGAGCGAAGCTTGCTCGCGAAAGCGGTATGTCATTCAGCATATCCGCCGGATGCTCGACCGCTTTCGCGAGCAATCGAGCGTCGACCGGCTGCTCCTACAAAAAAAAGCAGACCGCGCCGCCGGTCTTGCGCGACACTCCTCGCTACAAACTCGACGCGCTTTTCACTTCTCAGCCCGTATAATGCCGACCTTTCCGGCTTGTAAGAAAAACTACACCCGTCTGTAGCCTTACGCGAAGTCATCCGCACAGGCCTGCCGAGTCGGGCCGTCACCACAGGTGCCCCCATGGATTTCAACCCGCTCGACCTTATCCTGCATCTCGATGTTTACCTCGACTTGCTGGTAAACAACTACGGGCCATGGATCTACGCCATCCTGTTTCTGGTGATCTTCTGCGAGACCGGCCTGGTGGTGATGCCTTTCCTGCCGGGCGATTCCCTTCTTTTCATCGCCGGTGCCGTGGCGGCCGGTGGCGGCATGGACCCGGTATTGCTCGGTGGCCTGCTGATGCTGGCGGCGATCCTCGGGGACAGCACCAACTACATCATCGGACGAACGGTGGGCGAGCGACTGTTCAGCAACCCGAACTCGAAAATTTTCCGCCGCGATTACCTGCAACAAACCCACGACTTCTATGACAAGCACGGCGGCAAAACCGTGACCCTGGCGCGCTTCCTGCCGATCATTCGCACCTTTGCACCGTTCGTCGCCGGCGTGGCGAAAATGCCTTACCCGCGTTTCTTCTTTTTCAGCGTCCTCGGCACCATCCTCTGGGTTGGCGGTTTGGTGACCCTCGGTTACTTCTTCGGCAACGTGCCGTTCATCAAGAAAAACCTCTCGCTGCTGGTAGTGGGCATCATTCTGCTGTCACTGGTGCCGATGATCATCGGCGTGATTCGCAGCCGCTTCGGCAGCGCCGCGTCCAAAGCCGAACCACACTGAACGATGTGGTCGCTCAGCGCCTGGCGTCGCCGGCGCATCCTGGCCAGGCACCCGATTGCCGACGATATGTGGCAGCGGGTGCGCCATCACCTGAGCTTTCTCGACGGCATCAGCGCGGCTGAAGACCAGTGGTTGCGCGAAGCCTGCGTACTGTTTCTCGACGACAAACACCTGACCGCCCTGCCCGGCGTCGAACTCCATCAGGAGCAGCGTTTGCTGCTCGCCGCCCAGGCGCAATTACCGTTGCTGAAGCTGGGCGATCTGAACTGGTATCAGGGTTTTCACGAAATCGTCCTCTACCCCGACGACTTCCTCAGCCCGCAGCGCCATCGCGACGCCAGTGGCGTTGAACACGAGTGGGACGGCGAACACAGCGGCGAAGCCTGGCAGCAAGGCCCCATCATCCTGGCCTGGCCCGGCGTGATGGCCAGTGGTGGCTGGGAAGGCTACAACCTGGTGATCCACGAACTCGCGCACAAGCTCGACATGCTCAACGGCGACGCCAACGGCCTGCCGCCGCTGCACGCCGACATGCGCGTCAGCGACTGGGCCAAGGTCATGCAAGAGGCCTACGACGACCTCGACGGGCAACTGGAGCGTAACCCGGACGCCGAAACTGCCATCGACCCCTACGCCGCGGAAAATCCCGCCGAGTTCTTCGCCGTCACCAGCGAATACTTCTTCAGCGCCCCGGATTTGCTGCATGAGGCTTATCCACAGGTGTATGAGCAGTTGAGGCTGTTTTACCGGCAGGATCCACTGGCGCGTCTGCGGCAACTTCTGGCCGAGAACCCTGTCTATCAGGCACACGACTAAGGTCTACACGACCTCTGATCCGTAGCGTGATCGGCGGAATATGCCTATAATCGCCGCCACTTTTTGGTCAATCCGGCCAAGTGTTTTTGGTCAACTAACGGGGGCACCGCCCAATGAGCTACAGCAAGATTCCGGCTGGCAAAGACCTGCCGAACGACATCTACGTCGCTATCGAGATTCCGGCCAACCACGCGCCGATCAAATACGAAATCGACAAAGACAGCGATTGCCTGTTCGTTGACCGTTTCATGGCCACCCCGATGTTCTACCCGGCCAACTACGGTTACATCCCGAACACCCTGGCTGACGACGGTGATCCCCTCGACGTGCTGGTCGTGACCCCTTACCCGGTTGCTCCAGGCTCCGTGATCCGCGCTCGTCCGGTCGGCATCCTGAACATGACCGACGACGGCGGCGGCGATGCCAAAGTCATCGCAGTCCCACACGACAAGCTGTCCCAGCTGTACGTCGACGTGAAGGAATACACCGACCTGCCAGCCCTGCTGATTCAGCAGATCGAGCACTTCTTCGCGAACTACAAAGATCTCGAAAAAGGCAAATGGGTGAAAATCGAAGGCTGGGCCGGTGCAGACGCCGCCCGCGAAGCGATCACCAAGTCGGTTGCTGCCTATAAAGGCTGAGACGCCACTGGCCTTGCGCCACTGACGACTTGAAAAAACCCCGGTTTATCCGGGGTTTTTTGTGCGCGCAGAAAAGCTTTTAAACGTGCCGTTTAACCATTCGGCGAATCGGTTTTTTCTTGTTTAATTTTTACTCGATACGTCTTACATCCGGTCTTAAATTTCCCTCGTATTTTGAACGGTTCGTTTATTCAAAGCCTCGCCATACGCCCGTAAACTCGTGCCCATGAAGAAAAAAACACTAGCGGTCCACGGTTTAAAGCGCTCCTCAAAGTAGCGAACATCACGACGACCGGATTCGCCGAATACCTCGGCACGGCGCCGCAAAACGTCCACAACTGGTACACCCGCGGTGTGCCCGATCACTGCATGGAAGCCGTCGCCAGAAAACTCTCGGTCAACAGCGAGTGGCTCAAATATCTCGAAGGCCCGAAAGACGCCAAACACCTGCGTCTGGTCAGCGACACCGGCAACACCTTCGACGCCCAGGCCCTCCGCGGCATCTACACCGTCATCGAACCCACTGATGTCGAATTGCACTTTTACAAAGAAGCGCCCATCGCTCCCGGCTCCAGCAAAACCCACGTGATCGAGGACACCAGCCACCCCATCCGCCTACCCCGCAGCCACCTCGACTCCCTGGAAATCAACCATGCGGATGCCATCTGCGCCTACATGATCGGCAACAGCATGGCCGAGAAAATTGAAGACGGCTCAACCATCGCCATCGATCGCGGCCTGACCCAGATTGTCGATGGAGAAATTTATGCGATCGAACACGACGGGATGCTGCGCATCAAGTACCTGCACCGAATGCCGGGCAATGGATTGCGAATGCGCAGCCACAACAGCGCCGAGTACCCGGATGAAACTTTCAGGGCCGCGCAAATAGAAGAGCAGAACATCCGGGTGTTGGGTTGGGTGTTTTGGTGGTCGACGCTGAACAAGCGTCGACCGCCCATTCCGTTCCTGTAACACCGCGCCGCGCCCTTCGCGAGCAAGCCCGCTCCCACAGGGATTACGTAGAACCTGTGGGAGCGGGCTTGCCCGCGAAGGCGGTGGAACATTCACCTCAAAACCCGGATCAGCAACCCGATCCCAAGCAACTAACAGCTCTACCCCGCACACCACACTGGGAATTCCCCAAAAAAATCAGTATGCTGCGCCCCACATTTGCGCATCGACCCGCCCCGCGGCTCCGATCGCACCGACAAGGCAGATGATTTTCTCGCCGAGTCCCACAGCCGGACGCAAGATCCGGGTGTACGTTTTGAAGGCTGGCGCGGTTTACCAAAAATGAACCAAGCCAGTCCCCGAGAAGCCGGCCACAAGCCGGCTTTTTAATGCCTGCTGGAAGTCACTCGCACTTCTTAATCTCTCTGCTTTTGCCAGCCTTTTTTTCCGCTCATTGAGCAATAACGGCCTAAAAGTAAGCAGCTTCGCTTTCTTTTGAAGGAAAGATCCTTGGAAGCCCAACCTGCTTGTGCCTGACAAATGGGCTGACTAATCTTCGACCGTCACTACTGACCTCTAAACCGACATAGCGGCACACGCGGCGAAGGCCGCTCCGAAAAAATTACCAGGGACAAAAGCATGAGCGACACCCCTGTCAGCCTGAGCACGCCACCCGAAGGTTATGGCGATTGGCTGGCCGACCTCAAAGTCCGAATCCATTACGCCCAACAGCGCGCCACTCTAGCGGTGAACCGCGAACTGGTGCTGCTCTACTGGCAGCTCGGTCACGAAATTTTGTCCCGGCAAGCACAGCAGGGTTGGGGGGCCAAGGTGATCGACCAACTGGCTCAGGATTTGCGCGCAGCCTTTCCTGATATGAAGGGGTTTTCTCCACGCAACCTCAAATACATGCGCGCCTTTGCAGAAGCGTGGCCGGACGAAAAATTTGTGCAAGAGGTGCTTGCACAATTGCCTTGGTATCACCAGTTAGCGCTGCTGGAAAAACTGTCTAGCCAGGAAAGCCGCTACTGGTATGCCGTGCAGGCCATCGAGCACAACTGGTCGCGCAATATTCTGGTGATGCAGATCGAGACGTGTCTGCTGGAGCGCAGCGGCAAGGCAGTCAGTAATTTCGAGTGCCAGTTGCCCAAACCGCAATCCGACCTTGCGCGCGAATCACTGAAAGACCCTTACCGTTTCGATTTCCTCGGCCTGACTCTTGATGCCCAAGAGCGCGAGATCGAAAACGCTCTGGTTAAGCATGTCACCGACTTCTTGCTGGAACTGGGTGCAGGCTTTGCCTTCGTCGGCAAGCAAGTGCTGCTGGATGTAGGTGGTGACGAATTTTTCGTCGACTTGCTGTTTTATCACCTCAAGCTACGTTGCTATGTCGTCATTGAACTCAAGGCTGGCAAGTTCAAGCCCGAACATCTGGGTCAGCTTGGATTTTACCTCACCGCAGTGGATGCTCAACTCAAGCACCCGCAGGACGGCCCAACCATCGGCCTTCTACTATGCAAGAGCAAGAATAAGGTAGTGGCCGAATACGCCCTGCGTGATAACGCCCGTCCCATCGGCGTGGCCGAGTACCTGTTAGTGGAGTCCTTGCCAGCAGAGTTGAAAACCAGCCTGCCCAGCATTGAACAAATTGAGCGCGTACTAGCAACTGAAGGCTCATCCTTCGAGGACGATGCGCAATGAGGGAACAAATACTGCGAATGCGGTGTTTGAGCCTCACGGATAACTAAACCCCTTAACCAACGTCAACTCCCCCACCGCCCGCATCGGCACCAGAAAAGTCTCCATCTTCTCGTTCGGCGTCCCCTCTTCCGTAATTACGGTCACCTGCGCCGTAGTCAGCGGCTGAACCGCATCCTCCTGCCCGTCTTCATCACTCCGATACCCGCCCCCAAAATAGTTCACGTAAACGAGATACTGCCCTTTGATCGGCGCCGGCATGGCGAAGATTTCCGGCCCATACCCCGTCGTCACGTCCACATCCAGCGCCGCGCCATTAGGCGCAACACGATCGCCATACCAGATATGCGCACCATCGGGCGTGATGAGGTGCAAGTCCAGATCCGTGCCGTCGCTGTCCCAGGCCAGCAACACCCGCAATTTCGCCGGTGTCGCACCGCCGCTGGCGTTGAGGAACTGTGTGCGATGGCGTTGTTGGCCATCGGGGCTGCGCACTTCAACGCTGTTGCTGCCGTTGGGGAAGGAGAACGGTCGGTCAAAGCGGCCAGCGGGATCGATCTTCAGCGGCATGCTGACGCCGTTGACGATCAACCGGCCCGGTTCAGTGGACTTGGGGGTGGCTTTGATCTGGCCGGTGATGCGTGCGGTGTTGGCCTGGCCCACTGGCGTGTTCACTGAGGAGGCCGGGTAGTTGACGGTCTGGCGGAAGTTTTCGCCTTCGCCCTCGGCCGCGCCCGTGCGCCAGCCGCCGACGGGGGTGTCGAGTTTGACGGCGCTTTCAGCCGCAAAAACCGTCGGCAATACGCAAACAGAACAAAGGAACAGGAAGACCTGTGGATAACGGAGTTTCATGGCCTATTCCAGCAAGAGGTGGCGGGCGAGCCCTTCGATGTAGGTTTCATCCTGGCCGTTGGGGTGTGCTTCGAAGGCCAGGTGCAGGTATTCGTGGGTCAGGTCGAGGCGGTCTTGCAGCGACAGCACGCCGCGCACGTAAATGCGCTGACGCTCGCGGTCCACAAAAGGGCGGCCGAAGGCCAGGCGGCAGACGGCGAAGGTGCTGACTTCGTTGTAGCCGGTTTCGCTTTCGAGGCGTTGGCGCCAGCCGCGTCGTTGGGTTTGCAGCCAGTCTTGGGCGGCGGGCAATGCTTCGCAGGAGGCGACGGGGTTGTCCCAGCGGCTGAGGCTCGCGCGCGGGTAGGCGTGCAGCAGGATGGCGTCGTAGCGCTGGCCTGCGTTGGCTTGTTCGACGGCGTGCTGCCAGGAGAGTTTGTCCGGGCCGGGTTGGTCGGAGTGATAGGTGACGGTGCTGCCGGCGAGTACCAGGTCGCTGGTCCATGCGGCGATGTTGCGTGATTCAGCGGTGGCCGGGCGCGGGGCGACGCGTTGGCGGCTGCTGCTGTCGTCGATGCTCAGGCAGTCGCCGTTGCGGGTGGCGTTTTGCAGCAGGTAGGTGCGGATGGCGATGGCCAACGCTTTGGCGGCTTCAGCAGGTTCGGGTTTGGCTTCTCGTTGCAGGACGCGAGCGACATATTCTTCGCGGTCCAGACGGGCGATCAATTTATCGCCCACCAAAAACAGTTCTCCGTCGCTGTGGATATCGAGTTGGTTGCCATTAGAAAACTCGACGCGAAAATCGCCCTGCAGTGGTCCGGAAGAAACAACACGATCCCCCGCCAGAATCCGCCCGATCGGATAACGAGAAAACAGGCCGACTTCGACGCAGCGCCCCGCATCCAGAGGCCAATCAACCGGCAGCACCGAAGCCAACGCCTCACCATAATTACGCAGCACCATTTGACTGGTCCCGCGTCCACCCGCCCAGATCGGTGTGCCATCGGCCAGCCAACCGGCAAACCCACCTTGGCGCGACGATGGATCCTGGTCGCCCAACCAGCTCCAGGTTTTCACCCGCAACCGGCCTCCGAGTTCACCCACGACATTGCCGTCGGCGGCATTCAACACCACGTCCA
Organism: Pseudomonas sp. MM213; assembly: GCF_020423045.1. Taxonomy (NCBI): domain Bacteria; kingdom Pseudomonadati; phylum Pseudomonadota; class Gammaproteobacteria; order Pseudomonadales; family Pseudomonadaceae; genus Pseudomonas; species Pseudomonas sp. MM213. Next base: position 3,830,826 of record NZ_CP081943.1, read on the forward strand.
GCAACACTCGCCGAGCCTGATCCTGCGCGGGCATCACGGCCAGCACTTTAAGCAATTCAACCACCGACACTCGCGTGGATGGCTGCAATGAAGGCAAGTCCAGCAACCACTCCGGTGCCTGCCGTGCCTGCCAATACGTGCGCCAATCAGCGCCAGCAATGCCCAACCGCGCAGGTTCGAAGTACAAGCCGCAGGACTTCACCAGCGCCTGATCACGCTCGATCTTGCCGCCTGCGGTGCAGCAATAGACTTCTTCTTTCGACTGCCCGCGACACTCATACGCTGGCTCACGGGCGCTGGTATCCACCAGCCAGCCGTACACAAACAACTTCCACAGACTGCCCAATGGCGTTTGCAAATCCGAAGGCAACGGCTCGCGAGCAATCACCTGCGTCCGGCTCAGCGACAGCAATTCACCCTTGAAGCCCAGACGCAGCGGCTCGTCCTGCGCCGTCGCCAGCGCAGGGATCAAACACAGCAGCCACCAGAACCAACGCCGGGTCATGTCAGTTGACCGTGACCTGACCAAGGGCCGGTTTCTGTTCCTGGGCCTGATGCTGCGGCGCGTAAACCTGAGTGAAACGCACTGGTGGCAGGTTGAACTGGCCTTTCTGCGAGAAGCGCACCAAGTGACGCAAACGCAACTCGCCGCTCAAGGCATCCACCGGAATCGCGTAAGCCATCTGCCCCGGCTCGAAGCGCGCCTTCTCCAACGCTGTCGGTTCAGTGCCCGCCTTGCCCATCAACTTGATGCCCCACGTGGTGCGCTCGACATCCGCGCCCGGCGGAAGCGGCACTTCGATCATGCCGTAGCGCAGCGGTTTCGCGGCTTTGCTGGTGATGATCACTTCGTCCAGATACAGGCTGTCGCTGGACAACGGTTTGGTGCCCACCGCTTCCAGTTTGAAGGTGAAGGCTTCGTCACCCGGCACCAGACGCGACAAGCGACGCGTGATGGTCACAGCCATCGGATCAACCGGCGGTTGTTTCGTCTGGAAACTCAACACAGCACGCAACGGACGCTCTTGCGTCCCGCTCAGCGACAACACTGCCGGCACCGACGAAGCACCCTGCCACGTCCAATACATCTCACCGGTATCACCGTAGTTTTTCTTCCAGCCTTCACCCGGTGCCAGTGCGATGGTGGGCGAGGCCTGCTCGATGCTGCGTTGCAACCAGGTCAGCGCCAATGCGCGCTCCAGGGTCGATTGCTGTGGCAACAAACGTTGCAACAACGCTTGCGCATGAGCCTGATCGAAGCTTTGCAGCGACAGGTTCAAGGCTTCGGCAAACGGCTGCGAACTGACGGCCAGACGCTGTTGCGCATCCGCCAGTTGCCGATTGAAAGCATCCGGCAGATTGACCTTCGACTGCTTCGCCAAAGAAGCGGTCAACGCACGCGCCGCCGCCAGGCCCAACGCCGAATCCGGATCGCTCATGACAATGCTGTCTTCGCCATCCTCCATCAGCGTCGCGGCATTGCCCTCGCCCGCTTTCGCTAGGTCATCCATCAAACCACTGAGCAACGTGTTGACCGGCAATTGCATCTGTTTGGCGAACGACAGGATCAACGCACGCTGCAACAGCGGCGTGTTTTTCGCCTGCTTCGAATACACCTCCAGCACCCGCTGCCAATGCTCCGGCGGCAGGCTCAGTTCCAGCGCTTTGCTGGCGTGCCAGTCGGCGTAATAGGCGTACGCGGTGAGGAACGCGTCCGGCTCACCGTCCATGCCCCACCAGGTGAAACTCGCCGACGGCCCGGCCATTTGCACCAGGCGCAGACGGCTGTTCTGCATGATCAGGCGCAAGCGATCGCGGATCTGTGGGTTCGACGACAAAGTCGGGTAGGCAATGCTCAACGGCAACAAACGACTGGCCGTCTGCTCGACGCCGCCGTACGGATAGCTGAGCAAATCATCCAGCGCCGAACGGAACAGCGCTTGCGGGCTGTCATCCAGACGCAGGCGAATGTCCGTCGCATCTGCCGGCAAGGTCAGCGGCGTATCACCGCTGGCCACATCCAGGCTTTGACTCTGCGTAACGAGCCAACCTTCGCCGGTCGCGGTCAGACGCACGGCCAGGGTGTCAGCGGTTTTGCCGTCCTGCACCAGCTCGGCGGTCCACTCGCCAGTGGCCAAGGCGAATGCCGGCAACGCGATGTAGTTGATGCCGTTGTTCAGCGTCACCGGCACCCGTTGTTCGGCGCCGGCGAAATGAATCACCAGCTCAGCCTTGACCGGTTTTTCCGCCTGGCTGAAGGCGAACACGCCGAGATCCGGTTTGTCGCCAGTGCGGAATTTGGTCGGGCCGCTCCACTTCAGGTACAGCGGCTTTTCCGAGCGCAGGAATTGCTTTTTCTGCCCGACCTGACCGTCATCGGCGATGGCTCGCGCGGTGATGCGCCAGCGGGTCAGCGAGTCCGGCATCTTGAAGGTGAAGCGGGTTTTGCCGTTGGCGTCAGTGATCAATTCCGGCAGCCACGCGGCGGTGTCGACGTCTTCACGACGCGGCCGCTCCAGCACTTTCACACCGCGTTCGCTGCGATTGGCTTTGCCCGGTGCACCGGGGCTGCCCGGCAACGCGACGTCATAGCTGATGAACGACAGACTGGCGCTGGTGCGCACGTTGTTGCGGCGCGGGTGGTAGAAGAACTGGTCGATGGTCGGCGCAACTTCCGGTTGCAGCGCGTAGACCATTTCGTCGACAACGCTGACCGTCAGGTGCGCCGGAATCGGCTTGCCGGCGAACTGCGTTGTCAGGTCCACAGACACCGTATCACCCGGCTGATACACCTCTTTATCGATGACGATGGCGACGTCGATTTGCGGCGCAACCACCTTGATACCGGCGTTCTGGAAGCTGTATTGGCCACCCTTGGTGTAGAGCACGGAGAAGGTCAGGTTCGGCGCGAAATTATCCTTCACCGGAATGCGCGCGCGGTATTGGGTGTCGCTGAGTTTTTCCATTTTCAGCCAGTCGCCGCCCTTCGACATCAGCGCGGTGGCCTCGACCTTGTCGCGTTCCAGCGACAGCAAGGCATCGCTGACAGGCTCGGGAAAAGTGATCAGCGCGAGGGCTTCGTCGCCCGCCTTGTACTCGGGTTTATCGAGGACGATTTCCACGGTGCCGGGCACGGCTTTGACGCCATCGCCAGTGACCGAATGCCCCGTGGCACCGACCACGCGACCATGGTCATCCTTCAACGTCAGGTTGTAAGTCCCCGGACGTTCGAAGGCCAATGTGAAGCCTTTATCGCTTGCCGCCAGTTTGCCTTCGCCCGTGGTCTGATCTTCCAGACGCACCCAGCTGTAGCCGCTCGGCGTGACCGCCTTGCTCTGCTCGCTGCCGCCTTCATTCAGGTAGCTGAACGCAACCTTGTCGCCCACCGCACTGAAGCGCTGCGGCGCGTTCAAGCGGAAACTCGCGGCGCCACGGTCGATGAGGATTTCCTTGGTGGTCTTGACCCGATACGCCGCGCCATCGCTGGCGAAAACGGTGAGCATGTAACGGCTCGGTTTCTCGGCGGCGGGCAGGTCGAGAGTCGCATTGCCTTTAGAGTCGGTGGTCAGTTCGGTGCTGGTCAGTTCCACCGGGAACTGCCCGAGGTATTGCAGCTCGTTATCGACCATCGACAGTTGCTGGGCACGCAGGCTCAGGCTCAACTTGGCATTCGCGACGGGTTTGCCGTCCGGGTACAACAGCACCAAGCTGCCTTTCACCGGTTCGCCGGTGCGGTAATCCTGCTTGGCCAGGTTCAGCGAAATCTCGAAGTGCGGCTTGATGTATTCAGCCACGCGGAAGGCGCTGCTGTAGGCCTGATCCTTGTAGCTGAAACGCAGTTCATAACCGCCCGCGACCGCGTTGTCCGGCAGCTGGAAACGACCTTGAGTGCCGGCCTTGGAATCGAGTTTCAACGCCAGCGTTTGCAGCGCGGTGCCGGTGGCATCGAGCACCGTGACATTCACATCCGCCGCCGTCGGCAACACCGAGTCACGGGCGTTCTTGAACTCGCGACCGACGATTTTCAGCGAAACCCAATCCCCCGGCCGATACAGCGGCCGGTCCGTAAACGCATAGAGTTTGGTGTCGTAGATTTCGCTGTCGTAATAGAAGTTCTCGGAGACAAATACCCCGCCCTCTTCGTCCTCGCCGATCACGAACGAACGCTCCGGGCTGACGTGCTTCAGGCGCAGCAAACCATCGGCATCGGTGGCGCCGCTGCTCATCACGCCAAGGCCATCGGTCCACAACACATTAACCTTCGGCACCGAACTGCCTTCGTGTTTGCGTGCCGCCCAGACCAGCAGTTCATCACCGGCAATCTTGCTCACGGCCACGGTGTTGGAAACGAAGACCATGGTGGTCGCGCGGTACTTGCCGATCAGCGCTTCCACCAGGTACAGGCCCGGCTTCAGGTTGCCCAACGGGACGTACACATTGCCCGGCGCGACAGTGACGAACTCGCTGGACGAACCGGCGAGGTTCACGCCCTCAGGCGGCTGGATCGGTTTGGCTTGCCACAGTGGATAACGGAACTGACTGACCACCGGCAGGCCTGGGATCAGTGCGAATTGCGGCTGCGCGTCGTAAGGCGTTGGCGCGGCAATCGCAGTGCCCATCTTCAGCTCAGGCACTTCCTCGGTGACTTGTTTACGCGACTCGTAGGAAAACGCCCGCTGCATCACGCGACGGGATTTGCGGTACCAGTTGTCCCACAGGTACGCGAGGGTGTTCGACAGGCCTTCACCCTTGAACTGACCGTCGCTGACCACGCGGTGCAGGTTCTTCTGGCGCTTGAGGAAATCCAGCGGTTTGTCGATGCGGTACACACGAATGTCCGCGCCGCCGTAAGGCTCCATGCGGAAACGACGATAGTCGCGGCCCGGCGCTTCGAGGCGCACCATCGCCTGTTCGTCGCTGGCGAAACTGCTGTCCGCCAGCAGGAAAAAGCTTTCACCGGCCACCGGCGTGTAGCCGCTCGGTTCGACGGTATCTTCGGCATTCACTGCCGAAAAAGGCAGGACCAATACCAACAGTAGAGACAGAAAACGCAGCATGCGGGCACCGGTCATTGGGAGAGAAAGTTCAGTCGATAGACGCCGATGAAGTTGGGGTTGGCTGCGTCGGGTATCCATCGGGTGTCCTTCCATGTCATGAGTTGCTGCAGGCTCGCGGAACGCATGCCGTTGTCAGTGGGGGTGGTGGTGCCGGTGTGATAGGCGATGTAGCGGCCCATCCAGATCATCAGGTGCTGGTCGTCGCCCTGATCGAAAAACATCAGGTCGCCGGGCCGGGCTTGCGCCAGGTCGCGGCCAACCAGATGGCTGTTGAACTGAATCAGTTTGATCGCGTTGACGTACGGCCCGACCTTGCCGCCGCCCTGCTGCCATTGCTGGGCGAGGCCGCGTTGCGCCTCGCTCAATTGCAGCTCCGGCGGCAGGTAGCGGTTGGACAGGCCATTGCTGCGCAGCCATTTGTCGTCATGGACTTTCAGCGCTTCGTTGGCGGCAAAACGCACCAGCCCCGCGCAGTCCTGCTGATACCAGCGCGGGCTCGGGCCCTGGGTCAGTTGCTCTTGGGCGATGCGCACGAACCAGGCGCGGAACACCTGGGATTGCTGCACGTCGAGCGGCGCGGCGTCACTGGCAAATACCCGACTGCCCAGCAACATCGCCAGCAGGCCGAGGCCTCGGATAAGTGCGGTCACAGCGCTTTCCATTCCAACGGCAGCCATTGCCAATGGCCGTCGGGCTCGCTGCCTTCCGGCAACGTCAGCGCGTATTTGCCGTAGCCGCCGAGCTTGCGCAGTTTCGGGATCAGGTAGGTTTGCGCGGCGTTGTAGAACACCGGTTCCATGTCCTGCGGCAGGCTGTCGAGGGTTTCCTGTTGCATCAGCTGCGCCATGGAATCCGGGCCGAAGTAGACCGGCATCAGCAAGTCTTTCGGCACCACGTCGGCCATCGGCGGGAAGCGTTTGTCGAGGGTGCCGAGGGCTTTGTCCACGAGCTTGTCGTCGAGGGAGAACAGCAGCGTCGAACCGTGGCGCGCCAGGCTCACGCGCATGAACGCCTTGCCGGTGATTGCGTCCGGGTTCTCGGCGTCCTTGGCTTTGTAAGGACCGAAATTGGAACTGACCTGACGCTGCCACTGGTGGTTTTCACCTTCCTGCTTCTCGACCACCGGGAACGCGTGTTCTTCGACGTTGCCTTCGTAGGCGCCGACCATCGAGCTGAACAAATTGCCCAGGTCACCGTCGAGTTTGGCGCTGTCGTCGTCATTCAGACTGGCCACCAGCAGCGGCGTGTACAGCCGCGAATCGGCGTACCAGCACAGGCCGGCGGCACCGGCCATGTGTTCGGTCAGTGCCTGGGCCACGGTTTCTTCGGCACCGAGTTTCACCAGCAACGGCTTCTGTTGTTCGGCGGCGAGCGGCAAGGCCACGCAAGCACTGGCGCCCATCGGCATGGCTTGCCAGATCGGTTTGAAATCGAAGTCCGGCTGGTTTTCCAGTTCGTCCATGGCGAGGAAGCTGTGCCAGCCCTTGTCGTCCATGTCGAAACGCAGGCCGGCGAAGTTCGGGATGAACCGCTGGTAACCCATGGCCAGTACGCTGGAATTGACCGACAGGCGTTGTTTCACTTCCGGCGCGCGCAGCGGCAGGCCGAAGGCTTCGGGGAAGAGTTTCTGACCGCCGAGCAACGCTTCCAGCGATTGAGTCGAAACCATCCCAGGCTCATCGATCGGGCCATTACTGTTGTCGTACAGTTTCGAAGGATTGGACAGCACCACCAGCTTGTCGCCATGAGAGGCAAACAGCAGCGCCTTGCTGTTGTTGTAGGTGAGCTGATACAGCGGCACCGTATCGCCGGCGACCTTGATGTCACCGAGTTGCGTCAGCTGCGAATCATCCATCGCCACTTTGGCCAGCGGCTCCAGCACCTTGGCCAGACCACCGCGATCCATCACCAACAAAAAGTCTTTCAGGCGACCATCCGCCCCGCGCCACAACGCGACATCCGCCGGTTGATCGAAAAGCTGCTCGATCAGGCTGTCCTGCAGCTTCAGGTCATGTTCGTAGATGATCCGCCGCAGACTGCCGATCAAGCCGAGGCGATCGGCATGGGCTTCGTAATAGAAGACGAAATCTTCGGTCAGGGTTTCCTTGAGGAACGGCACCGCCAGCAAGTCCTTGGGCAATTGGCTCAAGGAGCGGGTTTCAAGCAGACCGTCCGGGCGGCTCATGCCCAGTTTGTCACTGGCCAATTGCGCCGCCGGCGCCTTGGGTTTGTGCATGAACCAGCCAAGTCCGGCCGCCACGCCAGCCACCAGGATCAGCCCGCCCAACAGCAACGGCCAGCGCCGGGAAGGTTTGGCAGCAGGTGCGTCAGCAGCCGGGGTAACAGTGTTATCGCTCATGTTCACAACGCCCAGTTCATCCGTGGTGCGGGATGCTTAATAGTTGAAAGTCTTGACCAGCAGCAGGTCACCGATCGCGCGCAGGGGCACGATGAAGGTCTCGCGTTTTTCGTCGACGGTGTTTTCGTTCAGCACCAGGTTGATCTGCGAGGTGATCACCTCGTTCTGGTTGCTGGTCTCATCGAAGTTATAGCCGCCGCTGCCGAAGTTGCCCCAATAGTTCACGTAAACCAGATAGGTGCCATGCAGCGGCGCGGTCATGGTGAACATTTCCGGGCCGGGGCCGTCGACGCCGTCCGGGTCGAGGCCGCCGCCGTTGCTCATCGCCGGGCGAGCCCAGAACGCATGTTGGCCGTCGGGGGTAATGATGTGCAGGTCGAGCTCGGCTTTCGGATCGTCCCAACCCAGCACCACGCGAATCCGCGCCGGGGTACGCAGGTTGTTGGCTTCATAGAATTGGACGCGCTTGAGGGACTGGCCTTCGACGCTGCGCACTTCGACGCTGTTGGAGCCTGCGCCAAACGCGTAGGGCCGGGCGAAACGCCCCTGGTCGTCGGTGTACAGGTTCAGAGGATTGCCGTTGACCGCCAGCGTGTGCGGCCCGCGTTGAGTGCCGATGGCCTTGAGCTGGCCTTCGATCATCGTGCGATTGCGCTGTACGCCCCGGTCGATGGGCGGCGTTGGGTAGGCGACTTGCGGGTTTTCGCTGCGATCGAGCAGGCCGTTGTAGCGCCAGCCGCCCACCGGTTCCGACAGCTCGGCCGTCGGTTCGGCACAGGCTGCGGTCGCGCAGACCCACCCCATCAGCAATAGAAGAAATGAACGCATGTGATGCCTCCTGCCATGCATAACGAAACCTTGCGCCTGATCCTCGGCGCGTTACAGATCCAAATACTGCGTTTCGTCAGAAAGACCCGTGACTATTGGGTCGTAGAAGGCGCGAAGGTTAGCCATTTGGCGGGTTTTTAACAATCGGATACATCTTGAATTGCGGGGGGGATCACGATGATTGTTGGGTGTGGGCTGAATAATCCTCGTCATTGCAGTAGTGCTGTTACCTGAGAACGCAGTCCTGCGGATGTACCCGGTGCCCTTGTGGGAGCGGGCTTGCTCGCGAAGGCTGTGTGTCTGGCGACGAGTTTTTGATGGTGTACATATCCATTGCTGGGGTAACGGCGGCTATTGGTTCCGCCCTTACGGCGGGTTACTTGGAAAAGCGCCAAGTAACCAAGCGCCCGCGCCCCTGACGTACGGTGCCTCGCTAATGCTCGGCATACCCTCGCTCCGGTCCTGCTCCGTGGGCCCGCCGCCATCGGCCATCCATGGCCGGGGGCGGCTAACCCGGCATCCATGCCGGGTTGCCCACTGCGCAGAACCTCCACTCGGCCTTCCGACGGGGCAGATCAAGATCAAAAGCCAAGCAAAAGCCAAAGCGAGGCGGCCTGCCAGCCGACCTGGCTCTTTGTTCGTACGCATCCCCCTGTAGGAGCCGGCTTGCTGGCGATAGCGTCCTGCCCTACCGCTATCGCCAGCAAGCTGGCTCCTACAAGGGAAATGCACATGCGTTTGGATAAATACGATCAACTGTAGGAGCCGGCTTGCTGGCGATAGCGTCCGTCCAGTCAATACACACGTTGACTGACCCTCCGCCATCGCCAGCAAGCCGGCTCCTACAGGGATTTGTGTACGCTTTTGATTCTCACCACTCATCAGGCCGAGCGTTAGCTCGCCTTCCGCTTTTGATCTTGAGGTACACGCCCCCTCGAGAGGCCGAGCGCAGGTTCTGCGCAGTGGGCAACCCGGCATGGATGCCGGGTTAGCCGCGCACGGCCAGGGATGGCCGATCGCGGCGGGCCCACGGAGCAGGACCGGAGCGAGGGTATGCCGAGCCACAGCGAGGCACCGAACGAAAGGGGCAAAAGCCCTTGGTTACTTGGGGCTCTTCCAAGTGACCCGCCGTAAGGGCGGAACCAATAGAAGCCGTTACCACAAAAACGGATATCCCCCCAACCAACCGCACAACAAACAATGCCCTAATTTGCCCATAACCCCCATGTCTGCTAGTGTCGCGCCGGTTTAACGTCAACCGGAAATCGCCGCCATGGCCCGCAAAAAAGCTGCACTGGATTTCGAACAATCCCTCGCCGACCTGCAAACGCTGGTAGAGCGACTGGAGAACGGCGAACTGTCGCTGGAAGACTCGCTGACGGCTTTCGAGCAAGGCATCGGTCTGACCCGTGATTGCCAGGCAGCGCTGGCCCAGGCCGAGCAAAAGGTTCAAGTGCTGCTCGAACGTGATGGCGAACTCGCCGAGGAACCCTTCGACGCGGATCAACCAGAATGATTGCAGCGTATTCGGCGACGAGCCAGGCCCGCGTCAACGCGGCACTGGAAACCCTGTTCAACGCACCAAGCCCGGAACTCGCGCGGCTCTACGAAGCCATGCGCTACAGCGTGATGAACGGCGGTAAACGCGTGCGTCCGCTGCTGGCCTACGCAGCGTGCGAAGCGCTGGGCGGCAAGCCCGAGCAAGCCAACGGCGCTGCCTGCGCGGTGGAGCTGATCCACGCTTATTCGCTGGTGCACGACGATTTGCCGGCGATGGACGACGACGATCTGCGTCGCGGCCAGCCGACCACCCACAAAAAATTCGATGAAGCCTGCGCGATTCTCGCCGGTGACGGCTTGCAGAGCCTGGCCTTCAGCGCCCTGCTCGACCCGCGCCTGAGCACGTCCGATGCTGAGATCCGCCTGCAAATGGTCAGCGCATTGGCATTGGCAGCAGGGCCGGCCGGCATGGTCGGCGGTCAAGCCATCGACCTCGGTTCGGTCGGCTTGAAGCTCGATCAGAAAGCCCTCGAATACATGCACCGGCACAAGACCGGCGCGCTGATTGAGGCCAGCGTCAAACTCGGCGCCCTCGCCAGCGGCCGGGCCGAGAAAGACGAACTGAAGTCCTTGCAGACCTATGCACAGGCCATCGGCCTGGCCTTCCAGGTGCAGGACGACATTCTCGACGTCGAAAGCGATACCGAAACCCTCGGCAAACGCCAGGGCGCCGACATCGCGCGCGACAAACCGACCTACCCGGCCCTGCTCGGCCTTGATGCGGCCAAAGCCTACGCGCTGGAACTGCGCGATCAGGCCCTGCATGCGCTGCGACCGTTTGACGCGGCCGCCGAGCCATTGCGCGATTTGGCCCGGTATATCGTCGAACGGCGCAGCTGACAGCGTATCCGCCAAAAAAGAGCAACGCGTGGGCAGGGGCCGATGCATCAGGTAAACTGCCGCCTCTTCTATACCTATAACGATTCGCCTGATGCCCACGACGTTTCATGAGATTCCCCGCAAGCGCCCGACCACGCCCCTGCTCGACCGTGCCAACACGCCGGACGGCCTGCGCCGGTTAGGCGAAGCCGAGCTGGAAACCCTGGCCGATGAGTTGCGCCTGGAATTGCTCTACACGGTCGGTCAGACCGGCGGGCATTTCGGTGCCGGCCTGGGCGTCATCGAGCTGACCATCGCGTTGCATTACGTCTTCGACACCCCGGACGACCGGCTGGTGTGGGACGTGGGTCATCAGGCCTATCCGCACAAGATCCTCACCGGCCGTCGCGAGCGCATGGGCACCCTGCGCCAGAAGGACGGCGTCGCCGCCTTCCCGCGCCGCTCCGAGAGCGAGTACGACACCTTTGGCGTCGGCCACTCCAGCACCTCGATCAGCGCAGCGCTGGGCATGGCCATTGCCGCCCGCCTGCAGAACAGTGATCGCAAGGCCATTGCAGTGATCGGCGACGGCGCGTTGACCGCCGGCATGGCGTTCGAAGCGCTGAACCACGCGCCGGAAGTGGACGCCAACATGCTGGTGATCCTCAACGACAACGACATGTCGATCTCGCGCAACGTCGGCGGCTTGTCGAATTACCTGGCGAAAATCCTTTCCAGCCGCACCTACGCGAGCATGCGTGAAGGCAGCAAAAAGGTCCTGTCGCGCCTGCCCGGCGCCTGGGAAATCGCCCGTCGCACCGAAGAATACGCCAAAGGCATGCTGGTTCCCGGCACGCTGTTCGAAGAGCTGGGCTGGAACTACATCGGCCCGATCGATGGCCACGACCTGCCGACCCTGATCGCCACTCTGCGCAACATGCGCGATCTCAAAGGCCCGCAGTTCCTGCACATCGTCACCAAGAAAGGCAAAGGCTTCGCCCCGGCGGAAGTCGACCCGATCGGTTACCACGCCATCACCAAACTCGAACCGCTGGACGCTCCGGCCGCTGCGCCGAAAAAAGCCAGCGGTCCGAAGTATTCCGGCGTATTCGGCGAATGGCTGTGCGACATGGCCGCGACCGATCCACGCTTGGTGGGCATCACCCCGGCGATGAAAGAAGGCTCCGACCTGGTGGCCTTCAGCGAGCGTTTCCCGCTGCGCTATTTCGACGTGGCGATTGCCGAACAGCACGCCGTCACCTTCGCGGCGGGTATGGCCTGTGAAGGCGCGAAACCGGTGGTGGCGATCTACTCGACGTTCCTGCAACGCGGCTACGATCAGCTTGTTCACGATGTGGCGGTGCAAAACCTCGACGTCCTGTTCGCCATCGACCGCGCCGGCCTGGTTGGCGAAGACGGCCCGACGCACGCCGGCAGTTTCGACCTGTCGTTCCTGCGCTGCATCCCCGGCATGCTGGTGATGACCCCGAGCGACGAAAACGAACTGCGCAAAATGCTCACCACGGGCCATCTGTACAACGGCCCGGCGGCGGTGCGCTACCCGCGCGGCAACGGCCCGAACGCAACGATCGAGAAAGACCTGCAACCGATCGAAATCGGCAAAGGCGTGGTTCGCCGTCAGGGCAACAAAGTCGCCCTGCTGGTGTTCGGCGTGCAATTGGCCGAGGCGCTGAAAGTCGCCGAGACGCTGGATGCCACCGTGGTCGACATGCGTTTCGTCAAACCGCTGGATGAAGAGCTGGTTCGCGAAATCGCCGGCAACCATGAGTTGCTGGTGACCATCGAAGAGAACGCGATCATGGGCGGTGCCGGTGGCGCGGTCAGCGAATTCCTCGCCCGCGAGAACATCCTCAAGTCGGTGCTGCACCTGGGCTTGCCGGACCTTTACGTCGAACACGCCAAGCCCGCGCAAATGCTGGCCGAATGTGGACTGGACGAGGCCGGGATCGAGGCCTCGATCCGCGAACGCCTGCAACTGCTAGCTCAGTAACCCCTCCCCCTGTAGGAGCGAGGCTTGCCCGCGAAGACGATCTAACGGTCAACATAAATGTTGAATGTTATGGCCTCTTCGCGGGCAAGCCTCGCTCCTACAAGTCCCGTGTTTGCTACGGATTACCCATGAAACTCTCCCGCCTCGCCCTGACGCTGACCCTTCTGCCGTCCGGCCCGCTCCTGGCCGACACCTTCGAACGCGATCAAGCCCTGAAACTGCCCGACGTGCTGATCAGCGCCAACCGCCAGGTCGAAGCGCGCAACGACAGCAGCGCCGCCAACACCGTGTTCACCCGCGACGACATCGACCGCCTGCAACCGGGCAGCATCACCGACCTGCTGCGTCGCGTGCCGGGCGTGCAAGTCGGGCAAACCGGTGGGCGCGGCAGTTTGCCGGGGGTTTACATTCGCGGCACCAAATCCGCTCAGAGCCTGGTGCTGGTGGACGGTCAACGCATCGGCAACTCGACTTCCGGCGACAGCAACCTGCAACACATCAACATCGAGCAAGTCGAGCGCGTGGAAGTGCTGCGTGGCTCCCGTTCGGTGATTTATGGCAGCGATGCGATTGGCGGGGTGATCCAGATTTTCACCCGTCGTGGCGCCGAACAAGGCCTGCAACCGCGCCTGCACATGGGGTTTGGCAGCAACCAGACATGGGAGCGCAGCCTCGGCGTGTCTGGTGGCGATGAGCAAACCCGCTTCAACCTGGGTGCCAGTCTCGATGAGACGGCCGGGATCAATCGCACTCACGCGTCGTACCCCAGCGATGGTGATCACGATGAGTATCGCAACAAGTCGGTGAGCCTGAGCCTGAGTCACGCCCTCACCGATGACCTCGAAATCGGTGCCAACCTGCTGGATAACCGTGGCAAAAGCGCGTTCGACAACCCGTTCGGCCGCTTCGATACCACCACCTTCGAGTCGGTCCAGCAGCAGCCTTACAACGAATTCACGGTGAGCAGCCTCAGCAGTTACCTCGATGCGCGCATCAACGACCGGTGGAAAACCCGCGTTGAGTTCGGCCACAGCGAAAACCGCGAGCAGACCTTCGACAAGCTCAGCGATGAACGCAGCGTGTTCAACACCTACCGAGACTCGGTGAACTGGCAGAACGACCTGACGCTCGACGCGCGCAACAGCCTGATCCTCGGCGGTGATTGGTACGAAGACCGCATCAACAGCAGCACCGCATTTGACGAGGACAGCCGCTGGAACCGCGCGGCATTTATCCAGCATCGCTATCAGGCCGACAGCTTTTCCACGGAACTGGGCCTGCGCCGCGACCAGAACCAGCAGTTCGGCAGCCAGAACAGCTGGAGCGGCACCTTCACCCTGCCGTTGAACCCGGATAACGATGTACTGCTGACCTACAGCGAAGGCTTTCGCGCACCGACGTTCAATGACTTGTATTACCCGGATTTCAGCAATCCGGACCTGAAGCCTGAAACCTCGAAAAGCTACGAGCTGCAATGGCGCAGTCAACTGACCGAAAACAGCCGCCTCGAAGCCTCGGTGTATCGCACCGATCTCAAGGACGCGATTATCTTCGGCAGCAACGACCGCCCGCAGAACGTCGCCTCGGCACGGATCAACGGGTTTGAAGCGGCGTTGAAGCAGGAGCTGTTCGGTTGGCAGAGCAACCTTGGCGTGGCGTTCATCGACCCGCGGGATCGCGACAGTGGGCACACCCTGGCGCGTCGTGCACGGCGGACGTTGAGCCTGGATCTGGATCGACAGTTTGATCGACTGGGTCTCGGCGCCAGTTGGCAAGCTGTGAGCAGCAGCTTTGACGATGAGGACAATCGGCAGCCGTTAGGCGGGTATGCGCTGCTGGGGCTGCGCAGCAGTTGGGAGCTGAATCGTGAGATCAAGCTTGAGCTGAAGGTCGATAACCTGCTGGACAAGGGTTACAGCCGGGCGTTGTACAGCCATGACGGCAGTCAGTATGGGTATCGCGAGGAAGGTCGGGCGTGGATGTTTGGGGTGACCTGGACGCCGGAGATCTGATCTGACATTTGCGGTGTTCGGGCGGGCCTCTTCGCGGGCAAGCCTCGCTCCTACAAAGCACTGTGATCCTCTGTAGGAGCGAGGCTTGCCCGCGAAGGCCGCGCCGCGGTTTAACGATCGGGCGCTATCAATTGGCAGAGCTTGGCCGTCGCCTCGATCATCTGCCCACTCGGCCGCTCCAGCCCTTTATCCGTCACCAACCGCAATCGCCCCTGCGCCACCGCCGCCACTTGCGGCCACGCCTTCCACGCCTCCAGCTGCGCCTGATCACCGGCCAGAATCACCTCGGGATTGCGCTGCAACACCGCCTCCACGCTGACCTGCGGCGCTGGCAATGCCAGGTCGGCAAACACATTGCGCGCGCCGCACACGTCCAGCGCATCGCTGATGATCTGCCCGCCACCGACGGTGTACAGCGGACGATCCCAGACCTGATAAAACACCCGCAGCGGTTCATCCCGTCGATAGCGCTGGCGCAGTGCATCGAGGCGCTGACGCAGGTCGCTGGCCAATGACACGCCTCGCTCGGGCCGGCCAAGCTGCGTGGCAATCGCCTCGATTTGCGCGGTCAGTTGGTCAAGAGTGTGGGGGTCGGCGACGTACGTGGGGATGTTCAGGTGCTTGAGTTGTTCACGCTGGGCCGAGCCGACGCTGCCGGGCCAGAGCAGCAACAAATCGGGTTGGAGGCTGAGCAACCGCTCCATGTCCAACTGGCCGTAGCGACCAACGGAAGGCAGGTCTTTGAGTTCAGCTGGACGATCGCCGGCATCCAGTACGCCGACCAGAAGATCAGCCGAACCCAGCTCAACCACGATTTCAGAGAGAGACGGCGCGAGGCTGACGACGCGCTCGACCGCAGAGGTCAGGCTGCTGACGGCCAGCAGCAAAACCGCCAGCCCGATGCGGCGCATCAGCCGAGTTGACGCGGGATACGGTAGAGGTAGAACAGCACCGTGGTCGACAGCGCCAACAGCACCAACGGCACCGCTTCAAGACCGACGAATACGGCCAACGCACCGATCCAGGCCGGTAAACCGGCGGCCAGAAACGCAGTACGGCGCTTGGCAGCCAGGACAATCCACGCGGCGGGCTCTTCAGGGGTATCGAGGGCTTTCTGGGTGGCGATCAGTGCGTGTTTATAGCCACCGAAAAACTTCAGGCTGACAAACATCGAGGCCACACCGGCGATGAACAGCGGCATCGCCAGCACCGGCAGGAGCGCCTCGCCCTGGCCAAACACGCCGTTGATCACGAACAGCGGCAGCAGGGCCAGCGCCAGGTATTGCCACCAGCTGACGGACAGTCGGCGCCGCACTTGACCGCGGGTCACGCCCGGTCTACCTCACCCTGATGCTCGTTGCCCATCATGTGGTCGAGCTTGCTGGCCTTGGTGGCCAGGTAGAGTTTGTTGTGCGGATTGTGGCCAGTGTGCAGCGGCACGCGCTCGGCGACGACGATACCCATGTCGGTCAAGGCTTTGACCTTGCGCGGGTTGTTGGTCATCAGGCGCAGGGATTTCACGCCCAGGTGCTCAAGCATCGGCAGGCACATGGCGTAGTCGCGCTGATCGGCGGCGAAGCCCAGACGCTCGTTGGCTTCAACGGTGTCGGCGCCGCCGTCCTGCAATTCATAGGCGCGGATTTTGTTCAGCAGGCCAATGCCACGGCCTTCCTGACGCAAATACAGCAACACGCCACGGCCTTCGCGGGCGATGGCCTGCAAGGCAGCCTCGAGTTGCGAGCCGCAGTCGCAGCGCTGGCTGAACAAGGCATCGCCGGTCAGGCATTCAGAGTGCAAGCGGCCGAGTACCGGGGCACCGTCGTCGAACTCACCGAGGCTCAGTACAACGTGCTCGCGCCCGTTCTCTTCATCGAGAAAGCCATGCATGGTGAATTGCGCAAAAGGCGTTGGCAGCTTGGAAGCGGCGACAAAAACGACAGGCACCGGTGTGCTCCTGATCAATAAGTACTGGAGATTCGCAGACGCGGCATTGTAACAGCAGGTTCCTACAGACGCTTAGGCTGAATTATGGAGCATAACGATCTAAAAGTTTGATCACCGAATGCGCAACAACACCTGTAGGAGCCGGCTTGCTGGCGATAGCGGAGGTTCAGCCTGCATATTTATCGCCTGAATGGACGCCATCGCCAGCAAGCCGGCTCCTACAAAGTTCGCGGTGTGCCGCGGAACTTGTGTTCAATTCAGGTCGAACGGATACGGCTGTTTCCAGCGTTCGAAAATCGGTTTCAACTGGCCGTTTTTGACCAGCACGTCCATTCGCTCGTCGAACAGCGCCATCAGTTTCCGCGCCTTGGGCGTATTGGCAAAGCACAGGTACAGCGGCAATTCCGCGATGTGCGTGCGCCGGAACTGGGACGGATCCTTGGTCCAGCGGAGCACGTAATCCACCTCGGTCAGCGCGTCGATGTAGTAGTCGGCACGGTTGTGGGTCAGCATCGACAGAATGCCGGTGCGCCGCATCACCTCGTTATAGCGACGTACGTTGGGCAGGTAGTTCTGGAAGCTGTAACCCCGGACCCAGGCCAGCCGGTAGTTGCCCAGCGTCTGCGGCGTCGGCACCGGATTGCTGGCCAGCCCCAGGGCGTAAATGTGATCGGTGTCGTAATTCCAGCGCGGATACAGCAAGTCGCTGACGTCATCCCGATAACCACCGACACAGGCGTCCACTTCGCCACGCTGCGCCAGGCCGATGGCGCGAATGTAGGGTTCGGTCCTGATGTCCAGTTTGACGCCGACCGGTTCGAAGACTTCGCGCAACACGTCCCAACCCAGGCCATGACCATCGGCGGCGGTGTAGTCTTCCCAGTCTTCGCTGGCCAGATGAATCACCGATGGCGTTGTCACTGCCTCCCCCGCCTGGGCGAGCGAAGCAAACAGTGCGAAACCCATCACAGCCAACCAGCGTCGAGCCATCCTAGTTCCCTGTTCCGCCACTCAGGCGAAAATCCATACCAGCCCCTGCATCGCCAACCACGCGAACACCCCGGCCAATACGTCATCAAGCATGATCCCGACACCGCCGTGCACATGCCGGTCAATCCAGTGAATCGGCCACGGCTTGAGGATGTCGAAGAAGCGGAACACCAGAAAACCCGCGAGCAACCAGTACCAGCCTTCCGGCACCAGCCACAGGGTGATCCACATCCCGACCATTTCGTCCCAGACGATGCCTTCGTGGTCGTGCACCCGCAGATCGTCGGCCACTTTGCCGCACAGCCAGAAGCCGAACAGCATGGTGATGCCCAGCATCAGCCAGTAACCCCAGTCGGGCAGCATCTGCCACAACGGAATAAAGGGTAGCGCAACTAACGAACCCCAGGTGCCCGGTGCCTTTGGCAAGGTGCCCGAACCGAAGCCGAACGCCAGGAAATGCCAGGGATTGCGCCAGACCGACGGCGGTACGTTTTCCGCCGGGACCTGTTTGGGGTGATCTGTCACGGTGACTCCCGAAAATGTTGATAACCCCGGGTTTGCGGGGTGATGTCTTGTCCGGCGGCATCCAGCAGCACAACGCCCTGCCCCGTGACCACGCGCCCGATCACATGGATTGGCCAGCCATCTGCCAGCAACCCCGGCAACTCGACGGACGGTAAGGTGAAGGCCAGTACGTAATCGTCACCACCGCTCTGGGCGGCGTGTTCGGCGCCCGATTGACCGAGGAAGGCCACTAAGGCCTTCGACAGCGGCAAGCGGTCCCGCTCAACCTGAATGCCGACCCTCGACGCGAGCGCGATGTGCCCGCAGTCGGCGAGCAAGCCATCGGAGATGTCCAGCGCCGAGGTGGCTTTACCGCGTAACGCCTGGCCCAGCGCGAGTTGCGGTTGCGGCGACCAGTAATGTGCCAGCAGCGGATCGGCGATGGCGGCTTCAGCCGTGCGCTGACCGAGCACCAGCGGCAAGGCACCGGCGGCGTTGCCCAGCTCACCGCCGACACACAGCAGGTCGCCTGGTTGCGCACCGCTGCGGGTCAACGCCAAACCACTTGGCACACGCCCGAACACGGTCATGGTCAGGCTCAGCGGCCCACGGGTAGTGTCGCCCCCCACCAGCGCAACGCCGCAGTTCTGCGCCATGCGGTTCAAACCACGGGCATAGGCGTCCAGCCAATCGGCGGTTACCGTCGGCAAGGTCAGGGCAAGGGTAAAGGCAACGGGGGTGGCGCCCATGGCCGCCAGATCGCTGACGGCCACGGCCAGCGAACGTTGACCGAGCAGAAACGGGTCGCAGGGGTCTGCGAAATGCACACCGGCCACGAGCGTGTCGGTGGAAATCGCCAGCTGCTCCCCGGGGGGAACAGCGAGCAAGGCGCAGTCATCGCCGATCCCGAGGGCAACGCCTTCGCCGCCCTGCGCACAAGGCGCGGCGGCGAAGAAATTGCGGATCAGCTCAAACTCGCCCATAGCAGTTACAAGCGCGGATCAGCGCTTGAACGCCTTCACTTCAGCTTCACGCAGACGCGGGGCCAGCTTGTCGAGTACACCGTTGACGAACTTGTGGCCGTCGGTGGAACCGAAGACTTTCGCCAGTTCGATACCTTCGTTGATCACAACGCGGTAAGGCACATCGACGCGCTCGAGCAGTTCCCAGGTGGACAGGCGCAATACCGCCAGTTCAACCGGATCCAGCTCTTCGATGGTCAGGTCCAGGCAAGGTGTCAGTGCGGCGTCGATACGGTCTTTCTGCGCGGGAACCCCATGCAGGATTTCACGGAAGTAGGCGCCGTCGACATCGCTGAAATCGTTATCGACCCGGAACTGCGCTTCGATCTCGTTCAGCGATTGCCTGGCCATGTGCCATTGGTACAGCGCCTGAGTCGCGAGCTGACGGGCTTCGCGACGCTTGACGCTTTTCGATGGCTTGCCGGCATCCGCAGGCTTTGGATCGCGCGGGTTGAAACGATCGCTTTCGTCGCTAATCACTTGGCCTCCAACTGCGCCAGCAGGCTGACCATTTCCAGAGCGGACAGGGCAGCTTCGGCACCTTTGTTACCGGCCTTGGTGCCGGAACGTTCGATGGCTTGCTCGATGGAATCAACGGTCAGGACGCCGAAGGCAACCGGAACGCCGAACTCCATGGACACCTGGGCCAGGCCCTTGGTGCATTCGCCCGCCACGTATTCGAAGTGCGGAGTACCGCCACGAATGACCGCGCCCAGAGCGATGATGGCTGCGAACTCGCCCTTCTGAGCGACTTTCTGCGCAACCAGCGGGATTTCGAAGGCGCCAGGTGCGCGGATGATGGTGATGTCGCTTTCGCTCACGCCATGGCGAACCAGGGCATCAACTGCACCGCTGACCAGGCTTTCAACAACGAAGCTGTTGAAACGGCCCACTACCAAAGCGTAGCGGCCTTTAGGGGCGATGAAGGTACCTTCGATGGTCTTCAGGGTCATTCGTTAGTTCTCTTAAAGAGCCGGGACGCGTCTTCTACGCGTCCCTCAGTGATATTTGAACCGCGAATACAGGGCCGGGAACAACCGGTCATTATTCGGAGGGCACGTATTCTACAACTTCCAGATCGAAACCGGATATCGCATTAAATTTCATTGGCGCAGACATCAGGCGCATTTTGCGCACGCCCAGGTCCCGAAGGATCTGCGAACCGGCACCGACGATGCTGTAGGTGGTCGGTTTTTTCACCGCGGCGTGATCGGCCGTTTCGCGGATGTGCGCCAGCAACACGTCGCCATCGAGCGGGTGACCGAGCAACAGCACCACGCCGCTGCCAGCCTCGGCAACCGCGGCCATGGCGGCGCGCAGGCTCCAGCGGCCAGGCTGCTTGACCATCAACAGGTCGCGCAGCGGGTCCATGTTGTGCACGCGAACCAGGGTCGGTTCTTCGGCGCACACGGTGCCCAGGGTCAGGGCCATGTGCACGTCGCCTTCCACGGAATCACGATAGGTCACCAGGTTGAATTGGCCCAGTTCGCTGTCCAGTGGCTGCTCGGCAATCCGCTGAACGGTACGTTCGTGGATCATCCGGTAGTGAATCAGGTCGGCGATGGTGCCGATCTTGATGTTGTGTTCGGCGGCGAAAGCTTCCAGTTCGGCGCGACGGGACATGGTGCCGTCGTCGTTCATCACTTCGCAGATCACGCCGCTCGGCTCAAAACCGGCCATGCGCGCGAGGTCGCAGGCAGCTTCAGTGTGGCCGGCGCGAGCCAGGGTGCCACCGGCCTGGGCCATCAGCGGGAAGATGTGGCCGGGGCTGACGATGTCTTCAGCCTTGGCGTCTTTCGCGGCAGCGGCCTGCACGGTGCGCGCACGGTCGGCTGCGGAGATGCCGGTGGTCACGCCGGTGGCGGCTTCGATGGACACGGTGAACTTGGTGCCGAAACCGGAACCGTTGCGTGGCGCCATCAACGGCAGCTTCAGCGTTTCGCAGCGCTCGCGGCTCATCGGCATGCAGATCAGGCCACGGGCGTGCTTGGCCATGAAATTGATGTGTTCGGCCTGGCAGCACTCGGCGGCCATGATCAGGTCGCCTTCGTTCTCGCGGTCTTCGTCATCCATGAGGATGACCATCTTGCCTTGGCGGATGTCTTCAACCAGTTCTTCGATGCTATTGAGCGCCACAAGGCACCCCCTTGGGTCAGGATTTGAGGTAGCCGTTGGCGGCCAGAAAGCTTTCGGTAATGTTACTGGAAGTCGGCTCGGCGGCCTTGTCACCCAGCAACAGGCGCTCCAGGTAACGGGCCAGCAAGTCCACTTCCAGATTCACCCGGCGACCCGGCTGGTACGACGCCATGATGGTTTCGCTCAGGGTGTGCGGAATGATCGTCAGCAGGAACTCGGCGCCATCGACCGCGTTCACGGTCAGGCTGGTGCCGTCGACGGTGATCGAGCCTTTGTGGGCGATGTACTTGGCCAGTTCTTTCGGTGCACGGATGCGGAATTCCACGGCACGTGCGTTCTCGGTGCGGGCAACCACTTCGCCCACGCCATCGACATGACCGCTGACCAGGTGCCCGCCGAGGCGAGTAGTCGGGGTCAGGGCTTTTTCCAGATTGACCGGGCTGCCGCTTTTCAGGTCGTTCATGGCGGTGCAGTCGAGGGTTTCGCGACTGACGTCCGCGGCAAAGCCGTTGCCTGGCAGCTCAACGGCCGTCAGGCACACGCCGTTGACCGCAATGCTGTCGCCCAGTTTGACGTCGCTCAGATCGAGCTTGCCGGTTTCTACATGGACCCGCACATCTCCGCCTTTTGGGGTCAATGCACGAATACTGCCGATGGATTCGATGATGCCGGTAAACATGAAGTCCTCCTCGAGAACAGGGCCGTCGCGTGGCGCTGGCCCGGAATTATACGCTCGCCGATGGCGCAGGAATGGCAATGACTCGCCAGTCATCGCCAACCGCGCGGATTTCAGTGATTTTGAGCTCGGGCGCGTCTTTCATCTGAGCCAGCGGCCAGTCGAGCAATGGTCGGGCCGAAGAGCCAAGGAACTTGCCGGCGATGAAAATCTGGAATTCGTCCACCAGACCTTGCTGGGCAAAGGCCCCGGCCAGACGCGGACCGGCCTCGACCAGCACTTCGTTGACGCCGCGATTGGCCAGTTCAACCAGCAACTTGCGCAGGTCAACCAAGCCATCGTCGCCGGCCACGATCAGGCATTCCGGGCCGTTGGCGTATTGTTCTTCAATCGCCATGCAGGTGGCGACCAGCGCCGGGCCGGCCTTGAAGAATGGCGCATCGAGCGGCACGCGCAGGCGGCCATCGATTAAAACGCGCAGCGGCGGACGGCTCATTGCCAATGCGGTTTGCTCGGCGTCCAGCCCCAACTCGTCAGCGCGCACGGTCAAACGGGCGTTATCCGCCAGCACCGTGTCGGCGCCGGTCAACACCACGCTGGCCTGGGCGCGCAGGCGTTGAACCGCCGAACGTGCGGCCGGGCCGGTGATCCATTGGCTCTCGCCGCTTTCCATCGCCGTGCGACCGTCGAGGCTCATGGCCAACTTGACCCGCACGAACGGCAAGCCGTGTTCCATGCGCTTAAGAAAGCCTTGATTGAGCTTGCGTGCCTCACCTTCCAGCACACCGCTTTCGATGGCAATGCCGGCCTGAGCCAGACGCTGCATACCACGGCCGGCCACCGACGGGTTCGGGTCCTGCATCGCCGCGACGACGCGTGCGAGGCCGGCATTCACCAGCGCATCGGCGCAAGGCGGCGTGCGGCCGTGGTGGCTGCACGGTTCGAGGGTCACGTAAGCGGTGGCCCCACGGGCCTTGTCGCCCGCAGCGCGCAGCGCGTGGACTTCGGCGTGGGGTTCGCCGGTGCGCTCGTGCCAGCCTTCGCCGACAATCTGCCCGTCCTTCACGATCACGCAGCCAACACGCGGGTTGGGATGCGTCGTGTAGTGGCCTTTGCGCGCCAGTTCCAGGGCGCGGGCCATGTAATGGGCGTCGAGGATGGCAAGCTCTGTGGAGGTGGTCATTCTTTCACCGGCTCACGGGCCAGGCGATCGATCTCTTCGCGGAACTCGTTGAGGTCCTGGAAGCGCCGATACACGGAGGCGAAACGAATGTAGGCGACTTCATCGAGCTTTTGCAGCTCGGCCATCACCAGTTCACCGACCACGAGGGACTTGACCTCGCGCTCGCCGGTGGCGCGCAGCTTGTGTTTGATGTGCACCAGCGACGATTCGAGGCGCTCGACACTCACCGGGCGCTTCTCCAGCGCACGCTGCATGCCGGCGCGGAGTTTTTCTTCGTCGAACGGCTGGCGGCTGCCGTCGGTTTTGATCAGGCGCGGCAACACCAGTTCAGCGGTTTCGAACGTCGTGAAACGCTCGCCGCAGGCCAGGCATTCGCGCCGGCGGCGCACCTGTTCGCCCTCGGCGACCAGACGCGAGTCGATGACCTTGGTGTCGTTGGCACCGCAGAAGGGACAGTGCATGGTGGCAGGCAACAAAAAAAGGGAGGGCCATGGTAGCGCATCCCGGTGGCAAGACAAGCCATAGGGTTTGCGGTATACAGACTGGCTATAGAGAATGATCCATGGATTTCACCTTGCTGGAGCCGCAAATGTCACTCAGACCGCTCGTATTGCTCAGCCTTTTCAGCCTGTTGGTGGCCTGCAGCAGCGATGCACCCAAGCCCCAGCCGCCAACGCCCGGCCCCGCTCCACAGGCGGCGCAGAAAAAAGCCCGCGAGTCCGCCAACCTCGGTCCGTTGCCCGCTTATCAGCGTGAATTGAGCGGCACGTTGCAAGGCGTGCCGGCCGGTGCCGAAGTCGAATTGGCGCTGCTGGTGATCGATGAAAAGGATCGCCCGCAACAATTGCTCGCCAGCTCCAGCCTGATCGGCACCAATCAGGTATTGCCGTTTCACCTGCGCTTCAACCCGGATTCGTTTCCGGCCGGTGCCCGCGTGGAACTGCGGGGCCGCGCCAGCCAGTCCGGCCAGCTGATTCTGCACCTGCCGTCGCAAGTCATCACCCAGCCGACGACCCAGGCCCTGGGTCAACTGCAATTCGTCAAAGCGCCATGATTGCACCGCTCGACCTGCAACAGGCGTTGGGGGAGTTGCTGGGCGATGCACAACTTGTCCCGGTCGCCTTGCCCGATACCGCCCTGAAACTCTGGCTGATCGACGGCGACAACATGGACCGCGCCTTCAGCCCGGAAGAAACCCGGCGGATTCTGCATGAACCGCCGTACTGGAGTTTCTGCTGGGCCAGCGGGTTGTCGATGGCCCGCTACCTCGCTGAATTCCCCGAGTGGGTCAAAGGCAAACGCGTGCTGGATTTTGGTGCCGGTTCCGGCGTCGCGGGGATTGCCGCGGTGAAGGCCGGGGCGCAGGAAGTGGTGGCGTGTGACCTGGACCCGCTGGCGATTGCCGCCTGTCGGGCGAATGCCGAACTCAATGAAGTGGAGCTGAGTTACTCGACGGACTTTTTCGCCGAGGCGGATCGCTTTGATCTGATCCTGGTGGCCGACGTGCTGTACGACCGGGAGAATCTGCCGCTGCTCGATGAGTTTTTGAGTCGCGGCCGGGAAGCGCTGGTGGCGGATTCGCGGGTGAGGGATTTTCGTCATCCGTTGTATCAACGCATCGAAATGCTCGAAGCGATGACCTTGCCGGATCTGGCCGAGCCTGAAGAGTTTCGGTATGTGAGCCTGTATCACGCGCGGCGCGCTTAAAAGCTTCGCGGGCAAGCCTCGCTCCTACAGGTTTAGTGCCGCTCTTAATAACGACGCGGACCTGTAGGAGCGAGGCTTGCCCGCGAAGGCCATCTGTCAGACTGCGCACACTTTCAGCCACCCCCCACCAAGCCGTATAGTTGCCCCATTCACGCTTTTACGAGATCCCCCATGAGTCAGCAAACGCCGTACATCTTCGACGCCACGACTGCCGATTTCGACCAGTCGGTGATCGAGAACTCTTTCCACAAACCGGTGCTGGTGGATTTCTGGGCCGAATGGTGTGCGCCCTGCAAAGTGCTGATGCCGATGCTGCAGACCATCGCCGAGAGCTATCAGGGCGAGTTGCTGCTGGCCAAGGTCAACTGCGATCTGGAACAAGACATCGTCGCTCGCTTCGGCATCCGCAGCTTGCCGACCGTGGTGTTGTTCAAGGATGGCCAGCCAGTGGACGGTTTTGCCGGTGCGCAGCCGGAATCCGCCGTCCGCGCCATGCTCGAGCCTCACGTACAAATGCCGCCACCGGCGGCGGCTGATCCATTCGAACAGGCTCAGGCGCTGTTTGACGAGAGCCGTTTCGCTGACGCAGAGGCCATTCTCAAAGTGCTGCTGGGCGAAGACAACACCAACGCCAAAGCGCTGATTCTGTACGCCCGTTGCCTGACTGAACGGGGTGAGCTGGGTGAAGCGCAAACCGTGCTCGACGCGGTGAAAAGCGATGAACACAAGGCTGCATTGGCTGGTGCAAAAGCGCAGATCCAGTTTCTCGGCCAGGCCAAGGACTTGCCGGATGCCGCGGACCTGAAGGCGCGCCTGGCAAAGAATCCCCAGGACGATGAAGCGGTGTATCAACTGGCGATCCAGCAACTGGCCCGTCAGCAGTACGATGCGGCGCTGGATGCATTGCTCAAGCTGTTCGTGCGTAACCGCAGCTACAGCGAAGGCTTGCCGCACAAGACGTTGCTGCAAGTGTTCGAATTGCTGGGCAATGATCACCCGCTGGTGACCACGTATCGCCGCAAGCTCTTCGCCGCGTTGTACTGAGTTTCACTGACGCACCGCGTCATCGTTCATCGCCAGCAAGCCGGCTCCTACAGGTTCGTGCAAATCCTGTAGGAGCCGGCTTGCTGGCGATGGCGGCCGAAAAAACAACGCAATCCTCAAGCCCTCTCCTACAGCCAGCGATACAGCGGCGTATCACCGCCACTCTCCACCTTCACCTCCGCGCTATGCCGCAACCGCACCAGCAGTCGCTTGCCCGACGCTGCGCTGCCAGTCAAACCTTCCAGTTGCTCCAGCAAATCCGGCCCGCTCAGTTGCCCGGCCTTGCGCAGCAGGTCCTTTGCGACCTGCCACTGCGCATCATCCTGATTCACCGGTTTGGCCGGCGTCGCACTGACCTCTGGCTTGACCACCTGCACCTGCGCGCCGAGCCGCGCCCAGTCAGCGTCGTCCATCTCCAGGGTCAAATCCACCGGCCAGTCGCCGATGCTTCCGCGTATACGCAACATGGTTTCGCTCCCGCACATTTCTGACCTGCATGCTCCCATGGGACTTGTGCAACGCCAAGTAGCCGGTCAAACTCCTCGCACTTACGTTATAAGATTACATAACAAATTCTTCATTTTACTTTTCGGAGACCCGCCATGCGCCGTCTGCTGCTCGCTTTGCCGTTTGCCCTGTTGCCGCTGGCCATCGCCCATGCCGCCGATGAGCATGATCACGACCATGAACACGGCAGCCTCGGTGCCCACGAGCATGGTGTCGGTCGCCTGAACGCAGCGCTGGACGGTCAGACCCTGGAGCTGGAACTGGAAAGCCCGGCGATGAACCTGGTGGGTTTCGAACACGCGGCTGCCAGCGACGCCGACAAAACCAAAGTCGCCGCCGCCCGTGCGCAACTTGAAAAACCGCTGGCCCTGTTCAACCTGCCGAAAGCGGCGGGTTGCGTGGTCGCGACTCAGGAGCTGGAAAGCCCGCTGTTCGGTGACAAGCCGGATGCCGATGATGATCATGACGACGATGCCAAAGACGAGCATCACCACGACCACAGCGAAATCCACGCTCACTACCAGTTCACCTGCGCAACGCCGGGCGCACTGAAAACCCTGGATCTGGCAAACCTTTTCAACACGTTCCCGGCGACCCAGAAAATTCAGGTACAACTGATCAGCCCGAGCGGGCAGCAAGGGGTAGAAGTGACGGCCAAGGCGGCCGCCCTGAAATTCTGAACCCACCGCCCCCCTGTAGGAGCCGGCTTGCTGGCGATTACGGTGTATCAGCCAACACATTTGTTGAATGATAAAACGCAATCGCCAGCAAGCCGGCTCCTACAGGTCATCTGCATTCATGAAACCGGTGTTATGACCCAAGCACTCATCGAACTGTCCGACCTGGGCTTCAGTTGGCCCGGTCACCCGCCGCTGCTGGACATCCCGGCCTTTCGCCTGGAACCGGGTGAAACCCTGTTCCTCAAAGGCCCCAGCGGCAGCGGCAAGACCACCCTGCTCGGCCTGCTCGGTGGCGTGCAAAAGCCCGATCGCGGCAGCATTCGCCTGCTCGGCCAGGAGCTGACCGAACTCGGTGCCGGCGCGCGTGATCGCTTTCGAGTCGATCACACCGGCTACATCTTCCAGCAGTTCAACCTGCTGCCATTTCTCTCGGTGCGCGAGAACGTCGAACTGCCCTGCCACTTCTCCAGGCTGCGCGCCGAACGGGCGATCCAGCGCCATGGCAGCGTCGATCAGGCGGCGGCAACCTTGCTCGCTCATTTGGGTTTGAAAGATGAAAGCATCCTCGGTCGCCGTGCCGACTCGCTGTCCATCGGCCAACAGCAACGCGTCGCCGCCGCCCGTGCGTTGATCGGTCAGCCGGAACTGGTGATCGCCGACGAACCGACTTCTGCTCTGGATTACGACGCCCGCGAAAACTTCATTCGCCTGTTGTTCGCCGAATGCCGCGAAGCCGGGTCGAGCCTGTTGTTCGTCAGCCACGACCAAAGCCTTGCGCCGCTGTTCGATCGCAACCTGTCGCTGGCCGAACTCAATCGCGCCGCCACTCCGTCCGAGGTTTGAGATGTATTTGTTTCGTCTAGCCATGGCCAGCCTGGCTAACCGCCGCTTCACCGCGATCCTGACCGCGTTCGCCATCGCCCTGTCGGTCTGCTTGCTGTTGGCCGTGGAACGCGTGCGCACCGAAGCCAAGGCCAGTTTTGCCAGCACCATCAGCGGCACCGACCTGATCGTCGGCGCCCGCTCCGGTTCAGTGAACCTGCTGCTGTACTCGGTGTTCCGCATCGGCAATGCCACCAACAACATCCGCTGGGACAGCTTCGAGCACTTCGCCAACAACCCGAAAGTGAAGTGGGCGATCCCGATGTCGCTGGGCGATTCCCATCGCGGGTATCGGGTGATGGGTACCACCGAGGCGTACTTCGAGCATTACCAGTACGGTCATCAACAACACCTGGAACTGGCTGACGGTCGCGCCTTCGCCACCGATCCGTTCGAAGTGGTGCTCGGCGCCGAAGTGGCCGATGCACTGCACTACAAACTCGGCGACAAACTGGTGCTGGCCCACGGCGTGGCGGTGATCAGCCTGGTCAAGCACGATGACAAACCGTTCACCGTGGTCGGCATTCTCAAACGCACCGGCACGCCGGTGGACCGCACGCTGCACATCAGCCTCGGTGGCATGGAAGCGATTCACATCGACTGGCACAACGGCGTGCCGGCGCGCGGCAACGGTCGGATCAGTGCTGATCAGGCACGCAACATGGACCTGACGCCGCAAGCGATCACCGCGTTCATGCTGGGCCTCAACAGCAAGATTTCGACCTTTGCCCTGCAGCGCGAAATCAACGAATTCCGTGGCGAACCGATGCTGGCGATCCTGCCGGGCGTGGCGCTGCAAGAGTTGTGGAGTTTGATGAGCACCGCAGAAAAAGCCTTGTTCGTGGTCTCGCTGTTTGTGGTGCTGACCGGGTTGATCGGCATGCTCACGGCGATTCTCACCAGCCTCAATGAACGTCGGCGCGAGATGGCGATTCTGCGTTCGGTGGGTGCGCGGCCGTGGCACATCGCGACGTTGCTGGTGCTGGAGGCGTTTGCCCTGGCGCTGTCAGGCGTGATCGCCGGCGTGGCCCTGCTGTATGTGGGCATCGCCGCTGCTCAAGGCTACGTGCAGGCCAATTACGGTCTGTTTCTGCCGCTGGCGTGGCCCAGCGAATATGAATGGACGCTGCTCGGTGGCATCCTGATCGCCGCGCTGCTGATGGGCAGCGTGCCGGCGTGGCGCGCGTATCGCCAATCCCTGGCCGATGGCCTGTCGATCCGACTATGAGGACGTTAATGATGCCCCGCGCTCTGCTTGCGCTGTTGATGCTGGTCGCCTTGCCGCTGTGGGCCGCCGAGCCGAAAGAGCTGACCTGGTCGGAAATGATCCCCCCGGACGCCGCGCCGGAAGTGCCGAACATGACCCCCCTGCACGACCTCTCGCAGATGGGCAGCGCGCTGTCCGCCGAGTCGGCGCCAGCCGCGAAACAGGACATGCCCAATGCGCCGGTGGTGAAGAGCCTCGACGGCCAGAGCATCCGCCTGCCGGGCTACATCGTGCCGCTGGAAGTGAGCGAAGAAGGCCGCACTACGGAGTTTCTGCTGGTGCCGTATTTCGGCGCCTGCATCCATGTACCGCCACCACCATCCAACCAGATCGTGCATGTGAAAAGCGAAGTCGGCGTGAAGCTGGACGAGCTGTATCAGCCTTATTGGATTGAGGGGGCGTTGCAGGTTAAAGCGTCGACCAGTGAGTTGGCGGATGCCGGGTATCAGATGGAGGCGGACAAGATTTATATCTATGAATTGCCGGAGTGAATCTGGTGTTCACGTGTTGATTTGAAGGGCGCCTTCGCGGGCAAGCCTCGCTCCTACAGGTCCTGCGCTAACCTGTAGGAGCGAGGCTTGCCCGCGAAGGAGCCCTCAAAGGTTCCGCAAAAATTAGTGCCATCACCGTTTCATTGAGCTGAGTCAAAAGACCGGACCAGACCGCTCCGTACCATTGGACATCGAACATTTTCAACGTCCTCTGGAGCCTCCATGCACAAGTCCTTGCTCAGCGCCTCGCTGTTTGCCCTCGCGCTCGCAGCCCCGCTCGCCCATGCCCATGAAGCCGGCGACATCCTCCTTCGTGCCGGTGCAATCACCGTCAACCCGAAAGCCGACAGCTCCGACGTCAAAGTCGATCAAGGCCCGCTGGCAGGCACCAATCTGGGTGGCAAGGCCACCATGAGCAGCGACACCCAACTGGGTCTGAACTTCGCTTACATGCTCAACAGCCACTGGGGCATCGAGCTGCTCGCGGCCACGCCATTCGAACATGACGTGAAGCTCAAAGGCACCGTCCTGGGTGCGGCCAACGGCAAACTCGGCAGCCTGAAACACCTGCCGCCAACCTTGAGCGTTGTCTACTACCCACTGGACGGCAAGTCTGCATTCCAACCGTACGTTGGCGCCGGTATCAACTACACCTGGATCTACGACGAGCACGTCGGCAGCGAGGCCAGCGCCAATGGCTTCAGCAACTTCAAGGCGGACAACTCCTGGGGCATGGCGTTTCAGGTCGGTGCCGACTACATGATCACCGACAACATCATGCTCAACGCCCAAGTGCGTTACATCGACATCGATACCACCGCCACCGTGGAAAACAACGCCGTGGCACAAGGCACCCGTGCCAAGGTCGATGTCGACGTGGACCCGTTCATCTACATGGTGGGCCTGGGTTACAAATTCTAAAATCGTTCACGTGGTGGGAACGAGCTGCAAAAAAAGGCGCCTTCACAGGCGCCTTTTTCTTGCTGGCGAAAAACTCAGCGCCCCAACAACCGCGCCAGGCCGACACTCATCGGCGTCTGAGCCGGGCAGGAAAACCGCTCCAGCAGTCGCTGATTGTTCGCCCGCGAATGGCGGATATCACCCGAACGCGCCGGGCCGTAGCTCACTGGCGGCAGTTCACCGACCGCCACTTTCAACGCTTCCAGCATTTGCTTGAGCGTGGTTGCCTGGTTCCAGCCGACATTGACCGCGCCGACTTCAACCTGCGGTTTTTCGATGGCTTGTACCAGCACGTCGACCAGATCTTCGACGTAAACAAAATCCCGCGTCTGCTCGCCATCGCCAAACACGGTGATCGGCAGGCCGCTTTGCGCGCGCTCGCTGAAAATGCTGATCACCCCGGAATACGGTGAGGACGGATCCTGGCGCGGGCCGAAGATGTTGAAGAAGCGGAAAATCACCGGTTCCAGCGCATGCTCGCGACGGTAGAAATCGAAGTAATGTTCACTGGCCAACTTGTCTGACGCATACGGCGTCAGCGGTTCCTTGGGCGTGTCTTCGTCGATCGACTGGCCTTCGCCATTGTTGCCGTAGACCGCTGCGCTGGAGGCAAACAGCACACGTTTGACGCCGCTCTGGCGCATGGCTTCGCAGACATTCAGCGAACCGATGAAATTGCTCTGGTGAGTCTTCACCGGATCATCCACCGAAGCCTGCACCGACGCCACGGCCGCCAGGTGCGCGACCGCACTGCAACCGGCCATTGCGCGAGCGACCAGGGCGGCATCGGCGACGTCGCCGACTATCAGCTCGACGCGAGGATTATCCAGCGCCAGGTTGCTGCGTTTGCCGGTGGACAGGTCGTCGAGAATCCGTACCGAATGGCCCTTGGCGAGCAAGGCGTCGGTCAGGTGCGAGCCAATGAAACCCGCGCCGCCGGTGATTAAAACAGGGCCGTCAGCCATGGCGATAGAACCTGTCCAGTAAGCCAGGGAGTGCCGCACGCCAGGCGCGGGGCTTGATCCCGAAGGTGTGAAGGATTTTCTTGCAGGCCAGCACCGCGTGTTGTGGCTCTTCGGCAGCGTCCGGGCGTGCGGCGTGAGCCTGGGCAGTCGGTGCTTCGATGGCCAGCGGATGCAATGCGCGGGCTTCGGTGAGAATCGCCTGCCCCAGCGCCAGCGGCGTGGTCGCCTCGTGCCCGGCGTAGTGGTAGGTGCCCCACAGTGGCGCCGCGCAATCGAGTTGCTTGAGCACCGAAATGATCACCCGGGCCGCGTCGTCGACCGGCGTCGGGTTGCCGCGACGGTCATCGGCCATCAACAGTTCTTCCGGCTTTTCGGCCCGGGACAGGAAACGCCCGAGGGTGCCGTCGGGGCTATCATCGAGCAGCCAGCCGAACCGCAGCAGCACATGCTGCGGGCAGGTCGCGCGCACGCTTTGCTCGATGCGCCACAAGGCCTGACCACGCAGGCCCAGCGGCACCGGTTCGTCTTTTTCGCTGTAGGCGGTCGCCCGCGAGCCGTCGAACACCCGATAGCTCGAGGGTTGCAGCAGAACGATGTTGTGATGCTGGCACAGTTCGGCCAGACGCTCGATTGCACGCTCTTGCCCGGCCAGACGCGATTCGCTGACCGTCTCCGCCTGGAACCAGTCGAAGTAGTAGGCGAGGTTGATCAACGCGTCCGGGCGCGTGTCGTCGAGCAGTTGCGTCAGGCTCGCGGCATCCCAGCCGTCTTGCGGTGGGCGGGGGGCGAGGAAACCGATGTCTTCCTCCGCACCGAGGCGAATCAGCGCCTGCCCAAGGGCATTTCCGCCGCCCAGTAACATAAGGCGCATTCGCATAGAGTCAGCAGGCCCAGTCTGATTGGATCAATGGCTTTATCGGCACCGCTCGCGGGCGGTGCCGTCGATAGTTGCCGGAATCGTTGCATTTTGCGGGTTTAGTGCGCAACCGTCATCCGTAAAGTGTAGATCTCCGGGATTTGTGGTGCTGCTTCGGGCCTCTTCGCGGGCAAGCCTCGCTCCTACAAGAGCGTGCGCGAGTTCTGTAGGAGCGAGGCTTGCCCGCGAAGAGGCCCTGAAGGCCAGCAGAGATCCCGAGTGGTACTTGCATCTTCCTCACCCCGCCCGCATAAATTACTCCATGAATCTGCCCATCCCCACGGACGCGGCCATGGCAGGCTTCCACCCCGCCGTCAGCGCCTGGTTCAGCAGCACCTTCCCGACGGTCACCGCCGCCCAGGCCCGGGCGTGGCCGCTGATCCGTCAGCACCGTTCGACCCTGATCGCCGCGCCCACCGGCTCCGGCAAAACCCTCACCGCGTTTCTCGCCGTCATCGACGATCTGGTTCACCGAGGCCTGGAAACCGCAGACGGGCTGCCCAACGAAACACTGGTGGTCTACGTCTCGCCGCTCAAGGCCTTGTCCAACGACATCCAGATCAACCTGCAAAACCCGCTGGCCGGCATCACTGAACAGTTACGTGCGCTGGGCCTGCCCGAGTTGCAGATCAACACCGCCGTGCGCACCGGCGACACGCCGCAAAAAGAACGCTCGGCGATGCGCAAGACCGCGCCGCACATTCTGGTGACCACCCCGGAATCCCTTTACGTGCTGCTCGGCTCCGACTCCGGCCGGCAAATGCTCGGCACCACGCGCACGGTGATCGTCGATGAGATCCACGCCATCGCCGCCAGCAAACGCGGCAGCCATCTGGCCCTGAGCCTGGAGCGTTTGCAGGCGTTATGCGCAGCACCGTTGATGCGCATCGGCCTGTCGGCCACGCAAAAACCCATCGAAGCGGTTTCACGCTTTCTGGTCGGTCGTGATCGCGAGTGCGAAATCATCGACATCGGCCACGCCCGTCCACGGGATCTAGGCATCGAAGTACCGCCGGTGCCGCTGTCGGCGGTGATGGCCAATGATGTGTGGGAATTGGTCTACGACCGCCTCGCCGTCCTCGCCCGCGAACACCGCACCACGCTGATTTTCGTCAACACCCGACGCTTGGCCGAACGCTTGAGCCGGCATTTGAGCGAACGTCTCGGCAAGCAAGCAGTCGCCGCCCACCACGGCAGCCTGGCCAAGGAGTTTCGCCTCGATGCCGAACAGCGCCTCAAGTGCGGCGACCTGCAAGTACTGATCGCCACGGCGTCGCTGGAACTGGGGATCGATATTGGCGATGTCGACCTGGTCTGCCAGATTGCCTCGCCGCGCTCGATTGCCGGGTTTCTGCAACGGGTCGGCCGCTCCGGCCACCAGGTCGGCGGCACGCCCAAGGGCCGATTGTTCGCCACCACCCGCGACGATTTGATCGAATGCACCGCCCTGCTCGACTGCGTGCGCCGGGGTGAACTCGATACCTTGCAGATTCCTCAAGCACCGCTGGACGTGTTGGCCCAGCAGATCATCGCCGAGGTCAGTTGCCAGGAATGGCCGGAGCACGCGCTGCTGGAGATGTTCCGCAATGCTTCGCCCTACGCTGAGCTCGACGAAACACATTATCAGGCGCTGCTGCAGATGCTCGCCGAAGGCTACAACGGTCGCCAGGGTATCCGCAGCGCGTACCTGCACCGCGACGCCGTGACGCGTACGTTGCGCGGTCGGCGCGGCAGCAAACTGACCGCCGTGACCAGCGGCGGCACCATCCCGGACAACGCCGACTACAGCGTGCTGCTGGAACCGCAAGGGCTGAACATCGGCAGCGTCAACGAAGACTTCGCCGTGGAAAGCATCGCCGGCGATGTCTTTCAGTTGGGCAACACCTCGTACCGAATCCTGCGGGTCGAAACCGGCAAGGTCCGGGTCGAAGATGCGCACGGCCAGTCGCCGACCATTCCGTTCTGGCTC
Organism: Pseudomonas sp. MM213; assembly: GCF_020423045.1. Lineage (NCBI taxonomy): Bacteria > Pseudomonadati > Pseudomonadota > Gammaproteobacteria > Pseudomonadales > Pseudomonadaceae > Pseudomonas > Pseudomonas sp. MM213. Next base: position 3,865,315 of record NZ_CP081943.1, read on the forward strand.
GGCGAAGCGCCGGGGCGCAGCGCGGAGTTGTCCTTCGCCGTGGCGCGCCTGCAAGCGCAACTCGACGACCTGCTCGGCGCCACGCCCGGCAACTTGCAACCGGCCCTCGACTGGCTGACCGAGACCCTCGGCCTGAACCTCGACAGCGCCGGACAACTGGTGGATTACCTCGCCCGCGCGCGCCTGACACTGGGCGCCCTGCCCTCGCAGGACACGCTGCTGATGGAGCGCTTTTTCGATGAGTCCGGCGGCACGCAACTGATCATCCACACGCCCTTCGGCAGCCGCATCAACCGCGCCTGGGGCCTGGCCCTGCGCAAGCGTTTCTGCCGTACCTTCAACTTCGAATTGCAGGCCGCTGCCAGCGAAGATGCGATTGTGCTGTCGCTGTCCACCAGCCACAGCTTTGAGCTCGATGAGGTCTGGCGCTACCTGCACAGCAACAGCGCCGAACACCTGCTGATTCAAGCGGTGCTCGATGCGCCGCTGTTCGGCGTGCGCTGGCGCTGGAATGCCGGCGTCGCATTGGCGTTGCCGCGCTACAGCGGCGGGCGCAAAGTCCCCCCGCAGATTCAGCGGATGAAAAGCGAAGACCTGATCGCCAGCGTGTTTCCCGACCAGATCGCCTGCGTGGAAAACCTCGCCGGCGAACGGGAGATACCCGATCATCCACTGGTGGAACAGACCCTCGACGATTGCCTCCACGAAGCCATGGACTGCGAAGGCTGGCTGACGTTGTTGCGGCGCATGGAACGCGGCGACGTTCGCCTGATCAGTCGCGACCTGCCGGCGCCTTCACCGCTGGCCGCCGAAATTCTCAGCGCCCGGCCTTACACCTTTCTCGACGATGCGCCGCTGGAAGAGCGCCGCACCCAAGCCGTGCTCAACCGGCGCTGGACCGATCCGCAGTCCACCGACGACCTCGGCGCGCTGGATGCCGAGGCGATTCAAGCGGTGCGCGATGAGGCCTGGCCAACGCCGACCAATGCCGATGAAATGCACGAGACGTTGATGAGCCTCGCGTACATTGCCGATGCCGAGGCGCAGGCGAATGCGCAGTGGATTGATTGGTTGAGTGCCCTTGCCGAGAGCGGTCGCGCCAGTCGTTTGCAGATCGATGCCGGGCAATCGCTGTGGCTGGCGGTGGAACGGCTGACGTGCCTGCGCGCCATTTATCCACAGGCAAATTTGTCGCCACCGCTGGCGGCGCTGCCGGGGTTCGATGACGTCTGGGAAGCAGACGAAGCGGTGCTGGAAGTTATCCGCGCACGACTCAGCGCTTTTGGTCCGTTACCGCTGAGCGCGATTGCCGTGCCTCTGGGAATACCTGCGACTCACGTCACCCAGGCACTCGCGCAACTGGAACGCGAAGGGTATGTGCTGCGCGGCCACTTCACCCCCGGCACTGGTCAGGAAGAATGGTGCGAGCGGCATCTGCTGGCGCGAATTCATCGCTACACGGTCAAGCGTCTGCGGCGAGAAATCGAGCCGGTGGCGTTGCAGGATTTCATGCGATTCCTGTTCGACTGGCAGCATCTTTCTGCCTCGACTCAAGGCCAGGGCAATGCAGTGCTGCCCGCCATCGTCGCTCAGTTCGAAGGCTATCCCGCCGCCGCTTCAGCCTGGGACAGCGACATTCTTGCGGCACGGATCAAAGACTATTCGGCGAGTTGGCTGGATGACCTGTGCCGTAGCGGCAAACTGGTCTGGACCCGCCTGACCGCGCACAACAAAAGCGCCAGCACGGCGCTGCGCAGCACGCCGATTGTGTTGCTGCCGCGCAGCCAGGTCGGGTTGTGGAGCGGTCTGACTGAACAGACACCGGTCAGCGAACTGTCGCCCAAACCCCAAAAGGTTTACCAAGCTCTCAGCCAACACGGCGCGCTGTTTTTCGATGAGTTGATTCACGAGGCTCATCTGCTGCGCTCGGAGCTGGAAATCGCCTTGCAGGAACTGGTCGGGGCCGGGCTGGTGAACGCCGACAGTTTTGCCGGTTTGCGGGCGCTGATCACCCCGGCCAGTAAACGGCAGAATCGCAGCAGCCGACGCGGGCGCGGGGCGTTTATCGGAGGCATGGATGACGCCGGACGCTGGGCCTTGCTTCGACGCGGGGCGCCAGCGCCGGTGATGGATAACAAACATTCAACGCCGAGCGACACCCTGGAACACATCGCCATGACCTTGCTGCGCCGCTACGGCGTGGTGTTCTGGCGCCTGCTGGAACGCGAAGCAGACTGGTTGCCGAGCTGGCGCGAATTGCTGCGCACGTTCCATCGGCTGGAGGCTCGCGGCGAGATTCGCGGCGGGCGGTTTGTCAGTGGTTTGGCCGGTGAACAGTTCGCCTTGCCCGAGGCGATTCCGTTGCTGCGCGAAGTGCGGCGGCGGGCGCATGACGGGAGCCTGATTGCCGTGTGCGGGGTTGATCCGCTGAACCTCGCCGGTACGCTGCTACCCGGTGCGAAAGTACCGGCGCTGACGAGTAATCGGTTGGTGTACCGCGATGGTTTGCCGGTGGCTGCCGAGATCGCTGGCCAGCAGGTTTTCTGGGTGGAATCGACGAGTGAAATACGCAACAAGCTGAATCACCGCAATTTCCTGTAGGAGCGAGGCTTGCCCGCGAATAACGATGACGCGGCCTCCTTGATACACCGCGGCGCGTCCTTCGCGGGCAAGCCTCGCTCCTACAGGGATCTGGTGTACCCGTCAAAGTGATATTTGCGTTCAGGACAAATATCAAATGCCAATACCTCTATTTTTCCGCACAACCCAATCCCCGACACTGCGCTCCATCAATCAACCCACCGGAGTTGCAGCCATGCCCATTGCCTTGCTCGCGCTGACCCTCAGCGCCTTCGCCATCGGGACGACCGAGTTCGTCATCGTTGGCCTGTTACCCACTATCGGCGCCGACCTCGGCGTCAGCCTGCCGTCCGCCGGCCTGCTGGTCAGCCTCTATGCCCTGGGCGTTGCCATCGGTGCCCCGGTGCTGACCGCCCTCACCGGCAAAGTCCCGCGCAAAATGCTGCTGTTGTCGCTGATGGTGCTGTTCACCCTTGGCAACCTGCTGGCGTGGAAAGCACCGAGCTACGAATCGCTGATCATTGCGCGAATCGTCACCGGCCTGGCCCACGGGGTGTTTTTCTCGATTGGCTCGACCATCGCCACCAGCCTCGTGCCGAAGGAAAAAGCCGCCAGCGCGATTGCGATCATGTTCACCGGCCTGACGGTGGCGCTGGTCACCGGCGTACCGTTGGGGACGTTCATCGGTCAGCATTTCGGCTGGCGTGAAACCTTCCTCGCTGTCTCTGCTTTGGGTGTGATTGCGTTCATCGGCAGCCTGCTCTATGTGCCGAAAAACATCACCCACAGCAAACCGGCTTCGCTGCTGGAGCAGTTGCAGGTCCTCAAACAACCGCGCTTGCTGTTGGTGTATGCCATGACGGCGGTCGGTTACGGCGGTTCGTTCATCGCCTTCACGTTCCTTGCGCCGATTCTTCAAGACATCTCTGGTTTCAGCGCCGGCACCGTCAGCCTGGTGTTGCTGGTGTACGGCATCTCGGTGGCCGTCGGTAACATCTGGGGCGGCAAACTGGCCGACAAACGCGGCCCGATCAAAGCCCTGAAAATCATCTTCGCCCTGCTCGCCGCCGTGTTGTTCGTGCTGACCTTCACCGCCGGCAACCCGTGGCTCGCGCTGGCCACCGTGCTGGTCTGGGGCGCGGTCGCTTTCGGCAACGTGCCGGGCTTGCAGGTGTATGTGGTGCGTCAGGCCGAACATCACACGCCGAATGCGGTGGACGTGGCTTCCGGCCTGAACATCGCGGCGTTCAACCTCGGCATTGCCGGTGGCGCGTGGGGCGGTGGTTTGATCGTCGCCCACATGGGCCTGATCCATACCGCGTGGATCGGTGGTCTGGTGGTGTTGGTGGCGCTGGCGCTGACTGCATGGAGCGGTCGCCTCGATCGCCTCGGCCCGGTCTATGCCGCGGGCTCAACCCGCATAGTCGCCGGCCACTGATTACCCTTGTAGGAGCCGGCTTGCTGGCGATCGCGGTGGCACATTCAACATGGATGTGACTGACACACCGCTATCGCCAGCAAGCCGGCTCCTACAGGTCCGTGTGTCCATTCAAGGTTTGTACCGTCCGTAGTCCCGTCGAAACTTTCTCGCTTGCCCCGCAGTCATCAAAAGACAGGGGCAACCGGGGACCCTCGGACGGGAGGCGACATGGCGGCGATTCACAGCGGTATTTCAGCTTGGCGCTTCTTCGCCTCCGGCGAGCCTGCAGCACAAGGCGTGTCGCCATGAACCGCGCCGAGCAGTTCAACCCCGACGATGACTCGTCAGGAACCGTGAACGCCGTACGCCGCTTCACCGTGCTGACGGTCAACACGCACAAGGGTTTCACCGCGCTCAACCGGCGTTTCATCCTGCCGGAATTGCGCGAAGCCGTGCGCAGCGTGTCCGCCGACGTGGTGTTTTTGCAGGAAGTCCACGGCACCCACGAGCACCATCCCCAGCGTTACAGCAACTGGCCGACGATGCCGCAGTACGAATTCCTCGCCGACACGCTGTGGCCGCAATTCGCCTACGGACGCAACGCGGTGTACCCGGCAGGCGATCACGGCAATGCACTGTTGTCGAAATTCCAGATCATTCGCCACGACAACCTCGACGTGTCCATCAGCGGACACGAAAACCGCGGCATCCTGCATTGCGTATTGCGCTTGCCCGTCGATGGCCCGGAGGTGCACGCGATTTGCATCCATCTGGGGCTGCGTGAAACCCATCGCAATGAACAGCTGAAGCTGCTGACCCAACGCCTCGCAGAATTGCCGAGCGACGCGCCGGTGATTGTCGCCGGTGACTTCAACGACTGGCGTCAGCGCGCCGACGCAATGCTCAAGCCCTGTGGTTTGCGCGAGGTGTTTGCCGAACTCCACGGCAAACCGGCGCGCAGTTTTCCGGCGCGCTTGCCGGCCTTGCGCCTGGACCGCATCTACGTGCGCAACCTCAAGGCCAGCCATCCGCAAGTCCTGGCGGCGCGGCCCTGGTCCCACCTTTCCGACCACGCACCACTATCGGTGGAGATCGAGCTATGAGCAGCGCACCGATGGAAAAAACCACCGTGGATCACGTGCCCACCAACCCGCCGGTGCGCGAACCCGGCGTGGTCGACGTTCAATATGGCTGGCAGGGCAACAACCGGGTGGAACTGCTGGAAAACGGCGAAGAATATTTCCCTCGGGTGTTCGAAGCCATGCGCCAGGCCAAGACTGAAATCCTCCTGGAAACCTTCATCGTTTTCGAGGACAAGGTCGGCGAAGAGCTGCAGCAAGTGCTGATCGACGCGGCTCAACGCGACGTACGCGTCACGGCCAGTCTCGACGGGTTTGGTTGTGGCGAGTTGAGCACCGATTACCTCACCGCGTTGAGCGAGGCCGGCGTGCACCTGCAAATATTTGACCCGGCACCGAAGCGTCTGGGTATCCGCACCAATTGGTTCCGGCGCCTGCACCGCAAAATCGTGGTGGTCGACGGCACGATTGCGTTCATCGGCGGGATCAACTTTTCCGCCGACCATCTGGCCGACTTCGGCCCCGAGGCCAAACAGGATTACTCGGTTGAAGTGCAAGGCCCGGCGGTGACCGACATTCATCATTTCGCCCTGCTGCAAAGCGGTCGCCCGGCCCGCGCCAAATACTGGTGGCAACGCCGGCGGCAGCGGCGCTCGGAACTGGCGTTCAACGATCACGATGGCCAGGTCCGTTTGGTGTACCGCGACAACGGAGATCATCAATCCGATATCGAAGAGGTTTATCGACATGTCCTGCGCAGCGCCCAGCGTCGCGTGGTGATTGCCAACGCCTATTTCTTTCCCGGTTATCGCTTGCTGCGCGAGATACGCAACGCCGCGCGGCGAGGCGTCGAGGTGCGACTGATCCTGCAAGGCCAGCCGGACATGAGGGTGGCCAAACTGGCCGCGCGCATGACCTATGACTACCTGCTCAAATCCGGGGTGCAGATTCACGAATATTGCGAGCGCCCGCTGCACGGCAAAGTCGCGCTGGTGGACGAAGACTGGAGCACCGTCGGCTCGAGCAACCTCGACCCGCTGAGCCTGGCGATGAACCTGGAAGCCAATGTGCTGATCCGCGATCGCGCCTTCAACCGCGATTTGTTCGAACGCCTCGAGAGGCTGAGCGACAACCACTGCAAAGCCATGTGTGCAAACAAATCCCCACGCGGACGGGTCTGGCACATGACCGTCGGTTTTCTGGTGTTCCACTTCCTGCGGCACTTCCCGGCATGGGCCGGTTGGCTGCCGGCACACAAGCCACGCCTGAAGCCCTTCACCCACCTCGCCGGGGGCGATCACCATGAACCGCGCTGAAACCCATTCGGCGCCTCACGCCGACAGCCCGCACAAGTCGCATTGGAGTCGCTGGAAAAAACCGCTGACGATGCTTTTTTTCCTGGCGCTGATCGTCCTGTTCACGATGCTGGCCCAACGCATCGAATGGAACGAGGTGTTCGACACCCTCGCCGATTTCAAGGTGCGCACGCTGGTCATCGCTTCCGGGCTGACGCTGGTGAGTTTTCTGGTGTACGCCTGTTTCGACCTGATTGGCCGCACCTATATTCGTCAGGACCTGACCTGGAAACAGATCCTGCCAGTGGGGATCATCAGCTACGCCTTCAACCTCAACCTGAGTGCCTGGGTCGGCGGCATTGCCATGCGCTATCGGCTTTACTCGCGGCTCGGCGTGAGCAAAAGCAACATCGCAAAAATCCTCGGCCTGAGCCTGGCGACCAACTGGTTCGGCTACATGGTGATTGCCGGCGCGATGTTCAGCAGTGGGCTGGTGCGCATGCCACCGGGCTGGAAACTCAGCAGTGGTGCGTTGCAGGGCGTGGGGGTTTTGTTGCTGTTGGTGAGCGCGGGATACCTGGCGGCCTGTCAGTATTCCAAGCGGCGGGAGTGGGCGATTCGCGGCGTCGAAATCAACCTGCCGTCCCTGCGCATGGCGGTGCTGCAACTGGCGCTCGGGGCGCTGAACTGGTCGCTGATGGCGGCGGTGATCTTCACCCTTCTGCCGAGCAAGCTGGATTATCCGCTGGTGCTTGGCGTGTTGTTGATCAGCGCGATTGCCGGGGTGATCACGCACATTCCAGCGGGGCTCGGGGTGTTGGAGGCGGTGTTTGTCGCGTTGCTGCAGCATGAGGCTTCGCGGGGGAGCCTGGTGGCGGGGTTGCTGGCGTATCGGGCGATTTATTTCATCTTGCCGTTGTTGATTACGTTGGTGATGTATTTGATTGTCGAGGCCAAGGCCAAGTCGTTGCGGATTGCGAAGAAACCCAAGTAGTTTGGCGCTTGCAAAGACGCCTTCGCGGGCAAGCCTCGCTCCTACGGGGTTCGCGCGCTTCCTGTAGGAGCGAGGCTTGCCCGCGAAGGCATCCCCGCCGATCTTACGTCGACTGGATAATGCTCAACCGCTCACCCACCACCATCTCGGTAATCCAGTCCACCAGGATCGACGTATACGCCTGCTGTGAAACCGGCTCGCTCAACGCGTGATCGGCGCCGTCGATGATGCGGTGGGTCAGCGAGTGCGTCTGCTGACACGCCGCCCGGTAACTCATGATGGTCGCGTGGGGCACATAGTCGTCAGTCTCGGACTCCACCAGCAGCACATCCCCGGTAAATTGCGAACAGGCATGCAACGCGCGATTGCTGTCGGCGCGCACCAGCGTGCTGCGGTAATCACGCAAATCGAGCTTGTCCAGTTCGCGCTTGGGCGCGTGCCATTGCTCATCGCGATACAACGCCGGCACCCGCAGCGCCAGCCAGCGCACGGGGCGCAATGAGGTCAGAATCGCAGCCAGATAACCGCCATAACTGGTGCCGACCACGGCGATCGCCGAGGTGTCGAGCGCCGGATGCGCGAGCAATCGATCGTACGCCGCCAGCAGGTCTCGCAGGTTGTCTTCGCGGGAAACCCGCGTCAGTGGAATGCCGGTGCCGCCGGTGTGCCCGCGCAAGTCGAACGTCAGGCACACGCAGCCCAGACCTGCGATGCCTTTGGCCCGTTCAAGATCACGCTCCTGACTGCCGCCCCAACCGTGCACGAAGAGCACGCCGGGGACCTTCGATTTGGGGCTGAGAAAAGTCCCGCTCATCTGTTCATCGTCGATGTCGATCTGAATGGTTTCGCTTCTAGCCGTCATAGGATTTGACCGTTACGTACTTGAGGAGAAATTCACTGTTGTGCGCCGGCCCGCGGTACACCTCGATGGCGTCCGCCGGGAGCGCTTGATCGATGTAGGTTTCTACCGAGGACACACGAATCGCGCTCATCTGCGGGTCGTTGACGAAGCTCTGCAACGCCGCCACTTCGGCGCTGCTGGCACCGCCCATGCGCCAGGACTGTTCAAGCACGCCGCTGCGCTGTGTGCCGTTACTGTCCAGGCCTTGCGCGATGTCATAGTTGCGCCGCGAGGCATAGAAACCGGGATAGGCCTCGTCCGCCGCACGGTCGAACACCTGCGCTTGCCGGATGGCCAGCCGCACGTCGTCGGGCAGTTGCAGTTCGAGCAGTTCGTCGTAACCGCCCTGCACCACGAGCAGATTGGAACCACCATAAACCTGCTCGCCATGACCGTCTGCGGTCAGGTACTGATCACCGCAGTAACTCAGCACTGTGTCGCCGATGAAGCTTTGGCCGACGCTGTGGGTCACCACCTCGGTCAGGTCTTGCTCCAACACCACGCCTTCGGTGAATAGCGCCTTGGCATCGGGTCTGCCGAGGATCGCATCAAATTGGTCGAGGCTCTGGATCACCTCCTGACCGCGCCCGGCGCAGGCATGGATCGGTTTCAGGCGAATCGGGCCGCTATCGAGCAAATGCTCCGCCGCAGGCCGAGCATCGTCGAGGGAGAACACGCTGAGACCCTTGAGCACCACGTTGCGCACCCGTTCGCAAAACAACGGCGACCAGCCGTGCGGAGCAAAAGCGTTTTTGTTGCGCAAGCCGTGGCTGATGGCTTTGGTGCAGATGAAATCATGCTCGACATAGCCGCCCCACAAATCCTCCGGGCCCTTGACGCCCAATTGCCGCGCGGCAGCAGCGCCGACAATGGTTTGTGTCGGCAACAGATAAAGATCGCGACCGCTGTGGTGTTCGGGGTCGTAGCTGCCGCCGAATTTAAACCCGAGAACCTGCGCCAGCCAACGGGCCAATGCGTGATTGGTTTCGACTTCGTGCTGTGGTGCGTCGGGCCGCACCGAATGGGCGACCACCAGTTTCTTGCGGTTTGTTGGGGTCATGCGTCCCCCTTCAATCGGCGCTTGATGAGTGTAGTTGTAGGGGTGCAGGGATCAGGCCAACGGCGGCTGATTTGAAATAATCGGCAATTCAATCAGTTGCCGAATCGGTGATAGCACTGGGCCTGTCTCATTCTGCACGACGGCCATTTCGCTCCCGGCATTTTGCACGACCCAAGCCTTGCAAAGATCAAACTGTGGGAGCGAGCCTGCTCGCGAAAGCGACCTTTCAGGCGACATAGATGCTGACCGTCACGGCCTCTTCGCGAGCAGGCTCGCTCCCACAGGGGATTTCTGGCGTTGCGACTATCGGGCTGCGGCGGTCGGCGAAACCCCAAACCGCGTCCGATAATCACTCGGCGCCAGCCCGGTAATTTTCTTGAACGTCGCACGGAAGGCACTCGGGTCCTGATAACCGACGGTCCAGGCAATGTGGTCGATGGTGCCGTTGGTGAACTCCAACATTTCCCGGGCCTTGCCGACCCGCAGGTGCTGGCAGTACTCGGTGGGTTTCAGCCCGGTTGCAGCACGAAATCTGCGCAGGAAAGTACGTTCTTCCAGCCCTGCCCGTTCAGCCATGGTCGCCAGCGACACATCGGTCGCGCCGGTGCTTTGCAGCCAATGCTGCACCTTGAGAATCGAGGCGTCGCCGTGGCTGAGAATCGGTGAAAAGTTGCTGCCACATTCACTCGCACTGTCGCTGTGTTCCACCACCAGAAACCGCGCAGTGCCGGTGGCGATGCTCGGCCCCAGCAATCGGTCGACCAGACGCAAACCCAGCTCGGACCAGGCCATCAACCCGGCGGTGGTGATCAAGTCGCCGTCATCGACGATCGGTGTATCGGCCTTGAGCTTGATCGCCGGATAGCGCTCGGCGAACGCCTTGGCCGACGTCCAGTGGGTGGTGGCGCTACGGCCGTCAAGCAGGCCGCTTTCAGCCAATAGAATCGAGCCCACGCAAACGCCGCCGAGGGTTGCGCCTTGTGCGTGTTGCTGACGAATCCAGCGCAGCAAGCCTTGCGGCGCCTGGCCTTCGGAGAAACCGGCAATCGACGGCGGGATCAACACCGCCACCAATGCGCCGTCTGGCGCGGGATGGCTGTCGTAGATGCGCTGGGGTGGTTGATCGCCATCGACCTGCCAATGGCTGACCCGCAACAACGGCAACTGCGCCGCCTGATAGTCGGCGGCAATCCGGTTCGCCACGCCGAACAAGTCGGTCAGCCCGTGCACCGCCGCCATCTGCGCGCCGGGATAAATCAGCACACCCAGCTCGGCGATTGGCCTTTGTGCGTCCATTGTCAGTTTTCCCCCTTCTATTGTCGGTGCGGCCAATCCTCGGACGGTCCGCCAGAGCCAATACTTCATTCCACACCCACACACTTCGAGGAAACAGTCATGGCCAAGCAAGCACTCATCGTAGTTGATATCCAAAACGACTACTTCCCCCAGGGCAAGTGGCCGCTGGTTGGCGCGGACGCTGCAGCGGATAACGCCGTACGTCTGCTCAAAGCCTTTCGTGATGCCGGTGATTCGGTGGTGCACATTCGCCACGAGTTCACTTCCGACGAAGCGCCCTTCTTCACCCCGGGCTCCGAGGGCGCGAAGCTGCATCCCAAAGTCCTGAACCGCGCCGACGAGCCGGTGGTGCTCAAGCACTTCGTCAACTCGTTCCGCGAAACTGAATTGCAGTCAATTCTCGACGAGCAGGGTATCAAGGAGTTGGTGGTGGTTGGCAGCATGAGTCACATGTGCGTCGATGGCATTACCCGTGCGGCCGCCGACATGGGTTATGCCGTCACTGTCATTCATGACGCCTGTGCCTCGCGGGATTTGGAGTTCAACGGACTTACGGTTCCGGCTGCCCATGTTCATGCTGCGTTCATGTCGGCGTTGGGTTTTGCCTATGCTCGTGTGGTGTCTACTGGCGAGTTTCTGGCTGGTTGAGGTGAGGTGAGCTGAGCTGAGCTGAGTACATATCCGTTGGTGCGGTAACGGCTGCTATTGGTTTCGCTCTTACAGCGAGTCACTTTCGAAAAGCGCGAAAGTAACCAAAGCGCTTCTGCCCCTTTCGTTCGGTGCCTCGCTAAGGCTCGGCATACCCTCGCTCCGGTCCTGCTCCGTGGGCCCGCCGCCATCGGCCATCCATGGCCGGGGGCGGCTAACCCGGCATCCATGCCGGGTTGCCCACTACGCAGAACCGCCACTCGGCCTCTCGAGGGGGCGACTACCGCCACAGCCGCCGAGGCGGCCTGAAAGCCGACCTGGCTCTTCAGTTGTCCGCGTTGTCCTTCTTTGATGCGTTCACTCATTCCGGACATGTGCACCACTCCCCTGTAGGAGCCGGCTTGCTGGCGATGGCGTCCGTCCAGTCAATAAATGTGCCGGCTGCCCCTCTGCGATCGCCAGCAAGCCGGCTCCTACAATTGATCGTGTGCGTTCCGAATACATACGCATTTCCCCTGTAGGAGCCAGCTTGCTGGCGATAGCGTCTGTCCTGCCAATACATACGTTGACTGACCCACCGCCATCGCCGGCAAGCCGGCTCCTACAGGAGGCCTGCGTGCGCTTTTGCTTCTCACCACTCATCAGGCCGAGCGTTAGCTCGCCTTCAGCTTTTGATCTGGACGCACCGCCCCCCTCGAGAGGCCGAGCGCAGGTTCTGCGCAGTGGGCAACCCGGCATGGATGCCGGGTTAGCCGCCCCCGGCCAGGGATGGCCGATGGCGGCGGGCCCACGGAGCAGGACCGGAGCGAGGGCATGGCGAGCCTTAGCGAGCCACCGAACGAAAGGGGCAAGAGCCCTTGGTTACTTGGGGCTTTTCCAAGTGACTCGCCGTAAGGGCGAAACCAATATCCGCCATCACCCAAAAAACGGATATACCCCCAATCCCCGCCCCCACCCCCATAAAAAAATCTCACGCGTGAGCTATTGAGCACAGCGAAAATTGCCTGTAGTGTTTCTCACGCGTGAGTTTTTTCACAACGAGGTCAGCACCATGAACAGCAGCTCTCCATCAGATCCGCCTTCCGGGTCTGTGAACGATTCAGCAAGCCGCAAGGGAGAGCGCTCGAAACCGTCCGCGAAAAAACCGTCGAGCTTCTACATGAAGCAGATGCGCGCGGGCCTGGGTGCCGCCGGTTATGTAAAACACGAGACTTGGGTGCTTCCCGAAAACCGAAGCCTGCTCAAGCAGATGGAGAAACAGCTACGCCAACCGATCCTGGCTGGCTCATTCATGTCGGAGAATTACATGAGCGCAGGTAACAACTGGAACATCGATCGCCTCTACAGCGCCCTTCAAGCCCTGGACGAAGTGGTCTCGAACGACATCACCCTCTCCCTCGTCCAAGGCTCCGAATCCAGCATCAAGCTGGAAATGAACGACTTCGGTGGCTTGCCGATTTACATCGCGGTAGTGGGCGACCAGATCATCGTCGATACCGTGCTGGTCGACGTCGAGTCGATCAAGGACGTGCCGGCCTTCAATGATGCCGTGCTGCGCAGCCGGGAAATGTTCCCGCTGTCGTCGATCGGCATCGAGTCCATGCCCAACGGGCAGGTCGTTTACAACATGTTTGGCGCACTCAGCTCCGACTCGAGCCTGACCAACGTCGTGACCGAGGTCAAAACCCTCGTCGACAACGTGCAGCGCGCCAGCGAAGCCTTCGAACGTTTTTTCAATTAATTATTCGGGAATCAGGGAAAATCCAATGACTCAGTCCATCTGGAGCAAATTGTTCACCGCACTGCGTGGCGGTGCCAATGAAGTCGGCGAATCGATCGTCGACCAACAGGCCCTGCGCATCCTCGACCAGGAAATCCGCGATGCCGACAGCGCGCTGGCCAACGCCAAGCGTGAGCTGGTCACCATCATGGCCAAGCACAAACTGTCCGCAGATCGCGTCAGCGAGTACAACGCCAAGATCAAGGACCTGGAATCCAAGGCGCTGGCCGCCATTCAGGCCAACCGCGAAGACCTGGCACTGGAAGTGGCCGAAGCCATTTCGACCCTGACCAACGAGCTGGATGTCGAGCAGAAGCAGGCCACCGAATTCGGCGGTTATGCGGACAACATGCGCAAAGACATCACCAAGGCTGAAAGCCGCATCAAGAGCCTGCGCCAGCAAGTGGACATGGCCAAGGCCCGTGAAAGCGTGCAGAAAGCCCAGGTCAGCGCGTCCATCGCCAGCGGCGGCGCCAACGGCAAACTGGAAACCGCAGTCGGCACGCTGAACCGCTTGCAAGCCAAGCAGCAGCAACGCGCCGCTGAACTGGAAGCCCAGGACCAACTGGCCGATGCCTCGACCGGCACCGACCTGGAGCGCAAACTGCGCGAAGCCGGCATCACGCCGGACGCGGGCAGCGCCAACGCGATCCTGGAGCGCCTGAAGCAGAAATCGGCTGAGTAACCCACTCAGTCGCAGATGCATAACCTGTGGGAGCTAGCCTGCTAGCGATTACGGTTTGTCAGGCGACATTAATGTTGACTGACACTCCCTCTTCGCGAGCAGGCTCGCTCCCACAATGGATATGCGTTTCAGTTTTTCGTTGAATCGAGGTCAAGGATGGATGCCCTGAAGGGTTTCAAGACAATCGCCAGCCTCGCCATTTTCATGGTGGTGCTGCAACTGCTCAACGTCGCGACCGGCTACAGCCTTGTGGCATTCGGCCTGGTGCCGAGAACAGCCCACGGACTGGTCGGCATCATCACCTCGCCTTTTTTGCACGCGTCCTTTGCGCACCTCAGCGCCAACCTGATTCCCTTCCTGATTCTGGGCACCCTGGTCATTGTCGACGGGCTCAACCGGTTCCTGGCCGTCAGCGCGATCATCATTCTGCTGGGCGGCGCACTGGTCTGGCTGTTCGGGTTTTCCGGCGTGCACATTGGCGCCAGCGGCTGGGTATTCGGGCTGTGGGCCTACCTCCTGTCCCGCGCCTGGTTTCACCGCAGCTGGGGCAACCTGATCACGGCCAGTGTCGTGGCGTTGCTCTATGGCGGCCTGGTCTTTGGCTTTCTTCCGCGTCAGGGTGTGTCCTTCGAAGGACATCTCTTTGGGGCGCTCGCCGGATTTATTGCAGCCAAGGTACTTTTCTCTGCGCCGCGCAGCAGGTTTAATGCCGCCGGTTAACCGCACTTGAGCATTCAGACGCCGAGGCGATAACGTCGCCAGGAATGAGTACCCACGGAGTCAGGGACGAAATGTCGATTTTCCTTTTATTGCGCATGTATGCCTCGTCCCTCTTCCACCGATTCGGTTGGGTGGGACTGGTCATCGCCTTGGCCGTGCACCTGACCACGGCGTATCTGGGCCTGGTGTTGCTGGGCGAACAGCACCTCACCGCCCCCGCCACATTTACCTACTTCTATCTCACCACCACGCTTACCGTAGGCTATGGCGATCTCGCGCCACAGACATCGGCGGGGCGCATTTTCGTGGCCACCTGGGTCATGCTCGGCGGCATTGCGCTGCTGACGGCAGCCATCGGCAAAACCACCAGCAGCGTTATCGATGTATGGAGAAAAAGCATGAAGGGCAAAGGTGACTACACCGGCAATGTCGGGCATACGGTGCTCATCGGCTGGGAAGGTGCATCCAGCGAACGGGTCGTTGAGTTGTTGCTTCAGGATGAAACCTCCAACGACAACCTGATCGTCATTTGCGATTGCACCCTTGAAGAAAACCCCATGCCTGGCCAGGCGTCCTTCATCAAGGGCGAAAGCCTGTCCTCGGTGGCGCTGCTACTGCGCGCCGGCGTTCCCGGTGCCGAACGCGTTCTGGTGCGAACCCATTCAGACGACCTGACCCTGGCCACCGTGCTGGCGGTCAATCAACTGAAGCCTGTCGGGCATGTGGTCGCCCACTTCAATGACAGTGAAATCGCCTCGCTCGCCAGCGCCTACGCCCCCAGCCTGGAATGCACATCAAGCATGGCCATCGAGATGCTTGTGCGCGCGTCCCAGGACCCCGGCTCGTCCGTGGTCATCAACGAATTGCTGTGCGTGGGCCAGGGCGCGACCCAATACCTGATGAAACTGCCCGATACGTTTAACGCGACCTTCGGCGATCTGTACACGCAGATGAAAGAACGTCACAACGCCACCCTCATCGGCTACCGCGCCAAGGGCGCCCGACAACCATCGATCAACCCGCCTGGCGCCACACGCGTCGAGGGCGGCGAGCTCTTCTACATCGCCTCCACTCGCCTCAAGGAAATCTCCAATGGGATGGTTTAAACAGTTGTTGGGGCTTGAGGCCCCGAACGCGAATTCAGATTCGAAATGGACCGCCAGCGAAACCCAGCCAACCGCCGGCCCGCTGGGTCTGGCACTGGGCAAAGGCGTGATGTTCGACAGCACGCTGCAATTGTTGCTCGACGAAAAAACCGCCGTGGCCATCCCCGGCTCGCAGCAGATCTGGAGCAACGGCACCATTGACCTCGGGCAGTCGACCTGGCTGTCGCGCTACTACATGAACGACGAAGACTACTGGCTGCAAGTGCACACCACCGGCGACATCGCCGGCCAGGTCGAGTCGGTGATCCTGTTCAACTACCTCAGCTACATCACCATCAGCAGCGAAGCGGAGCTGCGCCGTCTGGCCGGCCCGAATAGCCTGATCGGGCTGCCGACCTACACCCACAACGGCGTCGAATACACCCGTGAATGGGGCACCGAGAATGGCCAGACTGAACTGGTGGCGTTGAGCGAACAGCTGAAAAACCCGGATGAGTCCTACAGCGTCGAGCACCGTTCGATGCTGTACGCCCGCGAAACCGGCCTGACCGACCGCCGTGAATTCCTGCTGTTTTCTGTCGAAGAAGACGCCGAAGGTACGATCAGCTTGAGCACTTCGCTGGGCATTTCGCTGTACACCACCGACCTGAACACTTTTTAAAAAGGAAGAAACCCCATGCTAGAAGCGCTCTCCGTCTCCCTGAACAAAGCCGCCGTGCTTGGGTTTGTTGCGTACATCCTCGGCGCCGCCGTGCTGTTCGCGCTGTTCCAGTTCATCTACACCCGCATCACCCCGCACAAGGAATTCGAACTGATCCGTTCGGGCAACGTCGCGGCTGCAATCGCCCTGGGCGGTGCGGTCATCGGTTTCGCGATTCCGGCCAGCAACGTGATCGCCTACTCGGTCAGCCTCCTCGACTTCGTGGTCTGGGCAGTCATCGCCGCGTTCGTGCAATTGTTGGCGTTCCTGATGACCAGCCTGGTGCTCAAGGGCACCTCCGAGCGCATCAAGAAAGGTGAAATCGCCGCCGGTATCTACGTGGCAGCCGTGGCCATCAGCGTCGGCATGTTGAACGCCGCCTGCATGACCCCTTCCTCGAACTGATCGCGCACGGAGCTCCCGATGAAACGAAGCAAGTACGTTCAGCTGTCGCTGGCAGCCTCGGTCGCGATGGCGATTTCGGGCTGCGGGCCGACGGAAAAAACCTACTCGATGCAGAAAAAGTACAACTTCCAGTCCGTGCAACAATGCGCCGATGAGAAGCTTCCGGTGGACGTCTGCTCGGACGCCTTCATGACCGCCATGGCCGAACATCGACGCATTGCACCGGTGTACGACAACCAGGCCGATTGCGAAGCCGACTTCGTCGCAGACTGGTGCCAGCAGGACTCCGCCGGCAAGTTCATCCCCAAACTCGGCGGCTTCGAGCTGACCGCCAATGGCGAGGTGACGCAATCCCAGGTGGACGCCGCCAAAGCGCAATTGCCTGCCTCGGAAGCGAACAGTGGCGGTTCGGGATTCTCCGGCACCAGCCTGCTGACCGGCCTGCTGATCGGCAACATGCTGAGCAACAACCGCAACAGCTACTATTCCGAGCCGGTGTACCGCTACCGCGATGACCGTGGCAGCTATTCGTCTTCGACACTCGGCCAGCGGATTTCGAAAGGTTCGACCTTTACCAAATCCAATCAGGCGCGATACGGCAGCAGCAACTACGCCGACTCGATTCGTTCCGCCAGCAAACCGGTGTCCGTTGCCTCGTCTACTTCCCGTGGCGGCTTCGGCAGCAAAGCCAGTGCGCGCAGCGGCTGGGGTGGCGGCGGGTCGAGCAGTTAAGGAAACAGGGCCATGAAGAAAATCCTCTGCGCAGAGCGTCATGACTGGAAACAGACCGCCGAAAACCTCGGCTTTCTGTTCCACACCATCGACGACGAACCCTATTGGGACGAGAGCGCGTACTACCAGTTCACGCTCAAGCAGATCGAGAACGATCTCGAAGACCCGACCACCGAGATCCATGAGATGTGCATGGACCTGGTGGCTCGCGTGGTGCAGAGCGAGGAGTTGCTGGAACGCCTGAGCATTCCGGCACCGTTCTACGACCTGGTTCGCACGTCATGGCTCGAAGGTCATCCGCATCTGTACGGGCGCATGGACTTTTCCTACAACGGCAACGGCCCGGCCAAACTGCTGGAGCTCAACTACGACACGCCGACCAGCCTCTACGAAGCGGCGGCGTTCCAGTGGGGCTGGCTGGAGCAGTGCATTGAGCGCGGTTTGTTGCCCAAGAACGCCGACCAGTTCAACAGCATCGACACCAAGCTGCATCAGGCCTTTGCTCAACTGCAAATCACGCAACCGTTCTATTTCGCCTCGATGAAAGACTCGGTCGAGGACAAGGGCACCACCGATTACCTGCGGCTGGTTGCGGAAAAAGTCGGCATCGAATCCCGCCACATCGACATCGAAGACATTGGCCTCACCAGTGACGGACGTTTCGTCGATCTTGAAGATCGCTGGATTCCTCACCTGTTCAAACTGCACGCCTGGGAGTTCATCTTCCACGAGCCCTTTGGTGCAGCGATTGCCCAGAGCGATACGCAGTTTTTCGAACCGGCCTGGAAATCCATCATCTCCAACAAAGGCATCCTGCCGCTGCTGTGGGAGTTCAACAAAGGCCATCCGAACCTGCTCGCCGCCCACCTGGATACCGACCCGAACAAAGCGGTGCCCAAGGGCTGGGTGCGCAAGCCATTCTTCTCGCGGGAAGGCGCCAACATCGAGCTGCAAACAGCGGACGGTCTGATCGTGAAAGAGGATGGGCCCTACACGGACGCGCCGTTTATCCTTCAGGAGTTCGCGCCGTTGCCGCAGTTTGGCGATAGCTACACGCTGATCGGTTCCTGGGTGATCGGCGATCAAGCGGCGGGCATCGGTGTGCGCGAGGACAACAGCCTGATTACCAAGGATTCCAGCCGATTCTTGCCGCACCTGATACTCGACTGAACAATTACCGTCAGTGAAAAAGCCCGTTGCCATGCATCGGGCGTCGGGGTGAAACAGGTGTAAACCCGATCAGGAACCCGACAACCACAAGACTTACCGCTGAAAAGCCGGATAATGGCGGCCAAATCGTCTAGCCCGTTATTCTGGTACCCCCCCATGGAAATCAAGGTCAACTTTCTCGACAACCTTCGGCTTGAAGCCAAGTTCGACGACTTCACGGTGGTGGCCGACCAACCAATCCGCTACAAGGGCGATGGCTCGGCACCCGGTCCGTTCGACTACTTCCTGGCTTCGTCGGCGTTGTGTGCGGCGTATTTCGTGAAGTTGTACTGCAGCACACGCAATATCCCCACGGATAACATCCGCCTGTCGCAGAACAACATTGTTGACCCGGAAAACCGCTACAACCAGATTTTCAAGATCCAGGTCGAGTTGCCCGCAGACATCTCCGACAAGGACCGCCAGGGCATCCTGCGTTCCATCGACCGTTGCACCGTGAAAAAAGTGGTGCAGGCCGGGCCTGAGTTTGTGATCGAAGAAGTGGAAAACCTCGACGCCGATGCCCAGGCGCTGTTGATGCCTGCTTCCAGCTCAGAGGCGAGCACTTACATTGCCGGCAAGGATCTGCCGCTGGAACAAACCATCGCCAACATGTCGGCCATCCTGGCGGACCTGGGCATGAAGATTGAAATCGCCTCGTGGCGCAATATCGTGCCCAATGTGTGGTCGCTGCATATCCGCGATGCGCACTCACCGATGTGCTTCACCAACGGCAAGGGTGCGACCAAGGAAGGCGCACTGGCGTCGGCGTTGGGCGAGTTTATCGAGCGGCTCAACTGCAACTTCTTCTACAACGACCAGTTCTGGGGCGAAGACATCGCCAACGCGGAATTTGTGCATTATCCGGACGAGCGCTGGTTCAAGCCTGGCCGCAAAGACGCGCTGCCGACCGAGATTCTCGACGAGTACTGCCTGAAGATTTACAACCGCGACGGCGAGCTGCGCGGTTCCCATCTGATCGACACCAACTCGGGCAATGAAGAGCGCGGTATCTGCTCGCTGCCGTACGTGCGCCAGTCGGACGGCGAGGTGGTGTATTTCCCGTCCAACCTGATTGAAAACCTGTACCTGAGCAACGGCATGAGTGCCGGCAACACGCTGGCCGAAGCGCAGGTGCAGTGCCTGTCGGAGATCTTCGAGCGCGCGGTAAAACGCGAAATCATCGAAGGTGAATTTGCACTGCCGGATGTGCCGGCCCACGTGCTGGCAAAGTACCCTGGGATCCTCGCCGGCATTCAGGCGCTGGAAGAACAGGGTTTCCCGGTGTTGGTGAAGGATGCGTCTCTGGGCGGTGAATTCCCGGTGATGTGCGTTACGTTGATGAACCCGCGTACCGGCGGTGTGTTCGCCTCGTTCGGCGCGCACCCAAGCCTTGAAGTGGCACTGGAACGCAGCCTCACCGAGTTGCTGCAAGGCCGCAGCTTCGAAGGCCTCAACGACCTGCCCCAGCCGACGTTTGAAGGTCATGCGGTGACCGAGCCGAACAACTTCGTCGAGCACTTCATCGACTCGAGCGGCGTTGTGTCGTGGCGCTTCTTCAGTTCGAAGTCGGATTACGAATTCGTGGAGTGGGACTTCTCCGGCCAGGGTGAAAACTCGAATACCGAGGAAGCCGCGACCTTGTTCGGCATTCTCGAAGGCATGGGCAAGGAAGTGTACATGGCGGTCTACGAGCATATCGGCGCGACGGCCTGCCGCATCCTGGTGCCGGACTATTCGGAAATTTATCCGGTAGACGATCTGATCTGGGATAACACCAACAAAGCGCTGTTCTTCCGCGAAGACATCCTGAACCTGCATCGCCTGGACGAAGACGAACTGCGAGCGCTGGTCGAGCGCCTGGTGGAAAGTGAGCTGGACGACTACACCGACATCACCAGCTTGATCGGCATCGAATTTGACGACAATACCGCTTGGGGTCAGTTGACGATCCTGGAGTTGAAGCTGCTGATTTACCTCGCCCTGCAACAATTTGAAGAGGCGAAAGAAGCAGTGGAAATGTTCCTGCAGTACAACGACAACACGGTTGAGCGCGGCTTGTTCTACCAGGCTGTCAATGTGGTGCTGGAGATGAAACTGGACGAAGACTTGGAACTGGAAGACTACGAGGCCAATTTCCGCCGGATGTTTGGCAGCGAGCGGACGGACGCAGCAATCGGCTCGGTGGACGGGACCGTACGCTTCCATGGCTTGACGCCGACCAGCATGAAACTGGAGGGGCTCGACAGGCACCTGCGCCTGATCGACAGCTACAAAAAACTGCACACGGCGCGGGCCAACGTGATCATTTCCCCCCGTTGAGCGCAAATCTGTAGGAGCCGGCTTGCTGGCGATGGCGTCCATTCAGTCAATACACTGGTTGGCTGACACTCCGCCATCGCCAGCAAGCCGGCTCCTACAAATAGCGTGCAAAAGAAAACCCCCGACCAGTCCAGAGGACCGATCGGGGGTTTCGAGGCTAAACCTTACAAAGGCCTAAGCCATATCCTAGAACGGGATATCGTCATCAAAGCTGTCGAAATCCGGAGCCGGCTGAGGAGCGGCCTGCTGTGGAGCCGGACGCGACTGTTGCGGTGCCGACTGCTGCGGACGCGGCGCCTGCTGCTGGCGTGGAGCCGGAGCGGACTGCTGGTAGTTGTTGCCCCCGCCTTGTTGGTCGCCCTGCTGTGGACGGCCGCCCAGCAGTTGCATGGTGCCTTGCATGTCGACCACGATTTCAGTGGTGTAACGCTTGATACCGTCTTTTTCCCACTCGCGGGTCTGCAGCTTGCCTTCGATGTAGACCTGCGAACCTTTACGCAGGTATTCGCCGGCGATTTCCGCCACTTTGCCGAACATCGACACACGGTGCCATTCGGTCTTCTCGACCTTCTGACCGGTCTGCTTGTCGGTCCACTGTTCGCTGGTCGCCAGACTCAGGTTGGTCACGGCGTTACCGTTAGGCAAGTAGCGAACTTCGGGATCCTGGCCGCAAGTGCCGACCAATATGACTTTGTTAACCCCACGGGCCATAACGTTCTCCTAGGCTACGCACGCTGCCTCGGGCGGGTTGTTCACCAGACGCTCGAGGGTAGTGCGATCCAATAGTTCTGTGTCCAATTTGATGTAAATCGCTGCTTCATCAGCAACGATTACCGCATCTGTTACCCCTACGACGGCCTTCAGGCGCTCAACCAGACCCGCTTCGCGGATCGCCTCGGGCGACAACGGCAAGCGCAGGCTCGTGACATAAGGTGGTTCGCGCATGGTAACAGCAAAGGCCAGCCAGAGGGCAGCCAGGCCGGCGCATCCGAGGAAGACAACCGACAGACCGCCATGCTGGAACATCCAGCCGCCGAGGATCCCGCCCAGTGCCGATCCGAGGAACTGACTGGTGGAATAAACCCCCATCGCCGTGCCCTTGCCGCCCGCCGGTGAAACCTTGCTGATCAGCGATGGCAACGAAGCTTCCAGCAAGTTGAACGCGGTAAAGAACACCACCGTCCCGATCACCAGAGCCCGCAAGCTATCGCCGAACTGCCAGAAGAATAGCTCAGTGAGCATCAGCGTCAGCACTGCGCCCAATAAAACTCGTTTCATTTTGCGTTTCTTCTCGCCGTAGATAATGAACGGGATCATGGCGAAGAAGGAAATCAGCAGCGCGGTCAGGTAGACCCACCAGTGCTGCTCTTTGGGCAGCCCGGCTTTTTCGACCAGGGCCAGCGGCAATGCAACGAAGCTCGACATCAACATCGCGTGCAACACAAAAATACCCAGGTCCAGACGCAGCAGGTCCGGGTGCTTGAGCGTCGGCATCAGTGCCTGGCGCGCGACACCGGATTCACGGTGCTGCAACGGCCCGGTGGAGCGCGGCACCATGAACATCACGATCACGATACCCACCAGCGCCATGCCACCGGTGGCGAGGAACAACCCGGACAGCCCAAAGGCACGAGTCAGCAAAGGCCCTACCACCATGGCGACCGCGAACGACAGACCAATCGTCATGCCGATCATGGCCATGGCTTTGGTCCGATGCTGTTCGCGGGTCAGGTCTGACAGCAACGCCATCACTGCTGCGGAAATCGCCCCGGCGCCTTGCAGGATTCGTCCGGCGATAACGCCCCAGATCGAATCGGCGTTCGCCGCCAGCACACTGCCGAGGGCGAACACGATCAGCCCCAGGTAAATCACCGGGCGGCGCCCAATGCGGTCGGAAATGAAGCCGAACGGAATCTGAAATATCGCCTGGGTCAGGCCGTAAGCGCCAATCGCCAGCCCGATGAGGGCCGGGGTCGCTCCTGCCAGATCCATCCCATAGGTCGCCAGTACCGGCAACACCATGAACATGCCAAGCATACGGAACGCGAACACGAGGGCCAGACCGCTTGCTGCGCGGGTCTCACTGCCACTCATGCGTTCGCTGTGGGGATCGTGCATGGAAAAACCTCATGTGAACCGGCGGCGATTCTACCAGTCCCATCGATTGACAGGGTATATCGCGACGCTTTGACGCGTTCCGCTGACAGACTCTTCATGTACGACAGTAAACCACTCGTTTGATAGTGTGCATCCATCCAGTATTTGGCCGTATACTCCTACGTTTTCGACGCCCGCCGAGCGAGGCCACTTTGGACAAGATCCTGATTCGTGGGGCCCGAACCCACAACCTGAAGAACATCGACCTGACCCTGCCACGGGACAAACTGATCGTCATCACCGGCTTGTCCGGATCCGGCAAATCGTCCCTGGCGTTCGACACGCTGTACGCCGAAGGCCAGCGCCGCTATGTCGAGTCGCTGTCGGCCTATGCCCGGCAGTTTTTGTCGATGATGGAAAAGCCTGACGTCGACACCATTGAAGGTTTGTCGCCAGCCATTTCCATTGAGCAGAAGTCGACCTCGCACAACCCGCGTTCGACGGTCGGCACCATCACCGAAATCTACGACTACCTGCGCCTGCTCTATGCTCGCGTCGGTATTCCGCGCTGCCCGGATCACGACATTCCGCTGGAAGCGCAGACCGTCAGCCAGATGGTCGACCTGGTCCTCGCCCAACCGGAGGGCAGCAAACTGATGCTGCTGGCGCCGGTGATCCGCGAGCGCAAAGGCGAACACCTTTCGGTCTTCGAAGAACTGCGCGCCCAGGGCTTTGTCCGGGCCCGGGTCAACGGCAGGATCTGCGAACTGGACGAACTGCCGAAGCTGGACAAGCAGAAGAAGCATTCGATTGACGTCATCGTCGACCGCTTCAAGGTCCGCGCCGATCTGCAACAGCGTCTGGCCGAATCCTTCGAAACCGCGCTGAAACTGGCGGACGGCATTGCCCTGGTCGCACCGATGGACGACGAACCCGGCGAAGAGATGATCTTCTCAGCGCGCTTCGCCTGCCCGATCTGCGGTCACGCGATCAGCGAGCTGGAACCCAAGCTGTTCTCCTTCAACAACCCGGCCGGTGCCTGCCCGACGTGCGATGGTCTGGGCGTGAAGCAATTCTTCGACATCAAGCGACTGGTCAATGGCGAACTGACCCTGGCCGAAGGTGCGATTCGCGGCTGGGACAGGCGTAACGTCTATTACTTCCAGATGCTCGGGTCGCTGGCGGCGCACTACAAGTTCAGCCTCGAAGTGCCGTTCAACGAACTGCCGGCCGAGCAGCAGAAATTCATCCTGCACGGCAGCGGCTCCCAGAACGTCGATTTCAAATACCTGAATGACCGTGGCGACATCGTTAAACGTTCGCACCCGTTCGAAGGCATCGTGCCAAACCTGGAGCGTCGCTACCGCGAAACCGAGTCGGCTTCGGTGCGTGAAGAGCTGGCCAAGTTCCTCAGCACCCAGCATTGCCCGGATTGCCGTGGCACCCGCCTGCGTCGCGAGGCGCGGCATGTCTGGGTCGGAGAGAAGACGCTGCCTGCGGTAACCAATCTGCCGATTGGCGATGCATGCGAATACTTCGGCGTGCTGAAGCTGACCGGGCGTCGCGGTGAAATTGCCGACAAGATCCTCAAGGAAATCCGCGAGCGCCTGCAGTTCCTGGTCAACGTCGGCCTCGACTATCTGTCGCTGGATCGCAGTGCCGACACGCTGTCCGGTGGCGAGGCCCAGCGGATTCGTCTGGCCAGTCAGATTGGTGCCGGCCTGGTGGGCGTTCTATACATCCTCGATGAACCGTCGATTGGTCTGCACCAACGCGACAACGACCGTTTGCTCGGCACGCTCAAGCACCTGCGCGACATCGGCAACACGGTGATCGTGGTCGAACACGATGAAGATGCCATTCGCCTGGCTGACTATGTCGTGGATATCGGCCCGGGTGCCGGCGTGCACGGGGGGCATATCGTCGCCGAAGGTACGCCAGCGGAGGTGATGGCTCACCCTGACTCGCTGACCGGCAAGTATTTGTCTGGCCGGGTGAAGATTGCCGTTCCAGCCAAACGCACGCCGCGCAACAAGAAATTGTCGCTGTCCCTCAAAGGCGCTCGCGGCAACAACTTGCGCAACGTCGATCTGGAGATTCCGATTGGCCTGCTGACCTGCGTTACCGGCGTGTCCGGTTCGGGCAAGTCGACGCTGATCAACAACACGCTGTTTCCTTTGAGCGCGACGGCACTCAACGGTGCGACGACGCTTGAGGCTGCGGCTCACGACAGCATCAAAGGGCTGGAGCACCTGGACAAGGTCGTCGACATCGACCAGAGCCCGATCGGCCGCACGCCACGCTCCAACCCGGCGACGTACACCGGGCTGTTCACGCCGATTCGCGAACTGTTCGCCGGCGTGCCGGAATCCCGTTCCCGCGGTTACGGGCCGGGGCGTTTCTCCTTCAACGTGAAGGGCGGACGCTGCGAAGCCTGCCAGGGCGACGGCCTGATCAAGGTTGAAATGCACTTCCTGCCGGACATCTATGTTCCGTGCGACGTCTGCAAGAGCAAGCGCTACAACCGCGAAACGCTGGAGATCAAGTACAAGGGCAAGAGCATCCACGAAACCCTCGAGATGACCATCGAGGAAGCCCGGGTGTTCTTCGACGCGGTGCCGGCACTGGCACGCAAGCTTCAGACGCTGATGGATGTCGGCCTGTCGTACATCAAGCTGGGGCAATCGGCGACCACCCTGTCTGGTGGTGAAGCGCAGCGGGTGAAGCTGTCCCGCGAGCTGTCCAAGCGCGATACCGGCAAGACGCTGTACATCCTCGATGAGCCAACCACTGGTTTGCACTTCGCGGATATTCAGCAACTGCTCGACGTGCTGCATCGACTGCGCGACCACGGCAACACCGTGGTGGTGATCGAGCACAACCTGGACGTGATCAAGACTGCTGACTGGTTGGTGGATCTGGGGCCGGAAGGTGGTTCCAAAGGCGGGCAGATCATTGCCGTCGGTACGCCGGAAGAAGTCTCCGAGATGAAGCAGTCTCACACCGGTTTCTATCTCAAACCGTTGCTGGCTCGCGACAGGGACTGAATCAGGCCCATGAAAAAGCCCCTGTCACTTTGTCGGTGACAGGGGCTTTTTCGTTGACACTGTAGGAGCACAGCTTGCTGGCGATGGCGATATCAAGGAAGCCTTCGCCAGCAAGCTGTGCTCCTACGGTTCAATGTCAGGTGTGAGATTGCAGGTAATTTTCCAGACCGATCAACTTGATCAGCCCCAACTGCTTCTCGAGCCAGTAGGTGTGGTCTTCTTCGGTATCGTTCAGTTGAATACGCAGCATCTCGCGGCTGACGTAGTCTTTGTGCTGCTCGCAGAGTTCGATGCCCTTGCAGAGTGCGGCGCGGACTTTGTATTCCAGTCGCAGGTCGGCAGCGAGCATGTCAGGAACCGTGGTGCCGACATCAAGATCGTCCGGACGCATGCGTGGCGTGCCTTCGAGCATCAGGATTCGGCGCATCAGCGCATCGGCGTGCCCCGCTTCCTCTTCCATCTCGTGGTTGATTCGTTCGTAGAGCTTGGTGAATCCCCAGTCCTCATACATCCGCGAGTGAACGAAATATTGATCACGCGCGGCCAGTTCGCCGGTCAGCAACGTGTTGAGGTAATCGATTACGTCTGGGTGGCCTTGCATCGCCCTACATCTCCCTGCTTGAAAGTCTGTAGTTTGAACCACAGCGACTGTTTGGTCACTTGGTTTGCGCGATAAAAGCGAAGATATTCTGAGAAAAGTAGTTTAAATAGCGCAAAAACCGCCCTAATGAGGGCGGTTCTGCTTCTCGTTTAGACTTCGTTAATCTGTACGTTGAGCGCCTTTGCGATTGCGTCTCCATAAGCCGGGTCGGCCTTGAAGAAATGCTGCAATTGGCGATCCACTACATCAGCGGAGACCCCTGCCATCGCGCCCGCAATATTGTTGGTCAGCAGGTTTTTCTGCTCATCACTCATCAAACGGAACAACGCACCTGCGTGGCTGTAGTAGTCCGTGTCTTCGCGATGATCGTAACGATCAGCCGCACCGCTCAATGCCAAAGCAGGCTCAGCATAACGAGGCGCCTGTTTTGGCGACTCTACGTAACTGTTCGGCTCGTAGTTCGGCGCTGCACCGCCATTGCTGCCAAATGCCATGGAGCCATCACGCTGGTAGCTGTTGACCGGGCTGCGCGGCGCATTCACCGGCAGTTGCTGATGGTTGGTACCAACACGGTAGCGGTGCGCATCGGCGTAAGCGAACACTCGCCCTTGCAGCATGCGGTCTGGCGACAGGCCAACACCTGGAACCATGTTGCTCGGACCGAACGCCGCTTGTTCAACTTCCGCGAAGTAGTTCTGCGGATTGCGGTTGAGCTCGAGCTCACCCACTTCGATCAGTGGAAACTCTTTCTGCGACCAGGTCTTGGTCACGTCGAAAGGGTTCTCGTAATGCGCCGCAGCCTGGGCCTCGGTCATGATCTGAATGCACACACGCCATTTGGGGAAGTCGCCGCGCTCAATCGCTTCGAACAAGTCGCGCTGTGCGTAATCCGGATCGGTGCCCGCCAGGCGAGCAGCTTCTGCCGGCGCCAGGTTCTTGATCCCTTGCTGGGTCTTGTAATGCCACTTCACCCAGTGACGCTCGCCGCTGGCACTGATCAGGCTGTAAGTGTGGCTGCCGAAGCCGTGCATGTGACGGTAGCCGTCAGGGATGCCACGGTCCGAAAACAGGATGGTGACCTGGTGCAGCGCCTCAGGCGAGTGCGACCAGAAGTCCCACATCATCTGCGCACTTTTCAGGTTGCTTTGCGGCAGGCGTTTTTGGGTGTGGATAAAGTCCGGAAACTTGAGCGGATCGCGAATGAAGAACACTGGCGTGTTGTTGCCAACGATGTCCCAGTTACCTTCTTCGGTATAGAACTTCAGGGCAAAACCACGTGGGTCGCGCTCCGTGTCAGCCGAGCCGCGCTCACCGCCCACGGTGGAAAACCGCAGAAAGGTTGGGGTCTGCTTACCGACGGATTCGAACAGCTTGGCGCTGGTGTACTCAGTGATGTCGCGCGTCACGGTGAACGTACCGTAAGCACCCGAGCCCTTGGCGTGTACGCGGCGCTCAGGAATGTTTTCACGGTTGAAGTGGGCAAGCTTCTCGATCAGGTGGAAATCGTCGAGCAGCAATGGGCCACGAGGGCCGGCAGAGCGGGAATTCTGGTTGTCGGCGACAGGAGCGCCACTGGCGGTGGTAAGTATTTTATTTTGGCTCATGCGATCTCTTCCTCTGTCAGTCTAGAACTGCCGGCTAATCGGCTGAGAGGAAGTATTGATCACCAACGTTACACCTACAAATTCATTAACTTGTAAGTGTCGATAGAAAATTACTAACGAAGAGCCTACTTTTCAGACGCCCACAAAAAACCGGGCACTAGGCCCGGTTCTTCGTTTCAGACTGACGTCTTACTCAGCGGATACAGCTTCACCGCCGGTAGCACGATCAACCAACTCGACGTACGCCATAGGCGCGTTGTCGCCAGTGCGGAAGCCGCACTTGAGGATGCGCAGGTAGCCACCCTCACGGGTAGCGTAACGCTTGCCCAGGTCGTTGAAGAGCTTACCAACGATAGCTTTCGAACGAGTACGGTCGAAAGCCAGACGGCGGTTAGCCAGGCTGTCTGTCTTGGCCAAAGTGATCAGCGGCTCAGCAACGCGACGCAGTTCTTTAGCTTTCGGCAGTGTAGTTTTGATCAGCTCGTGCTCGAACAGCGACACTGCCATGTTTTGAAACATGGCCTTGCGGTGCGAGCTAGTGCGGCTCAGGTGACGACCACTTTTACGATGACGCATGGTTCATTCCTTACCAAACACGACGTTCGGTGATTACGACGATCAGGCAGTCGCCTTGTCGTCCTTCTTAAGACTTGCAGGCGGCCAGTTGTCGAGGCGCATGCCGAGGGACAGACCGCGGGAGGCCAGAACGTCCTTGATTTCAGTCAAGGATTTCTTGCCAAGGTTCGGAGTCTTCAACAGCTCTACTTCGGTACGCTGAATCAGGTCACCGATGTAGTAGATGTTTTCCGCCTTAAGGCAGTTAGCCGAACGTACAGTCAGTTCCAGATCGTCAACCGGGCGAAGCAGGATCGGATCGATCTCGTCTTCCTGCTCGACAACCACTGGCTCACTGTCACCTTTGAGGTCGACGAACGCAGCCAACTGCTGTTGCAGAATGGTTGCAGCGCGACGGATAGCCTCTTCAGGATCCAGAGTACCGTTGGTTTCCAGATCAATAACCAGCTTGTCCAGGTTAGTACGCTGCTCGACACGGGCGTTTTCCACCACGTATGCGATACGGCGAACCGGGCTGAACGAAGAGTCAAGCTGCAAGCGACCGATGCTGCGGCTTTCGTCTTCATCGCTCTGACGCGAGTCTGCCGGTTCATAACCACGACCACGAGCTACGGTGAGCTTCATGTTCAGGGCGCCGTTAGACGCCAGGTTAGCGATTACGTGATCGGGGTTAACGATCTCGACATCATGATCCAGCTGAATATCGGCAGCGGTAACCACCCCCGAACCCTTCTTCGACAAGGTCAGCGTAACTTCGTCACGACCGTGCAGCTTGATAGCCAGACCTTTAAGGTTCAACAGGATTTCAATTACGTCTTCCTGTACGCCTTCGATTGCGCTGTACTCATGGAGTACACCGTCAATCTCGGCCTCGACTACTGCACAGCCGGGCATTGAGGACAACAGGATGCGGCGCAGCGCGTTGCCCAGGGTGTGGCCGAAACCACGCTCGAGAGGCTCGAGAGTGATCTTGGCGCGGGTTGGACTGACAACCTGCACATCAATATGGCGGGGTGTCAGGAACTCATTTACCGAAATCTGCATGGATGCACCTATTTTCTAGCCCTTACTTGGAGTAGAGCTCGACAATCAGGCTTTCGTTGATGTCGGCGGACAGATCACTGCGAGCTGGAACGTTCTTGAAAACGCCCGACTTCTTCTCAGTGTCTACTTCTACCCATTCTACGCGGCCACGTTGGGCACACAGATCGAGAGCTTGGACAATGCGAAGTTGGTTCTTTGCTTTCTCGCGAATCGCGACCACGTCACCAGCACGAACCTGGTAAGACGGTACGTTTACGGTCTGGCCGTTAACGCTGACGGATTTGTGCGATACCAGCTGACGGGATTCGGCACGAGTAGAGCCAAAACCCATACGGTATACAACGTTGTCCAGACGGCATTCGAGCAGTTGCAGCAGGTTTTCACCGGTTGCACCTTTCTTGCCAGCAGCTTCTTTGTAGTAGCCGCTGAATTGACGCTCGAGAACGCCGTAGATACGACGGACCTTCTGCTTTTCACGCAGTTGGGTGCCGTAATCGGACTGGCGACCGCGGCGTTGGCCGTGGATACCAGGTGCTGCTTCAATGTTGCACTTCGATTCGATCGCGCGCACGCCGCTCTTCAGAAAGAGATCGGTGCCTTCGCGACGAGCGAGTTTGCATTTTGGACCAATGTAACGAGCCATTCTTTACAATCTCCTGGATTACACGCGGCGCTTCTTCGGCGGACGGCACCCGTTGTGCGGGATTGGCGTCACGTCGGTGATGCTGGCGATCTTGTAGCCACAGCCGTTCAAAGCGCGGACTGCAGATTCACGACCTGGGCCTGGACCTTTGACGTTAACGTCGAGGTTTTTCAGACCGTATTCCAGCGCAGCTTGACCAGCACGTTCAGCAGCTACTTGAGCAGCAAACGGGGTGGACTTGCGGGAACCGCGGAAACCCGAACCACCGGAGGTAGCCCAGGAAAGAGCGTTGCCTTGACGGTCGGTGATGGTCACGATTGTGTTGTTAAAAGAAGCATGGATGTGGGCGATGCCATCAACCACTGTCTTTTTAACTTTTTTACGAGGACGAGCAGCAGGTTTAGCCATGATTAATTTCCTGTCGATTCGCTGGGGCGATTACTTGCGGATCGGCTTACGCGGACCTTTACGGGTACGCGCGTTAGTCTTGGTACGCTGACCGCGTACTGGAAGACCACGACGATGACGCAGACCGCGATAGCAACCGAGGTCCATCAAACGCTTGATTTTCATGTTGATTTCGCGACGCAGGTCACCTTCAGTGGTGAACTTCGCCACTTCGCCACGCAGCTGTTCAATCTGCTCGTCGCTCAGATCCTTGATCTTTGCGGCTGGGTTTACCCCAGTCACTGCACAGATCTTCTGTGCAGTAGTGCGACCAACACCATAGATGTAGGTCAGCGAGATAACAGTATGCTTGTTATCTGGAATGTTAACGCCTGCAATACGGGCCATTCAGTGGGACTCCAATTGACAGCTACCTACGCCCCGGAAGCCAAGAAATAGGGCGCGAGATAATATCGCTGTAATAACAAATAATCAACCCGGTAGCGCACTAGCTACCGGGCTTGAAGCACAATCACACTCAGCCTTGGCGCTGTTTGTGACGCGGTTCCGCGCTGCAAATTACTCGAACAACACCTTCGCGGCGAATAATCTTGCAGTTACGGCACAGCTTTTTCACCGATGCACGAACTTTCATCACCAACTCCTCGAACCTTATGGGTACTCAGCGCAACATGCCGCTGCCGTAACCCTTCAGGTTGGCTTTCTTCATCAGGGATTCGTACTGGTGCGAAACGAGGTGCGATTGTACTTGGGACATGAAGTCCATCACAACCACGACGACGATCAGCAACGAGGTCCCGCCAAGGTAGAACGGTACGTTTGCCGCAACCACCAGGAACTGGGGAAGCAGACACACGGCCGTCATGTAAAGAGCACCGAACATGGTCAAGCGAGTCAGAACGCCATCAATGTAGCGCGCAGACTGCTCACCTGGACGGATGCCCGGAATAAAGGCACCGGACTTCTTCAGGTTTTCCGCTACGTCTTTCGGATTGAACATCAACGCCGTATAGAAGAAGCAGAAGAAAATAATCCCTGCACTAAACAGCAGAATATTCAACGGCTGACCAGGAGCGATCGACTGCGAGATGTCCTGCAACCAGCCCATACCTTCAGACTGGCCGAACCAGGCACCCAACGAAGCCGGGAACAGCAAAATGCTGCTCGCGAAAATGGCCGGAATAACACCGGCCATGTTCACCTTCAGCGGCAAGTGGCTAGTCTGCGCAGCGAAGACCTTACGGCCCTGCTGACGCTTGGCGTAGTGAACAGCAATACGACGCTGACCACGCTCAATGAACACCACGAAACCGATAATCGCTACTGCCAGCAAACCGATGGCAACCAGGGCGAAGATGTTGATATCACCCTGACGTGCAGACTCGAAAGACTGCCCGATCGCTCTCGGAAGACCGGCGACGATACCCGAAAAAATCAACATCGAGATACCGTTGCCAACACCACGCTCAGTAATCTGCTCACCCAGCCACATCATGAACATCGCACCAGCCACAAATGTGGATACCGCGACGAAATGGAAGCCAAAGTCACCAGTGAACGCAACGCCCTGCCCTGCCAGACCAATGGACATGCCAATTGCCTGAACAAGAGCGAGGACGACAGTGCCGTAGCGGGTGTACTGGCTGATCTTGCGACGGCCAGCTTCACCTTCCTTCTTCAACTGCTCCAGCTGCGGGCTGACGGCGGTCATCAGCTGCATGATGATCGATGCCGAAATGTACGGCATGATCCCCAATGCAAAGATGCTCATCCGTTCCAGCGCGCCGCCGGAAAACATGTTGAACAAGCTAAGAATGGTCCCCTCATTCTGTCGAAACAGGTCCGCGAGTCGGTCCGGGTTGATACCTGGAACCGGGATGTGTGCGCCTATTCGGTAGACGATAATCGCCAGGAACAGAAAACGCAGACGAGCCCAGAGTTCAGACATACCGCCTTTGCCGAGCGCAGAGAGAGCACCTTGCTTAGCCATTTATTCCTCGAACTTGCCGCCAGCTGCTTCGATAGCCGCACGCGCACCTTTGGTGGCGCCGATTCCCTTTCCGATGGTAACAGCGCGAGTCACTTCACCGGACAGCATGATTTTCACACGCTGTACGTTGACGTTGATCACGTTGGCATCTTTCAAGGACTGCACGGTGACGATGTCGCCTTCCACTTTAGCCAGCTCGGACAAACGCACTTCTGCGCGATCCATGGCTTTCAGGGAAACGAAACCGAACTTCGGCAGGCGACGATGCAGCGGCTGTTGACCGCCTTCAAAGCCTGGAGCAATGGTGCCACCGGAGCGGGAGGACTGACCTTTGTGGCCACGGCCACCGGTCTTACCCAAACCACTACCGATACCACGGCCCGGACGATGCTTTTCGCGACGGGAACCCGGCGCTGGACTCAGATCATTGAGTTTCATCGATTAACCCTCGACACGCAGCATGTAGTAAGCCTTGTTGATCATCCCGCGATTCTCGGGAGTATCAAGTACTTCTACAGTGTGACCGATGCGACGCAGACCCAGACCCTTAACGCACAGTTTGTGGTTAGGGATGCGGCCGGTCATGCTTTTGATCAGCGTAACTTTAACGGTAGCCATGATCAGAAGATCTCCTTGACGCTTTTGCCACGCTTGGCGGCAATGGATTCAGGAGACTGCATAGCTTTCAAACCTTTGAAAGTGGCGTGAACCACGTTTACCGGGTTAGTCGAGCCGTAGCACTTGGCCAGAACGTTCTGAACGCCAGCAACTTCGAGGACAGCACGCATAGCGCCGCCAGCGATGATACCGGTACCTTCAGAAGCAGGCTGCATGTACACCTTCGAAGCGCCGTGACCGGACTTCATTGCGTACTGCAGAGTGGTGCCGTTCAGGTCAACTTGGATCATGTTGCGGCGAGCAGCTTCCATTGCCTTCTGGATCGCAGCAGGCACTTCACGTGACTTGCCACGGCCGAAGCCAACACGCCCTTTACCATCACCAACCACGGTCAACGCGGTGAAAGTGAAGATACGGCCGCCTTTAACGGTTTTGGCTACGCGGTTAACTTGAACCAGCTTCTCGATGTAGCCTTCGTCGCGCTTTTGGTCGTTATTTGACATAACTTAGAACTCCAGCCCAGCTTCACGAGCAGCATCAGCCAGCGCCTTGACGCGGCCGTGGTACTTGAAGCCAGAGCGGTCGAAAGCCACCTGCGAGACGCCAGCGGCTTTAGCACGCGTAGCGACCAGCTGGCCAACCTTAGTGGCCGCGTCGATGTTGCCAGTGGCGCCATCACGCAGTTCTTTATCCAAAGTCGAGGCAGATGCCAGGACTTTGTTGCCGTCGGCCGAAATGACCTGGGCGTAGATGTGCTGCGACGAGCGGAACACGCAGAGACGCACGACTTCGAGTTCGTGCATTTTCAGGCGTGCTTTGCGAGCGCGACGCAGTCGAGTAACTTTTTTGTCGGTCATTTGCTATGCCCTACTTCTTCTTGGCTTCTTTACGACGGACGACTTCGTCCGCGTAGCGCACACCTTTGCCTTTGTACGGCTCTGGTGGACGGAAGTCGCGGATCTCGGCGGCCACTTGACCTACCAGCTGCTTATCGATGCCCTTGATCAGGATATCGGTCTGGCTAGGAGTCTCAGCGGTGATGCCTTCCGGCAGTTCATAATCCACTGGGTGCGAGAAGCCAAGAGCCAGGTTCAGCACTGTGCCTTTTGCTTGCGCTTTGTAACCAACACCGACCAGCTGGAGCTTACGCTCGAAGCCTTGGCTTACGCCTTGGACCATGTTGTTTACCAACGCACGAGTGGTACCAGCCATTGCGCGAGTTTGTTGATCGCCATTGCGAGCAGCGAAACGCAGCTCACCAGCTTCTTCAACGATCTCAACGGACGAATGGATGTTCAGTTCGAGAGTGCCCTTGGCACCCTTCACCGAAAGCTGTTGGCCTGCGAATTTGACTTCGACGCCGGCTGGCAGCTTAACGGGGTTCTTAGCGACGCGTGACATGCTTATCCCCCCTTAGAACACAGTGCAAAGAACTTCGCCGCCGACACCGGCAGCGCGCGCAGCACGATCCGTCATCACACCTTTGTTGGTGGAGACGATAGACACACCGAGACCGCCACGAACTTTTGGCAGATCATCGACGGACTTGTACTGACGCAGGCCTGGACGGCTAACGCGCTTCACTTCCTCGATGACCGGACGGCCTTCGAAGTACTTCAGCTCGATGGACAGCAGTGGCTTGATTTCGCTGCTGATCTGATAACCCGCAATGTAACCTTCGTCCTTCAGGACTTTGGCAACAGCTACCTTCAAAGTAGAAGATGGCATGCTTACGACGGACTTTTCAGCCATCTGGGCATTACGGATTCGAGTTAGCATGTCCGCTAACGGGTCCTGCATACTCATGGGCTAGACGCTCCTAATACACAAAAAATTAGCCTTGCGGCTACTACGTGTCGCCGAGGACATCCGTGCAAAAAAAGCACGGGCTCAGGCGAGCCGGGTATTCTAGACACACCCCACAAATGAATCAAGCCCCAAAAGGGGCTTGATTCAAGTTCAAGGTCACCGGCGGTCAGGATCTTGCGATCCCGAACACCGAGACTTTGATAGTGCTTACCAGCTGGCTTTAACCAGACCAGGTACGTCACCACGCATTGCAGCTTCACGCAGTTTGTTACGGCCAAGGCCGAACTTGCGGTAAACGCCGTGTGGACGACCGGTCAGGCGGCAGCGGTTACGCATGCGCGAAGCGCTTGCGTCACGTGGCTGCTTTTGCAGAGCTACTGTAGCTTCCCAACGCGCTTCTGGACTTGCGTTCAGATCAACGATGATAGCTTTCAGTGCTGCACGCTTTTTGGCGTACTTGGCAACCGTGAGCTGACGCTTCAGCTCGCGGTTTTTCATGCTCATCTTGGCCATTTTCCTACTCCAATCAGTTGCGGAACGGGAATTTGAAAGCACGCAACAGGGCGCGACCTTCATCATCGTTCTTGGCAGTGGTGGTCAGGGTAATGTCCAGACCGCGGAGAGCATCGATCTTGTCGTAGTCGATTTCCGGGAAGATGATCTGCTCTTTAACGCCCATGCTGTAGTTACCACGACCATCGAAGGACTTGGCATTCAGGCCGCGGAAGTCGCGAACCCGAGGCAGGGAGATCGACAGCAGACGATCCAGGAACTCGTACATACGCTCACGGCGCAGGGTCACTTTGACGCCGATCGGCCAACCTTCACGGACTTTAAAGCCAGCGATGGATTTCCGAGCGTAAGTCACAACGACTTTCTGGCCGGTGATCTTTTCCAGGTCAGCAACAGCGTGCTCGATGACTTTTTTGTCACCGACTGCTTCGCCCAGACCCATGTTCAGGGTGATTTTGGTAACGCGTGGAACTTCCATCACGTTCGAAAGCTTAAGTTCTTCCTTAAGCTTCGGTGCGATTTCTTTCCAGTAAATCTCTTTTAGTCGTGCCATGGTCTCATCTACCTAGCAGTGTTCAAGCATCAACCGCTTTTTGGGTCGACTTGAAGACACGAATTTTCTTGCCGTCTTCTACTTTGAAACCAACGCGATCAGCCTTGTTGGTTTCGCCGTTGAAAATGGCTACGTTAGAAGCGTCCAGTGGAGCTTCTTTCTCGACGATACCGCCTTGTACGCCCGACATCGGGTTAGGCTTGGTATGACGCTTGACCAGGTTCAGACCACCGATAACCAGACGGTTATTAGCGAGAACCTTAAGCACCTTACCGCGCTTACCTTTGTCTTTGCCGGCGATCACGATGATCTCGTCGTCACGACGAATCTTTTGCATGTCGGATCTCCTTACAGCACTTCTGGGGCGAGCGAGACGATCTTCATGAACTTCTCAGTACGAAGTTCACGGGTCACTGGCCCAAAGATACGGGTGCCGATCGGCTCTTGCTTGTTGTTCAGAAGAACAGCAGCGTTGCCATCAAAGCGGATAATGGAGCCATCAGCACGACGAACGCCGTGACGAGTGCGGACTACAACAGCAGTCATCACTTGGCCTTTTTTCACTTTACCGCGAGGAATTGCTTCCTTCACGGTAACTTTGATGATGTCACCGATACCAGCGTAACGACGATGGGAGCCACCCAGCACCTTGATGCACATAACGCGGCGAGCGCCGCTGTTATCGGCCACATCGAGCATGGATTGAGTCTGAATCATATAATTTCTCCGACCCCTAGTCCTTAGACTTCCACAGCGCGTTCGAGAACATCAACCAGCGCCCAAGACTTGGTCTTGGCCAAAGGACGAGTTTCACGAATAGTGACTTTGTCGCCGATGTGGCACTGATTGGTTTCGTCGTGCGCGTGCAGCTTAGTCGAACGCTTAACGTATTTACCGTAGATCGGGTGCTTAACGCGACGCTCGATCAGAACGGTGATGGTCTTGTCCATTTTGTCGCTGACAACACGGCCAGTCAGCGTACGGACGGTTTTTTCGGCTTCAGCCATGATTACTTACCTGCCTGCTGTTTGAGCACAGTCTTCACGCGAGCGATGTCACGCTTAACTTGCCGGAGCAGGTGAGACTGCCCCAACTGGCCAGTTGCTTTCTGCATGCGCAGATTGAACTGGTCGCGCAGCAGGCCGAGCAGTTGCTCGTTAAGCTGCGGCGCGTCTTTTTCACGAAGTTCGTTCGCTTTCATCACATCACCGTCCGTTTAACGAAGGCAGTGGCGAGCGGCAGCTTTGCAGCAGCCAGGGCAAATGCCTCACGCGCCAGCTCTTCAGAAACACCCTCGATTTCATACAGGACTTTGCCTGGCTGAATCTGGGCAACCCAGTATTCCACGCTACCTTTACCTTTACCCATCCGAACTTCGAGTGGCTTCTTGGAAATAGGCTTGTCCGGGAACACACGGATCCAGATCTTGCCGCCACGTTTAACGTGACGGGTCAGTGCACGACGCGCTGACTCGATCTGACGAGCGGTGAGACGACCACGAGCTACAGACTTCAGCGCGAACTCGCCGAAGCTGACTTTGCTACCGCGCAATGCCAGGCCACGGTTGTGACCAGTCATCTGCTTGCGGAACTTCGTACGCTTTGGTTGCAACATTTGGCGTACCCCTTACTTAGCAGCTTTTTTACGAGGCGCTGGTGCTTGTGGTTTCAGTTCTTCTTGGCGACCACCAATTACTTCGCCTTTGAAGATCCAAACCTTTACACCGATCACACCGTAAGTGGTGTGAGCTTCGTAGTTGGCATAGTCGATGTCGGCACGCAGGGTGTGCAGTGGCACACGACCTTCGCGATACCATTCAGTACGTGCGATTTCAGCACCGCCGAGACGACCGCTCACTTGGATTTTGATGCCTTTGGCACCAATGCGCATGGCGTTCTGTACAGCGCGCTTCATAGCGCGACGGAACATTACGCGACGCTCCAGCTGCTGAGCTACGCTCTGCGCAACCAACATACCGTCGAGTTCCGGCTTGCGGATTTCTTCGATATTGATGTGCACAGGCACACCCATTTGCTTGGTCAGGTCCTGACGCAGTTTCTCAACATCTTCACCTTTCTTCCCGATAACGATACCTGGACGAGCGGTGTGGATGGTGATACGTGCAGTTTGGGCCGGACGATGGATATCGATACGGCTTACGGACGCGCTTTTTAGTTTGTCTTGGAGATACTCACGCACCTTCAGATCAGCGAACAAATAGTCCGCATAAGTCCGACCGTCTGCGTACCAGACGGAGGTGTGCTCCTTGACGATTCCCAGGCGAA
Organism: Pseudomonas sp. MM213; assembly: GCF_020423045.1. Taxonomy (NCBI): domain Bacteria; kingdom Pseudomonadati; phylum Pseudomonadota; class Gammaproteobacteria; order Pseudomonadales; family Pseudomonadaceae; genus Pseudomonas; species Pseudomonas sp. MM213. Next base: position 3,904,035 of record NZ_CP081943.1, read on the forward strand.
TGCCAATGGGATGTACTTTCTGACCCATCTCTTCGACTCCGTTACTTGTCAGCAACCTTGACAGTGATATGGCAAGACCGCTTGACGATGCGATCAGCACGGCCTTTGGCACGTGGCATGATTCGCTTCAGCGAACGCCCTTCGTTGACGAAAACGGTGCTGACTTTAAGGTCATCAACGTCTGCGCCTTCGTTATGCTCGGCGTTGGCTACGGCCGACTCCAGCACTTTCTTCATGATCTCGGCGGCTTTCTTACTGCTGAAAGCCAACAAGTTGAGCGCTTCGCCCACCTTCTTCCCGCGGATCTGGTCGGCGACCAAGCGGGCTTTCTGGGCGGAGATTCGAGCGCCCGACAACTTAGCGGCTACTTCCATTTCCTAACCCCTTAACGCTTGGCTTTCTTGTCAGCCACGTGCCCACGATAAGTGCGGGTACCGGCGAACTCGCCCAGTTTGTGGCCGACCATGTCTTCGTTCACGAGAACTGGAACATGTTGACGACCGTTGTGTACTGCGATGGTCAGACCGACCATTTGTGGCAGGATCATCGAACGGCGCGACCAGGTTTTAACTGGTTTGCGATCGTTCTTTTCCGCCGCCACTTCGATCTTCTTCAGTAGGTGAAGATCGATAAAAGGACCTTTTTTCAGAGAACGTGGCACTGTCGTATCCCTCTATTTACTTGCGACGACGGACGATCATTTTGTCGGTACGCTTATTACCACGAGTCTTCGCGCCCTTAGTCGGGAAGCCCCATGGCGATACCGGATGACGACCACCAGAGGTACGACCTTCACCACCACCATGTGGGTGGTCAACCGGGTTCATGGCAACACCACGAACGGTTGGGCGAACGCCACGCCAGCGTTTGGCACCAGCTTTACCCAGCGAACGCAGGCTGTGCTCGGAGTTCGAGACTTCACCCAGGGTCGCGCGGCATTCAGCCAGCACTTTACGCATCTCACCAGAACGCAGACGCAGGGTCACATAGACACCTTCACGAGCGATCAGCTGAGCCGAAGCACCAGCGGAACGAGCGATTTGCGCGCCTTTACCTGGCTTCAATTCGATGCCGTGTACGGTACTACCAACTGGAATGCTGCGCAGTTGCAACTGGTTGCCCGGCTTGATCGGAGCCAAAGCACCCGAAATCAGCTGGTCACCAGCGTTCACGCCTTTAGGGGCGATGATGTAACGGCGTTCGCCGTCTGCGTACAACATAAGAGCAATGTGAGCAGTACGGTTTGGATCGTATTCGATACGCTCGACAGTGGCTGGAATGCCATCTTTGTCGTTGCGACGGAAATCGACCAGACGATAATGCTGCTTATGGCCACCACCGATGTGACGAGTGGTAATACGACCATTGTTGTTACGACCACCAGACTTCGATTTCTTCTCGAGCAGCGGTGCGTGAGGAGCGCCTTTATGCAGCTCCTGGTTGACCACCTTGACCACATGACGGCGGCCAGGGGAAGTCGGTTTGCATTTAACGATTGCCATGATGCACCCCTTCCTTACTCAGCACTGCTGCTGAAATCGAGATCTTGGCCTGGCTGAAGGGAGATAACTGCCTTCTTCCAGTCATTACGCTTGCCCAGACCGCGAGCAGTACGCTTGCTCTTACCCAGAACATTCAGGGTAGTAACACGCTCTACTTTCACGCTGAACAGGCTTTCGACGGCCTTCTTGATTTCCAGCTTGGTTGCATCAGTAGCAACCTTGAAAACGAACTGACCTTTCTTGTCTGCCAGAACCGTAGCCTTCTCGGAAACGTGCGGGCCAAGCAGAACTTTAAATACGCGTTCCTGGTTCATCCCAGCAGCTCCTCGAATTTCTTCACGGCCGACACGGTGATCAACACCTTGTCGTATGCGATCAGACTAACTGGATCGGAACCTTGCACATCACGTACATCTACGTGCGGCAGGTTGCGAGCAGCCAGGTACAGGTTCTGATCAACAGCGTCCGACACGATCAGAACGTCGGTCAGGCTCATGTTGTTCAGCTTGCCCAGCAGGTCTTTGGTTTTCGGAGTTTCAACTGCGAAATCCTGAACCACGACCAGACGATCAGTACGCACCAGCTCAGCAAGGATGGAACGCATTGCTGCGCGATACATCTTCTTGTTCAGCTTCTGGGAGTGATCCTGAGGACGAGCTGCGAAAGTGGTACCGCCGCCACGCCAGATTGGGCTACGGATAGTACCGGCACGAGCACGGCCAGTACCTTTCTGACGCCATGGGCGCTTACCGCCACCACGAACGTCGGAACGGGTCTTTTGCTGCTTGCTACCTTGACGGCCGCCGGCCATGTAGGCCACGACTGCTTGGTGAACCAGCGTCTCGTTGAATTCGCCGCCAAATGTCAGTTCGGAAACTTCGATCGCTTGAGCGTCATTTACATTTAATTGCATGTCAGCTTCCCCTTAACCGCGAGCCTTGGCTGCTGGACGTACAACCAAGTTGCCGCCAGTAGCGCCAGGAACAGCGCCCTTGACCAACAACAGATTGCGTTCAGCGTCCACGCGCACTACTTCGAGGGACTGCACGGTCACGCGCTCAGCGCCCATATGACCGGACATTTTTTTGCCCTTGAATACACGACCAGGAGTCTGGCACTGGCCGATAGAGCCTGGAACGCGGTGGGACACGGAGTTACCGTGGGTATTATCTTGCCCGCGGAAGTTCCAACGCTTGATCGTACCCTGGAAGCCTTTACCTTTGGACTGACCGGTTACATCAACCAGTTGACCAGCGGCGAAGATTTCAGCGTTGATCAGATCGCCGGCCTGGTACTCGCCTTCTTCAAGACGGAATTCCATTACGGTACGACCAGCGGCAACGTTCGCTTTAGCGAAGTGGCCAGCCTGAGCAGCTGTAACACGCGAAGCACGACGCTCGCCTACAGTGACTTGCACTGCACGATAGCCATCGGTCTCTTCAGTTTTGAACTGGGTGACGCGATTCGGCTCGATCTCAATGACCGTGACCGGAATGGAGACACCTTCTTCGGTGAAAATACGGGTCATACCGCATTTACGACCGACTACACCAATAGTCATGTTGTAAACCTCATGAGTGTACGGGGCTTTCACCCGCTATGGCCGCCCATTTCAGAGCGTTACACGACTAAGACCGAGTCTTAGCCGAGGCTGATCTGCACTTCCACACCGGCCGCAAGATCAAGCTTCATAAGAGCATCAACGGTTTTATCCGTTGGCTGGACGATGTCCAGAACGCGCTTATGAGTACGGATCTCGTACTGGTCACGCGCGTCTTTGTTGACGTGCGGGGAGACCAGAACGGTGAACCGCTCTTTACGGGTAGGCAGTGGAATTGGACCACGCACTTGAGCACCAGTACGTTTCGCGGTTTCCACGATTTCCTGGGTGGATTGGTCGATCAGGCGATGGTCAAAAGCCTTCAACCTGATACGGATTTGCTGATTTTGCATTGGATTTCAGACTCCGGCTGCTATTCCCACCGGGCGCAATACGCCCGTTAAAAGGAGGCGCAATTCTATAGACGCCCCAGATAGGTGTCAACCCAATAAAAAAGCCCCCGCTAAGCGGGGGCTTTTTCAATTCATCAAAGCTTACTCAAAAAGAGCTTACTCGATGATTTTGGCTACGACGCCAGCGCCGACGGTACGACCGCCTTCACGGATAGCGAAACGCAGACCGTCTTCCATTGCGATGGTTTTGATCAGGGTAACAGTCATCTGAATGTTGTCACCTGGCATTACCATTTCAACGCCTTCTGGCAGCTCGCAGTTACCAGTCACGTCAGTAGTACGGAAGTAGAACTGTGGACGGTAGCCTTTGAAGAACGGAGTATGACGACCGCCTTCTTCCTTGCTCAGAACGTAAACTTCTGCGGTGAACTTGGTGTGCGGCTTAACCGAACCCGGCTTAACCAGAACCTGGCCACGCTCAACGTCGTCACGCTTGGTACCACGCAGCAGAACGCCGCAGTTCTCGCCAGCACGACCTTCGTCGAGCAGTTTGCGGAACATTTCAACACCGGTGCAGGTGGTGACGGTGGTGTCACGCAGACCAACGATTTCCAGTGGATCCTGAACGCGAACGATACCGCGCTCGATACGACCAGTCACAACAGTACCACGACCCGAGATCGAGAATACGTCTTCGATTGGCATCAGGAACGGCTTGTCGGTCAGACGAACTGGCTCTGGGATGTAGCTGTCCAGAGTTTCAACCAGTTTACGAACGGCAGTGGTGCCCATTTCGTTTTCGTCGTTGCCTTCCAGAGCCATACGAGCAGAACCGATGATGATCGGAGTGTCGTCACCTGGGAAGTCGTAAGTGCTGAGCAGGTCGCGAACTTCCATCTCAACCAGTTCCAGCAGCTCTGCGTCGTCTACCAGGTCAGCCTTGTTCAGGAAAACCACGATGTACGGAACGCCTACCTGACGGGACAGCAGGATGTGCTCACGGGTTTGTGGCATCGGACCATCAGCGGCCGAGCAAACCAGGATAGCGCCGTCCATCTGAGCAGCACCGGTGATCATGTTCTTCACATAGTCAGCGTGACCTGGGCAGTCAACGTGAGCGTAGTGACGGATCAGCGAGTTGTATTCAACGTGCGCGGTGTTGATGGTGATACCACGAGCTTTCTCTTCTGGTGCGCTGTCGATCTTGTCGAAGTCAACACGAGCCGAACCGAAAACTTCGGAGCAGACGCGAGTCAGAGCAGCAGTCAGAGTGGTTTTACCGTGGTCAACGTGACCGATGGTGCCAACGTTGACGTGCGGAAGGGAACGATCAAATTTTTCTTTAGCCACGACAATTAACTCCTAGCCTAAAGGACTGAATCAGCCTTGTTTTTTGGTTACAGTTTCGACGATGTGCGACGGAGCTGTATTGTATTTTTTGAATTCCATAGAGTAGCTTGCGCGACCTTGGGACATGGAACGAACGTCGGTCGCATAACCGAACATCTCGCCCAACGGAACCTCGGCACGAATTACTTTACCGGAAACCGTATCTTCCATACCCAGGATCATGCCGCGACGACGGTTAAGGTCGCCCATCACGTCACCCATATAGTCTTCAGGTGTAACAACCTCTACAGCCATGATCGGCTCAAGCAACTCACCACCGCCCTTCTGGGCCAGTTGCTTGGTCGCCATGGAAGCAGCCACCTTAAACGCCATCTCGTTCGAGTCGACGTCATGGTAGGAACCATCAAACACGGTAGCCTTCAGGCCGATCAGCGGATAGCCGGCAACAACGCCGTTCTTCATCTGCTCTTCGATACCCTTCTGGATAGCCGGGATGTATTCCTTAGGAACCACACCACCCACTACTTCGTTCAGGAATTGCAGACCTTCCTGACCTTCGTCAGCAGGAGCAAAGCGAATCCAGCAATGACCGAACTGGCCACGACCGCCGGACTGACGAACGAACTTGCCTTCGATTTCGCAGCTCTTCGTGATGCGCTCACGGTACGAAACTTGAGGCTTACCGATGTTGGCTTCGACGTTGAACTCACGGCGCATCCGGTCAACCAGGATGTCCAGGTGCAACTCGCCCATGCCGGAGATGATCGTTTGACCAGTCTCTTCATCAGTCTTGACGCGGAAAGACGGGTCTTCCTGAGCAAGTTTGCCCAGAGCGATACCCATTTTTTCCTGGTCATCCTTGGTCTTAGGCTCTACGGCAACCGAAATAACCGGCTCCGGGAAGTCCATGCGAACCAGGATGATTGGCTTGTCAGCGTTGCACAAAGTCTCACCAGTGGTGACGTCCTTCATGCCGATCAAGGCCGCGATGTCACCAGCGCGAACTTCCTTGATCTCTTCGCGGGCGTTTGCGTGCATTTGCACCATACGACCCACACGCTCTTTCTTGCCTTTAACCGAGTTGATCACGCCGTCGCCGGAGGCCAACACGCCCGAGTAAACTCGAACAAAGGTCAAAGTACCCACGAATGGGTCGGTAGCGATCTTGAACGCCAGAGCCGAGAACGGCTCGCTGTCGTCTGCGTGACGCTCCATTTCCTTGGTCTCGTCATCCGGGTCAGTACCCTTGATGGCAGGAATGTCGGTAGGAGCAGGCAGGTAGTCGATAACGGCGTCGAGAACCAGGGGAACGCCCTTGTTCTTGAAGGAAGAACCGCAAACAGCCAGAACGATCTCGCCAGCAATAGTACGCTGACGCAGAGCGGCCTTGATTTCCGCGTTGGTGAGTTCTTCACCTTCGAGGTACTTGTTCATCAGCTCTTCGCTGGCTTCTGCCGCAGCTTCAATCATGTTGCTGCGCCACTCGTCAGCCAATTCCTGCAATTCAGCAGGGATAGGCTCGCGACGTGGAGTCATGCCTTTGTCAGCGTCATTCCAGTAAACAGCTTCCATGGACATCAGATCGATCTGACCCTGGAAGTTGTCTTCGGAACCGATAGCCAACTGGATTGGCACCGGAGTGTGACCCAGACGCTGCTTGATCTGACCGATCACGCGCAGGAAGTTTGCACCAGCACGGTCCATCTTGTTTACGTAAACAAGACGTGGAACGCCGTACTTGTTGGCCTGACGCCATACGGTTTCCGACTGAGGCTCAACACCCGAGGTACCGCAGAACACAACGACCGCGCCGTCGAGAACACGCAGGGAACGTTCAACTTCAATAGTGAAGTCAACGTGGCCCGGGGTGTCGATGACGTTGAAGCGATACTGATCTTTGTGCTGCTTCTCGGAACCCTGCCAGAAGGCGGTAATAGCAGCAGAAGTAATGGTAATACCACGCTCCTGCTCCTGCACCATCCAGTCTGTGGTCGCGGCGCCGTCATGCACCTCGCCCATTTTGTGACTTTTGCCAGTGTAAAAAAGGACGCGCTCGGTGGTGGTGGTTTTACCAGCATCCACGTGAGCAACGATACCAATGTTACGGTAGCGATTAATCGGTGTAGTACGAGCCATAAAGCCCTCGCAAAATTAGTGACGCTAAAATTAGAAGCGGTAGTGCGAGAAAGCCTTGTTGGCTTCAGCCATACGGTGCACGTCTTCACGCTTCTTAACTGCAGCACCTTTGCCTTCAGCAGCGTCCAACAGTTCGCCAGCCAAACGCAGAGCCATAGACTTCTCGCCGCGCTTACGGGCGAAGTCTACCAACCAGCGCATTGCCAGAGCGTTACGACGGGACGGACGAACTTCGACCGGAACCTGGTAAGTAGCACCGCCTACACGGCGCGACTTTACTTCGACCAGCGGAGCGATGGCGTCGAGAGCTTTCTCGAAGATTTCCAGGGGGTCGCTGTTCTTGCGTTCTTTAACCTTCTCCAGCGCGCCATAAACGATACGCTCGGCAACGGCTTTCTTGCCGCTTTCCATCACGTGGTTCATGAACTTGGCCAGGATTTGGCTTCCGTATTTTGGATCGTCAAGCACTTCGCGCTTGGCTGCTACGCGTCTTCTTGGCATGGATAAGCCCTCAAACGGTCTTCAGGTTCGCTCGGAATCAGTGCCCTTTCGGGACGCCTCCGACCTTACTCTTATCGACTCAGAAAAATAGATGATTCAGTTTTTACAAAAAGCCACTACTACTTAGGCTTCTTGGTACCGTACTTCGAACGACCTTGGTTACGACCTTTAACGCCGGAAGTATCCAAAGAGCCGCGAACGGTGTGGTAACGAACACCTGGCAAGTCTTTTACACGACCGCCGCGGATCAGTACCACGCTGTGCTCTTGCAGGTTGTGGCCTTCACCGCCGATGTACGAGGAAACCTCGAAACCGTTGGTCAGACGCACACGGCATACTTTACGCAGTGCCGAGTTAGGTTTTTTCGGCGTGGTGGTATACACACGGGTGCATACGCCACGACGTTGCGGGCAGTTCTGCAGCGCAGGCACGTCGGATTTCTCGACGATACGCTTACGCGGCTGACGTACCAGCTGGTTGATAGTTGCCATCTACTAGCTCCACTGTTGTCTTGCGACGCTATTGTCTTGCAAGAAAAGCAAAATGGCAGGAACGAATTCCCGCCAAATTTAGGGGTACAAGAGTCTAAAGAGGATCTTGCCCCCAGTCAAGACAAGGCCCCGACCTTCCCGCTTATCCAACCTCGACAAAATGTCTTGATTCGATGAACGGAACGATCAGGGCCTTGGCTCATTTATCGCAGAACTCAGTTACCGCTCGAGTTCAGCGCTTCGGTCAGTGCAGCTTCCACTTCACTGGCGCTTACGCGCAACGGTTTGTCAGCATCACGACGGCGTTTACGCTCGCTGTGATAAGCCAGACCGGTACCAGCCGGGATCAGACGACCCACGACCACGTTTTCTTTCAGGCCGCGCAGGTAATCGCGCTTGCCGGTTACCGCCGCTTCGGTCAGTACGCGAGTGGTTTCCTGGAAGGAAGCCGCCGAGATGAACGATTCGGTGGACAACGACGCCTTGGTGATACCCAGCAGCACGCGAGTGAACTTGGAAACGAATTTCTCGTCGTTCGCCAGGCGCTCGTTCTCTACCAATACGTGAGTCAATTCCATCTGGTCGCCCTTGATGAAACTGGAATCGCCGGATTCAGCGATTTCAACTTTACGCAGCATCTGACGCAGGATGGTCTCGATGTGCTTATCGTTGATCTTCACGCCTTGCAGACGGTAAACGTCCTGGATCTCGTTCACGATGTACTTGGCCAGCGCACTTACACCCAGCAGACGCAGGATGTCGTGTGGATCGCTCGGGCCGTCGGAGATAACTTCGCCGCGGTTTACCTGTTCGCCTTCGAAGACGTTCAGGTGACGCCACTTCGGAATCAGCTCTTCGTACGGATCGCTACCGTCGTTCGGAGTGATGACCAGACGGCGTTTGCCTTTGGTCTCTTTACCGAACGCGATGGTGCCGCTGACTTCAGCCAGAATCGAGGCTTCTTTCGGACGACGGGCTTCGAACAAGTCGGCAACACGCGGCAGACCACCGGTGATGTCACGGGTCTTCGAAGTCTCTTGCGGAATACGAGCGATAACATCACCGATCGCGATTTTCGCACCGTCCGCAACACCGACCAGGGCGTTGGCTGGCAGGAAGTACTGAGCGATAACGTCAGTGCCTGGCAGCAACAGATCCTTGCCGTTGTCATCAACCATCTTCACAGCAGGACGGATATCTTTACCGGCAGCTGGACGGTCTTTGGCGTCGAGAACTTCAATGTTGGTCATACCGGTCAATTCGTCAGTCTGACGCTTGATCGTGATGCCTTCTTCCATGCCCACGTAGGTCACGGTACCTTTCATTTCGGTAACGATTGGGTGAGTGTGCGGATCCCACTTGGCCACGATTGCGCCAGCGTCGACCTTGTCACCTTCTTTAACCGAAATCACAGCACCGTACGGCAGCTTGTAACGCTCGCGCTCACGACCGAAGTCATCAGCGATTGCCAGCTCACCGGAACGGGACACAGCAACCAGGCAACCATCCACTCGCTCAACGTGCTTCAAGTTGTGCAGACGGACGGTACCGCCATTCTTCACCTGAACGCTGTCAGCTGCGGAGGTCCGGCTTGCCGCACCACCGATGTGGAACGTACGCATGGTCAGCTGGGTACCCGGCTCACCGATGGACTGGGCAGCGATAACGCCGACCGCTTCACCGATGTTCACCTGGTGACCACGAGCCAAGTCACGGCCGTAGCACTTGGCGCAAATGCCGTAGCGGGTTTCGCAGCTGATCGGCGAACGCACGATCACTTCGTCGATGCTGTTCAGCTCGATGAACTCGACCCACTTCTCGTCTACCAGAGTGCCGGCAGGAACGATAACTTCCTCGGTACCTGGCTTGAATACGTCACGGGCAATGACACGACCCAATACGCGCTCACCCAACGGCTCAACAACGTCACCGCCTTCAATGTGCGGAGTCATTACCAGGCCATGCTCGGTGCCGCAATCGATCTCGGTCACAACCAGATCCTGCGCCACGTCTACCAGACGACGAGTCAGGTAACCGGAGTTCGCAGTTTTCAACGCGGTATCCGCCAAACCTTTACGAGCACCGTGAGTCGAGATGAAGTACTGAAGTACGCTCAAACCTTCACGGAAGTTCGCAGTAATCGGCGTTTCGATGATGGAACCATCCGGCTTGGCCATCAGGCCACGCATACCGGCGAGCTGACGGATCTGCGCAGCAGAACCCCGTGCGCCCGAGTCGGCCATCATGTACATCGAGTTGAAGGACTCTTGGTCGACTTCGACGCCATGACGGTCGATGACTTTCTCTTTCGAGAGGTTGGCCATCATCGCCTTGGAAACTTCGTCGTTCGCCTTGGACCAAAGGTCGATCACTTTGTTGTACTTCTCGCCCTGGGTTACCAGGCCGGAGGCGTACTGACTTTCGATCTCTTTCACTTCGTCGGTAGCAGCACCGATGATGCGGGCTTTTTCATCCGGGATAACGAAGTCGTTAACACCGATGGAAACGCCGGAAATAGTCGAATAGGCAAAACCGGTGTACATCAACTGGTCAGCGAAGATCACGGTCTCTTTCAAACCAACCACGCGGTAGCACTGGTTGATCAGCTTGGAGATCGCCTTTTTCTTCATCGGCAGGTTGACGACGTCGTACGACAGACCTTTTGGTACAACCTGGAACAACAGCGCACGGCCGACAGTGGTGTCGACGATACGAGTGTTGGTCACGCTGCCGCCATCACGGTCATTGACGGTTTCGTTGATCCGCACTTTGACTTTTGCGTGCAGCGCGGCTTCGCCGGCACGGAACACACGGTCAACTTCCTGCAGATCCGCGAACACACGACCTTCGCCCTTGGCGTTGATCGCTTCACGAGTCATGTAGTACAGACCCAATACAACGTCCTGCGACGGAACGATGATTGGCTCACCGTTGGCTGGCGACAGAATGTTGTTGGTCGACATCATCAACGCACGCGCTTCCAACTGGGCTTCCAGTGTCAGCGGTACGTGCACGGCCATTTGGTCGCCGTCGAAGTCGGCGTTGTATGCAGCACAGACCAGAGGGTGCAGCTGGATAGCCTTACCTTCGATCAGTACTGGTTCAAACGCCTGGATACCCAGACGGTGAAGGGTCGGTGCACGGTTGAGAAGCACTGGGTGTTCGCGGATAACTTCAGCGAGAACGTCCCAAACTTCCGGCAGCTCGCGCTCAACCATCTTCTTCGCAGCTTTGATGGTGGTAGCAAGACCACGCATTTCCAGCTTGCCGAAAATGAACGGCTTGAACAGCTCGAGAGCCATTTTCTTCGGCAGACCGCACTGGTGCAGACGCAGGGTCGGACCTACGGTAATTACCGAACGACCCGAGTAGTCAACACGCTTACCGAGCAAGTTCTGACGGAAACGACCTTGCTTACCCTTGATCATGTCAGCCAAGGATTTCAGAGGACGCTTGTTGGAACCGGTGATAGCGCGACCACGACGACCGTTGTCGAGCAGTGCATCGACGGCTTCCTGCAACATACGCTTTTCGTTGCGCACGATGATGTCCGGAGCGGACAGATCGAGCAGACGCTTCAAGCGGTTGTTACGGTTGATCACTCGACGATACAGATCGTTGAGGTCGGAAGTCGCGAAGCGACCGCCATCCAGCGGGACCAGTGGACGCAGATCTGGCGGCAGAACCGGCAGAACGGTCAGCACCATCCATTCTGGAAGGTTGCCGGAACCCTGGAAGGCTTCCATCAACTTCAGACGCTTGGACAGCTTCTTGATTTTGGTTTCGGAGTTGGTTTGCGGAATTTCTTCACGCAGACGGCCAATCTCGTGTTCCAGGTCGATAGCGTGCAGCAGTTCGCGGACAGCTTCGGCACCCATGCGGGCATCGAAATCGTCGCCGAACTCTTCCAGCGCTTCGAAGTACTGCTCATCGTTCAGCAGCTGACCTTTTTCAAGGGTGGTCATGCCTGGATCGATAACGACATAGCTCTCGAAATAGAGAACGCGTTCGATATCACGCAGGGTCATATCCATCAGCAAGCCGATACGCGACGGCAGCGATTTCAGGAACCAGATGTGGGCAACTGGCGAGGCCAGTTCGATGTGCGCCATGCGCTCACGACGAACTTTAGCCAGCGCGACTTCAACGCCGCACTTCTCGCAGATCACACCACGGTGCTTCAAGCGCTTGTACTTACCGCACAGGCACTCGTAATCCTTTACCGGGCCAAAGATCTTGGCGCAGAACAGGCCGTCACGCTCAGGTTTGAACGTACGGTAGTTGATGGTTTCCGGCTTTTTAACTTCACCGAACGACCACGAACGGATCATCTCAGGCGATGCCAATCCAATACGGATGGCGTCGAACTCTTCGACTTGACCCTGGTTTTTCAGCAAATTCAGTAGGTCTTTCAAGGCCTTTCCTCCTGGCGGAGCAGAGAGCGGGCAATCCTGCCCCGCTCTCGATTCGCGTCACGTGTTATTCGGTTTCCAGATCGATATCGATGCCGAGGGAACGAATTTCCTTGATCAACACGTTGAAGGACTCGGGCATGCCCGGCTCCATACGGTGATCGCCATCCACGATGTTTTTGTACATCTTGGTACGGCCGTTCACATCGTCCGACTTCACTGTGAGCATTTCTTGCAGAGTGTAAGCGGCACCGTATGCTTCCAGTGCCCAGACCTCCATCTCCCCGAAACGCTGACCACCGAACTGTGCCTTACCACCCAGCGGCTGCTGGGTAACCAGGCTGTACGAACCGGTAGAACGAGCGTGCATCTTGTCGTCTACCAAGTGGTTCAGCTTCAGCATGTACATGTAGCCAACAGTAACCGGGCGCTCGAACTTGTTGCCGGTACGGCCGTCGGTCAGCTGCATCTGGCCGCTTTCTGGCAGGTCTGCCAGTTTCAGCATGGCCTTGATTTCGCTTTCCTTGGCGCCGTCGAACACTGGAGTGGCCATTGGAACGCCGCCACGCAGGTTCTTCGCCAGATCCAGGATTTCCTGATCGGAGAAGCTATCCAGATCTTCGTTGCGACCGCCGATCTCGTTGTAGATCTCGTGCAGGAACTTGCGAAGCTCGGCGACTTTGCGCTGCTCTTCGATCATCCGGTTGATCTTCTCGCCCAGACCTTTAGCCGCGAGGCCCAGGTGGGTTTCAAGGATCTGACCAACGTTCATACGCGAAGGTACGCCCAACGGGTTGAGGACGACGTCGACCGGGGTGCCATTGGCATCGTGCGGCATGTCTTCAACCGGCATGATCACGGAGACCACACCTTTGTTACCGTGACGACCGGCCATCTTGTCGCCCGGTTGGATGCGGCGACGGATTGCCAGGTAAACCTTGACGATTTTCAGCACGCCTGGAGCCAGGTCATCGCCCTGCTGCAGTTTGCGCTTCTTGTCTTCGAACTTGTCGTCCAGCAGACGTCGGCGATCAACGATGTAGGCCTGAGCCTTCTCGAGCTGCTCGTTCAGAGCATCTTCAGCCATGCGCAGTTTGAACCACTGACCATGCTCAAGACCGTCGAGAACTTCGTCGGTGATGTCCTGACCTTTCTTCAGACCGGCGCCGCCTTCGGCTTTATGGCCGACCAGAGCGGAACGCAGACGTTCGAAAGTGGCGCCTTCAACGATACGGAACTCTTCGTTCAGGTCCTTGCGGATCTCGTCGAGCTGAGTCTTCTCGATCGACAGTGCACGAGCATCACGCTCAACGCCGTCGCGGGTGAAGACCTGCACGTCGATGACAGTACCCTTGGTACCGGTAGGTACGCGCAGGGAGGTGTCTTTAACGTCGCTGGCTTTTTCACCGAAGATGGCACGCAGCAGCTTCTCTTCCGGAGTCAGTTGAGTCTCGCCTTTCGGAGTGACCTTACCGACCAGAATGTCGCCTGCGCCAACTTCAGCACCTACGTAAACGATACCGGCTTCGTCCAGTTTGTTCAGTGCAGCTTCACCCACGTTAGGGATGTCTGCAGTGATTTCCTCAGGCCCAAGCTTGGTGTCACGTGCCACACAGGTCAGTTCCTGAATGTGGATCGTGGTGAAGCGATCTTCCTGAACAACACGCTCGGACAGGCAGATGGAGTCTTCGAAGTTGAAGCCGTTCCATGCCATGAACGCGATGCGCATGTTCTGACCCAGAGCCAGCTCACCCATGTCGGTGGACGGACCGTCGGCCATGATGTCGCTGCGCTGGACCCGATCACCTTTACGCACCAGCGGACGCTGGTTGATGCAGGTGTTCTGGTTAGAGCGGGTGTATTTGGTCAGGTTGTAGATGTCGACACCAGCTTCGCCGGTTTCAACTTCGTCATCAGCAACACGAACCACGATACGGCTGGCGTCCACGGAATCGATAACGCCGCCACGACGAGCCACGACGCAAACGCCGGAGTCACGAGCTACGTTACGCTCCATGCCGGTACCGACCAGCGGCTTGTCAGCGCGCAGGGTTGGTACAGCTTGACGCTGCATGTTCGAACCCATCAACGCACGGTTGGCGTCGTCGTGCTCGAGGAACGGGATCAGCGACGCTGCAACCGAAACTACCTGCTTCGGCGATACGTCCATCAAGGTGACGTCTTCCGGCGCCTTGACGGTGAACTCGTTCAAGTGACGAACAGCTACCAGCTCGTCGATCAGGACTTTCTTGTCGTTCATCGTGGCCGAAGCCTGAGCGATCACATGATCAGCTTCTTCGATGGCGGACAGGAACACGATCTCGTCGGTGACCAGAGCGTCTTTCACCACACGGTACGGGCTCTCGAGGAAGCCGTACTGGTTGGTGCGCGCATAGGCGGCCAGGGAGTTGATCAGACCGATGTTCGGACCTTCCGGCGTTTCGATCGGGCATACACGACCGTAGTGAGTCGGGTGTACGTCACGAACTTCAAAGCCGGCACGCTCACGAGTCAAACCGCCAGGGCCGAGTGCAGAAACACGACGCTTGTGGGTGATCTCGGACAGCGGGTTGTTCTGGTCCATGAACTGGGACAGCTGGCTGGAACCGAAGAACTCTTTCACCGCCGCAGCCACTGGCTTGGCGTTAATCAGGTCTTGCGGCATCAGGCCTTCGCTTTCAGCCATCGACAGACGCTCTTTGACCGCACGCTCAACACGTACCAGGCCAACGCGGAACTGGTTCTCGGCCATTTCGCCTACGCAGCGAACACGACGGTTACCCAGGTGGTCGATGTCATCGACGATGCCTTTACCGTTACGGATGTCGACCAGAGTCTTCAGAACCGCAACGATGTCTTCTTTGCACAACACGCCCGAACCTTCGATTTCGGTACGACCGATACGACGGTTGAACTTCATCCGGCCGACCGCAGACAGGTCATAGCGCTCAGGGCTGAAGAACAGGTTGTTGAACAGAGTCTCGGCAGCGTCTTTGGTTGGCGGCTCGCCTGGACGCATCATGCGATAGATCTCGACCAGCGCTTCCAATTGGTTGCTGGTGGAGTCGATCTTCAGGGTGTCGGAGACGAACGGACCGCAGTCGATATCGTTGGTGTACAGAGTTTCGATGCGGACAACCTGAGCCTTGGCGATTTTCGCCAGGATCTCGGTGTTCAGCTCGGTGTTGCACTCCGCCAGGATTTCGCCGGTTGCCGGATGCACGATGACCTTGGCGGTAGTGCGACCCAGGACGTAGTCCAGAGGCACTTGCAGCTCTTTGATCCCGGCTTTTTCCAGCTGGTTGATGTGGCGAGCGGTGATACGACGACCTTGCTCGACAATAACCTTGCCTTTGTCATCCAGGATATCCAGGACAGCAATTTCACCACGCAGGCGCTGAGGCACCAGTTCCAGGCTGAGGTTTTCACCTTGCACGTGGAAGACGTTGGTGGTGTAGAACGCGTCGAGCACTTCTTCAGTGGTATAGCCGAGCGCGCGCAGCAGTACCGATGCAGGCAGCTTGCGACGACGGTCGATACGCACGAACACGCAGTCTTTCGGATCGAACTCGAAGTCCAACCACGAACCGCGGTAAGGAATGATGCGCGCGGAGTACAGCAGTTTGCCGGAGCTGTGCGTCTTGCCACGGTCGTGGTCGAAGAACACGCCCGGGGAACGGTGCAGCTGGGAAACGATTACACGCTCGGTACCGTTGATTACGAAGGTACCGTTCTCAGTCATCAGGGGGATTTCACCCATGTAGACTTCTTGCTCTTTGATGTCCTTGATCGCTTTGTTCGACGATTCTTTGTCGAAAATGATCAGGCGCACTTTTACCCGCAAAGGTACGGCGTAAGTTACACCGCGCAATACGCATTCTTTGACATCAAATGCCGGTTCGCCCAGGCGATAACCGACGTACTCCAGCGCAGCATTGCCGGAGTAGCTGATGATCGGGAAAACGGATTTGAAGGCCGCATGCAGGCCCACGTCGCGGAACTGATCTTTAGTCGCTCCCGCTTGCAAGAATTCACGATACGAATCCAGCTGGATGGCCAGGAGGTACGGCACATCCATGACGTCCGGCAACTTGCTAAAGTCCTTGCGGATACGTTTTTTCTCAGTATATGAGTAAGCCATCAGCGTTCCCCAGCTTGGTCACCTGCTTGTTTGGCCCCTCCCGACGGGAGCAGCCAGAAAATCGTGCAAACCCCATGGTTTGCGCCACCGCATCGGGTGGTTACAACTCGTTATCAGCACCGACCCAGTCGGCTGCCAATAACGGAAAAAGGCCGGTGGCAAGAGCCACCAGCCATCAGCCTTTCGCTTAACGCTCGGGCTGGAGGAGCAAAGTCGATGCTTACTTCAGCTCGACTTTAGCGCCTGCTTCTTCCAGTACTGCTTTGGCTTTGTCAGCTGCGTCTTTGGCAACAGCTTCCAGAACCATGGCAGGAGCGCCGTCAACTACAGCCTTGGCTTCTTTCAGGCCCAGACCGGTCAGTTCACGTACTGCCTTAATCACGTTAACTTTCTTCTCGCCAGCTTCGGTCAGCATGACGTTGAATTCAGTTTGCTCTTCAACAACAGCGGCAGCAGCAGCTGGACCAGCCGATGCAGCAGCAGCGGTAACACCGAATTTTTCTTCGAAAGCTTTGATCAGCTCAACAACTTCCATTACGGACATGTTGCCAACTGCTTCAAGGATATCGTTCTGAGAGATAGACATGAATCTAATTCCTGATATTGGGGACGGCCTACGCGACCATCGAAAAAAACAAAAAACGCGAGAAGCTGACGAGCCTTAGGCTGCAGCGGCTTCTTTCTGGTCGCGAATTGCCGCCAGAGTACGAGCCAATTTGCTGGTAGCGCCTTGAATCACGCTCATCAGCTGAGAAATTGCTTCGTCACGGGTCGGCAGAGTTGCCAGTACGTCGATTTGGTTAGCTGCGAGGAACTTGCCCTCGAACGCAGCTGCCTTGATCTCGAACTTGTCCTGACCCTTTGCGAACTCTTTGAAGATCCGGGCAGCAGCGCCTGGATGTTCTTTGGAGAAGGCAATCAGGGTAGGGCCAGTGAACGTGTCGTTGAGAACACTGAATTCAGTGTCAGCAACGGCGCGCTTGAGCAGGGTGTTACGTACAACACGTACGTAAACGCCAGCTTCACGAGCCTCTTTACGGAGTCCGGTCATTGCGCCTACTGTTACGCCACGGGCATCAGCCACGACAGCGGACAGAGCGACTTTGGCAGCCTCGTTGACTTCAGCGACGATGGCCTTCTTGTCTTCGAGTTTAATTGCCACGGGTTTAACTCCTGCTTGTTACCGTTTCATCTGGTCGAAACCGGATGTCGTTTTGGTGTCTGATTCGGTAAGGAACCGGGAGCACCATCTGCGTAGGCTTGTGGTTTAAGACTTGCGTCGCCTACGGTCTTGGATAGCCCCCGCCAGGCAGGGACCCCAATCTTTCAATTGGCGTAATCGCTTACGCCAACTTTTGTCTTACGCGTCGAGCGAGCTTTGGTCGATGACCAGACCTGGGCCCATAGTGGTGCTCAGGGTAACGCGCTTGACGTAAATGCCTTTCGAGGAAGCTGGCTTGATACGCTTCAGATCAGCGATCAGGGCTTCAACGTTTTCCTTCAGCTTGACGGCGTCGAAGCCGATCTTGCCAACGGAAGTGTGGATGATGCCGTTTTTGTCGGTGCGATAACGAACCTGACCAGCCTTGGCGTTTTTAACCGCGGTAGCTACGTCTGGAGTTACGGTGCCGACTTTAGGGTTAGGCATCAGGCCACGTGGACCGAGGATCTGACCCAACTGGCCTACAACGCGCATTGCATCCGGGGATGCGATAACTACGTCATAGTTCAGGTCGCCGCCTTTCATTTCGGCAGCCAGGTCGTCCATACCTACACGGTCAGCGCCGGCAGCCAGAGCGGCCTCAGCAGCTGGACCCTGGGTGAACACAGCAACGCGAACAGTCTTGCCAGTACCGTGCGGCAGCACAGTAGCGCTACGAACGACCTGGTCGGATTTACGCGGGTCAACACCCAGGTTCACAGCAACGTCGAACGACTCGCTGAACTTGACAGTCGACAGCTCAGCCAGCAGAGCAGCAGCGTCTACAAAGTTGTAGGACTTGCCTGCTTCGATTTTGCCGGCGATAGCCTTTTGACGCTTGGTCAACTTAGCCATTACACACCCTCCACGTTAAGGCCCATGCTACGAGCAGAACCGGCGATGGTACGCACGGCTGCTTCCATATCAGCTGCAGTCAGATCCGCGTTTTTAACTTTCGCGATTTCTTCCAGCTGAGCACGAGTCACAGTGCCAACCTTAACGGTGTTCGGACGAGCGGAACCGCTAGTCAGACCAGCCGCCTTCTTCAGCAGAACCGAAGCAGGGGTGGATTTGGTTTCGAAAGTGAAGCTACGGTCGCTGTAGACAGTGATGATCACTGGAGTCGGCAGACCTGGCTCAATACCCTGAGTACGGGCGTTGAAAGCCTTGCAGAATTCCATGATGTTCACGCCGTGCTGACCCAGAGCAGGACCAACAGGTGGGCTTGGGTTAGCCTGAGCGGCCTTCACTTGCAGCTTGATGTAAGCGGTAATCTTCTTGGCCATGAGGCACTCCAATTACGGGTTCGAACGCCTCGAAAGGCTCCCCGGTTACTTGCGCGTTTATCCCAGTGACGACAAAACCCCACAGCCTAGGGCTGCGGGGTTGGGACGCTTGCTCAGCTAGACTTTTTCGACCTGGCTGAACTCTAGCTCTACCGGAGTAGAGCGACCGAAAATGAGCACTGCCACTTGGATCCGGCTCTTTTCGTAGTTAACTTCTTCAACCGTGCCGGTAAAGTCGGCAAACGGCCCGTCATTGACACGCACCGACTCGCCAGGCTCGAACAACGTCTTCGGCTTCGGCTTATCGCTACCATCAGCGACACGACGCAGAATCGCTTCTGCCTCTTTGTCTGTGATTGGTGCTGGCTTATCAGCGGTACCGCCGATGAAACCCATCACCCGAGGAGTATCCTTGACCAAGTGCCAAGTACCCTCATTCATGTCCATCTGAACCAGCACATAACCTGGGAAGAACTTACGCTCGCTTTTGCGTTTCTGGCCATTACGCATTTCAACCACTTCTTCAGTGGGAACCAGAATTTCGCCAAAGCCATCTTCCATGCCAGCCAGCTTTACGCGCTCTACTAACGAGCGCATGACATGCTTCTCGTAACCGGAGTAAGCATGCACAACGTACCAACGCTTAGCCACGGGACACCCTTAGCCGACAATCAAGGAAACAAGCCAGCCGAGCAGGGAATC
Source organism: Pseudomonas sp. MM213 (assembly GCF_020423045.1). Classification (NCBI taxonomy): domain Bacteria; kingdom Pseudomonadati; phylum Pseudomonadota; class Gammaproteobacteria; order Pseudomonadales; family Pseudomonadaceae; genus Pseudomonas; species Pseudomonas sp. MM213. The sequence goes on from NZ_CP081943.1 coordinate 3,923,710, forward strand.
AAGACCCCACAACAGCAACGCCATAACCAACACAACAGCGACAACGATCAACGTGGTCTGCGTGGTTTCTTGGCGAGTTGGCCATACGACTTTACGAATCTCGGTGCGAGCTTCCTTAACCAGTACGAAGAAAGACTTGCCCTTGACTGTTTGCAGGCCTACGAAGGCAGCCACAGCAGCGATGACAAGCAATGCAAGTACGCGGTACAGGATCGGCGAAGCAGAGTAATACTGATTACCAACAACGCCAACAACCACCAAAGCGACTACTACTAGCCACTTGAGCAGATCGAAGCGAGAGCCTTGAGCTTCAGCTTTAGGAGTCATCTATGAAGATCCTGTGAAAAGAAAGCCAGACACACCAAGTGAATCTGGCAGGTCAGGAGGGAATCGAACCCCCAACCTACGGTTTTGGAGACCGTCGCTCTGCCAATTGAGCTACTGACCTAAAACAAAATCAGGCCGACCATTATGCCGACCCGAAAAAGACATTACAACACCTTACTCGACAGCCTCGACGCTAAGGCCAAAGCCACCTGCACAACCAGCCAACAAAAAAAACAACAAGGCCTGATCGCAACCCTTAAAACAAAGGCAGATATTTTCATATCTGCCTTGTCATATGGAGCTCTTGAGCGGATTTGAACCGCTGACCTCACCCTTACCAAGGGTGTGCTCTACCAACTGAGCTACAAGAGCGTAACACTTTGCAGGACCTGCAAACTTGGAGCGGGTAGCGGGAATCGAACCCGCATCATCAGCTTGGAAGGCTGAGGTTCTACCACTAAACTATACCCGCGAGGCTTGCAGCTCTCGCTAAAAATGGTGGAGGGGGAAGGATTCGAACCTTCGAAGTCGTAGACGTCAGATTTACAGTCTGATCCCTTTGGCCGCTCGGGAACCCCTCCTAAGCGAGCCGGCATTCTATATCATGCCAGCCTTCTGTCAAGCATTTTCTCATTAAAAACCTGAGGTTAGCTGCGTTGACATCGCTTCGCTGCGTTTGCCGTTAAAGGCGTTCACTGCGAAGCGGGCGCCATTCTATTCAAACTATTCAGCCGGTGCAACCCCCTCGCACGGCATTATTTTATGTTTTAACTCATTGAATTCTCTAGAAAGGTTTTGCAGCTGAACCTCACCCAGCCAACGCCGGCTTTCAGGGGCGATCCGAACCCAATAACCCGCGAATTCAAGATGATCCTTTGGCAGGAGCTGATACTTGATTTCCATGCCATTCAAGCGCCGTTCAACTGCCTGAACCGCTTCTTGACGAACAAAACCACCCAAGTACAAACAACTATTGTCCGGCAGAGCAGCCTTCCCCTTATCAAGGACCGGATCAGCCGCCTCGCTCAACAAGCGAATATCCTGCTGCCCTCCCCTATACAAACTGAGAGGAGTGACATCCTTCGCGCGCAGAGGAGCCTCTTGTTGGTGCCAGATGTAATAGAACACATTCAGAACAAGCAGCAGCAGAAACAACCAACGCATAAGAACCTCAGGACAAAGGACATGCCATAGCCAAACCCACAAATACCAGGTCCGGAACCACTCTAGCCTCTGGCACAATCTCAGAAACCAACCCGGCATCCCCACCGGTCAGAAACACGGAGAAATCCGCCCCCCAGTAGCTACGCGCAAGCTCCAGCTGGGTCAGAACAAAGCCTCTAAGCATCAACGAGCACCCCCGCTCAACCGCTTCGACGGTTGTGCGACCTGGAACGAGACTCTCCATGGCGCGCTCAGCTGCCAGATCCCCATAACGAATTTTACGGGTATGGGTGCGCAATTGATTTCGCATCAATGGCATTCCCGGACAAATAAACCCCCCGAGATGCTCTCCATCACCGGCGACGAAATCCGCAGTGACAGCAGTACCAAAATCAAGCACCAGGCATGCACCCGACGCTAATTGGAACCCCCCAAGCATCGCCAGCCAGCGGTCGAGCCCCAGGCGTTCGAACTCTTCATAGCCATTGCGAACCCCCGACATTTCACGAGCGGGCGCAGCGCAAACTACTGACACTCCAAAAGTGTCGGTCAGCAGAGCAATCAATGCACCGGTCTCTTCTGGCGTTCGGACACTGACCAATCGGCAAAACTTGAGGGCGAGCCCCTTGAGCGCGCTCAAGCTCTCCAGCAATGCAAGATTGGAGTCGACGACGCCCTCGCCAATCGTCTGGCGAGCATCAGCTTCAAGCACTCGCCACTTGATAAAACTGTTTCCGCAGTCGAGCTCAAGAATCATCACGCAACCTCAAGCTGAGCTCACCACCACTAAAGACTTTTTCCACACCGCCCACCTTCAAGCGCAGAGCACCCTGACTATCAATACCCAGTACCTCGCCATCTATATGGCTAACTCCGGCGATCAACGACACCGCCCGCCCCTGCCACAGATGATTCTGCTCCCACTCAGCCTGGATAGCGGAAAATCCGCCGACTTGATGTCGACTCAAATAAACCTGGAGCATCTGCCCCAACTGCGCGACCAATTGATTGCGATCGAATGTCCGCCCTGACTCAAGCCGCAAGGACGTCCACTGCTGATCAACCTCTTCGGTCATCTGCATGTTCACATTGATCCCGACACCCAGAACCACATGACACACATCAGCAGGATCGCCTACCAACTCAAGCAGTATCCCCGCGAGCTTTTTTTGACCAACCAGAACATCATTGGGCCACTTCAAGCCTGCATCTGATACGCCCAGCGCTCGCAAGGTTTGCAAGACAGCAAGCCCAACAACAAGACTCAAGCCTTCCAACTGGCGCATGCCACCTTCAATACGCAGCACCAGACTGTAATAGATATTTTCCGCGAAAGGACTCGCCCACTTACGCCCGCGGCGCCCACGGCCAGACGTCTGCCGCTCGGCAAGCACAAGAAATGGCGCTACCTGACCGCGTTCTATTGCACGCAGCGCCTCGGCGTTAGTGGAGTCAATTGAATCGAAAACCAGAATGGGCCAATTACAAGAAGGCGCCTGCTCTGCTATTGCGACAGAGTCGAGCAGTGTCAACGGTGAGGCCAATTGATAACCACGCCCCCGCACTTTGTGGATGGACAAGCCAAGCTCAGCCTCGAGAAGCTGAAGCTGCTTCCACACAGCACTCCGACTGACACCTAAAGCGGTGCCCAGGGCCTGGCCTGAATGGAATCGGCCATCCTTAAGAAGCTTTAACAACGTCAGCATGCAAGTCCCGCCTCACAATGAGGCCCGCATGATAGCCATGCCTTGAGCCGTTGCATAGAAACCGTACTGGGCAGATTTTCTTGCGGGCAAAACAAAACCCCAACTGCTTTCGCAATTGGGGTTTCGGAATTTAATCTTGACGATGACCTACTCTCACATGGGGAAACCCCACACTACCATCGGCGATGCATCGTTTCACTGCTGAGTTCGGGATGGGATCAGGTGGTTCCAATGCTCTATGGTCGTCAAGAAATTCTTGAGCTGACGCGTCTTACGACGTTCCAGCGAATTGGGTATGCGATAGTTTGTGTGTTTGTTTCTCGAACTTTCGGTTCATTGCGTCTTCACACACCGCAATCTGATGCTCTTTCGAGTAGTCAAATTGCTTGGGTGTTATATGGTCAAGCCTCACGGGCAATTAGTATTGGTTAGCTCAACGCCTCACAGCGCTTACACACCCAACCTATCAACGTCGTAGTCTTCGACGGCCCTTCAGGGGACTCAAGGTCCCAGTGAGATCTCATCTTGAGGCTAGTTTCCCGCTTAGATGCTTTCAGCGGTTATCTATTCCGAACATAGCTACCCGGCAATGCCACTGGCGTGACAACCGGAACACCAGAGGTTCGTCCACTCCGGTCCTCTCGTACTAGGAGCAGCCCCTCTCAAATCTCAAACGTCCACGGCAGATAGGGACCGAACTGTCTCACGACGTTCTAAACCCAGCTCGCGTACCACTTTAAATGGCGAACAGCCATACCCTTGGGACCGGCTTCAGCCCCAGGATGTGATGAGCCGACATCGAGGTGCCAAACACCGCCGTCGATATGAACTCTTGGGCGGTATCAGCCTGTTATCCCCGGAGTACCTTTTATCCGTTGAGCGATGGCCCTTCCATACAGAACCACCGGATCACTAAGACCTACTTTCGTACCTGCTCGACGTGTCTGTCTCGCAGTCAAGCGCGCTTTTGCCTTTATACTCTACGACCGATTTCCGACCGGTCTGAGCGCACCTTCGTACTCCTCCGTTACTCTTTAGGAGGAGACCGCCCCAGTCAAACTACCCACCATACACTGTCCTCGATCCGGATAACGGACCTGAGTTAGAACCTCAAAGTTGCCAGGGTGGTATTTCAAGGATGGCTCCACGCGAACTGGCGTCCACGCTTCAAAGCCTCCCACCTATCCTACACAAGCAAATTCAAAGTCCAGTGCAAAGCTATAGTAAAGGTTCACGGGGTCTTTCCGTCTAGCCGCGGATACACTGCATCTTCACAGCGATTTCAATTTCACTGAGTCTCGGGTGGAGACAGCGCCGCCATCGTTACGCCATTCGTGCAGGTCGGAACTTACCCGACAAGGAATTTCGCTACCTTAGGACCGTTATAGTTACGGCCGCCGTTTACCGGGGCTTCGATCAAGAGCTTCGCGTTAGCTAACCCCATCAATTAACCTTCCGGCACCGGGCAGGCGTCACACCCTATACGTCCACTTTCGTGTTTGCAGAGTGCTGTGTTTTTAATAAACAGTCGCAGCGGCCTGGTATCTTCGACCGGCATGAGCTTACGGAGCAAGTCCTTCACCCTCACCGGCGCACCTTCTCCCGAAGTTACGGTGCCATTTTGCCTAGTTCCTTCACCCGAGTTCTCTCAAGCGCCTTGGTATTCTCTACCCAACCACCTGTGTCGGTTTGGGGTACGGTTCCTGGTTACCTGAAGCTTAGAAGCTTTTCTTGGAAGCATGGCATCAACCACTTCGTGTTCTAAAAGAACACTCGTCATCAGCTCTCGGCCTTAGAATCCCGGATTTACCTAAGATTCCAGCCTACCACCTTAAACTTGGACAACCAACGCCAAGCTGGCCTAGCCTTCTCCGTCCCTCCATCGCAATAACCAGAAGTACAGGAATATTAACCTGTTTTCCATCGACTACGCTTTTCAGCCTCGCCTTAGGGACCGACTAACCCTGCGTCGATTAACGTTGCGCAGGAAACCTTGGTCTTTCGGCGTGGGTGTTTTTCACACCCATTGTCGTTACTCATGTCAGCATTCGCACTTCTGATACCTCCAGCAAGCTTCTCAACTCACCTTCACAGGCTTACAGAACGCTCCTCTACCGCATCATCCGAAGATGATACCCGTAGCTTCGGTGTATGGTTTGAGCCCCGTTACATCTTCCGCGCAGGCCGACTCGACTAGTGAGCTATTACGCTTTCTTTAAAGGGTGGCTGCTTCTAAGCCAACCTCCTAGCTGTCTAAGCCTTCCCACATCGTTTCCCACTTAACCATAACTTTGGGACCTTAGCTGACGGTCTGGGTTGTTTCCCTTTTCACGACGGACGTTAGCACCCGCCGTGTGTCTCCCATGCTCGGCACTTGTAGGTATTCGGAGTTTGCATCGGTTTGGTAAGTCGGGATGACCCCCTAGCCGAAACAGTGCTCTACCCCCTACAGTGATACATGAGGCGCTACCTAAATAGCTTTCGAGGAGAACCAGCTATCTCCGAGCTTGATTAGCCTTTCACTCCGATCCACAGGTCATCCGCTAACTTTTCAACGGTAGTCGGTTCGGTCCTCCAGTTAGTGTTACCCAACCTTCAACCTGCCCATGGATAGATCGCCCGGTTTCGGGTCTATTCCCAGCGACTAGACGCCCTATTAAGACTCGCTTTCGCTACGCCTCCCCTATTCGGTTAAGCTCGCCACTGAAAATAAGTCGCTGACCCATTATACAAAAGGTACGCAGTCACCCAACAAAGTGGGCTCCCACTGCTTGTACGCATACGGTTTCAGGATCTATTTCACTCCCCTCTCCGGGGTTCTTTTCGCCTTTCCCTCACGGTACTAGTTCACTATCGGTCAGTCAGTAGTATTTAGCCTTGGAGGATGGTCCCCCCATATTCAGACAAAGTTTCTCGTGCTCCGTCCTACTCGATTTCATGACTAAGAGATTTTCGCGTACAGGGCTATCACCCACTATGGCCGCACTTTCCAGAGCGTTCCGCTAATCTCAAAGCCACTTAAGGGCTAGTCCCCGTTCGCTCGCCACTACTAAGGGAATCTCGGTTGATTTCTTTTCCTCAGGGTACTTAGATGTTTCAGTTCCCCTGGTTCGCTTCTTAAGCCTATGTATTCAGCTTAAGATACCTAACTTATGTTAGGTGGGTTCCCCCATTCAGACATCTCCGGATCAAAGTCTGTTTGCCGACTCCCCGAAGCTTTTCGCAGGCTACCACGTCTTTCATCGCCTCTGACTGCCAAGGCATCCACCGTATGCGCTTCTTCACTTGACCATATAACCCCAAGCAATCTGGTTATACTGTGAAGACGACATTCGCCGAAAATTCGCGATTAAACTCACAAATTTTACCTTAGCCTGAATAAACACCAGTGAAAGTGCTATCCAGTCTATCTTTCTATCACATACCCAAATTTTTAAAGAACGATCTAGCCAAAGACTAGAAATCAACATTCACCACCATCACGATGGAATGCTCATTTCTAAGCTTTATACAATCAGAAGCAGTAGTGGTGGAGCCAAACGGGATCGAACCGTTGACCTCCTGCGTGCAAGGCAGGCGCTCTCCCAGCTGAGCTATGGCCCCGTATTGCTACAGGATCCCACACAAAAATTGGTGGGTCTGGGCAGATTCGAACTGCCGACCTCACCCTTATCAGGGGTGCGCTCTAACCAACTGAGCTACAGACCCAATTTCGGGCTGCTTCTTATCGTCTTCTTCAATGAATCAAGCAATTCGTGTGGGAACTTATGGAGCAGCTGATGTCGTCGATTAAGGAGGTGATCCAGCCGCAGGTTCCCCTACGGCTACCTTGTTACGACTTCACCCCAGTCATGAATCACACCGTGGTAACCGTCCTCCCGAAGGTTAGACTAGCTACTTCTGGTGCAACCCACTCCCATGGTGTGACGGGCGGTGTGTACAAGGCCCGGGAACGTATTCACCGCGACATTCTGATTCGCGATTACTAGCGATTCCGACTTCACGCAGTCGAGTTGCAGACTGCGATCCGGACTACGATCGGTTTTATGGGATTAGCTCCACCTCGCGGCTTGGCAACCCTCTGTACCGACCATTGTAGCACGTGTGTAGCCCAGGCCGTAAGGGCCATGATGACTTGACGTCATCCCCACCTTCCTCCGGTTTGTCACCGGCAGTCTCCTTAGAGTGCCCACCATTACGTGCTGGTAACTAAGGACAAGGGTTGCGCTCGTTACGGGACTTAACCCAACATCTCACGACACGAGCTGACGACAGCCATGCAGCACCTGTCTCAATGTTCCCGAAGGCACCAATCCATCTCTGGAAAGTTCATTGGATGTCAAGGCCTGGTAAGGTTCTTCGCGTTGCTTCGAATTAAACCACATGCTCCACCGCTTGTGCGGGCCCCCGTCAATTCATTTGAGTTTTAACCTTGCGGCCGTACTCCCCAGGCGGTCAACTTAATGCGTTAGCTGCGCCACTAAGAGCTCAAGGCTCCCAACGGCTAGTTGACATCGTTTACGGCGTGGACTACCAGGGTATCTAATCCTGTTTGCTCCCCACGCTTTCGCACCTCAGTGTCAGTATCAGTCCAGGTGGTCGCCTTCGCCACTGGTGTTCCTTCCTATATCTACGCATTTCACCGCTACACAGGAAATTCCACCACCCTCTACCATACTCTAGCTTGTCAGTTTTGAATGCAGTTCCCAGGTTGAGCCCGGGGATTTCACATCCAACTTAACAAACCACCTACGCGCGCTTTACGCCCAGTAATTCCGATTAACGCTTGCACCCTCTGTATTACCGCGGCTGCTGGCACAGAGTTAGCCGGTGCTTATTCTGTCGGTAACGTCAAAACAGCAAAGTATTAATTTACTGCCCTTCCTCCCAACTTAAAGTGCTTTACAATCCGAAGACCTTCTTCACACACGCGGCATGGCTGGATCAGGCTTTCGCCCATTGTCCAATATTCCCCACTGCTGCCTCCCGTAGGAGTCTGGACCGTGTCTCAGTTCCAGTGTGACTGATCATCCTCTCAGACCAGTTACGGATCGTCGCCTTGGTGAGCCATTACCTCACCAACTAGCTAATCCGACCTAGGCTCATCTGATAGCGCAAGGCCCGAAGGTCCCCTGCTTTCTCCCGTAGGACGTATGCGGTATTAGCGTCCGTTTCCGAGCGTTATCCCCCACTACCAGGCAGATTCCTAGGCATTACTCACCCGTCCGCCGCTCTCAAGAGAAGCAAGCTTCTCTCTACCGCTCGACTTGCATGTGTTAGGCCTGCCGCCAGCGTTCAATCTGAGCCATGATCAAACTCTTCAGTTCAAACATCTTTGGGTTTTTAAGAAACCCTAAACTTGGCTCAGCAATCGTTGGTTACATCTTTGATTTCTCGCGGAGTAACTTGTGATGCTGATAATCTTGTTGACTATCAGTCTGACTCCACAAGCACCCACACGAATTGCTTGATTCAGTTGTTAAAGAGCGGTTGGTTAAGATCTTTCGTCTCAACCGAGGCGCGCATTCTACAGCGTCCTCTGTATCTGTCAAGCGGTTATTTTCAGAAGTTTTCAAAGTTTCCTTTGCAACTTCAACCACTTGCGCTTCCGATCTCTCGTTAGCGGGAGGCGAATTCTACAGCGTTACTCGCTGCTGTCAACACCTCTTTTTCTCCGCTTTCGACCGAGAAGATCGAACCGTCAAAAGAGCCAAACAACACCGCCCTTTCAACTCCTTCTGGGCTTCGATGATCTGAAGCAACTCGCTGTCGAAAACCGCGTAACTCATTGTTTACCAAGGAGTTTTCCGTTTCGACTGCGCCGGAAGTGGGGCGAATTATAGACTTCCAGAATCTGCCGTCAACCCCTAATTCCAGCTTTATTCGGATTTGAGCGAAATACGCGCAAATGCCTTCTTGCCAGCCTGGCAAACATGGGTCGCGCCCAACACGTATATAAAGGTGCGATCCACAACCTCACCATCTATACGTACACCGCCGGAATTCAGCAGATCACGCGCTACCGCCGAGTTCTTCACCAGGCCTGCCTTATTAAGGACAGCAGCGATCGGCATATCTTCAGTAGCGGTCAATTCGATTTCCGGCAGATCGTCCGGCAGCTCGCCATCCTTCATACGATTGCCAGCTGCACGATGAGCATTGGCCGCAGCCTCTTCACCATGGAAGCGCGCAACGATCTCTTCGGCCAGCTTGATCTTGATGTCGCGCGGATTGGCACCCGCCTCGACATCGGCACGGAACGCATTGATCTCATCCATGGAACGGAAGCTGAGCAATTCGAAGTAACGCCACATCAGCGCATCCGGAATCGAAACCAGCTTGCTGTACATCACTCCCGGCGCTTCCTGAATACCGACGTAGTTGCCCAAGGATTTGGACATCTTCTTCACGCCATCCAGACCTTCAAGCAACGGCATGGTCAGGATGCACTGAGGATCCTGACCATAACCGCGCTGCAGCTCACGCCCCATCAACAGGTTGAACTTCTGATCGGTACCGCCCAGCTCGACATCCGCGCGCAAGGCGACCGAGTCGTAACCCTGAACCAGCGGATAGAGGAACTCATGGATGGCGATTGGCTGATTGGTCGTGTAGCGCTTGTCGAAATCGTCGCGCTCGAGCATACGAGCAACGGTGTACTGCGAAGTCAGGCGAATGAAGTCGGCCGGCCCCATCTGATCCATCCAGGTGGAGTTGAACGCCACCTCGGTTTTGGCCGGATCAAGAATCTTGAAAACCTGAGTCTTGTAGGTCTCGGCATTCTCGAGAACCTGCTCACGGGTTAGCGGCGGACGCGTAGCGCTCTTGCCGCTCGGATCACCGATCATCCCGGTGAAGTCACCTATAAGGAAGATCACCTGATGCCCCAGCTCCTGGAACTGGCGCAGCTTATTAATAAGCACCGTGTGACCCAGGTGCAAATCCGGCGCGGTCGGATCGAAGCCTGCCTTAATACGTAGCGGCTGGCCACGCTTGAGCTTTTCGATCAGCTCGGACTCGACCAACAGTTCTTCTGCACCACGTTTGATCAGCGCTAGCTGCTCTTCAACCGACTTCATAACAGACCCGCAAGGCTCGAATTCAAAGGGAACCAACCATACAAGATCACGCGTCAAATACAAAGTTTGGCCGGCGCAATGACGCCAATCCGCTGACAGAGTGACCACGGACTTGCTTCAGAGATGATTTGGTTATATTTTATACAGTTATTTCATCTTCATCATGTCATTCATCTTTTCCAATTCATCTTTTTCAAAGTCAAAATTACCTATGACCAAAGAATCGTCTAAAGCGCCTCCGCTTTACCCGAAGACCCACCTGCTCGCAGCAAGTGGTATCGCCGCCCTTCTGAGCCTGGCGCTTCTGGTATTTCCTTCCAGTGATGTAGAAGCCAAAAAGACGACCCTGAGTCTTGAACTGGAAAGCCCTGCTGAACAACTGACACAAGATCAAGACGCTGCCGACGTCGCCCAAGCCACAAATGAGCCGGTAACTTCCCCTTTCGCGCAGATCGAAGACAGCGCCGAAGAGTCTCAGGAAACTGCCCAGGCCAAACCCGCGCCGGTTGTCGAAGAAAAGAAGGGTCCCAATCACAGGGAAGTGATCGTCGCCAAAGGCGATACGCTCTCCACGCTGTTCGAGAAAGTCGGCCTTCCGGCCACTTCTGTGCATGAAGTACTGGCCAGCGACAAGCAGGCCAAGCAATTCAGCCAACTCAAACATGGCCAGAAACTCGAATTCGAACTGAACCCCGAAGGCCAGCTGACCAACCTGCACAGCAAGGTCAGCGACCTCGAAAGCATCACCCTGACCAAGAATGACAAGGGTTATGTGTTCAACCGCATCACCGCCAAGCCTACCGTGCGCTCCGCCTACGTTCACGGCGTGATCAACAGCTCGTTGTCGCAGTCCGCCGCGCGCGCCGGCCTGTCCCACAGCCTGACCATGGACATGGCCAGCGTGTTTGGCTATGACGTCGACTTCGCCCAGGATATTCGCCAGGGTGACGAGTTCGACGTGATCTACGAACAGAAAGTCGTCAACGGCAAGGCTGTCGGCAATGGCCCGATCCTTTCCGCACGCTTCACCAACCGCGGCAAGACCTACACCGCCGTGCGTTACACCAACAAACAAGGCAACAGCAGCTACTACACTGCTGACGGCAACAGCATGCGCAAGGCGTTTATCCGCACCCCGGTAGACTTTGCCCGCATCAGCTCGAAATTCTCCATGGGCCGCAAACACCCAATCCTGAACAAGATCCGCGCTCACAAAGGCGTCGACTACGCAGCTCCGCGCGGCACGCCAATCAAGGCGGCCGGTGACGGCAACGTGTTGTTGGCCGGCCGTCGCGGCGGTTATGGCAATACCGTGATCATCCAGCACGGCAACACTTATCGCACGCTGTACGGCCATATGCAGGGCTTTGCGAAAGGTGTCCAGACCGGCAGCTCCGTCAAGCAGGGTCAAGTGATTGGCTATATCGGCACTACCGGCCTGTCCACCGGACCGCATCTGCACTACGAGTTCCAGGTCAATGGTGTGCACGTCGATCCGCTGGGTCAAAAAGTGGCGATGGCCGATCCAATTTCCAAAGCAGAACGGGCACGTTTCCTCGCGCAGAGTCAGCCTCTGATGGCGCGCATGGACCAAGAGAAATCCACCCAACTGGCTTCGAGCAAGCGCTAAGCCATGACGCTCTATATAGGTGTGATGTCCGGAACCAGTCTCGATGGCCTGGACATCGCGCTGGTTGAGTTGAACCCGGCGATCAGACTGGTCGCCACGCACTACATTCCCATGCCTGATTCCCTGCGCACCGAGCTGCTTGGCTTGTGCGCCAGCGGCCCGGACGAGATTGCCCGCTCCGCCATCGCCCAGCAAAACTGGGTGACTCTGGCGGCGCAGGGCATTCGCACCCTTCTTGACCAACAAAACCTGAAACCCGAAGACATCCGCGCGATTGGCAGCCATGGCCAGACCATTCGCCACGAACCGGCACGCGGCTTCACGGTACAGATCGGCAACCCTGCCCTGCTGACCGAATTGACCGGCATCACCGTGGTCAGTGACTTCCGCAGTCGCGACGTTGCGGCCGGCGGACAAGGCGCACCACTGGTGCCAGCGTTTCACGAAGCGCTGTTTGAAGAGCAGGCGGGCAACCGCGCGGTATTGAACGTCGGCGGTTTCAGCAACCTCAGCCTGATCGAACCCGGCCAACCCGTAGCCGGTTTCGACTGCGGCCCCGGGAACGTACTGCTGGACGCGTGGATTCATCAGCAACGCGGCGAAAACTTTGATCGTGACGGCCAATGGGCAGCCAGCGGCCAAGTCGAACCTGTTCTGTTGAAAGCGCTACTCAGTGATCCGTTCTTCGTGACCAAAGGCCCGAAGAGCACCGGCCGTGAAGTGTTCAATCTGCCATGGCTGACACAGCATCTTTCGCAATTGCCGACCTTCGCCGCCGAAGACGTGCAAGCAACACTGCTTGAGCTGACCGCGCTGACCATCGTCGAATCATTGCAAAGCGCCCAGGCGGATACCCGAGAGTTGCTGGTCTGCGGCGGCGGTGCGCACAACGCCACGCTGATGAAGCGCCTGGCCAGCCTGCTGCCAAACGCGAACGTCAGCAGCACCGCCACTCATGGCGTTGACCCGGACTGGGTCGAAGCCATGGCCTTCGCCTGGCTGGCTCATTGCTGCCTGGAAGGCATCGCGGCCAATCGCCCAAGCGTCACTGGCGCTCGCGGCCTGCGCGTACTCGGCGCCATCTACCCGGCCTGAACGCCAGACAGCAAAACGCCGCAGAGCCCTGAGGCCATGCGGCGTTTGTAATGCGGTGACTCGCGATCAGATCGAGAACGAAGAGCCGCAACCACACGTGGTGCTGGCATTCGGGTTCTTGATCACGAAACGCGAACCTTCCAGACCTTCCTGGTAATCCACCTCGGCACCTGCCAGGTACTGGAAGCTCATCGGATCGACGACCAGGCTCACACCCTCGCGCTCGACGATGGTGTCGTCATCGGCCACTTCTTCATCGAAGGTGAAGCCGTACTGAAAACCTGAACAACCGCCGCCCGTAACGAATACGCGCAGCTTCAAGCGATCATTCCCCTCTTCATCGACCAGGCTCTTCACCTTGTGCGCGGCACCATGGGTAAATTGCAAAGCCGTGGGGGTGAAGGATTCGACGCTCATGCTGACTATCTCCCGGCGTTACGCCGCCATAATGCGTGATGACGCGCATTATCCGCTTCTCCTAGAAAAGCGGTCAACTATTGTTACGGTATATCAATAAACCCGATTGCCGGTTCGAAATGCAAAAAGGCCCGTTCAACGGGCCTTTTTTGCTGAGCGGGCTGAAGCCTTACGGCAGCATGCCGGCGTGCGACAAGCCCAGACGCTCATCCAGACCGAACAGGATGTTCAAGTTCTGCACCGCCTGACCCGACGCGCCTTTTACCAGGTTGTCGATGACCGACAACACCACCACCAAGTCACCGTCCTGCGGACGATGCACGGCGATGCGGCAGACGTTGGCGCCGCGCACGCTGCGGGTTTCCGGGTGGCTGCCTGCTGGCATTACATCAACGAACGGCTCGTTGGCATAGCGCTTTTCAAACAGTGCCTGCAGATCCACCGAACGATCCACGACCGTCGCGTAGAGCGTCGAGTGAATGCCGCGAATCATCGGCGTCAGGTGCGGAACGAAGGTCAGGCCGACGTCCTTTCCTGCAGCACGACGCAGACCCTGGCGAATTTCCGGCAAGTGACGGTGACCTTTGACGGCGTAGGCCTTCATGCTTTCCGACGTCTCGGCGTACAGCGAACCTACGGCAGCACCACGACCGGCACCACTGACACCGGATTTGCAGTCAGCGATCAAGCGCGTGGTATCGGCCAGACCGGCTTCGAGCAATGGCAGGAAACCCAATTGCGTAGCCGTTGGATAGCAACCCGGTACGGCGATCAGGCGAGCCTGCTTGATCTGTTCGCGATTGACTTCCGGCAAGCCGTAGACCGCTTCTTCCAGCAGCTGCGGCGCACCGTGCGGCTGGCCGTACCACTTGGCCCACTCATCGGCATCTTGCAGACGGAAGTCCGCCGACAGGTCGATGACCTTGGTTCCGGCCGCCAGCAGTTCCCCGGCCAGCGCGTGGGCAACACCGTGAGGCGTGGCGAAGAACACCACGTCGCAGGCGCCCAAGGTCTTGATGTCCGGAACGCTGAACGCCAGGCCGTCGTAATGGCCGCGCAGGTTCGGATACATATCAGCTACGGCCAGACCGGCCTCGGATCGGGAAGTGATCACCACCACTTCTGCCTGCGGATGCTGTGCCAACAGACGCAGCAGTTCGACACCGGTGTAACCCGTGCCGCCGACGATACCGACCTTGACCATAAACCTGCCCTCAACGAACCCACTGGAAAGCCGTCGATAATAGGGCCCGTATCGCCCTGCGACAACCGTCAAGGTGACGTGCGGACGCTCTACCCTCTACTATCTTCGCTACCGTGAACCTGGGAATAACCAAAAATGCTTTATCTGTGGCTCAAAGCGCTTCATATCATCAGCATGGTCTGCTGGTTTGCCGGCCTGTTTTATCTGCCGCGCCTGTTCGTCTATCACGCCCAAAGCGAAGACACCGTCAGCAAGGAACGCTTCAGCCTGATGGAGCGCAAGCTGTATCGCGGCATCATGAGCCCGGCGATGATCGCCACGCTGGTATTCGGCATTGCGCTGATTGCGCTGAACCCAAGCATATTCAGCCAAGGTGCCTGGATTCACGCCAAATTGACGCTGGTGGTGATCCTGATCGGCTACCACCACATGTGCGGCGCGCAGGTGAAACGATTTGCCCGTGGCGAGAACACCCGCAGCCATGTCTTTTATCGCTGGTTCAATGAAGTGCCGGTTCTGATATTGCTGGCTATCGTAATTCTGGTCGTCGTTCGGCCGTTCTAACTTCAATCGGCACCACTCACCGGGGTACTTCCAATGTCGCTGCCCGCTTTGCTCGAACAACGTTTGCGTCTGCCCGTGGTGGCTGCGCCGATGTTCCTGATTTCCAACCCGCAACTGGTACTCGCCTGCTGCCGTAATGGCGTGGTCGGCAGCTTCCCCGCGCTGAACCAGCGTGAGAGCAGCGGCTTCAAGGCCTGGCTGGAAGAGATCGAAGCAGGGTTGGCGACAATGGAAAACCCGGCGCCTTACGCCGTGAACCTGATCGTCCACAACAGTAACCCGCGCCTGCAAGCGGACCTGGAGATCTGCATCGAGCACAAGGTGCCGATCGTGATCACCAGCCTTGGCGCCGTTAAAGAGCTGGTCGACGCAGTCCACGGCTACGGCGGCCTGGTATTCCATGACGTAACGACTCGTCGCCACGCAGAGAAAGCAGCGGAGGCTGGCGTAGATGGCTTGATCGCCGTTGCCGCAGGCGCCGGTGGACATGCGGGTACCTGGAGCCCGTTTTCGCTGATTGCCGAAATCCGCCAGTTCTTCGACAAGACGCTGTTGCTGGCCGGCTGCCTCAATCACGGTCACGAGATACTCGCGGCACAATTGCTCGGTGCGGATCTGGCCTACTTCGGTACGCGATTTATCGGCACCACCGAAAGCCATGCGCCTGAGGCCTACAAGGAGATGCTGCTGACATCCAGAGCGGCAGACATCATTCATACTCCGGCGGTATCGGGTGTTCCGGCGAGTTTCATGCGCCAAAGCCTGGAAGCGGCCGGTTTCGACATGGCGGCGTTGCAAAACAAAGGCGAGGTCAACTTCGGCTCCAAGCTCAAGCCATTGAGCGATGAAGCCAAGGCCTGGAAAACCGTGTGGTCCGCCGGCCAGGGCGTCGGAGAGATAGACGATTTACCGAGCGTGGATCAATTGGTTGCACGACTGGACGCTGAATACCGCCAGGCGCTGGAGCTGGCAGCACAACTGCCGAAACGCTGGCCGCGTTAGCAGGAAATTTGGCCAGTCATCCTCGACTGGCCTTACACTCCGGGCTCGCAACTCTCTAACTATTCAAACACCCGCGACAAGGATGCTTCGCAATGAGCGACAACCGTTTCAAGATCGTATTCGACGGCGCTCTGCTGCCAGGGATCGACCTCACCACCGCCAAACTCAATCTGGCGGCGTTGTACAAAAGCGAAGTGGCAGCCGTCGAACGACTGTTCAACGGACAGGCTGTTACGCTCAAGCAAGGCCTGTCGCAGACTGACGCGCAAACCTACCTTCAGGCGCTGACGAAAACCGGCATCGAAGCCCGCATTGAAGCCGAGCCCTCGATTGAACTGAACCTGGCCGACGCTCACCACCACGCCCCCGCCAGCAGTAAACCCGCGTTCGCAGAACCAGAGTCGCCGTACGCACCACCTCAGGCCAGGGTCGGCGAAAACCTGCCGCCGTTCAGCACGCTCAAGCCTTTTGGCGTCGAAGGGCGAATCGGCCGTTTGCGCTATCTGGCCTGGACCATGGTGGCGACGCTGGTCATGCTCGGCGTCGGGTCGGTCGTCGCCATTTTCGCCATCGCCCTGATCGCCAGCGACTCGACTGCAGGCCTGATTGTCGGCGGCCTGGTGGTGGTGCTCCTGTGCATCGCCATCGCGGTCGTCACCGTTCAGATCAGCGTTCAGCGCCTGCACGACATCGGCTGGTCCGGCTGGCTCTGGCTGCTCAATCTAGTGCCGTTCATAGGCAGCTTCTTTCCGTTTGTGCTCATGTGCGTGCCGGGCAACACCATCGCCAATCGCTACGGCCCACCACCACCGCCAAACACCACCGCAGTCAAAGTGTTGTCTTCGCTGTGGGTGGTATTCATTGCCATCGTCTTTGTCGGTGTATTGGCCGGCGCTTTCAGTGCGATCCAGCAAGAGTACGAAGACGCTGCCGGACTCAGCTATGACAGCAGCTCGCTAACCACCGAAGAAGTGGAAGTCGAGCCCGCCGCAGAGGCTGAAGAAGTGCCGGATTCCGCAGACGAGGAAGCCCAATAAGCCCCGGCCCCTGTAGACTCTGCGAAAGAATGAACAGCGCTCCCCGCCCGTGACACCTGCGTCGCAGGCGCGGAGCTGTTGCGATGGAGAACTGCATGACCCGTTACGCTCTGATCACTGGCGCTTCCAGCGGCATCGGCCTGGCGATGGCCGAAGCGCTGGCCCGCCGTGGCCGCAGCCTGATTCTGGTGGCCCGACAGCGTGATCAGCTGGAAAGTATTGCAATTGAACTGACCCAACGTTTTGGCGTGGAGGTGTTGTTCCGCGCCTGCGACCTCGGCGAGCCGCTGCGCCTGTCCGGGTTTCTGCTGGAACTGGAAGAAGGCGACCGGCAGATCGACTTGCTGGTGAACTGCGCCGGCATCGGCACCTGCGGCCCATTCCTCGCGCAGGACTGGATGACCGAACAAGACCTGATCGAGGTGAACATTCTGGCCCTCACTCGCCTGTGCCATGCCATTGGCAACAGCATGGCCTTGCAGGGCGGTGGGCAGATCTTGAACGTCGCCTCGGTTGCAGCGTTCCATCCCGGCCCGTGGATGAGCACTTACTACGCCAGCAAAGCCTATGTACTGCACTTTTCCGAAGGGCTGCGCGTCGAGCTGAAGAAATGCGCAGTCAAGGTTTCCGTACTCTGCCCCGGCCCGACCCGCACCGCGTTTTTCCGCACCGCACAATTGAACAGCGACAAACTGGTCGACAGCAAACTGCTGATGAGTCCCGAGGAAGTCGCGCTCTATACCGTGCGGGCTCTGGATAAGAATCGCGCCATTATTATTCCGGGCCGGCTGAACCGCTGGTTCGCTTTCCTGCCACGGCTCGGCTCACGCTGGCTGATCAGGACCATCACAGGCATGGTCAACAAGGCCTATTGCCCGCGCTGACCTGGCTTCAAGGCAAAAGGCTGGGCTCGGGGATCCCCCATGAGTACACTCAGGCCAGCCCAAACAACGGAGAAAACAGCTGTGGATACTCTGTTCACCAAGATCATCAACCGGGAAATCCCGGCGAAGATCATTTACGAGGACGACCAGGTACTGGCCTTCCACGACATCGCCCCGCAGGCACCGGTGCATTTTCTGGTGATCCCGAAGAAACCGGTGCGCACCTTGAACGACCTCACCGAGGACGACAAGGCATTGGCCGGGCATATTCTGTTCACTGCCCAGCGCCTGGCACTGGAACTGGGCTGCGAAAAAGGTTTTCGCGTTGTCATGAACTGCAATGAAGAAGGTGGGCAGACTGTCTACCACATTCATATGCATGTGCTGGGTCAGCGTCAGATGCACTGGCCGCCGGGTTGATCCATACCGCATTACTGTAGGAGCGAGGCTTGCCCGCGAACAAGGCGATGAGGTCTTTCAGATACATCGCGTTATCGTTCTTCGCGGGCAAGCCTCGCTCCTACGGGGTTAGTGTCATCCCACCACTAATGACCCAGCGCAAACCTTCCCCGGCCGATTGGGTTAAACTGGCCGCCGAGATTCCTCCCGGAGATCAGCATGACTACCCAACGTCACTACTCGCCCATTGACCGTCTTCTGCTGCAAGCCGATGCCGCGATGCGTACCCTGCTGCCCTTCAGCGGCCAGCCGTACCGTCCGTCCCCTGCGATCGTGCAGCCGGAAACGCAAATGAGCGACGAAGACACCCGGCACGTCGCCGGCCTGATGCGCATCAACCATACCGGCGAAGTCTGCGCCCAGGCGCTGTATCAAGGGCAGGCCCTGACCGCCAAGTTGCCGCAGGTGCGCGCCGCCATGGAACATGCTGCTGAAGAAGAGATCGACCATCTGGTCTGGTGCGAGCAACGCATCAAGCAGTTGGGCAGCCATACCAGCATTCTCAACCCGCTGTTCTACGGCATGTCATTCGGGATTGGCGCGGTGGCCGGCTTGATCAGCGACAAGGTCAGCCTGGGTTTCGTTGCGGCTACCGAGCATCAGGTGTGCAAGCACTTGAACGAACACCTTGAACAACTGCCGGCCGAGGACGAAAAGTCCCGGGCGATTCTTGAGCAGATGCGTGTTGATGAAGAGCAACATGCCGAAAGTGCGCTGGAGGCTGGGGGCTTTCGTTTTCCGGCGCCGGTGAAGTTCGGGATGAGCTTGATGGCCAAGGTGATGACCAAGAGTACCTACAGAATCTGACGATTGTGTTGTTCGTTAGGGCCTCTTCGCGGGCAAGTCGGATCGCCGCACCGCTCGCCCCTACATGGGATCTGCGGCAATAAAAAAGGCGACTGCCGTGAGGGAGTCGCCTTTTTTTGTGCTCGCGAGAATCTTAGGTCGGCATGTTGCGCGCGTAGAAGATTTCGAGCATTTCGTGTTTCACACGATCCGTCACTTGGGCGCGTTGCTCAGGGGACAGGTTGTTGGTCGCGTCGCCGAACAGGTAGTTATCCAGTTCGAAGTTCTTCAACAGCATTTTGGTGTGGAACAGGTTTTCCTGGTACACGTTCACGTCGGTCATCTGGTACGCGTCACGGGTGTCTTCGGACAGGTAGTTCTGGATCGAGTTGATCTCGTGATCGATGAAGTGCTTGTTGCCTTCGACATCACGGGTGAAACCGCGCACACGATAATCCACGGTCACGATGTCCGAATCGAACTGGTGAATCAGGAAGTTGAGCGCTTTAAGCGGTGAAATGACGCCACAGGTCGACACGTCAATGTCCACACGGAAGGTCGCAATACCGTCGTCCGGATGGATTTCCGGGTAGGTGTGCACCGTGATGTGGCTCTTGTCGAGGTGGGCCAGGATGATTTCGGGCAACGGGCCCGGAGACTCTTCGATCTGGCTGTCGGTCGGGGTCACCGGCTCTTCAGAGATCAGAATCGTGACGCTGGCGCCTTGTGGGTCGTAGTCCTGACTGGCAATGTTCAGGATGTTGGCACCAATGATATCGACAACTTCCGTGAGGATCTGCGTCAGGCGTTTCGCGTTGTACTCTTCATTGATGTACTCGACGTAGGCCTGCTGGTCTTGCGGGGTTTCCGCGTAGCAGATGTCATAGATGTTGAAGCTCAAGGTCTTTGTCAGGTTATTGAACCCGTGGAGCTTGAGTTTGCTTTTCACCGTTAAAAACTCTCTATGTATTGCGGCCCGGGCCGCGTGATCAAGCATGCCCGTCAGATGCGTACGACGCACCTGCGTAGGACGGTTAACACCTCTTCGCGATGGCGATTTTGGTTGTCTGTTCGGGCGAGCGGTCTGTCGGTTGACGGACCACTACCCTGAAAAAAGTGGCGCATTATGCAGACGTCAGCTTGGGATCGCCAGAGTCTGCACCGCTTTTATGATAGTTGAATGTCGAATCAACCGAGTTCGATGATTTCGTAGTCGTGGGTAATCGCGACACCCGCCGCGCCGAGCATGATCGAGGCCGAGCAATACTTCTCGGCAGACAGCTCGATGGCGCGCTTGACCTGGGCTTCTTTCAGCCCGCGGCCCTTGACCACGAAGTGCATGTGGATCTTGGTGAAGACCTTCGGGTCCTCGGTCGCGCGCTCGGCTTCGAGGAAGGCTTCGCAGCTTTCGACGGCCTGACGGGACTTCTTGAGAATGCTGACCACGTCGAAATTGCTGCAACCGCCGACACCCAGCAGGAGCATTTCCATCGGCCGGACACCCAGGTTACGACCACCGGCATCGGGCGGACCGTCCATGACCACGACATGACCGCTACCGGATTCGCCGAGGAACATGGCTTCGCCAGCCCATTGGATGCGTGCCTTCATCGCCAAGACTCCACTGTATAAAAAAGGGTCGCCAGCTTAGCACAGGGCCCTGGATTGACAGCGTTCGCCGTCCTAGGACAGAACCTTTTGCTTTGTAGGTAAAATCTCGAATATTGCAGGAAGTGTCTGTTAAGCTGGCGCCAATTCGCTGGCGCATTGCCAGCTTTGTAGCAACCTCAGTGCCTCATAAAAAAACCAAACACACCGTGCAGTCTTTCCGGGATACAACCATGGTTGCTATTGCCCCTACACCCAAGATCAAGAACCTCGACAAACTGTTGATGCATTGCCAGCGCCGTCGCTATGCAGCCAAGAGCAATATCATTTGCGCCGGCGACCGCTCGGAGACGCTGTTCTTCATCATCAAAGGCTCGGTCACCATCCTGATCGAGGATGACGACGGCCGTGAAATGATCATTGCCTACCTGAACTCCGGAGACTTCTTCGGCGAGTTGGGTCTGTTTGAACAGGCCGGCCTGGAACAGGAACGCAGCGCCTGGGTGCGCGCCAAGATCGAGTGCGAAGTCGCTGAAATCAGCTACGCCAAATTCCGCGAGCTGTCCCAGCAAGACCCGGACATTCTTTACGTACTTAGCGGACAAATCGCACAGCGCCTGCGCAATACCACGCGCAAGGTCGGTGACCTCGCATTCTTCGACGTGACAGGCCGCGTTGCCCGTTGCCTGCTGGAATTGTGCAAACAGCCCGATGCGATGACCCACCCCGATGGCATGCAGATCAAGGTGACCCGTCAGGAAATCGGGCGGATTGTCGGGTGCTCCCGGGAGATGGTCGGTCGCGTCCTTAAAGATCTGGAAGAACGCAACCTGGTGGACGTCAAAGGCAAGACCATGGTGGTCTTCGGGACACGCTAAGCCTTGAACATGTCTGCCAGCAACTGGCGATAGAGTGCATCGAGCCGTGCCAATGCGTCAGGTGCGGCGAACTTCTCATGGAGCGCGATGTGGCTTTCGGCGCGGACCCGTTGCTCCAGGCCGCACGCTTCATTGAAGCGATTGACCGCCGCAACCATTGATTCACGCTCGTTATCCAGCAACAACGCACCGTGCACCAACCCGACCGGGCGCGTGCCGCCCTTGCTCTGGCGCCAGCGCTGGGCGGTGCCGACCATCTTGCGACCGTCGAGATTGACGTTGAAACGGCCATCGCAAAATGCGCCGTCGATTTCGCCCAGGGACGAAACGCCGCCCAGTTCATCCAGCAACTGACAGATCGGATCGCAGAGCCTGCGATAGGCGGTTTCGATGCGGTTCTGGTCGCCCTCGCTACGCGGTGGCGCGTAGACCAAAGCGATGTTGATGGTCGAGGCCGATTGCGGCACGGGCTCGCCGCCGGTTTCACGCAAAAGGACTGGCCAGCCGGCAGCGGCGGAGACTTCGCAAGCGTGATCGAAACCGGGCAGGCGATTCAAACGGCGCGGCATGACCAGAGCCCGATCGCTTGGCTGCCAGAACAACAGGCCAAACTCTGAATCGCCTGCACAGACCGACGCCAGCAAATCCTGTTCGGCTTGCAGGCCGGCTTCGATGGTCAGAGGGACAGGTGAGGTCATAAGGTGCTCCGTAAGACTTGAGGTCTGAAGTGTGTCTTATGCCGCCATCGCGAGCAGGCTCGCTCCCACAAGGGATCTGCTAACACCATAGATCCAATGTAGGAGCGAGACCGGCTTGCCGGCGATGGGGTCGACTCGATCTGCCAGTAATCAGTCGAGGGTAGAACCACTCACCGGAACGCCACGCTCAGGGAAGAACAGGCGCTGAAGCTCGGTGCCCGGGCTTTCGGCGCGCATGAACGCTTCGCCGACCAGGAACGCATACACGTCGCTGATTTCCATCAGCTCGACATCGGCCCGATTGAGGATGCCGCTTTCAGTGATCACCAACCGGTCACGCGGAATCCGCGGCAGCAAATCCAGCGTAGTTTCCAGACTGACGTCGAAGGTGTGCAGGTTGCGGTTGTTCACGCCGACCAGCGGTGTGTCGAGGGTTTTCAAGGCCCGCTCCAGTTCGTCACCGTCATGGACTTCCACCAGCACGTCGAGGCCAACGCTTTTTGCCACCGCCGCCAGCTCGGCCATTTTCACGTCGTCCAGCGCGGAGACGATCAACAGCACGCAGTCCGCGCCCAATGCACGGGCCTCGACGATCTGATACGGATCGATCATGAAATCCTTGCGGATCACCGGCAGTTTGCACGCCGCCCGGGCCTGTTGCAGATACGCATCTGCACCCTGGAAATAATCGATATCGGTGAGCACCGACAGGCAGGTCGCGCCGCCCTTCTCGTAGCTCCTGGCGATATCGGCAGGAACGAAGTTCTCGCGAATCACGCCTTTGCTCGGCGAAGCTTTCTTGATTTCAGCAATGACCGCTGGCTGCTTCAGCTTGGCCTGCGCCAGCAATGCCTTGGCAAAACCACGGGGTGCATCGGCCGCCTTGGCCAGACTTTCCAGCTCGGCCAGGCTCACACGAGCGCTACGCTCGGCGACTTCCTGGACTTTGCGCGCCAGAATGTTTTCCAGAACCGTCGGTACACTCATCCCTCATTCTCCACTTTGAATACCGCGGTAAATGCACCCAACTCCTCAAGTTTTTCCCGAGCGAGGCCTGTGTGCAGCGCATCGTGCGCCAGGGCAACGCCTTCTTTCAAACTGGTCGCCAGGTCGGCGGCATAGAGTGCAGCACCGGCATTGAGCACGATCATCTCGGCAGCTTTCTGACCGCTCTCGGTCTTGCGCTTGCCCAGGGCATCGCGTATCAGCTCAAGCGAAGCGGCCGGGCTTTCCACCGCCAGGCCGTGCAGGCTCTGGCTCTTCATGCCCAAATCTTCCGGCTCGACCCAATACTCGGTGATCTGGTCATTCTTCAATTCCGCCACGTAGGTCGGCGCAGCCAGACTGAATTCGTCCAGGCCGTCTTTCGAGTTCACCACCAGCACATGCTTGCTGCCCAGACGTTGCAAGACTTCAGCCAATGGCCGGCACAGCGCCTGGCTGAACACGCCCACCACCTGATGTTTCACGCCAGCCGGATTCGTAAGCGGGCCGAGCATATTGAACAGGGTACGCAGACCAAGATCCTTGCGCGGGCCGGCGGCGTATTTCATGGCTTTGTGATGAGTCTGGGCAAACATGAAACCGATGCCGACGTTGTCGATGCAACGCGCCACCTGAACCGGCGTCAGGTTCAGGTAGATACCCGCCGCCTCCAGCAGATCGGCGCTGCCGCTTTTACCCGACACCGCACGGTTACCGTGCTTGGCCACGGTGCAACCGGCCGCTGCCACCACAAAGGAAGAAGCCGTCGAGACGTTGAAAATGTTCGCCCCATCGCCGCCGGTGCCGACCACATCAACCACGCCGTCGAGGGTCTTCAGTTCGACCTTGTCCGCCAGCTCGCGCATGACCGACACGGCGCCGACGATCTCATCGATGCTTTCGCTCTTCATGCGCATGGCCATCATGAACGCGCCGATCTGCGCGTCCGTGCATTGTCCGGTCATGATCTCGCGCATCACATCGCGCATTTCATCGGTGCTGAGGTCGAGTTGATCGACGATACGGCTGAGGGCTGTCTTGATATTCATGGGAAGTCCTTAGCGCGTGCCGCCGGTTTGTTTGAGGAAGTTGGCGAACAGCTCGTGGCCCTGCTCGGTCAGGATAGACTCAGGGTGGAACTGCACACCTTCGATGTTCAGCGTCTTGTGGCGCAGGCCCATGATTTCGTCGACCGAACCGTCTTCAAGTTGAGTCCAGGCGGTCAGTTCCAGGCAGTCCGGCAAGGTTTCGCGCTTGACGATCAGCGAGTGATAACGCGTGACGGTCAGCGGATGGTTCAGGCCTTCGAAGACACCTTTGTCCTCGTGGAACACCGGGCTGGTCTTGCCGTGCATCACCTGGCGGGCACGAACCACATCGCCGCCGAAGGCCTGGCCGATGGATTGATGGCCCAGGCACACGCCGAGAATCGGCAGTTTGCCAGCGAAATGCTTGATGACGTCAATCGAGACGCCCGCTTCGGTCGGCGTGCAAGGACCGGGCGACACAACGATGCGCTCAGGGTTGAGGGCTTCGATTTCGGCAACGGTCAGTTCATCGTTGCGCACGACTTTGACCTGGGAGCCTAGCTCACCGAGGTATTGCACAACGTTGTAGGTAAAAGAGTCGTAGTTATCGATCATCAGCAACATGGCTTGAGAACCTCTTGAATTCACGGACTATAAAGGCTGCCTTCGAATGAGCGGCCCGCAGCGCTTTGTCAGCCAAAGCGACATGGCATACGGGTCACGTTCATCGGTCAGCTTTCCGGGGTTTGTTCAGCCAGGGCGACTGCGCGGAACATGGCACGACGCTTGTTCAGGGTTTCTTCCCATTCCAGCGCCGGCACCGAGTCGGCAACGATGCCGCCACCGGCCTGCACGTGCAGTTCGCCGTTCTTGATCACGGCGGTGCGG
Organism: Pseudomonas sp. MM213; assembly: GCF_020423045.1. NCBI lineage: Bacteria > Pseudomonadati > Pseudomonadota > Gammaproteobacteria > Pseudomonadales > Pseudomonadaceae > Pseudomonas > Pseudomonas sp. MM213. The sequence goes on from NZ_CP081943.1 coordinate 3,949,148, forward strand.
ATCGCAATCGCCGTGTCCATGTTGCCGTTCCAGGCAAAGTAACCGACCGCGCCGCCATAGACGCCACGCTTGACCGGCTCCAGTTCGTCGATGATTTCCATCGCGCGAATCTTCGGTGCGCCGGACAAGGTGCCCGCCGGCAGGATCGCCCGCAATGCGTCCATGGCCGTCAGCCCGGCTTTCAGTTGCCCGGTGACGTTGGAAACAATGTGCATCACGTTGGAATAACGCTCGATAACCATTTTCTCGGTGAGCTTCACCGAGCCGATTTCCGATACGCGACCGGTGTCGTTACGACCCAGGTCGATCAGCATCAGGTGTTCGGCGATTTCCTTGTGGTCGGAGAGCAGGTCTTTCTCCAGCGCCAGGTCTGCCTCTTCGTTGGCCCCACGCGGACGGGTGCCGGCAATCGGGCGAACGGTGATCAGATTGTCTTCGACCCGCACCAGCACTTCCGGCGAACTGCCGACGACGTGGAAGTCGCCGAAGTTGAAGAAGTACATATAAGGCGTCGGGTTGAAGCAACGCAGCGCCCGGTACAGATCAATCGGCGCCGCCTTGAAGTCGATCGACATGCGCTGGGACGGCACGACCTGCATGCAGTCACCGGCCAGGATGTATTCCTTGATGGTGTCGACGGCTTTTTCGTAATCGTTCTGGGTGAAACTGGAGCGGAACACCGGGTCAGTCGATTGTTGCTTGCTGAAGTCCAGGCCTCGGCGCGGGGTGATTGGCTGGCGGAGTTTTTCCAGCAGCTCTTGCAGGCGCGCCTGACCTTGCTCGAAGGCATCGTCCTGCGACGGGTCGGCCAGGACAATTGCGTGCATTTTGCCGGCGAGGTTGTCGAACACCACCACCGCATCGGACACCATCAGCAGAATGTCCGGCACGCCCAGCGGATCCGGGTTCGGGCACTTGCCCAGACGCTTTTCCACATAACGCACGCAGTCGTAACCGAAGTAACCCACCAGGCCGCCGTTGAAGCGTGGCAGGCCGGGGATGGTCGGTACGTTGTAACGGGCTTTGAATTCTTCGACGAACGCCAGCGGGTCTTGCGCTTCATGGCTTTCGATCTCGACGCCGTCATGGGTCACGCTGATGTGATGGTCATGAACCCGCAGCACGGTGCGGCACGGCAGGCCGATGATAGAGTAACGACCCCACTTCTCCCCGCCCTGCACGGATTCGAGCAGGTAGGAATTGGGCTCGTCAGCCAGTTTCAGGTAGATCGACAGCGGCGTGTCGAAGTCGGCCAGGGTTTCGCAGGCAAGCGGGATGCGGTTATAGCCGGCAGCGGCCAAACGCAGGAATTCTTCACGGATCATGGGGTAGCCTCGTGGCTTGAGGTGCTAACAGTCAGGTATGCAAACGCGCCGGTAGACCGGCCAGGAACAAGTCAGGCGCGCCAACGCCAGCGGGCCAGGGCCTTGATGACTTTCATCCAGAGTTTGCGAGTGACCACCACGATGGCGTTTCCAGAAGGGGGTTGAACAGCGTCGGCCAACGTTATCTCAGCGGCCGGATCCAGGCAACCGGGAATTAGCTTGCGCAGGTCGTCGATGACCAGCGCCGGCGACTCTTCGGCAATCGGCCGACCGTGGTTATAGCCATAACTGAGGGCCACGCATTTGACCCCCGCCGCTTTCGCCGCCAGCACATCGCTGCGCGAATCGCCGACAAACAGCGATTGCGACGCCGGGATGTTGGCCATTTTCATCACGAAGAACAGCGCAGCCGGGTCAGGTTTCTTCTGCGGCAAGGTATCGCCGCCGATGATCCATTTGAAATAGCGGCCGATTTTCATCTGATCCAGCAACGGTGCGACGAAGCGCTCCGGCTTGTTGGTGATCAGCGCCATCTCCACGCCTTGCTTGTTCAGCCACTTGAGGGTGTCACGCACGCCGGGGTAAACCACCGTCAGGTCGTGACCGTCCTCGTAAAAGCCGTTGAACAATTCCAGGGCATGTTCAGCCTCGACATCATCGACACCTTCGGCGTCGATGTGATTGGCCAGGGCCCGGCGCACCAGCATGTGCACGCCGTTGCCGACCCAGTCACGCACCGATTCGATGCCGACAGGCTGGCGCCCGAGTTTGAGCAGCATGTTATCCACCGCCGCGGCGAGGTCAGGGACCGAATCGACCAGCGTGCCGTCCAGATCGAACATCACCAGCCGTGGCAGACGCCCCGGGAACAGCTGCTCAAAGCCACTCATGGACGGGCCAGCGCCAGTTCGGAACGCATCTTCTCGATGACTTCCTGGTAGTTCGGCGCGTTGAAGATCGCCGAGCCGGCCACGAAGGTATCGGCGCCAGCCGCCGCGATTTCACGAATGTTGTTCACGTTCACGCCGCCGTCGATTTCCAGGCGGATGTCACGGCCCGAGGCATCGATCAATGCGCGTGCTTCACGCAGCTTGTCGAGGGTGCCGGGGATGAACTTCTGCCCGCCGAAGCCCGGGTTGACGCTCATCAGCAGGATCATGTCGACCTTGTCCATCACGTACTTGAGCACGTCCAGCGGGGTCGCCGGGTTGAACACCAGGCCCGACTTGCAGCCGCCTTCGCGGATCAGTTGCAGGGAACGGTCGACGTGCTGCGTGGCTTCCGGGTGGAAGGTGATGTACGTCGCGCCGGCCTCGATGAAGTCGCCAACGATGCGATCAACCGGGCTGACCATCAGGTGCGCGTCGATCGGCGCGGTTACGCCGTACTTGCGCAGCGCGGCACAGACCATCGGGCCGATGGTCAGGTTCGGCACGTAGTGGTTGTCCATGACATCGAAGTGCACGAAGTCGGCGCCGGCGGCCAGAACGTTGTCCACTTCTTCACCCAGGCGGGCGAAGTCGGCGGAGAGAATCGACGGAGCAATTACGAAGGGCTGCATGACGCACCTTTTCTGAGCAGAATCACGATGGCGCGCATTGTATACCTCATGCTTTGACGCGCGCACCGTAAGGACGATGATCAGTAGGCCGCGCGGTAGATCTTCTCGATATCAATCGCACTCAATTTGCGTGGATTGTTGCGCATCAGCCGCTCGATACCCGCGGCTTCCAGGGCCAAGGCCGGAATCGCATCCTCTGGAACACCGAAACTGCGCAGGCCCGACGGGATTTCTACCGCTGCGCACAACGCAGTCATCGCCTCGACGGCTTTGTCCGCAGCGTCATTGGCGCTCAGATGAGCGGTCTTCACGCCCATGGCTTCGGCAATATCCTGCATGCGCTCGACGCAGGCCATCTTGTTCCAGGTCATGACGTACGGCAGCAACAAGGCGTTGCTGACGCCGTGGGTGATGTTGAAACGTCCGCCCAGCGGATACGCCAGCGCATGCACCGCGCCGACCCCGGCATTGCCGAACGCCATGCCGGCCATCAGGCTGGCGGTGGCCATGTCTTCACGCGCCTGCAGATTGGAGGGATTGGCGTAGGCCTTGGGTAGCGCCTGGGTGATCAACTTGATAGCGCCGATGGCCAGCGCATCGGTAATCGCTGAAGCATTGAGGGACAAATAAGATTCGATGGCGTGCACCAGCGCATCGACGCCACTGGCGGCGGTGACACTGCGCGGGCAGGTCAGGGTCATTTGCGGGCTGACCAGGGCCACGTCCGGCAACAGATAGTCGCTGATGATGCCCTTTTTCAGTTGCGCAACCTTGTCGGAGAGGATCGCGACATTGGTCACTTCCGAGCCGGTGCCGGCGGTGGTCGGGATGGCGATCAGCGGTGGGCCCTTGCGCGGCACCTGGTCGATGCCGAACAGATCCTCCAGCGCGCCGTGATAACCGGCATACGCGGCAACACTTTTGGCGATGTCGATCGCGCTGCCGCCGCCCAGGCCGATCAGCCCGTCGTGCCCGCCTTCACGGTAAACGCGCATGCAGTCTTCGACGATGGCGATTTCCGGGTCTGGCAGTACACGGTCGAAAATTTCGTAACTACGGTCCCCCAACTGCGCGAGCGCCAGCTCCACCGTGCCGGATTTGACCAGCGCGGCGTCGGTGACGATCAGCGGGTTGTCGATGTCCAGGCGCGTGAGCTCGGCGGACAGTTGCTCGATGGCAGCTGCGCCGGTGATCAGTTTGTGTGCGATTTTGAAAGAGGAAAGACTCATCGTGCGCAGCCTCTTATAGATAGGGGAGCTGGGCACAATAGTAGCTGGGGATTGGGGTTTGTCTGCTATTCAGCGCGTGAATGACCGAACATGGGAACAACACAAATCTAATGTAGGAGCGAAGCTTGCTCGCGAAGGGGCCATCTCAGTCAACATCGATGCTGACTGTTCTGGCCTCTTCGCGAGCAAGCTTCGCTCCTACAAAATCAAAAGCTGATCAAACCTGGGCGGTGCGCAGTTTTTCGCTGCGGCCACGCAGCCATTCCAGGGTCAGCAGCAGGATCACCGAGAAGGCAATCAGCAGCGTTGCCGCGGCGGCGATCGTCGGGCTGAGGTTTTCGCGGATACCGCTGAACATCTGCCGTGGCAAGGTCGCTTGCTCGGGACCGGCGAGGAACAACGTCACCACCACTTCATCGAACGAGGTCGCGAAGGCAAACAGCGCACCGGAGATCACACCCGGCGCAATCAGCGGCAAGGTCACGCGGCGGAACGCGGTCAGCGGTGAAGCCCCGAGGCTGGCAGCGGCGCGCACCAGGTTGTGGTTAAACCCCTGCAATGTTGCCGACACCGTGATGATCACAAACGGCACACCCAACACCGCGTGCACCACGATCAACGAGAAGAAGCTGTTGCCCAGGCCCAGCGGTGCAAAGAACAGGTAACTCGCGACACCGATGATCACCACCGGCACCACCATCGGCGAAATCACCAACGCCATCACTAGCGCCTTGCCCGGGAAGTCGCCCCGAGTCAGGCCAATCGCCGCCAGCGTACCGAACACCATCGCCAGCACGGTCGCCGCCGGGGCGACGATGATGCTGTTCTTCAGTGCACGCATCCATTCCGCCGAGGCGAAGAAGTCCTGATACCAGTGCAGCGAAAAACCTTGCAGCGGATACACCAGGAAACTGCCCGAGTTGAACGACAACGGGATGATCACCAACACCGGCAGAATCAGGAACAGCAAAATCAAGCCGCAGAGAATCCGCAAGCTGTAGAACCACACCCGTTCGATGGGCGACATGTAAGGACTCAGCATTTCGATTCTCCCCTTAGCTCAGGCGCAGGCGACTGGCGCCCACCAGCCAGCTGTAAATCAGATAAAGCACCACGGTCGCCAACAGCAGCAGCCCACCGAGTGCGGTCGCCATGCCCCAGTTGATGCTGGTGTTGGTGTAGAAGGCGACGAAGTAACTGACCATCTGATCGTTCGGGCTGCCCAGCAAGGCCGGGGTGATGTAGTAGCCGATGGCGAGGATGAACACCAACAGGCAACCGGCGCCGACACCGGCATAGGTCTGCGGGAAGTACACCCGCCAGAAACTGGCGAACGGGTGGCAGCCGAGGGAAATCGCGGCGCGCATGTAGGTCGGCGAGATGCCTTTCATCACGCTGTAGATCGGCAGGATCATGAACGGCAGCAGGATGTGCACCATCGAGATGTAGACCCCGGTGCGGTTGAACACCAGCTCCAGCGGCTTATCGATGATGCCCATGGCCATCAGGCCGCTGTTGATCAGCCCGCCCGATTGCAGCAATACGATCCACGCAGCGACGCGCACCAGAATCGAGGTCCAGAACGGCAGCAGCACCAGGATCATCAACAGGTTGCTTTGACGCGACGGCAGATTCGCCAGCAGGTAAGCCAACGGATAGGCGAGTACCAGGCAAATGGCGGTGATGATCAGGCCCATCCAGAAGGTGCGGGCGAAGATGTCGAGGTAAATCGCCTGATCGGGCGTGGCCGGGGCGATTTCGCCAAGGTCATCGATGCGGTGATCGACCGCTGCCAGCAAGTAGTACGGCGTGATGTTGCTGGTGTTGCGGCGCACCGCTTGCCAGTAGGCCGGGTCGCCCCAACGCTCGTCGAGCCCTTCCAGCGCGTCTTTATAAGAGGCCGGTTCGGTAGCGAACGGCAAGGCGCGGGCGGTTTTGGTCAGCAGGCTGCGATAGCCGGCCAGCTCCATGTTCAAGCGCTTGGACAGGTCGCCCAGGGTCTGATTCTTGCGCGCTTCAGCGAGGTCTTCGCTGGCCGCTTTGTAAACCGGTTCAGCGGGCAGGCCACGGCCGTCCCAGCTGGCGATGGCCGCCACGGTGCGCGGCATGCCGCCGACCACTTCCGGGTTACCAACGCTTTTGTAGAGCAGCGCCACGATGGGCACCAGGAACACCAGCAACAGAAACAGCACCAATGGCGCGATCAAGGCCTGGGCCTTCCAGCGGTTGATCCGCTCGGCGTGCTTGAGCCGCTGCTTCAAGGTGGGGTCAGTGCCCGCGTTCAGGGGAATGGCGGTGGCCATGGCGTACTCCGGAAATCTTTGATCGTTACAGAGGCGGCATCCTTTGACCGCGAGGCCGCCTCTGTTCTTGATAACTACACATCCCCCCCGTAGGAGCGAAGCTTGCTCGCGAAGGCAGCGTGTCAGTCAACATTGATGTTGAATGTGCTGACGTCTTCGCGGGCGAGCCTCGCTCCTACGGGAGTCGATAAGCCCACGGGGTGGTCTTATTTCGCAGCCCAGGAATTGAAGCGCTGTTCCAGTTGCTCGCCGTTGTCAGCCCAGAAGCTGACGTCGATCTGCACTTGGTTGGCGATGTTTTCCGGGGTGGTCGGCATGTCTTTCAGGACATCCTTGGACAACAGCGGTACGGCTTGGGTGTTGGCCGGGCCGTAGGCGATGTTTTCCGAGTAGGTCTTCTGCTGCTGCGGTGCCACCGAGTACGCGATGAATTTCTTCGCCGCTTCAGCACGTGTCTTGTCCAGGCCTTTTGGAATGGCCCATGCGTCGAAGTCGTAGATACCGCCGTTCCACACGACTTTCAGGTTGCTTTCTTTCTGCACGGCAGCGATCCGGCCGTTGTAGGCCGAGCTCATGACCACGTCACCGGAAGCGAGGTATTGCGGCGGTTGTGCGCCGGCTTCCCACCACTGGATGTTTGGTTTCAGCTCATCAAGCTTCTTGAACGCGCGGTCCTGACCGTCTTTGCCGGCCAGCACTTTGTAGACGTCTTTCGGCGCAACACCGTCGGCCATCAGTGCGAATTCCAGGGTGTACTTGGCGCCTTTACGCAGGCCGCGCTTACCCGGGAATTTCTTGGTGTCCCAGAAATCCACCCAGCTGGTGGGTGCGGAGGCCAGCTTGTCGGCGTTGTAGGCCAACACGGTCGACCACACGAAGAAACCTACGCCGCAAGGCTGGATAGCGCCTTTGACGTAGTCTTCGGTCTTGCCGAACAGCGCCGGGTCGAGTTGCTCGAACATGTCTTCGTCGCAACCACGGGACAGTTCTGGCGACTCAACTTCCACCAGGTCCCAGGACACGCTTTTGGTGTCGACCATGGCTTTGACCTTGGCCATCTCGCCGTTGTACTCGCCCGCTACGATCTTGCCGTTACCCGCCGCTTCCCACGGTGCGTAGAAGGCTTTGACCTGCGCGGCCTTGTTCGCCCCGCCAAAGGACACCACGGTCAGGTCCGGGCCCGCCGCCATCGCGTGTGCCGCACCGATCATGCCCATGACCAGGGCGGTGAATTTCAGGGATCTCAACATTTATTGTTCTCTCCACGTGCAGGGTTGGTTGAAGCAGGGGGCGATCAGTTCGCCTCTAGAAGTGGGTCGAGCGCGCGAACGTGTTCGACCTCCCAGCCAAGCGGTACCACGTCGCCGACAGCAAGCCCGGGATCGAGCTCGGCAATCGGTTGTTTCACGAAGAAGTCGGTCTTGCCGCAGACTTCCAGGCGAACCCGGACGTGGTCGCCCAGATAGATGAATTCCGCCACCCTCCCTGAGAAGCGGTTGACACAGGACTCGCTCGAACCATTGAGGCTCACGCGTTCCGGACGAATCGACAGCGTGACGGGTTCGCCGGTCTTGCCGACATTGACCGCCAGCGCTTCAACCTTTTCACCGCGACCGAGTTCGACGATGCAACGATCGCCGGTCTGGCTGTGCAGGCGGCCGTTGAGACGGTTGTTCTCGCCGATGAAGTTGGCGACGAAGGTGTTTTTCGGTTCTTCGTAGAGGCTGCGTGGAGGGGCGATCTGCTGGATTTCGCCCTGATGGAACACCGCCACGCGGTCGGACATGGTCAGGGCTTCGCCCTGGTCGTGGGTCACGTAGACCACGGTCACGCCGAGGCGCTGGTGCAGATGCTTGATCTCCATCTGCATGTGTTCGCGCAGTTGTTTGTCGAGTGCGCCGAGGGGTTCGTCCATCAGCACCAGTTGCGGTTCGAACACCAATGCACGGGCCAGGGCCACACGCTGTTGCTGACCACCGGACAGTTGCGCCGGATAACGCTGGGCGAAGGTCTCGAGCTGAACCATGCTCAGGACACGTTTGACCCGGTCGCTGACATCGCTCTTGTTCAAGCCGCGCACGGTCAGCGGGAACGCGAGGTTCTCGGCGACGGTCATGTGCGGGAACAATGCATAGTTCTGGAACACCATGCCGATGTCGCGCTTGTGCGGCGGCACGTTGTTGATGGCGCGCCCGGCCAGGAGGATTTCACCGGCGGTCGGGGTTTCGAAACCGGCGAGCATCATCAGGCTGGTGGTTTTGCCGGAACCGGATGGCCCGAGCAACGTGAGGAACTCGCCTTTGCGAATGTCCAGGTTGAGGTCTTTGACGATCAGGTTCTCGCCGTCGTAGCTCTTTTGCACTCCACGAAAGCTGACCAGAATGTCATTGGCCCCTGCGCTTGAATCGACCTGGCTCATACCCACACCTTTGTTATTGATGACTGCTGTGGACTAAGCCTAGTGGACGCTGGGGAGCACGCAAATCGGGGCGCAGGAGAGAATCGCCTCAGCCGGATGGAAGGTTGGGGGTAGGGATTGCCCTACAAGGATGGCGGGAATGGGTATGTCGTTTCGGGATGGGGGCAGGTGGTGAGCTGCGAGCCTTATGGAGCGGCGATAGCGGTTTTAAAGGCATGTCGCAAATGGATATGCCACAACGTTTCGTAGGAGCGAGGCTTGCCCGCGAAGGCGATCTTACTGACGCTAAAAGCTTCGCGGGCAAGCCTCGCTCCTACAGGATCCGTGGTGAATCGTGTTAGAGCAGCTTGTGTTCCATGGCGTACTTCACCAGTTCGGCCAGGGACGTGATGTTGAGTTTCTGCATCAGCCGCGCCTTGTGGGTGCTGATGGTTTTGCTGCTCAGGGCCAGTTGCTGGGCGATGTCGTTGACGTTGGCGCCCTGGGCCAGGCGTTCGAACACCGAGAATTCGCGCTCCGAGAGCAACGAATGCAGCGGCCGCGAATCGGTCAGGCCGACTTCGAAAACCATGCGGTCGGCCAGGTCCGGGTCGATGTACCGACCGCCCGCCGCGACCTTGCGAATTGCCGTCAGCAGCAGCGCCGGGTCGCTGTCCTTGGTTGCGTAACCCGCCGCGCCGACCTTCAACGCCCGGGCAGCCATTTGCGCTTCGTCGTGCATCGACAACACCAGGATCGCCGGTGGATTGTTCAGTGCGCGAATCCGCGGAATCGCTTCCAGGCCATTGACGCCCGGCATCGAGATGTCCAGCAACACCACTTCGCAAGGCACATGACGCAAGGTTTCGAGCAACTGCTCGCCATTGCTCGCCTCGCCCACCACCAGCAAGTCCTTGGCCAGGCCGATCAGTTGTTTAATGCCTTCGCGAACGATGGTGTGGTCTTCGGCTACCAGTACACGGATCACGGTCTTTCTCCAGATTCAAGATCTATCGCGAGCAGGCTCGCTCCCACATTTGGATCTGTGGCGTTCACAAAATCCCTGCCCGCGAAGGCGTCATTACAGACAACACAAATTCTTCAGGCTTCATCCAGCGGCACACGCACCATCAGGGTAGTACCCTCCCCCGGCTCACTTTCAAGCGACAGTTCCCCGCCCATGATCAACACCCGCTCGCGCATGCCCACAACCCCGAAGGATGTTGGCCGGCCAGTAGCGGCGACAAATCCTACGCCATCATCGCTGACAGTCAGACACAACTCGTCGCCCTCAAGCGTCAATGTCAGTTCAACAGTATGCGCCTGGGCATGCCGCATGACATTGGTCAGCGCTTCCTGAAGGATCCGGAACAAGCCGATCGCCTTGGCATCGCTGAGCACCGGCAAGTTCTCCGGCACTTGCACCAGACACGGAATCTGCGTGCGCGCCTCGAAACGCCGGGCCTGCCATTCGATGGCCGAAGCAATACCGGCATCGAGAATTGGCGGCCGCAACGCCGTGGCCACATCGCGCACCAGTTGGAACAGCTGAGCGATCAAGCGCTTCATGCTGTTCAAACGTTCATTCAGACCTGGGTCGAGCTGGGCGTAGGCCAGTTCGCACATGGACGTTTCCAGTTTCAACACGGTCAACATCTGACCCAACTCGTCGTGAACTTCCCTGGCGATGCGCGCCTTTTCCTCTTCTCTCACGCTCTCCAGGTGTGCGGACAATTCACGCAATTGCTCACGGGAGCTGGCCAGTTCCAGCTCGATGCGCTTGCTCTCGCTGATGTCCCAGACGATGCCGTCCCAGACATAGGTGCCGTCATCGAGGCGACGCGTGATGGCCTTGATCTCGGCCCAGCGCTGATCGCCCTGACGCGTGAGAATCCGCCCTTGCCACGACCAGTCACTGTCAGTGTCCAGCGCATGATCCTGCGTTTGGTGGTAACTGGCCTTGTCATCCGGATGCACCAGGCTGCGCAGGCCTTTGTCGCGGTGGGCCAGGGTCGCCGGCGAGTAACCGACCAGGCTCTCGCTGCCCTCACTGATGTAGGCAAAGTCGATCTGCCCTGTCATCGGTGCCCGCTCCAGGCGAAAGACCAATCCCGGTACGTTGGCAGCGATCCCTTGCAGCCGCGCCTCGCTTTCCTGCAACGCGGCCAGCGCACGACGACGCTCGGTGACGTCGTTGAGGTAGACCACCAGGTATTCGCCATCGCGAAAACGCAGGAAGCTCAACGACACATCCGTCGGCAGAATGCTGCCATCGGCTCGCAGGCAATTGGTTTCAAAGCTGAGCGGCCCTTCTTCGCTGGCGCGGGCGCGTTTCCACAGGTTCAGCCAGCGGTCCATGTGCAGACCCGGTTCAAAGTCGATCAACGGCCGATCGATGATGCCACCCGACGGATAGCCGAGCATGGTTTCCGCGGCGCGGTTGGCGTAGCGCACATGGCTGTCCCAGTTGACCCAGAGAATGCCGACGGTGCTCTGGTCGATAGAAAACTGGGTGAGGCGCAGCGCTTCTTCGCTGGCGGCACGCAAGGCAATGTCTTCCCGTGCTACCAGCAACCGCTGCTCAAGACTGTGTTGCTGCCGACGCTGCCAGACCACGATCGCCATGCAGCTCAGCATCAACACCGCCAACAGCAGGCAGAGGTTCTGCCAGAAACCCGGCGACTCGGTCAGTCGCGGGTATTTGGCTTGCAGCCATTGGTTGTGCAGTTGTTCCAGGTCTTTGGCGGGGATCGCCCGCAGCGCGCTTTCGATGATGCCGGCGAGTTCCGGCCAGTCCCGCCGTGTAGCCACGCGCAGCAGTTGCGGCAGGCCAATATCACCGACCACCACCAACCCGGCAAACTCCGGTTCGACAGACAAACGCCCGAATTGCGCTTCGTCGACCACGGCATAACTGGCCTGCTGACTCAACAACAGTTGCAGTGCCTGACGCTCGATCGGCACGCCCTGGAGGTTCAAATGCGGGTAATTGCTGCGCAGGTAATCGGCGGTGGCGCTGGGCATGCGTACGGCGACGCGGGTCTGGCTGTCGAGTTTTTCCAACTCGACCACGCCGGCGCCCTTCTGGTCACTGACCACCAGTTGCGGCACCCGCATGTATGGATCGGAAAACTGCCACAGGCGCAGGCCGCCGGGGGTTTGCGCCAACCCTGGGGCGATGTCTATTTCACCTTCGCGCGCGGCGGCTTCCAGTTGCGCAAGGTCAGGATAGTTACGCCAGCTCAGCTCGACCTTGAGCGCTTTTGCCAGCCATTTCATCAGCTCGACGTTAACCCCGGACAGCCGCTGCAAACGGCGATCGTATTGCGCATAGGGCACTTGCAACACCAGTCCGACGCGCAATTCATTATGTTGCGCGAGCCATTGCTGTTGGCTCGCAGACAACTGCGCGACGTGCTCCGGTGGCGCAGGCGCCGCCCAGCCCATCAAGGGAAACCACAAACAGCCGATAACCCACAGACAGCAAAAACGCATCATTGAAATCTCACACACTGACAAATACTGACCAACCCATTAGGCTGCCGGAACCACTTCTGGCCTGGAATATCCGATGCCCCCTGTCTACCGCCTGGCACTGCCAGCATTGTGCCTGTCGCTGATCCTGCCTTGCGCCTTTTCCGTCGAGGCCGCAGACCCGGCACCGGCCGCCGCGGAAAAACCCGCAGAAGAAAAACCGGTCGAACGTCAGCCGCTGCTTGAGCGTAGTCAGGAAGAAGCGGCAGCACTTGAGCGAAAAATCCCCGCTCAGGAACAGCAACAACTCCAGGCCGGCAGCGACACGTTTCTGGCCTTGTGGAAACCGGCCAATACCGCTGACCCCAAGGGTGCGGTGATTATCATCCCGGGCGCGGGCGAAACCGTTGACTGGCCGCAGGCAATCGGTCCGTTGCGGCGCCAATTGCCGGACGCCGAGTGGAGCAGCCTGAGTATCACCTTGCCAGACGTGCAAAGCGATGCCATTGCGCCACGTATCGTTGAAGTAACGCCACCGCCCAAAGCACCTGATGCCGGCAGCAAGGACTCGACCACGGCGGCGCCCATCGAGCAGGCGGCGGGCGGTGAAGCGGAGGTGGCCGACAAGGCCATTGCTGAAACCAGCGACGAACAGGTCAAAGCCGACGCCGAACGAATTTTCGCACGCATCGATGCGGCTGTTGCCTACGCCGAACAGCAGAGCGCTCGCAGCATCGTGGTGCTGGGTCATGGCACCGGCGCTTACTGGGCCGCGCGTTATCTGAGCGAGAGGCAGCCCTCGCAAGTCGAGAAGTTCGCGATGGTCGCCGCGCAGACGCCCGTGGCAGCGAAACCTGGCCTGGCTGAACTGACGCCGACGCTAAAACTGCCCACCGCCGACATCTTCTACAAGGACAAGCCGCTGGACCGCAATGCGGCTCTGGAACGCTTGCAGGCCAGCAAGCGCTTGAAGGGTTCGGCGTTCAGTCAGGTATCGCTCAAGGCGTTGCCGGGTGACTCGAAAGCAGAGCAGGAGCAGTTGGTTCGCCGGGTGCGGGGCTGGTTGAATCCTCAGGCTGCGAACTGATAGACCGAGTCGCGCCCTTCGCGGGCAAGCCTCGCTCCTACAGGATTTAGTCGTTTGCAATTTTTGTGATTGACTAAATCCTGTAGGAGCGAGCGGTGCGGCGATCCGACTTGCCCGCGAAGGCGTCATCACTGACGACGCATCACTTGAAATCCCGCCGCTGACGAATCAACGTATAGGCGTTATGCAATTCGCGCGTCTTGTCCGTCGCCTCGCGCACCTGCAACGCCGTCGCACCGCTGCCGGCAATTTTGTCCGGATGATGACGACTCAGCAGGCGCCGATAGGCGCGTTTGATCTGCGCCGGTTCGGTGGTGGCAGACACACCCAACAGCGACAACGCTTCCTGATAAGTGATGGCAGTGCCGGCCGACGATTGCTTGTGCGGCTCATAGTCAGACGCCAGCGCCTGCACCTGATACGACGTCCAGCCCAGCCATTTACCCCATTGGCGAATCAGTTCGCGCTCGGCATGCCCGGCACGACCATCGGCCCAGACCATTCGCCAACAGGCGCGCAATACGCCTTCCGCCGCATGGGGTTGCTCACTCAAGCGTCGCAGATAACCGCGCAACCGGTCACGGCCCGACTTGCCGCGGTTGAACGCGGCAATCGCCCGACGCTTGGCCGACTCGGACATGTCCAGTGCCTGCATTTCCAGGCGCGCCTGCTGGATATGTCCGTCTACCACTCGCCCATCGCATTTGGCCAGCCGTCCCAGCAATACGAACAGCAGCTCATCGTTGCGCAGCACCGGCCTGCCACCGAGCTTTTCACGCAAATGCCCCCACGAATGCAATTGCAGGTGCCGATCCAGCGCCTGCCCCAATAAAGCGCCGAGCAAGGCCCCCGGAATGCTGGCAATGGCAAAGCCCGCTCCGGCTCCAATCAGAGTCCCTGGCCACAGCATCTCAGCGACTCGCTTCAATCAGAGTTTCAACTTCCGCCAGACGCTCGTGAGTTCCGACATCCACCCACCGTCCGCTCAGCCGCTCACCCGAGACTTGCCCATCGGCCATGGCCGTGCGCAGCAGCGGTGCAAGCTTGAACGCCCCGGCGGTGTGCCCGTCGAACAGCTGCGGATGCAACACTGCAATACCGCTGTAAGTCAGGGTCGGCGAATCTGCCTGGCCGTCGTGCACTTGCCCGTCGACCAGCGTGAAATCGCCTGCCGGGTGGTGGCTCGGGTTATCCGCCAACACCAGATGCGCCAGGCCACTGATGGGTTGATGCAAGACGCTGAAGTCATAGTCGGTCCAGATATCACCGTTGACCACCACAAACGCCTCATCACCCAACAATGGCAATGCACGGAAAATCCCGCCACCGGTCTCCAGCGGCTCACCTTCGGGCGAGTACTGGATGCTCACGCCATAACGCGAACCATCGCCCAGATAGTCCTCGATCTGCTGTCCCAGCCAGGCGTGGTTGATCACGATTTCGGTAAACCCGGCAGCGGCCAGCGCGCGCAGGTGATACTCGATCAGCGGCACCCCGCCAGCGCGGACCAGCGGTTTTGGCGTGGTCAGGGTCAGCGGGCGCATGCGCTCGCCTTTGCCCGCAGCCAGAATCATTGCCTTCATGCATTCACTCCAGCACGCAGACTCAGCAGCAACACATCCAGTTCCGCCAGTTCAGGACGGCGGGCGATCACTGCTTCCATATAAGCAAAGAAGCGCGGCACGTCGGCGAGGTAACGCGGCTTGCCATCGCGATGGCAGATGCGGGCGAAGATACCAATGACTTTCAGGTGACGCTGCACGCCCATCAGGTCGCTGGCGCGCAAGAAGTCTTCGAAGTCTGGCTGGACGGGAATGCCGAGGGCGCCCGCCTGCTGCCAGTAATCTTGCAGCCAACCGTGCACTCGCTCCTCGGGCCAGCTCAGGAACGCGTCCTTGAACAGGCAGGTCACGTCATAGGTCACCGGGCCATAGACCGCATCCTGGAAATCCAGCACGCCGGGATTCGGCTCGCTGAGCATCAGGTTGCGCGGCATGTAGTCGCGATGCACCAGGACTTTCGGTTGCGCCAGGGCGCTGTCGATCAGCAGCTGCGACACGTTCTGCCAGAGCATTTGCTGCGCAGCGTCGAACTCGATGCCCAACTCACGCTTCACAAACCACTCGGGGAACAATTCCAGCTCGCGACGCAACAGCGCCACGTCATAACTCGGCAGCGGAGCAACCATCGGCAACTGCTGAAAAGCCAACAGAGCCTGCAAGGCATCCTTGAACAAATCGTCGGCATTTTCGCTGTCGATAACGTCCAGATAGGTCTTGTTGCCCAGGTCATTGAGCAAAAGAAAACCGCGCTCGAGGTCTTCGGCATAAATTTTCGGCACATTTATTCCGGATTTCGCCAGCAAAAAAGCGATATCCACGAAGGGTTTGCAGTTTTCCTGGGGCGGCGGCGCGTCCATTACGACGAAACTTTTGCCGCCGCCTTCCCAACGGAAATAGCGCCGAAAACTCGCATCACTGCTGGCCGCGGTCAACGTGGCCGGGGGTACGGCGCCCCAACTCTGCTCTGCAAAGAGGGTCGCCAACTGCTCATCGAGCCAAACTTTCAGGTGTTGCAAACGTACATCTTGGTCAGGCATTGCAAGGGTCTCCGACGGCGCTAGCCGTCAAGCGGGTCATGCTTTATTATCCAGCATCTTTTTCAGACCATCGAGAGGCGTGCGGCCCACACCGCGGGCAGATGGCACGCAGGAAGCCCGGACTAATAAGATGGCATTGAAATCCCCCGCGTTTCGTAAAAAATTTCCGTTGTTGGTCACTGGCAGTCTGCTGGCCCTGCAACCTCTAGCCACTTCGTTCGTGGTCGCCGCGGAACAGTATGACTGCTCAGTCTCTGCTTCGGGTGCCTGGAACTGTGCGCCCAAGACGCCGGCGGCTGCATTGCCACCGCGTCCCATCCATGAGGGCAGCGCAGTCTCCGCAACCGGTGAAGCACCTACCGAGAGCGGCGCCAGTGAAGACACCGGCACCAAGCCTGTGCTCGTCACCGAATCCAAAGGTCGCGCCCTCAAGTCCCGTAGCGCAGACTACAGTCACCTCGACTGGGTTCCGCGCGAGAATCTCACTGCAGCGCAATTGGCCGAAACCGGTCCTTACTGCTCTGGTTCCTATATCGAACCAATTCGTCCTGGCATGAATGACAAGACGAATAAAAGTGACGCCCCGACGTTTGTCGGTGCCAAGGCTTCTCGTTACAAGCAGGATGAACAGATCGCAACCCTGGCCGGTGACGTGGTCCTGCGTCAGGGCAGCATGCAGGCCGAAGCCGACGAAGCGAACCTCTACCAGGCCGAGAGCCGTGGCGAGCTGGACGGCAACGTACGCATTCGCGACAACGGCGCGCTGATCGTCGGCGACCACGCCGAGGTGCAGCTCGACACCGGCGAGGCCAAGGTCGACAACGCCGAATACGTGATGCACAAATCCCGTGTCCGCGGTAACGCGCTGTACGCCAAGCGTGCCGAAAACGCGATCATCCGCCTCAAGGATGGTACGTACACTACGTGCGAACCGAACAGCAACGCCTGGCAGCTCAAGGGCAACAACATCACCTTGAACCCGGCGACCGGTTTCGGTACCGCGACCAACGTGACGCTGCGGGTCAAGGACATTCCAGTCCTTTACACGCCATACATCTATTTCCCGATCGACGACCGTCGTCAGTCCGGCTTCCTGCCGCCAACCATTGGCACCGGCAGCGATACCGGCTTCCTGTTGGTCACCCCGTACTACTTCAACCTGGCGCCGAACTACGATGCCACGTTGTACCCGCGCTACATGAGCAAGCGCGGCCTGTTGATGGAAGGCGAGTTCCGCTACCTGACCAAGTCCACCGAAGGTCAGTTCGGCGCCGCTTATCTCAACGATGAAGACGACGAGCGCAAGCTGCAGACCGACTACGAAAAAACCCGTTACATGTACAACTGGCAGCACAAGGGCGGTCTCGATTCGCGCGTTCTGACTCAAGTTGATTACACAAAGATCAGCGATCCGTATTACTTCCAGGATCTGCAGACCGATCAGTTGGGTGTGAAAACTTCCGACTACGTGAATCAGCAGGCCGCGGTCACTTATCGCGGAGAGAGCTATACCGCCCGCCTCAACGCCCAGGCCTATCAATTGGCCACCGTATCGAACATCACGCCGTACGACCGCTTGCCGCAGCTCACTTTCGCCGGTCAGCTGCCGATTCATCCGAGCGGTCTGGATTTCGACTACGAGACAGAAATCGTACGCTTTGAGCGCGACCTGGAAAAAGGGCAGTTTTCCGATGAAAACGGCAACCTGTCGCCTCGCCTGGACACCAACGTGGCAGGCCTGGCTCGTGCCAACGGCAATCGCCTGAACCTCAAGCCAGGCGTGAGCCTGCCGCTTGATTGGACGTATGGTTTCGTCAAGCCATCGCTCAAGTATCAATACACTCAGTACGACCTTGATCTTGATGGCACCGGCAAAAACGATCTCGTGACGAACCGCAATAACGCTTCGGCGCTTGGCGAGTCGTTCAGCAGCACGCAAAATCGCGGCGTTCCGATCGCCAGCGTCGACAGCGGCCTGTATTTCGATCGCAACACCAACTGGTTCGGCAAGGACTACCGCCAGACCCTGGAACCACGCCTGTTCTACCTGTATGTCCCTGAAGAAGACCAGAAGGACATTCCGGTCTTCGACACTGGCGAAT
Source organism: Pseudomonas sp. MM213 (assembly GCF_020423045.1). NCBI lineage: Bacteria > Pseudomonadati > Pseudomonadota > Gammaproteobacteria > Pseudomonadales > Pseudomonadaceae > Pseudomonas > Pseudomonas sp. MM213. Next base: position 3,967,226 of record NZ_CP081943.1, read on the forward strand.
ACACCTTCAACTATTCGTCTCTGTTCCGCGACAACCGTTTCTCGGGTTCTGACCGCATCGGCGACGAGAACAAACTGTCGCTAGGCGTAACCAGCCGCTGGATCGAAGAAAACGGCTTTGAACGTCAACGCATCAGCGTCGGCCAGGCCTTGTACTTCAAGGATCGCGAAGTCCAGTTGCCGGGTATCGACGCAAAAACCCGCGAAGATGCACATTCCAATGTGTCCCCGTATGCACTGCAATACGAATACCGCTGGAACCGCGATTGGCGCACGACCGCCGACTATAACTGGGATCCGGACAGCCGCAGCCCTCGCTCGGGCAGTGCGATGTTCCACTACCAACCTGAAGATAACCCGAACAAGGTCATCAACGCCGGCTATCGCTATCGCAATGACCAGGTTCGCTACGACCAGAACACCGGTAAATGGTCGGTGGGCGGTGGTGACTACGGCACGCCGGGCACCCCGGGTTACGTGAAGGACTACTACAAGATCCAGCAGCACGACTTCTCGGTGATCTGGCCGATCGTGCCGCAATGGAACGCCATCAGCCGCTGGCAGTATGACTACAACCAGAACCGTACCCTGGAAGCCTTCGGTGGTTTCGAGTACGACAACTGCTGCTGGAAACTGCGCCTGATCAACCGTTACTGGGTTTCCTATGACGAATTCAGTCAGGAAGCTCCGCAAAACGAAAAAGGCGACCATGGCATCTTCCTCCAAATCGTTCTGAAAGGTCTCGGCGGCGTTGTTGGCCAAAAAGTAGAGAGCTTCCTCGACAAAGGCATCCAAGGTTATCGTGAACGTGAAGACCAAGCTTTCTGATTGTCTGCGCCCGCTGATGCTGGGCGCGCTGTTCCTGGGTACTGCGGCGAATGCCGCGGTACAGTCCATCGATAAAGTGGTGGCCATTGTCGACAACGATGTGGTCATGCAGAGCCAGCTGGACCAACGTGTTCATGAAGTTCAGCAAACCATCGCCAAACGCGGTTCTGCTGCGCCGCCGGCCAGCGTGCTGGATCAGCAGGTGCTCGAGCGCCTGATCGTCGAAAACCTGCAACTGCAGATCGGCGAACGCTCCGGCATTCGCATCACCGATGAAGAGCTGAATCAGGCGGTCGGCACCATTGCCCAGCGCAATAACATGTCGATCGATCAATTCCGCGCGGCCCTGACTCGTGATGGCCTGTCTTATGAAGACGCTCGCGAGCAGATTCGTCGTGAAATGATCATCAGCCGCGTGCGTCAACGCCGTGTGGCGGAGCGCATTCAAGTGTCCGAGCAGGAAGTGAAGAACTTCCTCGCTTCCGACCTTGGCAAAATGCAGCTGTCCGAAGAGTTCCGCTTGGCCAACATCCTGATTCCTACACCGGAAAGTGCTAATTCCGATGCGATTCAGAGTGCTGCCAAACAGGCCGACGCGGTTTACCAGCAGCTCAAGCAAGGCGCTGACTTCGCTCAGTTGGCAATCGCCAAATCCGCCAGCGAAACCGCACTGGAAGGCGGCGACATGGGCTGGCGTAAAGCCGCTCAATTGCCACCTCCGTTCGATCGCATGCTGAGCACCATGTCGGTCGGCGATGTAACCCAGCCGATGCGCACGCCGGGTGGCTTCATCATCCTGAAGATCCTCGACAAGCGCGGCGGCGAGACCCAGACCCGTGACGAAGTACACGTGCGTCATATCCTGGTCAAACCTAGCCCGATCCGCGACGAAGCAAAAACCAAGGCCCTGGCCCAATCGCTCTACACCCGTATCGAATCGGGCGAAGATTTCGGCGAACTGGCGAAAAGCTTCTCGGAAGACCCGGGTTCCGCCCTCAACGGCGGCGACCTGAACTGGATCGACCCGAATGCATTGGTGCCCGAGTTCCGCGAAGTGATGGCCAAGACCCCGCAAGGTCAGCTGTCCAAGCCGTTCCAGACCCAATATGGCTGGCACGTCCTGGAAGTCCTTGGCCGCCGCGCCACGGACAGCACCACCCAGGCCCGTGAGCAGCAAGCAATGACCGTACTGCGTAACCGCAAATACGACGAAGAGCTGCAAACCTGGCTGCGTCAGATCCGTGACGAAGCGTACGTAGAGATCAAACTCCCTGGTGCAGACCAGGCAGCGCAGTGAAACCCCAACGTTTCGCGCTGACACCCGGCGAACCGGCCGGCATAGGTCCTGACCTGTGCCTGCTGGTTGCCTCGCAAGCCCAGCCACATCCCCTGATTGCCATTACCAGCCGCGACCTGCTCCTTGAGCGGGCCGCGCAGCTGGGCGTGGTCGTTGATTTGCTGCCGGTGACCCCGGACAGCTGGCCGGATGTCCCAGCGCCAGCCAACAGCCTGTATGTCTGGGATACACCGCTCAATGCGCCGGTGACTGCCGGTCAACTCGACAAAGCCAATGCTGCTTTCGTTCTGGAAACCCTGACCCGCGCGGGCCAGGGCTGCCTGGACGGGCACTTCGCCGGCATGATCACCGCCCCTGTGCACAAGGGCGTGATCAACGAATCGGGTATCGCCTTTTCCGGACATACAGAATTTCTCGCCGACCTGACGCAGACCGCGCAAGTGGTGATGATGCTTGCGACCCGCGGATTGCGCGTGGCGCTGGTCACCACTCACCTGCCCCTTCGCGAGATTGCCGATGCAATCACACCGGAGCGTCTGGAGCGGGTCACGCGGATTCTGCATGCCGACCTGCAACAAAAATTCGGCATCGCCCAGCCGCGTATCCTGGTGTGCGGGCTCAACCCCCATGCCGGCGAAGGCGGACACCTGGGCCATGAAGAAATCGACATCATCGAACCTACATTAGAGCGCCTGCGTGACGAAGGCATGGACCTTCGCGGCCCCCTGCCCGCCGACACTCTGTTTACCCCCAAATATCTGGAGCACTGCGACGCGGTGCTGGCGATGTACCACGACCAGGGCTTGCCTGTGCTGAAATACAAAGGCTTCGGCGCAGCAGTCAACGTGACCCTCGGCTTGCCGATCATCCGCACGTCGGTCGACCACGGCACTGCCCTGGACCTGGCCGGCAGCGGCAAAATCGACACCGGCAGCCTGCAAGTCGCCCTGGAAACCGCCTACCAGATGGCCGAGACCCGTTTATGACCGAGCATTACCAACACAAGGCGCGCAAACGCTTTGGCCAGAACTTCCTGCACGATGCCGGCGTTATCGACCGCATCCTGCGCTCCATCCATGCCAAGCCCGAAGACCGCCTGCTGGAAATCGGTCCGGGCCAGGGCGCGCTGACCCAAGGCCTGCTGAACAGCGGTGCCCAGCTGGACGTAGTAGAGCTGGATAAAGACCTGATTCCGATCCTCAACCAGCAGTTCGCCGGCAAGAGCAATTTCAACCTGCACCAGGGCGATGCGCTGAAGTTCGACTTCAACAGCCTGAACGCTGCGCCGAACAGCCTGCGTGTGGTGGGCAACCTGCCGTACAACATCTCCACGCCGCTGATTTTCCACCTGCTGCACAACGCAGGCATCATTCGCGACATGCACTTCATGCTGCAGAAAGAAGTGGTCGAGCGTCTGGCGGCAGGCCCTGGCGGCGGTGACTGGGGTCGTCTGTCGATCATGGTTCAGTACCATTGTCGTGTAGAGCACCTGTTCAACGTTGGCCCCGGCGCATTCAACCCGCCGCCGAAAGTCGATTCTGCCATCGTGCGCCTGGTGCCTCACGCCGTACTGCCGCACCCGGCCAAGGATCACCGCTTGCTGGAGCGCGTCGTGCGCGAAGCCTTCAACCAGCGCCGCAAGACCCTGCGCAACACCCTCAAGTTGCTGCTGAGCAACGACGAAATCACCGCCGCCGGTGTCGACGGCAGCCTGCGCCCAGAGCAGCTCGATCTGGCAGCCTTCGTACGCTTGGCCGACAAACTCAGCGAACAAGTCCTACAGAAACCCGCCGCCGACTGACAGGCAACAAGCGTTATCGGGTAGGACACCAGCCCTCATGTCTGGTTTACTACCCGATACTTGGCCTAGACTGAATTCCATCAGCTACGCCCCGCGTCCCGCTTCGTTTTTAAGGCCTCTTGAATGTCCGATCCTCGTTATCAGGTCGACGTCAGCGTCGTCACCCGCTATCTGGCAGAACAATCGCAACCCGAGCAAAACCGCTTTGCCTTCGCTTACACCATCACCGTGCACAACAATGGCGAATTACCGGCCAAGCTGTTGTCGCGGCACTGGGTGATCACCGATGGTGACGGGCATGTCGAGGAGGTTCGCGGTGCCGGCGTGGTTGGCCAACAGCCGTTGATCAAGGCAGGCGAGAGCCATACCTATAGCAGTGGCACGGTGATGACGACCAAGGTCGGCAACATGCAAGGCAGCTATCAAATGATTGCCGAAGACGGCAAACACTTCGACGCCATCATCGCTCCATTCCGCCTGGCGGTGCCCGGAGCCCTGCACTGATGGCGACGTATGCCGTTGGCGACCTGCAAGGTTGCCTCGAACCGTTGAAATGCCTGCTCAAGCAAGTCGCCTTCGACCCTGCCCGGGACAAACTGTGGCTGGTGGGCGATCTGGTCAACCGTGGCCCGCAGTCGCTGGAAACCTTGCGCTTCCTCTATAGCATTCGCGAATCACTGGTGTGCGTGCTCGGCAACCACGATCTTCATCTGCTGGCCGCCGGGCATAACATCGAACGCCTGAAGAAAGCCGACACCCTGCGCGAGATTCTCGAAGCTCCGGATCGTGTGGAACTGCTGGAATGGGTGCGCCAGCAAAAGCTCATGCATTACGACGAGCAACGCAACATCGCCTTGGTCCACGCCGGCATCCCCCCGCAATGGTCGCTGCGCAAAGCCCTGAAGTGCGCCGCCGAAGTCGAAGAAGCCCTGCGCGACGACAATCGCTTCACGCCTTACCTCGACGGCATGTACGGCAACGAACCACTGAAATGGGACAGCGATCTCAAAGGCGTAACCCGCCTGCGCGTGATCACCAACTATTTCACCCGCATGCGTTTCTGCACCAGCGAAGGCAAACTCGACCTCAAGGGCAAGGAAGGCGTCGACACCGCGCCGCCAGGTTATGCGCCCTGGTTCACTTACAAGGAGCGCAAGACCAGGGACGTGAAGATCATCTTCGGCCACTGGGCAGCGCTCGAAGGCCAGTGCAACGAGCCGGGCATCTTCGCCCTCGACACCGGTTGCGTCTGGGGCGGGTCGATGACCTTGATGAACGTCGACACCCTTGAGCGACTGCAGTGCAAATGCGACGAGCATGGCCACACCTTCCTGCCGTCAGTCGCCTCCCCTATTTCCGAACAAACGCCAGCCAGCGCCCGGCGCTAGACTGCGCTTTCAGCCGAGCCACAGGAGCCCGCCATGAGCGAATTCAAACGTATCCCCCCAGAACAGGCCCAGGCCCTGCGCGAACAAGGCGCAGTGGTAGTCGATGTTCGAGACCCGGCAACATTTGCCGCGCTGCACATCAGCGGCTCGAAGCATCTGGACAACCATTCCCTGCATGCTTTCATTCAGGGCGCGGACCTGGACGCACCGACGGTGGTGGTCTGCTATCACGGCAATTCCAGCCAGGGCGCAGCAGCCTACCTGATCAGCCAGGGCTTCTCCGATGTCTACAGCATGGATGGCGGTTTTGAGCTGTGGCGTACGACTTATCCTTCGGAAACTGCGCAAGGCACTTCCGAATAATTTTTTTGTAACGTGCAAGCCCCGGCTGCCGCGGGCTCGCGCGGTGGCAGACGAACGGTCTGCCACAACTAATTACGTATCTCGCCTTTACCTCCCGAATAAGCAACTATCCTTAAGCGCAGGCCATCCAAAACAGGGGAGAGCCGGTACACCGGCGCGCGGGTCATCGGGAGTAGCTTTCGGGGCGGTACGCTTTGAAAGGGTTCTGGGGGGTAAACAGCGACTGCATATCCGGTCGCTGCCAGCATCGACTGACTGATCCGGCGTCGGCTCCACGTATCGAGCGAGGTGACGTCATGAGTATCTTTAGCCACTTCCAACAACGCTTCGAGTCCACACGCCAGGAAGAACTCTCACTGCAAGAGTACCTGGAGCTGTGCAAAAAGGACCGCAGCGCCTACGTTTCCGCCGCCGAGCGTCTGTTGCTGGCCATCGGAGAACCGGAGCTGCTCGACACCTCGACCAACTCGAGGCTTTCGCGAATCTTTTCCAACAAGGTGATCCGCCGCTATCCGGCCTTTGAAGACTTCCACGGGATGGAAGAATGCATCGACCAGATCGTCTCGTATTTCCGCCATGCCGCTCAGGGCCTGGAAGAGAAGAAACAAATCCTCTATCTGCTCGGCCCCGTCGGCGGCGGTAAATCGTCCCTGGCCGAGAAGCTGAAACAGCTTATCGAGAAGGTGCCTTTCTACGCGATCAAAGGCTCGCCGGTTTTCGAATCTCCTTTGGGTCTGTTCAACGCCACCGAAGATGGCGCGATCCTCGAAGAAGACTTCGGCATTCCGCGGCGCTATCTCAACACCATCATGTCGCCATGGGCCACCAAACGTCTGGCCGAATTCGGCGGCGACATCAGCCAGTTCCGCGTGGTGAAGCTCTATCCATCGATCCTCAACCAGATAGCCGTGGCCAAAACCGAGCCGGGAGACGAAAACAACCAGGACATCTCGGCACTGGTGGGCAAGGTCGATATCCGCAAACTGGAAGAATTCCCGCAAAACGACGCCGACGCCTACAGCTACTCGGGCGCACTGTGCCGGGCCAACCAGGGCCTGATGGAATTCGTCGAAATGTTCAAGGCACCGATCAAGGTGCTGCACCCATTGCTGACCGCCACCCAGGAAGGCAACTACAACAGCACCGAAGGTCTGGGGGCGATTCCGTTTACCGGGATCCTGCTGGCTCACTCCAACGAATCGGAATGGCACACCTTCCGCAACAACAAGAACAACGAAGCCTTCATCGACCGGATCTACATCGTCAAAGTGCCATACTGCCTGCGGGTCAGCGACGAAGTGAAGATCTACGACAAGCTCTTGTTCAACAGCTCCCTGGCCAAGGCGCACTGCGCACCGGACACGCTGAAGATGCTCGCCCAGTTCACCGTACTCTCGCGCCTCAAGGAGCCGGAAAACTCGAATATCTACTCCAAGATGCGGGTCTACGATGGTGAAAACCTCAAGGACACCGATCCGAAGGCCAAGTCGATCCAGGAATACCGCGACAATGCCGGTGTCGACGAAGGCATGAACGGTCTGTCGACCCGTTTCGCGTTCAAGATTCTGTCGAAGGTCTTCAACTTCGATCCGCACGAAATCGCCGCCAACCCGGTGCATTTGCTCTACGTGCTGGAACAACAGATCGAACAGGAACAATTCCAGGCTGAAACCCGCGAACGCTACCTGCGCTTCCTCAAGGAGTACCTGGCACCGCGTTACATCGAGTTCATCGGCAAGGAAATCCAGACCGCCTACCTCGAGTCGTACAGCGAGTACGGCCAGAACATCTTCGATCGCTACGTGTTGTACGCCGACTTCTGGATCCAGGACCAGGAATACCGCGACCCGGAAACCGGCGAGATCCTCAATCGCGTGGCGCTGAACGAAGAACTGGAGAAAATCGAAAAACCGGCCGGCATCAGCAATCCGAAGGATTTCCGCAACGAAATCGTCAACTTCGTGCTGCGCGCCCGTGCCAACAACAACGGCAAGAACCCGACCTGGCTCAGCTACGAAAAACTGCGGGTGGTCATCGAGAAGAAAATGTTCTCCAACACCGAGGACCTCCTGCCCGTCATCAGCTTCAACGCCAAGGCGAGCAAAGAGGACCAGCAGAAACACAACGACTTCGTCACACGGATGGTCGAGCGGGGCTACACCGACAAACAGGTACGACTGCTGTCCGAGTGGTACCTGCGGGTCAGAAAATCACAATAACCCGCTGCCGGTCAGACCGGTTGTCGTCAGCCAGAGGCCTGTGTACGCATTTTCTGTTACACAGGCCTCTGGAAGGTGTTCGAAAGTCGGTAGCGAGTTCAGGCAGCATCCAAAGCGCTTGGGGGAGCGTTGAATATCCCTTGGCCTTCGGTCCGATGCTGCATCACCGCTCGCCCCTTTCAGGACAGCTTCTAAGGAGCAGTCATGAGCTATGTGATCGACCGACGTCTCAATGGCAAGAACAAGAGCACGGTGAACCGTCAGCGGTTTCTGCGGCGTTACCGTGATCACATCAAAAAGGCTGTCGAAGAGGCGGTCAGCCGGCGCTCCATCACCGACATGGAACACGGCGAACAGATCAGCATTCCCGGCCGCGACATCGACGAGCCGGTGCTTCACCACGGTCGCGGGGGCAAACAGACCGTCGTGCACCCCGGCAACAAAGAGTTCACCAGCGGCGAGCACATCGCCCGTCCGCCCGGAGGTGGCGGCGGCAGAGGGCCCGGCAAGGCTGGCAACTCGGGTGAAGGCATGGACGAGTTTGTCTTCCAGATCACCCAGGAAGAGTTCCTCGAGTTCATGTTCGAGGACCTGGAACTGCCCAATCTGGTCAAGCGCAACCTGACCGGCACCGATACCTTCAAAACCGTTCGTGCAGGCATCAGCAACGAAGGCAACCCGTCGCGGATCAACATCATCCGCACCTTGCGCTCGGCCCACGCCCGACGAATCGCCCTGTCCGGCAGCAGCCGGGCGAAACTGCGCGAAGCCAAAGAGGAATTGCTGCGACTCAAGCAGGAAGAACCGGACAACTTCGGCGATATTCAGAAAATCGAGGCAGAAATCGAAAAACTCAGTGCGCGCATTCATCGCGTACCGTTCCTCGACACTTTCGACCTCAAGTACAACCTGCTGATCAAGCAACCCAACCCCAGTTCGAAGGCGGTGATGTTCTGCCTGATGGACGTGTCCGGCTCCATGACCCAGGCGACCAAGGACATCGCCAAGCGTTTCTTTATCCTGCTGTACCTGTTCCTCAAGCGTAACTACGACAAGATTGACGTGGTTTTCATCCGCCACCACACCAGTGCCCGGGAAGTGGATGAGGAAGAATTCTTCTATTCCCGCGAAACCGGCGGCACCATCGTTTCCAGCGCGTTGAAACTGATGCAGGAGATCATGGCCGAACGCTATCCGAGCAACGAGTGGAACATCTACGCCGCCCAGGCTTCCGACGGCGATAACTGGAATGACGACTCGCCGATCTGCCGCGACATTCTGATCAACCAGATCATGCCGTTCGTGCAGTACTACACTTACGTTGAGATCACCCCGCGCGAACATCAGGCCCTGTGGTTCGAGTACGAGCGCATTGCCGAAGCCTTTTCTGACACCTTTGCCCAGCAACAACTGGTCTCGGCCGGGGATATCTATCCGGTCTTCCGTGAACTCTTCCAGCGCAGGTTAGTGACATGACCGCCAAAGAGCAGAAGCGCCAACCCATTTCCACCGGCTCCGAATGGACGTTCGAGCTGATCCAGGCCTACGACCGCGAAATCAGTCGTATCGCGGCTCGTTATGCGCTCGACACCTACCCTAACCAGATCGAAGTGATCACGGCCGAGCAGATGATGGATGCGTATGCCTCCGTCGGTATGCCGCTGGGTTATCACCATTGGTCGTACGGCAAACACTTCCTCAGCACCGAAAAATCCTACACTCGCGGGCAGATGGGGCTGGCGTACGAAATCGTGATCAACTCGGACCCCTGCATCGCCTACCTGATGGAAGAAAACACCATCTGCATGCAGGCGCTGGTGGTGGCTCACGCCTGCTACGGGCACAACAGCTTCTTCAAAGGCAACTACCTGTTTCGCACCTGGACCGACGCCAGCTCGATCATCGATTACCTGGTGTTCGCCAAGCAGTACATCATGCAGTGCGAAGAGCGCCACGGCATCGACGCAGTCGAGGACCTGCTGGACTCCTGCCATGCGCTGATGAACTACGGGGTTGACCGCTACAAACGCCCTTACCCGATTTCCGCCGAGGAAGAACGTCGTCGGCAAAAGGACCGGGAGGAGCATTTGCAGAAACAGATCAACGATCTGTGGCGCACCATTCCGAAAGGCGCGGACAAATACAGCGACCGGGACAACGCACGCTTCCCCGCCGAACCGCAGGAAAACATCCTGTACTTCATCGAAAAACACGCGCCACTGCTGGAGCCCTGGCAGCGGGAGATCGTGCGGATCGTGCGTAAGATCGCGCAGTATTTTTACCCGCAACGCCAGACTCAGGTGATGAACGAAGGCTGGGCCACGTTCTGGCATTACACCCTGATGAACGACCTGTACGACGAAGGCCTGGTCACCGACGGCTTCATGATGGAGTTCCTGACGTCCCACACCAGCGTGGTCTTCCAGCCGGGCTTCGACAGCCCGTACTACAACGGAATAAACCCCTACACCCTGGGCTTTGCCATGTACCGTGATATCCGGCGCATGTGTGAAACCCCCACCGAGGAAGATTACCGCTGGTTCCCGGAAATCGCCGGCACCGACTGGCTATCGACCATCAAGTTCGCCATGAGCAGCTTCAAGGATGAAAGCTTCATCCTGCAGTACCTGTCGCCGAAGGTGATCCGAGACCTGAAATTGTTCAGCATTCTCGATGATGACCAGAAGGACGACCTGCTGGTACCGGCCATCCACGACGAAGATGGCTACCGCACCATCCGGGAAACCCTGGCCGCGCAGTACAACCTGGGCAATCGCGAACCCAACATCCAGATCTACAGCATCGACCGCCGCGGAGACCGCTCCCTGACCCTGCGTCACCAGCAACACGACCGCAAACCGCTGGGCGAGTCCACCGAGGAAGTGCTTAAACACTTGCACCGCCTATGGGGCTTCGACATTCACCTGGAAACCCTGCAAGGGGATCAGGTGATGAAAACCCACCACGTACCGCCCAGAAGCGAGCACAGCGAAGGCGAATACGGCCGGCTGGACCTGGCCGTCATTCATCTTTGATCCTGTTCGTGCCTCCGCAAGCTCGACGCAACGGTTATTCTGTCGGGCTAACGGAGGTTTTTTATGCGGATTTATAAAGTCGGCGGTGCGGTACGCGATCGCCTGCTGGGCAAACCTGTCACCGATATCGACTGGGTCGTGGTCGGCGCCACCACCGAAGAAATGCTCGCCAAGGGCTATCGCCCGGTGGGCGCGGACTTCCCGGTGTTTCTTCATCCAAAAAGTGGTGAGGAATATGCCCTCGCCCGGACTGAACGCAAAAGCGGACGCGGTTACGGCGGTTTTACCTTTCACGCCAGCCCCGAAGTCACCCTCGAAGAAGACCTGATTCGTCGCGACCTGACGATCAACGCCATGGCCGAAGACGATCAACAGAATTTGACCGACCCGTACCATGGCCAACGCGATCTCGAAGCTCGCGTTCTGCGTCACGTTTCCCCCGCATTCGCCGAAGATCCGCTCCGTGTTCTGCGTGTTGCGCGCTTTTCCGCTCGTTATGCGGAGTTGGGCTTCACCGTCGCACCGGAAACGCTGGAGCTGATGCGCCAACTCAGCGAGTCGGGCGAACTGGAGGCATTGACCGCCGAACGCAGCTGGAAAGAAATTTCCCGCGCCCTGCTGGAAGATCAACCGCAAGTGTTTATCGAAGTGCTGCGCGAGTGCGGCGCTCTCAAGGTGCTGATGCCAGAAGTCGATGCCCTGTTCGGCGTACCGCAACCGGAAGCTCATCACCCGGAAATCGACACGGGCGTACACACCTTGAGCGTGCTTGAGCAATCAGCGTTGCACAAACAACCACTGACTGTTCGCTGGGCTTGCCTGCTGCATGACCTGGGCAAAGGACTGACGCCGAAAGAAGACTGGCCGCGGCACATCGCCCACGAACACACCGGCCTGAAGCTGATCAAAGCGGTCAATGAACGCTTCAAGGCACCGAAGGACTGCCAGGAACTGGCTTTGTTGGTGGGGCAGTATCACACCCATGGCCATCGTGCCCTGGAGTTAAAGCCCTCGACACTGCTGGAGCTGCTGCAGAGTTTTGACGTCTATCGTCGCCCGCAGCGGTTTGAGGAGTTTATTGCGGCGTGTGAAATGGACGCGCGCGGGCGCAAAGGGCTGGAACAGAGAAGTTATCCACAGGCGGATTATTTGCGCGGGGCGGCGAATGCTGCTCGTAGCGTGGCGGTACAGCCGTTGCTGGAGAAGGGATTCAAGGGGCCGGAGTTGGGAGAGGCGATCAAGCGTGAGCGGCTAAAAGCTTTGAAAGCCTACAAAGAGGCGGCGTCCGCCTAAAAGCTTCGCGGGCAAGCCTCGCTCCTACAGATATGCGTTGCCCTGTAGGAGCGAGGCTTGCCCGCGAAGGCGTCATTCAGGTCACAGCAAATTCTGGGGAGTCAGCTGCTCCCCACGCCATTCAAACGCCACCGGCGCCAACACCTGATCAATCTGCGCTTCGCCCCACAACGTCGCAAAGCTTTTGCCTACACCCGGATGCACACGATCCGGCGCAATGAGCGACAACGGCCACAACACGAAGGCGTTTTTCAGGATCTCTGCCCGCGGCAGAATCAATCCGTCGAAGTTGCCCACCAAATCACCGAACAACAGCACGTCGATATCCAGCGGCAAACCCTTGCGGTCCGGTGCATAGCGGCCGTTGTCCGCCTCGATGAATTTCAGTCGGCGGTCCAGTTCTATCAGCGGCAAATCGGTGTAAGCCGAGACCACGAAATTGAAGAACGGCCCGCTCTTGATCCCCACCGGCTGGCTTTCAAACACCGCCGAGCATCTTATATCCACCAGAAAACCCGCCAGGGCTTCCAGGCCAGCCTGCAAATGGGTTTCGCGCTCGATATTGCTACCGAGCCCGAGGTACACCTGAGTCAGCGACATCCGCGCTCGATCTCCACGCCCACACCACCGGTAGCCGCCGGGACGGCACCTGGCTTGGTCAGCTTGAGACGCATCCAGGTGATGTTGAACTCGCTCATCAGCACTTCAACCAGACGTTCGGCAAAGGTCTCGACCAACTGGAACTGCGCTTGCTCGGCAAAGGCCTGGATGCGCGACGAAACGCTCGCGTAATCGAGCGCCAGGGTCAAGTCATCACCCGCCGCGGCCGGGCGATTGTCCCAGGCGAAGCTCAGATCAAGACGCAAGCACTGTCGGATGCCTCGCTCCCAGTCGTAGGCACCGATCACGGTGTCGACTTCCAGGCCCTCGATAAACACTCTGTCCAAGCACTTTTCTCCGCTGCACGACAAGGGCGCAATGCGCCGTTAGAATCAGGGCGTCCTCGCCCGGAATAGTTAGCATGTTTTGGTTACTGGCGACTCTCGCCTACCTGCTCGGCTCTCTGTCCTTCGCCATTTTGCTCAGCCGCCTGACCGGTAACCCCGATCCGCGAATGAGTGGCTCGGGCAATGCCGGTGCCACCAACATGTTGCGTCTGGCCGGCAAGAAACTCGCCATCCTGACCTTGATCGGCGACCTCTGCAAAGGGCTGCTGCCGGTACTGATCGCCGGTGTTGCGGGTCTTTCGCTGCAAGAACAGGCCTGGATCGGCGTTTGTGCCGTCATCGGTCACCTGTTCCCGCTGTATTTTCGCTTTCGCGGTGGCAAAGGTGTCGCCACTGCTGCCGGCATGTTACTGGGGCTTTACCCGCCAGCAGCCCTGCTGGCGGTCTGTGCCTGGCTGCTGACGTTCTACCTGACCCGCACCAGCTCACTCGCCGCGCTGATCGCCACACCGCTGACCCTGCCGCTGCTGGCCTGGCAGGAACCGGCGGCCTTGCTGCCCATGAGCGCGCTCACGGGCATGATCGTCTGGCGTCATCGGGGCAATCTACGCGACCTGTTTGCCGGGCGCGAACGGCATTTTTAAATACCGGACGTGAGCGCCGCTCATCACAGCCCTGACAATTGCTCCATCGGCCAGCGTGCCTGCACGCTGATTGCCAGACTTTCGTGCTGACCGGCCTGCAAGCGCTGGCAGCCGGCAAACGCAATCATTGCGCCGTTGTCGGTGCAGAACTCCGGACGGGCGTAAAACACGTCGCCCTTCATGTCGCCGAGCATTTTTTCCAGTGAAGAGCGCAGTGCCTTGTTGGCGCTGACGCCCCCTGCGATGACCAGACGCTTCATGCCCGCCTGTTTCAGGGCGCGCTTGCACTTGATGGTCAAAGTCTCCACCACGGCCTGCTGGAACGCCAGCGCGATGTCGCAACGGGCTTGCTCGCTGTCGTCCCCGGCGCTGACGCTCTGCTGCCAGGTGTTGAGGGCGAAGGTTTTCAGGCCACTGAAGCTGAAAGCCAGGCCCGGGCGGTCGCACATCGGACGCGGAAAAGTGAAACGTCCTGCAACGCCTTGCTCCGCCAGACGAGCGATTTCCGGACCGCCCGGATAATTCAGCCCCATCATCTTCGCAGTCTTGTCGAAGGCTTCACCGGCAGCATCGTCGAGGGTTTCACCCAAGAGCGTGTATTGACCGATCCCGTCGACCTGAACCAGCTGCGTATGACCGCCCGACACCAACAAAGCGACGAACGGGAATTCCGGCGGTTGCGACTCCAGCATCGGCGCCAGCAAATGGCCTTCCATATGGTGTACGCCGAGCGCCGGAATGCCCCAGGCAAAGGCCAGCGCCTGAGCGCAGGAAGCACCGACCAGCAGCGCCCCGACCAGCCCCGGACCCGCGGTGTAGGCGATCGCGTCGATCTCGGTGGGCACGCAGCCCGCCTCGGCCAACACCTGACGAATCAAGGGCAGCATGCGTTTGACGTGGTCACGCGAAGCCAGCTCCGGCACGACGCCACCATAGGCGCGATGCAGGTCGATCTGGCTGAACAGCGCGTCGGCCAGCAAGCCGCGTTCACTGTCATATAATGCGACACCGGTTTCGTCGCAGGAGGTTTCTAATCCCAGTACTAGCATGGGTTTGCGCCTTGTTTAGGCTGAATTCGAAGGCGCGCATAATAGTCGCCATGTGATGCCCCGACTAGCGGTTTTCGATCAGAGGCTTTGCATTCCGAGCGATGAGGGGTTAACATCCGCAACCCTTAAAAACCGACGTCTTCAAGTGCTCTTTTGCCGCGAGGATGTTGACCCCGGTAATGAATGAAGGTAGCTCTGGATGCCAGCCGTCAAAGTAAAAGAGAACGAACCCTTCGACGTAGCTCTGCGTCGTTTCAAGCGCTCCTGCGAAAAAGCCGGTGTACTGGCTGAAGTTCGTAGCCGCGAATTTTACGAGAAGCCAACTTCTGAGCGTAAGCGCAAAGCAGCAGCCGCTGTTAAGCGTCACGCCAAGAAAGTTCAGCGCGAACAGCGCCGCGCCGTTCGTCTGTACTAATACACAGACGTTCGTAGCAAGCTTCTGCCAAGCCCGGCCCTCAGCCGGGCTAATGGCATTTGCGGACAACGCTTGATGCTTCACCGTCAAAGCCGCAGACGCGACCGAGACAAACCTGCTTCACAGCGTCAGACCTGGCTCTTTTGCCAGCGGTGCACGTCTTTTCTGACGAGCCTTCCAAGGCTACTGACGAGCACACCCACTGATTCCTCTCACGACGATCAGCCCAAGGCACCTTCTTGCGTGCCCGCTTATGAGCTATCCGAGGCCATCGACTGGCCGCAGCGGATTCAGCGAAACACTTTCAAATAGTCGAATACTGATTGGTATTAACGTCAGTGGATTTTCGGCAGATACACTTCCCGACAGCGATTACGCAGACGACACTGGTCGAGCCGCACACTTTGCGCGCCTCAAGCAATGACCCGCGTTCGCCGGCCCTTCGTTTTGGGTCCATTTCAGCGCAGATGACGAGACCGCCATGGCCGGGCTAATTCCCCAGAGCTTCATTGACGACCTTCTGAACCGCACCGACATCGTCGATGTGGTCAGCTCGCGCCTGCAACTGAAAAAGGCCGGCAAGAACTACACTGCCTGCTGCCCGTTCCACAAAGAAAAAACCCCTTCTTTCAGCGTCAGCCCCGACAAGCAGTTCTATTACTGCTTCGGCTGCGGTGCTGGCGGTAACGCCCTCGGCTTCATGATGGACCACGACAACCTGGACTTCATCCAGGCTGTCGAAGAACTGGCCAAAGCCGCCGGCATGGAAATCCCCCGCGAAGAAAGCGGCCGGCCGCACAAACCGCGGCAGCCAACCGACTCGCCGCTGTACCCGCTGCTCACTGCCGCCGCCGATTTCTATCGCCAGGCACTGAAAAGCCATCCGTCGCGCAAAGCCGCGGTGGATTACTTGAAGGGTCGCGGGTTGACGGGCGAGATCGCCCGGGACTTCGGCCTCGGCTTCGCTCCGCCCGGCTGGGACAACCTGTTCAAGCACTTGAGCAGTGACACCCTGCAACAGAAAGCCATGGTCGATGCCGGCCTGCTGATCGAAAACGCCGAAACCGGCAAGCGTTATGACCGCTTTCGCGATCGCGTGATGTTTCCGATCCGCGACAGCCGCGGGCGCATCATCGCTTTCGGTGGCCGGGTATTGGGCGATGACAAACCGAAATACCTGAACTCACCGGAAACCCCGGTATTCCATAAGGGCCAGGAACTCTACGGCCTTTATGAAGCACGCAAAAACAACCGTAACCTCGACGAAATCATCGTCGTCGAAGGCTACATGGACGTCATCGCCCTCGCCCAGCAAGGCCTGCGCAATGCCGTCGCCACACTCGGCACCGCCACCAGCGAAGAGCACTTGAAGCGTCTGTTTCGCGTCGTGCCCAACGTTTTGTTCTGCTTCGACGGCGACCAGGCTGGCCGTAACGCCGCATGGCGAGCACTGGAAGCCACCCTGCCTTGCCTGCAAGACGGGCGACGGGCGCGCTTCCTGTTTCTGCCAGAAGGCGAAGACCCGGATACGCTGGTCCGCTCCGAAGGCACCGATGCTTTCCGCGCGCGGATCAACCAGCACGCGCAGCCATTGGCGGACTATTTCTTTCAGCAACTGACCGAGGAATCGGACCCGCGCTCGCTCGAAGGCAAGGCCCACATGGCCACCCTCGCGGCGCCGCTGATCGACAAGGTTCCGGGCGCGAACCTGCGGATCCTCATGCGCAAGCGCCTGTCCGAAATCACCGGGCTCAGTGGCGAAGCGGTGACCCAGCTGGTGCAAAGCGCACCTCAGGACGCGCCGCCTGCCTATGACCCGGGTATCGATTACGACGCGATGCCGGATTACGGCGATTACCATCAGCCGCAGGCACAAGAGATGTACGTGCCGCAGCAGGAATGGACGCCGAAGAAACCCGGCGCCGGCGGCAAGAAATGGGACAAGAAACCGTGGGACAAAAATGGCAAGCGTGGCGGTGATCGCGATCAACAAAGCCCCCCGCGCACACCGATTGCCGTGGAAGCCCCGACCCTGATTGCGCTTCGCACGCTCATTCATCATCCGGAACTGGCCGGCAGGGTAGAAACCGCCGATCACTTCGCCAATGAGAGCAACACCTACGCGCAATTGCTGGTGGCCCTTATCGAGGCCGTGCAAAAAAATCCTAAGCTAAACTCAATTCAGTTAATGGCCCGCTGGCATGGGACGGAGCAGGGACGTCTTCTCAAAGCATTGGCGGAAAAGGAATGGCTGATTGAAGGCGGCAACCTTGAACAACAGTTTTTAGACACCATTACTAGGCTATCAGCCGGTCAACACACCGATAGCCTGGAAGCACTTATCAGAAAAGCAAGACAGCCGGGATTGACCGCAGAGGAAGCAAATCAGATCGCAAATCAGATGCGCGACCTATTAAAACGCAATATGACTGTACCAAACCCGACCTCAACTGGCGCGTGAGGTCATAGCTCAGGTATAATCCTCGGCTTGTTTTTTGCCCGCCAAGACCTTCAGTGGATAGGGTGTTATGTCCGGAAAAGCGCAACAGCAGTCTCGTATCAAAGAGTTGATCACACTTGGTCGTGAGCAGGGCTACCTGACTTACGCGGAGGTCAACGACCACCTGCCGGAGGATATTTCAGATCCGGAACAGGTGGAAGACATCATCCGCATGATCAATGACATGGGGATCAACGTATTCGAGGTTGCGCCAGATAAGGATTCCCTTATGCTGGCCGACGCCGATACCGACGAAGCCGCGGCCGAAGAGGCAGCAGCAGCGTTGGCAGCGGTCGAAACCGACATCGGTCGCACCACCGACCCGGTGCGCATGTACATGCGCGAAATGGGTACGGTAGAGCTCCTGACACGTGAAGGCGAAATCGAAATCGCCAAACGTATTGAAGAAGGCATCCGCGAAGTGATGGGCGCAATTGCGCACTTCCCTGGCACGGTTGACCATATTCTCTCCGAATACACTCGCGTCACCACCGAAGGTGGCCGCCTGTCCGACGTCCTGAGCGGTTATATCGACCCGGACGACGGCATTGCGCCGCCTGCTGCAGAAGTGCCGCCGCCAGTCGATCCGAAAGCCGTGAAAGCGGACGACGATACCGACGACGATGACGCCGAAGCTTCGGATGACGAAGAAGAAGCCGAAAGCGGTCCGGATCCGATCATCGCCGCACAGCGTTTTGGCGCTGTCGCTGATCAGATGGAAATCACCCGCAAGGCTCTGAAAAAGCACGGTCGCAACAACAAGGCAGCTATTGCTGAACTGTTGGCCCTGGCTGAGCTGTTCATGCCGATCAAACTGGTGCCGAAGCAATTCGAAGGCCTGGTCGAGCGTGTTCGCAGTGCCCTGGATCGTCTGCGTCAGCAAGAGCGCGCGATCATGCAATTGTGCGTGCGTGATGCCCGTATGCCGCGTGCCGACTTCCTGCGCCAGTTCCCGGGCAACGAAGTTGACGAAAGCTGGAGCGACGCTCTGGCCAAAGGCAAAAGCAAATATGCTGAAGCCATTGGTCGCCTGCAGCCGGACATCATTCGTTGCCAGCAGAAGCTGACCGCGCTGGAAACCGAAACAGGTTTGACGATCGCCGAGATCAAGGACATCAACCGTCGCATGTCGATCGGTGAGGCCAAGGCCCGCCGCGCGAAGAAAGAGATGGTCGAAGCGAACTTGCGTCTGGTGATCTCCATCGCCAAGAAGTACACCAACCGTGGCCTGCAATTCCTCGATCTGATCCAGGAAGGCAACATCGGTTTGATGAAAGCGGTAGACAAGTTCGAATACCGCCGCGGCTACAAATTCTCGACTTATGCCACCTGGTGGATCCGTCAGGCGATCACTCGCTCGATCGCCGACCAGGCCCGCACCATCCGTATTCCGGTGCACATGATCGAGACGATCAACAAGCTCAACCGTATTTCCCGGCAGATGTTGCAGGAAATGGGTCGCGAACCGACCCCGGAAGAGCTGGGCGAACGCATGGAAATGCCTGAGGACAAGATCCGCAAGGTATTGAAGATCGCTAAAGAGCCGATCTCCATGGAAACCCCGATCGGTGATGACGAAGACTCCCATCTGGGTGACTTCATCGAAGACTCGACCATGCAGTCGCCAATCGATGTTGCTACCGTTGAGAGCCTTAAAGAAGCGACTCGCGAAGTCCTGTCCGGCCTCACTGCCCGTGAAGCCAAGGTTCTGCGCATGCGCTTCGGTATCGACATGAATACCGACCACACGCTTGAAGAGGTTGGTAAGCAGTTCGACGTGACCCGTGAACGGATTCGTCAGATCGAAGCCAAGGCGCTGCGCAAGCTGCGCCACCCGACGAGAAGCGAGCATCTGCGCTCCTTCCTCGACGAGTGATCACAAAACCCCCGGCCCAGGCCGGGGGTTTTGCTTTATGCAGATTAAATCCCCCGCACTTCCCTCCCGCCGAATTGCCCGTCTACACTCGAAACATTCCCCCGAGCCATAACGAGACCGTTATGCCCAGACTGCCGACCGTGCTTTTTTTGCTGTCGCTGATGACCTGGACCGCAACGGCTGGCGCGCTGACTCTGACCGACGAAGAACGTAGCTGGTTGACGGCCCACCCTGACTTACGCTTGGGTGTCGATGCGTCATGGCCACCCTTTGAGTTTCGTGACGATCAGGGCCGCTATCAGGGCCTTGCGGCGGATTACATCGACCTGATTCGCCAACGCCTGGCCATTAAGCTCACGCCCATCGAGCCTGTGAGCTGGACGGCTGTGCTTGAGCAGGCCAGACAAGCGAAACTGGACCTGTTGCCGGGCATCATGTCGACCCCGGAGCGTCAGAAATACCTGGCGTTTACGCGCCCCTACCTCGACTTTCCGATCGTCATTCTTGCCCACGTCGGAGGCGCTCAACCGCACAAGCTTGAAGAGTTGTACGGTCTGAAAATCGCAGTGGTGGAAAACTACGCGCCTCATGAACTGCTGCGCACTCACCACCCTGACCTGAATCTGGTGGGCATGCCCAACGTCAGTTCGGCCTTGCAGGCACTGGCGACCGATGAAGTGGACGCGGTGGTCGGCGATCTCGCTTCCAGCGTCTGGAGTTTGCGTCAACTCAAGCTCGATGGGCTCTATGTCAGCGGCGAGACACCCTATCGCTATCAACTGGCCATGGGCGTGCCTCAGAACAAGAAGATTCTGGTCGGCATCCTCGACAAAGTCCTGGCAGACATGACACCGGCAGAAATCAGCGCCATCCAGGAACATTGGGTCGGTAACGTCCTCGATCATCGAACCTTTTGGTCCGATCTGATCGTTTACGGCCTGCCGGGGTTGCTGTTGCTGATCACCGTGCTGGCGGTGGTCATCCGGATCAATCGCCGACTGAGTTCGGAAATCTCCCGCCGCGTCGACCTGGAACAGGAACTGCGCAGCAGCGAATACCATTATCGCGGGCTGGTGGAGAGCCTTTCGGCCATTGCCTGGGAAGCACGGATCACCGACTTCACCTACAGCTACGTGTCGCCCCACGCCGAAGAATTACTTGGTTATCCCCTGTCCCATTGGCTGATTCCGGGGTTCTGGCGCAACATCATCCACCCCGCCGACCTGACCCGCGCCCAGACCTTCTGCGATCACGAAGTCCTGGCCGGGCGCGATCACAGCCTCGATTACCGGGTCATCACCGCCGACGGCCGTTGCCTGTGGGTGCGCGACATCGTCAGCCTGATCGAGCACGGTCATGAGCCGGTGATGCGCGGGCTGATGATCGACATCAGCGAAACCAAGCGCACCGAAGAGGCGTTGCGCCTGTCGGAGCAGAAGTTTGCCTCGGTATTCCAGCAATGCCCGGATATTCTGGTCATTGCTCGGTTGTCGGATGGCTGTCTGCTGGAGGTCAACGAAGCGTTCGAGGAGCAGATTGGTCTCAAAGCCGAGGAAGTCATTGGTCAGACCGCCACCGACCTGAACATCTGGGGCATACCTGGCGTTGGGCCAGGCCTGTTGCAACGCTTGCAGGCCGGCAGCATCCGTAACCTGGAGATGCCCTTTCGCCGCAGCAATGGCCAAGTGTTTACCGGCCTGATCTCCGCCGAACCTTTCGACCTGGATACGACCCCAGCGCTGGTGGTGGTTGTGCGCGATATCAGCAAGCTCAAGGAAACCCAGCAACAGCTGCAAACGTCCGAAGAGAAATTCGCCAAAGCCTTCCACGCGTCCCCCGACGGTTTGCTGCTGTCCCGGCAGAGCGATGGCTTGCTGCTGGAGGTCAACGAAGGCTTCAGCCGCATTACCGGTTTCAACAGTGCGATGTCGGTGGATCGTTCGGCGCTTGAGCTGGGGATCTGGGTCAACCTCAACGAACGCAAACAGATGCTCGACCTGCTGCACCGGGACGGTTTCGTCCGTGACTTCAGTTGCCATATCCGCCGCAGCGACGGGCAGATCCGCCTCTGCGAGGTGTCCAGCCGTCCTCTGCCGATCGGCGATGAAGACTGCATGTTGACCATCGCCCGGGACATCACCGAACGACACCTGATGCAGGAAAAACTGCAACAAGCCGCGACTGTGTTCGAGAGCACCGCCGAGGGGGTTTTGATCACCGACACGCAGCAACACATCAGCGCGGTCAATCGCGCGTTTACCGAAATTACCGGCTACAGCGAAAGCGAAGCACTGGGCCACACCCCGCGCCTGCTTGCCTCGGGCCTGCATGACAGCGCTTTCTACGCGGCGATGTGGCATCAACTGACCGCCGAAGGCCATTGGCAGGGCGAGATTTCCAACCGGCGCAAAAACGGCGAGTTGTACCCGAGCTGGCTGACCATCAGCGCCGTGCGCAACCGCGACAAGTTCATCACCCACTTTGTTGCCGTGTTCGCGGACATTTCCAGCCTGAAGCACGCGCAAGCCAAACTCGATTATCAGGCGCACCACGACCCGCTCACCGGCCTGCCCAACCGCACACTGTTCGAAAGCCGGCTGCTGACCGCGCTCAACAACCAGCAGGAAAACGGCGGCCAGGGCGCGGTGTTGTTCCTCGACCTGGACCGCTTCAAACACATCAACGACAGCCTCGGCCACCCGGTCGGCGACCTGCTGCTCAAGGGCATCGCCGTGCGTCTGAAGGAGCAGTTGCGTGATATCGACACCGTGGCGCGGTTGGGCGGCGACGAGTTCATCATCCTGCTGCCAGGCCTGCAGCAATCCACCGACGCCGACAATATCGCAACCAAGTTGCTCAACTGCTTCAGCGCGCCATTCCAGGCGGGCGAGCATGAGTTCTTCATCAGCGCCAGCATCGGCACCAGCCTGTATCCCAAGGACGGCTGTGACGTCGCCACGCTGGTCAAAAACGCCGACGCGGCGATGTATCGCTCCAAGGCCAAGGGCCGTAACCGGGTCGAAAGCTATACCCGCGACCTGACCGCCCAGGCCAGCGAGCGCGTCGCACTGGAGCACGAGCTGCGCCGTGCCATCGAGCGCAATGAGCTGTCCCTGTGTTACCAGCCCAAAATCAGCCTGGAGGACCATCGCCTTGTCGGCGCCGAAGCGCTGATCCGCTGGCATCACCCGACCTTCGGCGCCGTGCCGCCCGAGCACTTCATTCCGCTGGCCGAAGAGAACGGGATGATTCTGCAAATCGGCGACTGGGTGCTCGAGACCGCGTGTCGGCAGATGTACGAATGGAATCAGACCTATGAATGCCTCGGCCCGCTGTCGGTCAACCTCGCAGGCGCACAACTGCGTCAACCCAACCTGCTCGGCCGGATCGAACAACTGCTCAAGGACAACGGTCTTCAGCCCGGGTTATTGCAACTGGAAATTACCGAGAACTTCATCATGAGCCAGGCCGAGGAAGCGCTGGCGGTGCTGCATCAACTCAAACACCTGGGCGTGCAACTGGCCATCGACGACTTCGGCACCGGCTATTCCTCCCTGAGCTACCTCAAACGCCTGCCGCTGGATATTCTCAAGATCGACCAGTCTTTCGTCCGCGGCCTGCCGGATGATCCCCACGATGCGGCAATCGTTCGCGCCATCATCGCGCTGGGTCGCAGCATGCAATTCACCGTGATAGCCGAAGGTGTCGAGACTCTGGCGCAGCAACTATTTCTCGCCGAAGAAGGCTGCGAACAGATTCAGGGCTACATCGTCAGCTTGCCATTGCGGGCGGACGAATTCGCCGCGACGTTTCTTCGTATAGCCGTATCGGATTTTTCGGATAGCACAGCCGAGAAACCGTCGCTATAATCCGCGGCCTACTGAGGGCCTATAGCTCAGTTGGTTAGAGCAGAGGACTCATAATCCTTTGGTCCACGGTTCAAGTCCGTGTGGGCCCACCAAACAAAAAAGCCGCGCTTAATGCGCGGCTTTTTCGTGTCTGAGCGGGTGCTTTTTGCAGTGCTAATTTTTTTAATTCGCTCAGTTCGCAAAATTTTCGATCTTTACCTGTCCCTCAGGAAAGGTCGCGATGATTTCCAGCTCGCCACCCATTGCGCGTATGTAGTTGCGCAGCGTGCTGATGTACATGTCTGTACGTCGTTCCATCCTGGAAATCGCCGCCTGATTGACATGCAGCATCTTGGCCAGTGTTTCCTGGCTCAACTCCTGGGCCTTACGCAGCTCGTGCAGAGGCATTTCTTTCAGGTGCTGCTGGAATAACCGCTCTGCGTTTGCGCGAGACTCTGGCGTCATACGGGCTTGAAGTTCAGCAAATTTTTTAGCCATCGTTGCGGCCCTCTTTACGCAATGTTTCCAAATGGTCGTCATACAGTTTTTCAGCCAGCGGGACATGCTCGTCATACCAACGGTTTTGCCCGGTTTTATCCCCTCCGATTAAAAGTAACGCGCATCGGCGTGGATCAAACGCATAAAGCACGCGAATGGGACGTCCTGCATGCTGGACCCGCAACTCTCGGAGGTTGCCCAGTCGTGAACCTTTAATGTCGCTGCTATGTGGGAAACGCAGGCCCGGGCCGAGTAACCCAAGCAGATCGACGCTGGCTGACACCGATGACTGCTCTTTCGCGTCCAAACTCTCCCACCAGCCTTCAAATTCATCGGTGTATTCAATTTCCCAACCCATACCAATATGCCACCCAAGGAATATGATCTCAAGGGAATAACTTTAGGCATTAGCGGCCGTGCGGCCACCTTGGTTGCCAATGCAATTGTTAAGGGCGGTTTCGAGCGGGATGCGGGTGTTCGGCTTCTGGCGTTTGGTTTTGTTTACTTCAGGTGGCGCAATATCGGATGACGTCCGCAGACCTTGTAGGCAAACTCCGAATCGTGTTTTGTGGGCACTTTGATGCCTTGTTGCGCTGTTCTTCGACGGGATAGTCTCCGGACGTCGCTGCAAATGCAGTGATCGGGTGTGGTAACCCGGCGAAACCAGCGCACTAATGCACGCATTACGAACGAAGGTAGTTTTCAGGCCTGAATTCTTGATATGGCGGCTGTGCGTGGGACGCCCTCGGGCGTGCCGGTTTCCTTGGTTCCCGGTTTACCACCCTGCGTACAGCTGCCACCTTTTCGTGTGGTAACGAAAAATGGCAGCTCCTGGAACCCTGGAGTAAACCATGCCCCAAACAAATCCGCTCCACCCCTCAGAACTGAAAACCATCGGCCTCACACCCTTCATCTACTGCTCAAACCAACCGCTGTTCCATGTCAGTAGTGGCGTTCCCCTCGCCGATGCTCTAGCTCAGGCCTCAAATCTGTTGTACCTCGCCAAGGAGCTGACCATGGACGCCGCCTACGCCAAAGACACCGACCGCCACGCCTGGGCAGCGCATTACCTCACGTCGATGAGCAAAGCCGTGGTCGATGATGTGATGAAGGTGCTGGAGCGTGGACCTGATCGCACCGATACGAAGTCCAAAAAATAACGGCCGATGGGCCGTGGAATGAGCCCCGAGAATTCGGGGCTTTCACAGGATGATCGGTGGCGCGTTGTCTTACGCCCAAACACCCAACGCTGGAATGGCCTGCACTGGCCGCAACCGCTCAAGCATCTCACGCGTAAACACCACCTCATACGTATCCGCCGCCCTGCCCCACTGCTCCACGATGACCATGGCGTCAACCAACACGCGCCCCAATTCGGTAATCGTGTCCGCCAGGTCCTCGACGATTGCTTGAGTCCGGCCCCACATGCGATCAGTCATCGCTTGAAGCTCAGCCGCAATACGGTCAGATGACGCAGGGTCCGTATCGGGACAGGTGATGTTGCGCAGCAAATGCTGAAGCTCTTTTACTTTTGCGTAATCCTGCTCCGCCCCCAGCGCACCTTTCAGGATGGTGACGGCTTTCGTCTTGTCTACGCGATTCCCGGACCGATGTGTCGAAGACAATGTCTGCCCCATGGCGCCAGCCATCAGGACCATTATTCGGGCTTCCACGTGCGCTTTCATTGCGTCCATCGATGAAATCGGGCGCGCCAGGGTAATGGCAGCGCCTCCTTGATGCCGTAAGTCCATGGTCACGGACAGAGTCACGCCGCCGGTTGCAAACCCCAATGCGCGGGCCACGACGTAGTGGCCCATTTCGTGATGGGCGATCTGTAATGCGTGATCCCGTATAGCGGGAGACATCTTCGTTGTCATTTCCATTGCCCCGCACTCTTCGAATTCGACTGACTGTTAGTGTCCATTCTGTCGAGCGAAGTAGGAAGATTCCCAAGTTGTTGAAGCTCTATTCTTATAGGCCCTGTTACGCGGCCTATCGAGCTCGGGTCAGTGTTTACAGCCAGTACAATCAGTCTCAAAACCTGAAAAAGACAAGGTTCCTCGTCAACAAAAACAGCGAGATTCCTCATGCAAAACCTGGCCTATCCGCTTATCGACCTTTCAGCAAAAAACTTGCAAAGCGAAGCGGTTCTACCTAGTCTTCGCCGCAACACACCCGCCATGCCTATAGTTGCGTCAGCAGCCAAGCACAAATTGAGCGGGTTTTTTTTGCCCGGAGTTTTTAGGGCATGAGAGTCTTTGGTAAACCGGTGATCGACATCACTGCCCAAATCGAACTGCTCAAGCAGCGTGGCCTGCAAATCCAGGATGAGGCTCGAGCACGGTACTTCCTGCAAGCTGTCAGCTTCTTCCGCCTCACACCTTACATGCGTACGTTTCAGCATGCAGACGATCAAGATCACCCTTTCCGCAAGGGTTCCGAATTTCGTGAACTGACCACGCTCTATGAGTTCGACCGCAGGCTGCGCCTACTTGCAATGGATGCCATCGAGCGTGTCGAAGTTGCCGTTCGTTCATTGATCAGCAACCACATGGGCCCCACTCACGGCGGGCATTGGTACATGGAAGTCCGGCTATTTCAGCACACCTATGACCACGCCCGATTGATGGAGACCATACGCACCAAGCAAAACACCGCCAAACGCGATTACGAAAAGGAATGCCAACGGATAGACCGCCTGCAAACCGATACCCGGCGTAAAGATCACCTTAAGCGGCAACGTGCGAAAGAAAGCTATGCCCGGCACTATCCGGTAACGTACGACCAGCCGTCACTGATGCCCGGATGGGCCATGCTGGAAGAGCTGACCCTGGGAGATCTTTCTCACCTGTACAAGGGACTTGCCCGCGATGCAGACAAGAAAGTTATCGCCAAGTACCTTGCATTACCTGCACCTCTGCTGCAATCGTGGCTGCATACCCTGACCACCATTCGCAACATTTGCGCCCATCACGCGCGGCTGTGGAATCGGGAGCTGGGGATACGACCGGAACTGCCTAAGAAAACCAGTTTTCAATGGCCACAGGCATTACTTCAGCAGGGACAGCATCCGCGAATTTTTTCGGTTTTGTGCATCCTTAAACACTTGATGCACCAAGTGAGCCCACACACCCATTGGGATCGCCGTTTACTAGAGCTGATGCAGGAATTTCCCAGTCTGAATCAGCGAGCAATGGGATTTCCACAGGAGTGGCACCAAGACCCGTTCTGGCAGATAACGGAGTAATTTCAAAAATGAAAAAGCCGCGCAATCGCGCGGCTTTTTCGTACGTGCGATTCAGCCTTTACTCAGGCAAGGCATACGCAATCACGTAATCCCCACGATCCGTTGACTGACGCGCACCGCCCACCGTCAGCAGGATGTACTGCTTACCGGTTTTCGGCGAAACATACGTCATCGGACCCGACTGGCTACCCACTGGCAAACGCGACTTCCAGATCTCATTCCCGTTACCCGTATCGAACGCCCGCAGGTAGAAATCCTGGGTGCCGGCGAAGAACAACAGGCCGGACTGGGTGGCCAGGGAAGCACCGAGGGTCGGCATGCCAATCGGAATCTGCAAATGCATGCGGATGCCCAGCGGACCGGTGTCTTGCACGGTGCCGACCGGGACTTGCCACATCAGTTTGTGGGTCTTGAGGTCGATGGCGGACATCGTGCCGAACGGCGGCTTCTGGCACGGAATGCCCACCGCCGAGAGGAAGCGTTCGCGCATCGCCCCGAACGGTGTGCCTTCCTGGGGCACGACGCCCATTTCGATACCGCTGGCCCCGGCGGCGATCTTGTTGCGCGGGATCATGTAGTTGGCCAGGCCCAGGCGCATGTCGTTGACGAACATGTAGTTCGTGTTTGGATCTACCGAGACGCTGCCCCAGTTCATGCCACCCAACGAGCCCGGGAATTGCAGTGCGCGGTCCATGCCCGGCGGGGTGTAGACGCCTTCGTGGCGCATGCCTTTGAACTGAATGCGGCACATCAACTGATCAAACGGCGTGGCGCCCCACATGTCGGCTTCGGTCAGGGTTTTGTTGCCGATGGACGGCATGTCCACCGAGAACGGTTGCGTGGGCGAATAGCGTTCGCCAGGCACACTACCTTGCGGAACCGGGCGCTCTTCGACGCGCGCGATCGGCACGCCGGTTTCGCGGTTGAGCAGGAAGATCTCGCCTTGTTTGGTGACTTGCGCCAAGGCTGGCTGCAGGCCGCCCTTGTTGTCCGGCACGTCGTACAACAACGGTTGGGCCGGCAGGTCAAAGTCCCACAGGTCGTGATGGGTGGTCTGGAAGTGCCAGCGCACCTGACCGGTCTTCACGTCGATGGCGACGATGGACGAACTCCACTTGTCATCGAATGCCGTGCGTTGGCCACCAAAGAAGTCTGGCGTGGCGTTGCCGGTGGGCAAGTAGACCAGACCGAGTTTGGCGTCGTAGGACATGGCCGACCAGACGTTTGGTGTGCCGCGTGTATAGGTCTCACCAGCCGGTGGACGTTTGGTGGTGTTCGGATTGCCCGGATCCCACGCCCACACCAGTTCACCGCTGCGTACATCGTAAGCGCGGACCACGCCTGGCGGCTCGCCGGTGGAGTAGTTATCGGCCACACGGCCACCGACGATCACCACGTCACCTGCGACCAGCGGGGTCGAGGTTTGCTGGTAGTAACCGGGCTTCACTTCACCCATATCGGTGGTCAGATCGACCGTGCCTTTGTTGCCAAACTCTTCACACGGCTTGCCGGTCTCGGCATTGATCGCGATCAGACGGGCATCGCCGGTCGGCAGAAACAGACGTTTCGTACAGGCAGTGGGCTGGTTATCCGAAGACACTGGCGTCTCGGAATAACCCAGGCCACGGCAACGCTGCCAGTTTGGCGCAGTACCTTGCGGGTCGAACTTCCAGCGTTGGGCGCCGGTGTCGACGTCCAGCGCGAAGACTTTGCCGTAAGCGGTGCAGGTGTAGACCGTGTCGCCGATTTGCAGTGGGGTGTTCTGGTCTTCAGCGCCAGCGCCGGTGCTTTGCGGGATGTCGCCGGTGCGGAAGGTCCACGCCACCTGCAACTTGTCGATGTTGCCTTTGTTGATCTGGTCCAGCGCGGCAAAGCGGTTGCCAGCGGTGGTGTTGCCCCAATGGGCCCAGTCTTTCTGCTCGGTACCCGGAGCGACCGGCGTAACAGCCGGTTCAATGCTGGCCTTGACCACATGGGTCGGCACGAACATGTAGGCCATCGTTGCGACAACGCCGACGCCCAGGATACCGGCGAGGCCATAAGCGCCACGGCCGGCAGTCGCGCCTGAAGCACGGACCAGCGTCGGATAGATCAGCGCAACGACCACGCCGATCACGGCGAAGGTCAGCACGCGCGAGACCAGTGGCCAGTATTCGAAACCGGTGTCCCATACGGCCCAGATCGCGGTAAGAATCAGCGCCACGCCATACAGCCACGCACCTTGCGGCTTGCGACGGGCGATCATCAGTCCGGACACCAGCATCGCCAGGCCCATCAGCAGGAAATACCAGCTGCCACCCAGCGAGACCAGATAACCGCCGCCACCGGCCAGGCCGAGTCCGATCAACGCAATCAGGACACCCAGCCCCGACAGCAACCATTTGCCGCCGCCGGCAGCCCCAGAATTATTCATGTCGGTAATTTTCCCCATTTGTGACAAGCGCGGAATAATGTACTACCTAGTTACTTATGGCAAATTGTCGCAGGTGAAAATGGCATGAACGGTACTGAGGCTAGATCAAACATCCGGTATGCGAGCGGTGCTGTAACATGCTGACCCATTGATTTGTGTTGCTGGAGACGACCATTGCCTGACACTCGCCCGCCCGTTCTTGACGAAATCGACCGCCAATTGATCGCGGCCCTGCAAATCAATGCCCGTGAAAGCGTGGCCATGCTCGCCCGGCAATTGGGCATCGCCCGCACCACCGTGACGTCGCGGCTGTCGCGCCTGGAAAAGGCCAGGGTCATCACCGGGTACGGCGTGCGCTTGGGCCAGCGTGTGGTGGACGGCGGATTGCAGGCGTACGTCGGGATCACGGTGCAACCGCGCTCCGGCAAGGAAGTGTTGCGGCGGTTGAGTGCGATGGCTCAGGTTCAGCAGTTGTGTGCGGTGAGTGGCGAATTTGATTATGTGGCGTGGTTGCGCACTGATTCGCCAGAGCAGCTGGATCAGTTGCTGGATCAGATCGGCAGTGTGGATGGGGTGGAGAAGACGACCACGTCGATCATTCTCAGCAGCAAGATAGATCGCGGCCAGCCGGTTTAACGCCGGCCAAGGTGGGAGCGAGACTGGCTTGCCGGCGAATCGATTTACCCATCACTATCAATGTCGACTGACACACCGTCATCGCGAGCAGGCTCGCTCCCACACTGGACGGTGTGTAGCAATAGCTCGTCATTTTGCTCAATTAATTAGCAAAACGACGACACATTGCGTCTTATTAACGTGTTCTACGCTCTCTAGAATGGCTGCCATCTTTTCCTATACTCAGACGCGCACCCCGCGTCCGGTCGCCAGCAAGGTCAGCCATGAACAAGAACAATCGCCATCCTGCAGACGGTAAAAAACCAGTCACCATTTTTGGCCCGGACTTTCCTTTCGCCTTCGACGACTGGATCGAACACCCGGCCGGCCTCGGCAGCATTCCTGCGCACAACCACGGCGCCGAAGTAGCGATTGTCGGCGCCGGTATCGCCGGTTTGGTCGCGGCCTACGAACTGATGAAACTGGGCCTCAAGCCCGTCGTCTATGAAGCCTCGAAATTGGGCGGCCGTCTGCGCTCGCAGGCGTTCAACGGGACCGATGGCATCGTCGCCGAACTGGGCGGCATGCGCTTCCCGGTGTCGTCCACCGCGTTTTACCACTACGTCGACAAGCTCGGCCTCCAGACCAAACCCTTTCCCAATCCGCTGACCCCTGCCTCTGGCAGCACCGTCATCGACCTGGAAGGCAAAACCCATTACGCACAGAAACTGGCGGATCTTCCGGCACTGTTCCAGGAAGTGGCTGACGCGTGGGCGGACGCACTGGAAGCCGGTTCACAGTTCTCCGATATCCAGCAAGCGATCCGCGACCGCGACGTGCCACGCCTCAAAGAGTTGTGGAACACCCTGGTTCCGCTGTGGGACGACCGCACCTTCTACGACTTTGTCGCCACCTCAGAAGCATTCGCCAAGCTGTCGTTCCATCACCGCGAAGTATTCGGCCAGGTTGGTTTCGGCACCGGTGGCTGGGACTCGGACTTCCCGAACTCGATGCTGGAAATCTTCCGCGTAGTGATGACTAACTGCGACGATCACCAACACCTGGTCGTCGGCGGCGTCGAACAAGTGCCGCAAGGCATCTGGCGCCATGCGCCGGAACGTTGCGTGCACTGGCCCGAAGGCACCAGCCTCAAGTCGCTGCACAGAGGCGCGCCACGCTCCGGGGTCAAAAAAATCGCTCACGCCGCGGACGGTCGTTTTGCGGTCACCGATAACAACGGCGATACCCGCGAGTACGCGGCAGTGCTGACCACCTGCCAGAGCTGGCTGCTGACCACCCAGATCGAGTGCGACGAAACCCTGTTCTCGCAAAAGATGTGGATGGCCCTCGACCGCACCCGCTACATGCAATCTTCCAAAACCTTCGTGATGGTTGACCGCCCGTTCTGGAAGGACAAGGATCCGGAAACCGGCCGCGACCTGATGAGCATGACCCTCACCGATCGCCTGACCCGCGGCACCTATCTGTTCGATAACGGCGACGACAAGCCGGGCGTGATTTGCCTGTCGTACTCGTGGATGAGCGATGCGTTGAAAATGCTTCCGCACCCGGTGGAAAAACGCGTCGAACTGGCGTTGAACGCGCTGAAAAAGATCTACCCGAAAGTCGACATCGCCGCGCGAATCATCGGCGATCCGATCACCGTGTCGTGGGAAGCCGACCCGCATTTCCTTGGCGCGTTCAAAGGCGCATTGCCCGGTCACTACCGTTACAACCAGCGCATGTACGCACACTTCATGCAGGCTGATATGCCAGCCGAACAGCGCGGGATTTTCATCGCTGGCGACGACGTTTCGTGGACACCGGCGTGGGTCGAAGGCGCGGTGCAGACTTCGCTCAATGCGGTGTGGGGCATCATGAAACACTTCGGCGGTGAAACTCACGCCGAGAACCCGGGTCCAGGAGATGTGTTCAACGAGATCGGTCCGATCGCCCTGCCCGAGTAAAAGGAGTTCGAAATGCGCGTAGCCCTTTACCAATGTCCACCGCTGCCTCTGGACGTCGCCGGCAATTTGCAACGCCTGCATCAACTGGCGCTGGAGGCCAAAGGCGCCGATTTGCTGGTGCTGCCGGAGATGTTCCTGACCGGCTACAACATCGGCGTCGATGCCGTCAGTGTCCTGGCGGAGGTGCACAACGGTGAATCGGCGCAGCAGATCGCGCGCATTGCCAAGACAGCGGGGATCGCCATTTTGTATGGCTATCCCGAGCGTACCGAAGACGGGCAGATCTACAACGCCGTGCAACTGATCGACGCCAATGGCGAACGCCTGTGCAACTACCGCAAGACTCACCTGTTCGGCGACCTCGATCACTCGATGTTCAGCGCCGGCCAGGATGATTTTCCGCTGGTGGAGCTCAACGGCTGGAAGCTTGGTTTCCTGATTTGCTACGACATGGAGTTCCCGGAAAACGCGCGGCGTCTGGCCCTGGCCGGCGCCGAACTGATTCTGGTGCCGACGGCGAACATGATTCCTTACGACTTCATCGCCGACGTCACCGTCCGCGCCCGCGCCTTCGAAAACCAGTGTTACGTGGCTTATGCCAATTACTGCGGCAACGAAGGCGACATCCACTACTGCGGCCAGAGCAGCATCGCCGCGCCGGATGGTAGCCGCATCGCACAGGCGGGCCTCGATGAAGCGCTGATTGTCGGTGAGCTGGATCGCCAGTTGATGATCGATTCCCGCACCGCCAATCGTTACTTCCTCGATCGCCGCCCGGAGCTTTACGGCGAGCTGAACAAGCGCTGACACCCAGTAATCCGCTAGCATTAGCGCTTCCCTGTTCTGGAAGTGCTCATGCCTGCGCTGAATCCCCCTCGCCCTCACACTGAAACCCTGGCCAACGGCCTGCGGGTAACGCTGCGTCATGCCCCGAATCTGAAGCGTTGTGCGGCCGCGTTGCGGGTCGCCGCGGGCAGTCATGACGTGCCATTGGCATGGCCAGGTCTGGCGCATTTTCTTGAGCACCTGTTGTTTCTCGGTACCGAGCGTTTTCCTGCGGAACAAGGGCTGATGGCCTACGTACAAGGTCATGGCGGGCAAGTGAATGCACGGACCAGCGAGCGCACCACCGACTTCTTTTTCGAGTTGCCACCTCAAGTCTTCAACGAAGGATTGCAGCGTCTGTCAGACATGCTCGCTCATCCGCGTATGAATCTGGACGATCAGTTGCGGGAACGGGAAGTGCTGCACGCGGAGTTTGTCGCCTGGTCGCAGGATCCTACGGCACAGCAGCAACTGGCGTTGTTCGATGGGCTTTCGCCGACTCATCCGTTGCGCGGCTTTCATGCCGGCAACCGCGACAGCCTGCCCGTGCAGCAACCGGAGTTTCAGCAAGCGCTGCGGGATTTCCATCAGCGGTTTTATCAGACCGGACAGATGACGCTGAGCCTGGCCGGCCCGCAAAGTATCGAAGAGCTGAAGCAAATGGCGCTGAAGTTCGGCGCGGTGATTTCCGAGGGAAAAAACCTCCCGCAACAGGCTCCTGTGCCGCTGATGGAGTCTTCAGTCGCAAGTTATCAACAGGCTGGCGAGCGTCGGCTGGATCTGCTGTTTACCTTCGAAGCACTGCCCAATGCGTCGACCGAAGCATTGGCGTTTCTGTGCCATTGGTTGAACGCCGCGAAGCCCGGCGGGCTGCTGACTGTATTGCGCGAATGCGGTTTGGCTGAGCATCTGAATGCCAAGCCGCTGTATCAATTTGCCGGACAGGCCGTGCTGCACGTTGAATTCACAACGACCGCGTCGGCGAGCATCCTGAGCGAGAAGCTCCTGGATTGGCTGGGCTTTTTTGCTGCTCAACAAGATTGGGCCCTCCTGCGTGACGAGTACGCTGCCGTGCTTCAGCGCCAGCAACAAGTCAGCAGTGCTATGCAGCTGGCCCGACTCGACAGCGAACAGCTTGAAACCGGGTTATCCGAGCAAGGCGTTGTAGCGCTCAAGGACATCCTGAAGAAAATCGGCGCTGTGGATAACTTCAGCGGTGAATGGCAACTGCCGACACCGAATCCGTTCTTGCGCGCCGAGGCGCCACCCTCAAATGCCGGACTGATTCGCGGCCAGACCAGCAAACACCGTGGCCTGCGGACATTTGCCCAGGACCGCTCGCGCAGCCGTCGCGAAAACTCGCCGATGCAATTCAGCCAAGCCCTGCCGGACAACACCGCTGAAGGCGCGATTTATCTGCGCTGGCGATTAGAGTCCAGACCTCAACCCCGCCATCAGCAGGGTCTGGAAAACCGCCTGCAGCCGCTGCGAGAGGATGCCCGTCAGGCGGGCGTCGACTTTTCCTTCAGCGCTTCTGGAAATGAATGGTTGCTGAAAATGACGGGGCTGCAAGAGTCGATGCCGACCGTCCTCGAACATGCGCTGAAAGAGCTGACAAACCCTGACGCCGGTTTCTCACAGGAAGAACCGAAAAGCGCCGCGTTGATACCGATTAAACAACTGCTGAAAGCGCTGCCTGATCATTGCCTTGAGCAAAGCTCAGTCGCTGATGACTGGCAGCAGCTGTGGTCGACGGCGCGCTGGGAAGGCCTGGCAATCGGGTTGTCGGCACAGACTCAAGCAGCGATGGGTTTCGCCCTGAGTCGCGTGCCCGGCATTGCGGACACTCAACCGTCACCGCCGTCCTCGATCAACGGGCAGCGTCTGTGGACCGCCGTCGACACCGGTTCCAGCGAACACGCGCTGTTGCTGTTCTGTCCGACGGCCACGCAGGAAATCTCTGACGAAGCTGCGTGGCGTTTGCTCGCGCACATTTGTCAGACGCCGTTCTACCAGCGTCTTCGTGTTGAGTTGCAACTGGGTTATGCGGTGTTCAGTGCGCTGCGTCAGGTCCATGGGCAGACGGGTGTTCTGTTCGGCGTGCAATCACCGAGCGTCGCCCCTCTGAACTTGCTGCAACACATGGAAGACTTTCTGAACGACGTGCCCGCAATGATCGACGGCATCGACGAGGCGACCTTCGTTGCCCAGCGTCAGGCCTTGGCCGATCAATTCCAGATCGCTGCGTTGCCCGTCGCCCAGGCCGCCGAACTGCTCTGGCAGGGCAAGCTGGCCGGCCACTCGTCGGATTATCTGGCGCAGCTTCCCCAAGCCATTCTGGACATCGATCGTTCTGCCCTGCGCGCCGCCGCACAACGCCTGATCAACGCCGAGGGCGGCTGGCGCGGTCTGGCCAGCAGTTCGCAACCGGAGGCGCCTTGGCAAGTGACAAAATGATCATTACCGCTGGTGCAATTAGCTTTTTCCGAGATTGCAGGCCAATCGCTCTGTAATTTTGAGTAACATAGCCACCTAACTATCTGAACATCTCCGGCTGGAGGTGGACTATATGTATAGATCTCAACCGTCCCATCACCTGAAGGAGCGCTCCCATGTCCTGGTCCAAACCTGCTTACACCGACCTGCGTATCGGCTTTGAAGTCACCATGTACTTCGCAAGCCGCTAAGCTTGTCCTGCCGTTCAGCGCCTCGGTTTGCCGAGGCGTTTTTATTTTCAGCGTTGAAATGATGGAGCACCCATGTTTGTCCAGATTCTAGGTTCCGCCGCCGGCGGCGGTTTCCCCCAGTGGAACTGCAACTGCGTGAACTGCGCAGGTTTTCGCGACGGGAGCCTGAACGCCAAGGCGCGGACCCAGTCGTCCATCGCGATTTCCGATGACGGCGTGAACTGGGTGCTGTGCAACGCCTCGCCGGACATCCGCGCCCAGCTCCAGAATTTTGCCCCGATGCAACCGGGCCGCGCCCTGCGCGATACCGGTATCAGCGCGATCATCCTGATGGACAGCCAGATCGACCACACCACCGGCCTGCTCAGCCTGCGCGAGGGTTGCCCGCACAACGTCTGGTGCACCGACATGGTCCATGAAGACCTGAGCACCGGTTTCCCGCTGTTTACCATGCTGACCCACTGGAATGGCGGGCTGAACTGGAACCGCATCGAACTCGACTGCAGCTTCACCATCCCGACCTGCCCGAGTCTGCGTTTCACTCCGCTGCCACTGCGCAGTGCCGCGCCACCGTATTCGCCGCACCGTTTCGACCCGCATCCGGGCGACAACATCGGGTTGATCATTGAAGACCTGAACACCGGCGGCAAGCTGTTCTACGCGCCGGGCCTGGGCAAGGTCGACGCGCCGTTGCTGGAAATCATGGCCGGCAGCGACTGCCTACTGGTGGACGGCACGATGTGGGACGACGACGAAATGCAGCGCCGTGGTGTCGGCACCCGCACCGGCCGGGAAATGGGCCATCTGGCGCAGAACGGCCCCGGCGGTATGCTGGAAGTGCTGGAACAGTTGCCCAAGCAGCGCAAGGTGCTTATCCACATCAACAACACCAACCCGATCCTCGATGAGGATTCGCCGGAGCGCGCCGAGCTGGCTCGGCGGGACGTTGAAGTGGCGTATGACGGCATGAGTATTGTGTTGTAGCGGATGGCCTCTTCGCGGGCAAGCCTCGCTCCTACAGGGATAGCGCCGAACCTGTAGGAGCGAGGCTTGCCCGCGAAAGCGTCCGAACAGACACAACAGAATCCACCGGTTATTCCCCCGGAGACCGAAATGACTGACACCCCACTGTCCCCCGCCGAATTCGAAGTCGCCCTGCGCGCCAAGGGCGCCTATTACCATATCCATCACCCCTATCACGTGGCGATGTACGAAGGCCGGGCGACCCGCGAGCAGATCCAGGGCTGGGTCGCCAACCGCTTCTACTATCAGGTGAACATCCCCCTGAAGGACGCTGCGATTCTGGCCAATTGCCCGGACCGGGAAATCCGCCGCGAGTGGATTCAACGCCTGCTCGACCATGACGGCGCCCCCGGCGAAGACGGCGGTATCGAAGCGTGGCTGCGTCTGGGACAGGCCGTCGGCCTCGACCCGGACCAACT
Organism: Pseudomonas sp. MM213; assembly: GCF_020423045.1. Classification (NCBI taxonomy): domain Bacteria; kingdom Pseudomonadati; phylum Pseudomonadota; class Gammaproteobacteria; order Pseudomonadales; family Pseudomonadaceae; genus Pseudomonas; species Pseudomonas sp. MM213. Next base: position 4,004,422 of record NZ_CP081943.1, read on the forward strand.
GCGCTCGCAGGAACTGGTGTTGCCCGGCGTGCGTTTCGCCGTGGACGCCTACGTCAACTTCGCCCGCCGGGCCAGTTGGCAGGAAGCCGCCAGCAGCTCATTGACCGAGCTGTTCGCGCCGCAGATCCACCAGTCGCGTCTCGACAGCTGGCCGCAGCATTACCCATGGATCGACCCGGCCGGTTACGAATATTTCCGCACCCGTCTGGGCCAGGCGCGCCGCGATGTCGAACACGGTCTGGCGATCACCCTGCAGCACTACACGACGCGGGAAGGCCAGGAGCGCATGCTGGAAATTCTCCAGTTCAAACTGGACATTCTTTGGAGCATGCTCGATGCCATGAGCATGGCCTACGAACTGAAACGCCCGCCGTATCACAGCGTGACCGAGCAACGGGTCTGGCACAAAGGAATCAGCTTATGAGTTTTGATCGCAGCAAGACCCCAACCTGGCGTCCAGGCTACCGGTTCCAGTATGAACCTGCGCAGAAAGGCCATGTGCTGCTGTACCCGGAAGGCATGATCAAACTGAATGAAAGCGCCGCGCTGATCGGCGGTTTGATCGACGGCGAACGTGACGTCGCGGCGATCATCGCCGAGCTGGACGCGCAGTTCCCTGGCGTGCCGGAGCTCGGTGATGACATCGAGCAATTCATGGAGGTCGCCCGTGCTCAGCACTGGATCGAACTTGCCTGATTCCGTGTCGGACAAGTTACCGCCCAAACCGGAAATCGGCTTGCCGCTGTGGCTGCTGGCCGAGCTGACCTACCGCTGCCCGCTGCAATGCCCGTACTGCTCCAATCCACTGGATTTCGCCGAGCAAGGCAAAGAGTTGAGCACCGAACAGTGGATCAAGGTGTTCCGCGAAGCACGGGAAATGGGCGCGGCGCAGCTGGGCTTTTCCGGCGGTGAACCGCTGGTGCGCCAGGACCTCGCCGAACTGATTGCCGAGGCGCGCAAGTTGGGTTTCTACACCAACCTGATCACCTCCGGCATCGGCCTCACCGAGCAGAAAATCAGCGACTTCAAGGAGGCCGGCCTGGACCATATCCAGATCAGCTTCCAGGCCAGCGACGAGCAGGTGAACAACTTGCTGGCCGGCTCGAAAAAGGCCTTCGCGCAGAAGCTGGAAATGGCTCGTGCAGTGAAAGCACATGGTTATCCGATGGTGCTGAACTTCGTCACCCACCGGCACAACATCGACAAGATCGACCGGATCATCGAGCTGTGCATCGCCCTTGAGGCGGACTTCGTCGAACTCGCCACGTGCCAGTTCTACGGCTGGGCGCAGCTCAATCGGGTCGGTCTGTTGCCGACCAAGGAACAACTGGTCCGGGCCGAACGCATCACCAACGAATACCGCGCCAAACTGGAAGCCGAAGGGCATCCGTGCAAGCTGATTTTCGTCACGCCGGACTATTACGAAGAACGCCCGAAAGCCTGCATGAACGGTTGGGGCAGTATTTTTCTGACAGTAACCCCGGACGGAACCGCGCTGCCGTGTCACGGTGCCCGACAGATGCCGGTGCAGTTTCCTAACGTGCGCGACCACAGCATGCAGCACATCTGGTACGACTCGTTTGGCTTCAACCGCTTTCGCGGTTACGACTGGATGCCCGAGCCATGCCGCTCGTGCGACGAGAAAGAAAAGGACTTCGGTGGCTGCCGCTGCCAGGCCTTCATGCTCACCGGTGACGCCAGCAACGCCGACCCGGTGTGCAGCAAGTCGGAACATCACGGCGTGATTCTCAAGGCCCGCGAAGAAGCCGAGCACGCGACCCAGACCATCGAACAACTGGCCTTTCGCAATGAACGAAACTCACGACTCATCGCAAAAAGCTGAACCCTTCAGCGCCGCCAAAGCGGTCGCTGCCGGTGTCGACTTTGCCGAACTGCAGGTTGGCCAGCATGGCTTGTTCTGGAACGAGTACCGTCCCGAGGACGCCGCTTGTCGAATCTGGCATTGGCGTGATGGCCAGGCGCATTGCCTGACGCCAATGGGTTTCAGCGTGCGCAGTCGGGTGTACGAATATGGCGGCGGAGCGTTCTGTCTGACAGATGACGGGGTAGTTTTCGTCAACGAGGCGGATCAGCAGCTGTATCGCCAATCGCTCAAAGGCGAAACGCCCGAAGCGCTGACGTCCGGTCAATGCCGCTACGGCGATCTGCAATTTGCCAACGGGCAAGTGTTGGCCGTTGAAGAACATCGGGATCGACATCGTCTGGTGGCCATCGATCTGGCGGACAGCACGCGGCATCTGTTGGCCGAGGGTGCTGACTTTTATGCCGCGCCGACACTGAGCCCCGATGCTCGACGGTTGGCCTGGATCGAATGGAGCCGTCCGGACCAGCCATGGACCGCGACCCGCCTGATGGTTGCCGAGCGCCAGAGCGATGGCCGTTATGCTCAAGCGCGTTGCCTGGCGGGTGAAGATATTCAGGAGTCGTTGCAACAACCGCGATTCGATGACCGTGGCCGGCTGTTGTGTCTGACGGATCGCGGCGGTTACTGGCAGCCGTGGGCGGAGTCTTCCGATGCGTTGCGCCCGTTGCCCAGCACTGCGGCGGATCATGGACCCGCGCCCTGGCAGTTGGGTGGTTGCACTTGGCTGCCCTTGAGTGAAAACAGCTATCTGGCCAGTTGGACCGAAGGCGGATTCGGCCGACTGGGCATTGGCGGTGACGCTACAGAAGATTTCACCGGGGACTACAGCCGATTCCGACATCTGGCACTGGATGAACAATTCATCTACTGCATTGCCGCTTCGCCGATCAGTTCATCAGCCGTGATCGCCATCGACCGCAAGACCCGAGCCGTCAGGGTATTGGCCGGTGGAATCGCGCCGCTGCCCGCCGATCAGATCAGCATCGCGCAAACCCTGCGCTACCCGAGCGGTTCGGGCGAGGCTCATGGTTTCTTCTACCCTGCGATGACCGGCGAAGCGAAACCGCCGCTGGTGGTATTCATCCACGGCGGCCCGACATCGGCGTGCTACCCGATGCTTGATCCGCGCATCCAGTACTGGGCACAACGCGGCTTCGCCGTGGCCGACCTCAACTACCGTGGCAGCAGCGGCTACGGCCGGGCCTATCGCCAGGCGCTGCATTTGAGTTGGGGTGAAGTGGATGTGGAAGACGCCTGCGCGGTAGTCGCCCATCTCGCCGAGCGCGGATTGATCGATGGCGACCAGGCGTTTATTCGCGGTGGCAGTGCCGGCGGCTACACCACGCTGTGTGCATTGGCGTTCAAGAAGGTCTTTCGCGCCGGCGCCAGCCTTTACGGCGTCAGCGATCCCGTTGCCCTGGGCCGCGCAACCCACAAGTTCGAAGGCGATTACCTGGATTGGCTGATTGGCGATCCCGAGCTGGACGCCGAGCGCTACGCCGCACGCACACCCCTGCTGCATGCGAGCAACATCAACGTGCCGGTGATTTTCTTTCAGGGCGAACTGGACGCTGTGGTCGTGCCGCAACAGACCCGCGACATGGCCGAGGCGCTGCAGCAAAACGGCATTCTGGTAGAAGCGCATTATTACGCGGACGAACGTCACGGCTTCCGCAAGGCCGGCAATCAGGCCCATGCGCTGGAACAGGAGTGGTTGTTTTATCGACGGGTGATGGCGCTCGAAAGCTGAAACCGTGTCGCGCCCTTCGCGGGCAAGCCACGCTCCTACAGGATCTTCAGCGTGCACAAACTCTGTGGGAGCTGGCTTGCCAGCGAATGCGATCTATCTTGCGATGCGAACCTTAGCGCTTGGCGATGATGTACACCGCATGCACGATCCCTGGAATATAACCGCACAACGTCAGCAGAATATTCAGCCAGAACGCGCCAGCGAAACCGACTTGCAGAAACACGCCCAGTGGCGGCAATAGAATGGCGATGAGGATGCGAATGAAGTCCATGGGGCAGCTCCTGAATTGAAGTGGGCTCATGTGAGCCTTACTGCTAATCGACCAACACCGTTCGTCAGGGTTCAGTGCGGTTCCTCAGGCCAGTATCTCCAGACCGTGTTTCTGAACAATGCTCAACAACTTCAACGCCATGCCACTGGGGTGTTTGGCCCCTGCTTCCCACTGTTTGACCGTCGACGCGCTGGTGTTCAGATAACGCGCAAATACCGGCTGGCTGACGTTGTTGCGTTCGCGCAGTGCTTTGATCTGCTCTGCAGGAATCGCGTCCGGCACCGTCGCGAGACAGGATTCATCGAACTCGCGCATGGTTGCCTTGCTGATTGCGCCGATGGCGTACAAGGCACTGGCGGATTCGTGAATCGACTCAAACACGTCGCTTTTGTATTTCTTACTCATGGTGTATCTCCACAAACTCCTCGGTGTCCAGCAAGTGCTGGACTTGCATGTCGGTCATAACGCCATAAACCTTGGCTAAACCACGCAGTTCGGTCAGTTCCGCAAAACTGATATTGCTCCGATCCTTCTTGGCAAACAGCAACTGATAGATCCAGTAACGACCGCCCTTCGCCACAACAATCGAGCGGTGGCGATTGGCATTCAAACGCTTCTTCCAAACCCCGCCGCCGAGACTTTCCACCTGGCCCTTGAGCATTTCGGTGAATGCCTCCCGAAGCTCATCATCACCAATCCAGGCCTTACCCGCCTGCATCGCAAAACGCTTTGTCTTGAACAACCTTGGTGACATTGGCATCCCTTCCAAAAAACATACCACTGAGTGGTATAGAAATCAAAACCAGGAATCCTTCACTGGCACCGGCACTCCCTGCCGGCTTTTCTAAAAAGCCACCGATTTATCTCCCGTTCAAGCGACGAAGTGCACCTGGCAAAACGCAGAGACAAAAAAAACGCCCCACGTCAAAAGAATCAAACGTGGGGCGATGCGTTATACCGCGAGACGGTTCGGGAATTCGTGTAGGGCGGTTCTGATCAGACGGCAATCCCTTTGCGGCATTGCAGTTGTGCGGTGCGCACGCGGGAAAACGCGCGGGCCAGGCGCAGGAGCATTTCGTCGATGTTGGATTTGCTGACCGTGAGCGCTGGGGTGAGTCGCAGGCAATCGGCTTGCGGGGCGTCGAGCAGCAAGCCTTCGTACAGCGCTGCTTTGACTACGGCGTCAGCCGAATCGTCAGACAGGGTCAGCCCCCGGAGCAATCCCTGACCACGCAGTTCGCCGTGTCCATAGCGATGAGCCAGACGTGCCAGGCCTTCGCGCAAGTGCTGGCCGGTTTCCCTGACATGCTCGAGAAAGCCCTTGTCCTGCACACTATCGAGCACAGCCAGGCCAGCAGCGGTCATCAGCGCGTTGCCATGGTGAGTGCCCGTCAGCTCGCCGACGTCGAAGCAGCAGGCTTTGCTTCGCGCCAGCAGCGCCGCCAAGGGCACACCACCGCCCAGGCCTTTGCCGAGGACGACGATATCGGCTCGCACACCGTAGGACTGTTCCGCGAGTAAGGTGCCGAGTCGACCAAGACCGGTTTGCACTTCGTCGAAGATCAACAGGATGCCAAGCTCACGGCACAGGCGTTCGACACCCTTGAGGTAATCCTCGGTAGCGGGAATGACCCCGGCTTCGTTTTGGATCGGCTCAAGCATGATTGCCACGGTCCGGGCATCAACGGCGGCGTGCAGAGCGGCCAGATCATTGAACGGTACGTGGCTGAAGCCTGGAAGTTGCGGTTCGAAGCGGTTGGTCAGCCTGGAACTGTCCGACGCCGGAATCGTCCCGAGACTACGGCCATGGCAACCGTTGTTGGCCACGATGATCCGCGACGCACCGCCGCGATGTTGCTGGCCCCACTTGCGCGCCAGTTTGATCGCCGCTTCACAGGCTTCACTGCCACTGTTGAGCAGGTACGCCTGGTCACTGCCAGTGCTGACGCAGAGCCGCTCGGCGAGGTTGAGCATGCCGCGATTGTGCAGGCCGAAACCGGGGTTGATCAGCGATTGAGCTTGCGCCGTGATCGCGTTGACCAGTACCGAAGGGCTATGTCCGAGGCTATTGGCCCCGCCCCCCTGGGAAAAATCCAGATAGGCGCGGTCTTCGCTGTCCCACAACCAGGAGCCCTGACCGCGCACAAAAATCTGTTTCGGCCGCTCGACACTGGGCATCAGGCACTCACTGGAAAGATTGTCACTTCTGTACGACAGGAAAGTGTCCGCGCTCAGGTCGTCAAGACTGGGAGCGTTGCGTCGTAAATTGAACAAATTCATCCGAAAACACCTCGTGTGAAGTGTTTTGCCTTACCTATGTAAACACCTTCGGCGTAAACGGTAGTCATCGCGTTCTATGGCCCTGTAAGCCCTGTGAATGCGGTTAGACTAGGCTCAGGCAAGACCTTGAGCCATTTCGATTTCCCAGCATTTTCAATAAGTAAAACTTATGGATTTTAAACAACTGCGTTATTTCGTCGCGGTCTACGAAGAGGGCCATGTGGGCCGGGCCGCCGAGCGGCTTTCAATCTCCCAACCGGCACTCTCCCAACAGATTCGCCAGCTCGAACAACACCTCGATGTGAGCCTTTTCGAGCGCAGCAGTAAACGCTTGCTGCCGACCCTGGCCGCGCACACGCTGTACAACCACGCCCTGCCCTTGCTCGATGGCCTGCAACGGGCGCGTGAAGCATTGGGCAACTTCAAGGGACAAGCGCTGCGCACCCTGGCCATTGGCGTGCTGCAAACCGTCCACACCAGCCTGGTGCCACAGATGCTCGAACGCGTGCGCAAGGCGCAGCCGCACCTTGTGGTGCAGATCTATGAACTGACGGGACTGGAAATCGAACGACGGCTGCTCAACGGTTCGCTGGACATCGGCATCAGTTACCTGCCGCCCCGTCAGCCGGGGCTACACGGCGTGATGCTGTACGAAGATGAACTGACACTGGTCATCCCGGCAGATCATCCGCTGCGCGAATTCAAGAAAGTCTCCATGAGTCAGGCCGCCGAGTTGCCGATGTTGCTGCTGGGTGAAGAGTTTCAGGTGCGACAGATCTGGCAGACGCAACTGGCCAGCCTGGGGCGACGCCCGCAAGTGCAGGCCGAACTGAACAACATGGCGGGGATTCTCGACAGCCTGCCGCACACCCGGTTGGCGACTGTCCTGCCCGGCCGCTCGCAGAAGATGCTGGGCAATGACGAACTGCTCTGGAAGCCGCTGACCGAGCCACGGGTGCCATTGAAAGTCGGGTTGGTGTGTCGCGATGTGCAACGGCAACAAGCGTCATTGGCGTTGTTGCGGACCTTGCTTGAAGAAGTGATGAATGGCCCGAATGACGTCCCGACAACCCTGGACGGGATGAGCTGACTACTTTTCTGCGGGCAAAAGAAAACCCCGCCGAAGCGGGGCTTTGCAGACTGTTTCCCTGACATCCATTTCACTCCGCCGTCCTGGCAGAATCCTACGTGTCCGTGTTGTTGCTTTGCGCTTCCTGCGCGACGTCCATGTGAAGTAGATTAGCCGTGGATCCAATTTGCATCTATGGGAGAAAAGCAGCACGTCATGTAAGAGAATGCTTACATGACGTTACATTGTCAGAACTGCGCCGCGTCCAGCAGGAACAGCGACTCGCTACCGGCCTTCACCGACGCACTCAACGAGTGAATACGCGGCAGCAGGCGTGCGAAATAGAACCGCGCCGTACCCAATTTGCTCGCGTAGAAATCGTCCTGCGCTTCTTTACCGAAGGCGGCCTTGGCCATCAGTGCCCACATGTAGGCGTAAGCCACGTAACCGAAAGTTTGCAGGTACTCGACCGAAGCCGCGCCGATTTCATTCGGGTTGTTTTTCGCCCGATCCAGCAACCACGCCGTCAATTCGTCGAGGGTGGTCACGGCATCGTTCAACGGCTTGGTGAACTCGTCCAGCTCAGCGCTGGCCGTCGCGGTGAAGTGACGAATCTCGTCGGCGAACAGGTTGTAGAACGCCCCGCCGCTGCCAACGATCTTGCGCCCGACAAGGTCCAGCGCCTGGATGCCGTTGGTGCCTTCGTAGATCTGAGTGATGCGCACGTCGCGAACCAGTTGCTCCTGGCCCCACTCACGGATGTAACCGTGGCCGCCGAAAACCTGCTGGCCGTGAACGGTGGTTTCCAGACCGAGGTCAGTCAGGAACGCCTTGGCTACCGGGGTCAGCAGCGCCACAAGGTCTTCCGCGCGTTTGCGGGTGGTCGCATCTTCGCTGAACTTGGCGGTGTCCAGTTGCATGGCCACGTAAGTCGAGAAAGCACGGCCGCCTTCGTTCGAGGCTTTCATGGTCAGCAGCATGCGACGCACGTCCGGGTGGACGATGATCGGGTCGGCCACTTTGTCCTTGTTCTGCGCGCCGGTCGGCGAACGGCTTTGCAGGCGGTCGCGGGCGTATTCAACGGCGTTCTGGTAAGAGCGCTCACCAGAGGCCAGGCCCTGGATACCGACGCCCAGACGCTCGTAGTTCATCATGGTGAACATCGCCGCCAGGCCTTTGTTCGGCTCGCCGACCAGGTAACCCACGGCTTCGTCGAAGTTCATCACGCAAGTCGCGGAGGCCTGAATGCCCATCTTGTGTTCGATCGAACCGCAGGTCGCCGGGTTACGTGCACCCAGGCTGCCATCGGCATTGACCATGAACTTCGGCACCAGGAACAGCGAAATGCCCTTCGGCCCCGCCGGTGCATCCGGCAGTTTGGCGAGTACCAGGTGAATGATGTTCTCGGTCAGGTCGTGTTCGCCGCCGGTGATGAAAATCTTGGTGCCGCTGACTTTGTAGGAACCGTCCGCCTGAGGCTCAGCCTTGGTGCGGATGATGCCCAGGTCTGTACCGGCGTGAGGCTCGGTCAGGCACATGGAACCGGCCCAGACGCCGGCGTACATGTTCGGCAGGTAAGCGGCTTTCAGTTCGTCGCTGGCGTGGGCGTTGATCGACAGGCAAGCACCGGCGGTCAGCATCGGGTACAGACCGAACGACAGGCTCGCGGAGTTGACCATTTCTTCGACCTGGGCCGAAACCGCCTTGGGCATCCCCATGCCGCCGTAGGTCGGATCGCCACCGACACCGACCCAACCGCCTTCAGCGTAAGTCTGATAAGCCTGTGGGAAACCTGCCGGCGTGGTGACAGCACCGTCCGCCCAATGGCAACCTTCTTCGTCAGCCGCACGGCTCAGGGGCGCGATACTTTTGCTGGTGACCTTGCCGGCCTCTTCAAGAATGGCTTCAACGGTTTCTGCGTCGACGGTATCGGCCAGTGCAGGCAACTCGGCCCAGAGCTTGGCGACCTCGAATACTTCATTGAGGACGAAGCGCATATCGCGCAGGGGCGCTTTGTAGTCAGCCATGGCAAACCTCGCAGGATCTTTACAGGTGATTCGTAGGAAGAGTGTTTTCGTTGGGTCCGAGTGTAACCCAACAACTTTTGCGACACATAGGGTCAGGCTGTGACCATTTTGTAATTTTTGGTCATTGCGTTTTTGTGTCTGCCAGAGCACCTTCGCGGGCAAGCCTCGCTCCTACAGGGTTTGCGCCATTTCGATTTGGTGCATGACCTGTAGGAGCGAGCGATGCGGCGATCCGACTTGCCCGCGAAGCTTTTCAAACGCAACCGTTACACCGAGAACAACTCCGCTGGCAGTTGCATCAAGCAATCGCTACCCGCTTCGATAGCCGCGCGATGTGCGGCGGTGCGTGGCAGCAATCGCTTGAAGTAAAACTCGCTGGTTGCCAGTTTACCCCGGCAGAAATCGGCATCGCCGCTGCCCGCATCCAGTTGCGCCTGAGCCACCAGCGCCATGCGCAGCCACAAGTAACCGAGGATGATGTAACCGCTGTACATCAGGTAATCCACCGACGCGGCGCCCACTTCGTCCGGATTCTTCATCGCGGCCATGCCGACCTGGGTAGTCAGTTCGCCCCACTGCTGGTTCAACCCGTTGAGTTGCGCCACATAGCTGGCGAGTTGCGGATGATCGGCGTTCGCCGCGCAGAACTTGTGAACGATTTTGGTAAAGCCGCGCAGCAATTTGCCCTGGCTGCCGAGCACTTTTCGCCCAAGCAAATCCAGCGCCTGAATGCCGTTGGTGCCTTCGTAGATCGGTGCAATCCGGCAATCGCGAACCAACTGCTCCATGCCCCACTCACGAATGAAGCCGTGGCCGCCGAACACCTGCATGCCGTGGTTGGTCACCTCCAGCCCGGTGTCGGTCATGAAGGCCTTGCAGATCGGCGTCAGGAACGCCAACAGGTCTTCGGCGTCCTGCCGCGCGGCGTCATCCGGGCTCAGGTGCGCGGCATCCAGAAGTTGCGCAGTGAAGTAGGTCAGCGCGCGATTGCCTTCGTTGAAGGCCTTCATGGTCAGCAACATTCGACGCACATCTGGATGAACGATGATCGGGTCGGCGACTTTATCCGGTGCTTTCGGGCCGGTCAGCGAGCGCATCTGCAAACGATCATTGGCGTACTTGATCGCGCCCTGAAAACTCGCCTCCCCCAGACACAAACCCTGCATCCCGGTGCCGAGACGCGCATGGTTCATCATGGTGAACATGCAGTTCAGGCCCTTGTTCGGTTCACCGATCAGAAAGCCCTTGGCCTCGTCGAAGTTCAGCACGCAGGTGGCCGAAGCCTTGATGCCCATCTTGTGTTCGATCGAACCGCAGGAAACGCCGTTGCGCGCCCCCGCCTCTCCTTCGGCATCGGGTAGGAACTTAGGAACGATGAACAGCGAAATGCCCTTGGTGCCCGCAGGCGCATCCGGCAGTTTCGCCAGCACCAGGTGAATGATGTTGTCGCTCATGTCGTGTTCGCCGGCAGAGATGAAAATCTTGCTGCCGGAGATCGCGTAACTGCCATCCGCTGCCGGCACGGCGCGGGTCTTGATGATGCCCAGGTCTGTGCCGCAATGGGCTTCGGTCAGGCACATGGTGCCGGTCCATTGGCCCGCGGTGAGTTTGCTCAGGTAGGTGTTTTTCTGTTCTTCGGTGCCATGGGCATGGATCGCCGACATCGCGCCGTGCGTCAGGCCCGGGTACATGCCCCAGGAAGTGTTGCTGGACCCGACCATCTCGCTGATGACCAGCCCCAGGGAACTCGGCAAGCCCTGGCCGCCATAAGCGGGATCGGCCGCCAGACCATGCCAGCCACCTTCGACGTATTGTGCGAAGGCTTGCTTGAAGCCTGTAGGCGTTGTCACCACGCCGTTGTCGAAATGGCAGCCCTCTTCGTCGCCGCTGCGATTGAGCGGTGCGAGCACGTTCTCGCAGAACTTCGCGCCTTCTTCGAGGATCGCATTGACCATGTCCGGGCTGGCATCCGTGGCGCCCAGTGCGGCGTAGTTGCTGTGAAAGTCGAAGACGTGGTCGATCAGAAAGCGCATGTCGCGCAGGGGAGCTTTGTACTCGGGCATGGTCATTTCTCCGGCAGCAGATTGATCAAACCTACTGCCGCCGACCACGCCTCACAATCACAGTCCAGACGCTGAATGCGCCATCATCACTCAACCCGCAGCCGCCTCGCGTACCGCACCACGACGGTTCTGACCGTAAGCCACCACGCAGTTTCGCCCGGCACCTTTTGCAGCGTAGAGCGCCTCATCGGCAGACTTGAGCACTTTTTCCGGGTTGCGTTGTTCCACGCGTTCGGCGACGCCGATGCTGACGGTGACCGACACACTCGAAGCCCCTGATCCGGCACGACGCTGACGACCTTGCTGGTCATCCTGAGGACGGTTGTCCTGGTTACGCAGTTGAATGTTGTAGGTGGCGATGGATTCGCGGATGACTTCCAGGTGCGGCATGCACTCTTCAAGCGTCTTGCCCGCGAACACCAGCGCAAATTCCTCACCGCCGTAACGATACGCCCTACCGCCGCCGCCGATTTTCGACAGTTTGCTGGCTACCAGCCGCAGCACCTGATCGCCGACGTCGTGGCCGTGGGTGTCGTTGAATTTCTTGAAGTGGTCGACGTCGCTCATGGCCAGCACGTAATTGCGCCCCAGGCGCTGCATGCGTTCGTTCAACGCGCGGCGGCCAGGCAAACCGGTGAGCTCATCGCGGAAGGCCATTTGATAGGCTTCATGGGCAACCGCCGCGGCAATCATCAACATCACCTGGCTGCACATGATGTTCAGGGTGAACGGCAGGATGAACGTCTTCGGCAACGCCCAGAACAACCCGAGCAAACCCACCAGTTGGGCGGCGTGCAAAGGTCTGGGGTTGCGCCAGTATTGCCAGCTCAGCAGCAGGAACGAGGCGATAAACACGGGGTAGGACAGCTGAATCAGGCTCATCCACGCGCCATGCAGGGCTGGCCAGCGGATTTCCGACAGCCACATCAACAGCGCCTGTGGGTAACTTTGCTCCAGGCCCAACGCCACGCTGCCGACGGCCAGCAACACTGCGAAACGCGCAATCATGTCCTGGAACAGATGGGTGCGTTCCTGCCACGCGGCGAATATGCCAAACATCAGCGGCAGCAACAGACAGCACAGGTGAAAGACCACGGCGGCGTCTTCACGCACTCTGCCGTTGTCGCGGTAATAGTCGGTCTGGGTGTCGAGCAGGTAGTAGGCGATGTACACCGTGACCATCAGAAACAGTTCACGCTGACGTCGGTAAACCGCGCAATAAGCGCCGCCGAGCAACAGCACCAACGTAGGCAGCACGTTGAACAGCGAAGTGAAGAAGACGTTCAGGTCCTTGACGTACGCAGCCGCCAGCCCCGCAAGCAAAAGCAGAAGTGAGGGTAGGAAATGACTGAAACGTACAGCGGAAGAACGCGGCAAGGGTAAAGCTCCGACCCGTCATGTCTATAGATGGCATTGTGCCCACTACTTTAACGGCAGTGACCCTGATTTTCTGAGTGATTTGCTAAGGTTTTTTTGACGCCGCATTACTGACTACTATCCGGCCAACCAGCAATGCACGGTTCCCCCATCAAAGGTCGTTACAAAAGACGGGAGAACTGCCCCCGACCGTGGTTTTTTTCACCAAAGTCGAGTTGAAAAAAAACCGCCACTCCCGAAGGAGCAGCGGTTTTTTAGAAGGCTGCGTTAAGGCTTAGTAGCCCAGTGCGAAGTCTTCTTCTTTCATGTCCATCAGGTTGTTGGCGCCCGACAGCATGGTTGCAACGTGAGTGCGGGTACGCGGCAGGATGCGCTGGAAGTAGAAGCGCGCAGTCTGCAGCTTGGCGGTGTAGAACGCCGTTTCGGTGGTGCCGGCTGCCAGTTTCTCGGCCGCCAGGCGTGCCATGTCAGCCCAGAAGTAGGCCAGGCAGGCGTAACCGGAGTACATCAGGTAGTCCACGGAAGCCGCGCCGACTTCTTCGCGGTCTTTCATGGCTGCCATACCGACCTTCATGGTCAGCTCGCCCCATTCTTTGTTGATTGCAGCCAGCGGTGCGACGAATTCCTGAACGGCTTCGTTGCCTTCGTTGGTCTGGCAGAACTTGTGGACGATCTTGGTGAAGCCTTTCAGGGCCTCGCCTTGAGTCATCAACACTTTGCGGCCCAGCAGGTCGAGTGCCTGGATGCCGGTGGTGCCTTCGTACAGCATCGAAATGCGGCTGTCGCGAACGTTCTGCTCCATGCCCCACTCGGCGATGAAGCCGTGGCCGCCGTAGATTTGCACGCCGTGGTTGGCGGATTCGAAACCGACTTCGGTCATGAAGGCTTTGGCGATTGGCGTCATGAACGCCAGCAGTGCGTCGGCTTTCTTCTTCTCTTCTTCGTCCACGCCGTACTTGACGATGTCGACTTGCTTGGCAGTGAAGTAAACCATTGCGCGGTTGCCTTCGGCGAACGCTTTCATGGTCAACAGCATGCGACGGACGTCAGGGTGCACGATGATCGGGTCGGCGGCTTTTTCCGGCGCTTTCGGGCCAGTCAGGGAGCGCATTTGCAGACGATCGCGAGCGTATTTCAGGCCGCCCTGGAAACCGATTTCGGCGTGGGCCAGGCCTTGCAGCGCGGTACCCAGACGTGCGGTGTTCATGAAGGTGAACATGCAGTTCAGGCCTTTGTTCGCCGGGCCGATCAGGAAACCGGTGGCCGCGTCGAAGTTCATCACGCAGGTGGCGTTGCCGTGGATGCCCATTTTGTGTTCCAGGGAACCACAGGACACGGCGTTGCGCGCACCGATCGAACCGTCTTCGTTCGGCATGAATTTCGGAACGATGAACAGCGAGATGCCTTTGGTGCCAGCCGGTGCATCCGGCAGGCGAGCCAGCACGATGTGGACGATGTTGTCGGCCATGTCGTGTTCACCGGCCGAGATGAAGATCTTGGTGCCGGAGACTTTGTAGGAACCGTCGGCCTGAGGTTCGGCCTTGGTGCGCAGCATGCCCAGGTCGGTGCCGCAGTGCGGTTCGGTCAGGCACATGGTGCCAGTCCATTCGCCGGAGACCAGTTTGGTCAGGTAGGCGTGTTGCTGCTCAGGCGTGCCGTGCTCGGAAATGGTGTTCATCGCGCCGTGCGACAGGCCCGGGTACATGCCCCACGACCAGTTGGCTTCGCCAACCATTTCGCTGACTGCCAGACCCAGAGACTCCGGCAGGCCCTGGCCGCCGTGCTCTACGTCGTGGGCCAGGCTTGGCCAGCCGCCTTCAACGAATTGCTTGTAGGCTTCTTTGAAGCCGGTCGGGGTTTTAACGCCGGACTCGCTCCAGGTGCAGCCTTCGGTGTCACCCACGCGGTTCAGCGGAGCCAGTACCTGCTCACAAAACTTGGCGCCTTCTTCGAGAATGGCGTCAACCATGTCCGGAGTTGCGTCCGAGCAAGCCGGAAGGCTCTGATAGTGCGCTTCGTAGCCGAGCAGTTCGTCACGAACGAAGCGAATATCACGCAAGGGGGCCTTGTAGTCAGGCATAGCGATAAACCTCTGCTGATGTAACCGGGAATGAACGACCGCGTTGATTTGTTGTGACGGTCAAACAGTTGTTTGAAACATACGTTTACGCCCAAATCTTGTCAAGCGCCGATCTTTTGCCGTTCGTCTTCACTCCCCGCGCAAAGCTGCACACGCGACAACGCAACGCCGTTGACTGAGCAACACGTCCTGCAGAAAAGTTTAGTTGGGAGAGAAGGACTTACACACAAAAACGCCGCGAAGGGTCGCGGCGTTGGCAGAGCGGTTTCAGCAGATGATCAAGCGAATGTGTCGATCAGTGTACCGAGCATTTCATCGGAAGCTTTGGCAACTTTGACACCGGCCTCGACCTGAAACTTGCCCTGAGCCATCTCGACCATGTTGCTGGCGAGGTCCGACTGCTGGCTGCGATCAACCGAGCGCAGGCGATTGACCTGAGCATCGGAGGACTGACTGGTCACCGAACGCTCGACCGAATTGTTGGCAATCTGGCCGGAGGCTTGATCGACACGGTTCTGCCCCGTCTGAATAGTGCTCAGACCAGCATAAAAAGCGGTACTTCCTGAGATTTCCATGGGAGAACTCGTCCTACAAAGGATCAACAGCGGCCATTGAACCAGACCCGCCTGCAAAAGGCCCGACAAAAACACTAATGGCACAGTGCCTTGTCATAGGTAAAACCAGTGCTTGAGACTTCAGTCCAGCAAATCCAGCTGAAGGTGTTCCGCCACCGCCTCTGCGGTCACCAACTTGAGTTTCGGCACACGCCCCAGGCACGGCGCGGGGATCCGCTCGGCCAGCGTGGCCAGGTTTTCTTCAAGGCGCGCGGTCTTGGCATCGATGATGTTGGCCACCCAACCCGCCAATTGCAAACCGTCACGGGCAATCGCCTCGGCCGTCAGCAACGCATGGTTGATGCAGCCCAGCCGTACGCCAACCACCAGAATCACCGGCAAACCCAGCGCCATGGCCAGGTCCGACAGGTTGTCCTGATCCGCCAGCGGCACGCGCCAGCCGCCAGCGCCTTCGATCAGGGTGAAATCTGCCTGCATCTCCAGAATCTGCTGCATTGGCGTCAGCAACGATTGCACCGTCAATGCCACGCCGGCCTCGCGTGCCGCCAGATGCGGAGCGATGGCCGGTTCGAAGGCCACCGGGTTGACTTGTGCATACGTCAGCGGCACCGAACATTCCGCCAGCAGCGCCAACGCATCGGCGTTGCGCAAGCCCTTGGGCGTCACGTCGCAACCGGAGGCCACCGGTTTTCCCGCCGCCGTACTCAGGCCGGCCAACCGCGCAGCATGCAGCAAACCCGCAGCCACGGTGGTCTTGCCGACATCGGTGTCAGTCCCGGTGATGAAATACGCTGCGCTCATAAGGGTTTCTCCAAAACGGCGTACACCACTTGATAAGTCGCCGGCAGGCCTTGGGCCTGACGAAACTGCTCATACGCCTCGACCAGGCCGAGGATCCGCGCCCTGCCGGTCAAACCACCCGGCCGACCGGGGTTCAGATTGTGCGCGCCCAGCGCTTTGAGTTCATGGGTCAGGCTGCGCACATCCGGGTAATGCAGCACGTGAGGACGGGTTTGCAGACTCGCGACCTTCAAACCGCTGGCCGCACACAGGTGTTGATAAACCCCGAACTCGCGGAAGCGGTTGACGTGCACCATGCCATCCACCTGACGCCAACTGTCTCGCAGCTCAAACAGTGTGCCCACGCACAGACTAGCAAACGCAAACATTCCACCGGGTTTCAGCACGCGATGGGCTTCACTGAGCACCGACGCGAAGTCTGCGCACCACTGCACCGCCAGGCTGGAGAAGATCAGATCACAAGTCGAATCCTGCAATGGCAACCGCTCGGCATCCCCGGCGATGAAGTGCGTGGCCCCGCCCAATGGCCGCGCGTGATTGAGCATGCCTTCGGCGATGTCCAGCGCCACGCCGTGACCGCCAGGAAAACGCTCACCCAGCACACGACTGAAATGCCCGGTGCCACAGCCCAGGTCCAGCCAGCGACCGGGCACGAAATCGCCCGGCAAACGGCTCAACAACTGGCTGCCGACGTCACGCTGCAATTCGGCCACGCTGTCATAGCTGGCCGCCGCGCGGGAAAAGGACGCCGCCACCTGGCGTTTGTCCGGCAGGCCGCCGGGCAGGCTGGGAAGGGATAAATCAGTCATCACCGGACTCATGCAAAAAGGCCTGGATCGCCCCCGCCACACCGTGAGGGTCTTCCAGAAGAAACGCGTGGCTGGCCTGTTCAATCAGACCGATTTCGACATCCGGCAGCAACGCCAGCAAGTCCCCCGCCGCTTCGGCCGGAACCAGTCCGTCGAGGCCGGCGAACAGGTGCAACTGCGGGCCGCGAAAGGCCTGCAATGCCTGACGGGTATCCAGTTGTGCCAGCAACTCCAGGCCGCTCATCAACACCGCAGCAGAGGCGTTTGGCGCACCACCGAGCAGCAGCCGCGACAACCCGCGCGGGTCTTCGGCGCCTTGCGCGCACAGCAGCGAAAAGCGTTTCAAGGTCATGCGCGGATCGGCATTGCAGCCTGCCAGAAACGCATCAAACGTCTCGCCGGGCATCGCGCTCGGCCACTGTTCATGGGCAACAAAAGAAGGATTGCTCGCCAGGGTCAGCAAGCCGCAGCAACGATCACCGCGTCGCGCCGCCAACTCGGAGGCAAGCATGCCGCCGAGCGACCAGCCGCCAAGCCACGCATCCTGAGGCACGGCCGAGTCGAGTTCGTCGAGCCATTCTTCAAGGTCGCTGGATTCCAGTTCCGGCAACGGTTCGATCTCGACGCGCAGGTGTTCGTCCAGCCCCTGCAACGCAGCCGCCAAGGGCTCCAGCGGAGAAATCCCGAGGCCCCAGCCGGGCAGCAGAATCAGGCGATTACGCATGGCTTGGCTCCGGTCCCAGTTGTTGAAAACAATCGGCCAGTCCATTTAACAATAGCTGCACCTGCGCCTCGCTGTGCGCGGCGGTCAGGGTTACCCGAAGACGGGCGCTGCCGGCGGGCACAGTCGGCGGACGAATCGCCGTGACCATCAAGCCGCGTTCGCGCAGCATCTGCGACAGTCGCACCGCACGCCCGGCGTCGCCGATCATGATCGGTTGAATGGGCGTGAAGCTGTCCATCAACTCCAGGCCGATCTGCTCGGCGCCGTCGCGGAACTGACGGATCAGCGTTTTCAGATGCTCACGCCGCCAGTGTTCGCTGCGCAGCAATTCCAGGCTTTTCAGCGTCGCACAGGCCAGGGCCGGCGGTTGGCTGGTGGTGTAAATGTAGGGACGGGCGAACTGGATCAGGCTCTCGATCAGCTCTTCGCTGCCGGCGACGAACGCGCCCGCCGTCCCGAACGCCTTGCCGAGGGTGCCGACCAGCACGGGCACGTCTTCCTGGCTCAGGCCGAAATGCTCGACGATCCCGCCGCCATTGGCACCCAGCGGACCAAAACCGTGCGCGTCATCCACCATCAGCCACGCACCTTTGGCCTTGGCTTCTCGGGCCAGCGCTGGCAGGTCGGCGATATCGCCATCCATGCTGAACACACCGTCGGTGACCACCAGCGTATTGCCGGTGGCTTTCTCGAGACGATTGGCCAGGCTCGCTGCATCGTTGTGCAGATAACGATTGAAACGCGCGCCGGACAACAAACCGGCATCGAGCAACGAGGCGTGATTGAGGCGGTCTTCGAGCACCGTATCGCCCTGCCCGACCAACGCGGTGACCGCACCGAGGTTGGCCATGTAGCCGGTGGTGAACAGCAACGCGCGCGGGCGGCCGGTCAAGTCAGCCAGCGCTTCTTCCAGCTCGTGATGTGGCGTGCTGTGGCCGATGACCAAATGCGAAGCGCCGCCGCCGACGCCCCATCGAGAAGCCCCGGCGCGCCAGGCCTCGATCACTTGCGGATGATTGGCCAGGCCCAGGTAATCGTTGTTACAGAACGCCAGCAACGGCTGGCCATCGACCACCACTTCCGGGCCCTGGGGGCTTTCGAGCAAGGGGCGTTGGCGATAGAGATTTTCGGCACGACGGGCAGCAAGGCGTGCGGCGAGATCGAAAGACATGCAGGCCTCGCAAGTAAGGAAAACAAACATAACCTGTAGGAGCGAGGCTTGCCCGCGAAGGGAACGCCGCGGCCTGACTGAGCGACCGCAGTGACTCTTTCGCGGGCAAGCCTCGCTCCTACAGGGTTTCGCGTTGGTTAGACGGCAGCGTTGTAGAACTGCTCGCTACTCTTCTGCTCCACCAGCGCCTGCTCGATGGCGGCCTGATGCACTTCGTCGGCGTGCTCTTCGCGCGCTTCCGGCAGGATGCCGAGGCGCGAGAACAGTTGCATGTCCTTGTCGGCCTGCGGGTTGGCGGTGGTCAGCAGTTTGTCGCCGTAGAAAATCGAGTTCGCACCGGCGAAGAACGCCAGGGCCTGCATCTGCTCGTTCATCGCTTCACGGCCGGCGGACAGGCGCACGTGGGACTTCGGCATCAGGATGCGCGCCACGGCGAGCATGCGGATGAAGTCGAACGGGTCGATGTCTTCGGCGTTTTCCAGCGGCGTACCGGCAACTTTCACCAGCATGTTGATCGGCACCGATTCCGGATGCTCTGGCAGGTTGGCCAGCTGGATCAGCAGGTTGGCACGGTCATCGAGGGACTCACCCATGCCGAGGATGCCGCCGGAGCAGATCTTCATCCCCGAATCACGCACGTAGGCCAGGGTTTGCAGGCGTTCGCTGTAGGTGCGGGTGGTGATGATGCTGGTGTAGAAATCCGGCGAAGTGTCGAGGTTGTGGTTGTAGTAATCGAGGCCGGCCTTGGCCAGCGCTTCGGTCTGCTCCTGGTCCAGACGACCGAGGGTCATGCAGGTTTCCAGGCCCATGGCCTTCACGCCTTCGACCATCTTCAGCACGTAAGGCATGTCTTTGGCCGACGGATGTTTCCACGCCGCGCCCATGCAGAAACGCGTCGAACCGATGGCTTTGGCGCGAGCGGCCTCTTCGAGGACCTTCTGCACTTCCATCAGTTTTTCTTTTTCCAGGCCGGTGTTGTAGTGACCGGACTGCGGACAATATTTGCAATCTTCCGGGCAGGCGCCGGTCTTGATCGAGAGCAGCGTGGAAACCTGGACGCGGTTGGCGTCGAAATGCGCGCGGTGCACGGTCTGCGCCTGAAACAGCAGGTCATTGAATGGCTGAACGAAGAGTGCTTTGACTTCGGCCAAAGACCAGTCATGACGCAGGGTTGCAGAGGTGCTGGCGCTCATGGGCGTTTCCTTTGTTTTATGCTGGGCAAGCGGTCGGGGGACGGAATACCCACAGACGCGACACGGATGTTCGGCATATTTAAGGAAGAGCGATGCGCTGTCAACCACGACACGAAGGACCGGTTTACATCTGGTTAAAAAACAACCAATCTTGTTTACTCTGCGACGAGACGGCCGAAGAAGCCACGCCGATCTGCATGGCCTGCGAAACCGAGCTGCCCTGGCTCGGCGATCACTGCCAGACCTGCGCCCTGCCGTTACCCGCGGCGGGCCTGACGTGCGGCCAGTGCTTGCAGCAACCGCCGCCCTTCGAGCAAGTCATTGCCCCGTGGACCTACGGTTTTCCGGTCGACAGCCTGATCACCCGATTCAAGCACAGCGCGAAGTGGCCGTATGGTCGCCTGCTCGCCGAACTTCTTGCTCAATCCCTGCAACATCACTTCGATGAAGCGCTGGAACGGCCAGATGCGTTGGTCCCCGTTCCGCTCGCCGCTAAACGTCTGCGCCAACGGGGCTTCAACCAGGCCGCGATGCTGGCCCGCTGGTTGAGCGCCAGCCTGGATATCCCCTGTGACGAACAGCTGCTCAAACGGATTCAGGACACCAGCGCGCAACAGGAGCTGAAGGCCGATGCGCGCAGGAAGAACCTGCGTAATGCTTTCGCGCTGATGCCCGGAGCGCTGATCAAGGGCCGTCACCTGGCACTGGTTGACGACGTACTGACCACCGGCGCCACGGCCCAGGCATTGGCTCGTCTGTTAATGGACGCCGGTGCCGCGCGAGTCGACGTCTACTGCCTGGCCCGCACCCCAAAACCCGGCGACACCAATTGACTAATGCCTGGCACAAAACCTGTGGGAGCGAGCCTGCTCGCGATGGCGGTTGGTCAGTAATGTAGATGGCGACTGACCAGCCGCCATCGCGAGCAGGCTCGCTCCCACAGGAATCGTGGCTGACTTGACTCCCGGGCTTCCAGCCGCCAACGTCCTCACCATCATCACCCGCCAAAGCGTCTCGCCATGTCCTTGCCTACGTTGTTGTCCCAGCACATTGTCCGTCGCCCGCAGCGCATCGCCTTGCTGCAACACATCGCCGAACAGGGCTCGATCACTCGCGCCGCGAAAAGCGCGGGCCTGAGCTACAAAGCTGCATGGGATGCCATCGACGAGCTGAACAACCTCGCGCAGAAACCGCTGGTGGAGCGCAGCGTCGGCGGCAAGGGTGGCGGTGGCGCCAAGCTGTCCAGCGAAGGCGAGCGCGTTTTGCGCCTGTATCAAAAGCTGCAAACGTTGCAGGCGCAGGTGTTGGAAGCCGCCGAAGACGCCAGCGACTTCAACCTGCTCGGCCGTCTGATGCTCAGAACCAGCGCGCGCAATCAATTGCACGGCAAAGTCGTGGAAATCGAAGCTCAAGGACGCAACGACCTGATCCGCCTGGAACTGGCTGAAGGCTTGATCCTCGTGGCGCAGATCACTCACGACAGCACCCTGCGCCTGGAGCTGCAAACCGGCACCGAAGTCGTCGCCCTGATCAAGGCCGGTTGGCTCGACCTGTTGGGTATCGATGACGAGGCAACGCCCGGACACAATTGCCTGACCGGCACCCTTGAGGAAATCCTCGACGCCGAAGACGGCCCGAGTGAAGTGCGCATCGGCCTGCCCAATGGCCAGACGTTGTGCGCGCTGGCCGAACCGCTGCACTTGCGAACCCACGGTCTGGCCACCGGCAAAGCGCTGCGGGTGCAATTTTCCCCCTCCAATGTGCTGCTCGGTACACCGCTCTGAAACACAAGCGTCATTAACGCGCTTTAAGGTGACTGCAAAAACCAGCAGGGAGCCTGATGTGAGCCTATTAGAAGACAACCAATCCACCGACCTCGAGCAAATGGTCGGCCTCAGCCGTCGTGGTTTCATCAGCGCGGGCGCCCTGTGCGGTGCCGCGATGTTCCTCGGCGGCAACCTGCTGAGCCGCAGCGTGCTCGCGGCCAGTGTCAGCGCCGGCACCAGCAAACTGTTGGGTTTTGACAGCATCCCCGCCGCCACCAGCGACGCCATCACCCTGCCACCGGGCTACAAGTCTTCGGTGCTGATCAGCTGGGGCCAGCCGCTGCAAAAGAACGGTCCGGCATTTGATCCAAGCGGCAACGGCAGCGCCGAGCAACAGGAAGTCCAGTTCGGCGACAACAACGACGGCATGAGCCTGTTCGAATTTCCGGGTGAGAAAGACCGGGCGCTGATGGCGATCAACAACGAATACACCAACTACCGCTACCTCTACCCGCACGGCGGCATGCCGCAATCGGCCGAAGAAGTGCGCAAGGCGCTGGCCTGCGAAGGCGTGTCGGTGATCGAGGTGCAGCGCAAGAACGGCCAATGGCAATTCGTTCAGGGCTCGCGCTACAACCGCCGCATTCACGGCAACGCACCGATCAGCCTCAGCGGCCCGGCTGCCGGCCACGCGCTGGTGAAAACCAGCGCCGACCCGCACGGCAAGAACGTGCTCGGCACCTTCCAGAACTGCGCCAACGGCAAGACGCCGTGGGGCACCTACCTGACCTGTGAAGAGAACTTCACCGACTGCTTCGGCAGCAGCAATGCCGAGCAGAAATTCGACGCCGCGCAAAAACGCTACGGTGCGGTGGCGACCAGTAAAGAGATCAACTGGCATCAACACGACGAGCGCTTCGACCTGGCGAAGAACCCCAACGAACTCAACCGTCATGGCTGGGTGGTGGAAATCGACCCGTTCGATCCGACATCGACACCGGTCAAGCGCACCGCGCTGGGCCGTTTCAAACATGAAAACGCGGCCCTGGCCGAAACCCATGACGGCCACGCCGTGGTGTACATGGGCGACGACGAACGCGGCGAGTTCATCTACAAGTTCGTCAGCCGCGACAAGATCAACCACAAGAACCCGAAAGCCAACCGCGACCTGCTGGACCACGGCACCTTGTACGTAGCGCGTTTCGACGCGGGCGACGGCAATGCCGATCACCCGAAAGGCCAGGGCGAGTGGATCGAGCTGACCCACGGCAAAAACGGCATCGACGCCAGCAGCGGTTTTGCCGATCAGGCCGAGGTGCTGATTCATGCACGCCTCGCCGCCACGGTGGTGAAAGCCACGCGCATGGACCGTCCGGAATGGATCGTCGTCAGTCCCAAGGACGGCCAGGTCTATTGCACGCTGACCAACAACGCCAAGCGCGGTGAAGACGGTCAACCGGTGGGCGGGCCGAACCCGCGCGAGAAGAACGTCTACGGGCAGATTCTGCGCTGGCGCACCGACCGTGATGATCACGGCTCGAAAAGCTTTGCCTGGGATCTGTTTGTGGTCGCCGGCAACCCGGGTGTCCACGCCGGCACGCCGAAGGGCGGTTCGTCGAACATCACGCCGCAGAACATGTTCAACAGCCCGGACGGCCTGGGTTTCGACAAGGCCGGACGCTTGTGGATCCTGACCGATGGCGATTCGAGCAACGCCGGTGATTTTGCCGGCATGGGCAACAATCAGATGCTCTGTGCCGACCCGGTGACCGGTGAGATCCGACGCTTCATGGTCGGGCCGGTGGGTTGCGAGGTGACGGGGATCAGTTTCTCGCCGGATCAGAAGACCTTGTTTGTCGGGATTCAGCATCCGGGGGAGAACGGTGGTTCGACGTTCCCTGAGCACCTGCCGAACGGCAAGCCGCGGTCTTCGGTGATGGCGATTTCCCGCGAGGACGGCGGGATCGTCGGCGCCTGATCAACCGCCTTCGCGGGCAAGCCTCGCTCCTACAGGGAAATGCATTCCAAATGTAGGAGCGAGGCTTGCCCGCGAAGACGTCAGCCCAAACAACACTCATCTCAACCCCAACCACTAAAGACAGCCCGTCTGCGCTACCATGCTTGGCCGGACGCGGCAGCCTGCTGCGCGCAGGAGTCAGCATGGCCCACCCGTTTGCAACCCTCACCCCAGACCTCGTGCTCGATGCCGTCGAAAGCATCGGCTTTCTCAGCGACGCGCGCGTTCTGGCGCTCAACAGCTACGAGAACCGTGTCTATCAGGTCGGCATCGAAGACTCCGAGCCGCTGATCGCCAAGTTCTACCGCCCGCAGCGCTGGACCAACGAAGCGATTCTCGAAGAACACCAGTTCACCTTCGAACTCGCCGAGTGCGACGTGCCGGTGGTGGCGCCAATGATTCACAACGGTGCCAGCCTGCACGAACACAACGGTTTCCGTTTCACCCTGTTTCCCCGCCGTGGTGGCCGCGCACCGGAGCCTGGCAATCTCGATCAGCTGTATCGGCTGGGCCAACTGCTCGGTCGCCTGCACGCCGTCGGCTCGACCAAACCGTTCGAACACCGTGAAGCCCTGAGCGTGAAGAACTTCGGTCATGCCTCGCTGACAACCTTGCTCGAAGGCAACTTCATCCCCAAAAGCCTGCTGCCGGCCTACGAATCTGTCGCCCGCGACCTGCTCAAACGGGTGGAAGACGTCTACAACGCCACGCCACACCAGAACATCCGCATGCACGGCGATTGCCACCCCGGCAACATGATGTGCCGCGACGAGATGTTCCACATCGTCGACCTGGACGACTGCCGCATGGGCCCGGCAGTGCAGGACATCTGGATGATGCTCGCCGGTGACCGTCAGGAATGTCTGGGGCAGTTGTCGGAATTGATGGACGGCTACAACGAGTTTCACGATTTCGACCCGCGGGAACTGGCGCTGATCGAACCACTGCGCGCGCTGCGCCTGATGCATTACAGCGCGTGGCTGGCACGCCGCTGGGATGACCCGGCGTTCCCGCACAGTTTTCCGTGGTTCGGGACGGAGCGGTATTGGGGTGATCAGGTGTTGGCGTTGCGCGAGCAACTCGCCGCCCTCAACGAAGAACCCCTGAAACTGTTCTAACCCTTTGTAGGAGCGAGGCTTGCCCGCGAAGAACGATAACGCGGTTAGCCAGATACACCGCGTAATCGTTCTTCGCGGGCAAGCCTCGCTCCTACAAAAAAACACATGTCTATACAATCCCTTCTTTGTTAGCTGCCTAAGCAAGGATTCTGCATGCAAGCCGCCAACCCCCGTCGCGGGTACATCCTGGGCCTGAGTGCCTACATCATCTGGGGACTTTTCCCGCTCTACTTCAAGGCCATCGCCAACGTGCCCGCCGTGGAGATCATCATCCATCGCGTGCTCTGGTCGGCGCTGTTCGGCGCGTTGCTGCTGATGGTGTGGAAGCATCCGGGCTGGTGGCGCGAGTTGCGTGACAACCCGAAACGGCTGGCGATCCTGGCCTTGAGCGGCACGCTGATCGCGGCCAACTGGCTGACGTACGTCTGGTCGGTGAACAACGGGCGCATGCTTGAGGCCAGTCTCGGTTACTACATCAACCCGCTGGTGAACGTGTTGCTGGGAATGTTGATCCTCGGCGAACGGTTGCGGCGTATGCAGTGGATCGCCGTGGGTCTGGCGGCGGTCGGCGTCGCGCAACAGGTGTGGCAAGTCGGCAGTCTGCCGTGGGTGTCGCTGGTGCTGGCGTTGACGTTCGGCTTCTACGGATTGATCCGCAAGCAGGCGCCGGTCAAGGCGCTGCCGGGCCTGGTGGTGGAAACCTGGATGCTGGTGCCGATTGCCATCGCCTGGCTGCTGTTCAATCAGACGGCTGTCAGCGCCCAACCCGAATTCTGGACCACGTCCGAAGCCTGGTGGCTGGTCGCCGCGGGTCCGGTAACGCTGGTGCCGCTGGTGTGTTTCAACGCCGCCGCACGGCATTTGCCCTACACGACACTCGGATTTCTCCAGTACCTGGCGCCGACATTGGTGCTGTTGCAAGCCGTGCTGCTGTTTGGCGAGCATCTGTCGTCCAGCACACTGGTCGCCTTCATCTTTATCTGGGCAGGCCTGGCGGTTTACAGCATCGATGCGTGGATAAGTCTGCGCCGCCGCAGCTGATCAAAAATCGTACAAACCTCTGCAGGCCACGCCTCTCGTGGCCTGCATCGATCCTTCCCAAGGTTATCCACAGCGTGATCCCCGGCGTTTGTGCGCAACTTGTTGAAACTGATGGTTTTTTGATCAGATCTTGAAGAAGCCCGGCCGGCGTGGGCTGGCGGGCTGTCTCTACAGGTTATCCACAGGCAGGTGCACGTATAACTTGGATAACCCTGTCAGGGGTCGCTGCGCAATACCAACTCCACCATCAAATCGTCCGCCAGGGTTTCCAGGCGCGACTGCAACACGTCCAGCGACAAGGTCAGCGGCACCGCAAGAATCGCTTCGGCGTGGAACAACGGCTCGCTGCTCATAGGCGCCGGACGCACTTCCGTCACCAGCCGCTCCAGGTTGACCCCTTGCTCACTCAACAGACGCGTGATGTCGCGCACGATCCCGGGGCGATCATTGCCGACCAGTTCCATGGCAATCGGTTTCCAGGTGCAGGATTGTTCGATGCCGCTTTCGGCGATCAGCACGCGAATGCCATGGACGGACAACGCCTGTAAGGCATCGACCAATTCGTCGTAGGCCTCGGCCGGCACGCCCACCCGAAGAATCCCGGCAAACTGCCCGGCCATGCGTGACATGCGGCTTTCCAGCCAGTTGCCGCCGTGCTCGGCAATGCACTGGGCGATGCGCTCGACCTGCCCAGGTTTGTCCGGTGCGAAAACAGTGAGTACGAGGTGGTCCATGGCGCAGCCCTCTTTTGTTGTAGAAAGAGAAGTATAGGCAAGGGATGTTGCTGCGCTGAGTCGGCCGACGCCTTCGCGGGCAAGCCTCGCTCCTACAGGTCGTACGCAGCCCTGTAGGAGCGAGGCTTGCCCGCGAACGGGACGACACCATTCCCCCGGCCAAAATACAAATCGTGTACAACTTCTTATATTTAACTGGAACAATCTCATACTTTTTTGAGAACATCCCTATCCCCGACGTGACTGCAATGCGTCACGGGGTCGCAGAACGACGTAATTAGTCTAATTTTCACAACCGCAATTCATCATGTAGTATGCCGCAGCGCGCACTACATAACGTTGGATCGATGTCTGCCACAGGCGCGGTCGCAGCCCTGAAAGCCCTATCAGCAAGGCCTCAACGCCGTTGATCGGTTCCATCCCAGCCGCCCGAAATGGCATGTACTGGTGGAAGGGGTTTGTGGTTTAAATAGCCAGAGGCTTCATTGTTAATTTGAAGAGCTGAAAAGCGAAATAGCTGAGCAGAGTGAGGCAAGCAATGACTGAACACGTTCAAGTCGGTGGCCTGCAGGTCGCCAAAGTCCTGTTCGACTTCGTGAACAACGAAGCCATTCCCGGAACCGGCCTCACCGCCGATAAATTCTGGGCCGGTGCCGACAAGGTCATTCACGACCTGGCGCCGAAGAACAAAGCCCTACTCGCCAAACGCGATGATTTCCAGGCTCGTATCGACGGCTGGCACCAATCCCGTGCCGGTCAGGCGCACGATGCCGTGGCTTATAAAGCCTTCTTGCAAGACATCGGTTATCTGCTGCCAGAAGCGGCCGATTTCCAGGCAACGACGCAAAACGTCGATGACGAAATCGCCCGCATGGCCGGCCCGCAGCTCGTGGTGCCGGTGATGAATGCGCGTTTCGCGCTCAATGCTTCGAACGCCCGCTGGGGTTCGCTGTATGACGCGCTCTACGGCACCGACGCCATCAGCGAAGCTGACGGTGCGGAAAAAGGCAAAGGCTACAACAAGGTTCGCGGCGACAAGGTGATTGCCTTCGCCCGTGCCTTCCTCGACGAAGCGGCGCCATTGGCTGCCGGCTCGCACGTCGACTCCATCGGCTACAAGATCGTCGGCGGCAAACTGGTGGTCGCCCTCAAAGGCGGCAGCAACAGCGGCCTGCGCAACGACGCTCAGTTGATCGGTTTCCACGGCGATGCCGCTGCACCGACCGCGATCCTGCTGAAAAACAACGGCCTGCATTTCGAAATCCAGGTCGATGCCAGCACCCCGGTCGGCCAGACCGACGCTGCCGGCGTCAAAGACATCCTGATGGAAGCCGCACTCACCACCATCATGGACTGCGAAGACTCCGTCGCCGCTGTCGATGCCGATGACAAAGTGGTGATCTACCGCAACTGGCTCGGCCTGATGAAGGGCGACCTGTCAGAAGAAGTCTCCAAGGGTGGCAAAACCTTTACCCGCACCATGAACGCCGACCGCACCTACACCGGCGTCGATGGCAAGGAACTGAGCCTGCACGGTCGCTCGCTGTTGTTCGTGCGCAACGTCGGTCACCTGATGACCATCGACGCGATCCTCGATAAAGACGGCAACGAAGTGCCGGAAGGCATTCTCGACGGTCTGGTGACCTGCCTGGCGGCGATCCACAGCCTCAACGGCAACAGCTCGCGCAAGAACAGCCGCACCGGTTCGGTCTACATCGTGAAGCCGAAGATGCACGGTCCGGAAGAAGCTGCGTTCACCAACGAGCTGTTCGGTCGCATCGAAGACGTGCTCGGCTTGCCGCGCAACACCCTGAAAGTCGGGATCATGGACGAGGAGCGCCGCACCACGGTCAACCTCAAGGCCTGCATCAAGGCCGCCAGCGAGCGCGTGGTGTTCATCAACACCGGTTTCCTCGACCGTACGGGCGATGAAATCCACACCTCCATGGAAGCCGGCCCGATGGTGCGCAAGGCCGACATGAAGGCTGAAAAGTGGATCGGCGCCTACGAGAACTGGAACGTCGATATCGGTTTGAGCACCGGCCTGCAAGGTCGCGCACAGATCGGTAAAGGCATGTGGGCGATGCCCGACCTGATGGCGGCGATGCTTGAACAGAAAATCGCTCACCCATTGGCCGGCGCCAACACTGCTTGGGTGCCATCGCCAACGGCGGCTGCGCTGCACGCGCTGCACTACCACAAGGTCGACGTGTTCGCCCGTCAGGCCGAACTGGCCAAACGTGCACGCGCTTCGGTGGATGACATCCTGACCATCCCGCTGGCGGTAAACCCGCAGTGGACCGCGGAACAGATCAAGAACGAACTGGACAACAACGCCCAGGGCATTCTCGGTTACGTGGTGCGCTGGATCGACCAGGGTGTTGGCTGCTCGAAAGTGCCGGACATCAATGACATCGGCCTGATGGAAGACCGTGCCACGCTGCGTATCTCCAGCCAGCACATCGCCAACTGGTTGCGTCATGGCATCGTCACCGAAGCGCAAGTGATGGAAAGCCTCAAGCGCATGGCGCCGGTGGTTGACCGTCAGAACGCCAATGACGCGCTGTACCGTCCGCTGGCACCGAACTTCGACAGCAACATCGCCTTCCAGGCGGCGGTCGAACTGGTGGTTGAAGGCACCAAACAGCCGAACGGCTACACCGAGCCGGTTCTGCACCGTCGTCGTCGCGAGTTCAAGGCTGCCAATGGCCTGTAACCGAGCGTTGATGCCGTGACAAAAAAAGGCCCTGATCTTCGGATCAGGGCCTTTTTTGTTTGCTTGAGATCAGTGGTGTTGCCTTCGCGGGCAAGCCTCGCTCCTACAGGGTTTACGGTGTTCGTGAGCAACGCACCATCCTGTAGGAGCGAGGCTTGCCCGCGAAGGCGATCAAATGGGCAACAGATAGCCTGGATCAGGGCTCCAACCCCAACTCATGCTTGACCAGCTTTAGCAGTTTCGCGCTATCAATCGGCTTGAGCAAAAAATCCACCACGCTCAAATGCATGGCGGCAATCGCGTCCTTCACGTCGGCATCGCCGGAAACGATGATGAACGGCATGGCGCCCCGAACGGACTCACGGACCTTGC
This sequence comes from Pseudomonas sp. MM213, assembly GCF_020423045.1. NCBI lineage: Bacteria > Pseudomonadati > Pseudomonadota > Gammaproteobacteria > Pseudomonadales > Pseudomonadaceae > Pseudomonas > Pseudomonas sp. MM213. Next base: position 4,034,261 of record NZ_CP081943.1, read on the forward strand.
GGATCAACTCCAGGCCATCAATTTGCCCCATCCGCAGATCAGTAATCACCAGGCCTATCGATGGTTTCTCCGCCAGCATCTTGAGCGCGGTTTCACCGCTGGCTGCGGTCATGCAACGAATACCATCCAGACCAAGAATCTCCGACAACAGCTCGCGCGCATCTTTATCGTCATCGACGATCAGCACCCGTTGCGGCGGCAAGTCGGGTTCCAGCATGACGGCACTCAGCGCCTCGCGCTCGGCGTCACTCAAAATATCGTGGTCGGACATGGTTTTCTCTAAGTTTCCAATATCATTCCCTAGCACAGTGGTGAGACATCGCTAAGCGGGCCGTCAATGTGCACTTCGTCGGATTTATTTCCTATAGGGAGAAGGATAGGTTCTTCCCAAGATTGTGTAAGGCATTTCCGAAATTTCATCGCCGCAAGGCCCGACCTAGACTTACGTCCAATGGGCACCCTGCGCGCAGGGGCCGACCATGACTGAGTCACCCGACAACAACAATTCATAAAAGACTGCGGTAATGGTTATGAGTAAAGCGGACGCCTTCACACAGGCAGGGAAAACCGCGGTATTGCAGAACATCCAGGGCACTTTGCAATTCCTTCAGCGCTTCCCGCCCTTCAATCAAATGGAACACGCTCACCTGGCGTACCTGGTTGAACAATGTCAGCTACGTTTTTATGCCCCCGGCGAGAGCATCATCAAGCCCGCCGATGGCCCGGTTGAGCATTTCTACGTCGTCAAACAGGGCCGGGTCGTGGGTGAACGTCCCCACACGGCCAAGGGCGGCACGGAAACCACCTTCGAAATCACCACCGGCGAATGTTTCCCCCTCGCCGCGCTGCTGGGTGAGCGTGCGACGCGCACCGAACATCTGGCTGCCGAAGACACCTTTTGCCTACAACTGAACAAGCTGGCGTTCATCAAACTGTTCGCACTTTCCAACGCGTTTCGCGACTTTGCCCTACGCGGCGTGAGCAGTTTGCTGGACCAGGTCAACCAGCAAGTCCAGCAAAAAGCCGTGGAAACCCTCGGCACCCAATACTCGCTGAATACCCGTCTGGGCGAACTGGCCATGCGTCACCCGGTGACGTGCAGCCCGACCACGCCGCTGCGGGAAGCGGTCACCCTGATGCACGAGCAGCAGGTCGGCAGCATTGTGGTGGTCGATGAACACAAGGCGCCGTTGGGTATTTTCACCCTGCGCGACCTGCGCCACGTGGTGGCCGAAGGCATCAACGACTTCAACGAAGCCATCGAACGGCACATGACCCAGGCGCCGTTTTTCCTGACGCCGGACCACAGCGCCTTCGATGCCGCGATTGCCATGACCGAGCGGCACATCGCCCACGTCTGCCTGGTCAAGGACCAGCGTCTGTGCGGCGTTGTCTCGGAGCGCGACTTGTTTTCCCTGCAACGGGTCGACCTGGTGCATCTGGCGCGAACCATCCGCAGCGCCCAGCGCGTGGAAAACCTGGTGGCGCTGCGCGGCGAGATCGGTCAATTGGTCGAGCGCATGCTGGCCCACGGTGCGTCCTCGACCCAGATCACCCACATCATCACCCTGCTCAACGATCACACCGTGTGCCGGGTGATCGAACTGACCCTCGCCGAGAAAGGCGACCCGGGCGTGCCGTTCAGTTGGTTGTGTTTCGGCAGCGAAGGCCGCCGCGAGCAGACGCTGCATACCGACCAGGACAACGGCATTCTGTTCGAGGCGCGGGACGCCGCGCACGCCGCCGAGATTCGCGGCAAGTTGCTGCCCATCGCTCAGCAGATCAACCAGAGCCTGGCGCTCTGCGGTTTTACCCTGTGCAAAGGCAACATCATGGCCGGCAACCCCGAGCTGTGTTTGTCCCGGGCCGAATGGGCGCGGCGTTTTGCGGCGTTCATTCGCGAGGCGACGCCGGAAAACCTGCTGGGTTCGAGCATCTATTTCGACCTGCGCGTGGTCTGGGGCGACGAGCACAGCTGCGAGCAGTTGCGTCGGGGGATTCTCGATCAGGTTGCCGACAACCGATTGTTCCAGCGAATGATGGCCGAGAACGCCCTGCGCAACCGTCCACCCGTAGGGCGTTTCCGCGAGTTTGTGCTGGCGCGCAAAAATGGCGAGAAAGCCACGCTGGACCTGAAAGTCCAGGGCCTGACCCCGTTTGTCGACGGCGCCCGACTGTTGGCCTTGGCCCATGGCATCGAGGCGAACAATACGCTGGAGCGCTTTCGCCAGTTGGTCGATAAAGAAGTCATTGATCGACAGGACGGTGCGGCGTACGAAGAGGCGTATCACTTCATTCAGCAAACCCGCATGCAGCAACATCAGCTACAGACCCGGGAGAATTTGCCCTACTCCAACCGGGTCGATCCCGACAGCCTCAATCATCTGGACCGACGCATCCTGCGTGAATCCCTGCGCCAGGCCCAACGCCTGCAAAGCAGCCTGACCCTGCGGTATCAGCTATGAGCCTGTTTTCATGGCTGCGCCCGGCAGGGCCGATGCTGTCCGGGGACTTGCAGCAACGTCTGCAACGTTTGCCGGCGCGGGCCGAGCTCAGAGAATGCAGCCTGCGCGAGCAGCGCTGGGTGGTGCTGGATCTGGAAACCACGGGGTTGAACCTGAACAAGGACCGGGTGCTGTCCATCGGGGCGGTGGTGATTGAGGACGGGGCAATCGACTTCAGTCAGCAGTTCGAACGCACCCTGCAATGCGCGGACATGAAAGTGGCGCCGAGCGTGTTGATTCACGGTTTGGGTCCGAGCGCGATTGCTGCCGGCAGTGATCCGGCGCAGGCGTTGGTCGAGTTCATGGAGTTTGTGGGCGACAGCCCGGTGCTGGCGTTTCATGCGCCGTTTGATCAGCACATGCTCGGCCGCGCACTGAAAGATCATCTGGGCTACAAACTGCAGCATCCGTTTCTGGATGTGGCGGATATCGCGCCCCTGCTCTGCCCCCAGGCGCACATTCGCGAGGCGGGGCTGGACGAGTGGATCGACTGGTTCAAGCTCGAGGTGTTCGAACGCCACAACGCCAGTGCCGATGCGCTGGCGACCGCCGAGCTGGCGCTGATCCTGTTCAGCCGCGCGCGGCAGCAGCAGATTCATAGCCCGTTGAATCTGCAACAGCGGTTGAGTCAGTGGAAGCGCAGGCAGCGGGCGCCTTCGTTCTGAATTCGCGGCGTCTGATCTGGCGCCTTCGCGGGCAAGCCTCGCTCCTACAGGGTTTACGTTGTTCGTGAGCAACGCACCATCCTGTAGGAGCGAGGCTTGCCCGCGAAGAACGATGACACGGTCCAACTGCCCCCCACCAAAACCACCTGACCAGTGGCCAATTGCTTACCTCCCCCGCCTCTGCCACAATCGCGAACAATTCTCGTTAGTTAACACTTCCCAATCGGTGATGCTGCGTGTCGTCAGTCCAAAGCCCCCACAGTGAGCTCGTCGGTGCGTTATATCGCGACCACCGCAGTTGGCTATTGGCCTGGCTTCGACGCAATGTCGCCTGCCCGCAACGGGCCGAAGACCTGAGTCAGGACACCTTCGTGCGCTTGCTGGGCCGTGATCAACTGAACGAACCTCGCGAACCGCGGGCGTTTCTGGTGGCGATTGCCAAGGGCCTGCTGTTCGACTATTTCCGCCGCGCTGCGCTGGAACAGGCTTACCTCACCGAACTGATGCTGATCCCTGAAGGCGAGCAACCGTCGGTGGAAGAACAGCAGATGATCCTCGAAGACCTGAAAAACATCGACCGCCTGCTCGGCAAGCTGTCGAGCAAGGCGCGGGCGGCGTTTCTCTACAACCGTCTGGACGGCCTCGGCCACGCAGAAATCGCCCAGCGCCTGGGCGTGTCGGTGCCGCGGGTGCGTCAGTACCTGGCTCAGGGCATTCGTCAGTGCTACATCGCGCTGTACGGTGAGCCGGTGTGAACCCGGTCAGTTCCAAGCCGGTCTCGGCACAGGTGCTGGACGCGGCGATTGCCTGGCAATTGTCGCTGGATTCCGGCACCCCGGTGGAGCGCGAGGAGTTTGCCAAATGGCATGCCGCCCACGAAGAGCACGCCCGCGCCTGGCGCCAGTTGGGCATGCTCGACCAGCGTTTCAGCGTGGCCAGCGGCCCGGCCCGCACCGCGTTGCTGCAATCGCGCGAAAGCATTCGCCGACGGGTGCGCAAACTCGGCAGCGGCGTGGCCAGCATCGTTGCGGTGCTTGGCCTGGCGCTGTTTGCCGGTGATCGTTATCTGCCGGTCGACTATTGGCTGGCGGATCAGCGCACCGCCACCGGCGAGCAACGCACCCTGCGCCTGAGCGACGGCACGCTGATCAACCTCAACACTCACAGCGCCGTGGATGTGCGTTTTGATGAGAAGCAGCGCCGGGTGATTCTTCAGGAAGGGGAAATCCTCGTCGAAACCGGCCATGGCGACGCCCGGCCGTTTATCGTCGAAACCCGCGAAGGCAGCATGCGCGCACTGGGCACGCGGTTCCTGGTCAAGCGCGAGGAAGAAGGCACGCGCCTGAGCGTGTTGCAGTCCGCCGTGGCCGCCCACCCCGAGTCGAGCACTGAAGAACAGATCCTGCACGAAGGCCAGCAAGTGCTGATGCGCAACAATGGCCTGGGGCCGATCATCGCGCTCAACCTCGGTGCCGACGCCTGGACCCGCGGCATGCTGGTGGTGGACAACGCACGGCTGGAAGACCTGGTTCACGAGCTCGGTCGTTATCGGCGTGGGCATCTGGGCGTAGCGCCCGAGATCGCCGACCTGCGCATCACCGGCAGTTTCCCGTTGCACGACACCGACCTGGCGCTGAGCGCACTGTTGCCGACGCTGCCGGTGCAGATCGAACAGCACACACCGTGGTGGGTGACGGTGGCGAAGGCTGATGCCAAGCCCTGAGAAAGTTGTCGTCTGAGCGGACGCCTTCGCGGGCAAGCCTCGCTCCTACAGGGTTTTGTGTCGAACGGTAATTCTGTGTATGACACAAAACCCTGTAGGAGCGAGGCTTGCCCGCGAAGAGGCCATCAGCCTCACCACAATTGCTGAATCGAAATTATTTTCATCCAGCCCTATCACTTTTTGATTCTCGTCCGGCACCTAGGCAATTGAGAAGTATTCCCTTTCAGGAGCCGTTGCATGTCCCGTTCGCTAAACACCTTGTTGCGCCCCAGTTTGCTGGCGGTCGCCATTGCCCTTTGCGCCCCTCTGGCCAGTAGCCAACTGATCGCCGCCGAACAAGCGTCCAGCGTTCGTGCCTACAACCTGCCGGCCGCGCCATTGGCCACAACGTTGAACCAGATCGCCAGCCAGTCGGGCCTGGCGCTGTCGCTGAATCCGTCGCTGGCGGCGGGCAAGACGTCGGCACCGGTCAATGGCCAGTTCGACGCGGTTGGCGCCTTGCAGGCAGCTTTGCGTGGCACCGGTCTGCAACTGGAACAGAGCAGCACTGGCACCTACAGCCTGGTGGCGATGCCTGAGGGCGTGGTGGCCCTGCCGGAAACCAGCGTGATCGGCGTAGAAAACACTGAAAACGCCTGGGGCCCGGTAGACGGTTACGTCGCCACTCGCACCGCTGCCGGCACCAAGACCGATACGCCGATTGTCGAAGCACCACGCTCGATGTCGGTGATCACCCGCGCCCAGATGGAAGATCGCGGCGTACAGAATCTCGATGACGCCGTGCGTTACATGCCAGGCGTGATCGCCAGCAGCTATGGCAGCGACTCCCGCGCCGACTGGCTGCGCGTACGCGGCTTCGAGCCAACCCAGTTCCTCGACGGCCTGCCGTTGCCAAAAGGTTCCTACGCCAACCCAAAGGCTGAAACCTGGAACCTGGAACGCATCACGCTCCTGCGCGGCCCGGCCTCTTCGGTATACGGCCAGACGCCACCGGGCGGCATGCTCGACATGGTCAGCCGCCGTCCCGACGTCATTGCCAGCCACGAAGTGCGAGCCGAAGTCGGCAGCAACAATCGCAAGCAAATCAGCTTCGACAGCACCGGAAAAATCGATGACGAGGGTCAGTTCCTGTACCGCGTCGACGGCGTGGTGCGCGACAGCGGCATGCCGGTCGACCACATTGATGACAAGCGCTACAACCTCGCACCGAGCCTGACCTGGAACATCGATGACAACACACACCTGACCTTCCTCTCGCAGTTCACCCGCGACGACACCGGGGTCAGCGGCCAGTTCCTGCCTCTGCAAGGCACCAAACTGGCTTCTCCGGCCGGGGCGAAAATTTCGCACCATAAAAACCTTGGCGATCCGGACTCCGATCACTACGACCGCACCTATTACGCACTGGGTTATGCCTTCGACCATCGCCTGAACGATGTCTGGCAGTTCAAGCAAAACCTGCGTTACACCAAAAGCGATCTGTCGTTCCAGCAAGCCTATGCGTCGTTCGGTGACGTCGTGGCGGCGGACGGCACCCTGCGCCGTCTGGTCGATCAGGTTGATGAGGACATCAGCCAGTTCGCCGTGGACAACAACTTCCAGGCCGACTTCCAGACCGGTGCGCTGAGCCATGTCGTGCTGTTGGGCCTGGACCACCAGCGGACCAACACCAATTACAAATGGCTGGAAGGCAACGCGCCCGACAGCAATGTGATCAAGCCAATCCGTGGTGCGGACTTCTCCAACGTCGCGTACACCACCTTTTACGACTACAACCAGAAAACCAACCAGACCGGCCTCTACGCCCAGGACCAGATCTCCCTGGACAAATGGCGCCTGACCCTCGGCGGTCGTGAAGACTGGATTCACAGCTCGACGCAGTTCAATAACCAGGGCGATGCCACCAACACCCAGCGCGACAAGGCTTTCAGCGGCAACGCAGGCCTGAGTTACGTGTTCGACTCCGGGATCACGCCGTACATCTCCTACACCGAGTCGTTCCAGCCTTCGATGGGCGCCGATGCCAGTTCTACCCAGTCGTTCAAACCCACCGAAGGCAAGCAGACCGAAGTCGGCGTGAAGTACCAGCCACCGGGCAGCCGCACCTTGCTGACCGCCGCCGCGTTCGACCTGCGCCAGCAGAACGTGTCGGTGTCGCAGAACAACGTCACCAGCCAGATCGGTGAATTGAAAGTGCGCGGTATCGAGCTGGAAGCCGTCTCCGATGTCACCGACAACCTGAAACTGGTGGGCTCCTACACCTACACCGATACCGAGATCCTCAAGGGCGACGACAAGGGCAACCGGATGAAACTGGTCCCGCGCAATCAGGCCTCCCTGTGGTCCGATTACACGTGGCACACCGGTGTGCTCGACGGTTTTGGCGTGGGCGCGGGCGTGCGTTATGTCGGCGATACCTACGGCAACACGGCCAACACCAACAATGGTCACGTGGGTTCGTACACCGTGTACGACGCCGCTGTGCATTACGACCTGAGCCGCATCAACCCGGTACTGGCAGGCGTTTCGGTTGACGTCACCGCGAAGAACCTGTTCAACAAGGACTACCTGTCGACCTGCGATGGCACCTGGTGCTACTACGGCGACGAGCGCAACGTCGTGGCGGCAGTCAACTACAAGTGGTAATCCGCTGAGCGGATTACAGCCACACAAGGGTCACGGTACAGCCGTGGCCCTTTTGCATTTGGATGGGTCATGAAAAGCAAAACCATTCGCCGCTGGTCCTTTGTCCACACCTGGACCAGCCTGATCTGCACGGTCTTCCTGCTGATGCTGGCGCTGACCGGCCTGCCGTTGATCTTCCACCACGAAATCGACCACTTGCTGGGCGATGCCGCCGAGTTGCAGCAGCTGCCGGCCGACACCCCGCAGCTGAATCTGCAGCAGTTGGTGAAGGCCGCCCAAAAACATCGCCCCGGCGAGGTCATGCAGTATTTCGGCTTCGACGAAGACGAACCAAACGCCGCCATCGCGATCATGGCGGCCACTGCCGGCACCAAACCGAATTCGTCGCACACCTTCATGCTCGACGCCCGCACCGGTGAAGCGCTGGAGATGCCATCGGCCAACGGCGGCTTCATGATGGTCATGCTGCGCCTGCACGTGGACATGTTCGCCGGCCTGCCGGGCAAGCTGCTGCTGGCGTTCATGGGGATTCTGTTTGTAGTGGCTATCGTGTCCGGGACGGTGCTGTACCTGCCGTTCATGCGCCGGTTGAAATTCGCCACGGTGCGCCAGGACAAATCCACGCGCCTGCGCTGGCTCGACCTGCATAACCTGATCGGCGTCGTCACCCTGACCTGGGCGCTGGTGGTCGGCGTCACCGGCGTCATCAGTGCCTGCGCCGACCTGCTGATCGCCGCGTGGCGCAATGACAGCCTGAGCGCGATGGTTGCACCGTATCGCGATGCGCCGGCGCTGACGCAACTCGCGCCTGCGACCCGCTTGCTCGACATCGCCAAAGAAGTCGCGCCCGGTATGCAGCCAGACTTCATCGCCTTCCCCGGCACGCGGTTTTCCAGTGAGCACCATTACGCGGTGTTCATGAAGGGCAGCACGCACCTGACCTCGCATCTGCTGACGCCGGTGCTGATCGACGCCAGCACCCTGCAAGTCACCGCCGTGGCCGAACGACCGTGGTACATGGACGCCATGGGCATGTCGCAGCCGTTGCACTTCGGCGATTACGGCGGCATGCCGATGAAAATCCTCTGGGCGACCCTCGATGTGCTGACCATCATCGTGCTCGGCAGCGGGGTTTACCTGTGGGTGGTGCGGCGCAAAGCGGCCAGGCCTGTACTGGAACAAGCGGAGGCCAACGCATGAAGCCGCGGCAGTCGAACTTCTGGAAGGTCTTCTCCACGCCGACGGTCATCGCGCTGCTCAGCGCTGCCGGGTTGTTTGCGGCCTTGCTGGGCGATGGCGTTTGGGATGCGTTGAGCTGGCTGGGCCTGGGCGTTCCTGCCGCGCTGGCCCTGCGCGGTCTCCTGCAACGCCGCTAACAACACCAAACCTGTAGGAGCGAAGCTTGCTCGCGAAGGGATCGCCTCGGTTCTTCAGTCAGATCGAGGCGATCCCTTCGCGAGCAAGCTTCGCTCCTACAAGTTGTGTGATCCACGCGCTATGCTCCCGACACTGCAAACCGACCGAGATGCTGCCATGTCCGCCCCGAGCATGACCCTCTACCACAACCCGTTGTCGCCCTTCGTTCGCAAAGTCATGGTGCTGCTGCACGAGACCGGTCAGCAAGACCGCGTCGCCCTGCAAAACTGTGTGCTGACCCCGGTCGCCCCGGACCTGCCCCTGATCGATGACAACCCGCTGAGCAAAATCCCGGCCCTGCGCCTGGCCGACGGCAACGTCATCCATGACAGCCGGGTGATTCTCGACTACCTCGACCACCAACACGTCGGCAACCCGCTGATTCCTCGCGAAGGCTCGGCACGCTGGCGTCGCCTGACCCTGGCCTCCCTGGCCGACGGGATCATGGACGCTGCGGTGCTGGTGCGTTACGAAGTCGCCCTGCGCGCCCCGGAAAAACACTGGGACGAATGGCTCGATGGCCAACGCGACAAGATCCGCCGCGCCTTGGCGCTGCTGGAAAAAGACGCGATTGCCGAGCTGACCAGCCATTTCGATGTAGCGGCGATCAGTGTGGCGTGTGCGTTGGGCTACGTGGATTTGCGCCATCCGGACCTGGGATGGCGCGAGATGAATCCGAAGCTGGCGGACTGGTATTTTGAGGTGAGCCAGCGGCCTTCGATGGTGGCGACGATGCCGAAGGTTTAGATTTTCGCTGACTGTTCTGCCCTCTTCGCGAGCAAGCTCGCTCCTACATTTTGATCTGTGGTGTGCATATATTTTGTGTTCACTGGAGATCCACTGTGGGAGCGAGCCTGCTCGCGATGGCACCACACCGGATCTACCGGAAACAACCCAAAAATCAGCGTCGCCAACACCTCCCCCTCCCGCTGATCCTCACGCAACCCCAACGACCGGCTCATTCCACCACCCCGATATCGAATTCCAGCGGCTTGGCCGCCTTCTGCCCGATCCCGTACCAATCCAGCTTGCGGGTCAGCACCATAAACACGCCCAGCAACCCGAACAGCAGCAACGACCCCATCAACAGCGCGTAATCCTCGGCGCTCAACAAGCCATAGAGCAGGCCATACAACGCCGCCAATCCTGCCGAAAAACTCAAGCCGTGGCGCACGCTGCGCAGCACGTGGCAGACATAGAAACCGATCAACAACACACAGCCGCTGGCCGACAACAGATACGCCAGGGCAAAACCGATGTGCTCGGACAACGACAGCAACAGCAGATAAAAGAACGCCAGCGCCACGCCCACCAACGCGTATTGCACCGGGTGCACTGCCAGGCTCTTCAGGACTTCGAAGAGGAAGAAACCAGCGAAGGTCAGGACGATGAACAGCAGTGCGTATTTGATCGCCCGGTCGCTTTTCAGGTACTGGTCCACCGGGTCGATGAAGCTCACGCCGAAGCTGCGGCCGCTGAACGCGTCACAGTCGCCGCCGGACACGCAACTGCTCAATGCTTCTTGCAGGTTGGTGGAGAAAAACGAGGTCTGCCAATTCGCGGTAAAGCCCTGATCGGAGACTTCGCGTTGGGTCGGCAGGTAGTTACCGATGAAGCTCGGATGCGGCCAGTTGGCGCCCAGAGAGACTTTACTGGTCTTGCCCACCGGGAGAACCTGCAACTGGCCGGTGCCTTGCAAACGCAGGTCGAAACCGAAGGCCAGCTCCGTGGCCTGACGTGGGTCAAGCGCTGGCAGCGTCACGTGCACACCTTCGCCCAACCAGCCCACCTGACTGCCGGGGATGAAGTCCAGGCGCTGGTCATTGAGTTCCAGTTTCAATGCATTCTCGATGCCGCGAATGTCGCTGATCCCGACAGCGAGAAATGGCTGATCGAACTGGTAGTCGGCGAAATCTTCCTTGATGCCCAGTTGCGCCGGCACCGAGAAGTGTCCGCTGATGCGGTTGTCGGCGTGGAACAGCCGCGCCTCGTAGATGCCCCGGGAACGCAGCTCGGTCTGAACCTGCCCGTCGAGTTCGAAACGCTCCGGCAGGAAGTACAAACGGCCGCGCTCTTCGCCGATGTCCTGGTAACGCTCGTTGGTTTTTTCGTTGAGCTTCCAGGTGCGCACCACTTTGCGATAAGGCACCACCATCAGCGGTCCGCTCAGGCGCTGGCTGTAGCTGGAACTGCGCGCAATGTCTTCGAGCACACCGTCGCGCAGTTCCTGACGCTCCTGAATCACGCCGTTGATCATCAGCAACGGGATCAGCAACAACAGAATCAGCAGGGCAATGGCCCCGAGTTTTATGGTCAGATTTCGGTTCATGGGACTCTCCCTGTTTGGATGGGGAGAGTCTGGGATGGGTGTGTGGGGGTTTTGTGGGGGAAGTATGGAGATAATGTGGAGACTGGGCCGGCGATTGGCCGCGACTCGGTTCTAAGCCAGGCGCAAAGTCACTTCAACCCCGCCCTCGACATTGCCAATGCTCAATGTCCCGCCATGCAGCTTCACCACTTCCTCTACAAAATTGAGCCCCAACCCTGTGCTCTTGCGCCCACTGTCCGGACGCGGCAACGAGTAGAAGCGCTCACTCAATCGCGGCAACGCGTATTCGGGAATCGCTTCGGCCTGATTGAACAGTTTGAACTCAATCTGTTCGCCAATCCGCTCGGCGCTGAATCGCAGCACGCCATTCACCGGCGTGAAATCCAGCGCATTTTCCAGCAGATTACCCAGCGCCTGACGCAACAAAAATGGCTCACCAGTCAGCGCCAGATCCCCTGGAATCGCCTGCTCCACGCGTAACCGCTTGCCTTCGATACGCCCGGCCTGAGCACTCAGCAGCTCATCGACCAAACCCGCCAACGGCACGGCCACCCGCTCTTCCAAGCCTTGGCGCTGCTCAACCTGCGCCAGGTTCAGCAACCGTTCGATCAACTGCTGCATCCGCACGCTTTCGCTGTCGATGTTGCTGACAAAACGCTGCCGTTGCGCCAACGGCATCTCCCCTTGCAGCAACTCCGCCGCACCACGAATCGCCGCCAGCGGGCTTTTCAATTCATGGGTCAACGTGTGCACGTAACGCTCGACGTAGGCCTTGCCTTCGAGCTGCGTGCGCATCTGTTCCACAGCAGTCGCCAGTTGCTCCAGCTCGCCGCCGCGATAGTGTGGGACCTCGACTCGCCGGCCTTCACTCACGGCTTTCGCATAAGCGGTCAAGCGCCGCAATGCCGCGCTCAGCCACCACGACAGCAACGCACCAAACAGCAAGCCGAGGCCGATCAGCCCGGCGCCATACGCGAGCAATCGGCGCTCGGTGCGATCGACGTAAGGCTGCAACGAACTATTGGGTTTGGCCACGGTGACCACGCCGATGATCTGGCCGTTGTCGCGGATCGGCGCGCCAACGTGCATCACCGAAGAGCTGGCATCATTCGGATCACTGCGACTGGAGCGGGCGCCGTATTCACCGCGCAAAGTCAGCAGAACATCGTTCCAGCGCGAGTAATCCTGACCCACCGCCACACCGCTGGAATCCAGCACCACGATGCCCTTGGCGTCGGTGACGTAGATGCGGTGGTTGACCTGATTTTTCGGCAACCCCCAGATGCTCGCCTTCGGTTGCCGCTCGCCATAGGCCTTGAGCAATTCGGGCCAGCGGTTCTGATTGAGCGTGCCGGCCTTGAAATCATCGCGCAGGATTTCGGCCATCAGGTTGGCGGTATCGACCAGGGTTTCTTCGGTGGACTGACGCACACCGGGGCGGATTTCCTCCATCACGGTGCTGAGCACGAAGTAACCGGTCAGGCCGATGAACAGCACATAGACCAGGAATATCCGGATCCCCAAGGGCATCAGCTGTGCCCCGGACTGTAGCTGTAACCGAGGCCGCGATGGGTCTGGATCGGTTCGGCATCAGCCTTCACCAGACGCAATTTGGCGCGCACGCTCTTGATGTGGCTGTCGATGCTGCGCTCATACCCGGCGTCGGCGGCGACGCCCAGCGCATCGAGCAACTGCTCGCGGCTGAACACGCGTTCGGGTTGTTCCAACAGGCATTGCAGCAGACGGAATTCGTGGCGGGTGAGGCTCAGCAACTGGCCGCGATAGCAGATTTGTACTCGCTCGCTGTCGATGCGAAACAACGCAGATCCTGGGTCGGGCACTGCTCGCGGCGCCATGCGCTTGAGGATGGCCCGCACGCGCGCCGCCACTTCCCGTGGGCTGAACGGCTTGACCACATAATCGTCGGCACCGATTTCCAGGCCCACGACACGGTCGATTTCCGCATCACGCGCACTGAGGAAAATCACCGGCACTTCACTGAAACGGCGCAGTTGCTTGCAGGTTTCGAAGCCGCTGATATCCGGCAAGCCGATGTCGAGAATGATCAGATCGGCCGGCGTCTGCCGCTGATGCTCCAGCGCGACGGCGCCAAGGCTCAGCCACGTCGTGGTGAACCCTTCGCCCTGCAAGGCGAAAATCAGGGTGTCGGCAATCGCCGCTTCGTCTTCGACAATCAGGATATGAGGCATGGCGTCCGAGCCCGGCAGTTGAGTGGGCGAACGGTGCCCCATGCCTCACGTCACGTCAAT